>CAZFRM010000020.1:0-82209 GCA_964521255.1 uncultured Roseivirgaceae bacterium
TTCGAATCATCTCACCCCGACTACGCCCGCCGAAGCTCCAATAGGAGTAGGCGGGCTTCGCCATCGACGGCTCGTTTTCAGAACCAAGATTCTGGAAGCGGGCTTCGTCGGGCAAGCCCGACTTCATGCTTCGATCATTACCTGGGTTCAGGTTCGAAAATTGTACAGGCTGGACGACTTTAAATGAAAGCTCGGTGGAAACATCGAGCTCTTTATTTCTTTACAACCTCTACTTTTTCTTCTTCATTGAATTAAAAAACTTAGCCCAGTTGAAAGGATTTAAAAGTGGGTTAGTTAAGGGTTGATAATTCCTGTTTGGATAAGTGGCCCATTGATCCAAAGAATATCGTTGATTTTGTGGCCCGTCCATGGGTGTTGTCTTTAACATCAATGCAAGCAATTCGGCATTCATATTCTTCTGATCAATGTTTTGGTCCAACGGCATGTTCATGGCCAACACAGCCTCTTTAAATACTTCCTCTGTGGGGAAAGGAACAATCTCGATTTCTTTCAGAAAAGTAACATCCTCCACCATCGTAATAATGATTGTCTGGAATTCCCTGGAAGAGGGAGGTACGATATAATGTTGCCGCTGAAAGCCAACGGAACTAATTGCAATGCTGTCACCTACTAAAACCGGCATCGAAAAGAACCCCACGGAATTTGTAGTGGTACCCCTTCCTGCCTTCGGAACATAAATGTGAACACCGGGAATAAACGACGCACTGTCGCTGCCCAATACTACACCGGAGAGCTGAATAATTCGCCTTTGATTTTGGGCCTGGGCATCAATAGAAAGCACCAAGACCACCAGTAGAATAATAGGGAGGTAAAAACGTGTAGTTTTCTTTGCCATTGCGCTCAAATTACCTTCTGAATTACCAAAAGAAAACATTTTTTACAAATGAAATATCATGCAGTTTGATGGATTTAAAGTACTCAAGCTGGCTTGCGACTCCTTTAAAATCAATCTATGCAAATATGAATTTCAAATATACGGATAACCAAATAAATGGCCTAATTCAATACCTTTGACAGGCAAAAACCTATTACATGCGGCTGAAGAACTTTAATCTCACCTTAGGTTCGCAGATTTTTAAAGCCTGTGCAGATGAATCACGCTTGCGAATTTTACACTTAATTTTTGAGAACGGTGAAATGTGCATTTCTGATTTAGAACGAATCCTCGAATACACGCAAGCCAAAACATCACGTCATCTTATCTACCTTAAAAATTCAGGAATACTTTCTTTCCGTCGCTATAATCACTGGGTATTTTACCAGGTAAAGGATGAGGTGTATGAGATCGTCAATCAGATTCTTCAATTTGTGCGGCGTGACCAGCAGTTGCAAAAAGATTTGCAACTCTATAAAACATTATATTCCAATCGCGAACTATCCATTAATAAAGTTCAAATGGAAGAGTGGCAATCAAAAAGTGTTGTTGGAAAATAACTGACTATTAGTGAAGAAAGACCGTATGTATAAATGCATTTTTTTTGACCTCGATCACACCTTGTGGGATTACGAAACAAATTCGAAAGAAACACTGGCAGAACTATATGATCATTTTACTTTACAGGAACAAGGTGTTACGAGTATTGATGAGCTCTGCATAACTTTTAAGGAGGTCAATGAAAGACTTTGGGATCTTTACGATCGCGGCCAGATTGATAGTGAATACATTCGCAGCGAAAGATTTAAACAGATTCTCCAAAAATTTGGCGCTTACAAAGAAGAGCTTTCGTCTTCCTTGTCTTACGAATATTTGCAAAGTTGTCCTAAGCGAAACAATCTTATGCCGCACGCTGTCGAAACGTTGGCGTATTTGTCAGAACGCTATAACCTGACAGTTGTTACCAATGGATTTGAAGAGATTCAACATACTAAACTTAGCTGCAGCAATCTGCTTCACTATTTTGATCACGTAGTCACTTCTCAAAAAGCAGGATACAAAAAACCAGCCCGTGAAATATTTGATTACGCTTTACGCTCCAACGATGCGAGTGCGCATGAAGCAATGATGGTAGGCGATAATCTTGTAACTGATATTGCCGGTGCAAGGAATGCTTCGATTGATGTGACTTTCTTCAACCCTTTTGAGGCCGAGCATAAAGAAACTGTTCATTACGAAATAAAAAGTTTACAGGAGCTTTGCAATCTTTTGTAACCTTTATGGCCTTTCTAAAAACACTAACTTTAGCAATCTTTATTGAAGTAACCTAAACGATTGATTATGCCGAAAGGAGTTTTTCATGTACCCGTTCCGAAAAATGAACCTGTGCTCTCCTATGCTCCGGGAACAAAGGAGCGGGAACTGCTGACAAAAGCAATTAAAGAAGCACGGGCGTCTAAGGAAGATATACCGATGTACATTGGCGGTGAAGAGATACGAACGGGAAACACAAAAACGCTTTCACCTCCCCATGATCATAAACATATTCTTGGGTATTTTCATGAAGGAGATGCTACACACGTTGAGCAGGCGATAAATGCTGCCATGAGCGCAAAAGAAAGTTGGATAAATCTTGGGTGGGAGCATCGTGCCGGAATATTTTTAAAGGCTGCTGATTTGCTTGCTGGTCCTTACCGGTTTAAGATGAATGCTGCTACTATGTTGGGTCAATCTAAAAATGCTTACCAGGCGGAGATTGATTCAGCTTGTGAGTTGATTGATTTTCTCCGCTACAATGTGCATTACATGACACAGATATATGATGATCAACCTGAGTCATCAAGTGGAATGTGGAACAGGATGGAGTACCGTCCGTTGGAAGGCTTCACGTTTGCTTTAACACCCTTTAACTTCACGGCTATTGCCGGCAATCTTCCGACCTGCATGGCCTTGATGGGTAATACGGTAGTGTGGAAACCAGCGTATACTCAGATATACGCAGCGAATGTTATCATGCAAATTTTGAGAGAAGCAGGTTTGCCGGACGGTGTAATTAACCTGATTTATGTTGATGGCCCCGTTACCGGAGAAATAATTTTAAATCACCGTGATTTTGCCGGACTACATTTTACCGGTAGCACTAAAGTTTTTCAGACCATGTGGAAAACCATCGGTCAGAATATTGAAAAGTATAAATCCTATCCCCGCATTGTAGGTGAAACAGGTGGAAAGGATTTTGTAATGGTACATCACAGTGCCGATGCAAAAGAAGTAGCCACTGCTTTAGTTCGCGGCGCTTTTGAATACCAGGGACAAAAATGTTCGGCCGCATCACGCGCATATATTCCAACCAATCTTTGGGATAAGGTGAAGGAGTATCTGCTTCATGACTTAGGGAACATTAAAGTCGGAGGTGTTGAGGACTTTGGAAATTTTGTTAATGCCGTAATTGATGAAAAAGCATTTGATAAAATTGTAGGATATATAAATAAAGCTAAAGAGAATCCGCTCAATGAAATTATTGCCGGAGGAAAGTATGATAAATCAAAAGGCTACTTTATAGATCCAACGGTAATTTTAACGAAAGACCCTTCATCGGTTACCATGTGTGAAGAAATCTTTGGTCCGGTTTTAACCATCTACGTTTACAAGGAAGATAATTTTGAAGAAACCCTAACTCTTGTGGATGAAACTTCTCCCTATGCGTTGACCGGATCCATCTTCGCCAAAGATCGTTATGCCGTGGAAAGAGCAACGGAACGACTTGTCAATGCAGCCGGTAACTTTTATATTAACGATAAGCCTACTGGTGCAGTAGTGGGTCAACAACCTTTTGGCGGAGCCCGTGCTTCCGGTACCAATGACAAAGCGGGTGCAAAAATGAATTTACTTCGCTGGGTATCGGCAAGGGTAATTAAGGAGACCCTGGTGCCTCCCACTGACTATACATATCCCTTTCTTCAATAAAATCGTAGTGCCGGAAGGAGACCCTCCCGGCTTTCATAATTTATTTTCTTGGCAATAATTCATCACGCATGGCAGCAAGCCAGGCAAAGCTTGCCATAATTACGGCATTTTGTTTTAAATCATCTTCCAGGGCTTTGTCAAATACATCCATCGTGGAATGATGTGTTCGTGAGGAGTATTCGATAGGATCCTGGATGAATTGAAATGCCGGTATCCCCACAGCGTCAAACGCAACATGATCTGTTGAGCCTGTATTAAAGGAAGCAAGTGTGGCGGCTCCCATGCTGTGGAAAGGTTTGAACCATTGTCTGAAAATCTCCCGTGTTTTTTCATTTTCCTGAAGATAGATTCCGCGGAATTTTCCGGTTCCATTATCCATATTAAAATATGCCGATAATTTTTGTCCTTCGGCAGTGAGTGTAATTTCGCCTTCTGTTTTGCTGCCCAGATGGTTTTTTACATATCCCCGTGATCCCAACAACCCTTGTTCTTCACCTCCCCATAGTCCTATGCGTATGGTACGACGCGGCTGGATGTCCAATGCCTTAAGTATGCGCATGGCTTCGAGGCAAACGGCTGAACCTACACCGTTGTCGGTTGTTCCTGTACCACTGTGCCAACTGTCAAGATGTGCGCCTATCATCACCACCTCATCCTTTAAGTCGGTGCCAGGAATTTCGGCAATCACATTGAAGCCTTCTGCCGGTTCCAGGAAACCAACATTGAGTGTAAGCTCAACTTTCACCTGCTGACCTTTTTCAAGAAGACGGTATATGCGATTATAGTGCTCTGATGAAAGCGCTACCTGCGGAAGCGTTTTTGGCGCTTCGGTGCTGAATGGCCGCGGACGTTTATCACGCGGTGTTTCAGGGGGAATGGGTAAATATGATCCGGTCACCAGCAATGAACCATTATCACCACGGCCTGTGCTGGGCGTCAGCACTGCAATCACACCTTCGTTCATACAGAATTTCCATTTCATGTACGTGATCTGTTCGGGTGCTGTGGCCGGATAACGACGGTCAGAACCTTTAACGATGTCATTGGCATACTTGAGCAAGGTCGAATCAGCGATTCGTGAAGCGATGGGATCAAAACTGAATTTTATTTTTGGCGGCAAATCCATGATTACTATTTTCCCTTTAAGTTTTCCCTTGTATGCGATGAGTTCTTCTTCGGAATTTGCGCTGACATAGACAACTTCAGCGCTGGTAGTATTTTTCAAGCCTGGTGACCATCCTTTGGGATAGCCAAATAAAGGTGCATAGAAAGGTTCTGTAATCTGCACGTTGAATTTTTTGATGTACCAGCCCTTACCAATATCTCCCCAGTTGTCAAAGTGAACATTGCTGAGGCCAAGTGTTTCCATCGATTGCTGAACATAATTAGCGGCATTCTTATATCCGGGTGAAAAAGAAAGCCGCGGGCCATATACATCCGTAAGCATGCCCAGGGTTTGCATTACCTCCGAACGGTTTAGTCCTTCATCCTTGATCTTTCGGATAAATGCAGTGTCAATTTTTTCCAGGTTGCTTTGTCCTGTCGAGATAAGCGGCAAGCATAGTGCTAAGGTTAGCACCAGATAATGAAAAATCTTCATAACAGACGTTTAGGTTAGCCGGCAAATAGTTCAATTGCCTGAAAAATACAAAGCCTATTTTTTTGAATGGCAGAAAAAAATCGGCCGGATTCAGACCTGCGCTACAGATTTTCAACTGCACCATCCTCAATTATCAGCGTGAACCTGCCTATGCTGGCACACAGGTTTACAGTTATCAGCAGGAGAAACTCATCTCTCTCTTTACTTTATGGACAGACTCTAGTTAGTCTATTGGGTAAGGGCTTCAAATGTATTTACAATAATGGGAAGGCTTACAGCGGATAAAAACATTGCCCGAATGGTTTGTCTTGAAAGGTGATGATAAAGATAGGTTGCATCGCTCACTAATAATTTTGTGTGAAAAATTATAATTACCAACGGCGCGACCATTAGATAACCCAATCCAAAGGAGGATATGGCAATGGCCGATAATGGTAAGCGCGGCATAAATGTTATCATAAGCCAAATAATATATGAATAAGTCATCGACCTGGTCAGGAACAGCACAACTCTGTATGACCTGTGCTTAAAATCAGGAGCACAGATGGCTAATCCATTCAGCATACTCCACATATAAAAAGATATGTTTGAAAAATCACCGAGCCCGGCATCAAAAAGAATATCATTGTTTAAAAACATTCCGGCTAATGGAAACGAAATGGCCAGTAGCGGCTTGGCTATAATTATGTATTTATCTTTTACAAAAAAACTTTTTAAGCGATTCAAATCAAATAGTTTAGTTACTCCATTTAGAAACGCAGCGGAGGAAAGTAAGAACATGAAAATAACAATTTTATGTTCTAAACCTCGATGAGCTTTTGGCAGAATCATTAGCAGTAGAATACATCCTGCTAATGCGATACTGGTAGTGAGCAATTTTTCTTTAAGGATAGATTTGGTTTGCGTATCAATAGTTGTGTTAATGATTGTCAGGCTATGTACTAAGGTAGGTGCAATGAATATCATTGCATAAAGTCTTTTGTTCTCTGATGCCACCCAGCCTGGAATACTGGGTGGTATCATATTGTAAAAATTGCTTAAGTATATAAAAACGAACAAAAAGTAAAATGAGAAGGTAATGTATGCATAGTTTTTTTCCAGCGGGCATCGAATAAGAATCAGGTAAGCTGTAATTCCGGTATGAATAAACCAGATGAGCGATAGAAGCACTCCATACAACATCCATTGATTGGAGTCTTGCAATGAAAGTTGCTCATGAATAATTCGATACGTACCGTAATGAATCCAAAGGAAGATACATACCGGTATAACCGTTATTGGCCACGACCATTTAGCATTGCGAAACGAATGCATTGAAGTTAATACTAGCCTGCTACTTCCTTGTACCATGTTACTTTTCTTGAGAAGAACATTAACGCTGCAACGATTATAAAGAGACCGATGCTTCCGATTAATAAGGATAGGTCTTGTTGGAGTATGATTACAAAAATGAATGCATAAAAAACTGTCATTAACATTGACAGAAGAATTACCAGTGATGTGGATTTCAGAAATGTTGTCGAATACAAACTTATTAGTACCACGGTGGCAGTAGCGGCTATCCAATAGGCGGAATTATATCCCAACTGTTCGGAAATACTTAATAGTAATGTATAGTAAATAATAAGGGCTGCACCAATCAATATATATTGAAAAGGATGAATCCGAATCTTGCGTGTGATTTCTACAAGAAATAGCGCCACAAATGTGAGTATGATAATAAGCTGTGCATATTTGGATGTGCGTGTACTTTTTTGATACTGATCAACAGGAATGAGAAGTTTTACACCGAAGTCTGATCCACGTAAATACTGGTTATTATCAACCCATTGTTGAGCAAACGGACGATTGAAATGCAAAACTTTCCACGCAGCAGTGAAGCCACTTTCAGAAACCTCTCTCGTTGCCGGTAAGAATTCTCCATCGAAACTTGGATCTTGCCATGGTCCGCCGATTTTTACATCTGTTGTTTTACCGACAGGCACAAAATCCAATCGCTTGCTTCCTTTAAGATTTAATTTTAGGGTAAAGTTTCCGCTAAAACTTTCTGCATTTTCCCATCCAAGCTTTACCACCATTCCATTTCTTGTTTCGCTTTTTTGATCAGCAGTAACAGTACGGTCGTAGTCATTGGGAGTTGTTCTTTGCGAAGGAAGAACTACTACACCAATGTTATTTGATGGTTCCGCAGCATAAGGGTTACCGCCAACTTGCAGTGCAGGATTATCATTGATTCCCCGCAAATCGCTAATGCCAAAAATCATGTAAGCGCCACTCCAGATAACATCCTCGTCAGCGATCTCAAGACTTTTAAAATCCGGTTTCACAAAGCTTGATTTTATTTGAAGGGAAGATTCATATACCACAGCATCAAAAATTCCACGATGAAGAATTTCAGGGCTTACTGTTCCATCAATATTTAATGATTCAGGCAGGAAGAAAGCCTTCTCAATATGTTCTCTGATTTCTTTTCCATCTTTTCCACGGTCAATCACTTCCTGCTTTTTAAAAGGAATGACAAGAATCGGCCCCGCGATGGTTTGACTTCCGGACCATTTATCTGCAACTTCTTTCATGACCTGATCAGAACGATTTTGTCGCTCCTGGATCAGATCGTCAATCCAGGCAGAAGGTATCAGAAGAATCAGAACAAGAAACCCGATTGAAAATAATTTTACCATGATGGACTCCTGGATCCATCGGTTTAGTCTTTCAAATACATTGAGATTTGAGGAGGAAGTGAAACTTGTGTTTTCCATATAATTTAATTTGTTAAAAGTACTTTCAAATTCAAAGTTGATAGATAAAAAAATTATACCCGTTGATGTTTTACAACAGCTTCGAGCGCATCGAGGTGTTTTTTAAATGCATGGCGACCTTTTTCTGTCACTTTATATTTTGTGTTTGGTTTGCGATCAACAAAAGATTTTATCACGGCGATATACTTTTCTTTTTCCAGTGCTTTCATGTGTGATGCAAGGTTGCCATCGGTAACATCGAGAAGTTCTTTTAGCGATTTGAAATCATATGAATCATTTGTAACCAGAGCAGACATGATCTGAAGTCGCGCACGATGTTCCAATACTTTATCTAAATTCTCGAAAGGGTTTTTCACTTGTCGTAGCGGTAATACATTACGGTTCCATAAATAATATGCAGCACGCCGAAACCAAACGCCCAAAATATAAGACCGTACCCAGGCATGAATGCCGAAATCAAACCCAGTATAATTTCAGAAATTCCCAAATAGCGAATCTCTTTATACATATTCGCACTGGCATTGATCAAAGCCAATCCATAAAAGATAAGACATGACGGGGCAGCAATACCGAAGTGTCCTGTGTTGAGAAGGATTAAAACAAACAGCCCTCCGGTTAACAGGGGAATGCCCAGGTTTACAATTAAAATTTTGCTGGTATTATTCCAGAGCACGGTGTTGCTTTTTTTAGCCTTTCGATAACTTAACCATATACCCGTGCTTAGTGATGCTATCAGGACTATCGTTGCGATGATAATCAGTTTAGTTAATGTACTGACATCCTGAATTGAATAGATTCGATACCGCAAAGGGGATATCGGATAATGCGCGATGTAATATGCTACGGTAGCGCCAATCAGGGCATAAATACCGGCCATTACACCTGACATTCCGCTAAGGGAGAGAAACTTCCCGGATTTCTCCATTATTGACCGGATAGATGCCAGATCTTTTTCGTAATCCTGAACTTCTTTCATTTAAAAGTACTTTGAAATACAAAGTTAATGAACGGAATCACATTTGCAAGGTTTCGGGAAAGAGAAGGTTGAAATAGGCAGAAATTTTAAGGTGCAGTTAGAAATTTTCACTCCTAGTCCTTAATATTGCAGTCCCTTTTGGAAAACATTCCTTGGTAGCTCAGCTGGTTAGAGCATCTGACTGTTAATCAGAGGGTCGCTGGTTCGAGCCCAGCCCGAGGAGCAATGAAAATCAGGCAGTTATCCCGATGCATTGGGATAACTGCCTTTTTTGTTAGGAATTAGGCGCTTACTTTAAGTCTTCGCCATTTCTTTTAAACCCTATTCGTTTCCGTTTTCGGTATCTTCTTTATCTTTTTTGAGCAGGTAGTTAATGGCTTCGTACCACATCCTTAAACTGTTTGAAAGAGATTGTAATACTTCCTTGCAAATCGAATACAAAATGTTATAATTGCAAGGATGATAAAGCGATCTGCACAGGCTGAAATTATCCGTTTGCTGGAAGAATTTCCGGCAGTGAGTATCCTTGGCCCGCGCCAGGTGGGCAAAACGACACTGGCGGAAGAAATCGCGAAATCGCTGAAACCCGAACCAATTTATCTCGACCTGGAAAACCCCACGGACCGTTCGAAATTAAATGAGGCTGAATCTTATTTTGAATTGCACAAAAGTAAACTGGTCATCCTTGATGAAATTCAGCGTGTGCCGGAGTTATTCAGTGTACTTCGTGGTGTCATTGATCGCCGGCGGAGAGAGGGATATAAAACCAGTCGGTTTCTGATTCTGGGCTCTGCATCGCTTGAACTCCTGAAACAATCTTCCGAGACATTGGCCGGTCGGATCGCCTACCGGGAACTTCCGGGATTCACTGCTTCTGAAATAAAGCAGGACGAGCAGGACCGACTGTGGCTGAGGGGAGGGTTTCCGGAAAGTTTTTTAGCAAAAAGTGATGAAGTTAGTTTACGCTGGCGGCTCAATTTTATCAGCACTTACCTGGAACGGGACATCCCTCAGCTCGGACCGCGTATACCATCCGTTACCTTGCGCCGGCTGTGGACAATGTTGGCGCACAATCAGGGCGAGCAGATTAATACCGCAAGGCTCGGGGCAAGCCTTGATGTAGCTGCGCCTACCGCTAAACGGTATATCGAATTGCTGGAAGATTTGCTGCTGTTACGCACGCTTCGTCCCTGGTCAGGAAATATAGGAAAGCGGCTTGTAAAGTCACCCAAGGTATACATCCGCGACAGCGGGCTAACGCATGCCCTGCTGGGTCTTATGACTCTGGATGATGTACTCGGTCATTCGGTTGTGGGTTCCAGTTGGGAAGGACTTGTTATTGAAAACTTGTTTAACAACATACCCCTTGGTGCTACTGCATGGTTTTATCGCACTTCTGCCGGAGCGGAAATTGATCTGGTTGTAGAATGGGGGAGCAAAACCCGGTACGCGATAGAGGTTAAGCGTTCGATGGCTCCGGTATTATCCAAAGGATTTCACCTGGGGTGTGAAGATATTCAGGCAACGCATCGCTATGTAGTTTATCCCGGAAAGGAGCGTTTTCCGGTTTCAAAAGGAATCCTCGCCCTGCCCCTGACAGAAATGATGGAGGAATTATCAGTACTTAGTACACAGCCATGATTCTGAAAAGTGCAAAAATTTCCTTACCGTAAGTCATTTTGTCTGGAATATCCATTCAAAGACAATCTTAATAAGTCATAATGTCTTAAAAAGTTTCATTTTCGGGTAGCGGCATACTTTTTCCTATACAGTGCTCGAATGTTAAATCAAAAAACAATTAACAATATGAGCCTGATAAGGTATAACTCAACGCTGAATGACTTCGTACCGACTTCATTCAACAATCTGATCGATCGTTTTTTTAGCGATTCGTTAGCGCGCTCTGGTGGGTCAGCTTATTCTTTTGTTCCTAAAGTTGACATCTATGAAAATGAAAAAGCATTTGAATTGCATGTTTCAGTTCCGGGTGTAACCAAGGAAGATTTTAAACTTGACCTTAATGAGAATTATCTGACCGTAAGTGGTGAAAGGAAATTCACGAAGGAAAAAAAGGAAAACAATTTTCACTCCGTAGAAACTCAATTCGGAAGCTTTAGCCGTTCGTTTGCTTTACCTGAAAATGTAGACGCAAATAAAATCAGTGCAAAGTACAACAACGGAATTCTGGAGGTGACATTACCGAAGGATGAAAAGAAAGCATTGAAAACCTCTATTAAGGTTGACTAAGTTCATGGTTTGAGGTGATGGATAAGTGGGGTTTAGCGCCTCGATCGTAAGGTCGGGGCGCTTTTGTTTTATAGCACTGTCATTTCTAAGAAATAAGCGTTATTTTTCATTTAACTAGTTTAAACGAGATGGGTATGAAGCGTTCAATATTTGTTTTGGTAATAATGGCTGCCGCGGGAATAGGAGGAATTTTAGGTTCAATGATTACACTGCGGTATTTTAATAAATACAATCCATCCTACAATTCAATTGATGCCCGGCAACAATTACTCCTGACCAATTATAGCAAAGACTCTTCAGTTCGTTACAGTGTGCCGAAGGAATTGGATTTTAGAAATGCGGCGAAGGTAGTTCGTGAAGGAGTAGTTCATATACGAACATCGTATGGTACAGGAAACTTCAGCATAAATGCGTTGCAATACAATTTTGATCCTCATGCCCGATCATCCGGATCGGGTGTTATCATAACAGATGATGGCTATATCGTCACCAATAATCATGTGATTGAAGATGCTATCAACATAGAAGTTGTGATGAGCAACAATACGAGGTACTATGCCAAAGTAATTGGAAGAGATGAAAGCACAGATCTTGCGTTGCTGAAAATTAAGGCACAAAATCTTTCCTTTGTTAAGTATGGTGATTCTGATTTGGTCGCTCCCGGTGAGTGGGTGCTGGCAATCGGCAATCCATTTGATCTTAACTCAACCGTTACGGCGGGAATAGTCAGCGCTAAGGCACGCAACATTGGAATATTAAGTCATCAAAGTCAACTTAACATAGAATCATTTATTCAAACCGATGCCGCAGTAAATCCGGGAAACAGTGGAGGAGCATTGGTGAATCTTGATGGTGAGCTAATTGGTGTCAACACCGCTATAGCAACATCAAACGGAGCATACCAGGGTTATTCTTTTGCTATTCCCGTAAGCCTCGTTCGCAAAGTGATGGATGACCTTCTTGAGTTTGGGAAAGTTCAGCGAGGCCTGTTGGGCATCCAGATTGAAAATGTAAACGCTAAAGTTGCCGAAGATTTGGCCTTGCCTGTAAGTCAGGGTGTTCTTGTCAAACGGGTTAATCAAGGTAGTGCTGCAGAACAATCAGGAATAATTACAGGTGATGTTATTATAGGCATAGAAGGTCATCCCGTCAACTCTGTTTCAGAATTACAGGAAATAGTAGCGCGTCACCGTCCGGGCAAAGAGATCAAAGTCACTTTTTTACGATCCAGCACCAGGCATGACGTTACCACACGACTAAAAAACTTTGAAGGCACAGATATAGTTGATAAGAAAGAAATAAGTTACGCATTAGGTGGAGCCACTTTTGAAGAAGTTCCTTATAAAGAATTGACTGAACTCGAATTGGAAGGTGGTGTGAGAATAACAAAGCTGGAAGAAGGCAAGTGGAGAAAGGCCGGGATTAAAGAAGGATTTATAATCGCGTACATTGATAAGATAGCGGTCGAAGATGTTAAGGACCTTAACAGGATATTAGAGTTTAAGAATGGAGGTATCCTGGTCGAAGGTTTCCACAGTGGCGGAGAGCGCGCTACATTTGGTGTGGATTGGTAAACAATATTTCTAACTTACGAAAAGCAGACAGTAAACAATTGAATTACTTTCTGCTTTTTGTTTTAGTTCTATTTTAACAGATTACCTTAAGTAATGCCAAAGTCATAAAGGCACAACGTAATGATTATTCGACAAAAAAATTTCTTTTGTTTTCCTTAGTGCCTTAGTGCCTTAGTGGCCAAACAAATTAAACTCAATCTCTGTAAATATTAATTTAATTTTAGTTTTTAAAACATTAACAGATTAAATGACGGTAAAAGAATCTCTGTCTGTTCTTGGTATAAAAAAGAAAAATAGTGGCGTATCCACAGGAACCAATTGGCTCAGGTCAGCGGGTTCAATCATCGAATCGCACTCACCGGTTGATGGAAAAATTATTGGATCGGTTACATCAGCAGACGAAAAGACATTTGATCGTGTTGTTAAAACTTCTGTTGAAGCTTTCAAGGAATGGAGAACATGGCCCGCACCCAGGCGAGGTGAAGTTGTGCGCCAGGTTGGTTCAGCGCTAAGAAAAAATAAAGAAGCTCTCGGCTACCTGGTGTCGTATGAAATGGGGAAGTCTCTCCAGGAAGGGATGGGCGAAGTGCAGGAAATGATTGACATCTGTGATTTTGCTGTGGGGCTATCCCGCCAACTTCATGGACTAACCATGCATTCAGAACGCCCTAAACACAGAATGTATGAACAATGGCACCCCCTCGGCCCTGTTGGAATTATTACAGCATTTAATTTTCCCGTGGCGGTGTGGTCATGGAATGCTATGCTGGCCTGGATATGTGGCGATACATGCATCTGGAAACCGTCGGAAAAAACTCCCTTGTGTAGCATAGCCTGTCAGTTTATAACCAGTAAGGTATTTAAGAAGAACAATGTACCGGAAGGTGTCTCCTGTCTGGTGAATGGCGACTACAAAGTCGGTGAGCTTTTAACCAACAGCGAACACGTTCCCTTAATATCAGCAACCGGATCAGTGCGTATGGGTAAGGTTGTTGCCGGGAATGTAGCATCAAGATTAGGACGATCCTTACTGGAGCTCGGGGGAAACAATGCCATTATTGTAACCGAATCCGCAGACCTGGACATGACCATTCGTGGTGTATTGTTTGGAGCGGTAGGCACAGCGGGCCAGCGTTGTACTACTACACGACGGTTAATTGTTCACGAAAGTGTTTACGATGAAATTCGTGACCGGTTAAAAAAAGCTTATACACAACTTCGCATTGGTAATCCTTTATATCCTGAAAATCATGTGGGCCCTTTGATTGACAAGGATGCTGTGAAATTATATCAGCGTGCCTTAAAAGAGATTGAGAAAGAAGGCGGATCACTCCTTGTAAAAGGTGGCGTTTTAAAGGGTAAGGGTTATGAATCTGGTTGCTATGTGAAACCTGCCATAGCGGAAGTGAAGAATGACATGGAAATAGTTCAGCAAGAAACTTTTGCACCCATTCTATACCTGATAAAATACCGAACCCCTGAAGAAGCTATAAGTTATAATAACGGAGTGAAGCAGGGACTCTCCTCGGCTATTATGACAAAAGATATGCGTCAGATGGAGCAATTCCTCTCCGGCGAAGGCTCTGATTGTGGAATAGCAAATGTTAACATCGGAACATCGGGTGCTGAAATTGGCGGAGCATTTGGAGGCGAGAAGGAAACCGGGGGTGGACGTGAATCAGGCTCAGATGCCTGGAAAGTTTATATGCGAAGACAGACAAACACCATTAACTTTGGGGATGCTTTACCGCTCGCACAAGGTATTAAATTCGATATTTGACAACCTGTTTGTAAATAACGCTCAAACCCTTATTTTTATAAAGATTAAAGAAACCCTATGGCCGAAAAAAAGTATCGCACCGTCATGCTGATTGATGATAATGAGATTGATAATCTTATTAATCAAAAAATGATCGAAGCCGCTTCAATAACTGAAAATATCTACACACATACCGGCGCCAAAAGTGCGATTGAATTTCTAAAGAATATGGAGCGCCTGGATGTTGCCGAGAAAGTCCTTCCTGATGTGATCTTCCTGGACATTGATATGCCCTTGATGGATGGTTTTCAGTTCCTGGATGAGTTTGAAAAGCTTGGCGACACGACGAAGACAAAATGCAAGATCGTCATGCTGACATCCTCCATAAATCCACAGGATTTTAACCGTTCCAAAAAGTACGATAATGTGAAGCTCTACCTTAACAAGCCGCTGTCACAAGAAAGTATACAGAAACTAAGCGTCTAGACTTCCGTTAGTTTTCCAACTAGTTTTTCATCCATTTTCACCAGCTTGGTAGGTGAGAAGTATTTTACTGTAGTAACATTGAACCGCGGTACAATCGCGTTGATCTTCTTTCCTTTTTCCTTTTTTGCTTCGCTGGTTGCAATTTTCAGAATTTTAATGAACAGTTGAATGTTCTCGCAACTGTCTTTGCCAAACAATCTTATCTGACGTTGTATGCTATTGGAGAGTTGGTTAAACAATTCATAGTCCCTTAGTAGGGTATATTGCATGGCCAGCAGCGATTTTATTTCCAACTGCATATAAGGATACTTTTTCAAGCTCACCTCGTTCAAAAGATTGTTTATCAATTTGGCGGCCTCATCGTGCTTGTCAGCATAATGACAGGACAGTGCACGGTATGTGATATATATAATATGTTTGGGAACATCCAGGGGATCAACTTCCAGATCCAGGAACATACTTTCGTTATCTGCATTCAAATCAGCCTCAGTGCCAAGCCTCAGGTGTCTTTCCAACTTTGAAATCAGGAACTGTGAGGGGAAACAGTACGTTGAATAATTCACCATTAAATTCGCGGCAGCATCATTAACTTCTTCATAAAACTTTTCCGCCTGCCGGTAGACCTTGTAGTGGTTATAATACTCCAGCTTCAGAAACTCAAAAACAAGGTTCATGTGATAGTAAATAGAATCAAGATGATAGCTTTCAAAAACCTTTTGAACCCTGTCAAAAATATCTTCAACCGATTCTCCTTCGCGATGTGCATTATCATCAGCTTCTACGAAAAGGCGATGGAAGATATACATGCAGCTTTGGTAAACATATAACCGGTGCGACTCATAAAGCTTGGCAACGTTTTGCATCTCCTGCATAAGCAGGGTGAGACCAAGTTTTTCGGTGTCATCACCGTTAAGAAGGTAATCACCGTATTTTTTAAAATAATCGGCAAGTAAATCCTCTGCTTTATCCACCGCCAACATGTAGGCTACATGCCGGTTGTATGACTGTGAATACTGAAAGTAATCAGGAGAATTAATGTTTAATTTCTTGAGTGATTTGTATATAACCGTAAGCTCATTTGCCAGGTCGTAATCAAGCAACTCCTTTTCCAACTTCTTTAACGTGGCCACCGCTATAGCCTTTTTCTTGGTGAAAAGTACTTCATTAATGTTGGCCACCTTGCGGAGAACATCCGTGCGAGGGCTTTCGAGCTGCTCCATCAGGTATTCCTCAATCTTGAGGTTGAGCCTTGATCGCAGCGTGTAGTAAGCGTTAGCATTAACATCCAGTTCGCTCATGATCTTGTTATCAGATAACTGGCGCTCCCGTAAGGCTTTCAGCAGATATGCTGATTTTTCTGCATTGCTTTCTATTAGAGAATCGTGAATGGCTTTGAAGTCTTTTTCCGAGAGTTGCTTGATGATATTCTTGAGTTTCGCCATGCTTTACTTTTTATCGGGGATTTTATCAGGGAAAATTTACAAAAATTATCTATGTATGCAATACTATGAAGTGGTTTGCTTGATGAATAATATTCAGCCACTCCGATAGAATCTTGTAAATAGCTACGTACTTTTTGTACTAAAAAGACACGATAATACCCTGCCAATTTCATGTGTCGTCATAGGTGAAGTTTGTAGTTTTGCAGCGTATAATGCAAGTCGTGTTGAGAAGGTTACTGATCATTTTTTTGATTATCAAAGCTGGCGGGGTGTACGGCCAGTCTGCTCTTGAAACTAAAGCTTTGAAAGAACTGTCCCGGTATAACTGGACGAAGTGCAAGGACAAGTTCACCAGGGTGCTTTCAAAAGACAGTCTCAGCGTTGGCGGGCATTACATAAAGGCGCTCTACTACTCTTCGGAAAACAATCCCGACATTAACCTTGACACTGCCTACAACAGCCTCGGCACGGCCATGTTTTACTATGATGAACTTTCCCTTAGACAGCGCGAACGTCTTGCCAGGTTTCCGCTCGATAGTTTTTACCTGAGAAAGTTGCGTCAAAAGATCGATAGCGCAGCGTTTGTACGGGCACGAAATCTTGATACAGAGGAGTCCTACTTACATTTCCTTGAACATTTCCCTTCTTCCGTTAACTATGGAGATGCCATCCTGTTACTTCACGATGCCGCTTATAAGGTAGCCCTTGAGGAAAATACCTATGCGTCTTTTGAGGAATTCCTCAAAAAGTATCCAGACTCCCGGCATAGTCAATCCGCGAAGGATAACTATGACCGGCTGCTTTTTTATACCAGTACCCGGGATAAGCGCCTTGCCACCTATCAAAAATATGTACGCGAGAACCCGCGATCACCCTACCGGCGAAATGCTGAAGAACAAATATTTGAAATATCAACCGCCACCGGCGATCAGAACACTTTCATAGCGTTTATTAACAACTATCCTGATAGTCCTTCTGCATCGAGGGCAAGGAATATTCTTTATTATTTGTTGAAGGATTCTGAGGGAATGCTTGAATATCTGATGACCGATTCCCTAAGAAGCATCCACCAGCTTAATCAAGCTTACCTTGTTCCTATCTTCTCGGCTGGTCATTTTGGTTTTATGGATTCGAAAGGAGAGGATGTAATTTCACCCGCTTCAACAGAAATAGTTCCTCAATATTTATGTGGAAACATAACAGAGGATGTACTTGTAGTGGATGATAAATTAGTATCGAGGAATGGTTCTGTAATCTTTGAGGGGAGCATCGATGAGATTGATGATATTGGACTTGGTTTTCTCTTCGTTTCATGGAGCGATGGATCACACACTGTTATTCATAAAAGTGGTTTTAGTATAGCGGGAAATGACACCATAGAAGATGTCCATATTCTTGACGGTCGTTTTATTGCATTAAAAATCAAAGAACACTGGGCATTATATTCACTAAGCGGCCGACTTATCTTAATTCCTGAATGGGACGAAATTAAAACAATAGGTGAGGTATTGGCTTTGCGAAAGAATGACGATTGGCGCCTGCTCACGTATGCACTTACAGTTTTGATTGCCGACCAGCAGCTTCCCGATTTTTCGATGCAATATGATGATGTTAAAAAGTGGCCCGCCAAAAATTTAATCTGGGCAAAGCGAAATGGTGAAGAAGCTTTACTGGATAGTAACCTGAATGTTTTGTTTCCATTTGAAAACCGGGAGTTGAAGCCTTTGGGTTTTGGTTTTGAAGCACGCTCGGATAGTAGTGTCAGGATATTTGATTATACCCGCGGTGAGGTGGGAGAATTTCAGAATATAGTAGCCAATTCGAATTGGCTTGGTGTAAAAGTTGATAGTACATGGCAGCTTTTTGATCCATCATCCAAACACTTTCTTAGCAAACCTTTTGACAGCATTTCATTTGCCGGAATTTTTGCTCTTGGTTACAGGCATGACTCCGTGACTGTATTTTTTGATCGACATAAAAATTTAGCTTTTAAAAATGCGAAGATTGATTTCCTGGCGGGCAAAGATTCCTCAACTTACTTAGTAGTGATAAATGGCGACAGGCGTTCACTGTTTGACATCGCTGGCAAAAAGTTGTTTGATTTCAATTTCGATAAAATTGAACCTTCTGAAAAAGGACTTTTTATTGTTTCAAAAAAAGGGAAGAAAGGATTGGTATCCGGCGAAGGAAAAATTTTGTTGCCTGCTGTTTACGATGCAATAGGCTATGCAGGGGATAAATACTTGTCGTTGCTGAGAGAAACGAAATTTGGTTTATATGATTTAAAAAACAGAATCGAGATTAAACCTGCTTATGAAAAAAATCTCAGGGAGTATAATCAGCAACTGATTATTGGATATAAGGGAAGAACCTGCGGTATAATTGATACCAGCAATAAAATAATCATCCCATTTGAATATGAGAACATACAATACTGGAATGATACTGCAGCCTTTGTTCAAAAAAATTCATTGTGGCAATTATTAGAAATAAAAACAAAAAAAATTGTTACTGATCAGATCAAAACAATTGCGTTCGTGACTGACACACCCGCAGAGAAAGTTGCGATAGCACAAGAAAATAATGCATTTGGCGTGATTAGTTCTTCGAGAGGCATTGTGTTACCCTTTTCTTTCACCGATATAGTCAATGTCGGTTCAAAAGAAGACCCCCTTTACTTTACCGAAAAGCATGTGGAGGAGGCCCAAATTTTTGTTATTATTTACTATGATAAAAATGGCAGGTTGTTGCGTCGGCAGGTATTTGAACCGGAGGAATATGAAAAAATATATTGCTCGAATAATTAATACAGATTTAAAATTCGGAATAGTATATTGTACCTTTTAACAGGTACCCCTATGGTCAGAAATATTGCATGGCTTCTATTTTCCACATTAGTAACGATAGGATATGCGCAGGAAAGTCGGCCACGTCTTGTAGTAGGCATTGTGGTGGATCAGATGCGTTATGAATATCTCGAAAGATTTCAACCTAAGTTTGGAGAGGGTGGATTCAAGCGAATGATGAATGGAGGTTTTAATTTGAAGAACGCCCATTATAATTATGTGCCCACCATTACCGGTCCAGGCCATGCATCGATTTTTACAGGTACAACACCTGCCGTTCATGGAATTATCGGCAATGATTGGTATGACAAAAATTTAAAACGTGGCGTAAATTGTGTTGGTGATCCGACGCGTGAATCTGTGGGAGTAAAAAGTAAGGAAGGTCATGTTTCTCCCTGGCGATTATTATCCACCACCATTACAGACGAATTAAAACTTGCTACGCAAAAAAGATCAAAAGTAATCGGTATCTCTATTAAAGACAGAGGGGCTGTGCTTCCGGCGGGTCACATGGCTGATGGTGCTTATTGGTTTGAGGATGCCTCAGGTACATTTATTTCCAGCACGTATTATCTTTCCAAACTCCCAACATGGGTTGAGACTTTTAACAAACAGGGATTGCCCGCAAAATATTTATCACAACCCTGGACTACACTTTATCCTATAGAGCAATATGTTGAAAGCGGGCCTGATGATAGTCCGTATGAAGTCAAGCTGGCCGGCAAAGCGAAGCCTGTCTTTCCTTATAAATATGAGGTTAACGACAAGACAGGTTATAGTGCATTAAAGGTCACACCTTTTTGCAATGATTTCCTTACAGAATTTGCCAAGTCTGCTATTGAAGGCGAAAAACTTGGGCAAGGAGCTTACACTGATTTTCTTACTATTTCTTATTCAACTACAGATGCCATCGGTCATGCTACAGGGCCAAATTCAGTAGAGATCGAAGATGTCTACCTAAGATTGGATAAGAACATTGAAGATATTCTTAAGCGATTGGATGAAAAAGTAGGAGAGGGTAACTATGTTGTTTTTATTACCGCTGATCATGCCGTATCGGATGTGGCGCAATACTTAAAAGACAATAGAATACCAGCGGGATATTTTAGTGGTGCCTTCGTTGAATCTGGTTTGAAAGAATATCTTAAGAAATATTTTCCCGATCGGGATCTGATTGAAAAGATCAGCAATGATCAGATTTTTTTTAACAGTGATTTATTCCAAACCAATCCCAGAAATTCAGGTGTGGAATTTTTGATTGCCTCTGAGTTGATTGCTAAATATATGCTCACCATTGACGGTGTTGCCAATGTGTTTACAGAAAGTGTTATAAGACAAGGCCGTTATGATGAAAGTGGAATAAAGGGAATGGTAATCCGTGGTCATCATGCAAAACGTTCAGGCGATATTTCTTTTGTATTAGAACCCGGCTGGTATTCGGCAGGCCAGGTTCCCGGAACAACACACGGTTCTCCTTATACGTATGACACCCACATCCCCATACTTTTCTATGGAAGTGGAATAAAGAAAGGCTCATCAGTACGTTATCATACCATTACCGATATTGCTCCAACCCTCTCGATATTACTTAAAATAAAATTTCCCAGTGGATGCACCGGCCAGCCGGTAGCTGAGTTGTTTGAGTAAAGTTATCAGTTAAGGGCATCTCTAAAAACCTCCGCTGTCCTTCTCCTTTCGGAGAAGGGAAGGGATGAGCCTGCCTGCTGCAAGCAGGGCCAATAAAAAAATAGTTTTTAGAGATGCCCTTAATAGTTGAAAACTGATAACTTATAACCGATAACTTAATAACTATTAACCTAAATGGAAGAGAAGAATTTTAAGCCTGTACTCGGCCTCTGGGATGGTACTATGCTCGTAGCCGGATCGATGATCGGATCAGGCATTTTTATCGTTAGCGCTGACATGGTTCGAAATGTGGGAAGTTCCGGATGGCTCATTGCAGTGTGGGCTATCACCGGTTTCATGACCATCACGGCTGCAGTAAGTTATGGTGAGTTAAGTGGTATGTTTCCGAAAGCCGGTGGTCAGTATGTTTACCTTCGCGAAGCCTACAACCCCCTAATTGCATTTTTATATGGATGGAGTTTCTTTGCTGTTATTCAAACGGGTACTATCGCTGCTGTTGGTGTGGCGTTTGCCAAGTTCATGGCGTATCTCGTACCTGCAGTCAGGGAAGATATTGTTCTTGCCGATATTGGATTTCTAAAAATTTCACCGGCTCAACTGGTTTCCATTCTTGTAATTATAGTGCTTACCTATATCAATTCAAGAGGTGTTAAAGAAGGAAAGGTCATTCAAACTACATTCACTGTTACTAAAATATTGAGTCTCTTTGCACTCATCGCTTTTGGATTGATCTTGATGAACGCCGAAGTGTGGAAGGCAAACTGGACTGATCCATGGAACCTTCATCATTTGAGCGCTGATGGTGGAATGGAAAAATATCTAACCGCGGCTGCGTTTGGTGCTATCGCAGCTGCTATGGTTGGTTCGCTTTTCAGCAGCGACGCATGGAACAGCGTGACTTTCATAGCGGGGGAAATGAAGAACCCACAACGTAATATCGGACTGAGCCTGTTCCTGGGTACCTTGTTAGTTTGTATTGTGTACATCCTTGCAAACATCATGTTTACCGCTGTTCTTCCTATGCATGATATTGCCTTTGCAGAAAAAGATCGTGTGGGGGTAGCGGTTTCAAATGTAATCTTCGGTGATGTGGGTACGATCATCATCGCGTTGATGATCATGGTATCTACATTTGGTTGTAACAATGGATTGATCCTTGCCGGTGCACGCGTGTATTTTACTATGGCGCGCGACGGTTTATTTTTTCGTCATGTAGGTGAGTTGAATAAATTTGCTGTTCCTCAGCGTGCATTATGGATTCAATGTTTGTTAGCCTGTATCTGGAGTATCAGTGGAAAGTATGGCGATCTGTTGGATATGATCTCTTGTGTGGTAGTTATGTTTTATATTCTCACCATCATTGGAATTTTTGTTTTAAGAAAGAGCAAACCAGATATTGCCCGCCCTTATCGTGCATTCGGTTATCCTGTACTTCCTATAATTTATATTGTAATGGGCCTGACGTTTTGTGTACTGCTGGTGATATACAAACCAACGTATACCTGGCCTGGATTAATAATTGTTTCGCTGGGGATTCCGCTTTATTATTTTGCTATTCATCAGAAGAAAGTTCATTCCAACTGAGAAGCGACAATAGCAAGGCCTTCTTCAAATGAATGAGGCTCATAACCAAGTTGAACACGTGCCTTTTCAATGATGAATCCTGTCTTCGGTGGCCTTCGTGCCGGCTGTGTAAATGCTGTTGAATCGGTTTCAGTAATAAAAGATTCATCGAGATGAAAATACCGGGCCGTTTTGATTGCTATTTGATAAGGGTTTAGAAAATCCTTCCCGGAAATGTGAAAGATCCCTTTAGCTTTTTTTCTTGCTGCAAGATAACATCCCATGGCAAGGTCTTCTGCCAGCGTAGGCGTTCGCCATTGATCGCTCACTACACGAATGTTCTTCTTCGCTTCCAGACTACTCTTCACCCAAAGAACAATATTCGTACGGCTCATGTCTTCCGTTACACCATAGACTAAAACTGTTCGTATGATGCACCACGATATCGAACTTTTTAATAATAGCTCTTCAGCAGCAAGTTTGCTTGAACCATAATAACTGATGGGATTTGGTTTTGCATTTTCATCCAGCGGACCGTACGTGCCGTCGAAAATAAAATCAGTAGAAAGGTGAATGAGATGTGTGTCTATTTTGGAACATGCATTAATCAGATTTTCTACCGATAACACATTTGCTTTCCAACAAGCTTCGTGATTTAATTCACATTCATCAACCTGTGTCATCGCAGCGGTGTTGATGATCACATCCGGATGAGTAGCCATTAATACACCGTTAACCTCATCTGCATTGGTGATGTCCATTAAATGAAATTCTCCTCGCGTGAGTGTGGGGATAAGTTTATTTCTTGCTGTAGCTATCAAAGAAACATCATCGTCTTTTTGTAAAAGGGCGACAAGTTTTTGTCCCAACAAACCATTTGCACCGGTTATAAGAATTTTCATGTGATTTAATGATTGAAAAAAATTTAGGATAGACCTTTAAGTGTTATGGTTTACCCAATTTCTTAAGCGATATATTATTGAGTAACGATTTCATCTGCATAATCGCTACGCGGTTTAATTGCGTAAGCCTTTCAGTTTGCGACAAACCCTGGTGAATAAGAACAGCATTAATACTTTCCAGGTTAGACAGCACTACTAATTGTTCGAGACTTGCATGGTCACGTATGTTTCCATCAAGTTTTGGATTTTGCTCACGCCATTCTTTGGCGGTTTTACCAAATAAGGAAACATTAAGCAAATCTGCTTCGTTGGCATAAGTAAAATTGATTTGCGTTTTACTCAGCGTGGGTGGAAGAAGTTTTTCTTTGATAGCATCCGTATGGATTCGATAATTTACTTTTGCCAGCGTCCGTTGTAAGTTCCAATCTAATTTCAGCCGGTTGTTTTCATCATCTTTCAGCCGTTGAAATTCTTTGATAAGGTAGAGTTTGAATTCTGCACTAAGCCAACTGCCAAACTCAAATGCGATATCACGGTGCGCAAAAGTGCCTCCCCTGTACCTTCCTGATTTTGAAATTAAGCCAATTGCATTGGTTGATTCTATCCATTTCTTGGGAGATAACCAAAAGCTATTTAATCCAGCCTGTTTTTTAAACCCCTCGAATTCGAGGGGTTTAAAATTGGGATTGTTTATTTGCTCCCAAATGCCCAGAAACTCAATGGTATTCCGATTTCTTAGCCAGTTTGTGATGATTGATTCATCTCCAAAACTCTTTATCATATCCGTCAAAGAAATGTAATCGGTGTCAAGATGGTTTATAATGGTGATCGAAGCCCCTTTAACTGTAATTGATTTACTTTCTGGCATGGATATATTTTTCAACTATTCTTCCTGCTAACTTGATTTGGTGTAAGTATTATCCGTTCATCGTCAGTTAGCTGGATAAACATAACCATACAACTTCTCAATTTTCTTCTTTGACAATTCCTCCACTTTTACAGTCATACGTATATCGTCTAATGGACGATCCGATTCATCAACTGGTTGTTCAGCAATCCAGTCAATGATTTCAATACCTTTAATTACTTTTCCGAATACGGTATATCCACCATCAAGATGGGGCGCCCCGCCAATGGTCTCGTAAACAGCCAGCCTTTCTTCAGAAACATCTTTTTCCACTTTCAATCCGGTTTCTCTTTCAATTCTACCTTTCAGGCTAAATACTTTTGCTTCGTATGCTTTCATATCGCCTGACTGATAAAGCCTGGAAAGCGTATCGAACAATGCTTCATTACCTGGAATCATAAGAATTTGCTGAAGACCTTTGTTGAGAAGAACTTGATCAACTTTTAATTCTTCCGGTTTAAATTTTTTTCCCTGAACAATATAAAACTGACTACCACTGGATGCTTTGGAAGGGTTTTGCTCGTCACCCAAACGTGCCGCAGACAAAACACCTCTTTCATGAAAAAATTTAGGATTGATCTCCGCATCAATGGTATAACCCGGACCACCATTGCCAAGCCGATCGCCGAGCTTTGCACGTTTTGAATTAGGATCGCCTCCCTGGATCATAAATTCTTTTATCACCCGGTGGAACAGGAGACTGTCAAAATAATGTTCTTTTGCCAGCTTGATGAAATTAGCCTTATGCTTCGGGGTTTCATCATAGAGAAGGACAACCATTTCGCCATATTTTGTTTTGATGGTTACCACATGATCTTTATTTTGAGCACAACTGGTTACAATACAGTATGTGAAAATCAGGGATGCGAATACGAAAACAGGCTTTGCCATACCAAATAAATTTAATTCTCCTGTGCGTCCGGTAATAACGACTTTACCGTTTATGCATGACCACAAATCTAATAAACTATTCCACTGTTGAAAAAATAGCCTGGGATTCTTTAATAAAACTTTGCTGCCTGCAAAAATAGTTTAAGATACCCTTACCTGATAAGGTATCATTGAATTTCTAGTCCTCTTTCTTAAAGTCAATTGATGTTGAATTTACGCAGTAACGCAGGCCCGTAAGGGTAGGCCCATCGTCAAACAAGTGGCCCAGGTGAGAGCCACAGCGCGCGCAAAGAATTTCAGTGCGCACCATGCCGTGTGAACGGTCTTCAACTTTCTTAACTTTTCCACCGGCTATCTCTTTGTCGAAACTAGGCCAGCCGCAGTTTGAATCGAATTTCATTTCTGAAGTGAAGAGCTCGACGCCACAACCGGCACAGGAGTAAACTCCTTTTTCTTTATGAAGATTATATTTTCCCGTAAAGGGTCTGTCCGTTCCTTTTTCTCTTAGTATATAGTATTGCTCCGGTGTGAGCATGGCTTTCCATTCTTCATCGGTTCGTTTGATAACAGTGCCATCATCTTTTGAAGGTTTTTGTTTTTCCATATCCTGCGACTGACTGTTACCTGAACAGGAAAACAGTATTGTAATAGCGATCAGTAAAAGCAACTTTTGCATGGTTCTTCGATTTATAAATCCAAACGTTAATGACCAAATTTTAGTTTTTGAAAATTGTCGCGGACGTTACAAAGTGCTACAATTTTATGGCGGAAGATGCTACTGTAAGCAACTCCAATACATACGTAAAATTGAAGCATGGCGGATTTTTTACCTATTAATTCAGGAAATATTGTGAGTGTATTTGATATTTATTTAATGGGTTATCTTTGAATTTTTGTGCGCCAGGCAGCTGGGCAGAGTGATGATCAGTACAAAAGATATACACGAAAGAATTGAATCGGACTTTGGGGACAAGGCCTCAGAAGTTATTAGGATTCTTGATGATGCAATTTTGAAGGCTGACTATTTGAATCACAATAGAATCATTCGGTGCATTTTATTCTTGGCGGACAAAGACATTGAGAAACTAAAAAGGAATATCGACACTGCCACATATGACCCGCGAGACGTAATGTTGTGGGCCGAGTACACAAACCAAGGACAAGGAGCAAATATAAAACGGATTAGGGACTTCAATAAATCATTTGACCTAGCTGACAAAGACGTAGAAGAATAGAGGTGGTGGAAACTGACCAGCGAACAACACAAAGCTATAAGTCATTGCCGGATTAAGTGTACACGAAAAGCGTTATCTTCAAGCAACGTTTGGTCTCATGGGACAGAGTCGGCAGGTCGCGCTAAACATTCCCTTAGATCATTTTTAGTGCTCCTATTCTGGCATGCTTTATAGCCAAACGTTGGTGGCAATTACTTCTGGTTCAGCTTTGTGACTTAGAACACAGTTAAGCATTAAGAGATTTAAAACTGTAGGTATGGGCCTAGTCCGGAAAGTCCCCGAGAACATGTTCCTCATATTCATTCTTGTTGTCTCTTTTATCTCATGTCGAGAAAAAAGTGAGCAAGACCTAATACTTGGCAATTGGAAACTTGTAATCGATTCGATAGAATATGATCAAATGGATCAGTCTCCCCCCGCACCATTTGCCATTCCAGGTAGAGGTATTTCATATACATTCCTAAACGACAGCATAGTAGATACTCGGATGGCGTACTATAAGATTATCAGACATAAGGGACGAAGGCGAGAAATTCGCTTCATTGGAACAAAAACGAACTATAAGATCATAGATGATTCTCTTAAAATCTACGATCTTACTGACTCAGTTTGGCGGAGTGCAAAAAAAATAACGAGGATAACCAATGATACTTTGATATTGACAAAGAGAGATGGGCAAAAAATGGTTTTTGTAAGGCACGATTATAATTTGGACATGAAGCCATGTTTCGACCAAATTTCCCTTTCCAGTTCTGGTTGTTATGGCTCCTGTCCCGTAATGAACATTATAATCGATTCAACTGGACATGTTGTGTACCACGGGGAAATGTACGTTGATAAAGTAGGATTTTACGAAGGACAGATTACCAAAGAGAAATTTTTAAATATCGAACGTGAGTTTCGAAAGGCGAACGTCAAAGATCTAAGTGATCAGTATTCTGCAAGTTGGACTGATGATGAAACTATTTCAACAACATTCTGTAGACAACATAAAATAGTAAAATCAGTTGAGGATTATGGACGAACCGCTCCAGATGAGCTTGTTTGGGCATATCCATCGCTTAGATACTTATTTCAAGAGTTAGATTTAAAACAAATAGACTCAACCAAAATACCAATCTATTTGAATTTGCGCTTTTTTGGATTTGAAAAAGGAAAGAAATTTTTACGTCTAACGCAATCTGAAAGTTTTTTAGTCTGGAATTATTTAAGAAATGGAACAGTGGCACAAAGTTTATTTAATCAAACATTCGAGCTTAGCTTTACGCCTAATCACATTTGGCAACCTTCTAACGATGAAATATATCAGCACGAGAAGAAAGTGAGAAGTATTAAGACAGATGGGCGATTTTATACTTTCGATTTAATTGGCCAGAAAGCAATAACGATAGATATTGGATTCAATTACATCTCGGAGAACAATGGCCTGGCAAGATTTCATGAAAAGAAAGCTTACGAGTAGAGGTAACAGCCATCAATAACAGTAGCTGTTGCACGGCTACCCTAAAGAACTAAAATTTTATTTTTATGAATAACCCGTGCGTTAATTTGATTTTTTATTTTTCCCCCGATGGGATTGTCAACAATAAGTAAACAGTAGCGGATTTTTATAACAAACCTTGCAATGAACAATCTAAATGAAATTGCAATTCAAATAGAATTACATTCTGTAGAGGGCATAAAAGAATGTTTTGCAAACGGAGTGAATCCTAATGACAATTTTAACGGCGAGCCTCTTATTTATGAGCTTACAAGTGAATATACCAGACCTCAAGATTTAAAGATTGTGTCAGGGCATTCGTAGACTACGGGCTTGAGTTTGAGGATAAAATTCTTTTGAGCGTACTGTTAGACGATGCAAAATCGCTTGACGATCTATTAACCAATAGCCCTGAGGCGATCTCAAAAAAATATACTTTACGTTGTGCGTATACACCTTTTTACGAAGCGACCCTTTTACACATCTGTGCTGAATTCAATCATCTTTCTTGTGCGAAAGTTCTTGTTAAACATGGACTGGATATAAATGTATTGGCAGGAGTTGATGAAAATGGATTTGGCGGGCAGACTCCCATTTTCCACATCGTAAACCAAAACAATAATCAATCAGTTGACATGCTCAACTATTTTCTTGACAATTCTGCCGACTTAAAAATAACTGTTCCCGGACTTATCTGGGGTAAAGGCTACGATTGGGAAACACTCATTCCATCTGTAAATCCCATCAGCTATGCGATGATGGGACTTTTACCACAAATGCACAGAGATGAAATTACAATTTCAAAAATTGTAACAACCTTATTGAAACACAGATACGGAATTGACTATTCGTCAAAAAATATTCCGTGCAAGTATTTAAAGCGTTGATTGAATTTTTCTCAGATACCAAACTTCGCAATACCTAACTCCAATCCTCTTAACTCTGCCAAACCTTTAAGCCTGCCAATAGCAGAATAGCCGGGATAAGTTTTTTTCCTGAGATCATCCAACATTAAATGTCCGTGATCCGGGCGCATAGGGATTGATTTACCCGTGCGTTGCATGAGTTTTACTACTTCTCTTACAACACCTGCCATATCGGTGTCGCCATCAAGGTGATTGGCTTCGTAGAAATTTCCTTCGCTGTCGCGTTTGGTATTGCGTAAGTGCAGGAAGTGAATGTGGTCGCCAAGTCTTTGTACCATGCCAACCGTGTCGTTGTCCTCTCGTGCGCCATAAGAGCCGGTGCAGAAACATAATCCGTTGGCGGGAGATGGTGCGGCATTGATAAGTTCTTTCGCATCTTTTTCTGTACTCACAACGCGTGGTAATCCAATGATCGGGAATGGAGGATCGTCAGGATGTATAGCCATTTTCAAACCTGCTTCTTCTGCCACGGGAACAACTTGTTGTAGGAAATAAAAAAGATGTTGCTTCAGCTTTGCTGCATCGATATGTTCATACGTTTTTAACGCGGCAAGAATTTGCTCTTCAGTAAAACGTTCGTCGCTTCCGGGTAAGCCCAACAGAGCATTGCGATAAAGAATTTCTTTTTCCTCATCGGTCATGCTTTCGAATCGTTTCTTTGCTCTCTCAATATCTTGTTGAGTGTAATCTTTTTCAGCGCCTGGTCTTTTTAATATGAAGAGATCAAACGCAAGAAATGCCGCTTTTTCAAAACGTAATGCTTTACTGCCATTGGGTAGTGTAAAGAATGGATCGGTACGCATCCAATCCAGGATAGGCATAAAGTTATAAGTCACCACCTTCAATCCACATGAGCCTACATTTCGCAAACTGATTTTATAATTCTCAATGTGCTGCTTGAAGTTGCCGGAATGTTTTTTAATTTCTTCATGAACGGGCAGACTTTCAATTACAGTCCAGGTGAGTCCTGCATCCTCAATTTCTTTTTTTCTTTTGTTAATTTCTTCGATTGTCCAGATATCTCCGACAGGAATGTGATGAAGTGCTGTTACTACTCCTGTACATCCGGCCTGCCTGATATCCTGTAAGCTCACGGGGTCATTGGGTCCGAACCACCGCATGGTCTGCTCCATTAAGATCATAGGTATTCCTTGTTTGATGTATTTTTATTTATTCAATATTCAATCCTTCTCCGTAGGAGTCCTTTCGGACAACTATTTTTTTCTACCACTTCGGTCTTATTCCGGGTGCATACGGGAATGCAAGTTTTTCATAGTACTCCAGTGTATGTTCGGGTTTCTCAAGTTCTGCTGGTATGGGTCGCTTTGAAAATGTCTGGAAATATAACAAACAGGAATTTCTCCACATCACTGCTTCTTTTTCCTGGATGGTAAGAAGCATTTTTACATGATCGAATCGATCGGGATCAATCTGACTTTGTAAACTATTCCAGGTCTTTTGCATCCAACGTACCGAATCAACGCCGGTGGAATATTTGTAGCAGAGCGCATCCCATAAGGTCTTGCCTGATTTTGTTTTGTAGTCCCAGTCAACATGATGAAACCACAAAAGAAATTTCTCCGGACAAAGATCCAACGATGAAAATTTTTCTTCGACAGGAGGGAAGTATTGACTCACGGCATTGCTTCCGGTTTTTGTACGATTAAATCCGATTCCAAGTGAATCAGCTTTATGATAATATACTGAAGTCCAGTCGGGACGACCTTTATTTACCCACGGACCCGGACCATAGTGATGATCGAAGCCCATGATGTGATGCAGACCCATCGGCGTCATATAATCAACCAAAGTTTCATGTGAGGTAAGCATCATTGATTTTATTGGCGCTACTGCTTTTGCATCATTAGTGAATGTCATGCGAATCCATTCCTCTGCAATTTGCTCTGCTGATAACTGATGATTCCATGCAAGTCGTCCGAAAGAATACCAGTTGGATTGGCCAAAGGGATGACCACACCAGTTTCTTTCGTTACCAATATTAGCAACACCACACATTCCGGATAACGAATGATTATCCAATGTACCGTCAATAACTTTAGCAACGGTTGAACCTTCACCTTTCGCGTACGTGTCTGAGTCAAGGCATTCTTTGAATAACGTAGCGAGGTAAACCAGATGGGTTGCGAAACCAAGATATTCTTGTGTGATCTGGAACTCCATCATCAGCGGAGTTTTCGGCATCGCGCCGAACAACGGATGAAAAGGTTCACGCGGTTGAAAATCAATGGCGCCATTTTTCACCTGCACCATAACATTCGGCTTTAATGTTCCATCCAGCGGTTTGAATTCATTATAAGCCTGCTTGTGCCGGTCTTCAGGTACATTGCTGTCATATACAAAAGCGCGCCACATCACTATGCCGTTATGTGGCGCCAGGGCATCGGCAAGCAGGTTAGCGCCATCAGCATGTGACCTTTCATAATTCTGCGGACCAGGCTGACCTTCTGAGTTAGCCTTCACTACGAAACCGCCGAAGTCTGGCACATACTTATATATTTCAGCTACTTTATTCTTCCACCACTCTTTCACTTCCTCATCGAGAGGGTCAGCAGTTTTGAGTCCGCCAATTTCAATAGGTGCGCTAAAGCGTGCGGTGAGGTAAATCTTTATTCCATACGGACGGAAGATATTAGCCAGGGCAGCAACTTTTTCCAGGTAGAGAGGTGTAAGGACTAAAGCATTGGAATTAACATTTGTAACCACACTTCCATTAATTCCTACTGAAGCGTTGGCGCGGGCATAATCCTTATAACGTGGATCGATATAGTCGGGAAGTTTATGCCAATCCCAGATGGAAAATCCTGCATAGCCACGTTCAACGGTTCGGTCAAGATTGTCCCAGTGATTGAGGATACGCAGCTTTAATTTCGGATTACTTTCAATAGAGAGGTTGCTGATTTCCTGGTTTGTTTGAATTAATCGTAGAAAGTGAAAAGAGCCATACAACACACCAATATCAGTCTTTGCCGTAATGACAATTACTTTTCTTTTCTCTAAAGTTGTGCTGAAAATTAAAAAGCCCTCTTCATTAAGGGTATTCACCTTCTCGCTCAAATTCAATTTTGCCAACACAGGAGAGCTTGCTATGGCGGCAACGACGGTACCATCGGTTTTGATTGAGTTGGTCAAAGAAACAGCATTACCCAGTAGTCCTGTAAGTCCAAGTTGCAATTCATCTTTAGCCGCAACAAGGGTTGGTGAATCACCACTGACCATCAAACTCCTGATGCTTTTGCCATAGCGGTTGAGTATTTGTTGATCAGAAATTTGATCGTAACGCAGCCAAAGCCGGTAACCGTCTTCAGCGTTAGTTGATAAAGTTGATAAAATTAAGATCAGAATAGCTGTTATTTTCTTTAATTTCTCCATTGCTTTTCAGTTAGTTAAGATCGAAGGACTGTAATCTTTTCAAAGATGTTGGAATTTTACAGATTTTTTTAAGAATTTACGCAATCGGTTGCGCGAATATTAACTTTTTAATTTAACGTTGAACTCAAATACTCTTAAACGAATGAAGCGATTATTACTCCTGTTGTTGACTGCTATTGTGTTTTCGTGTGGTGATGAAGATGAACCAGAGACTAATCCTCCCCCGGAGCCAACTACAAAAAAGATTACCATTGATCCTTCTATCACTTACCAGGAAATGGTAGGCTTTGGAGGTGCGTTGACGTGGTATTCAGATCGAATGATTAGCAGCGCCAACAAGAATGCTATTGCCCAGCTATTGTTTGAGGATCTGGGAACTGATATTGTTCGTTTCCAGGCGTTTTACTATCCGAACGATTATCCTGATTATAAAGGTACGGCGAACATGAGTTATGATAATTCAGCCGCACTTTTCAACACAACCAACCAGATATATAATCTTAAGAATGATTATGATCCCGATATCAAGGTCTTGCTCAGTTCGTGGGGGCCACCACGTGCCTTGAAAAGTAATGATAATGAACGGGAAGGAACTTTAAAGAAAGATGACGATGGATTTATGTATGATGAGTTTGCTCAATACTGGGAGGACATTCTCGATAACGTGCCATTTAACCCGGATTATATCAGCATACAAAATGAGCCTACATATTCCAATCCTGGCTGGACAACCTGCGTATGGTCAGCAACAGAAAATACTAACTACCCAAGCTATATGACGGCTTTTGATGCCGTGCATGATAAGATCAAAGACAGGACCTATGTACCTGTTATGATCGGGCCTGAATCGCAGGATTTGCTAAGCCCATTCACATCTTTTGCCAACCTACTCAAGGACAAACCGCACTGTGGCATTCTTGGATACCATCCTTACAATATCAATTCAGGAACCACCAGTTCTCAAATTGATTTTCTCTTAAATGCTGTAGCCGGTTATAACACAAAGCCGAACCTGATGACTGAATTCTCGGATAACCTGAATTGGTTCAGCACGGCAATGTTCATAAACAGCACGTTGACCAAAGCGAATTCATCCGGTTACATTTACTGGAAAATGGTATGGGCTACACCAACCGGCACAAATCCAGATGTGGCTATGATTTCAATTAATCAAAATGGTAATTATACCGTAACGCCATACTTCCATTTGATGAAACATTTTTCAAAAGATATTAACGCCGGTCATCAACGCATCGAGGTAACATCTGAAAATACTTCGTTGTCTGTTTCAGGATTCATGAATGAAGCTGAAGATCAGGTAACGTTAATTGTTATCAATTCAGGAACGCAGGCTACACTGGACCTGGAAGTAAAGAACGGTACAATCAATACAATAAAAGCAGTACAAAGTAAGGAAGGTTCTTATTATCAAACTGTAGAGGGAGTGAGCGTTGATAAATCCGTTGTGTTTCCTTCACAATCCATTACAACGATAACATTGGGTATTTAGATGAGTGAGTTTAAAAATTCGTTATGAAAAGATTTTACTGTTACCTTTTTCTCTCCTTTAGCATTGCCCTTCATCATTCAGGTTTCGCACAACTGGCTGATGGAAAGTGCAGATTTTTAGGCAACATCATTTCGAGCTATGTACCTTCAGATTTTACAACCTACTGGAACCAGGTTACACCCGAGAATTCGGGTAAGTGGGGTTCTGTTGAATCTGTACAAGATGACATGAAGTGGGCCGGACTTGACCTGGCTTACAATATGGCAAAGAGTAAAGGGTATCCATTCAAGCATCATGCTTTTGTTTGGGGGCAGCAGCAACCTTCCTGGATCAGCTCACTTACATTAGAGGAGCAGGAAGCTGAAGTGGAGGAATGGATAAAATCTTATGCTGAGCGTTATCCCGATACCGATTTTATAGATGTGGTAAACGAACCCCTGCATGCTCCGCCGGCTTATGCGCAGGCCCTGGGTGGCGCAGGAACAACAGGTTGGGATTGGGTGATCTGGTCATTTGAAAAGGCACGTCAATATTGTCCCAACGCAAAGTTGATTCTTAATGATTATAATATCATCAACAATGACTATGCTACCACGCAATATTTACAGATCATAAATTTGCTTAAGACGAGGAACCTCATTGATGGTATTGGTGAGCAAGGACACTTTTTCGAGACAACTCCCTTATCCACATTGACCACCAATTTGAATAAGCTTTATGCTACCGGGCTTCCCATTTATATTTCAGAGTATGATGTTAACCTCGCTGATGATACCGAACAGCTTAATATATATAAAGAGCAGTTTCATTTTTTCTGGACGCATCCGGGTGTTCAGGGCATTACCCTTTGGGGATACCGGCAGGGTGAGATCTGGCGAACGAATGCTTACCTGGTAAGATCAAATGGTACCGCCCGGCCAGCTTTAACCTGGCTTCAGTCGTACGTTCCGGGTGCAGCGGGCGGAGTCTTTTGCCAAACGGTTACCGGTGTTGAGGAAGATCATAATACACGATTCACGGCTTATCCCAATCCCGTAACATCAGGCAAACTAACTGTGGAGCTGAAGGATAAATCATCGACGATAAGGATCATGGATATAAATGGTCGGGAAATAAAAAGTGTTGCTAACAATGGGCAACCTTCCATTACCATCGACATGGATGTTGCTCCCGGTGTTTACATCATGAGGATAGGGAACCATAAGCAGATACTCACGAAGAAAATTATTGTTGAACAATAATCAATTTGACATTTGATGATCAGGCTCATTTCTTTAATCATCTTTTCTTTTGCATCAATCCTGTATGCCCAGGTACCAGAAGTTAAATCCACCGTTTACCAGTGGGATGATTTGGAAGTTGTCAAGGAAGAAACACGTGACCGGAGGCAGGTACTGAAAGGAAGCACGACTGATCTTGCCTTCCTGGAAATTCATACATCAACATTGCAACCGGGTAAATCACCTCACCCTGGTCATACGCATAAAGATGAGGAGGAATTAATCATCGTAAAAGAGGGAAAACTTAAAGTAACAATTGGTAATCAAAGTAAAGTGATTGGTCCCGGAAGTGTGGCATTAGCTATCCCTGGAGATGAACATGGTTTCGAAAATGGAGGAGACACACCGGTAACCTATTACGTATTAAAGTACAAATCCAAATTGCCAATGAATGTTGAACGTGGCAAACAAAGCGGCGGCTCTTTTATACTGGATTATAACGACATTCCTTTTACTGCTCACGATAAAGGGGGAATCAGAAAATATTTTGACAGACCTACAGCAATGTCCAGCAGATTTGAGATGCATGTGACTACACTTAACACGGGATTAAAAAGTCACGACCCACACACGCATCGTGCAGAAGAGATTGTACTGTTAATGAATGGAGATGCTGAAATGCAGATAAGTGAAGATCATCTTCCGGCAACTCCGGGAGCTGTAATTTTTCTGGGAGCTAATGTATTGCACGCCATTCGAAATACAGGAAGTGAGGCTTGTGAGTATTTTGCTTTTCAATGGCAGTGATAATGGTTAAAAGTTAATTGTTAACCGGAGATTGTTCAAAGTCTATAAGATTTTATAATACCATTTCAATATTTCCTCAAACTATAACACCTTCCTTTCTCATGGTAGAATTTTCATACTTCAAACAGCTTTTGAGATCATTTGCTGTTTTGTTTATCGTTCTTCTTTCATCTTGTGGTAAACAAGATGAAAAATATTCCTATCCTTTTTTAAATCCTTCACTCAGTATTGAAGAGCGTGTCACCGACCTGGTAGGGCGAATGACATTGGAAGAAAAAATAAGCCAGATGTCGAACGGCGCTCCTGCTATTGAACGCCTTGGTGTACCGGAATATAACTGGTGGAACGAAGGACTTCATGGTGTAGCAAGAGCAGGGTTGGCCACTGTATATCCACAGGCTATTGGTTTAGGGGCTACATGGGATGAAGAAATGATGTTTCGTGTATCTACAGCAATTTCAGATGAAGCGCGGGCCAAGCATCATAATTTTGTGAGTAAAGGAAAACGATCCCTTTATCAGGGCCTCACCTTATGGTCACCAAATATCAACATCTTTCGCGACCCGCGATGGGGTAGGGGACAGGAAACGTATGGAGAAGATCCTTTTCTTACCGGCAGACTTGCTGTTCAGTTTGTTAAAGGTCTGCAGGGTGATGATCCGAATTATTTCAAAACGATAGCAACGGTAAAGCATTTCGCGGTTCACAGCGGACCGGAACCGGAGCGCCATTCATTTGATGCTGTAGTTAACCAAAGAGATTTTCTTGAAACCTATCTTCCTCAATTTGAAATGGGAATTAAAGAAGGTGGAGCTTATTCAATCATGTGCGCATATAACCGGTTGAATGGTGACGCATGTTGTGGCAGTGATAAATTACTCACCGATCTATTGAGAAAAGACTGGAACTTTCAGGGCTTTGTCGTTTCCGACTGTGATGCCATCGAAGATATTTATCAGCATCATAAAATTGTAGTTACTCCCGAAGAAGCTGCTGCGTTAGCAGTAAAGTCGGGATGTGATTTGAGTTGTGGCAAAGTATACAAATCGCTGAAGGAAGCAGTTGAGAAAAAAATAATCAGCGAAGAAGAAATTGATGTTTCTGTGAAAAGATTGTTTACAGCACGATTCAGACTGGGCATGTTTGACCCTCCAGAAATGGTGAAGTATGCCAATATAAATTATGATGTTGTTGACAGTAAAGAACACAAAGACCTGGCCCTTGAAGCTGCACGTAAATCAATTGTGTTGCTTGAGAATAAAAATAATTTTTTACCACTGAAAAAGGAGAATGTAAAAACAGTCGCTGTAATCGGACCCAATGCTGATCAGTGGTTGATGTTGTTGGGTAATTACAATGGTGTGCCCTCCAGTGCGGTAACTCCATTCAAAGGCATCCAGGAAAAATTAGGCGATCAGTCGAAAGTTTTGTTTGCACAGGGAAGTGAGCTCGCGAGTGGCATGCCCATGTTTTATACAATACCATCATCGTTATTATTTACATCGGAAAACAAACCGGGGGTAAGCGCTGAGTATTTCAATAACAATGATCTCAGCGGAAGCCCTTTATTTTCTTCTGTCGAATCAAATCTCGATGCGAACTGGTACGACAAAGCGCCGAGAGAAGATATGGATGACGATAATTTCAGCGTTCGCTGGATTACCGATCTCGTGCCGGATCAGTCGGGTGTTTTTCAATTAGGATTTATTAGTACATGCAATACTAAACTTTATTTGAATGACAGCCTGATAGCCCGAACCGTTTATCACTTCCGTGATGAGTATGGAGATCCACGACTAAGAAAATCAAATCCTGTTGCGCTGGAGAAAGGAAAACGCTATCGGATAAAAGTAGAGGCAGTAGAATCATATGCAGATGCACAGGTTCAACTTGTTTGGGCAGCGCCAAAACCTGAACTGAAGAAGCAAGCATTAGAAATTGCGAAACAAGCGGATGTGGTTGTAATGTGTATGGGACTCACGGCAAGAATGGAAGGAGAGGAGATGGATATTGTGATTGATGGATTCAGAGGTGGCGATCGCACAAAACTCGATTTACCAAAAGTTCAACAAGATTTGATTAAGTCGATCCACGCATTAGGAAAACCGATTGTACTGGTGTTATTAAATGGAAGTGCTTTGGCCATCAATTGGGAAAAAGAAAATATTCCGGCCATCATTGAAGCGTGGTATCCCGGTCAGGCTGCTGGCCAGGCGATCGCGGATGTGTTGTTCGGTGATTATAATCCCGGCGGAAAATTACCGGTAACATTTTACACATCAGAAAAGGATCTTCCTGCATTCGATGATTATAATTTGACAAAGCAAACGTACCGTTATTTTAAAGGTAAGCCGTTGTATCCTTTCGGATATGGATTGAGCTACACGACATTTGGTTATGAGAATCTTAAAACAGGTGAAGATCACAAAGCTGGAGATAGTGTTAAGGTTTCCGTTGATGTGAGAAACATAGGAAAGTTAGCCGGTGATGAAGTCGTACAACTTTATGTATCAAATAAAAGTGCAACTGTTCCGGTACCTATCAGTTCGTTGAAAGGATTTAAAAGAATACATCTTCAGCCAGGTGAAACAAAACCAATTGAGTTTGTTCTCCCACCCGATGCGTTTTCTGTTATTGATGATCAGAATAAAAGGGTAGTGATTCCAGGGGAGTTTGAATTGTTTGTAGGTGGAGGACAACTATTGCAGGATGGTGCAAATGGAATTTCAGCCGGGATAATTCTTAAATAAAGCACAAATGAATTTGGGAGGGCTTACTTATGAGAAAATATTGAACGTCCTTTAAAATGTGATTTCAAGGAGGCTCCTATGGAGCCAGGCTTTTATCTTGATATTTTTTCTATAGACAGGAAGCTCCTACGGAGCTGATAAAATTTAAGAACATTACGAAGCCGATAAAATTTAAGAAATAATCCATGCGGATTCTGGGATCAGGACTTAAATGAGCATTCAACTCCATAGGAGTTTCCTGTCTATAGCATTACAATCAATTAGATGACATGGCTCCGTAGGAGCCTCCTGGGAATTGAGAAAGATATTCGCTGATAGAATTTTAAATGATAGATATTTCCGAAATCGAATCACGCCATAACAATTACTTTGTTGCCCTTAATTTTTGTTTTAGTCAAACAAGCTTTTTGATTTCAAGGAGGCTTCGATGGAGCCAGACTTTATCTTGACAATTTTTTTTTATAGACAGGGAGCTCCTACGGAGCTGATAAAATTAAGAATATTACGAAGCCGATAAAATTTAAGTTATTATCCATACGGATTCTGGGATCAGGACTTAAGAGAACATTCAACTCCGTAGGAGTTTCCTGTCTATAGCAATACAATCAATTAGATGACATGGCTCCGTAGGAGCCTCCTTGGGGAATTGAGAAAGATAATCGCTGATAGAATTTTTAAAATGATAGATATTTTACTCCGTTGTAAATGGTGAGGCCGGCAATCCATCTTTATTGTAAAGGTTAGCGCCTTGCGGATTATCAGCCCATGCATAGCGCACAATTGCAGGATTCGAAATTGAATCACTCCATACAATTACTTTGTTGCCTTTGATTTTTGCTTTAGCCCATACAAACTTTTTATCATTCCCTGCGATCGAAAAATATTTCAACTCATTACCACCTTTTGTTACAAGACCTTTACCGACATTATCAAAAGTGAGCGTGATTTTGTTGCCTTTGATTTTCATGGATTGGTACATCGGGCCTGATGAAATAATTTTTTTATTTCCATAAGCAAGTTTTTCCGCTGCAAGTGCAAGTCGCTTTCCAACATCTTCTTTATTCAATGGATGTATATCATTCCATTCACCAAGATCAATAGTGACAGCCATTTCTGTATTGGGCACTTGTAATGTTTTACGCTGAGCTTCTCTTAACGCAGCCCATTCGCTTTCGACTGGCTGATCCGTTGGTTCCATAAAATTGGCGAGCTGCACAAAAAGAAATGGAAAGTCACCCTGATCCCATTTTTGTCGCCAGTTGTTAATCATTGCAGGAAATGTTTTTTCATACTCCTTCGCTCTTGAAGTATTCGATTCACCCTGGTACCAGATCACACCTTTAATAGAATAATTTAAAAGAGGCGAAATCATTTTGTTGTAAAGTCCGGTTGGTTTGAAACGAACTGTTGTCTGATTTCCAATCGGCGGCATGGATGTGCCAAGTTTATATTTCCAACTCCCTTTGAGGTCAAGTGTATCATTCCCGACAGCCAGGTAATAAGGCTTGTCTAAAATGAATCCGCCACGGCCGGAACTATTAATAACCCTTATAGCGATTGTGTTCTCTCCTTCTTTTAAAACATCAGGACCGAATTGATATCTACGGGGCGGGTACTGGTAACCCGTTGTTCCGACAAATGTACCATTAACAAAAACAGAATCCTGATCTACAATTCTTCCCATCCAAAGTTTCGCAGGACTTCCAACCATGGATTTAGGAACATTGATTTTTTTTCTAAACCAAACGGATCCATTTACATCACCAAGTGGGCCATCTGCCCAGAAGCCTGGAATGGTTGTCTCACTCCAATTGCTGTCATTGAAGTCTGGCGTAGTGTACTTTATGTGGTCTTCGGAAATCCCTTTATCCTTGCTTTTCATTTCGTGATACCACGTGTCGGATGTTTTCTTGTTGCTTGCTTCAATCTCCTCAATGAGTTTGTCATCTTTGAATCGCTGCAACTCATTGTAGAGATCAGGAAATTTAATTAACACATCTTCACTTATCCACGCTTCAACCGGAGATCCGCCGAGCGCCGAATTAATTAAACCAATGGGGATATGATGCTTCTCATAAATTTCTCTCGCGAAGAAGTAGGCAACAGCCGAGAACCCTAATACACTTTTTGGATTGGCAGATTCCCAGTTACCGGATTCGACATCAGGATTTTCTTTTTTAAAATCATATTTATCCGGAACAAGGAACTGCCGGATGTTTTTGTTTTCAGCATTCGTAATGATGGCGCTATACTTTTCCTTGACGCGCTCCATGGTAAGCTCCATGTTTGATTGCCCGGAACAGATCCACACATCACCGAACAGAATGTCGTTGATTTTTATTTCATTAGTCCCTTTAATCGTCATTTCAAATGGACCACCTGCCGCATGAGGGGGAATAAGAATTTTCCAATTCCCATCAACATCCGCCTGTGTTTTGTAAGCGTTATTATTGAATATCAATTCAACATTTTCATTTGACGAAGCCCAACCCCAGATTTTTAATTTTGTATCTCTTTGCAAAACCATTCCGTCACTGATAAGACGAGGAAGTCTTATTTGACTGAACGCTACACTGGCAAAATGTATAAGTAAGAAACCTGTTATAAGTGGCCTAAGAATAAATTGAATCATGGTTCAAAATAAATTTGTAAGAACATATTATTTATTTGCAAACATTGTTGTCCGCCTAAAATGTAGCATTACGCAGGCATCCGTTTTTCTAGTCGGACAATAGTAATTTACAAACACAACTTTATCCTATAATTTGCCTACTGCTTATTGCCTATTGCTATTGCCTTTGTCTACTGCCTACTGCTTACTGCCTATTGTCTACTTGCCTACTGCCTACTGCCTACTGCCTATTGCCTACTGCCTATTGCCTACTGCCTATTGCCTACTGCCTACTGCCTACTGCCTACTGCCACTGCCTACTAAAACCTCACCACTTCCCAATACACTTTCTTCGGTTTCAATTCCTGATCAAATAAAAGAGGATAATTCTTTCTGCCTCTCACGGGAAAATTATCTAACCACGAGTGTTTATCAGAAATATTCCAGAAGGTAACACCTGCTAATTTGTCTTTGTATTCGCGAAACACTTCGAAGAACATTTTATATTGTTCCAACTGTTTTTGTTCCCGCTCGCCGGTGAAAGTATCGTCTTCCCCTTCCTTCATATCCCGTCTTTCATGTTCACTTTGATAAACTGAAACATCCAGTTCAGTGATCTGTACTTCTAATCCTAAAGAAGAGAATTTTTCGATGGATTCTTTAATGGCTTGTGAAGAAGGCTCATAGATCGACCAGTGACCTTGAAGTCCTACACCGTGAATGGGAACTTTGGCTTCAATTAACTTTTTTACCAGGGTATAAATTCTTTCACGCTTGCCAGGACTTTCTGTATTGTAGTCGTTGTAAAACAATAAAGCATCAGGGTCAGCTTCGTGCGCATATTCAAAAGCTTTGGCAACGAATTCTTCACCACATATCTTATACCATTGCGATTCGCGAAAGTATTTGCTGTCGTTGTCGTCGATCACTTCGTTTACAACATCCCATGCATAAATTTTTCCTTTGTAGCGGGTCACTACATCGGTGATGTGATCCTTCAATCTTTTTAGTAAAACTTCCTTCGTTACTTCTCCACCTTTTTCGTCTTTAAATAGCCACCCCGGTGCTTGATTGTGCCAGCATAATGTATGTCCTCTTAACTTTAAATTATGTTTTGTCGCAAAATCTGCAATCTCATCTGCAGGCGCCCAGTTGTACCGATTCTCTTCGGGATGAATCGGTCCCATCTTCATTGCGTTTTCAGCGGTAATGCTGCTGAAATGCTTGAGTATAAGTTCAGCTTCCGGGCCTTTCAATGCTTGCGGTGAAACAGCGACGCCCATTGTAAAATAGTCTTTATAATAATCTTTTAAACCTTTTTCTTCTTCCGGATCTCCGGGAGGGGAAGTCTGTTGAACAGCCTGCGAAAATGTATTGAAGGAAAAGAAGGCTAAGCAGAGAATAACGGATAGGTGTTTCATATGAATACTTTTTGTAAACAAAGAAATTTATAATTGAATTATTGTTGAGTATTCTGCAAGCGGTAATAGCTTTCAGGCGGCCCCAGGTAACTTGGTTTAGCGCCTGTCGTTTCCACTAAAATTTTTTGCAACACCACGGCAGGATCAACGCGCCAGAATTTTATAGTGTGTACACCTGGCTTACTGACGGTATGTGTAGATACGGACTGGATAATATTATTTGCCAGGCATTTTTCCCATGCGTTTAATGATTTGTCAGGATGAAGGTTGATGATTTGAGGCGCTTCATCATCGATGGAAATAGCATAACGAAGTCCGTCGTTGTTGTGGAAATCAAGGGTAGGTGAAATGTAAGTGGTGAGATTAATTTCACCTGTAGTGAATAAGTTTATCGTGTATTCAAGATGAGGAGAATTACCACCCGGTGTTTCACTTTTTGCTGTAACAGGGAATGTAGTCATAGCCGAAAGCGTTCTTCCTAAGTCAGGAAGCAATTGCCAGGTTACCGATGATGTATTCACCGCTTTTGTATAATGAGCTGCTTCAATAGACACATAACCATTGCCTTCAACATGACCAATAATTTCTTCTTGTTTTAATTCATGACTGTAAACAGTGGATTTGATGTCAACACTTTTTCCATTTTCTGCGGTTACAGTTAAAGTGACTGGTTGTGTTCCCGCTGGAATATTTTTCCAGTCTATGGTTACATGGATACGTTGTTCCTTTTCTATCGTTCCTTCTTTTGGAGCTATGATAACCCAGGGTACATTTGCTTTTACCGTATAGTTAAAAGGAGTTTCTCCGCGGTTAAAAATTTCAATGTAGTGTTGTTGTTGATTGTATACATCAAATGACGGAAGTATAGCTTCACCGGTTTCCATTGGCCACCATTGATCGGAGCCTTCAACAGCAACACCCATTTCGGCGGCGTGAGGAACAGAAAGTTTTTTTAATTCCGGAAGCACATCTTTTTCAGGTTGCTGCCAGTAGGTGTAGCTTATGTGTGTCTGGTCAGCAAAGTGATTCCATTTACCACCCGCCATTACTTTGTTGTAGTAATTTGTTAGTTCGGCATCTTTATTAAATAATTCTTCTACGCGAACGGCGAGATCGTTGGTCTTTGCTCTTCCTTGCTGAGCATATAATCGGTTGAGGCCGGTTGTAATGTGAAGTTCATTCAGATTGGCGCAAGCTTTTACAGGAAACAACACCAGCTGATAGTATGCGTCTTTGTATTCCGCAGGTAATGTGTTATAAATTTTTTCTGCATCTTCTGCCAGTTGGTTATATTCTTTTACAATGCGTTCGGCTTCGTTATAACTGGTGAGGCTATACGTTTCAGGTGAAAGCAGTTCTGGTTTTCTTCGTGCGTTAAATTTCGTGTAGGTTGAAATGATTCGCGCTATTTCATCTGCATGTTGATTGCCAAAAGTATAAGCAGCCCATTGCTTTGTATAATCATCCAGGTTGTCCTGGTTCCATTTTTTTGGATTCCATGCGTAGTCAAGAAAGAAATCAATTGGGAATTCCATGGGCTTGATATCACCTACGTTTACAATCCATATCCTATTGGCGCCATATTCATAGGCAAGATTCATTTGTTCCCAAACCCTTGTAATTGGATTTGTATTTAGCCATTTATAATTGCGAGGACCACCCACATAATCGTAGTGATAATAAATTCCATAGCTCCCTTTTCGCGGAGCATCGGAGAGTTTTGGCAGCTTTCTTATATTTCCCCAGTTATCATCGCACAGTAACAGCGTAACATCATCGGGAACACGCATTCCGTTATCGTAATAATCCTGTACTTCTTTGTAGAGTGCCCAAACCTGCGGCGTTTCTGTTATGTCTTTGCCTGTGACTTCTTTAATAATTTCGCGCTGATCTTTCACAATTTTTTCCAACAGTGATGTGTTGGTTTCTGCACTCATGGCCTCGTCGCCATCGCCACGCATAGCCAGGGTTACAATACTTTCATTGTTGCCCATGCGTTTTATTCCTTCCTTCCAGAATTCTCTCAGCTGATTTTCATTTGTAGCATAATTCCATTCACCACCACCTTCGCGTTTCCATTCAACATGCGCTCTCGTCATGGGTTCATGGTGGGAAGTACTGAGCACGACGCCGTATTCGTCGGCCAGTTTCGGACTGAGTGGATCATCCGAATAAATGCTTTGTCCCCACATGGCAGGCCAGAGAAAATTTCCTTTCAGGCGAAGAATCAACTCGAATACCTTTTCGTAAAATTTGTGATTGAAACCCCCATAGTTTTCCTGCACCCATCCACCCAATGCCGGCTGCTCATCATTAATGAAAATGCCCCGGTATTTTACCGCTGGCTCACCTTGAGAATATCGACCAGGTTTTACATAAAGGGAACTGTTTTTTTTCACGGGAACATCAGCCCACCAATACCACGGAGAGACTCCAATTTCTTTTGAAATATCATAGAGGCCAAAGATGGTTCCGCGTTTATCACTACCAACTACAACCAAAGCACGTTTTACACCGGGCAAAGGGTTTTCTACAACTTGTATCAGAAAGGTTTCCCATTTTCCGGCAATGGTTGTGACATCAATTTTTTTCTTACGGATCAATTCGTCGATTTCCGGACTTTTACCAATGGTACCAACAATTATCAGGTCTTCGGATGTCGGAATTTTATCGGTATTTAATTGAGGTAAAATATTGGTTACACGCTCAATATCTTTTTGCAAATCTTTAGCGGCTCGTATAGCACCGGCATGATCTTTACTACTGATAAAAATATTGGTCGGCTTACCTGCAGCAGATAAGGGAAAATTATTCTTTTCTTTTTGATTGGTGATGTATGCTGTTTGTGAATGACTTTCAACTATGCAAAAACAAAGGAGTATCACTCCCAGTACTAACTGTTTCATATGATTTTATTTTACTTGGCGGTTCCCCTTGAATTTTCATTGACAACCTTAGTATTTGAACCGGTATATCAACACATTGAAAAACAGGTCAAATTACTTTTTCTTCCTAAGAGATGACTCCCTCACAATCAATTCTGTCTTGAGTGTAATGGTTTCGGATGTCACTATGTCTCTATGATTGTCTTTATGTTTCAATACTTGTCGTGCAGCAATTCTGCCCATGTCAATGGCGGGATGAGAAATAGTTGATAATTGCGGCTCGACTATGAGCGAAACAGGATCATTGTTGAATCCTATTATGGCCAGTTCTTTTGGTATCTTAATTCCTCTTTTTTTAGCGCATAAAATTGCGCTTACGGCAGAGGTATCGTTGGGAGAGAAAATACCATCCGGACGATTCGGAAGGTCAAGAACGTAGTTCGCCATTTTCATACCTTCTTCTGAGTTCAGGATATCACCTTTCACTATAAGGTTCTCATCAATGGGGAGGTTATGTTGTTTCAGCGCTTCTAAGTATCCTCTTTGCCTTTCGCGATAAACATTCCGGTGTTGACCGCCGGCAAAATGGGCAATATGCTTGCAGCCCTGTTCAATAAGATGCTGTGTAGCCGCAAAACCTGCTGCAAAGTTATCGATGATCACGCGATCAGCACGAAACTCTTCCGAGACACGATCGACAAAGACTATGGGAATATCATTCTCTGCAAATTGATTGAAGTGCTCATATTTTTTGGTTTCCATCGCAAGAGAAACAATTATTCCGCCCACACGGCTGTCGTATAATGCTTTTGCGTTTGCCATTTCACTTTCATAGCTATCATGCGATTGTGAGATGATTACATTATACCCTGCTTTTGCAGCTTCTTCTTCCACGCCGCTGATCAATGAGGAAATAAATGGGCGGTTGATCCAGGAAGTTATTATTCCTATGGTATTTGTTTTGTTTCTTCTCAGGCTGGCGGCAATGCTGTTAGGTCGGTAACCCCGTTGCTGGGCATGCTTTTTTACCAGTTCAATCATTTCTTTTCCTATGCTGAAGTGGTCTTTCAGTGCCCGGGATACCGTTGAGGGCGAAACGTTCAAATCTTCAGCGATATCATATATGGTTACTTCCTTTTTGATTTTCATGGGCCAATCGTGGACTTTATGGTTAGATCTTTTACAATCGGTTCTACCTCCTATTAATATAGAGTGAGTTGCGGACAAACCGCTACCCTTTACTTACCGTAAATCTAATATTTTAAACATTTTTAACGCAATCGGTTGCGTGAAAATAATAAATAATTTACCTTGAGACCGCTTTACAATCGATTTAATATATAAAATTCAGTCGTTTTAGATTAAGCAATCAGTTGCGTCTTTATTATCCACTATTCATCACTTTAACAAACTTTCTATGAAAGAAGTATCTCTACTAAATCATCTGAACCGCAAGAGATGGCCGCGATTGCTGTTCACTTTGTTGCTGGCGGCCGTTGGTCATTTTTCACTTTACGCTCAAACTATCGTAAGTGGAAAAGTGATCGATGAAACAGGCTCAGGCTTGCCTGGTGTAAATATTTTATTAAAAGGTACCACTAGTGGAACAACGACCGATAGCCAGGGAGCCTATTCCCTCAGTGTTCCGGATGGCAATGGTATCCTGGTATTTTCTTTTATTGGTTACTTAACTCATGAAGAAGCTATTGGTAACCGTACGAGCATTGGCGTAAGCTTGCAGCCCAGCATTGAAGCGCTGAGCGAAGTAGTCGTTGTGGGATATGGCGTTCAGAAAAAGAGTGATGTAACGGGCGCAATTGTAACAATGAAGGAAAGTGAGCTTAGGGAAGTGCCGGTTGCCAATTTGCAGCAAGCGTTGCAGGGACGTGCTGCCGGTGTGGAAGTGCAGCGCGTGGGTACAGGGCCTGGTGCAACAGCGCAGATTCGTGTACGTGGCGAGCGTTCGATCAATGGCTCGAACGATCCTCTGATCGTACTGGATGGAATTCCCTTTGAAGGCAATATTTCAGACATCAATCCCGATGAAATTGCATCCGTCAACATCCTGAAAGATGCATCAGCTACAGCAATATATGGTTCCCGCGGTGCTAACGGGGTAATTATTCTTACCACTAAAAGAGGCAAATCCGGGGAAACGCGCCTGACACTCAATAGCTATTATGGTGTTACCACCGTGGCCAAAAAATATGATATGTTCAATGCTGAGGAATACGCCCTGATGCGGGATATTTCAGGCTTTACGGAAGGGTATCAACCAGAGGAAATACAAGGTATGCAGCTCGGCCGGAATACCGACTGGCAGGAGCTGATGTATGAGAATGGTATTATTACCGACACCAATATCGGCATTACCGGCGGTGGTGAAAAAGGCCGTTATGCCGTAAGCGGTGGATATTTTAAGGAGACGACCATATTGCCTGGGCAGGATTTCGAGCGATATTCACTCAAGACTACCTTTGACAGCAATATCGGTGAACGAATAACCGTTGGTTTAAACTCGCTGAACAGCATCTCATACGCCAACGGTTCGCAGTTTGTAAACCAGCAGCCTAATACTCCGGGTGCCTTTGGCGGCGGTGTGATGTATCCCATCCTTGCGTTGAGTCCGTTGATGCCTGCTTATGACGAAAATGGTGACATTTATAGGAACCCTGCGGGCAATCAGACCGACAAAACCCAGCAATACAACCCGCTGCTGCTCAAGAGCAATACCGATGACTGGACTGACCAGATCCGCAGGTTCAGGTCATTCAACAGCGCGTATGCTGAAGTTGAGATCATTGAAGGCCTGAAATACCGGCTCAATGCGGGTTTTGACTTTACCCAGGTCAACGGGGCACAATTCCAGGGGCAGGACTCCTATTTTCGTACGCAAAATCAAAGCAACCGTGCCCGTGTGCGAAATGAAGAGCAGCTTTCATGGACGGCTGAAAATGTGATCACGTACGACAAGACTATTAATAACCACAGGTTTACTTTTACAGGCTTGTATAGCGCCCAGCAAAGCCAAAGCTGGTCTACACAGGTGAGTAAAGACTCCGTTACCGCGGATTTTGTCCAATATTACAACATGGGCATTGCCAGCCCCACGGCTAACCATTTGCTTGACGGCGGTGAAGCTAGCTGGGGTTTGATCTCCTATATGGCCCGGGTAAACTATGCTTTTAAAGACCGGTACCTGGTTACGCTTACGTATAGAAGAGATGGTTCATCACGCCTTGCCAAGAAGTGGCATGATTACCCCGCCGTGGCAGTGGGGTGGAATATTGCGCAGGAATCCTTCTTCCAGGATCAGGAATTTTTGTCTGCGCTAAAGCTGCGCGTTGGCTATGGACAAACCTCTAACCAGGCGGTAGCACCCTATACTACCCTGGGGGGCGTTTCTCCTAACAATGGCGGAGTACCGATTCGCTACAACTATGGTACCAGCACCAGGGTAGTGGGTTTCTTGTCCACCCGGGTTCCTGATACTTCACTTGATTGGGAGTATACCAATACCTGGAATATCGGACTTGATTTCGGCTTGCTTGGAAACCGCGTCACCGGTTCTTTGGAATGGTACAACGCACAAACGCACAACCTGCTGTATAACTTCTCGCTTCCGATCACCTCAGGCTACCAGGATGCCTTTCAGACTAACCTGGGCCGGGTAGAAAACAAGGGTTTTGAAATATCCGTTAGCGCTGACATCATCCGATCAAATGACAGAGGCTTTACCTGGAGCGCAGACGTGAACTGGTTTTTGAACCGGAACAAGCTGTTGGAACTGGCCCCCGGCGAAGAAAGGAATATAGATAATGGCTTGCATGTGGGTTACCCGCTCACCGCTATTTATAACTTCAGAAAGCTTGGTGTGTGGCAAGAGAATGAAGCAGCAGAGGCTGCTGAATATAACCAAGTACCCGGTCAGTTAAAAATAGCTGACCTTAGCGGCCCGGAAGGTGTACCCGATGGCGTTTTTACGGAGGATTATGACCGCACCGTTATTGGTGACCAGCAGGCCGACTGGCAGGGTGGTATCACCAACCGGTTTACCTTCAAAGGATTTGACCTGTCGATTGTTACATACGCTCGCATGGGCGGCACGTTGATGAGTTATCTGCATGCCCCGAATGGCGCATACCTGACCAACAACAATGGTCTGAGAAATGGCCTTGATGTGGATTACTGGACACCGGAAAATCCGACCAACTGGTTTCCTGCACCGAACTCGGCTTTACCGGGCGGCGCTGCCAACTCATGGTCTACCCTGGCCTACTACGACGCATCGTTTATACGGGTGCGAAGCATAAACCTGGGATATACCTTACCTACTTCGGCTGCAAGCAAGATCAGTGCACAGTCGCTTAGGATGTATTTCACGGTTCAAAACCCATTCTTGCTGTATGCACCGTATGTAACCAAATGGAACGGTGTAGACCCAGAACCTACCGGGCAAGGTCAAACGGGCATTGTGTCTGCGGGAACGGGCTTCCGTACCCAGGGACAAAACCAAAACCTGGTGATCTCTACTTCAACACCTCCGGTGCGTTCGTTTATTTTCGGGATCAATGTTACTTTCTAAATAATAAAGCGAATCACTTATGAAATACTATAAAATATTACTGACAGCACTGGCCATACTGGCCTTTGCCCCGGGATGCCAGGACATTCTTGAGGAGCATCCCAAGACAACGTTTACCAATGATTATTTCAAAACAGCACAGGGCGCGCAGGATGGCCTGAATACTGCTTATGCTTATTTGCGCTATCATTATGGTGTAAACCCTACGCTGGCGCTTAATATTTCAGGTACAGATGAGTTTACGTATGGTGAGCAGCCGGCCGTAAACTCAAGCGGCGACAACCTGCCGCATAAGCTTTTCGGTACTTACGATATCAATTCTGAGTTTGGGTTTCTTACTACCACATACAACCGTACTTTCCCGATCATCAATTTGATGAATGGTCTGGTGGAATTTATACCCGGTATTTCGAATTTGACCGAATCGGATAAAATAGAAATGATCGCCCAGGCACGCTACATGAGGGCGCATTATTATTATCTCCTGGTTGGGCAGTTCGGCCCTGCGCCTGTTGACCTGGGCAGCGGGTCTCTGGCTTTTAATACACAGCCTTACACAGGGTTCAACCGTCCTACCAAAAACGATGGTGAAGGGTTAAATGAGTTGTTGGCCGCCAACTATGAGGTGATGATTGAAGACCTGGAGTTTGCCAGCCAAAATCTTAGAGTGGCCCGTCCTAATGGAGAGTTCAGACTTTCTCAGGCCGTGGCGTTGCACCTGCTGGCCAGGATATATTTGTTCAGAGCCTATTCCGGTATATCGCCCAACGCTCAGAGTGATTTTCAAGCTGCCTACAATACAGCTATAGAACTGATCGATAACGCAGGGGCTTACAATGTTCAATTGCTCCAGGACTTTGGTGATGCATATAAGCAAAGCAATGAGTACAACAGGGAAATTCTTTTTGCAGCTGAGCGCATTCCATTGGATAATGTAAATAACGAGTACACTAACCCTAGTGGCATTGGCGACCGTGAAAATATGGCGGCCAGTTGTTTTACGTCCAACTATGAATCTGTATCATTCAGAAACGGTGCAGACCCGATCGATGGCAGGCCATTCGCGTTCCAGCGGCCTCTGCGCAAGATGGCGCCGACCAACTGGCTGATCAGCGTAGCCTTTGCAGACAAAGTGAATGATAGCCGGTATCACAACTCGTTTAGAACGGTCTATACTGTAGATTCGCAGAATCCGGCGGGATCGGGCCCACGCAATACCTGGCTGGCCCAACTGCCAGAGGGTGTGGCTATGGGAGATACAGCTTTTGTGATGACCGACACCGACGCTAAGGCGGCAGAGATCAATGGATGGGATGTGCCTTATCGCGCCTACGGACCATCAGCATGGTGGACACCCGCGAATCCTTCGCAAGGACCACAGATTTATCCCGGCTTGAAAAAGTTCGATGATTTGCAACGGGCTACCGGTAACGATGCCTCGGGGCGCCCGATGCCTATCTTCAAGTTTGGTGAGACCTATCTGTTAGCCGCTGAGGCAGCGCTTCAGGGTAATGTCAATGGAGGCGCTACCGAAGCCGCTCGTTTGATCAATATCATCAGGACCCGCGCAGCTTATCGCCCTGAATTGTCGTCAGGTGAATTGGGCGACCGTGTAGCCGAAATGCAGATCGATGCAGGTGCTGTTACACTTGACTTTATTTTGGATGAACGTGCCCGCGAGTTATGCGGTGAGGGTATGCGCTGGACGGATCTTTCGCTACGTGGCGAATCTGTCTTTCTGAACCGCGTCCGTCTCAATGACGAGGCCGCTCAGGGTGTACAGGCCTACCACAGATGGCGTCCTATTCCCCAACAACATTTGGATCGCATATCGGCGGAGAACCCATCAGACTATCAAAATCCAGGATATTAATTTTAAGCGATATGACTATTAATAGAAGAATAAAAAAATTGACATTGATGTTGTTGCCGGCTATAGTAGCTGCTATCATCATCAGTTGTGATAACGAAGAGGCTATTACCTATTCCGGTACGGATGTAAGTAGCAGAATCTCCGCATTGAGTTCTACTGCACCTGGTCAGGGTGCAGACCTGACGATCACCGGTAGCCAAATGGATGAAGTGTTAAGGGTATTTGTAGGTAATGTGGTTGTAACCAAGAGCAATTTCCTTTCGCAGGATGCATCAGGTGTTACATTTACAGTCCCTGCGACTTCTGCTTTAGGCCAAAACAAGCTGCTCGTGGTATGGCCCGGATCAGCCACCGGAGCCAAAACACTTGATGTAGTAGTGTTTCACACGTTTAATAAAATTGCGCCTCTTGCGGCAGCAGCCGGTCAAACCGTAACACTATTTGGTACCAATTTAAACTTGGTGGATAATGTGGAAGTAAACGGCGTATCAGCTTCTGTCGTTTCTAAATCTTCAGGTGTGCTGAAGTTTACTATGCCGGCTGGCGCTACCACAGGCCCGGTTTCAATAAGCAGTTCAGCCGGAGTATATACAGGCAGCACCGATCTGATCGCTTGCGAATCCCAGCCGGGTAATGTAGGCTGTTTGCCGGTGATCAATACCAACGGAAGTTTTGAAGAGGGCGAATTGGGTACAGTAGGTACTATTTCCGTACCAGGGTGGAACCTTGGAGGAAGCCGGATTACTTCGGAAATAACGAATGAAGAAGCATATGAAGGATCTCAAAGTGCTAAAATAACTATAAACTCCATAGGAGGAAATCCCTGGGATATACAGCCTACTTCTAACTTGCCGGTCGATCCGACCGCTACATATCATTTGAGCATGTGGGTGAAGGGTACAGGCATTGCCAATATTAAATTTGCCGTTGATGAAGGCGGCAATCCGGGGTATTCTGAGTGGGCTGCTCCTGAAAGGGCAATCTCGACTACCGAGTGGGAAGAGGTCTCATACACATTTTCACCTGCATCTGAAGCTACCGGAGACGAGGTCGGCCGGTTTGCTATCAGTATAAGTTATACAGGAAATGTAGGGGGTGTGATATACATGGATAATTTAAGAGTGGTGAAGGTCGAATAAGCAGATATTCAATCACAAATAGATGCGCCTGTTGATCGAACGATAGATGATGGTAAATATTCCCGGACACCGGATATGAGAAGGTTCCGTTGAATAAATACCACTCCTGGTTTGATATGTTTAAAAGGTACTGTCGATGACGCAGTACCTTTTTTTATTATTATCTGGTTACCTTTTTTATTTCTGGTATTTGCAAGGGAAATATCCGTGTAGTTATTATTTTCTTCTTACTTAGTCTCACACCCTGTTGAGCGTTTAATTTTCTTCTTTTTTTGAGAATCACTGTATCATTACTGGATTAAATCGTTTCCTGCAATCGATGTAAATTCTTTCTTTTGCTTTTAACCCTGTTAAGGGTGCCTTTCCAATACTGATAACGTTAGCGCGTCGTTTCATCCAGCGCAAACGTTATTTGGAAAATTAAAATCACTTTCCTTACAACTTCTCAACCTGAACAGTAACGCACCGTACATTTGCTATGAAAATAAATAGTAAAAAACAAAATGTTCATGTCTATGAAAACCAAATCAATCTTAATCTCAGCGCTGATGATTTTTGGCGTTGTGTTGTCTTCTGTTGCCAATAGTGGTGCAGAGAGCGCGAATGGCTTTGCTGTTGTTCCTGTAAAAGGATCAAATGTTTACAAGATAGTTTACAAAGGCGAAAATCAGGGAAAAGTAAAAGTGAGCTTGTACAATAGCAAATCAGAATTGATTTATTCTGAAAGGGTTAGTCAGAATGGTTTTATTCTTCCTTTGAATTTTTCTAATCTTGAAAAAGGTGAATATACTGTTGAATTAACAGATGCTAGCGGTAAGAAAGCACAGAAGATTACTTACGCAACCGAAGCTGCTCCATCAAATTATATTCACGTTAGTAAATTGTTAAATGAAGATGGTAAGTTTCTTATCTCGGTAAGAAATGCAAATGCTATCAACGTTAAGATATATAGCCGTACGGGCCTGATCTTTAATGAGTCGAAAGAACTCACGGGAGACTTTGCACAGGTTTATGCTGTAAAAGTTCCTGGTGAATTAACTTTCGAGATAACAGATGCAAATGGTAACGTTAAGACCGCTAGATTCTAGTGCGTCATAATGATAAAAAATGAAGGCCCGGTCATCCGGGCTTTTTTATTTATTAAGGGCATCTCGAAAAACTGTTTTTTTATTGGCCCTGCTTGCAGCAGGCAGGCTCATCCCTTCCCTTCTCCGATGGGAGAAGGACAGAGGAGGTTTTTCGAGATGCCCTTAATAATTCTCCATTACCTCCCAGGCGCTTTTATAAAATCCATTTTGTTCCATGTAATCCAGGAGTTCAAGGTAGAAAGGATGGGATCCAAGTGTAGCGCTGTCACCAATTATAATTAGTTTTCTTTTTGCTCTTGTCATGGCTACATTAGTTCTGCGTATATCGCCAAGAAATCCCACCTCGCCTTTATCGTTCGAACGAACAAGACTTATTGCAATAATATCCCGCTCTTGCCCCTGAAAGGCGTCAACCGTATTTATTGTTATTAGAGGAAGAATGGATTCCAGCGCCGGTGAATTCTCTACCCGTTTTTTTAAATGATCAACCTGGGCGCGGTATGGTGTTATGATTCCGATTGTATATGAATCTTCGTTTAATGAAATTCTTTCAGCAAGCTTTTCAATTTGCCGAAGAAGGAGTTGGGCTTCTTCAACATTTAGCCTGCTAAGGGTTTCAGGATCTTGTGATTCATTAAAACCACAACCTGCTGTGTCTATAAATTCAACAGGTAACGCATCGGGATATATCAACCAATGTTTTACTGAATCATGGGCAATCAAATTGTTGTGATAAAAGTACTTTGAAGAGAACCGCATTATAGCTTCATGCATGCGGTATTGCATTTGAAGCATAGAAGAAGTTTTAGGTTGTCGTTGAATGCATTTCTCAAACAAGGTTTGCGACAACCCTTCTCTTGCTGCCTCCACAGATTTAATGGTAGGAGGTAGCTGACAATGATCGCCTGCAAAGATCACGCGTTCTGCTCTTAAAATAGGTATCCAACAAGCGGGTTCCAATGCTTGCGCTGCTTCATCGATGAAAACACTTTTGTATTTTTTACTTCTCAACAAAGGATGAGACGATCCTACTAATGTACATGTGATCACGTCACTGTTCTGGAGCAAGTCATTAATAATATAGAATTCCAGAACATCAGCATCGGCTTTAACAGCTTTAGCTTCTTGCAGCAATAATCTTCGGTTCTGCTTTTCAGCGTGGCCATACGTGCGTTTATATTTGAACGCCGTATCCCTCAATTGCCCTATGCGTTTACGAAGAGCTTTAAGATCCTTATAATAATCATGTGCAGCAATACGTGCATCCAATGTTTTGCTTAGCGATTGTTCTGTTACACGTGCAGGGTGGCCAATTCGCAATACACGAAGCCCTTGATCAGAGAGTTTATCAGCCAGGAGGTCTACTGCTGCATTGCTTGGCGCGCAGACCAACACTTGTTGCTCTTCCTGTGCCGCAAGTTTAATAGCGTGTACAAGTGTTGTAGTTTTTCCAGTACCCGGGGGACCATGAATAATTCCAACATCCTTAGCGGATAATACTTTGTTTAATGCTTTCTGTTGACTGCTATTTAACGCTGACAAATGATGATGTTTATCTTCATTGAAACCTGCTTGCTCTTTACCTAACAAAATGTCACGAAGTTCAGCAATGCGTGTATCTTCTGCTTTAATAACCGCTTTGAGCGCCGAGTCCATTTCGCGGTATGTCATTTCATCGAACATTACATCTACGCCCAGCAAATTTTCTTCTATCCAATCCGGAAGATCATCGGCATTCATGGTGATCACCATGGTATTGTCGCGTACATAATTGATTACCCCGCCGGAATGATCTCTCTCCGGCGTGCCATTACCATTGGAAAAAAGGCTTACAACTTTTCCTGCCCCAAAGACATGTGGCTGATCAAGATGGTTGGTTCGTTCAATTTCAATGATATTTCTTTCTCCTGTGCCAATGTAGTGGCGTTTAAGTCGCACGGGGTACCAACAGATGCCTTCCGTGGTTTTTCTATGCAACGGAGTATTCAATACTTTTTGCCTGTACTGTTCAAGGTCTGCCAACTTTTCTTTGCGTATTAATTCGAGGGTATGAAGGAGCTCTTCGTGTATGGTCATTGGAGGTACGAGGTACGATTGGTACCGTTAAAAATATAAAGACAAATATAAGATTTGGAGGAGGATTTTGTTTCCCGCAGATCAGCGCAGAAAATCCATCTAAAAATATCTGCGTACATCCGCGAAATCTGCGGGACCCTAAATTGTAGATATTCAATCGTAAATCTGAAATTTCTCCAGGTAGTCCTTCACGTATTCATCTACTTTTTTTCTTTTGTATTGCATGATAAACCGGGGATGAGATAAGGGAATGATCTTGTTAAAAAAATGATGAGATTCATTGAGCCTGGAGAGAAATTTGAAATTTTCTCCTTCACCCAGGCAATAACAAACTTTATTGTTAATGCCAAACCCTAATTGTTTTTCAATTGAATGAATGATAAAATCATGAAGACTTTCCTTTAGTTCTTTAATGTCGTAGTAATTAAGATTCTTACCATCTTTTGTAAATCCCAATGGGGAAACTGCGCTGATGTAAAATCGCTCGTAGAATTTTTTTGGGCCTCCGAAAGCCTCAATCATTTTATAAATAAAATCTGCTGATAGCTCTGGTTTCCTTTGAAGATCATTTTGAATGCCGCAATTTTTTTCAAGTTTTAAAGGATCGGTAAATGGGATGCCCGTTATCCCACCGCCAAAGCGACCTGGATTAATACCCATGATAAGTGTTCTTTCATTTGTGTCTTCATAAAACTTTTTATAAAAAAGTTGGATGACTTCGACAGTCTTATCATTCCTGTAAGGATTCAAAATTTCAACTCCTGGGGGAAGTGCTGAAGAAATTGAAAGATTGTTATAAAAGTTGAGGATATGGTCAGCAAATGTTAAATGAGTGTCTTGCATTCTATGAAGAGGTAACGACAAGGGGTATTGTAATGCTAAATGTAGAGCCTTTGTTAACCGTACTTTCAATATTTATATTTCCATTTAAAGCCTCTACCTGGGTCTTTACGAGAAACAGACCCATTCCCTTTCCGTCAACGTGATCGTGGAAGCGCTGGTAGAGACTAAAAATCCTGTCTTTCATTTTACTAAGGTCCATACCAATACCGTTATCTGAAAACGTGAGCTCCAGTTTTTCACCTTTTATGTTGCTTCTGATTTTAATTTCCGGATTTCGCTTTGGTGACCGGTATTTAATTGCGTTGCTAATGAGGTTGTAAAAAATACTTTCAATATAAGCAGGAATTGAAAAACATGATTTAACAGCCGAAAAATCTGCCTCAATTGTTGTTTGGGTATTCGTGATACTTTCTTTTAAAATGCTTCTGATTTTTTCAAGGCGCTCATGAAAGTCAACAATTTCATAAGAATTCTTAATTCCACTTTTGACATCCAGGATGGCATTCATATCGTAGATAATAGTGTCTAACTCATTGGCGGTAAGCTGAAGTTTGTCCAAAATATGTCTATCAACAGTGGGATCAAACTTATCGATGTTTAAAATGTTGGTCAACCCGAGAATGCGTGCAACAGGTGAACGAAGATTGTGCGCTGTTATGTAGCCATATTGTTCCAATTGATTATTCTGCCGGATTAATTCTAGGTTTGTTTTTACAAGTTCCTTCGTACGCTGCTCTACCTGTGTTTCCAGGTTTTTGTTATATTCTGCCAGTATCTGGTTTCTTTTTTTCTTTTGACGATACCCATAAAACAGGAAAAGCATTGCTCCGATAAGGGACAAAAGTGCAAACGAACCAACAATGGTGAGATTTTTCTGCTGGGCAAGGTAGGCATCCTTTAACTCCGCATCTTTTTTCAGTAGTTCATTTTCTGTTGTTACCCGTTCAGTTTCGTATTGGATTTTCAGATTCTCAATGTACTGAAGATTATCTTCACTGAAGATGCTATCCTGGTAAAGGTTGAATTGTTTATAGTTTATCAATGCGTTTTTGAAATCATTTGCCTCCTGGTAGATCTCGTACAAAATTCCGTATGACTCTTTTGTTTTATCGCGATAAGAAAACTTCCTGGATATTTCAATGCTTTCTTCCGCTGCTTTAATTGCCTCATCGTATTTACCGAGATCCTTGTATGTTCGGGCAAGACCATTTAATGTAAACGTTTTACCAAAAGGACTCTTTTTATTTTCCGGAAGATTCCTTGACAGGCTATAATATTTTATGGTTTTGTTGTACTCCTTTTTGTAAAAATAAATTTCGGCGAGGTTATTATAAATGTACGATAAGGAATAGCCTTTTTGTGGGAATTTTTTTTCCTGTTCGAGGGCCCTGAGTATCCAATATTCGGCACTATCATATTGATGCATTTTTCCATAGTTACGACCCATGAAGTTCATGATATTCACGAGACTTTGTTGATTTGTGGATTGCGCAAGGGTATATGCATTCGAAAGATTTTCCTTTGCGTCATCATAATTCTCAAGACTTGAGTAAATATTCCCCATGGTTGTGTAGGAATCGATCATCCCTTCAGTATCCTTTCTCTCCCTTGCGATGGATAGCTCTTTAATATTATACTCAATAGCAATTGAAAAATTGCCCATTCTTCTTTGTATTCGGCTCAATATGGATAAAGAATGTTGAACACCTTTATCAAAATTTTTTTCGTTTGCCAGATTGTGCGCTTCCTCTGCATAGAAGAGCGATTTCTTCAGATCAACGTTGTAAAGACTTTGTGAAAGCTCCAGCAATACGTTAGTACGTGTGCTATCAGGAAGATTTTTTTGCAGTAAGAGCAAAAGACTATCAGTAGCATCATTTGCCTTTCCTTCAAAAAGTGTAAGAAGAAAAATTAATAACCCTATGACTTTTATTAATCGCATCTTGTAGAGAGAAACATAAATTACTGCCTGGATGTTTCGGAAAGCAATGCTTTTAACTTTTCCATTTGGCTTCTGTTAGCGGATGTGTTAATGTTATTAATGATACCATGTTTTTCGCGGGTGGTAAGGCGCCAGCTTAACGATGCTCTTGCGTTGCTCTGGCGAATACTATCCATTTCATTTAAGATGTTAACATACGTTTCCGCCTGGTATTCTATATCGATTCGATCAATTTCTCCATTAAACCATGACCTGCTGTATCCGATAAGAAGATCGTTACCAATATCCTGAAAGTTTTCAAAATTATTGTAAACGTTACTAATGGGCTGTGAGAAATCATCTATTATTGTTTGGCTGCTACTCTTAGTGATTGAGTTCAACTTAGGGGAATCGCGAATGGAAAAGAAAATCACTCCTGATGTATTCGCTTCGATCCAATCCCTGAAAGCATATAAAAATCTGACTGCATCGGACAAACCGAAGTTATCAGAAATCCCGGCATCCATAATGTAAATAGGTGGCTCTGTAGGGAGAGAAGTATTCGGTGTGATATAGGGGAAGGTGGCACACATTCTAAGGGCTGATAGAAACCTAAGATTTTCTCCGCCATGGTTTCTAAACAAACTTTGAAAATCAACGCCGCTGATTTTAGCATTTTCGTAATATGAATAGGCTAACAGGTCACTGTTCATGTAGGATACAGGTTGTGAACTTATATAGAGTTTACGGCCATCGGTTATCACGGTGGGTGAGATAATCAACATGGGAATGGCAGAAGCCAGTTCAGGACCATGATAAGCATGCAGAGGTTTGTCCATTAAACCACCCGTGATCTGGTTCAATTGCTCTTCGAATGTATAGCTTCGGTCACGGCGATAGAAGTGATCGTTGTATTCATATTTTGTAAACCCCACGAACAAATCGTTGGCAAGCAAACTGAAGATAAGCGGATTAAGATTATCCGCTGAAAGTCTCCATAAATGATTTTGTGCATACGGGTTGATGTTCTGCCCCTGGGATTGACCTAATTTCAATTCGCGAAAATAACTGGCGCCAATTAAACCACCGGAGGCTCCCGTAATCAGCATGGCATTCTTCATGAGTTGCCCTTGTGTTAAGCTGTCTGCAGTTTGCAAGGCAGTAAGTGTCCAAAGCGCTGCACGTTTGCCGCCTCCGCTGGCGCAGATGAAAATCATTTTTGGTTTTTGAAGAGAGTCAAACTTATTCCTCCAGTTATTAAGAATTTGCAAGGTGTGATTACGATCCTCTTCAATTATTGCAGTTGAGTTTAGTTGCCTAAGCTGGTCAACGGTGTAAGACTCGGGCTTACTTTTATAGTCCAAACCGAATGCTTCATATTTCTTTTCAAAAAAATCCTGGCCTGCCAGATAGTTTATGATTAAAAAAATAATCAGTGCTGTGGTGATTGACCATCCGCCAAACCAATAGGCAAAAGCCCCGGCCATCATAACGAAAATAGTAAGAAAAATAACGAAGCTCGCAGCTGCCGGTAATTGAAAAACAGGGTAATCCTTAAATACACCCAGCACAATAACCAATACAAAAATGAGGAGTTCAACTACAACAAGGTTGAAATGATTTTGGTCAAACACTTGTATAATAGTAGCTCTGTCGTAAAAATTATTTTCTTCAACTTTTTTTATTTTAAGCAATCCGTCGAGGTAATAGTCGACACGGACCTGTTTCTTCTTGGCTATGTTCAGCTTATTCATAGCGCTGGCGCGTGTCACTTGTACATTCTGCTTTATTTTCTCATCGATGCGACAAACTACGTATTTAAAAATGTCCTTGTTAGTGAACCAGAAGTAGAGATACAATCCTGCCGTTATGGTTAAAAAGCCGACGATAAACCCTGCGAGCTTTAGCAACACATCACCAGTAGATGAGTATTCATTGTTTAGCTGGAAGAGGATGATCTCCGTGATGTATGCAATGACAAAAACAAACGGTATTGAACTATTATTAATACTGAATTTTGTAAAAGGCTTTGCAAGTGCGCCAACAAAAGCAAAGTGGTGTCCATCGGAAATATAGCAAGTAATATGAAAGGCAACAGTAAATCCGCCAATAACCGCACCCATAATAAAGAAGCTCCTGAAATTCACCTGGTTTAAATATTCAGGGTCCAGAAACAAGTAGGGAATTCCGAGGTATTTGCCAAAACCACCCGTTGCCATTGCAAACATGATAACCCAACACAACACCAGCACCTGGTTGCGTCGTAGGTTGGTGAGCAACAGTTGGATAGGGAAGAAATAAAAAATGCCCTCAAAAAACTTCTTCAGACGAGACATGTAAAAAAGTATCCTTCAAATTAGTGAAGTTTTTTCCTTTTGTGAAATTAGATTTGAAACTTGGTGACGCCTTGTAATAAAATGTGTTCAATTGACTAAACTTTTCACCTTATACCGAAGTTCCGCCGGATCTGGCAAGACGTACACATTGGCGCGTGAGTATTTGAAGTTCGCCCTCCAATTTCGTAATGACTACTTCAAGCATATCCTTGCGGTGACATTTACAAATAAGTCCACGCAGGAAATGAAGGACCGCATCCTTGCGTATCTTGATGATTTTGCCAACGACAGGCCGAATGTTTTAGCAGAAGAATTAAAAAAAATACTAGGGATGGACAACCTGACGTTTCGTGACAGAAGCCAGGAAGTACAAACTTATATTCTCCATAAATATTCGCAGTTTTCCATAAGCACTATCGATGCCTTCTTCCAAAAAGTGATTCGCTCTTTTACACGTGAGTCTGGTTTGATGGGTGACTATCGGCTAGAAGTAGAGCAAGATGAAGTAATGGAAGAAGTAATCAATAACCTGATTGATGAGTTGGGAACGAAGAAAGATCTTACCAACTGGGTTGTTGCATTTGCAAAGGAGAATCTTGCCAACGAACGTGCCTGGGATGTGCGCTATAATTTGATGGAATTTTCGAAAGAAATTTTTAAAGAAGAATTCAAGCAGATAGAAGATGATGTAACAGCGGCAAGCGGCGAAAAAGATTTCTTTCCATCCCTCCGTAAAAAACTACAGGATGCGAAATGGAAATTCATAAATCACATTGCAACACTGGCGAGCGAAGCCGTTGATATTATTCAACGGAATGGACTTGAGCCTGAAGATTTCAAATATAATGGTAGTCCTGGATATTCTTTTTTTACGAAGCTCCTTAATCTCAACAGTGTAGATGGTTTCAAAGAACCGTCAGATACCGTGTTGAGTAAATTACCTGATCCAAAGAATTGGCCTCGCGATAAACGACCGCGTATAAATCTTGTTTACCAACTAGCGGTAAAAGAACTTCTTCCACGCATGAATCAAATCCTTGAGCATCGGGAAAAGTTTTATCAGCAAGCTCTTTCTGCTGAAGTGGCGCTTAATAATTTTTATGCCTTCGGATTGGTTGCCGACATATCGCGCAAGCTGAAGGAATACAAAGATGAGAATAACATGATGCTGTTGGCCGACGCGCCGAAATTTCTAAATGGTGTTATTCAGGATAGCGATACTCCTTTTATCTATGAAAAAGTAGGATCGTTCTATAGAAATTATCTCATAGACGAATTTCAGGATACGTCTGGGTTTCAATGGAAAAATTTTCTACCACTTCTGGCCAACAGTCTTGATCAAGGCTATCCTGGTATGGTAGTAGGTGATGTGAAGCAAGCCATATACCGCTGGCGTGGTGGTGACCTGGACTTGTTGCAACGCCAGGTTGAAAATCAAATTGGCAAGGAACGAATTGAAGTTAAGGAGCTTCTCAGCAATTACCGAAGCGCTTCAAATGTGGTGCAATTCAACAATAATATTTTTAAAGCCGCCGCACAATGGATGACACGTTTCTTTGGTCGTCCGGTAATGGAAGAGATTTACAAGGATGTTGAGCAGGTAAAGTCACGGACGGAGGAAGGCTTCGTTCATGTGAAGTTCATTGAGGAAGTTTCGAAGGACGATTCATGGGCACATCAATCAATGAATTTGATTCCTAAATGGCTGGAACAACTGCAGGAGAAAGGAGTCGCCTTAAGAAATATTGCCATACTTGTTCGAAAGAATAGTGAAGGCCAGGCGATCGTTGCCAAACTACTTCAATATCGTGATTCAAGTGAGGCAAAACCATATTGCCGGTATGATGTGGTATCAAATGAATCGTTACGCATTGATGGCGCCGCTTCTGTCAATTTAATATTAGCGGCATTGCGTTATCTTCAAAATACACAAGATGCAATAGCACGCGCTCAGTTGTCATACGAGTATAGCAGGCTTTATAAACCGGAGCGTGGCCTTACAGAAGTTTTTGATGTTTCGGGTCAGGTATTTTTTGAAAGTGGTCTTCCTGATGCATTTACAGAAGATAAGGCGATGCTCAAGAAACTTCCATTATTCGAACTTACTGAAACGTTAATAAGGATTTTTGATTTAGGTAAGCAGCAAGGTGAACTCGCTTACTTGCAGGCCTTTCAGGATCTGGTATTAGAGTTTTCCAGTCGCGAGCGAAATGACCTCGGTGAATTTCTGGAATGGTGGGAGGATAATAAAGAAAAGAAATCAATTCAGGCGTCAGGCGAAATTGATGCCGTTCAGATACTTACTATTCATAAAGCAAAAGGATTGCAGTTTGATTATGTAATTATTCCTTTTTGTTCCTGGTCACTTGATCATGAAAATTGGAGGGCTCCTACGCTTTGGGTGAAAAGTGATGAAGAACCGTTTCGAAACGCAGGCTACATACCTGTCAAGTATTCCAGCAAACTAAAGGACACATATTTTAATCACTACTACGAAGCGGAACTTCTTCATTCTTACCTCGACAACTTAAACCTGCTTTATGTTGCCCTGACGCGCGCACGAACAGGTTTGATTGTCCATGCGCCTTTCAAGGCAAAGAATACCATCGCCCAGGTTTTATATGACAGTATTATGGAAGGCGATGTGCAGGGATGGGATAACGTATCGCATACGCTTACTAGTGGAGAATTGCCCACTGTTTCGCCGGATAAAAAAAACACTACATCGCTTATGTTGAATACGTATTCAACGTCAGACTGGCGGGAGAAGTTAGTAATTCGTCAGTCAGCAAAAGAATTTTTTGAAGGCGATGAAAATGAAGATTTCCGTGAACGAATAAACTATGGAATTTACGTCCATAAAATTTTATCAAGAATTAAATATGAGACAGAACGTGATGACGTGCTTGAACAACTCAAGCTCGAGGGTTACATCACCGAAGAGGAACGTCAACCTATTGTAGCGCAATTGGAAAAGCTATTCAGTGATGAACGTGTCCGCTCATGGTTTTCAACTGCCTGGGAAGTGCGAACTGAAGTGCCAATTTTATTGCCGACCGGAAGTGAAAGTCGTATTGACCGTTTATTAATAAAAGGAGATAAAGTAGTGATCATAGATTTCAAAACCGGTGAACCAACCAGGATAGATCAGAAACAAGTGTTGGAATATATTACCACATTGTATCAAATGAACTTCACTGATGTGGAGGGATATTTACTTTATGTAAGAACGGGAGAGATCATTTCTGTCAAAGCAGGAAAACAAAAAGTGGTAAAGAAAAAAGATTCAAGTCAGTTGGAGTTGGGGTTGTAGAAAGTCTGTATTTTTTTTGGATCAGCATTGAGTTGTATATAGAAAAATAAAACTATGCCATACAACTCACACCCCACCCTAAAAAATAAGCTGAAAAAACTGAATTTGTCTTCCAGTTGTTTAAATTTAGAGTATGGGTTTAATAGAAACTTTCAAAAATCAAATTCAGAAACTTTGTGAAAAACATAAAGTCAAAAGTCTGTATTCGTTTGGATCTGTTAATACGACTAATTTTCAGAATAGTAGTGATGTTGACTTAATAGTTGATTTTAAAATCGACGACCCTCTTGAGTATACAGACAATTACTTTGATCTTAAATTTGAGCTTGAAAGGATTTTGAATCGAAAAATTGATTTGTTGGAGAATAAGGCTATAAAAAATCCTTTTCTGAAGGAAAATATTGACAAGACGAAAGTGCTGATCTATGGACAATGACGTAAAATGGAATTCTGAAAGTGAACCTTGAAAATCAAATTAGTCATACGAGGAAGATTATAGATACAAGAAACAGAATTATTCATGGATACGATTCTGTTTCGGAAGATATCATTTGGGGAATTGTAATTCGAAATCTTCCTGACCTGGAAAATGAAGTTAAAAAACTGTTACAAAAAGGATGAGAGGACTTTTACTTTTAATCTTGTTTTATCTTCCCCTCTGTGCCTATTCTCAAAATGCCAACCTTTGTGTCGGTCAATACTGGACTGAAGACGAAGCAAACCAAATGATGAAAAAATTTGCCCGTGAATGGCATGATAAAGCTTCGTGGGAAGAGAGAGCAAAGATAATCAGGCAGGGTATGATTGATGGCATGCAACTGAATAAGATGCCTGACATTAAAGGAAACTTCAATCCTATCATTCACAGCACAAAAACAATGGATGGTTATGTGATTGAGAACATCGCCATTGAAAGTTTTCCCGGTTTTTATATCACTGGTAATCTATACCGTCCAATCACAAAACAAGAAAAGTATCCTGCTATACTTTCTCCTCATGGTCATGGAAACAATCCCCGTTTCGGTGAGGCTGTGCAGAAAAGATGTGCTGTGTTAGCAAGAATGGGAGCTATTGTGTTTGCGTATGATATGGTCGGGTACGGCGATAGTCAACAGATCGATCACAAGATGCCGATCGCCTTACTGCTTCAAACCTGGAACAGTAAACGGGTACTGGAGTATTTACTTTCCCGATCCGACGTAGACAACGAACGAATCGGTATGACCGGCGAATCGGGTGGAGGAACGCAAACTTTTATTCTTACAGCCCTTGATGAGAGAATTAAAGTATCCGTTCCGGTAGTTCAGGTATCCGCGCACTTCTTCGGTGGATGTGTTTGTGAAAGTGGTATGCCCATTCATAAGAGTAATCACCATCAGACCAATAATGTTGAAGTTGCTGCGCTGTGTGTACCACGCCCGCTGTTACTAATCTCCGACGGTGGTGACTGGACCAGCAATACACCACGCGTTGAATATCCCTACTTACAAAAAGTGTATGCACTTTATGACGCAGAGAATAAAGTAGAGAATGTACATCTGCCTATGGAAAAACATGATTATGGTTACAGTAAACGGGCGGCTGCCTACAATTTTCTCGCCCATCATTTAAAGTTGAATGCAAACCAAATACCCTATAAGGATGGTTATAAGGAAGACTTTGTAAAAATATTGCCTGAGGCCGATCTTAAAGTGTTTGATACCCAGCATCCCATGCCAAAGAATGCACTTCAGGGAGATGAAGCCATACTTAAATATTTGAATATTGAATTGAAAAATTAATTTTACGTAATGCCATACAAAAAATCCTGAAATGGGCATAGGCTGGCATAGGACTTCTTAACAATAGTTATTCCATTGCTTATATTTATCTGAACTATCCGCGCACACGATGAAGCTAAATCAGAAGATAATTGACTGGACTTATTTTGGCACACGGTATCCAAATGATGAAACGGTAAAGAGACACGTCATATTCTCTAATGTTATCTTCCTTACGCTTCCTATCGTCTATGTCATGTTTGTATTAATTGACTTGGACACATTCATTAAGCCTGAGAGCTTATATGTTTTTGACCGCCTTGCTGTGCCCATTATTATTTTGCTTTGCCTGGGTTTTTTAATGCTTAATAAATTTGGATTCACATCCCTTAGTCGTGTCTTATTTCTGGCTAGCTGGATACTTCTCTTACATATAATTCCAATTATTATACATGAGACTCCTTCTGATTATTACTTTGCTTTTCCTGCCGGAATAATTTTTCACAGTGTTCTTATTCATGTTTCCTTTTCTTCGCGTGCTGAACCTTTGAAGTTCTGGTTTTTTATTGCTGTTAATTTTATCCTGATGTTAACATGCAGGGATATTCTTGTTATGTATGAATCTTCATCGGCGGAAGAAAATATTCTGCGTGATGATCCATACTTTGTTCTGGATATTCTTTTGTACTGGATGCTATTCAACCTGTTAATGTTTTATATGCTGTATGTTGTGCAGTACTACATTTCAGTAATGAATAATGCCAGAAAACTTATTTCAAAACAATCCGAAGAATTGAGTCAGAAAAATGCAGAACTCGAACGGGCGGTAACTTCTCTTCAACAGGCCAATAAAAATGTCGAGGAATTGAATAAAAACCTGGAAGGCAAGGTTAAGCAGCGAACGGCGGAACTTAAATTAAAAAATGAAAAGTTAGTTCAGTACGCGCATATCAATTCTCATCTTTTGCGGGGGCCGTTCTGTAGGGTAAAAGGTTTGATCGTCCTTAGAAATGCCATTTCAAAACCAGATGGGGAAGAAGATAAGATCAATGAATTGCTTATGCATAGTCTTGATGAACTTGATGAAGTAACAATTAAACTTCAACGCGCCGTTGAAGGTAATGAAGAATTAATTTAAAGTTATTTCCGTAAAACCATTACGTCATTCATCAGGAAAGTTTCTCCTTCATCAGCTATAATGTTGTAAACGCTTTGTTTTCCACCGGCAAATTCAGATTTGTCAAATACAAAATAGGATGTTGAAGAATTCGATTTTTTATCATAGCACAAAATCGATTCTCCCAAATTAATTTCACCAATGGGTTTTGTGCCTGATGTGGTTAGCATAGGATGGTTTGGTGTTGCTTCAATGAATTTTGTATGTAGAATAATTTCATTTGGTGACTGCGCTTCTTCTGATAGCAAAGTAAGCTTCGTTATGGCATAGTTCATGGCTTCGTGTTCTGTCAACTCCTTTACTTTTATAGAAATACTTTCAAGAGAAGAAGGATCAACCGTTAACAATACATCACCCGCTTTGATATCCTTCAAATACTTTTTAGATCCATTGATCATCATCACCTCCTGATCACCCGGGAAACAAATATTGTTTCCATAGGTTGCTGATTCCTTAGAAAGATCTTTGCCTTGATTTAGAAACTTGTATTGCTGGAAGCTTATTTCTTTAGAGAGAACATAGGATAGTTTCAATACAAAATTTTCTTCTTCTTTATTAATACTGTGTATATCCTCAAAATATTTTTCCCAGACTTTTGCATCTGCTGTGAAATTAGGCAATAGAGCTTTATAGAGTTTCCCTTTTTCATTGGTGTAGAAAACCATGATGCCGAGTTCCTGTAATCCGTTTTTTGCAATCAGCTTATAGAGATCCATTCTCTTCTTTAAGCCGTCATCTCCCGTTATGAAATACGGTTTGCGCATTTCGTAACGATCAAGAATGTAGGCATTATCAAATTTTACATAGGTGTCGTTATCCAGATCATTGATCTGAAAAGTTTTGGCTTTTTCATATTCCTCTAAAGTGATTGGACGCGGATTCACCTGGTCTTGTGCTGATACGAAGACAACGCACGCAACACTTATAAAAAGAATCAATACAGAAATTCTTATCATGATTAAATAGTGAACACTTTATAATAATTTACTTTGTACATACCCTACGATATCTGCTTAAACGCATTCGCAAAAGATTTCATTTCCTCCATTGTACCAATGCTAACGCGGCACCAGTTTTTGTTATTGAACTTCCACGGTCTCACACCAACGCCGCGCTTCATCATTTCTTCTACAAAACGTTCAGCATCCATGTTGACCGGGAACATGACAAAATTGGTTGAGGAAGGAATGTAATCGTAGCCTTCTTTCTTCAACACATCGTATAAATATTTTTTTGATTCTAAAGTCTTTTTAAATGCACTTTGTAAAAATTCTTTATCACCGTACGCCGCATTCATTGCTGCAACAGATAAATAAGAAAGACCAGCCTCCAGCCATGCATAGAGGCTAAGTTGTTCGATAATGGCTGGTTGGGTAATGATGTAACCGACCCGCAACCCTGCAAAACCATATAGCTTGGAAAAGGTGCGTGATACAATAACATTGTGCCCATCTTTTACCAGTCCTATCATTGAATGTTGTTCGGGATTGTCTGTATAGTCTATGTAAGCTTCATCAATAAACACCGTGGCTTTTTTAGAAACGCGTTCACAAAAACTTTTCAGTTTTGCGGTGTCAAGCAGTGTTCCTGTTGGGTTATTGGGATTGCAAATGTAAACCAAGGAAGTTTTCTCTGTGATGAGTTTCTCCATTGCATCCAGGTCAAGTTTGTAAGTATCCGTTAACGGAACTTTTATCCATTTTGCTTTTAACTTTTCAGAGGCTTTGGTCAGATCATCATAGGAGGGATCACCTGAAATAATTTCTGCACCTTCCTTAGCGAAGTGCACCGATGCAGCATGAAGCAGTGTTGTTGATCCTGATGATATGGCAATATTTTCATTTTTTAAACCATGACTTGCTGCAATCTTTTCCGCTAACTCCTGTACTTCAGAAATGGGATACAGAAAACTCTTTGATACAGATTCTATAATTGCCTGCTTTGCTCTTTCAGAAGGACCAAAGGGATTTTCGTTAAAAGCCAGTCTTACTTTCATTTCAGGAAAGTCTTTTAAAAGCGCGGCCTCCGAATATCTGTTAAACGAATTTAATCTTAGTGCACGAATAGGTGATGCACTCAGTGATCCGATTGCACCAGGAGCAACAGCAAATGCTCCGGCAAGTGTGGCGCTTGCCTTAAGCCATTTTCTTCTGTTCATTGAAGAGGTTGTCATAATGATATTTTGTTTTAATTCTTGGTTGAAGGATAAGTGACGCGTTGTTCGGTGACGCGAGCATGAATATCGGTTACTGTTCTTCGGGCGGACTCAAATGCACCGGCCATCCACGCTGTAAGGTAAGTTACATGTTCTCCGGCGAAATAAACATTTTTATCGGGTTTAAGTAAAGCGCTATATAAGGTTTTCCTTGCTTCGCTATTATAGATTGCCCATCCTCCCATTGAAAAAGGAGTGAGGTGCCAGCTTACCGAAAACGAATTCTCAAACTCTTTGGTGTATTGAGGATGAATGAGAGACCCCTTTTGTAATGCGAATTTTTCACGATCCAGATTGGAAAACGTTCCGACTTTTACGGCAGTTTCATTAAAGTTATAATATCCGATAAGAACTCCTTTTTTACTGAGGTAATCATTGGAGGGATAAAAGATTTGCGTTAGTTCATTGTTGGTATGGGTAATGCCGCCGAAAATATTTTCGTCCTCCTCCCAAAATCGTCTTTTGAATTGAAGTCCGATCTTTCCGGTTTGAATGTAGGGTATATAGTCAATGGCGCGACTCACATCGGAAGAAAAGTTGTGTTCAATATTGCTTAATACGGGAAGAGGAATGGTACAGATACACAAGTCGGCATCAATTATTTTTTCCGCGTTTTGTTCAACGTATTTAATACGTACACCCGTATCCGTGTTGTGAATGGATTTTACTTCCGCTCCCAGCTTGATAATGTTACCAACCTTTTTCTCAAAGGCTTTTGCAATCTGTTCATTGCCACCAACCGCCTGAAACATGGTCATCTGAAGTTCATAGGTGTATTCAGCAACATTATAAAAATCAGGATCAAGAAGTCCGGATTGAATTATATCACCAAGCTTATAGGGATCAGCAATCGTTCCCGCTTTTTCTCCCGCGCCGGGTGGATCAATATATCCTCTTCGTGCGGAAGCTTTATATAATTTATCGATATCAAGTCCGCCTTCAGCGCGCAAATATTCTATTACTTTTTGAGCATCTTCTTTTGTCAGCGTTGTATCTACCTTTCCCTGGTCAACCGCTTTTGCGAGCAACTCGCACATATAACCCCGCATGTCATTGTGAATTTCCCGCATGCGAATTTTCTTTCCTGACAATGATCCCTTTCCTTCACTGAAATAGTATGCGCCTTCATTTACGTTGTTATAAATTTCTATCGGAACACCTAACTCACGACAATACTGCAAGGTAAGTTGATGATGATGAGGAATACGAGATGGTCCCGCGTTGAAATACAATCCGCTGTCCATTTTACAAACTTGCTCTTCATTGTCAATCTCTTTGGTACGGTCTCCATTTTTTACGCTCCATACTCTTCCTCCTGTTCGTTTACGGGCCTCTAACAATGTGCACTGATAACCCAACTTAGTTAGTTCATAAGCTGAGGCCATTCCAGCAAGACCAGCACCGAGTATAACTACCTTCTTTCCATTACCCGATCCATTGAGAGAAAATGCATGCGCGGGTGCAGATCTTAACATGTCCAGCGCCATCATTGCCGGATAACTGAGCAATCCACTTTTAATGAGAAACTGTCTGCGCGAAACAGGTTTTGCCATGATTGACATTTAAGCAGGTTAATGTAATGCTTTTACGGTTGATTTTTAAAATGAATAGAGTGAAATCATTCCTCATTTAACGGGAGGGAAGTTAATAACGTTGACCAGATTTTTTGTTGGTTCAAATCAGGATTTTAAATAAGCATAATCAGGCAAAAAGTCCGCCAGCATGTGGAATGGATGTAGCCTCTTAACACGCACTAAAATTCCATCCGTTAAGTCGAATGAAAATCTTGTAGTGCCAAATACTTTGATAGATTTGTGGCTCATTACTTTATTGAAGAGTGAAATCTTTTTTACAGGAACATGCGGAGAAAATTTATGCTATTCATCCTAAGCTGGATGAGCTGACTATTGTTTTTCCAAATCGCAGGGCTTCACTCTATTTCAAGAAGCACCTGGGTAATTTATTGACCAAGCCTGCCTTTGCCCCGCAGCTTACTACCATTGAAGATTTCATCGCGTCGTTTAGCAAGTATTCCATTCCAGACAAACTGGAGTTAGTACACCGTCTTTATAAAGTGTACCAGGCAACGATGGATATTAAAGAACCCTTTGAGAAATTTTTCTTTTGGGGCGAGATGTTGCTGAAGGACTTTGACGAGGTGGATAAGTATTGTGTTTCAGCGAATCAATTGTTTAAAGACCTTAGCCATCAAAAAGAACTGGATGCCAGTTTTGATTTTCTTACCGATGAGCAATCCGAATTTCTAAAAAACTTTTGGGGAAGCTTTGACAAAAATATGACAGCAAACAAACAGAAGTTTCTTCACGTGTGGAAAGAACTTCCGTTGCTATACGAGGCGTTTAAAAAAGAATTGCATAATCATGGATTGGCCTATGACGGAATGATGCATCGTGATGTGGCCGAACGACTGTCACGAAATGAATTAAGCACATCATTTAAAAAAGGAAATTTAATATTTATCGGTTTTAATGCTTTAACTAAAGCAGAGGAAATTATCATATCCCATTTTATTGATGAAGGCACTGCGCATATTTATTGGGATCTTGATGAATACTATGTAAACAACGACCGGCAGGAAGCTGGAGATTTTTTTCGCGAGTATCAAAAGCTCAGCTTTTTTGCAAAGACGTTTCCGACCGATGTGCCGGCAAATTTCAGATCGGGTAAGTCAATTAAAGTATATGGCGCATCTCAACTTGTAGGACAAGCAAAGCTAATGTCCCAGCTTCTTAATGAAGAAATCAATAAAGGCATTGATCCTGAAGAGACCTTAATTGTTCTGCCCGATGAGCGCCTTTTGTTTCCGGTTTTGCATGGCATTTCAGATGACATCGAGAAGCTTAATGTTTCCATGGGCTTCCCGTTGAGCAACACTCCTTTATTTAATCTTATTGAGCTCCTGATTGAATTGCAAATCAATGAGCGAAATGATCAATTCAATCACCGGCAGGTTATTTCTATTTTGAGTCACCCGTATGGAGTAGCCGCAGATGCTGGTGATTCACAACAGAAAAGTAAGGAGATCATCAATGCTAACAGGATATCCATCGATGGAGAATTTTTACGATCAGGCCCTGCGTTATATCATATTATTTTTTCGCCAATTCAGCCTAATGCTGTAGCGAAATATTTAAGAGAGATAGTAACGGCTATCGGCTTTCTTCCATCCGTTTCATCATTTGATAAAGAATATGCATTCCATTTCATTAAAATGTTGAATCGCATTGAAGAAGTATTAATTCATGATAGTGCTGCAATAGTTCCATCACGCAAAGAGGCATTTCAATCTTTTCTGCGATTATTCAGACAGTTGGTACGTGGAGGAAGAATTCCTTTTTCCGGTGAGCCGCTAAAAGGTTTACAGGTAATGGGTGTGCTGGAAACGCGGAACATTGATTTTAAAAATGTTTTTATCCTGTCTCTGAATGAAGGTGTGTTTCCTTCAATCGCTTCAAAGGGATCGTACATCCCATTCAGTATTCGGAAAGCATACCAGCTTCCAACCGTTGAACACCAGGATTCGATGTATGCTTATTTGTTTTACAGAGTCTTGCAACGGGCAGAAAATATTTTTCTTTTATACAATGCTGAGACCGATGTATTAGGTCAGGGTGAGATGAGCCGGTTCCTGCAACAACTTCTCTTTGAATCCGGATTAGATATTGAAAGAAATATTTTACATACACCTATTCGACCTAAAGGAGGTGAGCCGATAACCATTCAAAAAGACGAACGCGTTTTTGATAAACTTGCTTTGTATTGTTTGGGTCAGCGGGGTTCAAAAACATTATCGCCAACCGCGTTGAATGATTACATCGAATGCCGGTTGCGTTTTTATTTCAAATATGTTGCCGGAATGAGGGAACCAAGGGAAGTGCAGGAAGATCTGGATGCACGAATGCTTGGAAACTTGCTTCACAAAGTGATGCAGTATTTTTATCAAAGTATTAAAGATGAGAAAGGTAGCAGTATTATTAGTTCTGAAGACCTTGAAAATTGGGAGGAGAGAATTGAGAAGCATATAGATTTTGCATTTCGTGAGGAGTACGGAATCAGGGCAGCGAACGTTGAGTATCACGGTCAACGACTTGTGGTGAAAGAGGTCATATTAAGTTTTGTAAAACGTATCCTGGACCTGGATAAAGCCTATGCGCCATTCAAAATAGAGGCTTTGGAACGGGAAGATTTAAAAGTAAAAATACCGATCGATGTAAAAGGAAAACCTGTTGTTGTATTAAGCGGCGCTATTGACAGAGCTGACAGCAAAGATCGTGTGCTACGAATAATCGACTACAAAACCGGAAGAGACAAAGGCTACGAAGTAAAAGGAACTGTTCAGGATGTTTTTGTACGGGAGGGTGCAAGAAGTAAGGCTGCGTTTCAGACGTTGATGTATGCGTTGCTGTATACAGAAAATGCCAGGACTGCGGATTTTCAAATAATGCCTGGTCTTATGAATCGCATGAATTTGTTTGAAGAAAATTTTCGCTTCGGACTAAAAATTGGCAATGAATATGTATCCGATATTCGTCCGTATCTGCTGCAGTTTAAAGAAGGTTTAAAGGAAATGTTGGAGGAGTTGTTTAATGCCGATAAACCTTTTGATCAAACACTGAATATTGAAAACTGCAGGAACTGCCCGTATAAGGAAATTTGCTATCGTTAAATTCTTTTCTAAAGAAACATCAAGAAAATCAAGGGATTGAAAATGAATACTACATTTTAGTCGGGCAACAATTATTTTTAAACTATTCTTTTCTTTATACGTATAAAAAATATATTTTTGTCGTATAACTTAAAGTTGGTTATGGATGCCAAGATTACACTAAGCTTTGACAGTAAAATTATTGAACAGGCAAAGAAATTTGCTGATGATCAAAATATCAGTTTGTCCAGGCTTACCGAATATCTGTTCAGCAAAATCACCAGTAAGAACTATAAGCAACTCGAAGAAATTCCCGTTGCCGAGTGGATTACCCAGTTAGCCGAAGGTGAGGTTGAGTATCGTACGAAACCAAGAAGCAGAAAATCTATGAAGCAGGAATATTATAAGTCCAGGAAATGAAAATATTTCTGGATGCCAATGTTCTTGTTTCTGTCTTCAACAAAGAATACCCGCTTTTTACTTACACCTCCCGCATACTAAGTCTGATCGATAACAAAAAGTATTCTATATATACATCACCGCTCTGCCTTGCAATTGCATTTTATTTTGCTGAAAAGAAAAGTGGTACTGCCGTTGCTAAAAAGAAAATCGAATTACTTTCCTCCAAAATAAAAATTGCCCCGGTAGATGAAGCTTGTGTTATACAAGCCGTTAGCAATAAGCGGATACTTGACTTTGAAGATGGCCTGCAATATTATACAGCGGAGATTGTAAAGTGTCAATGTATCGTTACGGACGACGTGAATGATTTCTTTTTTTCTAAAATCGAAGTGCTGCGCCCGAAAGATTTTATTGAAAAGTACGTGATGAAATAGTTTGAAGAATACCTCCCGCAGAAATCGCAGATGAACGCAGATTTTTTTAAGATAGATTTCTGCGCCAATCGCAGATAAATCTTCAGCGCAAATCTGCGTGCATTCAATCAGTGAATTCTGCGGGAAAAGAATGGAATTGACTTTTTCAACAGACCTATTTAAGGTTGCTTTTTATTTTTTTTAATACATTTTGATAGTACTTCATTTTGTTATTCTCCTGGTACGAAACCGAGAAGGGTGTCACCCCGATGCTTCTGAATAGATCAATTTTATTTTGAATCTTTTTTGCCAGTACATCCGGATAAAAGTAAACGATGTTGTTTTCAACCGGAACCTGTCGCGCAAGTTTTAATCGTTGACGGAACGTAAGCAACCACCATAAGTGAATTTCAATAAAGTCAAGGGTAAGTCCGATAATGTAAATATCTTTTGTAAAGAAAAAATCAACCCAACTGGATGTTGTGAAGAATTTATTTTTTAAACGTTTTATCAGTGGATCAAATCTTACTTTATAAGCTGTGCCGGTTCCATTCGCAACGTAATTGCGCATCTGTTGAAGGTATCCGCTATAATGTTCATAGCCCAGCGTAATAGAACCGGAAATGTTAGCATCACCGTGAATATGCCAGAACCTGGTTTTGTTAATTTTATAATGACGGAATAAACTAAAAGTGCTCTCTTTTACTTCCCCACAATTTTTCAGTTCGCCGGGTGTTTGAATGTATTTTTTTTCAAGTGTAAGATCATAATTAGTGGTGAGCAGGTTTTCAAAACCGGATTCTATTATTGATGTGTGTACGTCATTCGGCTCAAGGTTGGATACCTCCCTGGCAATGAAGTCTTTTATATCGCTTTCTTTAAACTGACGATTCTTTACGGCTTCTACAAAGATCTCTTCGTAAAGCATGGGAAAGGGTTTATCCTCTACACGTATTTGTCCTGATGCACCAATGTAATTAATGAGATTGTTGATCAGGTCAATCCAGCGATAATCCTGTGCAATGTTGTTAATTCCGTTTCCGATGAGAAGGACTTTATCGTTCATGTGGTTTTTTTGAATTGAGTAAGGCAAGATAGGAAATGCATGCTGTGGTTAAGCATCGAACTATACCCATTAGTTGGTCCTTTCTGACTATTTGTGACAGTGAAAACTCACAGATCACTCGAATTCCAATGAAATGATTCTGTATTCCATTGAGAGCATCTAAAAAAGGTTTTTTGATGTGATGTAATATGATGATCCGTGAATTGAATTACTGTTTTCCTTTCCACCCAGGGCCACGCACTACTCTTCCTGGTTTTGCTCCAGTGTGCTCTCCATCTTTTAAGACTTGCACACCATTAACAAAAACATGCACCATTCCTGTGGCATATTGTTTTGGATTTTCAAAAGTAGCATTATCCTGAATAGTGCCTGCGTTAAAAAGCACTACATCAGCAAAGTAGCCAACTTTTAGCATTCCGCGTTTCTTAATTTTTAAATTGTTGGCGGGCAAGGAAGTCATCCTGCGCACGGTCTCTTCCAGTGTTAACAATTTTTCTTTCCTGACATACCGGGCGTACACGCGTGTGAATGTACCGTATGCACGGGGATGTGTTCCCCAATCTTTAAATACGATGTGATCCGACATTGATGCTGCGTCGGAGCCAAAGCTCACATAAGGTTGTTGAATGATTTTGCGGATGTTGTCTTCAGTTTGCTGATAATACACTGCGGCAATGGTAGATTTATCTCTCATCACCAGGTCGATCACCGTTTCATCGGCATCTTTGCCATGAATGCGCGCCACTTCATCAAGTCGCTTGCCACGATATTTTATATTTAATGAATCCAGTCTGAAGCCGAGAAGCATAACGTCTTTTGCGTCGGAATTTTTATACGGAATTCCTTCGCGCATTTCATGTAACACTTTTTTTCGTGTAGCGGGATCTTTGAGACGTTTTCTCATAGCAACTGCTCCACCTTCCTGTACCCAGGTCGGGAGCCGGGCTGTCAGTCCTGTTGAACTTGCGATGTAGGGATAATTATTAGCGGTAATTTTCAGTCCTGCTTTTTGTGCACTGTCAATTTTTGCAAGCACGGTATCAATCTTATTCCAGTTTCGTGCGATGTTTATTTTTAAATGATAAATCTCTGCTGGAATGTCAGCTTCTTTTGCAATTCGAAAAGTTTCATTCATGGCGCTGAAGATAAAATCACCTTCGCTTCTCATGTGGGCTATGTACATACCACCGTAGGATGACGCGACTTTTGAAAGCTGGATCAACTCATCGGTAGAAGCATACGTGGCGGGCGTGTAAATCAGGGATGCTCCGACACCCATAGCCCCTTCTTCCATGGCCTGTTTTACCAGTAGTTTCATTCTTTCTAATTCCTGTGCATTGGGCGGCCTGTTTTCACGACCCAGTGCATGGATACGAATAGTGGTTGCCCCAACAAACGAAGCGACATTCGGACTCACACCTTTTTTTATAAGATACCTGAAATAACCTCCCAGTGTTGTCCATAAGCTATCTACATTTTGCACTTTTCTTTTCACCGGCCCCGGACTTTCCCCTTCACCAAATATCTCCAGCGTTACACCTTGTTTAATATCGCTCATCGATCGACCATCCATTAGCAAGCTCCGGTCGGCCCAGCTTAGCATGTTAATAAAGCCGGGCGTTACAGCGAGACCATTCGCATCGATTTCAGTTTTACCAACAGCGTCTTTCAAATTACCGATGGCAGCGATGGTGTCGCTTTGTATGGCTACATCACCAGTAACAGGTTTTTCGCCAGAGCCATCGTAGATCGTTCCATTCCGAATGATCAGGTCAAACGTTTGCTTTTGCTGCGAAACAAGTGAAGAATGAAACGCTATAAAAAGTAAGAGGATTATGGCAGAAAAAAAGTAGCGCATAGCTTTTAAAAACTATGCCATGATAGGGAGGTTTTGATTCAAATGAAAGGAGTTGTAAGAAAACATGGAAGAAACGCACCAGGGCTGATAATTTTCGGTTGAAGATTCGATGAAGAGTTCCATGACATTATAGTGTTGGGCATGCGGATGATCAAATGCGGTTAGATCCAAAAAAATTATGTAAGGCAATTTGAAAATGATTTTTCCCAAGAAATTCTCTATTTTGGTAATGGGAATATAATAGCACATAGCCAGTAGTTGCTGGAAAGCCCAAAAAAAGATTAGAGTAGATGGACAGAATAACAATAATAAATCCCTATATCCACCAAGACGCCAAACTAAAAAAGGATAAGTTTCTAGACAGAATTAGAAATATTCAATACTTACGGACGAGTGATTTTAGTTGTGACTATTTAGTTGGAACATTTCATCAATGGGACTTCTTTAGAGAACTTCATGAAGCAATAAACAAAGGGATTGTAAATTTTGGCTTTACAACATCAAAGATATTTGCATTCAGAATAAATAAGGACTTAAACGAATGGTTTAAGAATAACGACTTGGAAACAATTCAAAAACAAATAATTAATTGGAATGCTGCTGTATTTTCATTTATACCTGAGAGTCGTGAGTTTTTTGAGACTGAGATTTACGGAGTTCTATTTAATGAAATAAAAAATGTAGCCTCTAAGTATTACAGTGGCTCTTTAACAGAGCACAGTTACAAAAACGCTTCATTAGAATATATTAACTGTTTGCCACCAAAGTTTTTAAAAGACCCTATTACTTCAAGAGTAGTATTTAATCAATGGGGACCAATGATTGCACCTACATTAAATGTAGAATTGGGTTATCTTAATATTAGCGACTGGATATTAATTGTAGAGCGGGACGAAAGACAATTTCGTGAAATACATAAAAACGAAATTGAAAAACGCGTAATGAATGACGCAGACATTGAGAGAATTTTCAAAAATGCAGAAACGGACAGTTTGCAAAGAGCCGAATCGAATAAAGAAATATTTGACGAATGGGTTTTTGCATTCAAAGATTTCGACAGGACTCAAAAACATATTTTCGGCTTGTTTGACAATGAACAAACAATTGGACTTGTTTATCTATTAAGACAACGTAATACGGCTAAGTTCAAAATTGGTTGGACAGAAAAGAAGGAAGGACAAACAATAAAAGAATCCATAGAAAGTAGAGTTGCCCAATTGCAAACTGGCAATGCCGACCCAATTGACATAGTTGGCTACTTTAGGGCAAGCAGCATAAGGACAGAAAAAACAATACACGAAAAATTTGGTGATGTTAGACTGACTGGTGAATGGTTTAGACTCACCAACAGCGACTGTGAGAATATTTTAAATGACGACTGGAGAGTTTTAAATAATATATTCTGACAAGGGGCCAGTCGGCGTTGGCAGTAGTTTTAATTGAACAGATGAGCAAAAAGGAGAAGACAACATGAGGCAACTATTTTTGATTTTCATTTTACTCACGACACTTTACTCTTGCGGACAGACACAGGATAAGAAAGTCAATTATCCATTACAAATCGGTGATATCTATTTTAACTCAAAGATTGATGACCCTAATTTCAAACTCTGTGACGAGGACAGAGTACTTCAATACTATAACTTTGGTAAGGGACTTCAGTACAAAGGAGAAAAGGTAAAGATTAACGAACACTTTAAAGACGGACTAAAGACCCAAAAACAAAAGGATGAATCGGGTTTTTTGACGATTAGATTTATTGTTAACTGTCAAGGCAAGACTGGAAGGTACAGAGTTCAAGGAATGGACAATGAATACAACGAAAAGACATTTAATGAAAATTTAACCAGCCAGCTATTGAATCTCACAAAACACTTAGACGGTTGGGTAATCGGTGAGTACGAAGGGAAGACATATGATTACTATCAGTATCTGACCTTTAAGATTGAAAAAGGAAAGCTAATTGAGATAATGCCATGAAGATAATTTTATTTACTCTAGTCTTAATCGCCCCGATAGGCACATATTCTCAGCCTAATTGTAATGTGTACAAATTGAACAATAATCAGCCATGTTATGAGGCTTGTATTACCGTAACAGAAAGCGAATCTGGACAAGGAACAAAAGCATCACAACTACAATTCGACAAGGCAATTGAGCTTTGTCCAAGCTTTGATTACGCGTATTTTGAGAAAGCAGTTCCATATTTAAAACGAGGTGATTTTGTGACTTGGAAAAAACTGATTGACAAAGCAGTAGAGTTAAACCCAACCGGACATTTGGGTTATAGGGGTTGGTGTAAATATCAATTTGTAAGAGATTACCGAGGAGCAATAAAAGACCTTGAAAAATTGGACTCCTTAATAAGTTATGACATCGGATATTCTATAAATGGTGACTACCAATTGAATATCGCAAAAGCATTATGTTATAAAGCAATCGGACAGAAAAGCAAAGCGGTTGAGATAATTGAGAATCAACTAGCGCAAAAGGGTTATACCCCTATGATTTATGACTATCTCCATTTGGGAGTATTAAAAATGGAAATGGGTGATACTGACGGAGCAATTGAATATTTAAAGAAATCAATTGCATTTAACGACTATTTAGCTGAGCCATATTATTACCTGGGACTGATTTACAAAAAACAAAACTTGACAAAGGAGTATAAGGAGCACATGGAAAAAGCTAAGACCTATTATTTAAAAGGGTACAAGCGATTTGATCCATATACTCATCCAATGGACAAAGTATATTTAGTGGACATAGAAAGAGAATTAAAGATTTAAGGAAGGCGAACTGGACGAAAATGTGTTGTCCGGAAATTCCTGACAACCACTCAACACGATGCTATTGCCGGAAAAACATTACCCACCATTAAATTAAATACTGGAATATAAAATGAATTTAACAGACCCTACATACAAGCAATGGCTCACCGAACTGAAAGGAAAAATCCGCTCGGTTCAGGTAAAAGCTGCCATTGCTGTCAACTCGGCACTTATTCAGTTTTATTGGGAGTTGGGTAAAATGATTGCCGAAAAGCAAACAAACTGGGGCAGTAAATTTTTAGAAAAACTTTCCAAGGATTTGCAAGAGGAGTTTCCCGAAATGAAAGGATTGTCCGAAAGAAATCTAAAATATTGCAGAATGTTTTACCAGTTCTATGCTCCTGTAAATTTTGGGCAACAACCTGTTGCCCAATTACAAGCCACAGATAATCAAGAAGAAATATCAGTCCAACAACCAGTTGGGCTATCTGGGCAACAAGCTGTTGCACAAATACCGTGGGGACATAATATTCTTATTTTTACTAAATCAAAAAACATAGAAGAAGCCTATTTTTACATACAGCAAACCATAGAAAACAGTTGGAGCAGAGATACACTGGCACTACAAATAAAAACAAACTTGTATGCCAGAGCCGGTAAAGCGGTTTCTAACTTCAAAGACACTTTGCCTGAACCTTTATCGGATTTGGCACAACAAACCCTTAAAGACCCTTATGTGTTTGATTTTATGACCTTGACAACAGGGTTCAAAGAAAAGGATATTGAAAAGCAATTGATACAGCACATTACCAAATTCTTATTGGAACTGGGTAAAGGGTTTGCCTTTGTGAGTCAACAATATCATTTGGAAATAGCAGAAAATGATTATTACATTGACTTGCTTTTCTACCACATCAAACTCAAATGTTATGTGGTGATCGAACTGAAAAACACAAAATTTCAGAACTCCTGATCTGACCGCGAAAGGAAGGAGGATAAGCAAGTTTGATC
>CAZFRM010000021.1:0-80482 GCA_964521255.1 uncultured Roseivirgaceae bacterium
CCTTAGCTCAGCTGGTAGAGCAACTGACTTGTAATCAGTAGGTCGCTGGTTCGATCCCGGCAGGGGGCTCTTAACAATCAGGTAGTTATTTAGAAAGGACCAGTTGATCAATAGTTCAGGAAATTTCACTCGATCATAACTTTTCTTACGATGGTCTCGTTCCCTAAGCGGATTCTTACAGTATAATACCCGGGCTCAAGTCTCGCGGGAAGGACAAACCGTGCCGGCTGCATTGGATCCTGATTTAGCGACCAAGATTGCTGACCCAGCAAATTGATCAGGATAACCTCCGTCTGGACATCTTTCTTGATCCTCGAAAGATAAAGGTGATCATGGAAGGGGTTAGGATATATTTCAATCCGAGGGAGGTCATCCACGTATACGGGTATAAATCGTGAATACTCAAAGGCTCTGTCAAAATCAATTTGCTTAAGTCGGTAGTAGTTCCATCCACTCTGGGGTGCATCATCAGTGAATAGGTAGCGCTGCTCTTCGTTGGTGGTGCCGTGTCCTGGCACCCAGCCGATCTGTTCGAAGTTCTTGCCGTCAACGCTTCGCTCAACTTCAAAACCCTCATTGTTGATCTCTGAAGCTGTCCACCATTCTATGAATGCAGTGCCATTCTCATAGTAGCCATCGAAATAGTACCAGGTCACAAGAAGTGGAACAGAAGTATAGGAGAAGGTGACACGGTTTTCGGTAAAGTTATCGAAGTAATCCAGGACAAGTTCATATGTGCCTCCGGGCAGGTCTACAGGCACGGGATTTGAGGCAGTTCGGTAGCCATGACCCATGGCATGATCATAATCATCAATTAGGTAAGTGGCTCCTCCATCTATACTAAGTTGTGCGCCGGCGTCGCTTCCAATTGTAAAAGTGTAGGAACCTGACGGAAGATCGATCCTTGTCCTGAACTGAACGGTGAAAGTCGTAGTCGAAATATCACAACCATCGATCGGGAAAATGCACTGGTCTCCGCAGAAGCTTTCATCAAATGCATTACCAATCATCGTCTCGATAAAGCTGCCTTGATAATTGGCAAAATTGCCTGGCGCATCGTACACACCATCGTACACATGGCCAATCCACTCGGGCGCGGTTCCATACTCTGTGCCTGTATGGGTAGGCGGATCACTGTTGTCATATAGAACCGTCAGGACATTTGAATACAATATATTCAGGAGATTATCTGTTTCCTTCCGTCGGTAGTACCGTGTAGCGGTTTGACCTGCAGGAGGGTTGTACGAAGCTGCAGTTGCCCCTAAGATGTCTGACCAGTTCGTACCATTCGAGGAGATCTGCCACTGGTAATTGGGAGACAGATCACCTGAACACGTGAAGTTTGGGGGCGACCCGCTCATCGTCAATGGATCAAACGAGGGCGAACAAAAGACTTGGTCACTACCCACAACCCCCGCAATGCCTGCGCCGAGATACTGCATGTCGAAACCTATTATGTTGTTGAATGAGTCTTCCCTGTACTCAAGGCGAAATTGATGTGACGGCCCCGCGAGATAGACCGTTTCGGTCAGGGTAGTGACCGGCGCATGGATCCAATATTCGTTGAGTCCGGGAACCACAGCATCATCAATAAATAATCTCGCACCATCCTTGAATGTTATGGATATTTCGTAATACCCACATTCCAATGTCATTTCATTCAAGAACTGAATCGAGAACGACTCAGTATTGACGTCGCATCCTGTAATTGGAAATGTGCAATCTGATCCGCAGAACGACTCACTGAATATGGTAGTTTCTTCGATGTAACCCAGGTAGTCAGCCGGGTTCCATACTACATCCTGAAAATTGTCGTACACATAGCCGATCCATGCATTGTTTCCATAGGTTACACGATCTCCCTGCGGCGGGTCCAATTCAACCGTGATTACGTTGGAATTCAACGTATAGCCATCAGCTGAGGCCTGCCGGCGGTAGTATGTCGTTGCCGATACAGGTGCGGAGGGGGTATAGGTTGCAGATGTCTCCCCAGTGATATTGCTCCATCCTAGGCCATCAAGTGACTCTTGCCATTGGTATGTGGGTGTGGACCCGGAGCAAAAAAAAGCATCCTCAACACTTATAAGTGCACCCGGTGTTACACTCGACTGGCAGTTGTATTGATCACTCCCGATCTGACCGGCATTACCCGGTCCTAGATAGACCGTGTTAAAAGAAACGCGATTGGAAAACATCCACTCAGAGTATAGAAGTTCTAGGTCGGTCGTTCCTGTTCCATCAAAAAACTGTGTCGTTCTATATGTAGTATAAAGTTGCCGTGTGAGGGCGTTAATAACATTGACTCCATCTACGTCCAGGGCCACTCCGTCGTCTCCCCCAATTGTCAGTTGGTAAGATCCGCACGCAAACGATGTACGGTTCTTGAAATGAATTGAAAAGGTTTCGGTCAGGACTGAGCAGCCGTTAATGGAGTAATTGCAATTTGAACCACAGAAGGTAAGATCAAAATTCGTGGGCTGTGTAATCGAACCCATAAAGTCGTTCACGAAGTCTTGTTCGTTGTCATACACATAACCAATCCATTGATCCGTGCCAAACGTTACACCATCACCTACCGGTGACGATGCCGATACCAGGACCACATTAGAATAGAATATTAGCGATCCGTTGGTTGCTTGTCTCCTGTAATAATGATTGCCAGCTAAAAGTCCGGGTGGAATATCATAGGTGTTTGCCATCGCTCCAGGTATATTCATCCAGTCGATTCCATCAGGAGACTCCTGCCATTGATAAGAAGTTGCACCTGAGCAAAACCCGGCCTCGCTTAGGCTCGTAAATGCAACCGGGTTCACAACGGGTTCGCAAATATCCTGATTGCTGCCAATCACCCCTCCTGACCCGTTGTCGATAGGTCCGGTCAGGCTAAGGGTTACCCTGTTTGCGCCACTGACATTGTAGTACTCAACTGCGAATTCGGTCGATCCGTCCAGAAAAACATTTTCTGTATACGTGGTATACGTTGTATTGGGGGCATTGCCATCAATCACGAGGTTACCATCTACATAGAGACGCACCCCTCCGCCCTCGGCACCAATGGTAATGTCATATCCTCCACAGGCAACCGTTTGCAGACTTCTGAAACGGGCGGAAAAATCCTCCGTTTTCAGATCACATCCATTGATTGCAACATCGCAGGCGCTACAGGTAAAATTCACATCGAAGGATCCGGGAGTGGTAATGTCGTTGAGATAACCAAGATAGGTAGCTGTTGAGATATCCGATCCCTGATACACATAGGGTCGCCAGGCCTCTGCCGGTGGTGTGCTGACTTCATCTCCCTGGGGTGACGACACCTCTATGACTACGATATTTGAATAAGCGGTTTCTACACCATCGATCGCAGTTCTCCTGTAATAATACGACCCAGCACCTAAACTTAAAGACTCATCATATACCTCATTCACGGCTCCCGGAATTGGTATCCACGGCCCACCGGCAGTTGGTGCGGATTCCCATTGATAGGTAAACGAGCCGCTGCAAAAGTTAGCTTCCAGAATACTCGTAAATGGATCAGGATCATATGAAGTGACGCACACTGATTGGTCACTTGCAATTACTCCACCACCACCTGTTTCCGGTGCAGCGGTCATCGAAAATGATGCTGTGTTTGCGCCTGTGCTGTTGAAGTAATCCAAAGTAAGCAGGTGATCACCCGCACTAAGAAAAACATTTGCCGAATAAGTGGTCAGAGAAACAACGGGTGAGTATCCGTCGATGACAAGCTCACCATCTGTATAAAGTCTCACACCGCCTCCTTCCGCACCTATCGTGATGTTGTACCCTCCACATGTGGCAATGTTTTCAGAACGCTTATAGCTTATTGTGAAGTCCTCTGTTGGAAGTGAGCATCCATTAAGTGTCACACTCGCGAAGGTCTCGGCAAAATTGAGTGAGGCTACATCATAATACCCCAGATAATCCGTGCTCGTATAGTTATCGGCGCCATCATAAGCATAGCCCGTCCATGAAGCGGCACCAAAACTCACCTGGTCACCCAATGGAACCTCCGCTACAACGGAAATCACATTCGAGTAAAGGGTTGTCGATATGCCATCCGTTGCCCTCCTTCTATAATAATGAGTTCCGGCAGCAAGTCCTGACGGTATGTCATAAGTGATCCCGGTAGCAGACGGTATTGGTGTCCAGGGGTCCGACCCCGTGGGTGACTCCTCCCACTGATAAGAAGCGGCAATTTCTGAACAGAATCGAGCCGGCGATACACTTGTGAAAGCCACCGGGTCAATGGTGTTCTCGCAAATCGTTTGATCACCGGTAATTTCACCTCCGTAGGATCCCGTAACGACCGAATGGGCAACGCTAACCCTATTCACCCCGATTTGGTGAAAGTAATCGAGTACCAGTTCATAGTCACCTCCTGTGAGAAAAACCGTAACATCGCGGGTCACGTAGCCTGACCCCTGATTCGCGCTGATCAGGTATGTACCACCTCCGTTTATACTAAATCGGACGCCGTAGTCGGAACCGATGGTGAAAGTATGTAGCCCGCATGCAAGATTCTGACGGTTCTTGTACCGGACGGAGAATGTCTCGGTATTTACGTTACATACTGCATCAGCGACGATATCACAATTGGAACCGCAAAATGATTGATCAAATGCGAGGGCAGTCTCGGTTATTGTGCCCTGATAATTGGAAGTATTATAGGTATTAGTGCCTTCATATACATATCCTATCCAACTGTTGGTGCCGTAACTGGTCTGGTCGCCAGTGGCTGTCGGGCATTGGGCGTTTAGCGTTAGGCTTGTGCAAAAGATGCAAATAAGAAGAGAGGGAAGGAAATATGAGATCGAGTTGAATATCATGACGCACATTACAACGAGGCCAGCAATACATTAACCCCCATTGGTGAAAGCGCAGAGCCTTTACAACCTTGAAAAGTACAAATTGTTACCACGCAGAAATACCAAATTTATACCGATTGGACATAAAAGAGGTAAATCGTGTAAGATTTTTTCTGGAAAACACAAAAATATCAAACTAGCCACACCGAGAAATCCGCGCAGAATGCGTACATGAGTAAAGGATCGGGCTTTTAAGTTCTAACGTATTTTTCTTCTTTTTCGTCAAAATCGCGTATCTAACGATCAAGGGTCAATGTGTTGTAAAGAGTAAGATGTGTCGTACGATTGTACAATCAGGTGATGGTTTCTTTGAGATCCAGTTGCCGCGCTTTTTAATAAAGCGCCGAAATAGAAAAAAGTCATAGGTATCCAACTCTGGGTACATACAGTTCAATTTAGGAATGAAAAAGTTTCTTAAGAGGCTGGCCGAGAAGTATGGATTATGCCGAACCAGGAAGCCAATTTTCCGCATTTAGTGATTGCGATCTTTTTGGCTTATTGCTGCATCTACTTCCTGAATATCGAAGGGCAGAACTGGATTTGTTTTTGCCCTCGATGCTTTTTAGTGCCGACCATCACCACAATACAAGGGAAGGCAACGCCAGCGGAGATTTACTAATCACACAAAATGGGATTTGGAGAATGTTAAGCCGACTTGCAATCAGTAGGTTGTTGGTTCGATTCCGGCAGGGGGCTCTTATTATTCCCCGACATTTATTCAGCTAATTTTTTATTAAAATATACTGTCATCCGACTAAAAATTAAAATGAGAAGAGAAATCAGTAAAGGGGGTATTTTTGAGAACGATAAAAAATCCTTCTAATCATTCTGTTTTCGATGATTTTATTCAAACTTTTATTTTAGTCGGATGACAGTAATTAAAATACTCCGTTGGTTTGGAATTCCATTCTGTATATCTTTTGGGACTTTATGACTAGCATTTTGCAACCAGGTGACTTGGGTCATTGAGGCTAGTTAAGGCTCCTTAATACATTTCGCACTTATTATTATTTCCATGATCAGTAAAATTACCAAACTGTCTTCCTGGGTTATTGTTGTTTCAATTCTTTGCTCATCATGTTATTATAACAAACGGTGGGTCTACATCCAGGATAATTACAGCGAATCCCCTACGCAAGTTAAAAATGAGAATACGGAGTATAGACTGAGGCCAAGCGATGTCCTTGCAGTAAAGGTCAAAAGTTCAACTGAAGCCGGCATTGCTGATATTTTTAATATCGCGCCTGAAAGGCAATTTCTGAATGTAGATCCGGGAAACCTGTATCTTCAAGGCTACTCAATTGATCCCGATGGAAAGATTACGCTGCCAATTTTAGGATCAATAACCGTTAAAGACTTATCAGTATCGGAAACGGAGAAACTAATTCAACAGCAAGCTAATCGATTTCTTAACAACGCCACGGTTATAGTTAAGCTTGTTAGCTTCAAAATAACAGTGCTTGGTGAGGTGAGTAACCCTGGATATCGGTACGTTTACAATAATCAAGCTAACTTATTTGAAGGGTTGGGTCTTGCGGGAGATTTGACGGAGAACGGAAATCGGGAAAGGGTGAAGCTCATACGACAAGTACCTACCGGGTCAGAAGTTGTTATGATTGATCTTACCGATCCAAAGCTCTTGAGGTCGAAGTACTACTATCTTATGCCTAACGACGTGATTTATGTCGAACCACTAAGGGCACAGTCGAAACGGTCGAATTTAACGTTGGTAACGCTTTTTTTTACGGCGCTAACGACAACTGTTTTGGTTCTGGATTATTTCCAGGATAACTAAAAAAGCAAGTGACGAAACTCCCTTGCTCATGAAGCATGGCTGACGGGTCTTCCATGACTACCGTTCTTACTGTTTGTGACAATGGTCATTGAGGCAAATTGCCTGATTAACCTACTTTTACGACTTCTTTAGTTACGAATGCAATACTGTGGAAACAATTTTCGGTGGGTACCAAGGGCCATGTGCTTAACAAAATGACGGGAATAATTACTACTTTTAAGATGCCGATTGATTTTTGCGGGTTGTGTTCCAAAGGCACGTCTATTCTGAATCTTCGATTGGATAAAAAAAATTAGATATGGATGAGAAAATTGATATCAAGGCAATTTTTACAAAGATAATTTCTAAATGGCATTATTTTCTTATTGCGTTGTTAATTGTAGGTCCTTTGGCTTACGCATATACAAGATTTGCCCGTGAATTGTATCAAATCAGATCTTCCGTTTTATTGAAGAGTGAAAAATCAAGTGGGGTAGGGCCAGAACAATTCATGAAAGGAATGGAGCTACTGACTTCCCAAACTAAACTGGAGGATGAGATTGGGATATTGAAGTCCTTTGCCAATGTTGAGAGTACAGTAAATACGTTGAATTTTGGTGTTTCCTATTTTGCTGAGAAGAAATTTAAAACATTCGAACTCTATGGAGAAACGCCTTTCTCAGTTGCCCTTGATTCATCAGTTAATCAGGTTGTTGGGGCGAATATTTTTATTGAAAGAGTTTCGAATGAAAAATTTTTAATTTCCGCATCAACTGAAAATGTAAGTACCTATAATTTATTAACGGGTGAGGTAGTAGAAGAAATACCGATATTTGAGGTTCAAGGGATACAAGACATTGATAAACCGTTTGTAAATAAGAACCTTGCGTTCACTATTAAATTCAACGATCAGGTGAAGACAGAGGGAGCTAAATTATCCTTCAGAATCAATAATATGATTTCTGTGGCAGAGGATTATCAGAAAAAACTGATCATTGAGCCTATCTCTCGGGAGTCTAATATAATTGGGTTAAGCATTAAGGAAGAAGTTCCACAAAAAGGAATTGATTTTCTGAACCGTTTACTTGCTGTCTACCTTGAAAACGAACTCTACAAAAAAAATCAGTTAGGACTTAAAACAATTCAATTTATCGATAGTCAATTAAGCGGGGTATCGGACTCGCTAAAAAGAGCGGAGGGTACGCTTGAGTCGTTTCGTGCAAGGAGTAATGTCTTAGATATACAAACAACGGCCGCTAATCTTACCAGGAATCTAGACCGTTTTGAGCAAGAGAAAGCCGAGCTCGAAGTCAAATTGGAATACTACCGTTACATTCTTAGTACTTTAGACAAGGATAATGTAGGAGATATTGTTGCCCCTTCTACATTCGGTGTAACTGATCCGCTACTGAGTAATCTGTTGATTGAATTATCTAAACTAAACCAGGAACGTTCCGGTTTGAATTATAGTACCAGAGAAGGGAATCCACTTGCAGAGGTCGTCGATCTCAAGATAAAGAATAGCAAGAAGGTGATCAGGGAGAACGTAAGCAACATTATTGATGCTTCTTCCATAGCATTAAATGATTTGAACAGGCGTATAGCTCAGGCGAATAGTCAGTTAGGGAGATTGCCAAGGAATGAAAGGGAATTGGTTAAGCTTCAACGAAAGTTTGACTTTAATGATAACGTTTATAACTACTTACTGGAAAAGAGAGCGGAGGCAAGTGTGGCCATTGCCTCAAATGTAGTCGACAAAACTATCGTAGATCGTGCCATGATGGTGGGTAGCGGCCCTGTGTGGCCAAATAGGAAGATAATTTATGGAGTCGCTATTTTTCTGGCTTTTGGCGGTGCGCTTGGGTTAATCTTGCTAAAGGATTTCTTCAACGATAGTATTGTTACACATGATGACCTCGAGCGTAACACACGAATACCTTTCCTTGGCGCTATCAATCATGGCTCAAGGCGCGAGCAGGACAATATTATAGCCAATGCAATGTCTCCTGTGGGAGAGTCATTCCGTACTCTAAGAGTGAATCTCCAATATCTGACTTTTGGAAAGGAGATAAACGTAATTGGATTTACTTCATCGAGGGAAAGTGAAGGTAAAACATTTTGTTCAGTGAATTTGGCAGCGTCGATTGCGCATTCCAGGAAAAGGACAGTCTTGATTGATTGTGATATGAGACGACCCCGCGTAGCTTCTTATTTTAAGCTTGAAAACGAACGAGGGCTATCCAGTTATTTGATTGGGGAATGTTCCGTCAAAGAGGTCATCAATGAAACAGGTATCAAAGGCTTTGATGTAATAACTTCCGGCCCGATTCCACCTAATCCACTCGATTTGATTGGACAACCAAGAATGGAGGAACTCATAAGTGAATTAAAAAAGATGTATGGAACCATTATAATAGATTCGCCTCCGATTGGATACGTTTCGGAGTATATTATTATAATGAAGTATACTGACGCCAATGTCTATGTTGTGCGATCGGATTATACCACAAAGTATAATCTTGATAAAATAAACAAGTTATACGATGAAAGAAAGGTTTCCAATTTCAGCATTCTTTTGAACGATGTTAAGTATTCACGTCTCAACGGGTATAGCTATAATTATAAATACAAAAATAAAAAATACAAAGTGATTTAGCTTCTTCTGATTTACCTTTTGCAACAGGAATCAATTTTTTCAAAATTACTTCATAAATGTCTTTGATAAGCCATCAGATCGAATTTGACACCGGTACGGTTAAGCCTCTTAACACACCAATTCTCTTTTTGATTTTTAACCGGCCTGACACAACAAGGGCAGTTTTTGAAGAAATACGAAAAGCCAGACCAAAAAAATTGTTCATAGCAGCCGATGGTCCGAGGGTGAATAAACCTGGTGAAACCGAACGGTGTGAAGAAGCGCGCAAAGTTGCTACTCTTGTTGATTGGCCTTGTGAAATGCACACGTTGTTGAGAGAAGAAAATTTAGGTTGTGGTCGGGCCGTCTCTGGTGCTATCTCGTGGTTCTTTGACCATGTTGAGGAAGGGATAATTCTGGAAGATGACACGCTCCCGTCACAAGATTTTTTCCGGTTTTGTTCGGAGATGCTCGAATATTATCGCTACGATACCAGGGTTTGGGAAGTTAGCGGCTCCTGTTTGCCAAGTACTCTTGCAGGTCGTAGTGAGTTCTCCTATTTTTTTTCAAACTGGGACTATATCTGGGGCTGGGCGACTTGGAAACGTGCATGGAAACACTATGACTATGAAATTAAGACTTACAAATTAATAATGGACAAAGGCTACTTTCACTCAAATTATACTTCGTTATACGAAGCATACTCTATGAAACACGCCTATGACAAAGCATACTATCGAAATAAAGAAGTGACATGGTGGAGTTATCAATGGGGTTTTGTTCGTAAGATAAACTCAGGATTGGTCGCCGTCCCCACAAATAACATGGTAATCAATCTGGGACTTGGAAACAATGCAACCAATACTACGAGTGACGAAAGGTGGAGTTTTTTGAAATTAGAACAAATTGAATTCCCGCTTAGACACCCTTGGTTTGTAATGCACGACAGAATCACGGATGATGAAGTGTTTAGAAAATACATGACGAGTCCATTTTCGCGAATGAAAGCACAAGTGAAACGAGTAGCTGAGAACTTGGGGTTAGGGAAGGGGTATGAGCTTATGGCAAGGGCCTTAAAAAGATAGCCCATGAAAAACACTGCTAATATCTAAGGTTTTGTATAAAAAAGATATCATCAATTTTCTCTTCGTTAGTAGCTTCCCAATATTAGGGTTGGGATTTTATGTTCAAGGCAAAATGAGCCCGACCCTTGGAAGCTTTATTTCAATTTTTCCATTTGTTATCATTATTCTCTTTTATCTCATTGACCTTATTTACCGCAAGGAATTTGAAATAAAGATCAATAAAAAGTATTTTCTGGTTCTTGCTTTTTTAATATCAACTGCTCTTTCCTATTTTATTTCGTTGAAAAAAGGTTATCCTCCACTTTCCGCCTCTCTGACTGTAGGTAGAGTACTTCAGGTGTTCCTACCTTTTCATGCCTTCATGGTACTGTACATATACAACTTTAATAGTAAGAAAGTTATACCTAAACTCACCTTAATAGGCCTGAGTCTTTTGTTGTTTATTAATGTGTTCGGTTTCTTTGTTTTGGGGTTGAGCAATATGACCCATAGTATCGAGGGGAGAATTAATTTTCCCTTTCTTGATTCATTTTACAGTGGAGCCGGTATTTTATGTGTCATCGACCTTATGTTGCTTTACTATATGAAGCAAATAAAAGATGATCCGGTAAGATTTACAGGACTACTAACCTATTTCCTTTTGAATTTAGTATTCTTGTTTTATATCAACTCCAGGCTCATGACCTTGATATTCCTTGCTGTTGGATTACCTTTTTTACTCAATAGAGGGTTTAAATCAAATCTGATCTATTTCATATCGCTGTTCACACTTCCCATTCTCCTTAATTCAACCGAGTTAATTTACGATGTTTTAAGCCATCCGATATTTGAAGCTATACTGCAGCGTGTTGACATGAGAGATGTGATGACGTTCAATGGGAGATCGGATTTGTGGCAAGCCACTATTGATTGGATGATAGATGATCAACGTGGTTTGGTGTTTGGAAATGGTTATATGGGGCAATATTTTTTAAGGTTGGTAGACGATGTCGCTTTACGTTGGCAGGTTTATCCGTTTAACCTTCATCTGCATAGCACCTCACTTCAAATTTTAATGTCGCAGGGTTTAGTTGGCTCGATTCTTATATTTGTTATTTTTTACCAAATGTTCATCTTCTTTCGAAGAAAGTACCAAGACAAAAGTGAGGGTGGTCTCTTTCTTCCTGTCATTGTATTTATGCTTTTTATTTTGCAGGTTGATCTATTTGTTTATGTGATTGGTGCTGGCGGTGTGGTGTTTTCATTGATGGCCGCCTGGCTTGTGATGGGAGAAAGAAAAGAAAAGGACAAAAGCGCTTTATATAACAAAGAAACATCACTTGAGACTGTTGATGTAGAATAGGAGATTAAGATTTCATTATCATAGAACGTATGCAGAAAATTGCGAAAGATGGAGTGGTTATGTTATCTCGGCTTTTGGGTTTTACAGGCTTGAGGAAGCTTCTTCAGCGTGATATTTATGTGATTAACTATCATAGCATTAAGGGAATAGACGTCGATCCATATATAAAAAACGAGGTTTATCGAACGCAGGAGGAATTTGAGAAGGATATTGTCTTTTATCTGAAGCATTTCAACATCATTAGTGCAGTTGATTTAATTGATATTATCAACAACGGAAGGCCTATACAAAAGAATTCTCTCATTCTAACCTTTGATGATGGTTTAAGGGTAAATCTGGATATACATATTCCGATTTTAAAGAGGCATAATGTTCCAGCTACTTTTTTTTTAAACAGCGCATTTATCGATAACAAAGATTTGCATTTTGCACGGAAAAAGAATCTTATTCTTCAGAAAATTCACGATGATAAGGCAGACCTTTTGAGCGCATATTTATCAGATCATAAGATGTATAACGGTGAAGTTAGCGCTTCAATAAAAGCTATCAATTACCGTGAAAAAGTGCACCTGGAGGAACTGGCAAAAATGCTCAAGATTGATTTCAAGGCTTACCTTTTAGAAAATGCTCCCTATCTTTCTTCGGAGGAAATACGGTGCATTATTGATGAAGGTTTTTTTATCGGTGCGCACAGTATTGATCATCCACGTTATACTGAATTGTCTCTTGAGGAGCAGGTGCATCAAACTGTAGAGAGTCTGCGATTTGTTACCGAGCGATTCAATCTTACTTACCGGCTGTTTGCCTTTCCTTACGAGGATACAATGTTGACTAAGGAATTTTATAGCAGAATTCGCCCATATGTTGATCTGACTTTTGGCACTAAGGGGTTTGTTGACGATTCGATAGATTTTAGTATTCAACGGTCAGAGGTTGAAAGTACCCAGTTACCTGCTGTAGAAGCTTTGAAATACAGGTTCCTGACATCTTACTCATATGTTCTTTTTAAGGATAAAAAAATCAAGAGATATTGATCTGTCGGCGAATTCGTTCACAAGCATCCCGATAAAAAATAATGGAAATCGAAATCTATACTGTTGATCAGCTAAGCAGAGCGTTATTAGATAAAAAGTTTTGGTTTCAGAATGTTGCTCCCATAACCAAACACAGAGCTCAGTTTGTAATAAACAATCCCCGGTCAGAAAAAGAGGATCCTGTTTTATTTATTGCAAAAGAGGAAGATGAAATTATTGGTTTTAGATTAGTATTTCCGGATAAAGTTTTTGTGAATAATCACGTTATCAAAATAGGGTGGGGGTCTTCTTTTTGGGTAAATGACAAGTACAGAGGCAAGGGAATAGGCCGTGCGCTCTTTGAAAGAAGTTTAGAACTCTGGAAAGGAAATATCGGTTCGCTGGTTCAATCTAAGGATGCTGCCAGAGTTTATGAGGGCAATCCGAATTTTTATTGCTTCAGGCAGTCAGAGGGGTATCAATTCATCATAAAATTGAATTTATACTATTGGATAAGGAAACGGGTTGATTTACCAAGACTGTTTAGTTTTGTCTTTTCAGTTGCCGGTATTCCGGTGAATACTGCGTTGGGCCTGCTGAAACTAAAGTGGTTGTATGTTAAAAAGCCAAACCGTGATTTGAATCTCGAATATTGCCTCGAAATATCGGATAGTGAGACCACAGAATTTGTTAGGAATCATAACAAGCATTCGTTACTTCAAAAGGAAGTGAGGGATATTAATGCGATTATTAAGTACCCTACCTCAATAGCGACACCGTTAACTGATGTTATTACTTCGCGTTATTTTTTTTCAACGAAGGCCTTACGATTTGAATATTTGTATGTTAAACTGTATGATAAAAGGAACGATGTTAGCGGTTTGTTGTTGATGAACATAGAAGGCAATGAAATGAAATTGTTGTACTATTTCTATAGATCGGAAGACGTGCTGAACAGGATCTTTGATGTCTTTCTATTACATGCGGTCAAATTAGATATTGAAATCGTTTCAACCTACGACGATATTTTTATTGACTACTTAAAAAAAAGATCTGGCTTTCCATTCTTATATAGTAGACAAAGGAAAAGAAAATCCTTTTTACCCAATCATTTCAAAGCGTATAACCTTGAGGGTTGTAAGATTTTCGACGGTGATGGAGCCTAGGTAGGTATTTTCTAACGAAGGTTTGATAAATTCTTTAAGCTCCGCGCCAGACTGAAGAAGTTAAACGATCGGGTTAAGGAAATGAACATCGACCTGCCCTTAGGTATTAACAACAAACTGAAATAGTTGGCAAACGAATAGGAAATAAGCGTTGCTATCGCTGCGCCATTTAAGCCGATAGCTTTAATCAATACGTAACCCAGTACGATGTTCATTACGCCGGCTATTATCAGGCAAAACATTCTGAATTTCTGAAGGTTCTCAATAATGATCCAGTTGCTATTGGCTATTCCCATGGATGTAAATACACCGGACCAAACATAAAGAGACATTATATCCGCACTACGAGAATACGCTTCGCCAAAAAGTGAAGTGACAAATGTATGTGAGAAAATCGTCAACGGCAGCGCTACGGAAACTGAAATTATCATTATTAGGTTATACAACTGCTGCAAACGGTCTAAGTATAACTTTTCGTTGTGCTTCTTTGAATTTACCAAAGAAGGAAATACTGAAGTACAAATAGCTATTGGTATAAAATACCACATTTCACTTAGCCGGACACAAACTCCATAATAACCAGCGGCTTCGTTGCCTAACATCCACTTAACCATGAGTTGGTTGAATTTCATATACGCTGTGATCGCCAAACCTGAGAAGATCAGGGGCCATGATGTTTTCAATAAGTACTTGGCAATTAATAAATCAAACTTCCACTTGAATATTCCATTTGAATTCTTTTCATAGAAATAGACAAGACCGACACCAATTATAAAATAGTCGAGGGAAGTGGCGATAGCGAACATCGGTAACGAGGCTTCTCCTAACACAAGGATAATCCTTATGGTTGAAACAGCGATCAATGCAATCATCTGGCTGATCACGATATACTTTGATAGTACCTTTGATTTGAAGTGAAATTCTATTATTCCAAATACTTGCCCTATGATTCCAAACCCAATAATGTAAATCAAAATTCGTGTGGTTAGATCCTGACTGGTGAATTGCACTATAATGGCAAGTAAGATGCAGACCAAGATCGCGGAGATCAGTCTCAGTGTAAACGCTGTACCTAACAATACATCCTGTTTGTCCTCATCTTTGACCAATTCCCGGATTAAGATTGTATCCAGGCCTAGAATGGCGACAGTTGAAACCAGACCAACGAAGCTTATAACATAATTTAGGAGTCCATATTGCTCGGGCCCCAGAAATCGTGCAACATATGCCCCAATGAGTATTCCCGCAATTAGCCGCAAAACCTTTTCCATAAAAATCCACCCGGTATTGGACAAATACTTTCTAAATCCGGGATGGGAAATAACTGTTCGAACCCTCTTGTTGACCTGTTGTAGCTGCGTTATCAAACGATTTATTAACTAATTAAAGGGCGCAATGGTGTGTTTAAATTATGATCAACTAATAAATGCAAGCTTTAGTGAAAATATGGTAGTTATCGCGACCTTGTCTTCTTATGTGCTTGGGAAAAATCTCTTTTGCACAAGGTACCTGGTTTTGTGATTCGTTTGCAATGATATGCGTCTGACACTTCCATGATTTTGGTTTTAGTTTGAGTTTGAGTAGTGACAGATACTTTAGTGAGTGTTGGTTCAGAGTCTTCAGAGAATTCTAATTTTTCTGAATTGGAAACTCACAACCGGTTGATCCCAACGCTTGGAAGTCGCCGACGTAATCATGAAGTTTAAATTTTGATAAGGTACGCCCTCCACGCCTCAGCGCATGCCTGCCCGCGACCGGCCAGTGAGAGCAGGTAGGGGTGCAAGAAGATATTTATGAAAGTGAAAGATAAACTCATCTTCCGTGGAAGGGGAGTCAACAAAGGACCGCCAGATACATCACCCAAAAATTATGGCAGGGTCTGACGGTGACGGGCTAACGCTTGTTCTGCTAAATAATTAATCCTATTTTTATCCTCTGCCTGTAATGTGAAGATGAAGTGTAGCACAAATTCCATAGATTCCGCTAGTCGTCGATGAGTCTATATGTGTGGTGATTTTTCCATGGTGCGATATGAAGGAGGAAAGGCGGATGAATGTTTAAACCAAATCAGCAACCCAATGAATACTGGAACAGACTTTCACCTGGTAAGTTATGAACTTCACAAGAAGTGTTTTGAGGATGACGGTCCAGGAAATACGCATTATGATACCTGGTTTGACGACACGACGGTCGACTACTGGCGCCATATGCGGATGATGGAGCCAGCCTATCCGTTATTGGAATGGAAAAAATGGCTTACGGTCGGTGATGGCCGTTGGGGATTGGATTCTATTCGGTTAAAGAAGGTAAATCCATCTATTTCTATCCTCCCGACGGACCTGTCGGAAAATCTTTTGCGCAAATCTCATGGGCGCGGCTTGATTGAAGACTACTCTGTTGAGAATGCTGAGTCACTAAGCTTTAATGATAATGAGTTTGACGTGGCCCTTTGTAAGGAATCATTCCATCACTTTCCAAGGCCTTTTTTGGCGCTATACGAGATGCTTCGAGTATCTCGAAAGGCGGTAGTTCTTGTCGAGCCAAACGACCAACTGCCAAGACCTCCCGTACGACGTATATTGGAATCGTTATTGATCAAATTTAAGCTTCGGAAGCCGCATGTTGATTCAAACTTTGAAAAGATTGGTAATTACGTTTATACAATCTCTAAGCGGGAATTGCAAAAGGCGGCCACCGCCATTCAACTTCCCCTGGTTGCTTTCCACGAATTCGATGATCATTATATAGATGGAGTAGAATTTGAAAAGCGTGCCGACAATGGGCCACTTCAAAAAAGGATAAAGAGATTTTTGTGGTTGGGGAAATGGAAGGCGAGACTTGGTTTAAGAAGACAAAGTCACATGGTGGCTATTCTTTTCAAGGTTATGCCGAGTGACGATATGATCTGTAAACTTAAGGGTGGTGGGTTTACAGTAGTCCCGATTCCAAAGAATCCCTATTTGAAGTAGATTCGACTTGATCTGACAGTTGGTTAACTTAGCAGTGCAATCCAATAAGTTAAACCCTCTTAAACCGTCAGAATTGAGAACAGAAACAAAGCTAATCAAAACCAAATTAGGTCTTACCAATTTAGCTGGACATTAAGGTAATGTCACCCAGGCATGTCCCATGATGGGCTATTCCCGCGACACCTTCCATAGATCAAAGAACTGTATGAAATCGGTGACGAACTGGCTTTGAAGGAAGTCAATCGCAGGAAGCAATTCCGAAGAATCGCGTGGAGCCAGAAGTCGACCAAACCGTTGTTGAGATGGCGAGTTCGTCAAGTCAGGTTTTTCCATTTTCAGCACGAAAAGAATTGTCAAACATAAGGTAATGTACTATCCGTAAGTGAACTTTGTTTCGTTTGATAATTTTTACAGAAGGCGATTGCTCCAGGTAGATGTAGAATAATCGCTGAAGAGTATCAATAGAAAGTCCACTAACTAACACGGCTAAGTGTTCTATAAGTTTGACGTTCCAATATCCATTTTCTAAACCACACAAATCTAAACGTTGTTCCCGGTCCGTTACGTGTGAAATGAATACCAATAATTCTTGCAATTGAAGCGCTGTTTCGTGGTTTGAATTCCCCAACGGATTACATCCAAACTACCAGATGCCAACAGCGTTTTTTTAGAGTTTTCATAAACAAAATAAAGTTTATTTTTCAGTATTATGCCAAACATAACCTGTCTGAAATGTAGACGAACTCGTTGTTAAATTTTGAGAAAAATAATTTGAAATAGGGCTATCTGAGCTTCACCCGATCTAGCCTCAATGTAACAGTCAGAATACGATTCATTTTAAGCGCAAATACTTAATAATTATTCCGCAGAATAGAGCCAGGCTTCTTGGAAAAGGTTTTTCAACCGATATTGATTTCTAGCCTTTCTGGCCTCTTCAAGGTCAAAGCTTGAGAAAATGTAAACGTAGTACAGTTTCTTTTTCGGATTAAGCGAAACATCAGCTGAATATCCCTTCGCTCTTATTGAACGCGCATATCTTGTTGCATTATTCATCGTGCTGAACGCTCCTACCACTACATAATGTCCTTTTGAGAGCGTGAAAGACTTCGCAGGGTGAGTTGTAGTCTTTTCAACCTCTGGCACTTCTGAGATAGCCATAGCGACATCCTCCACGTCATTAAAACTTGTTTCGGCAGGAGTAGTGATGGCTTGATCTAACGCTCTCGATTCGGTTAGAGCCGTTGTAGATTCTTCTGTTACTTTCTCTTCTGTGACCTGTTCATTCTCTTGTTGTTCTAGCGGCTGATCCTTCGTTTGCGGTCTAACTACCTTGGCATTGGCCATTGAAGATGTCTTTCTAAGAGGACCCTTCACAAGCGCCCGCGATTTTTTATTACCAAACCGGATTCCTAAATGCAGCTCATGTGAACTCGTTGAAGATAGATCACTATCAAACGATGGCATTTCATAGCTATAGCTAAACCTGAATTTATCCAATACATTCATACCCAGGAAGAGACCCAGGCCACTATCCTGATTGTAGCTGACGCCCGTCCATAGTATATCTTTGTAATAAACCATAGTAGCGGCTTCCCATGAATCTTGCAAGCCATCTTCACTTTGACGATATAGAACATAAGGTTCCATTGAGAAATTTTCCATTAAGCCAACATTGAACCGGTAGCTTACGGAGTAAAGCCTGTTCTTCAGATTTGATAATGAGAATTTATTAAAAGCCTCTGCGTTAAATGGATCTGACTTGAATATTTCTGTCAAGGCAAACCCAACACGTAAACCTTTATTGGTGTATAGCACTCCGAAATTCCCATCAACGTAAGTGTTATTATTGGCAGCGCTTACAATAGCGGGATCGTTGAGATTAATTCCTTCTGATGTCAGGTCGAGCTTATTGGTTCCAACCCCTGCTGACAGACCGAATCTAATGGTCTCATTTTCGGTAATGGGCACAACATACCCAAAGGTTCCCATGAATGTATTGTTGGTAAGCAAAACCTGCTGATCATTCATTATGTTCAAGCCTAATGAAACTCTACCCATAGTAGGATATTGCAGACTTACTCCGGTGGTGACAGGGGCATCCTTAAAATTGATCCACTGCTTACGATAAACCACATTAAGCTCAGGCTGATCGTTAATCGCTACATAAGCAGGGTTAAATAAATAGGGATTAAAAGCAAACTGCCTGTAAAAGGGTCCTGGCGTTTGGCCAAAAGAAACAGTCGTGATTAAAGCAAGCAAGACAAGGACTAAAAGGTTTTTTTTCATCAGCACTTTTCAAATAAAATTTTTACCGCACAATTCTAACCGCTCCTTGTCTATCGCTATTATCACAAGTAATAACATAGTAGTAAGCATCTTCCTGGAGCGGGCTTCCGTTTACTCGACCGTCCCATGTATTATCGTATGAAATCGTTTCGTAAATTTTTTGACCTAAACGATTATAAATGGTTAATCTACAATTTTCAAAAGCCTCCGTGTTGGACCAGTTCCAGGTATCATCGATACCATCATTATTAGGGGTGAATACAAGAGGTAATTGAACGCTTGCAGGCGAAACGGGAATTACTTTAATAATAATTTCATCTGAACTGCTAAGATCACCGTTGTCGGTTACGGTAAGCACAAACTTATAAGTACCTTCCACCAGGTTAGTGATCATAGCTTCACCTCCTGCACTAACGGTCAGGGTAGCGTCATTGGGTCCCTCGACTTGGGTCCACTCATAATTCATTATTATCCCATCAGAATCTTCACCTGATCCTTGTAGTAAATAAGTATTATCGGGCAAAGTAACGGTAGCATCTTTTCCGGCATTAGCTACGGGAAGACTATTGGGGCTCGTCACATTTATGTTAACGGCTGCTGAAGTGCTCACACCATTTTTATCATCCGTCGCCTTAGCTGTTAATGAATAATTACCAGCAGGAACATTATTCCAAACAAAGGCATAAGGGTTGGCAGTGTCTTCTCCCAACTTGGTTGTGCCATTATAAAACTCAACCTTAGCTATGGAACCATCGCTATCGCTTGCACTTGCCGTCAATGTAATGACCGATCCTTGTAAAAAAGCCGCATTATTACCTGGGCTTGTAAGGGAAACAGACGGGAGGCTATTGGATAAATTTCCAACGGTCACCGTAATGTTTGCAGATGTTGAAGACCCACCGTTGTTGTCAAAGGCAACCGCCTTTAACAAATAAGTTCCGGCAGGAACATTGCCCCACGTAATACTATATGGACTGGTAGCATCTTCACCAAGTTTCGTGTTTCCATAATAAAATTCAACTTTGGTTATTGTTCCGTTTGCATCGGTAGCGTTAGCTGTTATAGTGATTGATGAATTAGTGGTGAAAGTTGAATTGTTAGCAGGACTTGTTATACTAACCGAGGGTAGAGTATTTGCACGCACGTTTAGGGTAACAACAGCCGAATTTGTAATTGCATTTCTGTTATCGGTTGCTCTGGCGGTTAAAGAATACGTTCCTGCTGCAACATTATTCCAGTTGAAGCTATAGGGACTTGAGGTGTCTTCTCCAAGCTTTGTTGTGCCATTGAAAAACTCAACTTTTGTAACGGTTCCGTCAGCGTCTGCGGCGGTTGCTGTGAGGGTTAAGGATGCAGGTGCAGTAAAAGTCGAATTATTTGCAGGGCCTGTTAAATTCACAGTAGGCAAAGCGTTAGCTGCATTCACGACTATTGTAATGGCTGCGGAATTTGTAATAGCATTTTGATTATCCGTAGCTCTTGCTGTAATCGAATACGTTCCTGCTACAACATTAGACCAGGTGAAGCTATACGGACTGGATGTATCTTCGCCCAGTTTAGTCGTTCCGTTAAAGAACTCCACTTTAGAAACGGTTCCATTGGCGTCGGTTGCATTGGCATTAATAGTAATGGATGATCCGGCATTAAAATTTGCGTTATTTGCAGGACTGGTAATATTCACAGTTGGGGCCGTATTCGTATTTCCAACCACGGTAATTGTAACAGGAGATGATGTCGTCGTCGCACCCTGGTTGTCGGTTGCTTTAGCCGTTATCGTGTAAGTACCAGCCGCAACGTTATTCCATACAAAACTATAGGGCCCTGTTGCATCTTCACCAAGTTTTGTAGCTCCATTGAAAAATTCAACTTTTGAAACCGTTCCATTGGCATCTGCGGCATTAGCAGATAATGTTATGGATGAACCAGCAGCAAAGGAGGCATTGTTTGAGGGCGCGGATAACCCAATAGAGGGAGGAGTGTTGGTAGGCGGAGTAGTTGTTGACCCGTATTCATAGGCACCAATATCTGGCGCTGAACCAGAATAAGGAAAACCTACGTTTGCTCCCTTATCAATGCAGGGGCTGGTGGCTTTTAGCCTATAGTATGGATCAGCGCGATTACCTGACTTGTTTATTTGGGGGTCACCGGAGAGATTTGAAGAATAAGTTCCCGGTACGTTGCCGATAGGAAGATTTTGAAGGATGTTATTAGTTGCCTGAAGTCCATTTAGCACAGCCCCGGTCGAAATTCGGATAAACTGGGGTGGATAGTATGCGTAAGGCCCAGTTGTATTGTTAATTATTAGATTATTTTTTATTTTAACATTACTGCTCGAGCCACCGACTAGTTGCAAGAATGAGATTTCTTTTTGTCCTGTGAATTCAACAGTGTTGTTATAAATTTCTAGATTACGAAGCCCTTTATTCTCAGTTCTTATGATTCCTGGAGTAGCTCCCTTAATTTCGTAGAATATATTGTGATGAATTTTCCAATTTTGGTACGGTACTAAATCGCCGCGGTGCTCCCAGTCGGTAATACCCCACTTTCCCCCATAAAAATAGTTGTGGTCAATCTCAACATCGTGGATGCTGAGCTCCAATCCGTATGAATTTCCTTTTGAGCGTGTGAGACAGTCGAAAATATTGTTATATACCCGAATTGTTGGAGTACCCGTTGGATCTCTCCATTTGGTCTTCCAATAAACCAGCGACACATTCCCTTCGAACTTGTTGTTATATAATTCATTGCCAATCAAGTCGTGATCCAACATCTCCAATACAATTGCAGGAGTCGTAGTTCCATTCCAACCTTCCCATCGCCCGGTGGGGTCAGTGCTTAAAAAGTTGTCGTGAATTTTGCAATAATGAATCGCCGCTTCAGGCGTGCCTAGGGCTTTAATAGCCGCACCGTAAGTTTCGTCTACATTAATGTGATCAATTTCAATTCTCTCAACCTGAGATATGCTTACAGAAGCAGTTGCATAGGCGGAACTGAACCAGGCACAATCCTTGAGGGTGGCATTTGTTAGTCTACAATCCTTAGCATCCCAAAACCAAATACCAGTGAAGCCGACATATTGTACATTTACTCCTTCAATTAAAACTTTACTTCTTCGTCTCACAATAATTCCTCCATATAAATTCCGGTTATCTCCATCAATAGTAAAATTTTTAAGAGACTGATTTCCTGAGCTAAAGGAGGGGGAGGTAAGCTGAAATAGGATTTTGCTTGTTATAAATCCGGAAGTCTGTAAATAATAGAATGAAGACGCGGCCTTAACGATGGTAGCACTGCTCCCGGACCCTTCGATATTTACCTGAACGGGCACATCAAGGGGCCCCTGTTCGATGAATGTCCCTGCCGATATTTTAATCGTATGGCCTTGGTTAGCGGGGACTTTAGATAAGGCAAATCGAATCGTCCGCCATGGTTTTCCTGGACTTCCATCCCCTGAGGCATCATTCCCGTTTATATCAACATAATAAGTTGCTGCATTAGAAAATTGAACAAGCCAAACAATTAAGACAATTACAATACTTACCCGCTTCATTTATTTTTTTAAATAAACACTACAACTCCTTAACTAGTACACCTTGAACTAGTTTAAATATTTCAATGATGGTCTTCTATTTTGGAAAGAACCTTTAAGATAAGTCACTTGTCACTCTTTCCAACAGTTCTCAGTCCCCTGCATAGCCTACACCACTCGGTTGGTTTCTTTGATTAAAGGCTCATTAACTTTGACAGTGCAATAATGCTATTTGCGGCTGCGTGGGCAAAATTGCCGTCGATAAAGTACCGCATTTTAGGGTGAACAATGCCTATTTGAAGTCGTAATTTTGTGGGGAAAAATGACTATAATCACTGCCCCGTTAGACGCTTCTTTATAATTGTAAAAGCTTACTGATGTATATTGTTTGTTACTTTAGGAAGCTGAATGGATTGCATCGGGGGTTAATTCAACTCAACATCACATTATTGGAAACTTCGAGAGAGTAAAATTGTTTCTAGGTCATGTAATATTTAGGCGTAGATTAGTGAGCAATATGGGAAAGAGTAAATGCCGGTTTTGTCAGACACCATTACAACACACCTTCGTTGATCTTGGCATGTCTCCATTGTGCGAGTCCTACATAAAGCCTGATGAACTGAAAAGTATGGAACCATTTTACCCACTTCATTCATACGTTTGCGAGAAGTGTTTTCTGGTTCAACTGGAAGAATTTGTCGCTCCTTCAGAGATCTTTAGCGACTATGCCTATTTCTCTTCTTACTCTGACTCCTGGCTAAGGCACGTTGAGCAGTACACAAATCAAGTGATTGAGCGGTTTCCAATCAACTCAAAAAGTCTTGTGGCAGAAATTGCCAGTAATGATGGCTACCTGCTTCAATATTTCGTTGCCAAAGGAATACCAGTTCTAGGTATTGATCCAGCAGCAAATATCGCAAAGTATGCTATTAAGAAAGGAATTAGAACGGAGGTTAAATTCTTTGGCGTGGATACTGCACGCGAAATAGCACAAAAGTATGAAAAGGCAGACCTTTTAATTGGGAATAATGTCCTGGCCCATGTACCTGATATTAATGATTTGGTCGGAGGGATGAAAATATTTTTAAAACCTGAGGGTATTATAACTATGGAGTTCCCTCACTTACTTCGGTTAGTTGTGGGGAATCAGTTCGATACTATTTATCATGAGCATTTCTCCTACTTGTCATTTTACACTGTCGAAAAGATATTCGCTCATCACGGCCTGACAATTTTCGATGTTGCCGAATTGCCCACCCACGGAGGCTCTATTCGAATATACGCGAGGCATACAGAGAACGATTCAAAACCTGTGATGGAGAAAGTTATTGAAATGAGGCGCCGTGAGAAAGAGTTGGGAATGTTAACGCTTGATTATTATAAAAGCTTTGAAGAAAAAGTTCATGAGACAAAAAGAAAGATACTTGAGTTCCTAATTGATGTAAAACGAAAAGGTAAAAAAGTTGTCGGGTATGGGGCACCCGGTAAGGGAAACACTTTGCTAAATTATTGTGGGATACGAACCGACTTCATAGATTTTACAGTAGACAGGAGTCCTCACAAGCAAGGCAGTTACCTTCCTGGTACATTGATACCGATATTAAGTCCGGAGAAGATAAAGGAGACAAGGCCAGATTATGTTTTCATACTTCCATGGAACCTTAAGGATGAAATTATTAAGAGTCACTCTTACATTAGTGAATGGGGTGGAAAATTTGTGGTACCCATTCCGGAACTTTCAATATACGAACCAATTACGAGTGAGATTGGCACCATTATGAATTGATTCACTTTGTTTAAAAGACTCTTATGAAAGTTGTTTTATTTTGCGGTGGGCAAGGGATGAGACTACGGGAATATTCAGAAAAAATTCCTAAACCCATGGTGCCTATAGGGTACCGCCCTGTACTCTGGCACATTATGAAATATTATGCTTATTACGGACATAAAGATTTTTGTGAATTATCACGAGTATGTTTCTAATGATTTTGTGCTTAAAAAAGGGACAAACATTAATTTACTCACAAGTGACATCGATGACTGGAGTATTACTTTCGCTGGCACTGGCGAAAATAGTAACATTGACGAGCGATTACTTAAAGTAAGAAAGTATCTTCAGGAAGAGAAAATGTTTCTTGCGAATTACTCAGATGGATTAACAAACTTTCCGCTTAATGATCATATAGGAAAATTTAAGAAATCAAATAAGGTAGCCTCGTTCATGGCTGCCAAGCCAACTCAGAGTTTTCACATTGCCTCATTGGATGAGAAAAATACCGTGAAAGGAATATCTTCTTTAAATCAACTAAAAGATGTCTGGATCAATGCTGGCTACTTCACGTTCAGAACTGAAATTTTTGAATATATTAATCCGGGAGAAGATCTTGTGGAACAACCTTTTCAAAGGCTAATCGAAAAGAAAATGTTGATGGCGTATCCATTTGAAGGTGTATTTCTTACAATGGATACTTATAAGGAAAAACAGGCTTTGGATGATATGTATGCAAAGGGCTACATGCCCTGGCAAGTTTGGCGGGAGGGGCCCCGAGCATTTGCCTAACCATGTTTACCGGTGAAATTTGAAAAGGAAGTGAACCTCTATCGAAGGCAAGATTTGCCTGAAACGGAGTAAACAGGCAACTGTTAAAACGTTATGATATATATCCAAGAAATAAAGATTGCCATCATTGAATCCAATTGCAGACAACACTTTTTTTGTGTTGATAAATATAATCACGAAACAACATGAAAATCCTTATTCTTGGAAACATGGGGTATGTAGGCCCTGCAGTAGTTGACCGTTTAAGAAGCACTTATCCGCAGGCAACCCTTGTCGGTTATGATACCGGTTTCTTTGGTCACTGTGTCACAAACGTAGACCATCTACCGGAACGGAAACTTGATTGTCAGTATTTTGGTGATATTCGGAATAATATTCCTGACGAATTGTTAAAGGGAACTGATGCTATTGTAAATCTAGCGGCTATTTCCAATGATCCGATGAGCTTTAAGTTTGAATCGGTTACGTTGGATGTAAATCATAAATCCGGCATAGAGGTGGCAAAAAAAGCAAAGGTATTTGGTGTTAAGTCCTTTGTTTTTGCCTCAAGTTGCAGTATGTATGGAGAAGCTACCGACGCTCCAAAAAAAGAAGACTCGTCGTTAAATCCATTGACAGCTTACGCCAGGTCAAAGGTTTTGACAGAACAGGACCTTAAGCCATTGGCAGATAAAAATTTCAAAGTAACATGCTTGCGATTCGCTACTGCCTGCGGAATGAGCCCTCGTTTAAGATTGGACTTGGTGTTGAATGACTTCGTTGCTTGCGCCCTTTTGTTTAAGAAAATAACAATTCTGAGTGATGGGACTCCATGGAGGCCATTAATTAATATCAAGGATATGGCGAGGGCTATCGATTGGGCCATTTGCAGGCCAGAATCTATTGGAGAATTTTTGGCAATAAACACAGGAACGACTAGCTGGAACTATCAGGTTAAAGATCTGGCAGAGGCTGTGTCCTCTGTTGTCCCTGGTGTGGAGGTTTCCATTAACCCGGATGCTCCGGTGGATAAGAGGTCATATCGTGTTGACTTTAGCCTTTTTGAAAAACTTGCTCCAAATCATCAGCCCAAGCATGATTTAATTTCAACAGTAAAAGAAGTTAAAGAAGGCCTTGAACAAATGAACTTCAATGATGTGAATTTCAGGAACTCTAGCCTTATACGTCTCAAAGTAATAACAAATCTGCAGGATAAAGGAAAAATCAACAATAATCTTGAATGGGTATCTTAACGTAATTTATCGATTGGGTTATTCGGCCAAGCCTGGTAGTTGTTGTTTGAACGAAGTGACTGAATGAATTTGATGCTCTTCAAACTATTGGTGGAAACTAATGCTTTTTAATTCAATCGAATTTGGAATATTTGTACCGGTTGTCTTCATCCTCTATTGATTTTTCTTCAATAGGAATCTTAAGGCTCAAAATTTCTTTATTGTTCTTGCCAGTTACTTTACTTTTTTTATGGCTGGTGGAATTGGCGGTTTTTGACACTCGTGTTGTTTAGTACCGTGGTTGACTATTCAATTGGGCTATTACTTGCAAAACAGGAAAATCGCATTAAGAGAAGAACCGTGTTGTGGATCAGCATTATAGTAAATCTTGGGTTCTTAGGATTCTTCAAATATTACAATTTCCTTATTGAAAATTTTACTGTTGCGTTTTCTCTTTTAGGAAGAAAAATAAGTCCGGATTCTTTAAGCATTATCCTTCCCGTTGGGATTAGTTTTTATACCTTCCAGAGTTTGAGTTATACAGTCGATGTGTACAAGAGAAAACTTGAGCCAACCAAAGATCTGATTGCATTTGCAGCTTTTGTTACTTTTTGCCCGCAACTCGTTGCAGGTCCAATCGAAAGGGCGACTAATCTTTTACCTCAAGCCCTTTCCAGGCGGAGGTTTGATCAGGAAAGTTTGAAGCCCAAAGTGCCCGTGCTCACAGTCGAATGCCTCCTTTTCACAACACTATAGTGTGTATATCTCCGGAAATGCATTCATATCATTCAGCATTTTCGTGATCTCATCCTTGTAGACACCATTCATGATAATCACCGCATCTGGCTTATACTCTTTTAAAAAATCAGGCTTAACATATCGCTTACCAATACCGGGTATGTAATTCCCTTCCATGTATGGATTAACGTCAACGACATAATCGATCAAGCCGATATCATTAAAATTAGTTAAAAAGCCCACGGATTTTGATCCGCCACCCCAGACCACTGTCTTCGAATTTTTCTGCTTCAACTCCGTTAATTTTTCTCGCCACCAGTTCAGTGTTTCGTTGATTTTAGTAGTGAACGACTTCGTGAGTTTGTACAACTCATCAACTGACTCTTCGAGTGGATGTACTTTAGTGGACATCTCCTTAACAGGTTTCGCCTCCACAAAGAGGTACTGTTCATCATACTCCAGATAGATATCCAATACTTCAAAACCATTTGCTCGGAATAGCCTCGCGAGTGATCCTGGACTGAAATACGTGCAGTGTTCATTAAAAATGTCCCAGAAGGCCTGTATTTTAAGAATCCTGACGATGCTCGGTACTTCAATTAAAACAGTGACACCTTCACGATCACCGATCGAATTTCTGATGGTTTTGAAAAATTCATCTGTGGCATGAATATGTTCAAGCGTATGGCGGCAGCAAATGCAATCTGCTTTCAACTCACCATGTTTTTCGGAATAAAATTCTTTGATAAATCTCAGGTTTGGATTGGGCGCTGTTCTTCCCGGAACCCACGCAGGGTCTATCCCTATACCCCGATTATTGCCCAACTCACAGAATAAAGATATAAAATCACCTTTGCCGCATCCGATTTCAATTACATCCTTATTTCTCATTTCATAACGATCAATAAAGCGGTTGGTAACATCCGTGATAAACTTCCGGAAAGTAGGAGAGAACCCTTGCTGATCTTCATAGCCTTTCGTATAGTAATCGTATGATGTATCAAACGAAGAATTAAAGATAAATCCACAGTTGTGGCAAAAGCATAACTCAATATCCGTTCGGGGAATACTCAATGCCTCATTCTTATCTCTGATGTTAACGAGACTTTGGATCGGAGCATTTGGAATACGGAAGAAATCTTTAATGTTTTTGCTGTGACAGCAAGGACAGGCTAAGTGCTTCATAAGTTAACAGGCTTGAGAATTCGATGGTTGAAATAACAAATGATTTTAGTGAGCTGCTGGTATGCCTTTCGATCCATTATTTCAATCTATCAAGGGTAAAATTGGGGTGGCTCATATCCTTTTCAGTATAAATTTCTATGGGTACCGGCCATTCGATATTAAATGCTGTATCATTCCAACGAATGCCTCTCTCTACTTGTGGCGTATAGAATTCGGTAACCGGATAGTATACCTCGCAATCGTCTTCCAGTGACACAAATCCATGGGCAAAATACTCGGGCACATAGACCATTCGGTAATTCGCTTCAGAAAGTTCATGGCCTATCCATTGCATAAAAGTAGGAGAGTCTGGTCTGAGGTCAATAATTACATCATATATCCTTCCTCGGGTGCAGCGAATAAATTTTGCTTCTCCATAAGGTGCAGCCTGAAAGTGCATACCGCGTATCGTCCCTTTCTTGTTCGTTCGTGAGGTATTGATCTGGGCAATTTTTGCTGTGAGACCGTGAGCTTCAAATTCTTTTGCACACCATGCCCTTCCAAAAAATCCGCGATGGTCTTCAATTTTTTGCACTTCAATAAGGTAAGCACCCGGCAGCTTAGTTTCAGTAAAAGTCATAAAACTCAATTAGATTAGCTTTCCCAAATTTTCCATGGAGCGTTTCCAAGTGCCCATAGACCTTCCAAATACATTTTATCACGGAGTGTGTCCATAGGTTGCCAGAAGCCGGTATGCCTAAAGGCATTCAGTTGACCGTTCTTTGCTAAATTTTCCAGTGGTTTCTTTTCAAAAACAGTTTCATCGCCATCAATATAATTGAAAACCCCTGGCTCAAGAACAAAAAAACCTCCATTTATCCAGGCCGTACTATCGCCTTCACCCTGTGGTTTCTCCTGAAAATATTTAATCTTAGATTCCCCTGGCTGAAGATTAAAAATACCGAACCGTCCATGTTGACGCACTGAAGTCAAGGTGGCCAATGCGCCTGAATTTTTATGTTGCAGGATTAGATCGTTAATGTTTAAATCACTGACACCATCGCCGTAGGTCATGCAAAACGTCTCATTACCCAGGTAATCTTTTACCCGTTGGAGACGACCTCCGGTCATTGTATTTAATCCGGTATCGACCAAAGTCACATTCCACGGCTCAGCATGCATTTTGAGTATTTTCATGCTGTTATTCTTCATATCAAATGTCACGTCTGCATTATGAAGAAAATAATTCGAAAAATATTCTTTAATCACATTGGCCTTATATCCGCAGCAGATAATGAAGTCATTTAAGCCATAGTGTGAATATATTTTCATAATGTGCCAGAGAATGGGCATGCCACCAATTTCAACCATTGGCTTTGGACGTATTCCGCTTTCTTCACTTATCCGAGTACCATACCCTCCGGCAAGGATTACTACTTTCATTTATTAGTGATTAATTTTGTTTTTACCGATTCCAATATGCAAAATTTATTCGGGTTGATATAGCCAATATAATGTCCGAAGAACTCGTAGTTTTCATAAAAGTAGGCCTTTGCGAAGGTATACATCAATGATGGAGTTGGTGCGCATTAATGATCTAAATCATTGAATCCTAGGTTTTTTAAACTAAATCACTTTGTCTGTCTAAACCTTTAATCTATCGGTTATGAAAGTAGTTTTGTTTGTGGCGTCCAGGGGATGCGCATCGCATAAAAGTAGGGAGGCTGGTCTTAGATCAATGATAACAGCATATATTCTTCCTTTTGTGCATCGGATAAATTTAGCCTCTCCGTAAGGTGCGATTTGGTAATGCATGCCTCTTATAGTTCCTTTCTTTTTTGTACAGGAGGTATTCATCTGGGCAATTTTCGGTGAGAGCATGAGCTTCAAATTATCTCGCGCACCAAGCTCTTCAAAAAAAAACCGTGTTGGTCTTCAATTTTTTGCACCTCTATAACATAGGCTCCCGGTAGCTTCGTTTCAGTAAAAATCATAAGGTCAGTTGCTAATCGTTCAAATTTTCCGCCTATCATCGTATCTGGTCCCGCATCCGCAAGGTTCGCACTCCACGGCTCTTCACGCATCTTGAGAACTTTCATTGTCAATGATTATTTTGCTCAAAATTTAAACTCTATCCTCATCACTTAACCATTTGCTCCTCCAACCGACTTTCGGAACCAGTAAAAAATTTTTTGAGTTTTTGCCAACCCACTCTGCAATACCTCTTGGGATAACCGCGGTAAAGAATTACAGAAACTGTTAAGAAACCTAATAAGATTCTGTGTAGACGGGATAATTTATTAAAAATTTCATGCTGATTGATCATTTTATAAGCGTCAACCGCAATCTTCACATGGGGAAGCCGTGCAACCCAATCTGGTTCATCCAGCGACCGGGCAAACTTAAGCCAATTGCCGGATGAACCCCCAAGGTATTTATTATAAAACTTAAAATCCTCCAAGACGGCAAATTTTCCAAGAAAGGCAAGGCTTGCTATAAAATGGTAATCATATCCCCAAACCTTGGGCACAAACGCTGCTCGTTGAGCAAGTTCACGTCTCATGAGCCCATGAAACATCCCCACCCACCTTATCCTAGAATAGTATTGTGCAACACGTTTGTAAGGATTGTCACTGGTTAGATTGAAATTATTTTCATCATGAGCAAATTCATCTTCAGCACCAGCAGCTCTCCTGAAGTATCTCAGTTGACCTGCGGCATTAGCGAAATCAGGATGTTTTTCCAGAAAATCAACGATATTAAACAGGGCACCTTTTTCGAAGGTATCATCATCAGCAGTCCACATAAAGTATTTCCCAGTGGCTTGCTTTAAAACATAAAAAGTATTGTGATAAATGCCAATATTCTCCTTTTGTTTATGGTATTGAACCCCTGGCTGCTTTTTTGCAAATTCCGCAACGATTTCGGCCGTGTTATCAGTTGAACAATTATCTGAAATAATTATCTCAAGGTTTGGATATCCCTGAGCCATGACCGAATCCAACATCCTACGTAGACCTTCGCCTCCGTTGTAAGTAGGGAGCCCAATACTAACCAATGGGTAAATACTTTTATCCTTCATACTTATGAAATTTTCTTCTAAAATAGATTCCATGAAAAGGCGCACCAATGATAACTGAGATCAGACCTAATGATTTAAATCATCGGCCGCAAACCAAGGACGAAAGATAAGGAAATTCCAAACGTACCTGTCTTGAACTACTTGTTTGCGAACCAGTTATGATTCTTGTCATAAATGATTGAAATCTTATCATTCAACAACTTGCGTCATTGAAAATAGGTCACCTGCAAATATATCTTTGAGATTAATAAAGGCATTTTTTAAAATATTTATAACCTATAACTTTAATCTTACCATTATGAAAGTTGTTCTTTTTTGTGGAGGTCAGGGTATGAGACTCAGAGAGTATTCTGAAAAAATACCTAAGCCCATGGTGCCCATTGGCTATCGCCCTGTTTTGTGGCACGTTATGAAGTACTATGCTCATTTTGGCCATAAAGATTTCATCTTGTGCTTAGGGCATCAGGCCGATGTAATTAAAGATTACTTTGTGAATTACCATGAGTATGTTTCAAATGACTTTGTACTGAATAAAGGCACTCAGGTAAATCTCCTTAATAAGGATATCGAGGATTGGAATATAACCTTCGCATTCACAGGAGTTAACTCAAATATTGGTGAACGTTTATCTGCCGCTAAAAAATATTTGGAAGGGGAAGAAATGTTCCTCGCTAATTATTCAGATGGTCTAACTAACCTACCACTGGACGACGTTATTTCTAAATTCAAGAACTCAAATAACGTAGGTTCATTTATGGCTGCTAAACCCACTCGGAGTTTCCACGTGGCAATCTTAGATGAAGGGGATAATGTGTCAAGCATTTCACCTTTGAATGAAATGAAGTCAACGTGGGTTAATGCGGGCTACTTTGTTTTTCGCAAGGAGATTTTTGATTACATTAAACCAGGAGAAGAACTCGTTGAAGAGCCTTTCCAGCGATTGATCAGGGAAAGAAAGCTTATGGCATATCCATATGAAGGGGCATTCCATACAATGGATACATTTAAAGAGAAACAGGCATTGGATGACATGTATGCGAAGGGAGACACGCCTTGGCAGGTTTGGAAAACGAAAGACTTTCAACAGCAACTTAGGGCATGTTAACATTCCGGTTTGACGAGAGAAGAGAAGGTCTTAACCTTTTACTTCTTGGAGCTCATTGTGATGATATTGAAATCGGCTGTGGCGCAACAATATTGAAGTTAATTGAAAAGTATAAGATAGGACATATTAAATGGGTTGTCTTTGCGTCGAACGTTGAGCGCGAAAAGGAAGCAAGAGCTTGTGCTGAATACTTCTTGGAGAAAGTGTCATCCAAGGAAATCATTATAAAAGATTTTAGAGACGGTTTTTTTCCTCAGATGAGGTCTGAGATAAAGAATCTTTTTGAAGGCTTGAAGGATGGTTTTAGCCCAGATATTATTTTCACACACTATCAGCATGACCTTCACCAGGACCATCGGTTGCTTGCGCAATTGACCTGGAATACATTCAGGGATCACCTTATCTTTGAGTATGAGATTCCTAAATATGATGGTGATCTTGGAAATCCGCAGTTTTTCGTAGAGATCAAGGAGGAATTAATTGATAAAAAAGTCAGGGCCCTTTTAAAGTACTATTTATCTCAATCAGGAAAGCACTGGTTTGATAGAGAGACGTTCTATTCGATTATGCGCTTACGCGGGATGCAGTCGGCATGTAAGTATGCAGAAGCATTTTATATTCGCAAGGTAAAATCTTAGATTTTTTCGGATTAACATTGATGGAAGGATGATTGACGGTGGCATAAGATGAAATCAAAGGGTATCAAATCTACAACCTAATGGAGGAACTATATCTAAGATGATCTATATAGCCATTCCGGTGCACAATAGAAAAGGACTATTAAGAAACTGTTTGTTATCATTAAGAAATCAGACTAATAAGGATTTCAAAATAATCGTCACCGACGATGGCTCTAATGATGGTACAGGTGAAATGCTCCGGTCTGAGTTTCCGGAAGTCACCGTGTTGCAGGGCGATGGAAATCTATGGTGGACCGGCTCCATCAACAAAGCGGTGAGCTATGCACTGAAAAGATGCGATGACGATGATTTTATCCTGGTTCTGAATGACGATTTGGAGGTCCCTGAAAATTACATTGAAAACTTTTATACCCTGGCAAGGAAACACCCGAATACGCTTATTGGATCCGTTGTAACAGATATTGATGACAAGGATCGAATATGTAGTGGTGGAGTCAAAATCAATTGGTTTACTGGCAAAACACGAGGGATTAATAATGATAGGAGTCTTTCATCATTTGGTAAGGGTTATTATACTGACGAAGCTTCGTATTTGACCGGACGTGGCGTTTTAATTTCAATTAAGGTATTTAAACAAGTGGGAATTTATAATAACAATCATTACACTCAATGCGGAGATACAGAGTTGCCGATACGAGCACGAAAGGCTGGTTACAAACTGATTGTTAGTTATGATGTTCCGGTCTACAGTTATGTCAAAGACGAAGGCCATATCAATCACCTTGATAAATATAGTTTCAGATCATTAAAAAAGTATTACTTTGACATTCGATCACATGTCAATCTGAGAGAACGATTTTGGTTTGCGATCGATTCAACGTCCAACATTGTTCACGGATTGTGGTTTTTCGTAATGGATTTTACAAGGATAACAGTTCACTTTTTTCGGAGGTTTTAGTCACTGCTGAGTTGAACCCATCATTCATCATTAATACGGCAACCACTTCATGGGAAGAGCCGCCAAGAGCGAGACATCAGTTTACTTTTGCTGCGGCCAAAAAGGCTGAAATTGTCTTTGTTACACGTAACAAGATCGGTTTCTCCAAATTAAATCTTTTTAAGCCTCAACATAATGTCACTGTAATCGAACCCCATTTCCCCATCGATTACCGGTTTCGTTACAGGTTGCCTGTTGTAAATGAACTGTATCAAAATTGGCTCTTTGGTCGGCTGAGAAAAATGTTCCCAAATGTACCCGTGGTTAATTTTGATTGCACAGCTACCCGTTTGTCTAATTTCTTTCCTCAGACAATATATTATTGTAGCGATGAATATGCTGGAAATAGTAAATATCAAGTCAGTTTAGTTGATCGGTATATTTCCCGGTGTGAGAAAATTGTATCAAAAAGTTCGCTGTTTTGCATAACCACTTCCCATTTCTTGACTCAAAAGTTAAAGCAGCTTAATCCAAATACTGTTGAGATTCCACTGGGCTCTTCATATGATGGAAAGGAGATCGCCGAGTATTGCGTGAGCAAAAACAAGAGCAGGATAGTGGTAGGGTTGATGGGGGTTATGAACGGTCGTCAATACTCTGTACAGTCGTTGAACAAGATTTTAAGTGATGACCGCCTGGAGGTCGTTTTAATGGGAACGATCGAGAAGGGGATGCTTACAAAGATTGATAATTTGCAAAAGGCGAATCTTCGCGGTGTCTTAAAGGGAGAGGAGCTGTTTAACCAACTGAAAACATTGGATGTTGGATTAGCCTTATACAACGTCGATTTTGTCAATCCAGGAGGAACGCCGAATAAAGTGTGGCAATATCTTGCTGTAGGCAAGCCAGCGGTGGTGAGTGATCTTCCCAACTTAAAGTATATGACCTTCCCTGATCGTTCGGTTTACGTTACCAGGAGCGATGATGATCTTATTGAAACGATTATAAAAGCCCATACCGAAAATTCTGAAGAGCTTATGCGAATCAGAGTTGAATTTGCCAGACAAAATACATGGGACAGCCGATTTGAACAATTCATATCCGTTTTTCACAGTATGCAGACAGTGTAACGAAATCGTTGGCATATCTTTTCTTCATTTTAGCAAACACCATAACTACAAGGAATATGTATCGAATGATTTCGTGTTAAAGTCAGGGTCTTAAATAAATTTGATCAAAAAGGATATTGATGATTGGAATATCGCTTTCGTTGAGACAGGTCTCTATTCGAACATCACAGAGCGGCTTTTGGCTACTGAAATGTATTTAGCCGGTGAAGAAGCTTTTTTAGTTAACTATACGGATGCCCTGATGGACCGTTGCTTACCCGAAATGATCCAACAATTTACTAACTCGAATAAGTTAAGTATGCTTTCAGGTAAACCAAACCTACACAGAGTTTCCATGTAGCTTCCTTTGATCCCCGTTACAAAAAACGCCAACGATATTACGTCAATAAACAAGCGTGAGGATATTTGGCTTAATGCGGGTTACTATATTTTTAGAAAAGTCATCTTTGATTTTGTGGATCGGCGTGGTGAATTCCTGCCTTTACTTTGCCAAGGCTTGTTGAAGCTGATCAACTTGAGGCCTATCCCTACAATGGCGTGTATGTTACATTGGATACGTTTAAGGAGAAACAGGCCCTTCACGATATGCGGACAAAAGGTGATATGCCCTGGATGGTTTGGAAAGAAAATCAGGAGTGGATAGGAGGGATACTCTTGACCAGTTAAATTATTCTACCAGGTAGCCGCTGGACATCTCCGCCACATGGATCTTAGCGAACGTTACGATTTACAAATATTTCCTTGAAGCTGAAGAAGAGGAAGAGCGAATTTGTAACTAAATACCTTTTCCAAAGTCTGCGGGGCTCAAGAACTAAACGATAAAGCCATTCCAATGACAAATTTTGCATCCACTTAGGCAATCGCTTTTCTTTTCCTGCATAAACGTGAAATGCTTGTCCCAAGCCTAACATACAGGCTTGAATTTTACCCTTGTGCTCTGCCATCCACTTTTCCTGTTTAGGGCAACCCAAAGCTACAAATAGGAGGTCAGGGTTAGCGATATTTACTTTATTGACGACTTTATGTTTTTCTTCGTCCGATAAGAGTCTGAAAGGCGGAGAATAAAACCAGGTTTTTAGATTTGGAAATTCCCGCTTGGACCTTGCTGCAATGGCGTCGAGTGTATCTTGGGTGGTTCCATAGAAGTATACTGATTTTCCTCTCTTTTCGGCCTCTTTTAACAAATCTGGGAGTATGTCCATGCCACAAACCCTGTCTTGTTTGATATTTTTAAAAAGGTGAAGGAACACTGAAATAGGCTTGCCATCCGGTGCGACAATGTCAGCTTCATTAATGATTTTGTTAAAGGAAGGGTCGTTATAGGCTTCGACAACCATGTGGACATTGGCGAAACAAACGTACGATGATTTCTTCTCCTCTGAGATGGCTAAAATTCTTTTGACAAATTCCTGATAAGATCCCCTTGTAATAAAGGAGGTTAAAACCCGTTCCTTAACCATGAGATCGCTTTTGAGGAAATAATGAAGAGTTCAGGTAAATTAGTAGGCTCCTTTTTCACCTTTAATCATATTCCAGACAGTGAGGAATATGATTTTTATGTCTAGAGAAAGAGACCAGTTCTCAAGATACATAACATCATACTCGATTCGCTTTTCCATCATGCCAGGTTCTCTAGTCTCACCACGATAGCCGTTTACCTGTGCATAACCTGTTATACCTGGTGTAACAAAGTGCCTGACTTTGTACCTATCTATCGTTCTTGAATATTCTTCGAGCTGACTAACCATGTTAGGTCGTGGGCCAACAACCGACATATTACCAAGTAAAACATTTATAAACTGAGGAAGCTCATCCAGATTTGTCTTTCTTAAAAATTTTCCAACTTGTGTTACTCTCGGATCGTTCTTCAATGCCTGAAACTCTGTATCATTATTTACGGTCATAGTCCTGAACTTGTAACATTCAAATAGCTTATTTCGCTTGCCCGGTCTTAATTGCTTGAAAATAATCGGGCCTTTTGAATCCAGTCTGATTGCAAGAGCGATTATGGGTACAATAAATGGAAAGACAGAAAGAATCACTACTAAAGAGAAGAGGATATCAAAAGCTCTTTTAAGTCCAGCATTGAGTGACACTCCAAGTGGTTCTTTGCGGGTTGTTAAAACAGGCATCGAATCATACATAAGTACATTGTAGTTATCCTTAACTACGCCACTAAAGTCAGGAGCAATTCTAAGATAAATGCAATTATCGTCAGCGAACTTTGAGATGTCTTGAAATAGTTCTTTCTCTATAAGAGGTAGTGCGAAATAGATTTCGTCAATATTCTCCCTGATACAAAAATCTTTTACATCTTTTATCTTTCCTTTTATTAAGGATTGATCCCAATGTTCCGCATGGTTGTCGTTATCAAAGAAACCCTTGAATACGTAGCGTGTCAGATCATGAGACTTAAAAAAGTTTAGAATAGATTTTCCTGATTGTGTTGCACCGATAATAACAAAACGACGTTGATCAAAACCTGAGAACTCAAAGTACTTGGAAACTAGCTTATAGATTACTCTTGATGCCATTATAAGAATAGAGGTCAGGATGTAAACACAGATGAGAAAATTTAAGTCTATTAAATATAATTTGAAGACATAAAGAATAACAGTTATAAGCGCTGCATGAACAATAAGAATTCCGAAAAGATGAGTACTGATTGTTCTGAAAAGACTAAACTTGTTCAAATGATATATCTTATCAAATCCGGCAATCACCCAGCACAAACTGAAAATTAGTAAGAATGATGTTAATTGTTCTTGAGGAATTCCAAGACCAAACCCTAATTTTTGAGCAAGAGAGAAGGCGAGATTAATGATGTAAAAATCCAAGAGAAATATCATCACCTTGATGACCCGGGAATAATACCTATCTTCCATAAGACATTCAGTTTAAAGCCAATTACACAATAAAAGTAAGTTCAGTCCTTTCCTTTTAAAATGACCGCCATCATTGCCCTTAAAAACTTTCCTCATTGGAAAAATTCGCATGGTTAGGCGATTTTTGTGAGGATAATGTTTATTGCTTACCCAAAAACTATATGGAATTGAGAAAAGTAGCCCTTATAACAGGGATAACAGGTCAGGATGGCGCTTATTTGGCCGAATTGCTCCTTGAAAAGGGATATATTGTCCATGGAATTAAGCGAAGAAGCTCCCTACTAAACACCGAAAGGATAGATCATCTCTATCAGGATCCACATGAAAACAACATCCGATTCAAGCTTCATTACGGTGATCTGACTGACGCCACAAATCTGATCCGAATCATTCAAGAGGTGCAACCGGATGAGATCTATAATTTGGGCGCAATGTCTCATGTAAAAGTTAGTTTCGATGTTCCGGAGTATGCAGCAAATACAGATGGTATTGGTACACTGAGAATTTTAGAAGCTGTGAGGTTATTAAACCTGATAAAAAAGACAAGGATTTATCAGGCTTCCACTTCTGAGCTTTACGGGTTGGTTCAGGAAGTACCTCAAAGTGAGACAACCCCATTTTACCCCCGCTCACCGTATGCTGTAGCTAAACTTTATGGATATTGGATAACTGTCAATTACCGGGAAGCTTACGGTATGTATGCGTGTAACGGAATTCTTTTTAATCACGAAAGCCCATTGAGAGGAGAGACGTTTGTAACCCGGAAAATAACACGGGCTGTTGCCAGAATTGCCTTGGGGCTACAGGAGAAACTGTTCCTGGGGAACCTCAATGCTAAGAGAGACTGGGGGCATGCCCAGGACTATGTTGAAGCAATGTGGTTGATTTTACAACAAGAAAAGCCAGAGGATTATGTAATAGCTACCGGGATTACAACCACTGTACGTGATTTTGTGATTATGGCGTTCCGGGAAATAGGGGTAGAACTTGAGTTTAAAGGTGAAGGCCCTAACGAAAGGGGACGTGTTAGCTCAAGCAAAAACCCTGACTATTTGATTAAACCTGGTACTGAGGTGGTTGCGGTCGATCCGAACTATTTCAGGCCAACTGAAGTTGATTTGCTCATCGGAAATCCTACTAAAGCAAAAACAAAACTTGGATGGACTCCGAAAAGAACAGTTCAGCAGATGTGCGTGGAGATGGTTAAGGCCGATCTGAAATTATTCGAGCGCGATAAGCTTTTACTTTCTAATGGTATGGGAATTTTAAAGAATGACGAGTAAATGAATAAAAGCGAAAAGATATTCATAGCCGGGCATAGGGGAATGGTTGGATCAGCAATTCTAAGAAGATTGCAAAAAGAGGGATTTGAAAATTTTGCTTTACGAACATCAAAAGAACTTGATCTTAGAGATCAGTCAGCTGTTAAGAAGTTTTTTGAATCTGAAAAACCGGATTACGTTTTCTTGGCTGCTGCTAAGGTAGGTGGAATACATGCGAACAATACTTTTCGTGCGGAGTTCATTCATGATAACATTGTCATTCAATCGAATATAATTCATCAATCGTACCTGAATGGTGTTAAGAAGCTTGCCTTTCTTGGTTCATCTTGTATTTATCCAAAGTTTGCACCTCAACCCATTAAAGAAGATTCGCTTCTCACAGGAGAGCTCGAGCCAACGAATGAGCCTTATGCCATAGCCAAGATTGCTGGTATTAAGATGTGTCAGGCTTATAATGCCCAGTATGGCAGCAACTTTATAAGTTTAATGCCGACAAACTTATACGGTCCGAATGATAATTATGACTTGCAAAATTCACATGTTCTTCCTGCCCTTATCCGGAAATTCTATGAAGCTAAGACTGATAATAAGTCAACGGTTGAGATATGGGGTACCGGAAGTCCAAAGCGTGAATTCATGCATGTAGATGATCTGGCTGACGCTTGCCTTTTCCTTATGAAAAATTACAATAGCCCTGAAATTGTCAATGTAGGAACGGGTGCAGATTTAAGTATTCACGACCTTGCTCTCCTTGTAAAAGCGAGTGTTGGTTTTAAAGGTGAACTGGTATTTAATACAAACAAGCCTGACGGAACACCCCGGAAATTGATGGATAATTCCAAAATCAAGAGCCTTGGCTGGTCGCCTAAAATTACCCTCAGTGAAGGTATACGCACCGTTTGCAATGATTATGAAAGAGAAAGAAGCAAAGTCCTTTCCCAATCAATAGAGTAGGACAAGAATCTATTTATAGCGAGGATCCCTTTTTGCGTATACCATCTTCACCAAATTTTCAAGCTTTGGAAGATTGATAATTCGAATACCCTCACCCAGTATCTCAATAAGACCCTCATCCTTAAAGTCTGCCAGGGTGCGGTTGAGCGATTCGGTTGCAGTTCCAATCATATTGGATATATCCTTTCTTGCAATAGTAATCACCTTCTTTTCGTTGTTGCTACCGGCACTTTGGGAATTGATCTTCAATAATGCTCCGGCTACCCTTTGTCTTACGGATTGATAAGCAAGATCAAGCAACCTGTTCTCGGCCTCTATGAGATTATTGGAAAGCATCTTAATAAATTTACGGGCCATGTCCTTACTTGAGTATATAAGGGTAAGAAAATCATTCTTGGGGATAATGGACACTTCAGCCTCTTCCAAAACCTCAGCACTTTCGGTATGAGGTGTCTCTTCCAGCAGCGGAACATATCCAAGAAAATCACCTGAATGATGTATCCCGGTGATGAGTTCTTTGCCATCGTAATTTGCCTTATACGTTTTGATCTCACCACTAATGATGAAATAGAGTTCAGATGGCATCTGTCCCTCCATAAAGATGAAGTCTTTCTTGCGAAATTTTCTGGTAGGTCTGTTCTCCGATAGTTTTTGGAATTCCTGCAACTCTCTTGCTTTGTTAAAAAAAGTATTTACATCATAGAGATCATTCTTATAGGTGGATTTAAGCAGCTCGCTTTTTTTCAACCTGATTTCCACCACTCTAAGCAAGTCAAACCCATCAAAAGGTTTGGTGATATAATCATCTGCACCAAGATTCATTCCGGAGCGAACGTCATTCTTTTCAGCTTTGGCGGTAAGAAAAATAAAAGGAATATTAGCCGTTTCAGGATCGCCGCCTAATATGTGAATTACTCCATAGCCATCCAACTCTGGCATCATTATGTCACAGAGAATAAGATCAGGGTGTTGCTTTTGAGCGATTTCAACCCCGGCTTTTCCGTTGGGGGCGTGTAATACATTGTAGTGGGCAAGCTTAAGAATACTTGTAATATTCTCAGCCATTTCCTGGTTGTCTTCGATCAAAAGGATAGTTTGAGCCATTTGAGGTTAAAGATAATATGTCCTTAAACCAACAAATTTAATGATCACGGCTAATTTTCAATGCCTTTGTATGCAGGAATAACGACAACAAATGTACTTCCCCTGTTTACCCGGCTGGTAAATTCAATTGTACCCTTTAGAAGGCGGACATATTTTTTGACAATGTTAAGTCCTAATCCTGTACCATCTATGCTATTGACATTCTGCCCCCGGAAGAACCGCTTAAATATCTGGTTTTTTTCATCCTCCGGGATACCCATGCCCTGATCGGTTACACGTATTTTCAAGTTGTCATTTTTCAAGTTGATAGCAAGCTCAATTTCCTTTTCAGGAGGCGAATACTTAATTGCATTGCTTAGCAGATTAACTACTATATTCTTCAATAATTGTTTGTCGGTAACGAATTTGTCATTGTCAGGGCTGTCTTCAAGGGTCATGTGAATGTTTTGCTTCACCTTTTTCAGCGCCGTGATCTCCTCCAATACACTTTCAAAAAATGGCTTGAGTTCAATATCAGCCGGGGTAACTTTTATTCTTCCTTCTTCAATTTTTCCAATGGACAGAAAATCATTCAGCAGGTCGGTCAACGAGTGCACGGCACGCTTAATTTTATCGATATAGGATACTTTTTCCTGTTCGTAGTCGTCTCCTTTATAATTCTCCAGAAGAAACACGGAAGACAAAATTGTACTCAATGGTGTTCGGAATTCGTGGGAGGCCAGGGTAACAAATCTTGAGCGAAGAATGTTGAATTCCTTTTCCTTTTCCTGTGCTCTTTTAAGATTGTTTTCCAGCTTTATTCTTCCGGTGATATTTCGGACAATAACCAGTATTTCATTTACCTCATTCGTGGTTTCGTAAATAGGAGTACTGCTAACAAAATAGGCTTTATTGCTTGTAATCACCTCATAAGCAATATGCTCTCCTTCAAACGCCCGCTTGAGTTCCGTAGAGGCATACGCGTTTAATGCCGGATGAAATTCAACTGAGATGGACTGACCTCGAATAGCCTTAGCGTTTAATCCCAACTCTCCAATCTCTTTGCCATTGACATAAATGTACTCCATGGCTTTGTTGAAAATGCAAATTAAGCCATCGGGAAAATGATGCGATATGGTGTCGAGAATCCGTTTGTGCTTTAACAATTGACTCTCCAACTCTCCCATGCTGCTTTTTGAATGTTCACTATCAGTGCTCATTTTTTTCAACTAACCCATGATTATTACAACGTAGATAGTACCTCTTGTGATTTAAGATCTCTGCCTATTCGCATCTTATAATCTTAAAAAGGCAAAAGCGGGACGAACCCGCTTTCGGAGCAAATAGTTTAGTGCTTTTTGCGGCAGTTATTCTATCTGTCTATTCTGATACAAGACTGCTTCCTTGGCCAAATCCCAGTTTTTGGTTCCGCATTTAAAGATGATTAGTTTAGTACCTGTTACAGTAGTTATCTCTACCCATCCTGACCCGGCCGGACTGCATCTTACATCACAACTTTGGCAAGGTAAATCAGCAAACGTTTTTCCGTCCATGACTGCCATCATTATTGTAAAAGACTTTTATCCATTCATTTAAAGGACTCTTTAAACATGAATTAAAACTCAACTGTTTAATGCTTTGCAACTCCAGTTAATCCGTTGATTTTCCCCATAAAGTCTTTGATAATCAATTCAATAAGTGGCCAATCACCAATTTATACAGGGCCTCCCTTGAAGTATTACTTCCGTAACATAAAATAGGCATACCGTGACCGATAGCCAAAATGAAGCAAAGGATGGAGGAGCAGTAATTCCCATTAGCCACCAGCAATGTCATATTTGAGTTGACGGTTCATCCATCGCTTGCCCCTAGCCCGCCAGCTGGCGGGGAAACGGCGCGCAGGAATGCCCCTTTAGGGGTTAGGGGCTGCGTAGGAGACATGAAACTTTATTGTTGACATGACACCCGCATTTAACAGACAATTTCAAGGATGCAAGCTTCTTCCAATTCCAATAAACAGACAACTATTCAAGCTGCATTTCTAAAGATAGTTGGTCACTCTATGCATATCCTTTTACCTTTTGCAGGCAAGATTGCCATCTTAGCCTGTAAAAGAATTGTATTTTTTCAATATTGCGCTTTCATTAAACTATATGTCCGGGTCTCAGGAAAGTCTTTTAATCCCCTGCGGGGAAATGAAATCTGAATTTTACAGGATATTACTCCAGGTAGGCTTTAGTGACGAAAGGGCAGACACTCTCGCCCAAATTTTCATGGAGAATAGCCGCGATGGAGTTTACACTCATGGCGTAAATCGCTTTTCCAGGTTTGTCAGTTATTTTAGAGAAGGATGGATAAAATCTGATGCTGAACCAACGCTGATAAAAAATTGCGGAGCGATAGAGCAGTGGGATGGCCATAGTGGCCCTGGCCCATTAAATGCATTACGCTGTTCTGATCGTGCGATGAAATTGGCAAGGATTAATGGTATTGGATCGGTTACCCTGGCTAATACTAATCATTGGATGCGAGGTGGAACGTATGGGTGGCGAGCAGCTAAGACCGGTTTCGTATTGATAGCATGGACAAACACAAGTGCCAATATGCCACCGTGGGGATCTTCTACTCCTAAGCTTGGTAATAATCCGCTCGTACTTGCTGTTCCTTATAAAGACGAGGCTATTGTTTTAGATATGGCAATGTCGCAATATTCTTTTGGAGCCCTGGAGTTACAAAAACTAAAGCAACAACGTCTGGCTGTGAATGGAGGATTTGATGTGAATGGAAAATTAACGGATGATCCTGCAGCTATTATTCAGTCAAATAGAGTATTACCGATAGGCTATTGGAAAGGTGCAGGTATGTCTCTTTTACTCGACATCCTGGCTACTATACTTTCAGGAGGACTATCAGTAAAGCAAATCAGTGAGTGGAAAAGTGAGACTAATGTATCGCAGGTATTTATTGCCATTGATATCAGGCAGCTTCAAAATTTCCAATCTATCGCATCGGCAATACAGGAAATTATTGATGACTACCATACAGCCTCAGATGAAAGGCTTGTAATTTTTCCGGGCGAGAAAGTACTGGCAACACGTAATGAGAACAGCAAAAAAGGAATTCCTGTACTAAAAAAAATCTGGGAAGAGATTCAGGCTTTGGCTTGAGCGAAGTTTATTGCCTGCAAAATGATTAAAAACAGAATGAGAAAACATACACTTTGGTTATTGCTTTTATTTCCACTATCCACTTTCGCTCAGGCAGAGTTCAACCAATTTTATAGTATTGAGAATCTTCTCTCTAAAGAATTAATAAAAAGCGTAGCGAAAGACAAGGAAGGATACCTTTGGATTGCTACTGACGAAGGTGTTCTGCGATATGATGGATACCAAACTAATCTCTTCTACCGTGAGTTGCCAAGCCCTTTCACAAAAGGATTTATTAAAAGAAAGAACGACCAGTTCTATGTCGTTAGCGACTTTGGTGTTATAGAAATTGAAGAGGTCAGTGACAGTGTCCATTTCAAACCACTTTCTATAGGAGGGAAGGTTTACAATGAGCCATTGAATTATCCAAAATCCGCATTTGAAGATAGTCAGGGAAATTTGTGGATTGGTGAAATGAGTTCCTTAGGTAAGTATTCAGATAATGGAATAAAAAAATTTGACCTGGGTGAAGAATTCCGGTCAATAAATTATCACAGAACATTTTCTTTTGCTGAAGATGCATTTGGAAATTTGTGGATTGCGCCTTTTAAAGGGCCGCTCCTTTTTTACGACCGCCAAAAAGATGAGCTCGAAAGAATAAACCTTGATGTAGCGATCACGGAGGTGTGTGGAATTACAAATGTCAGAGGTGACTATTTGCTTATTGGTGGGAGGGAAGGATTGATAAAGGTGAAAGTAGACAGTGACCATCGAATCCTTAGCACCGAGCTTATCTCGAATGTAAAAAACATTTCAACTGTTAAATGTATCTACAATCGTCATATTTATGTGGGCACCTGGACGGATGGATTGTACTATCAGGATTATTCGATCTCTTCTTCGCTTGAGAAAATATCTTCCGTTGGGTTCAGTGATATTGTCGATTTATACTTCGATTCACTTACTGAAGAGCTTTGGGTTTCCGGAAGTGAAAACATAGGATTATTCAAATCCTCCATCGTGTCAACCATTCATGCTGTTGGACAAAACAGAATTGAATCAATAGCTTTCGATGAATCAAACGGAATTTATTACTCCGTTGGAGAGCAAATGTTTTATTTGAACAATGCGCAGGCGACGGAGGCACACCATATACTTTCATCTCAAAACACCTATTTCGAAAGACTTCTTGTTGAAAAAAACAGGGTATGGGTTGGCGATGCATTTGGTGCGATCTTTTACCATGATATCCACACGGGTAAGCAGCATTACCTGATGAAGGGAACGGTGAATTTTTCAATTCAGTATTTAATGCAGGACCGATTGGGAAATAAATGGTTCGCCGGTCATTCTAAAGGCCTTATTCGTGTTGACTCAAAGGATAGTTTAAAAATTTATGAGAACCTCGCCCAATCTGTTCTTACACGCGAGTCAAAAGATCTGGGACTTTTCTGTGTTAGCAATGGAAAGAAAAACTTGTTGTCAAAGCACGACCCTTTACGTGATGAATTCAATTCGGTGCCGTTGAAGTTTGATTTTGAATGCGCTGAAGATTTAGTATTAAATGACTTCCAGTTTGATAACCAGAACAACATTTGGTTAGCCTCAGACGAAGGACTGCTGAGAGCAGAATTTAAGGATAATGAATATAGCATTGTAACAAAAGTTTCAATCCCCGGCTTAAATGAAGATGAGCCGGTTCGTGCAGTTGCCTTTGTTGATGACTACTTGTGTTTTGCCATATCGCAAGGACTTGTCATTTTTAAAGACGGTGAATACATATTGTTCACGCAAGACTCGGGTCTTCCTTCCAAAATTTTGCAAGAGCGCGGCATTATGCCTGATCAACAGGGTAATTTGTTTGTCTCTACGGCTAAAGGTCTTGCCTTTATTGGAAAAGATGCTATTAAATTCAATACAACCGTCGCACCACACACTACAACCTTACTGATTAACGGACAGGCTATAACATCAGCAGAAGCGATTACTGTTAAATACCCCTATAAGACAAAAGTTGAGGCCGAGTTCAATTCGCTTTCCTATCCTGCCACCAATATCATGTACCAAACGCGAATTCTTGGTATTGACAGGAATTGGACATTACCTTCAGGCAATCGTACGCTCAATGTGTTGGGTTTTTCCGAGGGAAAATATACAATTGAAATGAGAGCACGCGAAGATGGCAAACTCTGGAGTGAACCGCGCTCAATCACACTTGAAATTTCAAAGCCCTGGTATCGGACATGGTGGGCGATCGGCCTGTTTGCGGTTACTGGTTTTGCTACTGTTGTTATTGCTACACAGGTTCATAACAATAATTTAATTCGTCAAAAGAAAAAGCTGCAGAAGACGGTGGATGAACGAACCGAACAAATTCATCAGCAAAACAACGAGATAATTGAACAACAGAAAAAATTGATTCAACAGAAGGAAGAATTAATAGCCAAGAATGAAGCTGTATATAAATCACAGCAAGCGCTTGTTGAGGCAGACATGAACTACCTGCAACTTAAGGAGAAACAGCTACAGGATCAGATAGAGTACAAGAACAAACAGATCACCACACATGCGCTGAATATTCTTCAAAAGAATGAAACGCTAAAACACCTCAAGGCACAATTAGAGGAGATTGTGAAAAACAGTAATAAGATTTCTATCGGTGAAATAAGAAAAACTGTGAAGACCATTGATGAAAGTTTTAAACTGGATAAAGATTGGGATGATTTTAAATTCTACTTTGAACAGATTCACACCGGCTTTTATTCAAAGCTTAATATCAGCTATCCGGATTTAACGCCACTTGAATTACGTCACTGCGCTTTAATCAGGCTCAATCTAACTCTTGCAGAATGTGCCTCTATTCTGGGTATATCTAACGATAGTATTAAGGTCTCGCGTACAAGATTAAGAAAGAAGCTCAATCTTAATCAAAACCAAAGCCTTACGGATTTTTTAATGGGCATATAGTCTTTATATTTTTAAGGCTAAGATTAATGGCTGGCCGCTTACAGAAAGCTGACGCTCCTTAAAGAGTAGACATGTGTGAAATAGTTAACAGGCAGTTAATTCAATCCGTTTCTATCGACTCAAAAACAGGTTTTTCCGGACGCTGATTTCTTCCCATTGAATAGTTTTGTTTACCATTTGTTTACCCCTGTTTACCGCAAAATTTCAATCAATTTCAGCTTTTTATAGGCGATTGTATTGCTTAGTGTACCCTTCAGCGGCTAACAAATTGTACCCTGCATACAATTGACTTCTATCAGATAGTTTAAAATATTTGGTAACGTTATCGCAATGGTTTTCAATTTTCCATTGTTAATGACATTATCATGGTATTTAATATCATGAGAACTTAAATAGTTAATTAACCCATTTAACCTAAAACGTATGAAGAAACATTACCGGCTTTTATTAGTAATGTTCCTGGTCGCAGCGGCTAACCTTGTCTGGGCCCAGGAAACAGTGGTAAAAGGTAAAGTGATCGACGCTACGGAAGGAATAGGTCTTCCGGGCGTAAACATCATTGAGAAGGGTACCAGCAATGGCGCCCTGACTGACAACAACGGCGATTTTTCGATCAGTACAAAACGAGGAGCCGTTCTGGTTTTCTCCTTTGTAGGATTTGTCGCACAGGAAATCGTTGTTGGAGACCAAACCTCCTTTGACATTTCGATGGTAACGGATGCCACGCAGCTCGGAGAGATAATCGTTATTGGGTATGGTGAAATAAAAAAAGAAGACCTTACCGGTTCTGTGATGGCTGTAACCGCCAAGGATTTTAACCGGGGTGTACTTACTTCACCACAGGATTTGATGTTGGGTAAATTAGCTGGTGTTCAGATAACCTCTAACTCCGGGGCTCCTGGAAGCGGATCAACGATCCGGATCAGGGGAGGATCTTCACTCAATGCCTCTAACGATCCGCTCATTGTAATTGACGGTTTTCCTGTTGATAACAAAGTGATCGGTGGAGCAGCCAATCCCCTGGCTTCGATTAACCCTAATGATATAGAGAGCTTCACTGTTCTGAAAGATGCTTCAGCAACTGCGATCTATGGATCCAGAGCATCCAACGGGGTGATCATTATCACAACCAAGAAAGGAAAACAGGGCAAACCAATTTTAAGCTACAATGGTAACGTTTCAATCAGTACACCAACTAAATATTTTGATGTACTTAGTGGCGATGAATTAAGGGGGCTGGCCACAGATGTAGCCAATAGTGGTATTGTTAGTGGATTAAATCCCGCTGCACTGGATCGACTGGGAAATGAAAACACGGACTGGCAGAAAGAAATCTACCAGGATGCTGTCTCGCAGGATCACAATGTGAGCATCTCAGGATCGATCAAAGATCTTCCTTACCGAATCTCCTATGGTTATACCGATCAGCAAGGTATTTTGCAAACCACGTATTCAAAGAGAAATTCACTAAATGTAAATCTTTCGCCTTCATTTCTGGATAATCACTTAAAAGTTAACCTTAGCGCAAAGGGATCGATCACAAAAAACAATTTTGGAAATACGGGAGCTATTGGTGCTGCTGTTGGATTCGATCCTACACAACCTGTTAAGAATGGAAATACACGGTGGGGTGGATATTATACATGGACTGTAGATCCTAATAATCCTAATTCCGATCCGATTGATCTTGCGCCCAGCAATCCTGCAGCATTACTGGCATTCACAGACAATACCTCTAATGTTGACAGGCTTATCGGAAACATTCAGGTTGATTACCGTTTTCATTTTCTTCCTGATCTTCGGGTGAACGTTAATGCGGGTCTCGATTATACGGAGAGTGATGGTATAAACAATACTTCTACATTAGCTCCCTGGGCCACTGACATCGGAGAAGGTCAGCGGATAGACTATACCGGTGAGAACAAGTCCAAGCTTTTCGATATCTATTTCAACTACAAAAAAGAAATCGGAAGCAGTGAGATTGATGCTACTGCCGGCTACTCTTATCAAAGCTTTGAGAATTATGGCTCCAATTTCAGCCGCAACGGGGATGGAACCAAGTTCTATGACAGTCAGTTTGACGAAGAAACGCAAACAAATGTTCCCCGCCAGTATGTACCGGAGCTTAATTATCTGCTTTCCTTTTTCGGAAGAATTCATTACTCCTACAAGAGCAGGTATCTCGTAACCGCTACCTACAGAACAGATGGGTCATCAAGATTCTCAGAAGAAAATCGTTGGGGAGATTTTCCTTCTTTCGCTGTCGCCTGGAACGTAAAGAATGAATCTTTCCTTGCCAGCTCCAATTTTCTTTCTAACCTGAAGATAAGGGCGGGTTATGGAATTACCGGCCAGCAAAATATTGTTATTCCAAATAGCCCTAACGGTTCTTATCCTTATTTACCTGTTTACCAAGCCAGTACATCTACGGCTCAATATCAGTTTGGCGATGCTTATTATTATACGTTGCGCCCAAACCCGTATGATGGCAATATCAGGTGGGAGGAAACAACAACGTTGAACGCTGGAATTGATTTTGGCATTTTTGGTGATAAGCTGACCGGTACGTTGGATGTTTATCAACGCGAGACCAAAGATTTGATAGCGAACATACAGGTAGCCGGTGGAAGTAACTTCTCCAATTACCTTTGGACTAACGTAGGTTCGCTTGAGAATAATGGTATTGAACTAACACTCAATGCAAAGGCAATCGAAACAACCAACATCACCTGGAACATCGGTTTCAATTTAACGCATAATAAAAATAAAATTACAAGCCTTTTGCGCACACCAGACCCCGCCTATGAAGGCGTACCCGTAGGAGGGATTTCAGGTGGCGTTGGTAACAGGGTGCAAATTCACAGCGTGGGATACCCCGCTAATTCCTTTTACGTTTTTGAGCAGGTGTATAATACTGAAGGTATGCCCATTGAAGGTCTTTATGTCGATCGTACAGGCGATGGGGGTTCCGTTACCAGTAACAGCCGTAATAAATATCATTATCACAGTCCTAATCCCGATATTATGATGGGCTTGTTCTCCAGCTTCAGCTACAAGAACTTTGATCTCTATTTCGCCGGGCGATTCAGCTTTGGCAACTATGTATATAACAACCGTGCATCGGGTAATACATACTCAGCGCTATATATCAACACGGGCTATTTTAACAACGTGGCTAACTACATATCCGATACGGAATTTGTCAATCCACAATACTGGTCGGATATCTATGTAGAGAATGCTTCTTTCTTTAAGATGGACAATATTAGCCTGGGCTATAACATCAACCGGGAGTCTACGCAAAGGCTAAAGGCTCGCGTGAGCTTTACCGTACAAAACGCTTTTATGGTTACTGACTACAGTGGAATAGACCCTGAGGTTAATGATGGATTTAATCCTGGTATTGATAATAACATCTATCCAAGATCACGAAATTTTGTATTTGGAATTAACCTGACATACTAAACCTAAAGAAATAAGTTTATGAGATCCTATAGAATAATATTTTCAATGACGGCCATCATCTTATTTCTGATGACCTCATGCTTCAGCGATCTTGATCCCAAGTCATTGGGATCTTCAGTAAAAACATCTGCTGATGTGTACGACAGTCCGTTAGCTTATAAGCAAGGGCTTGCCAAACTCTATGCAACGTTTGCCCTAAGCGGCCAGCAAGGTCCGGCAGGCCAACCTGATATTGAAGGTATTGATGAAGGATTCGGTAACTACCTTCGCCAATATTGGAATTGCCAGGAACTGACAACTGACGAAGCGGTTATTGGCTGGAACGATGCCACCATAAAAGATTTCCACTGGCAAACCTGGGCAGCTAATGATGTCTTCATTGGCGCTGTTTATTCACGCATCATGTACACCGTTTCACTTTGTAACGAATACATCCGTGTCACAACAGGCCTTGATGACGCGGATATTAAAAAATATCATGCTGAAGCGAGATTTCTCAGGGCGCTTGCCTATTACCATGCGTTGGATTTGTTTGGAAATCCTCCCTTTGTAACTGAGGAACATACGCCTGGAGCTTTCTTTCCTGAACAGACAAACCGCGCTGACCTGTTTGCTTATATAGAATCAGAATTACTCGCTGTTGAAAATGAACTGGGTACACCAAAATTTGAATATGCCCGGGCCGATCAGGGTGCAGCATGGATGCTATTGTCAAAATTGTATTTGAATGCTGAGACCTACATTGGTCAGGCAAAATACACGGAAAGCGTCACTTATCTTAAAAAGATATTGGCTGCTCCTTATACGTTGTCAACCCAGTATCTCCACAATTTTGTAGCCGACAATAACACCAGCACTGAGATGATATTCCCCATTACTTATGATGGGGCCTATACACAATCGTATGGGGGAATGGTGTACCTCGTGCACGCACCAATCGGCGGATCTATGGGTTCTGTTGCCACGTCAATGTTCGGTGTAGCCGGTGGGTGGGGAGGCGTTCGAACCACCGCTGCGTTGGTAGACAAATTCGATGATATCAGTGGCAATACGGACTCACGCGCACTTTTCTGGACAGACGGCCAGTCACTGGATATCAACGACATTGGTCAGTTCACAGAGGGCTATGCGATGACAAAATTCAGAAACAGGAAACTGAACGGTGATCCGGCAACAAACGCTCACCCTGATTTTGTGGACACCGATTGGCCGATGTTCAGACTGGCTGATGCCTACCTTATGTATGCTGAAGCGGTGCTTAGAGGAGGGCAGGGAGGCTCAGCTTCGGAAGCGCTGGGCTACGTAAATGCTATTCGCGAACGTGCGTATGGCGACACTTCAGGAAATATTAGCAGTGGAGAATTAACCCTTGACTTCATCCTTGATGAACGCGCTCGTGAATTATATTGGGAAGGTCACAGAAGAACGGATCTTATCCGTTTCAAACAGTTCACTGACGGAAGCTATGTATGGCCCTGGAAAGGAAATGTGAAAGACGGAAGAGCCACTGAATCTTTCCGGAATATCTTCCCGATTCCGGCAGCTGACCTTGGATCCAATCCTAATCTTAGTCAGAACACCGGATATTAATTGCATGATTAATTACTATGAAAATGAAAAAGCTAAAAATATTTTATCTGCTTGCCTTACTGGTCTTCACTTTTTCTTCTTGTGAAGACGACAGCCCTAAGGCAACTTTAAAGAGTAACGTTGCGCCTAACGAATTGAAGGCTCCTTCTTCTGATTCTTATGTGCTTACATTAGACGATAAGGATGCAATAATGGAAACGTTCGAATGGACTTCTCCTGATTATGGTTTTCCCGCTGGTGCAATGTATACCCTGCAGGTTGATCGCACAGGAAACAATTTCGCCAGTGCAATGGAGGTGCTAAGTACAAGTGCACTTGAAGCAGCGGTGAATGTAGGTACCTTTAACGACATCTTGTTGGGATTAGGATTAACACCGGAAGAGGCGACACAGGTTGACCTCAGAGTTGTGTCCAACATAAATCCTGATGTTCCCATCGTTTATTCCAATGCCAGAACCATCGAAGTTTCTGTTTATGCCACCAGTTTTCCTCCTATTTGGGGAATGGGCGCAGCATTAAAAGGTTGGGGACCCTGGCCGGATAATGCCGTTGAATGGCAAAGCAATGAGTTTAAAAAATATGAGACGACAGCATACTTTACCAAGGAAGAGACATTTCGTTGGTTTGAGCAACTGGATTGGGGCCCTACATCGTACAATTACCCATACTTTAGCAGCGTTGATCCAACTTTCGTAAATGCCAATGACGATGATTCAAACTTACGCGTTGCTGGTGAAACGGGATGGTATAAAGTAAATATTGATCTTGTCGGAAAAACGGTTACAGCGCTGGCTGTATCTGAACCGGTATTATACATGACCGGTGCAGCTTTAAACGGTTGGAGTTGGGATTCCGGCATACCCGTTAAGATGACCTTCATCAAGTCTGGCGTTTTTGAAGCAACAGCTACTTTCAGCAATGAAACATTCAGGTTTTTTGCACAGGCGGATTGGGGGCCAACATCGTATAACTATCCTTATTTCGAAACTGTTGATAGCAATTTTGAAAATGCTAATGATGACGATTCAAACTTTCGTTATGTTGGTACACCGGGCTCTCAAAAGATTACGGTTGACCTGAATGCCAGGACCGTTATACTTGGTGATGAGCCTGATCCGGAATTGTTTATTACAGGGGATGATTTTGGATGGGGCTGGAATGATGGCCAATATGTACAGATGACGTATATAGGGGGTGATACCTTTGAAGCTACTGTAGATCTCACAAATAACAATTTATTCCGTTTCTTTCCACAGAAAGATTGGAGTCCCTCGTTTATCTATTCTTATTTTACTACAGTTGATGCTGAGTTAGCGAATCAAGGTGCTGGTACGGACGAAAATTTTAGATACGTAGGTACTACCGGTTCTCGTAAAATTACGGTAAACCTGTCTACGAAAGTAGTGACTTTGGAATAACACATAGTTGAAGGGCCTGTAAAATCAAAATACCCGATTTTACAGGCTTTTTATCTTCTTAACAGCCGACTATTAATCATTGACGATGACTCTAACCCTTAGAGTACTGGTATTTTTTTCCTTATGTGTTCTTACGATGAGCTGCCAAAAAGAAACTGGTACTCGTTTCGTAAAGCTCAGCGCTGATCATTCGGGTGTTCAGTTTGAAAATAAAATTGAAGAATCACCCAAGGTCAACATCATGACCTATGAATACACCTACAATGGAGGAGGTGTTGCCGCTGCCGATTTCAATAACGATGGGCTATGCGATTTATACTTCACGGGCAACCTGGTAAGCAATGGCGAAAAGGGGAGAAGGTTTATTCTTTTAGCGAGAAACGATGACAAAATGTCTCTATTCGAATTAAGTGACTTTGACAAAGAGAATTTATGAAAGGAAAGATTTACAGCATTATTCTATTTCTGTTTTTGCCAATTTTTAGTTGGGCGGCCGAACCAATTAATCCGACAATTACACCTGCACTATTCCGTTTTAACGATCAAATAACAGTTGTCTATGATGTAACGGGTACACCATTGGCTAGCCTTGAAAATGCATGGGCATGGGTTTGGATTCCGGGAACTTCAATTGATGCGAAGTACAATGTTAACCCTGCCAGTAATAACACAACGCTTACTAATAATGCTAAATTCACCAAATCAACCGACAACGGAAAAACTCTTTTTACACTCGTTTTCACTCCATCCGATTTCTTTGCAACTGACATCAGTGCTCAAACAAGAATGGGAATCTTGCTTAAAGGGAATGACTGGAGCAATGGCCAGACAACAGACTTCATTGTCGATTTCTGGGATGGCAGCTTCCAGATCAAACTTACTTCACCCGCGCAACGCCCGCTCTTTGTTGAGAATGGTGATGAAATATCTATTAATGCTGAAACTCCTATTGCTGCAGACTACAATCTTTATTTGAATGATGTATTGATTGATGAAGCGGATGACGTTACTACTTATTCATACACGCACACGGTCACTGAAACTTCCGGTTATTCTACCCTTAAACTGGTTGCGGAAGATGGAGGCAATTCCGATGAAGTAATTTTTCAATATATCATTTCTGGCAATAGCCCAAATGTGGTAAGACCAAGCGGAATTATCCCTGGCATAAACTACCACGAAGGTGATAACACCAAAGTTACATTATGCTTGTGGGCGCCGGATAAATCTTCCGTATACCTTCTGGGCGATTTTTCAGATTGGGATGTTCTGCCTGAAAATCTAATGAGCAAGGATGGCGAATACTTTTGGATCGAAGTTACCGGGTTAACTTCGGGTGTTGAATATGGATTCAAGTACCTCGTGGATGAATCCGTGTATGTAGCTGATCCTTATGCCGACAAGATCCTCGATCCGGATGACCAATATATTCCTTCGGCAGTTTATCCCGGCCTTAAAACATATCCTCAAAAAGCGCTTCATCAAAGTTGGTACTTCAACCGTGTCTCAGTATTTCAAACGGGACAAACCGAATACACATGGCAGGTACCTGATTTCGAGAGACCGGAAAAAGAAAAACTTGTTGTTTACGAATTACTTCTCCGCGATTTCTTTGCTAATGGTGATCGATCTTATAACAACTTAATCGATACAATAAGTTATTTCAAACGACTTGGCGTAAACGCGATTGAACTTATGCCCATCATGGAGTTCAATGGCAATGAAGGCTGGGGATATAATCCCACATTTATGTTTGCGCCTGATAAGTATTACGGCACAAAGAATCAGCTGAAGTCTTTTATTGATGCTTGTCACCAGGAAGGAATTGCTGTAATCTTTGACATCGCCATGAATCATCAGGATATTCCAAATGCCTACGCGATGATGGACTTTGATTTCAGTGCAAATCCAATGAAACCAACAGCAAATAACAAATGGTTTAATACCGATGCCAAACATCCTTTCAATGTGTTTTTCGACATGAATCACGAGAGTACTTATACACAAGCATACCTGGACACTGTGAATTATTATTGGCTTAATGAATATAAAATCGATGGATTCCGGTTTGATCTTTCCAAAGGATTTACGCAAACAAATAATCCATCAAACGTAGGGGCATGGTCATCCTACGATGCATCACGCATTGCAATTCTGAAGCGAATGGCTGATGAAATATGGGAGCATACACCAAATGCTTATGTCATACTTGAACACTTTGCTGCCAACGATGAGGAAAAAGAACTTGTAGAGTATCGGTCAGATGAAGGAAAAGGTATGATGGTATGGGGAAATTTAACCCACGCTTACAATCAAAATACAATGGGCTATGCGCAGGATTCGGATATAAGCTGGGTATATTATGAATCAAGAGGATGGAGTGTTCCTCATGTTGTAGGGTACATGGAAAGTCATGATGAAGAGCGGAATATGTTCAAGAACATCACCTATGGAAATGTTTCCGGTAGCTATAATACAAAGGATATTTCAACAGCGCTCAATCGTGTTAAAGCAGCAGAAGTAATTTTCTATACCATACCAGGCCCTAAGATGTTATGGCAGTTTGGAGAGTTGGGATATGATCAAAGCATCAACCGTTGTGAAGATGGAACCATCAGTGATGATTGTCGCTTGTCACCAAAGCCAATCAAATGGGACTATCTCAATGATCCACAGCGCCACAAATTATTTGAACATACGGCTGACCTTTTAAGGCTTCGGAATACCTACGGTGTATTCACAAATGGAGAGGCTATTCTTTCAGGTGGTGCATCACTCAATAAACAATTGACTTTAAAAAATAAGCCTTATACATCAACTCCTTCCAGTGCTGATGAGATGAACGCCCAGGTTGTTGTGAACTTTAACCTTAATGACCAGTCTTTGATTGTAGAATTTCCTCACACGGGTACATGGTATGACTATTATGCGCATGGAGAACCCTTTGAGGTAACATCCACTTCCATGGTAATGCTGCTGGCGGCAGGAGAATATAAACTCTTCACCGACGTGATGATCGAAAATCCATTGCCGGTTGAGCCGCCGATAACAGGAATTGAGGAAACGGTATCGCCCCGGATAAAACTCTATCCCAATCCGGTGCAGGAAAAATTCAGCGTTGAGTTGCCCGGCGAAATGATCACAAGCCTGAATGTACATACGTTACAGGGCCTCTCAATAGCGCCGCGGCGGTTATCATCCAACGAATGGGATGCTGGCCAATTAACTGCAGGATTATACCTGGTAGAGATTAAAACAACAAAAAAGATTTATCGAATTAAGATTGTGAAGAATTAACCCAGAACACATAAAACTATGAAGAACGTATTGGTAGTAGCAATTGTGCTGATCGCAAGCCTCAATACAGAGGCGCAGAAGATTGTTCCGGCAGTTCAGCGCGTTGAGCCACTTTCCTGGTGGACAGGCATGAAGGATCCGAATCTGCAACTAATGGTGCATGGACAAAATATTTCATCCACAACGGTCGCGATGAATTATCCCGGCGTGGAAGTAGTGAAAGTGCATCCGGCAGAAAATAAAAATTTCATCTTCATAGATCTGTTAATAAAACCCGAAGCAAAACCCGGTAACGTGGTGATCAATTTCAATTATGACAAAAAGAAAAAGCTTGTTTACAATTTTGAATTAAAGGAAAGAGATAAAAACCGCGTGACTAATGTGATCGACCAAAATGATATTATCTACCTGGTTACACCTGATCGCTTTGTGAATGGAAATCCTAATAACGATGCCGTTACAGGATTAAAGGAAGGTAAGAACCGGTCTTTTCATGGTGGACGTCACGGCGGTGATATTGAAGGTGTGCTTTCAAAGATTAACTACATGGATGACTTGGGAGTCACTGTACTTTGGCTGAATCCAGTTTTGGAGAATGACATGAAGGAATACTCATATCATGGTTATGCTACCACTGATTATTATAAAGTTGATCCGCGGTATGGGACAAATGAGTTGTATAAAAAACTTGGTGATGACCTCCATGCAAAAGATATGAAATTGATTATGGACATGGTCTTCAATCACTGCGGACTTGAGCACTGGTGGATGAAAGATATGCCTTTTGCTGATTGGGTACATGATTATCCAAACTACAAGATCACTAACTATTCTATCAGCTCGTTATCTGATCCTCATGCAGCAGAGAGTGATCAGAAGCAAATGGAAAGAGGATGGTTTGTTTCTCAAATGCCTGATTTGAATCATGATAATCCTTTCATGGCTACTTATTTGATTCAGAATAGCATCTGGTGGATTGAATACGCAGGGTTGGATGGCATACGCATGGATACATATCCCTATAACAAAAAAGAATTTATGTCTGAATGGGCAAAGAAAGTTCATGATGAGTACCCATCACTCTACCTCGTTGGTGAAACGTGGGTAGAAAATGAAGCGCTTGAAGCTTTGTGGTCAAATCGTGGACCTTCGTATAAAGGAGATTTCAATTCAAATATGAATAGCATGACTGATTTTCCTTTATGTTTTGCTATGCACAAAGCGTTTAAGAAAGAAGGCAGCATGTTTGAATTGTATCGCGTACTAAGCCAGGACTTTGTCTATTATGATGCAGCATTAAATAAAACATTTGCTGACAATCATGACATGGATAGAATATTCTATGTGATGGATGAAGACATAAACAAATTCAAACTCGCCATGACATTTTTCCTGACAACGCGTGGCATCCCTCAGCTTTATTACGGTACAGAAATACTCATGAAGGGACATGGTGATCACGGGATCATCCGCGAAGATTTTCCCGGAGGGTGGACGGAAGACACACGTAACGCTTTTTCAGCAAGCGGACGAACAGATGCTGAGAATGAAGCCTTCGATCATATTCAGAAGTTACTTAAGTGGAGAAGATCAAGTGAGGCATTTAACAACGGGCATCTTAAACACTTTATACCTTTTGATAATGTATATGTATATAATCAAAAGTCGGATAAAGAATCGGTTGTCGTAATCATCAACAATAGCGACAAGTCAGTAAAACCCGATATGTCACGGTTCGGGGAAATATTAAAAGGTTATGACGGCGCAACGGAGCTGCTTACCAATAAAAAAATCGTTAACCTAAACGAAGTGGAAATCGATGCCAACACCTCAATGGTGTTGGTGTTGAATCCACAGCTAAAGGCTAATAAATAAATTTAACAAACCTAACTTAACCATAACCCTCTAGGGGTTTCAAACCCTTGGAGGGTTAGCTAGAAGGTGACTTGATTAAAAACAAAACATGACCAGAATCATTATTACGTTCTCAACACTTATATGTGTTTTATGGAGTTGCACACCAAAGCAGGAATCAAAAACCTTACAACTCGCATCTCCTGAGAATAAACTTGCTGTTATGTTCTATCTCACAAAGGAAGGTGTGCCTGGCTACCTGGCCTCGTTTAATGGCAAGATGGTGATTGACAGCTCACGACTTGGGTTTGAATTGAATAATATTTCTTCCCTCGACAAGGGATTTCAAATTTTAAATTCAACGCAATCAACCGTTGATACAACATGGGAACAGCCCTGGGGAGAGGAACGTTTTATCCGTGATCATCACAATGAACTGAAAATTGAATTAGCTGAAACGCAAGGGGAGAAGCGCAAGATGAATATTGTCTTTCGTGCTTTCGATTACGGTTTAGGTTTTCGCTATGAATTTCCTGAACAGGAAAATCTTGAAACGTTTGAGATCAGCGATGAACTCACAGAGTTTAACATGGTCGACAATCAGCTCGCATGGTGGATACCTGCATACAAAGGCAATCGTGATGAATTTATTTTCAAGAAAGATCCTATCAATAATTTGCCACCGGTGCTTACGCCACTTACTATAGAAACTACTGATGGACTTTATTTGAGCATTCACGAAGCTGCTCTCGTAGATTTTTCAAGTATGGCTATAGAGTCATTAGGTGATAATAAACTTAAATGCGATTTATTTCCCTGGAAAAATGGTGTGCGCACTTATGTTACTACTCCTCAAACTTCACCCTGGCGTACCATTCAAATTGCTGAAAAATCAGGCGACCTGATCACTTCCTACCTGATACTTAACCTTAATGAACCCAACAAGATCGGCGATGTATCTTGGGTGAAGCCTGGAAAGTATGTAGGGGTATGGTGGGAGATGCACCTGGGAACGGGCACATGGCACCAGGGACCCAAGCATGCCGCCAATACCAAAAACACAAAACGATACATTGACTTTGCCGCAAAGCATGGCTTCAACGGAGTATTGGTTGAAGGTTGGAACTGGGGTTGGGATGGAAACTGGATGAATGGTGGAGAGAACTTTAAGTTCACCAAAGCTTACCCGGACTATGACATTGAAGAGCTTAGTCGTTACGCTGCATCAAAGAATGTATTTTTAATTGGCCATCACGAAACAGGTGCAGCGGTGGAGAATTATGAAAATCAACTGGATGATGCAATGAAGTTTTTGGAAGATCATGGTATGAAGGCTGTGAAGACTGGTTATGTGGGGGATAGCATTAACAATGGTGAGTGGCACTTCGGACAATACATGGTGCGGCATCAACAGAAAGTTGCCGAGGTAGCGGCAAAACATCATGTGATGTTGGTCGCTCATGAAACAGTTAAGGATACCGGACTTCGCAGAACGTATCCCAACTTTATTGCAAGGGAAGATGCAAGAGGGCAAGAGTACAATGCATGGTCGAGCGACGGAGGAAATCCGCCAAGTCATGTTACTATTCTGCCATTTACCAGGCTCCTAGCCGGACCGATGGACTACACACCAGGCATTTTTGATCTTACGTTGCCCACGCAAGCCACTAATCAAATCAATGGAACGCTGGCAAAGGAACTTGCTCTTTATGTAATTATCTACACCCCTATGCAGATGGCGTGCGATCTCCCTGAAAATTATGAAGGACATCCGGCATTCCAATTCATAAAAGACGTAGCAACAGATTGGGAAACCACTAAAGTGCTCGATGCAAAAATAGGAGAGTACGTTACTATTGCCCGTAAGCAACGAAATTCAGAGAACTGGTTTCTGGGCAGCATTACTAACGAGAAAGCAAGAAAGACAACAATTAATTTTGATTTTCTATCACCCGGAAAAACCTACAGCGCCACAATTTACAAGGATGCTTCCGATACCGATTATCTTAAAAATCCAACTGCATATAAAATTGAAAAGCTATCGGTCACTTCAGAAACCAGGCTTGATTTTGATCTCGCGACTAGTGGTGGGGTGGCTATCAGTATAATTTCAAACTAAATTATCATTGTTGTCCGACTAAAATGTATCATTCGTTTCAATCCCTTGATTTTCTTGATTCCATAGTCTCTCTCCCTCGGAGAGAGGAAGGAGTGAGGCCAGATAAAGAAGCATCAAGAAAATCAAGGGATTAGTAGGTGTTCGTTTTTTTAGTCGGATAACAGTGCTAAACTACTTAAAATGATTTGTCAGCTTTAATCTATTATAACTACCTAAACGAAGCCGAAAGGGCGGAGCAAAAATGCTTCGCTCTTTTTGTTGATATCAGGATTAGTAAGGCTGTTCCTATTAACTTCTAACGCCTGGGATGCCGGCAAAGGCAGGATTTAACTGAATAACTGGCAACTATTAACTCTTACGGTCCCGTCGAATATTCGCCGACCACTTTTGAATCATGGCGGCCATATCTTCTTTCTTGATGGGCTTGCTTATATAATCGTCCATCCCCGCATTAATACATTCTTCACGATCACTTTCCAGTGCATTGGCAGTCATTGCTATAATAACAGGCCTTGTTCCGTTGCGATGACGAATAATTCGTGTTGCTTCCAGTCCATCCATGCCGGGCATTTGTACATCCATGAGAATAATGTCATGCCTTGTTTTATGAAATACGTCTATTGCTTCTTGTCCGTCCGAGGCCGTATCAGCTGAATATCCCATCTTTCCTAAGATGCGATTAGCCAACTTCTGATTCACTTCATTATCATCTACAACGAGGATACGCAAAGACGGACTTTGCTCTTCTTTGCCATTGGCATGTATAGCATTAGTCTCGGTAGTCGTGTGTGATGCTGTGGGATGTCCACGAAGATGATTTACTATTTGTTTCCAAAGTAAATTTTGCTTCACGGGTTTTGTGAGAATAGAAGAGAACAGATGTGCATAGTCTCTTGATCGCTCATCTCCAATTGAACTTAATAAAAGAATAGGAGTACTGACACCATTCTCCTTCAATATTTCGGCAAATTGTACACCATTCATCTCCGGCATTTGCATATCCGTGAGGATAAGATCAAAGTTGTTATCCTTGATTAAACCAAGGGCTTCTTTTGCAGAGTCCGCCAATGTTGTAATAAATTTCCATTGCTCTAACTGATTTTTGAGAATGGTTCGGTTGGTTGCATTATCATCGACAACTAATATTGACTTGCCTTCAATGCCCGATGTATTGGAGTGAACATAGGTCTTAATTGCTTTAATGCTTGAAGAAGCTTTAATAGTAAATGTGAATACTGTTCCATTCTCAGGTTCACTTTCCACCGTAATATTTCCGCCCATAAGGTGTACCAGCTTTTCACAGATGGCAAGTCCAAGCCCCGTTCCGCCGTATTGCCGGGTGGTAGAAGAATCAACCTGAGAGAAAGGTTTAAATAATCGCTCAAGTTTATCTTTTGGAATTCCAATACCGGTATCACGTACTTCAAAGGCCAATTCAACGTGCTCGCTATCCAGTTTCATTAAGTGAACACCAAGAAATACTTCACCTTGCCGCGTGAATTTAATGGCATTCCCGATCAGGTTAATTAAGACCTGCCGAAGTCGCAAGCTATCCCCAATAATCTGGGGAGGTACATTATAATCGATCTGATAAATTAAATCAAGTTCAGGCTTAGATGCGCGGCTTGTGAATAGATCAAATACTTCTTCTATACACCTGCGAAGATCAAAATCTCTTTCTTCAAGTTCCATCTTGCCCGATTCGATCTTTGAAAAATCAAGAATATCATTAATAACCGTAAGAAGGCTTTCACTGCTATTACGAATGATACCAAGATATTCCCGTTGTTCTCCGTTTAATGAAGTTTCACCAAGGAGAGATGACATGCCGATTACGCCATTCATGGGTGTTCGTATCTCATGACTCATCATGGCAAGGAATGTACTCTTCGCGCGATTGGCTTGTTCAGCTTCATGTCTCGCTTTTTCGGCTTCTTCACGGGCTTTCCGTTCCTCGCGTGTGGAAACGGCGAGTTTCTCAGTCCTTTCTTTTACAAGGCGTTCAAGTTGTTTCTTTTGAAGATTGATGGCACGTATGCGAATGCGATAAGCTCCGATTATAAGTGCACCAAGCGCTAACAGCGAAAGAATTCGAAACCAGGTGGTCTTCCACAAAGGAGGTGTGATGCTTAATTGAACACCGATCATATCGGGTGACCAGTTACCCTGGTTGTCAAGACCTTTTACTTTAAACACATAATCTCCCGGGTTGAGATTGGTATACGTAGCCGCGCGCTTTGTATCGATGTAATTCCAATCTTTATCAAAGCCTTCCAGCATGTAGGCGTATCGTTTACGATCGCTTGCGGTGTAATTCAGCGAAGCGAATTCAAATGAGAAAACGGATTGATCGTAATCCAGCGTTATGGCTTTTGTTTCACCAATGCTCTTTTTTAAAATACCTTCACCCGTTATCGGTACCGACTTATTAAACACTTCAAAGTTTGTGAGTACAAGGGGAGGAGTGAAGGAAACATCGCGAACGCTATCCGGGTGAAACGTGTTGAACCCATTAATGCCACCAAAATAAAGTTTACCTGAACGGCTTTTCCAGTAAGCATGTTTAAATTCATCCGACTGAAGGCCATCGGCCATGGTGTAGTTCTTGAATACTTTTGTTTGCGGGTTAAACCTCGAAAGACCCTTGTTGGTACTGATCCACAAATCACCATGATCATCTTCAAGAATCCCTAAGATCGTTTCATTAGGCAGCCCATCTTTACGACCATAGTTTGTGAATTTATTTGTCTTTCGGTCAAAGTGATTCAACCCTGAGGCTGTTCCTATCCATAGATCCTTGTTCTGATCTTCTATAATGCAAAAAATGATATTGTTACTAATGCTCCATTTGTTCTTTGAATGTTTAAAAGATTTAAAGGTTTTTTTCTCCTTGTCCATCAGACATAATCCACCGTGCGTTCCTATCCATAGATTTTTATCGCTGTCTTCAAAAACATTACTGACAACGGCATGACTCAGGCTGGTGGAATCACCTTCGATAGGGCGGTAGTGGATGAAAGATTGAGTTTTAGGATCATACTGGTCCAATCCATTGGAGTATGTTCCCACCCAAATGTTCTTATCAGAATCCTCATAAATTGTCCATGCGTTGTTACTTGACAAACTGGAGGGATCGGCTGGATTATTAACGAAATGCTGATAGTAATTCTTTTTTGGATTAAATACCGTAATGCCATTGCCCCATGTTCCGATCCACAGATTGTTTTTACTATCTTCTGTAATGGCGAGTATATAATTTCCACCGATGGTTTTCTTGTTTCCAATCTCGTGTTTAAAATGTTTGAACACGCCTTTCTTCGGATCAAATAAATTAACACCACCGCCATCTGTGCCGATCCAAATATTGTCCTGCGAATCCTCATAGATTGCCAGGACATTGTTATGACTTAAGCTGTTATCTGCAGAAGTATGTTGATAATGAACAAATTTGTCTTTGTCCTTTCCATAGAGGTTTATCCCGCCGCTGAAAGTCCCCAACCACATGTTGCCTTTTGTATCACAATATATTGACCAAATCGAATTGTTATTCAATCCTGAATGGACTACCTCATCCTGGCTATGCGTGGCCAGGCGGTTTCCTCCGGGGTCGACAACTAACAATCCTTCATTTTCAACGCCAACCCATATATTTCCTTTATCATCTTCACAAAGACCGAGAATCGAATGATGAAGAGGTGAGAAATTGAATCGCTGAAATACGCCGGTGTTTTTATCTAACCGAATTAATCCACCTTCGTTAAGGCCAATCCAAATACGATCACGGCTATCCTTAAAAAGATTCCACACTTTGTTTGTGCTTATCGAAGTGGAGTCAAGAGGATTATGGGTAAATCGTGTGAACGTTTTGCTTTTCTTATCCAGGCGATTTAATCCACCATTATACGTTCCGACCCATAGGTAATCACCGTCATTAAGAATAGTTTTCACACCATCGTCACTCAGGCTTTGATGATCAATTGTTCTTTTAAAATGTAAAAATTGCTGTGTCTTTAAATCGAAACGATCAATGCCGCTATCTTCAAAACCAATCCACAACATCTGATCCTCATCGATTGCCAGTGTATTGACAAAATTACTGGCAATACCATCACGATCGGTAGGATTAGCAATAAAACTTTTGAACGTCTCTTTCTCGCGATCAAACATACTAAGACCGCTAAAAGTAGCTATCCACAAATTGCCGGCATTGTCTTCAACGATATCATTAATAATGTTGCCTGTAATGGATTGGGGATTCTTTATGTCACTTTTATATACTTTAATAGAATAGCCATCATATTGATTCAGACCATCACGGGTACCAAACCACATGAATCCACGGCTGTCCTGGAAAATGCAAATGACATTACTTTGAGAAAGACCATTAGCGGTTCCGATATGTTCAAATTTCAAATGCTCTAATTGTGCCTGGAGGGAAAAATTGAAAAAAAGAGAAGCTGTGAAAACGAATGCTTTCAAAATATTTTTACGTGCAGCAATGGAGCAGGTAGAGCTCATGCTAGTGTTTAACTGGCTTTTTTAATGACCGCTTCATTTTCAAGACATTTGATCTGATGATCTATAAGCTGAAAAAATTGTTCTATTTTTTTACGGATAACAGATTTCTGCGGGGCCTTAAGTAAGGCTTTAAAATCAACCACAAATTGATTGATCTCCCGATTATCAATAATCGTAAGAGTTGACTTGGCTTTATGGGCAGCTTGCTCAAAAATGTGCGCATGAGCTTGTTGAGCAGCCTGATAAAGTTCGCGCAGATTACTGATCATTAATCCAATCAGTTCTCGTCTGAACTCGGAATCATCATCTGTAAAAGCGGTCAATCTGTCTGTCAGCGACAATTCTTGGTTAAAGATGGGTTTCATAGGTTTAAGGTTCTCAAAACTACGTTAACCCTAACAATGAATAGTCCAACTTATTAATGCTTTAAAAACAGATGCAAGAAATAGCAGGAAATTCTACTTTTTCGAAATCCTGGAAATTATTGAACAGGAGGGGTTGCAAGCGTTAACGTAAAGACCGCTAAGCGTCACGGTGATATTATTTGTGATAATGATTTAACTAAAATTCCGGTGCCTCTGATGTACCAAAATGAATTTACTTGTACATTAAAGAAGCAGTTAAAACATCTTTAAATCCCAAATAGGAACTGAATTCCAAAAAATTACATGAGCGGTGTTTTCATTCGTAACGGAGAGCGTTATGAGATTCATATTTTCACGCAAATCGCTAAGCGTTTTCGCAAAGCCAGCAAAAGTCATTCTGCTCTTAACTCTTCGCGTTTTCTTTGCTTGATATCTTCGCGTGAACGCAGATGAAGAATACATAGGGTGTGCCAATCAAACGCAGCATCGTCTTAACACTTAATCAAGACAATCCTTAAGTCCTACAAACCTGCCCGTCCGGCAGACGGGTTATGGTTCATACAAATTGATCTACGAACGATTGGCACTATGCACAGGCCCTAATTAATATCTCCTTTAACAAATTCTGCATTAGCAGTAATCGTTACTTCATCGCCAAGCATAGCAGATGGAGTATCTTTGCTTATTGCAAAATCAGAACGTTTCAGCACACCGGTTACTTTAAAACCGGCAATCGTCTTTTTAGTATAAGGATGAACTCCTGTTCCATTTAAGGTAACATCCAATTCAACTGGCTTGGTTATACCATGAAGAGTAAGGTCACCAATAAGCTTGTATTTTTTATCCGATACCTTTTTGAATGATTTACTTTTGAAAATCAAAGAAGGATATTTTGCCGCATCGAAGAAGTCAGGATTTTTAAGATGCTCATCGCGTTTATCATTGTCTGTATCGATGGAGTTTATATCAGCCGTCAATTCAATAACAGCGTCTGAAAAATCCTCTTTGGAGGAGATGATCCTGGCGTCAAATGAATTAAAGGTTCCTTCCACATCAGATATCATCATGTGTGTGATGCTGAACCCAAGACGTGCATGCGATTGATCAAGTGACCAGGTCTGTCCGAAAACGAGTGCACTTGAAATAAGAAATAAAACCGAAAAAATAATTTTCTTCATATATTTGTGTTTAATTAGTTACTAATAATAACTCAAAACTATTTAGGAACTTAGTAGTAAACAAGAAGGAACAACATCATAAGTAAGTATCATGGGCGTAACTATTGTTGAGAATCAGCCGGTTAGACAGCAAAAAAAAATTGGAAAAATTCTACAGGAAGGCCCTCACGGGTGCCTTTGTCCCATTCATGATTTTTTAAATCACTTTGCCACGAAATGGTCCATGCTGGTCATACTCAACCTGGGCTACGCCGGAAAGCCGCGCTTTAATGAATTAAAGAACATGATTACCGGCATCTCACAGCGGATGCTCACGGTTACATTGCGTTCGCTGGAAGAAGATGGACTGATTTCACGACATCTTTACCCTGAAATTCCACCTCGCGTTGAATACGCGCTGACACCCCTCGGAAGAAGTCTGCTGGATGTAATGACACACCTGGGAGAATGGGCCTCTAAACACGAAGCAGAAATTGTCAAAGCGCGGAAGAAATTCAGCAAGCAGAAAGAAGGAGGTAGGCTCTGATTCTTCAAATCGGGTCTCATACTAATTGCCAAAGATCCGTTTCATCACTTTAGCGCTTCAACAATTTCAGTCAGCCGGTTTGTATAACCAAATTCATTATCAAACCATGCACCTATCTTGATGTGATTTCCGATTGCTTTTGTTTGAGTGGAGTCAAATATTGCAGAGTGAGCATTGCCGATGATATCAGCAGATACAATCAGGTCATCCGTATAACCAAGAATATTTTTTAGCTCATGTGCAGCAGCTCGCTTATATAATTCATTCAACTCAACAGCGCTAATGCTTTCATTGAGAACAATTGAAAAGTCGGCCAATGCTCCGCACAGAACAGGCACGCGGGTAGAGGTAGTTGTTATTCTTCCTTTTATTTTTGGAAACAAACGCTCGAGTGTTTCCGCCAGGTCAATTTCTACCGGTATGATAGAAGTGCCGGAAGCCCTTCCTCTTCGGAAATTTTTATTTGCACCATCCATCAATGATTGCCGCGATGTATAAGCGTGCAAAACGTTTATGTGGATAGATTCAATTGAATAGGATTTCATTAGCGGAAGCAAAATCACCGATGAACAATTGGTCATGCAACCTCCAGAAGATATTATCGCATGATCTTCTTTTAACAGGTTATCATTAAAACCTTTGATCAGCAATGGTATATTTTCTGAACCGGTAGTCGACAAGAGTACTTTCCTTGCGCCTGCTTTACAATGTTTCTGCAGGAGAGGAGCGGATGTGAATCTGCCCGTACATTCAACAACCAGGTCTATATTCAATTCTTTCCATGGTAACTGTTCCGGATCAGGAATGCTCAGCACTTTCGTTACGCCCACCGATGTTAATAACATTTCATCTTTGAGTGATATTTCTTTGTTGTATGCGCCAGAGATAGAATCGTATTTTAAAAGATATAACAAGTTATCCGGCGTCATCAGATCATTTACGGCAACTATCTCAATATCATTCCTTTCAGCAAGAAGCTTGAATAATAGACGTCCGATCCTTCCCATTCCATTTATGGCAACTCTCATATGTTTATTTTCGTCACAGGTGTATTACGTGTTGATGATAACTATTGTTGTGCTTGTATATTGATCTGCGAAAATCGATTTTTAAGGGAAAGTTCCAATAACCCAGGCCATGAAACTAAGCTTATTATTTTTTATCGCTGTCATTCCATTCGTTTGCCCTGCGCAGAAAGCAAAAAATGATGCTTCCGTCAATCTTAAAAAGTTACGAGCGAGCTTAAAGCCTGCGGAAGAATACATGCGGCAGCAGGAAGAAAATCGCTTGAAAGAATTAACGGAGTTCCTGGCTATTCCCAGTATTTCTTCTTTGCCTGAGCATGCCTCTGATGTTGAGAAGGCAGCATCATGGCTGGAAGCGAAATGCCTTGCCATTGGTTTCACGAGGGCGACCATCATTAAATCAGAAAACAATCCTATCGTATTTGCCGAGTGGAACAAAGCGAAGGGAAAGCCAACCGTTTTAGTGTATGGTCACTATGATGTGCAGCCTGTCAATGAAAGTGAATGGAGTAGCCCTCCCTTTGTAGCCACAAGAAAAGAAGATAGAATTTATGCTCGCGGATCAGCGGATGATAAGGGAGGACTGATGATTGCTGTTTGGGCAGTGGAAGCGATGCTGAAAGCAAATGGCACCTTGCCCGTGAATGTAAAATTTGTTTTTGAGGGCGGGGAGGAGTCTGGGAGTCCCGGTTTCAAAAAATTCCTGGAAGAAAACAAGGCGATGCTGCAAGCGGACTTTGCCTACAATGCAGACGGTGGACAGGCAAGCGTAACCCAACCGGAAATCGGTCTTGGCTTGCGCGGAATGGTTGTACTGCAGTTTGAAGTGAAAACTTCGGACAGAGATGTGCACTCGGGAGTATATGGCGGAAAAACGCCCAACGCTACCAAAGCAATTGCTGAAATAATAAACTCATTTTACAGTGATGATGGAAAGGTAGCCGTGAAGGGTTTTTATGATAAGGTTTCTCCCATAACGCCAACGGAAAAAGAAATGATTCAAAACACTCCTTACGATGCGGCTAATGAGATGCAGGCTACCGGTACAACCGCAGATGTAGGTGACACCACTTTTGCTCCGTTGGAACGGGTGTGGTTCAGGCCAACGCTTGAAGTGAATGGATTGTGGGGTGGCTACATAGCCAAAGATGGTTTTTCAAGTATTATACCCGGAACAGCACATGCACGTATTTCCTGCAGGCTGGTAGAGAAGCAGGATCCGGTTGAAATAATAAACCTCGTTAAGCAACATATCGAAGAGCATAGACCTACCGGTACTACCATCACATTTAAGGATTTTCCATACTACGCTGATCCCATTAAATATCCAACGGATACAAAAGCTTTTTATAGTGCTTATCATGTTCTAAAAGAAGTGTATCAGCAAGAAGTATTGCTGAAAGCCGATGGCGGCAGCATTGGCGCCATGAGCAATTTTAAAGAGGTGCTTGATCTTTATGTTTACTCTTTTGGTTTTGTGCTTCCCGATGAGAACTTTCATGCGGCAGATGAGTTCATCCGCATGAGTGACATACGAACAGGACAGACGGCTTATGCGCTGCTTCTGAAATACATAGGGGAGAAGGGCAATAGCAAATGACACTGATTCCAGCCCGGCATATTTACATGAAAGTGTTGTTTGGGTGTTTTCTTAAAGTTACTATTACTTTTAAAATGTTATTATAATGAGAGGGTCGATCAACTCTAAGGTGATGCTTACCGTGGCATTATTTTGTTTGCTGATTTTAAACACTTTAGCTCAATCTCCTCAGGTGAAAATAGAAAATGGAATTATTGAAGGTATTGCTGATTCTCAAGCCGGACTGGAATTGTATTTAGGTGTTCCATTTGCAAAACCTCCTGTTGGTGATTTAAGATGGAGAGCGCCTCAACCCCTTGAGAATTGGGTAGGTGTGCGACAAACAAAAGCTTTCGGCCCGAGTGCCAAACAAATAAATATATTTGGCGACATGATTTATCGCTCTAATGGAACAAGCGAAGACTGTCTCTACCTAAACGTTTGGACTCCGGCCAAAAAAGTTACGAAAGGGCTACCTGTTCTTGTCTATTTTTATGGTGGTGGTTTTGTCGCAGGTGATGGATCTGAACCTCGCTATGATGGTGCCAGCACGGCCAGGAGAGGTGTTGTGGTAGTAACCGTGAATTACAGGTTGAGCATCTTTGGTTTCTTTGCACACCCTGAGCTTAGTAAAGAAGCGCCCTATAAGGCATCTGGCAATTATGGATTACTCGATCAGCATGAAGCGCTTAAGTGGGTTCAAAAAAACATTGCCGCTTTTGGAGGTGATCCAAAACGGGTTACCATCGCCGGAGAGTCGGCGGGTTCAATTTCAGTAAGTGCACAAATGGCATCACCGTTATCCAGGAACCTTATAGCGGGTGCAATAGGGGAAAGCGGAGCGGGAATTAAACCAACACTTCCACCCATTCCATTGGCGGAAGCCGAGCAGAACGGGCTTGAGTTTGCAGAAAAGTCAGGTTATCGAACCCTTGCTCAGCTTCGTGCGCTTAGTACTGATGAGCTATTTGATGTTTACTCAAAATCAAAACGTTTTGGATTCCCTTTGGTAATTGATAACTATTTCTTTCCCGGAACAATCACAGAAATCTTCAACGAGAAAAAACAGGCACACGTGCCGCTGCTTGTTGGATGGAACTCCGCTGAAATTGATGGTATGGGATTTATGCAGGGATTACCTTATACAAAAGAGAATTTCGTCAGCAAAGTGAAAGAGGTGTACCCTGAAGAATATGAAGAAGCGCTAAAAGTCCTTCCGCACAGTACGGTAAAGGAAGTGGAGTGGTCAGCTACCAATCTTGCATCAGACCGGTTTATTGCCTATAGCGCCTGGAAGTGGTTCGACCTGCATCGTAAGAACAGCAATCAAAAAGTGTATCGATATTTATACAGTAAACTTCGTCCACCCAGGGTTGGTGAAGCAGGCACGGTGACCACGGCCATTGGAGCTCCTCATGCCTGTGAAATTGAATATTGTCTCGGCAATCTTGATCTCATCAAAGAATTTGCCTGGACTAAAGAGGATTACAAGGTCTCTGAAACAATGCAGAATTACTTTGTCAACTTTATAAAAACAGGAGATCCCAATGGAAACAATTTACCGGAATGGCCCGCCGCAAAACCAACGGATGTCAATCCACCGGTAATGATTTTTGATGTCGAATCAAAAGCAGTGATTAAGGATGATGCACGTTATCAGTTCCTGGATAAATCCTATGGAAACAATTGATTGGAGGGTGGGGATGTTAAAACTGACTTTCGGGTGATAGCTATGCAGAAGCCTTCAAGTGTGTTTAACATAATATAAATTATATTACTCGCCCCAACCGCTTGCACGGCCCACATCAGCCGCACGGTGCCTGCGACTTGAAAGCTGCTACCATTGTTCCCGGAAAGCCCCGCACAACCCCACACCGTCCGACAACTGGCGATAACGTTGTGATCGTCAGACAAGATAAAAGCAGTTTTGAATTGTTTCAGCAAGCTGGTCGAGCTTTGATAATGGACGGAGTTCTGACCAGGCGTTGCTCATGCCTAAAAACGAAGCACATCCCTGAATTCATCCAACGAAATGACATTGACTTTTGGAAAGTCTGTTCTTTTTAAAACATTAAAATCCTTGTCGTTTGTTACAAGGTAATCTGCATTAACCGATATGGCCAAGTCTGCAAACTTGTTGTCATCGGGATCGGCTTCAATTAACTGCCATTTAAAAAATGGCTCAGCAAAGATTACATTAGGAGCAACACTTAGTATTTTTAATACTAAAGTGGCTGTTTTGCCAGAGTACATGTCTGTAATCTTTTCTTCATACTCTGTCAAAATTTCGTTGCTAACTGCCCATTCAAAACGCTCGCTCTTGAATGCTTCGGATAACCAATAGTGTGGACTTTGAGGCGGGATTGACGTCAGCAGGCAATTCGTGTCTATGACAGCTAACATTAGCTCTTGCTGTTGAGCATGTCGTTAAAATCCTTTTCGATATAGCCTTTTTCAGCAACTACTTTTTTAAGTTCTTCACTTAAGGCTTGCGTATAGTGATCTACCAACAGTCTCTTTATTTGCAGAGTTTCCTCTTCACTCATTGGCCTGTTAAATAACCTGAGCAAACTTACTTGTACAGGATTAAGTTCGGTATGTTGATTAATTTCCATATCAATTTTTTTACAAAAATACGGATTATGAGCATAATCTTCAATGCTCTGCAAGCTGATCGAGCTTTGACAATGGACGGAGTCGGGGATCAAAAACCATCACCTGCTCCTTGATTTTAAATTGTCCCAGGTCGAAAGCACTGGCATTGAGGATAACATTGGCTTCGTGGGGGTTTACGATGCTGGGGACAATAAAGCCCAAACGTGCGGGGTTATTGAACAATTCAGCACCTTTTGCCTGGCTGTCCTGGAATGAGAATTTACTAAAGCCAATTCGATTGGTGGCGACATCATTTCTCAAATCCAGGATATCCTTGTCAGGCACATCAAGGGTTATCAGCTCAAAATTTTCATCATAGAGATATTTGTATTTCTGGATGTTTGCAATCACCTCAAGGATTGCGAGGGAGCTGGTCGAGGCTGTATAGAGGGCTCTGTGCCGGTTTGTGTTCCAGCGTCCCGGATAGAGCCGAGCGCCTTCCCCGTCAAGTGTATTGAAGCGTTGTTTTGCCAACCGGTATACGATCATGAGTATACGCCGTATTGAATGCGGCCAAGCAATTGTTTGACTTGCTCCATGCCGATAAAATTGGTCATTATGTACATGGGAGATTTACCGTTCAGCGGTGCAAGTGGTTCGTTCAACCATTCTTTGAAATTCCCTTCGTTACCATTGAAAACATCAAGCCCAAAATCCCATATTTCGCGAAGCTTTACCAGGCGCTCAGAGGCGGTGGTATTTAATAGATCACTTTGTTTCTTGTCTTGAAGATAACGGGTACTTACCCCAAGGATATCTGCAATTTCAGTCTGGGAGAGCCCGGTTTCCTTTTGAACAACAACATACATTTTTGCAGGGAGGCCTATATTAACAGCTTCAACCAGCTCTACTGCTGACAGCCTTTTGGTTTGGTCACCAATACCAACAACCTTAGTGCCTTTTTTTTTAGATAAAACCTTGCTAGCCATAGGTGCGAATTATTTCATGTAAATATACGAATAATTTCTGTAACGGATTATGTAAAGAGAAATAAAGTATCCGGGTTAAAATCAATGGTGGTCGCTAAAAAATCAGGTTCCAATTGCCTCAGCCCATCAACAAATACTCCGGTCCACACCTTCATCTGCCAAAAATTTCATATAGCAACCGGGTAGGTCTTCTCCCCTTTCAGGCTTCTGCTGCGAAAGCCAATGCAGCAGAAACAGCTTCCTTAGTCAGTCAAGTGTGCAGAAAAAAATATAAATAAAAATTTTACCACGACACAGTTTGGCGCACTGACTTGACACCTTTGCTGACAGAATTCAAATTTTTACAGCAAATGAAAAGAGTAAACGAAATCAATAAAATGACCACATTTTGTCATTTGCACGTACATTCTCACTATTCGGTGTTGCAAGCCACACCAGATATAAAACGCCTTATCAAAAAAGCGAAAGAAGACAATATGTCTGCCGTGGCATTGACTGATTTAGGCAATATGTATGGTGCTTTTAAGTTTGTGCGCGAAGCATTGGATAATCAGATTAAACCAATTGTTGGCTGTGAATTTTTTGTTCAGAAAACGAAAGACAATCCCGATAAAAAATACAATCAAGTATTGTTAGCCAAAAACAAAACCGGCTATCACAACTTAGCAAAGTTAAGTTCACTTGGTTTTATTGAAGGTCTTCACAAAGAGCGAATCATTCAATACAAAGAAGGGTTAATCGCAACCACCGGAAGTTTGAGCAGTGAAATTCCACATCTTATATTGAATGCAGACGAGCAACAAGCCGAAGAAGCCTTTAACTGGTGGTTGAATGTTTTTGGTGAGGATTTTTATATCGAATTAAACCGGCATGGCATTCCCGAAGAAGACCGCGTCAATCAAGCCTTGCTTCGTTTGGCTGAAAAGTATAATGTAAAATATTTTGCCGCGAGTGAAACCTATTATCTCGAAAAAGAAGAAGCCAACGCGCTCGATGTTTTGCTGTGTATAAAAGAAGGCGAGCTTCAATCTACACCGATTGGTCACGGGCGTGGCACACGTTATGGTTTGCCTAATCACGAATTTTATCTCAAGTCGCAGGACGAGATGAAACAACTCTTCCGCGATTTACCTATGGCCATTACTACCATTACAGAAATTGTAAACAAGATTGAAACGTACGAAATCAAACGCAATGTATTGTTGCCTAAGTTTGATATTCCAAAAGAATTTGAAACCGAAGATGATTACCTGCGTCATCTAACGTACGAAGGCGCGAAGAAAAATTACGGTGAAATCACTGATGTGGTTCGCGAACGTTTGGTTTTTGAATTGGAAACTATTAGGAAGACAGGTTATTCCGGCTACTTCCTCATCGTGCAGAATATCACTAATAAAGCAAAAGAACTCGGTGTGCGTGTTGGTCCTGGGCGTAGTTCGGTTGCGGGTTCGGCTGTCGCGTATTGTATTGGTATCACTAACGTTGAACCGATTAAATACAATTTACTGTTCGAACGTTTCTTAAATCCCGACAGCGTATCGTTGCCCGATATTGATATTGACTTTGATGATGAAGGCCGTGATAAAATATTGAAGTATGTGATTGACAAATACGGTTCTACACAGGTATCGCAAATCATAACGTATGGCATTATGACGGCCAGGTCGGCCATACGCGATTGTGCACGTGTGATGGAATTGCCTTTAGCTGAATCAAACTTGCTCATCAAAATGGTTCCTGAAAGACCGGGAACTACTTTAGCCAATGCGTTTGAAGAAGTAAAAGAACTCAACGAGATTAAAAATGGAACTGATAAACGTGCCAAAGTATTGAGGCAGGCGGTTATCCTTGAAGGTTCACTGCGTAACACAGGCATACACGCTTGTGGTGTGATTATCGCGCCTGAAAATTTAACGAACCTTGTTCCTGTTGCTATTGCGAAAGACTCTGAAATGTTGGTTACACAGTTTGATAACAGCGTGGTAGAAAGTGCTGGACTTTTGAAAATGGATTTTTTGGGATTGACCACGCTCACCATCATCAAAACAGCATTGGCGAACATCAGGAAGCGGTACAACATTGACATTAATATAGACAACGTGCCGCTTGATGATTTGAAGACATATCAGCTTTATCAACAGGGCGATACTACGGGCACGTTCCAGTTTGAAAGTGAAAGAATGCAAAATTATTTACGCCAGCTCAAGCCTGATAAGTTTGAAGATCTGATCGTCATGAACGCCCTGTACCGGCCGGGGCCGATGAAATACATTCCCACGTTCATTAACCGGAAGCACGGGCTTGAACCGATCAAATACGACCTGCCCGAAATGGAAGAATTCTTAGCCGAAACATACGGCATCACCGTTTACCAGGAGCAAGTGATGTTACTTTCTCAAAAGTTGGCCAGCTTCAACAAAGGCGAGTCCGATGTGTTGCGTAAAGCGATGAGTAAAAAACAAAAAGATGTTCTCGATAAAATGAAAGTTAAGTTCATTGAAGGCTGCAAGAAAAACGGACACGATAAAAATACTTGTGAAAAAATCTGGACAGATTGGGAAGTGTTTGCTCAAAATGCGTTCAACAAATCGCATTCCACTTGTTATTCGTTGATTGCATATCACACCGCTTATCTCAAAGCCAACTATCCTGCGGAATACATGGCTGCGGTGTCAACTCATAGAGGGCAACAATATTAAGTTATGCGCATACTTCACATTTCTGACACGCATGGTAAACACCATTTGTTAAAAAACTTACCGGAAGCCGATGTTATCATTCATTCGGGCGATGTTTCGTTTTCAGACACAGAAAATGAAGTGTTGGAATTTTTGACTTGGTTTTTCGATTTGGATTATCTGCATAAAATTTTCGTAGCGGGCAATCACGATGATTGTTTGTATGGCAGGCAAATCAAAAACCTGCCCAACAACTGCTATTATCTTTGTTATTCGGGAGTTGAAATTGAAGGTGTGAAATTTTGGGGCGTTCCACTTTTTACGTCTGATCACAAACGCATAGAACCATTAATGAAACAAATTCCTGAAAACATAGGCGTGTTGATTTCTCACAGTCCGCCCTACGGAATTTTAGATTTTGAAAATGAAATCAATAACGGTAGTATCGATTTACTTCAAACCGTTCTTAAAATAAAACCTACATATCATTTATTCGGACATATACATAAGGCTTATGGCATTGAAAAGTCCAATGACACCATTTTTGTAAATGCCTCATTGGTGAATGAAAAAAATGATATAGTGAACAAGCCAGTTTTGGTATTGATGTCATCGCCATTTCAAGAAACCAGGCCACACATACCAGAAGGTTTTTCCAATTGCGTAAAAAATGTGATTGCGTTGAGTAAAGAAGAAGCATTTCGGTTAGGTCATGACGCTGTTGATGCAGAACATTTAATTCTTGGAATAATTAGCGAGGGCGAAGGTGTGGCTGTAATGTTGTTGAAAAAATTGGGAGTGCCGTTGGAACAATTACGTGGCGAAATCGAAAAGGAGTCGAAGAAGATAACCGTGCACAAAATCAGAAACGTGACGGGTATTCCGCTATCACGTACATCCGAAAAAGTGTTGAAAATCAGTTACCTCGAAGCGAAAATTTTTAAAGCGCAGTTGATAGGCACAGAACATCTGTTGCTTTCTATCCTGCGCGGCCCTGATAATTTAGCAACTCAAATTTTAATTAAATTCAATGTGACTTACGATGTAGTAAAAGAACGGTTGGAAGACATGAGTATGTGAATAAACCGAGATTGTTGGAGATTTAGGAAATAAAATGATAAAGTATATGAATTCTAATCAAACGCCTGCAAAATTTCGCCAAAGGGATATTCCTGTGACGGAACTTAGATGTTTTTATAACACTCTTAAAAATTTTAGCTCCGAAACACAGTTAAATATTTCAAAGGATTTTAATAGAAAGGAAAATTTTAAAAAATTATGCAACTTATATAATGACAGTAAAAAGCATTTTTCAGAAAAATATGATAATTCAGATGAATCATTTTTAAGTGACAATTCTGAAAAAAGGAAAAAGATACCCCCTATACCTAAAATTATCAACTCAACTGTTGATGCAGTTGCTTTTTTTGAAAGTGTTGATATTGTACCTGTTGATAATAACAAACACCTTAATTTTAAATATGTTGAAAGAGAGGTAAGTACGATAAGAACAACAAAAGCAACTTTTAATTCTGGCAAATCTGGCAAATCATCAGGTACAGGAGGGCTTGATTTTATTGGTCTAAATTCAACCGATAGATTACCTATTCTTGGAGAAGTCAAAATTGACTCAGATAAGAATGTGTTTTATGCACTAATTCAATTGTTAACATACCTTTCCGAAATCTGCACAGCAAATCAAATTAAACGAATCAATAATTCTAATCTATTTGGAAAAAATGTAGAATTTAATCTAAATCCTAAATTCTACTTATACATACTGTTAACGGAGTTAAAAGGAGAACATAAAAGGATATTTTTAGAAACGACTAAACTTGCGGAGAATTTAAAAAAAGAAATTTCTGAAATTCAAGATATTGTTTTCCTTAAACTGGATAAAGAAATCAAAAGAGTCAATCAAATAATTTAACATGATATACAAAACCTATTTACGCAATCATGTTGTTCTTCCCGATAGCAGAAAATCGCTTCATACTTTTTTGAACACCACACTTACCGTTGATGGCAAAGTAAAAAAACATAAATTAGAAAAGGCTTTCAATTCAAACAGCGAAGATGCTCTCACCTGGTCTTGTTTTGATATACTAAGACATCAGCCACATGAAAAAATTGTTCAAGCATTGGACGAGATAATGGAAGATGCTTTCGAGGGCAAAGAAACTTTCTCATTTGAAAATGAAAAGAATATCAAAATTCATATTGGAAAAAATTACTCTGCAAGTACCATTGTAGAAAATACTGAATTGGACGCAAGCATAGAAACAGACGACAAACTGATTTTCATAGAGGCAAAACTGTACAGTAAAATCAGTTTGCCTGACAACGAGAAGCCACATGACCAGATTGTCCGCAAACTTCGCGTGGGGCTTGATGTGGCAAAACACGAAAACAAAAAACTATACTTTATTTTTTTAGACATTGCCCCAATAGATTACACTTTGAAATTCGGAGAGAAAGCTGTTAATGCAGGGTATTTTAAAAAATACAAAGAGGATTATAATACGCTTGGCGACAAGTTGATTAAAAATTCTTATCAAAGCCTTGAAGAAGTTTCCCAAAATATGGGTTGGCTCACTTGGGCATGTCTTTTTAAAACAGTGTTACGGGCAGTAATAAAATGAAAATCTATCTACCAAAATGACAACTCAACAAACAGAAATCCTAAATTTTCTTAGTGAAAAAGTATTTGACCAAATTTTAAACTCCTCTGTATCAAACGAAATTAAACAAGGGGTTCGCCTTACTATTATGAGATTGGAGAATCAAAAAGACGCAGCGGGTATGGTAAAATACTTTTGGTCCGCAATTGCAGGAAAAGGAAATGCTATCGAATTTTCTGATAAATTGAAAGATGAAGGATATGTTAGATTTGAAGAAGTGCTGGAAGAATTTAGAGAAAGATTTACAGACGATTGGTTGAGAAATATTAAGTTTGAAATATGAGAAAGCTAAACGTGAAAACAGTTAAAGAAAGTCCCGATTTAATAAAAGTGTTTTCTACAATGAGTAGTACAATAGAGAAAATCAATGCATTAAGTATTCTCACCGAAAACATTAACCCAACCATTATCTATAATGAGGGTTGGATGATTAGATTGTTGACAATTGAATCAATCATTGAAAAGTTGAAAATAAAAGGAATTGATTTTGAAAGGCTTGCAACTAAAAATTGGTCTTCGGAAGCTCTAGTTAAAAGCCCCTTTGTGCAAGCCAAAGAATTTCGAGAAGGCTATACACACGCAGATATCATTTTGGGGGATTTTAGTATTAATTATGATGAACGAGGAGAAGTGAAATTAAATGACTCTCCAGAATATTTAGGAATTATTGAAGCAAAAATGGGTAGCAATCTGAGTCAAGGAACCTCAAACGCAAAAAATTATAATCAAGCGAGTAGAAATGTTTGTTGTCTATCTTACCTAACAAGGGGCTATCCTGATTGTGAGATCTTTTTTGCTGTTGCTGCACCAAAAATGACGATAGAAAAAATAAAAAACCAAATTGAGCGTGATATAATAACAAATCAGATAAAAGAAAGATTTCAGTATTCTAAAGATAATAAGTATCCAGAAATAAAAGGGAAAGTTGAAAAATGTAAAGTTTTGTCTATTAGCTATGAGAGATGGATTGAGGAAATAAAAGACACTAAACCACCACCTTCTTAGAAGGTGGGTTTTTTAAGAGGATGAGGGCAGAG
>CAZFRM010000022.1:0-80369 GCA_964521255.1 uncultured Roseivirgaceae bacterium
TACTGTTACAATTAACATTACCCCTGTTAACGATGCACCTGTAGCAGCAGACGATAATGCCGCAACCCTGAAAAACAGTTCAGTTCTGATCGATCTTCTTTCTAACGACTCTGATGAAGAAAATAACCTTGATCCTGCGACAGTAACAATCATAGGAAACGTTAGTAACGGATCGCTGACAATAAATCCATCAACGGGTGTGGCTACGTATACTCCTGCCAACGGTTTCACCGGTAATGATTCATTCACGTATACAATAAATGATACTGATGGATTAGCATCAAATGTGGCTACTGTTACTATCGTTATATCCCCTGTAAATGATCCTCCTGTTGCGATCAATGACGGACCTATAATCCACGCCAGCGGATTGCCGCTTACAATAGATGTTCTTGCCAATGATAGTGACCCTGATAACACTACAGATGAACTGACTATTATTTCCGTAACTCCTCCAACCTTTGGAACGGTAACCATTGAGAATGGCGTTGTTGTTTACGAACCGTCAGGTACTTCATCAGGTACTGTGACCTTTACGTATACAATCCAGGATCCTGAAGGACTTACCAGTACAGCCACGGTTACTATTCAATACGAATATGCTTCATTAAAAATTTCAGAAGGGTTTTCTCCCAATGGCGATGGCCGAAATGATACCTGGTATATCAGAAGTATTGAGAGCCACCCGAATAATGTTGTTAAAGTATTCGACCGCTGGGGGCTGCTTGTATTTGAAACCAAACAGTACGATAACGCAAGTGTGGTATGGGATGGCCGGGCCAACACCGGTATACAATCGGGTAACTATCTCGATCAGGGAACTTACTACTACATTGTCGACCTTGGAGACCGTACTAAACAATTGAGTGGATATGTGATGATTGTTCGATAACAAATCAGACCAATGTTAAATCGCAGAAAAATTATTACCATGAATAAAATAAAGCGCCATCTGATTTTTGTAATGCTATCAGGCATGGCTTCTTTGATAATTCACAATAGCTATGGACAGCAAAACCCCATCTTCACGCAATATATGTTTAACGGGTTAGTCTTAAATCCTGCGTATTCCGGAAGTCACGGCGCCACAACGTTAACGGCATCCTATCGCAAGCAATGGACGGGTATAAACGGTGCACCACAGACTACAGTATTCTCCGGTCATAGTCCAATAAAATTTACGCGCTCCGCGGCAGGCTTTGTCGCCATGAATGACAGGCTCGGGGTAACTAATCAAAATATGATTTATGGCACCTATGCCTATCGCATTCCCGTTTCCGAATACGGCCGGCTATCGGTTGGCGGGCAGGCAGGTGCAACATTCTATGGTACGAACTTATCTGATCTCAATATTGTAACCGACGGCGATTTGCCGGATGATGCCTTTGCCCGTAACGAGAGCAGTGTATTGCCTAACCTTGGCATTGGCATTTATTACCACAGCAAGAAAAACTACGTCGGTCTGTCAATACCAACACTGATCAACAACAAACTAAACAGTCAGGATGCATTGATGAAAGCGCGTCAACAAAGGCACTACTTCCTTTCCGCAGGGCATGTGTTTGATCTAAGTCTGGATTTAAAATTAAAGCCCAATGTTTTATTAAAATGGATTGAGGACGGAGCTTTTCAATATGATATAAATGCTAACCTTCTCATTAAAGAAACGGTATGGGTTGGCGTCTCTTATCGTATGCAAGATTCAATTGACGGCCTGCTGGAATGGAATATTAACGATCAGTTTAGCTTTGGGTATTCTTACGGTTATCCTACAAGTGATCTGGCTTCTTTACAATCCGGCACACATGAATTTGTACTTAACTACAGGATAAAGAAAAATAAAAACATTATCCTCTCACCCCGATATTTTTAAAACTGTGAAAAAAATATTCTTCATCTGCTTTACTTTATTTATTGCGGGAAGTGGTTTTGCCCAGCATAGCAGCAAGGCTTATCAAAAGCTTGCTGATTCACTTTTTGAGTATCACAACTACCAGCATGCGGCTACCTATTATGAAAAGGCAATAAAAAAATCTGAGCAGCCCGGGAATATTATGCTTCATGTTGCCCGATGCAATAGTAAAATGAACAAGATGAGTGAGGCTGAACAATGGTATAAAAAAGCAAAAGATAATCACACCACGTTTAAGCGCCAGGATACCTACGATTTTGCACAGACATTATTAGCACTCAACAAACGATCTGAAGCCGAAGCAACTCTTCGTGAACATCTGAATGTTGATCCAGGCGCTCATCAACTTAGAAAACTGCTGGATGATATTGAGCATGTTGAGAAATACTACAAAGACTCCGCAACATATTACGTTACTTCCTTGCCTATCAACACAGCCGAAGCTGAATTTGCTCCAGCCTATTACAAAGATGGAATTGTATTTTCTTCATCTCAACCACAAAGCTTTTCAAAAAAGAAGTACCATTGGGATAACAGCAATTTTCTGAATCTTTATTACAGTAAATCCGTCAATGAGCAATTACAAAAACCGGAATTATTTCAAAAAGAATTAGACAGTCGCTTTCATGATGGACCAGCTGTTTTTTACGATGGTTATGAGCGTATGATTGTAAATCGAAATCGTGCTGTTCAAGCACCAGGTAAAACAGATACATGGATATGGCACCTCTCCCTTTATGATGCACAACAATCAAAAGTTAACGGCACCTGGGAACTAAACTTATTGCCGTTTGATGAACCTCCTTATTCATTGGCACATCCTTCAATAAGCGAAGATGGCAATGTGTTATACTTTGTATCGGATAAACCCGGTGGCTATGGTGGAACGGACATCTATCGGGCTACTAAGATAAACGGTACCTGGAGCAAACCATTTAATTTGGGACCAACTATCAATACTCCTGGCAACGAAGTGTTTCCTTTCTTTAATGGCAGCACTTTATATTTTGCATCTAACGGGCACGGTGGACTTGGAGGTCTTGACATCTTCAAGAGTGTCAATACTATTAATGGGTTTACTCCTCCCCAAAACATGGGTTTTCCTATTAACTCAAACGCAGATGATTTCGCCTTCATCACGAAGGGAGATGAACAAAATGGATACTTTTCTTCGTCACGAAATGGCAATGATGATTTGTTTGATTTTTACAAACGCGCTGAAATAATAAAAATGCTGGCGCATGTTTCTGATGCTGTAACCAAAGAACCATTACCAGGAACAACAATCAAGTTGATGACCTCAACAAATGAGGACAAAGAATTAATTGCCGATTCTGCTGGTTATGTTCATTTTCAATTAAGCAAAGAATCTGCTTATGTTCTTATCGGCGACAAAGATGGCAAGACCGGAATGATAACGGGGTTTGCATTACCGGAAGAAGATCATCAACATATAACACACCCGGTGGCATTGCTTGGAGACACTACACGAATTGTGTGTATAGGAACAATTGCAAATGAATTTGGTCAGACACAGAATGCTTCCGCTATTACTATCTATGATGAAACTACGGGTAAAAAAATCGAACATGGTCAGCAAAAATCATTGGTAAACTTCCTGGGTGAAAAGGGGCATTCGTATCGTGTAGAAATTCAAAATGAACATGGTGATGTCACCATACACCAGCTTTCAATACAACCGGATGAAAGTAGTTCAAAAACCTGGAACATGGTTTTGAAAAAATCCATACTCACTTTGCGTATGGCTGCTCGGGTATTCAATGCTGAAAATAATCAACCTCTTGCAGGAGCCACTGTAAAAATAATTACATTTTCAGAACCTGATCAGGAGTTAACTGCTAACAATGATGGCATTGTTGAATTCATATTGACAGAAGGAACCGCTTATGTAGTACTTGGTTCAAAAGATAATCTTAACGGAATGCATACGGGGGTAGCGGAACAGGGAACAGAAAAATCATCCGTCATTCACCCGGTACCTGCGCACGGCGATCCGGTCAGTACCCTACCCGTTGTTGCCCTGATTACCGATGACAAAGGTGAAATACTAAATGATGCCACAGTAGTTGTCACTGAGAAGACAACGGGAGAAAGCGTACCTGCTGAAATAACGGACGGTGTAGTAAGCTTTTTTGGTGAAAGAGAAAAAGTATATGACATCAAAGTTGAATCAAATGGATATCAAACTACCCATGATGAAGTCACTATTTCAAAAGATGTGACTGTAGTCGATAAAATGTCATTGATTCTTGAGAGAAAATTTACTCCATCACCCGTAACATACCCGATGACCGCAAGAGTATTTAAAGAAGAAGACAATTCACCTCTTGCAGACGCGGAAGTAGTTATTACCACTTTCACTGAACCTGATAAAGAATTAATTGCCGATAAAGATGGGTTGATAGACTTTAGCCTGTCTGAAGGTTCAGCCTATATCATTTTGGCCAGTAAAGACGGATATCACGGGATGTACACTGGTGTAGCAGAAAAGGGAAGTGACAATTCAACGATCATCCATCCCGTATCAACCAAATTAAATAGTGAAAAGCAAGTACCTGTAATGGCTCAGGTGCCGGTGGCGTTGAACTCAGAACTGACCGCAGATAATCTTACTGTCACAGAAAAATCATCTGGAGAAATCATTCCCGCGGAACTTAGCAATGGAATTCTGAATTTTTACGGCGACACCGGAGAGACTTACACGATAACAATAAAAGATCAGGCGCTTAATCGTCCAATAGTACAAGACATAACTATTCCTGTTGAGCAAAATCAAATAAAGAAAGTTGCACTTTCTCTCGGCGGTAATGATTTATTACAATCTCCAGGTAACTCAACAACGGTTTCAGCAAACAATGCATCTGAAAATCACGTGCCTATGGTAGGAAGAATTACCGATACTAACGGAGATGTTATAAGTAATGCTATCGTAACCGTAACCGACAAAACAACGGGTGAAAAAATTCCAGTGCAATATAAAGACGGCCTGTTGAGTTTTTACGGCGAAAAAGGAAAGAACTATTCAATATCAGTTGAAGAAAATAACCATCAATTCAAAACCGAAGAAGTAAGTGTACCCATTGAGACTTCAATGCCAGGCAAAATTTCAATCACACTTGAAAAAAATAAACTTCCCTCTTATCAGATGGCAGCACGTGTATTTAGATCAGAAGACAATACAGCCCTTGCCGGTGCAAACATAACCATAACAAGTTTTAATGATTTTGATACAGAACTTATAGCAGACAGTTTAGGTATTGCTGATTTTACAATGACAGAGGGTAGCGCCTTCATAATCTTTGCTCACAAGGATGAATACCATGGAATGTACTCTGGCGTTGTGGAGAAAGGGACTGATAAGTCTTCCGTCATTCATCCTGTATCCGCTACTAAACAATCAGAACAACAAGTTCCTGTTGTAGCCCAACTGACAACCAACAACACAGCTTTGCATTTAAGTGAGGAAGATGTTACGGTTACCGAAAAATCATCAGGTGAAATAATGCCTGCTCAATTGAGTAACGGCTTGCTTAGCTTTTACGGAGACAAGGGGGAAGCATATACGATTACTATTGAAGATCAGGATAAGCATCGGACAGAAGAAGTTGTTATAGGAAAGCACGCAACAGGAGTCCAAAAAATTTCTCTTGTTGAAAATGAAGAAGAGAAATTGATTTCTTTAACTATGGCTGTCCATGTATTCAGGGCTGACAATCAATCTTCTTTAAGTGACGCGGACGTCAAGATCATAAGTTTCAGTGAACCTGATCAGGAGTTCACTACCAATACGGATGGAATATCAGATTTTAGTTTACCTGAAGGGACAGCATTCGTTGCTGTTGGAACTATAAATGGATATACCGGCATGTACACCGGAATTGCTGAGTTGGAACCCGAAAAGGATAAGGCAATTTATCCGATACCCGTTTATGCCATGCAAGAAAATCAGGTACAGGTTGTTGGTTTTGCACGAAGTGAAAATGGAAAACAACTTAGCCCAACACAAGTTCAGGTAACTAATAAAAGAACAGGCGAAGAGGTACCAGCTCAAAACCAAAACGGACTTCTTTCCTTTGTAGGCGAAAAAGGTAATACATACAATATTCAGGTGAGTGCAGAAGGTTACGATGCATTCGCGAAGGAAATTACTTTGGATAACGCATCATCCATAGTGAAATCATTTACGATGAGTATTCCGGAAAATAATACAATGCCTGTTTCCTCTACTTTGATCGTACTTAACGCCGATGGAAATACTTCACGATTCTACATCAGCTCCAGTGAATCGCATAGTGAAATACTTGAACGCGATGGAAATCTTTATTTGTTAAATGGATCAACGGAAAAAAAATTAGATCAGGGTAGCCTGGCCGAATTCAAAGAAGACCCTGCTGCTTATCTGAAAAACACAGGTCTTTCGTTTGATGATGTTATCACACTGCAAAATATTTACTTCGATTATAACAAAGCTTTACTGGATGAGGTTGACAAAAAAGAACTTGATAAAGCAAAGACTGTTCTTCAACGTTATTCTTCCTTAAAACTTACCATTGGCGCACATGCTGATGATCGCGGAGACGATAAGTATAATCTTAATCTATCGAAAAGGCGTGCTAAGGCTGTGGAGTCTTACCTTATTAAGAAAGGTATAAAGCCCGATCATATATTCATTCACGCATATGGTGAGTCCGTACCGGCGATACCCTGCTCAGCAAATTGCAGTGAAGATGATCACCAAAAAAACAGGAGAGCTGAATTTACGTTGCAAACAACAATGGCAACAGCATTACCTATGACAAATGATAAGGTTAAATCTACATCAAGGATAAATTCCTCAGACAACAAAGCATTACTTGAAAAATACGGTAACAAAGAAATTGAAGGTTTGTCTTTTAAAATAAATATCGGAGCATACAGACATAATCATTCACTTACATTCGATAATCTTAAAGATTTGGGAACTGTTGAGAAAGATCATGAAAATGGAATTACCTATTATTATCTTGCCTCCTACTCTACTTTACAATCAGCTCGCAGTATTCGTCAGCAGGTTATTGAACGAGGAATTAAAGATGCTTTTATATCGATCTTTAGCAACGACCAAAAGATTTCATTCACAACGTTCGTATCGATGGCAGAATAGCAATGAAAGAATTGCTCAGGACTTTTAAAGTGATTTCAAAAAAAGAGACTAACGGCCCGTTATGTAATGCTCCAGGTGTTCAATGATGTAGCGTTGCTCTTCGATAATAAACCGCACAACATCACCAATAGAAATTACACCTACTACTTTTTCATCTTCAACAACAGGTAAGTGTCGGATATATTTATTGGTCATAAGATGCATGCAATCTTCAATGGACGTGTCAGGCGTAACGGTTATTAGGTTAGGTGTCATAAGATCTTTGATCAAGGAGTTTTTTGACAATTTGCCTTTAAGAATCCCCTTCCTGGAGTAGTCGCGTTCAGTAAAAATACCAACCAATTTTTCGCCCTCCATTACTAAAATGCCTCCGATGTTCTTTTCCTGCATGACTTCAAGAGCGCCAAACACCGTCACCTCAGGGCCTATGGATACAACGGTATGTCCTTTTTCTTCAAGAATATTTCTGACTTTTCCCATACTAATAACATAGCTAACGATTGAAAATAGTTTTTTTGAGAGATTTATGCAAGAGCATTTCTCCAAAATCTTAAAATATGGAAGAGATAACGAATTTTATAGGGCTAGCAAATCAGGAAACAAGCCTAAAATAAAACTTAGCGCGGCAAGAAGCACCAGCAAAATCTTTGTTGTCCGTGATATTTGAATGGATTTACTATCGGCAGATTTGAAATACATCGCAATGATCAGTTGAAAATAATAATAAACTCCAATGAGAGAAGTGAACACTGCTAATAAGACAAGGCCGAGATAACCCTGTTGTAAGGCTTGCGTAAAGATCATATACTTTGCAAAGAATCCAGCCAATGGCGGAATGCCCGCCAGGGATAAAACTGAAATCGTCATTACAAAAGCAAGAAACGGATTCTTTTGCGCAAGTCCGTTAAATCCTTCAATAGAAACTTGTTCTTCGTTGGCAGAGAGAATATGAAGAACGGTAAAGGCTCCCAAGGTTGCGACAGAATAAGATGCTACATAGTAAAGAATGACACCCGATCCCTTATCATTCATCGCTACCAATGTAATGAGCAAATATCCTGCGTGCGCTATACTTGAATAGGCCAGCAACCGCTTAACGTTTTTCTGAAACACGGCTGTGATATTGCTGACCAGTAAAGTCAAAACTACCAGCACTTGTATTATTCCGGCCCATTGAACATACACGGTAGAGAAGCACATCGAAAATAATCTGTAGAAACCTGCAAATGCTGCGATCTTAACAATGGTAGACATAAAAGCAGTAACCACAGTAGGTGAACCCTGATATACATCTGGTGCCCAGAAATGAAAAGGAGCGGCTGAAATTTTAAATGCCAGTCCTACCAACATCATCACTATACCAATGTAAAGCATGGAAGGAAATACAAGACCTTCCTGAATTTTACTTGCAATGGTACTAAGATCAAATGAGCCGGTTGATCCATAGATCAGCGCTACTCCAAATAATAAAAATCCGGTAGCGAAAGAACCCATGAGGAAATATTTGAACGCTGCTTCATTTGAAAGAATATCTTTCATGCGGCTTCCTGCAAGAATATATAATGAAATAGAAAGAATTTCTATACCCAGAAAAAGCATCACCATGTTATGATATGATACCATGAACACAGCACCTACAAGAGAGAAAAGTACAATAGCGAAATGATCTGTCACTTCAGTAGACTGATGAAAGTAATCTTTCGCCATTACCACCCATAACAACGCAACCACTGAAATCAAAGCACTGAATGCAACGGCCTGCCGGTCAAACAACAGCATATTGCTGAAATAATAGGACGATGTATTCCAGTCACTAAAAACCAAAACCGCCGATGCCACCAAACCCAGTACGACTATTGGAAATAAATATTTACGGAGATTTGCTATCTCAGCGATGAGCGAAAAAATACCCAAACCAGAAAGAATATAAACTGCGTTCATGCTCTATTTACTCAATGCGTGATAATTTGAAATTATGCTTAACACATTTTCCACGGCTGCTTCCGATATCTTCAATAATGGCGATGGAAAAATTCCGATACCTATTACCAATATCACTAGTGGATACAATACAATTTTTTCCTGAGCCGTGAGGTCAAGAAATTTCCTTGTTGTTTCTGATTCATTTCCCAGAACAGTTCTTTGAAAACCTTTCAACATATATACAGCACCCAGTATCATGGTTAGTCCTGCAAATGCACCAATCAGATAGTCGTATTGGAAAACCGCATTGATGAGCAGGAACTCTCCGATAAATCCACTCGTCACAGGTAGTGCAACACTTCCCAACGTCATAATAACAAAGACCGTAGCGAACTTCGGCGCCACAAGACGAATACCACCAAGCTGTTCAATTACTTGGGTATTAGTTCGGGACATAATAATATCGATGATAAAGAACAAGCCAACAATCACTATTCCATGACTGATCATTTGAATCATAGCGCCTTGTATGCCTATTTTGTTTAACGTAAATATCCCGGCCGCAATCAATCCAACGTGAGCAATAGATGAATAGGCAATCAATTTCTTAAGATCCTTTTGCACAAGAGCAATGCAGGAGGCGTAAACAATTCCAATCACAGAAAGGATGATAGCAGTAGAACGCCATTCTTCAACACCCTGAGGTACCAAAGGAATCAGCCATCGAATCAATCCGTAAATTCCCATCTTAAGCATGATGCCCGATAATAACATTGTGCCTTGCGCCGGTGCGTTGTTATATGTATCAGGCTGCCAGGTATGAAATGGAAATACTGGCATCTTAATAGCGAAGGCAACAAACATTGCCCAGAAAATCAATCCCTGTTCTTGAAGTGAAAGCTGTTGTGCTGTAGCGTACAGCGCCTGTATGTCAAAAGAATGTGGAGTCGGCGTTTTGAAGTAAACATAGATCAACGCCACAAGCATGATCAGGCTACCTGCTAATGTATAAATGAAAAACTTCAGCGTTATGCTATTACGATTTTCACCTCCCCAACGGAGGCATATAATATAAATAGGAATTAATGCGAGCTCCCAAAATATGTAGAACAGGAATCCATCCAGCACCGTAAAAACTCCTACCAACGCCATTTCCATGACCAGGATGAGCGAATAAAACGAAACCGGCTTATTATCAACAACAGGTGATGACAAAATAATAAAAGGAACCAACAAAGTAGTAAGCAAAACAAGCAACAAGCTTATTCCATCAGCCCCAGCGTGAAAGTGAATGCCTTGTGATGCAATCCACGGGAAGTTTATTTCAAACTGAGTGGTCCCATCTGCATTGAAATTGTTAATGGCAACAATACAAATAATAAGTTCTATAACGGAAGCAACAGCAGCTACTATCCTTCCTTGTTGTTGATTGAACAACAACACAAGTAAAGATGCAAGTAAAGGCCAGAAGATAAGTGAAAGTATCATCATATTACCAAATCCAGCTTGTAGTGACTAACATTACAATTACACTTATTACCATTACTAAAATATAAAAACCCGTGTTTCCGGTTTGCATATACCTTAATGTCTTGCTTCCCCATTGCACAACTTCTCCGGTTCCATTAACAATTCTATCGATTAATGATTTATCAATAATGTTGTAAAATAATTCTGATAGACTATTAAGAGGTTTCACAATTATCGCTTCATACAATTCATCAACATAGTACTTATAATAAAGCACTTTCTTCATACCCTTTAGCGAACCTTCATCAACAGGTATTCTTTTCGATTTAACATAAATTGAAAAAGCAATTGCGATTACAACCAATGTAAAAACTACAATCACTCCCATCAACATTAACTCTGTGCCATGTGACATGTGGTGTTGCGCAAGCAAGGGAGCCGACTTTTCGAATACAGGGGAAAGAAATTCCTTCAATGCATTTCCACCACCCAACACTTCCGGAACACCAACAAAACCTCCTATTACCGACAAGACAGCCAGTACTATTAGCGGAACCGTCATTGACTTAGGGGATTCATGTACATGATGCATTACATCAGCACTTGCCCGTGGAGCACCCGTAAACGTGAGGAAAAGTAATCGGAACATATAAAATGCAGTAAGCAAGGAAACAAGAACAGCAAAGCCCCAAACGACAGGACTACTCATAAATGCATTTGCAAGTATTTCATCTTTTGAAAAGAATCCTGCAAAAGGAGGAATACCAGCTATGGCAAGTGTACCGATAAGAAATGTTAACCAGGTAATTGGTACAAATTTCTTTAGTCCACCCATTCGTCTTAAATCCTGTTCGCCGCTTAAAGCATGAATTACACTGCCTGCTCCCAGGAACAACAACGCTTTAAAGAAAGCATGTGTCATCATATGAAAGATACCTGTAGCGTAAGCACCTACACCAAGCGCAACGAACATCAATCCTAACTGACTTACGGTACTGTATGCCAAAACTTTCTTGATGTCATTCTGCATTACAGCAATGGTAGCTGCAAAGAGTGAAGTAATCAGGCCAACTATCATCACCAACTCTAACGATAAAGGCGCGAGTGAATACAAAATATTATTTCGCGCAACCATGTATATACCGGCCGTCACCATGGTAGCAGCATGTATCAAGGCTGATACAGGTGTAGGTCCTGCCATGGCATCGGGTAGCCAGGTGTACAAAGGTATTTGAGCACTTTTCCCAATGGCTCCGATAAATAATAAAATGGTAATAAAGGTTATAAGCTGATCACCTTGCTTAAATGATTCTGCCTGTGAAAAAACATCAGCATAAGCAATGCTTCCAAAATTCATAAAGATCAGTATGATACCCAAGACCAAACCAAGATCACCGATACGGTTCATGATAAATGCCTTATTAGCAGCATCCGTGTATTCTTTATTCTTAAACCAAAAGCCAATCAGGAGATAGGAACACAATCCAACGCCCTCCCATCCTACAAACATGATGAGGTAGTTGGAGCCCATCACTAACATTAGCATGAAGAAAATAAACAGGTTCAGATAGGAAAAGAATCGGTTGAAACCTTCATCGTCATGCATGTAACCTACGGAGTAGACGTGGATTAAAAATCCCACTCCTGTAATGATCAACATCATCAACGAACTTAATGGGTCAACAAGAAAAGAAACCGATGCAGAAAATCTTCCGGCGCTGAACCATTCATATAAAGTATAGGTAATTGATTCACCGGGATGTGATAAAAGATTTAAAAATACTATGAATGATAAAACGAAAGAAATCAAAACAACACCACAAGCCATTACGGATGTGAATCCTTTTGAAAATCGATTGACAAATAATCCTGTGACAACAAAGCCAAGCAATGGCAATAAAGGAATAAGCGCTATAAGAAAAGAACCCTGCATCACCACTTCAGTTTATTCAGAATATTGATATCTGTTGTTTTAATATTATTATAGATCACGATAAGAATAGCAAGCCCTACGCCAACCTCGGCAGCAGCAACCGCCATAATAAAGAAGACAAACACTTGCCCATCACTATCCTGGTGATAATTTGAAAATGCTACAAGAAGTACATTAACAGCATTAAGCATGAGTTCAATACACATAAATATTATGATGGCATTTCTTCTCAACAGCACACCAATAACACCAATGGCAAACAAAGCGCTGCTTAGTAAGATGTAATAATTCAACGGTATACCTTGTACTTCCTCCATGACACTACTATTCAAGTGTTACTTTCTCAATGTTTTGTTTGATGCCCGATCCATCTACAGCGTCTTTGACATTTTCACGTCTACCATGTTTCTTTTTCCTGTGTGTTTTACCCAACAACACTGCACCTACCATTGACGTTAACAACAAAATGGATACAGTCTCAAACGGCAAAAGAAACTCTCCCAATAAAACTTTTCCGAGATTCTTTACGGTCCCTATAGTGGCTGTTGTGTCCGTATTTATATATGCAGTATTATCAACGCTTTTAAGGGCACCAACCAGTATAACAAACAGAAGCCCTCCGGTGATAACAGCAATTATCTTCATGAGCATGCTCTTTTGCTCTTCTTGCTGATCGTTCAAATTCATCATCATGATAACATAGAGAAAGAGCACCATTATGGCTCCTGCATAAACAATCACATGCACTGCAGCGAGGAAAGTTGCGCTCATTAGCAGGTAATGACAAGCAATAGTAAAGAAAGTCATCACCAAAAAGATGACACTGTAAACCGGGTTCCTGGAAAACACGACCATCAATGCACCAAGCACAGCGAGAAAAGACAGAAAGTAAAATGCGTATAAGGTCACGGGGATGGTTATTGATTATTGGTTATTGGTTAATAGTGTCAGTGACATTGTAGTTCGTACTTATTGTAAAACGAGGCCATTAAAGTCCCTCTCCTTTGCCTGTCCCGATTATTTCGGGGGAGAGGGATTTAGCCTGCCTGCTGCAGGCAGGGGTGAGCCTGCCTGCCGGCAAAGGCAGGGCCAAACCTATTTATTATGCGACAATTTTTTCTGTGTTTTAAATTCCAGGACATTTGGCGTTTGTCTTTTTGAAACATCCACACGCTGATCAACCGGTTCTACCAGTTTATCTTTTCCGTAGACAAATTCACCCCGTCGAAAATCGGTTGTTACGATTCTGTCCGTGAGAAAAATTGCTTCTTTAGGACATGCCTCTTCACAAAGTCCGCAGAAAATGCAGCGCAGCATATTTATTTCATATGTTGCTGCATACTTTTCCTCGCGATAGAGATTCTCCTCTCCCTTATTTCGCTCTGCAGCAGTCATCGTAATAGCTTCTGCAGGGCACGCCACGGCACATAACCCGCAGGCTGTGCATCTTTCAGCGCCTTTATCGTCGCGCTTTAAAACATGCAGGCCACGGTATACCGGGCTGAACGACCGCTTCTGCTCCGGGTATTTTATAGTGGCCTTGCGTTTGAATAAGTGTCGAAGCGTAATACTAATACCTCCCAGGATGGCGGGAAGATAAATCTTCTCCATAAACGTCATCCGTTTATTCACAACTACTTTCGAACGTCCTGATAAGGATTGCATACCAAATATTTATCCTATAATATCATCACTAACCCGGTGATCGCTACATTAGCAATCGCCAAAGGTATTAATATTCTCCATCCTAAATTCATGAGCTGATCGTAACGGAAGCGGGGTAACGTCCATCGTATCCACATGAAGAAAAAGATGAAGAAAGCTATTTTCATAAACAGAAATACAGTTCCAAGAATGGTGATCATATTGGCGCTTAAGCCAAGATCATGCATGAATGGAAAATTGTAACCACCAAAATATAAAGTACTGATAATGGAAGAAGACACAAACATATTGATGTACTCCGCGAAAAGATAAAAGCCAAGCTTCATACTGCTATATTCCAAATGATATCCACCCACCAATTCTGTTTCAGATTCGGGTAAGTCAAATGGTGTACGATTGCATTCTGCAAAAGAGCAAATAATGAAAACTAAAAACCCCAACGGCTGATAACATATGTTCCAGAAATTCCATGCGCCGCCTACACCTCCCGCCTGGAATTCAACAATCTCACGAAGACTTAACGTTCCCGTCATCATGATCAATGAAATGATGGAAAGTCCCATAGGAATTTCATAGCTGATCATTTGTGCTGACGCGCGAATTGCGCCAAGCAACGAAAATTTATTGTTAGAGGCCCATCCTCCAATCATTATCCCGTAAACACCAATAGAAACGATTCCAAAAACATAGAGCAATCCAAAATTCAAATCAACTATCTGCAATACATACTGTCTCCCGCTAAACTCAATTACATTTCCCCACGGGATTACAACACCGGCCATGATAGCCGTCATCATAGCAATACAAGGTCCTATAATGAATAAAGTTTTATTGGAAACATTCGGAATGATTTCTTCTTTCATGAACATCTTCACACCATCGGCCAGCGGTTGAAGTAACCCAAACGGTCCGGCACGATTGGGTCCAATGCGATCCTGAATAAACGCAGCAACTTTTCTTTCCAAATAAGTAGAATACATTGCCACCAATAACATTATGCCGAAGATGCACAAAACTAAAATTGCCTTATAGATAAAAAACTCTGTCATTCAGGCAAAGCGTTATTGTTGTTATTAGATTCAAGTTGTCTGCCCTTCTGGAATTCCAGTTGCCGATCGATTTCCTTCTTTAATTTAGGGAGATCAATTTTTTCATAATGATTCTGAGCGATAACAGAATGGCGATCGATATGACGAGGGCCTTCTACCTCCCAATCTTTTAAATTCTTATGATCGTATCTGCATTCATTACAGATAAATTCTTTCACTTCACCGAATTGATCTTTACGTGCTGTTACACGAAGTACATCATCACCTTTCGCCCACAATACAACTTTTCCGGAACATTTGTCACAATGACGATGCGCATCTACTGGTTTAGTAAACCAAACTCTGTTTTTAAATCGAAATGTTTTATCTGTCAATGCACCTACCGGACATACATCGATCATGTTGCCGGAGAAATCATTATCGACTGAATGCTGAATGTAAGTACTTATCTCAGCGCGGTCACCACGATTCATTACTCCATGCACTCTTTCATCTGTTAATTGATCTGCTACATATGTACATCGATAACAAAGTATGCAACGCGTCATATGCAGTTGGATCTTATCACCAATATCAATCTTCTCGAATGTACGACGCTCTTCTTCATAACGTGAAGTTGATGCACCATGTTCGTAAGCAAGATTTTGCAAGTCACACTCTCCGGCCTGATCGCAGACAGGACAATCAAGTGGGTGATTGATCAATAAAAATTCAACAACGCCTTTTCGTGCTTCAAGTACTTCTGGTGAAGTTAAGTTTTCTACAACCATTCCGTCCTGAACCGGTGTTGAACAAGAGGCTACCAGCTTTGGCAATGGTCTCGGGTCTCTCGTTGAACCCTGGGCAACTCTAACAAGGCACACTCTGCATTTCCCACCGCTGTTTTGCAAACTGGTATAATAGCACATAGCAGGAGGAACCGACTCACCTCCTATTTTGCGTGCCGCAGTGAGGATGGTTGATCCATCAGGTACTTCTACTTCTATTCCGTCTATTGTCAGTTTAGCCATTTCTTAGTTCAATTATTATGCTGTTACCATTTGTCTTTCAGAAACGAATGGTTCCATTTCAAAATGCTTAGGGTTCTTTACCTTTTCAGGATATTTGACATGATATTCAAATTCCTCACGGAAATGCCTAACCGCACTGGCTACTGGCCATGCAGCAGCTTCTCCAAGAGGACATATTGTTTTGCCTTCAATCTTTTTTGCTACATCCACCAATAAATCAATATCACTTATTTTACCATGACCATGCTCAAGGCGATGAAGTACCTTCTCCATCCACCCGGTACCTTCACGACAAGGACTACATTGTCCACACGACTCATGGTGATAGAAGCGTGCAAAACTCCAGAGGTTTCGAACGATGCAGGTTGTTTCATCCATTACGATAAAACCACCAGAGCCTAACATAGTACCGGTTTGAAATCCTCCATCTGCGAGTGACTCATAGGTCATAAGACGTGGATCTCCTTTTGCAGTTTTTAGAATAAGATCAGCAGGAAGAATAGGCACAGAAGAACCACCTGCCACAACAGCTTTAAGTTTTCTTCCTTTCCAGATACCGCCACAATACTCATCAGAATATATAAATTCTTCCACCGGAAGACCAAGTTCAATTTCGTAAACACCGGGCTTGTTGATATGACCACTGGCGGAGATAAGTTTTGTACCTGTACTTTTACCTATACCAATTCTTGAATAGGCATCACCACCCATGTTCACGATGGCAGGTACAGTTGCTAACGATTCAACATTATTCACCAGTGTGGGACAATTATACAATCCCATCACGGCAGGAAAATAGGGAGGCTTTAATCTTGGATTGCCTCGCTTTCCTTCAAGTGATTCCAACAACGCAGTTTCTTCACCACAGATGTAAGCGCCACCACCAGGGTGTACATAAAGTTCCAGTGAAAAATCAGTTCCTAAAATATTTTGTCCTAAAAATCCGGCTGAACGAGCTTCTTCAATAGCCTTCTCAAGAATGGGAAAAATCCAGCGAAACTCGCCGCGCATGTATATGTAGGCCGTCTTCGCACCAATCGCATAGCTGGCCAAGATCATGCCTTCAATTAACATATGCGGTATGTGCTCCATCAAATAACGATCTTTGAATGTGCCTGGCTCACTCTCATCAGCATTACAAACCAGGTATATCGGCTTGCCTGATTTTCTATCGAGGAAAGTCCACTTTAGTCCGGTAGGAAAACCAGCACCACCTCTGCCCCTGAGTCCTGACAACTTCACTTCTTCTGTCACGGCCTCCGGTGTCATGGACTTCAAAGCCTTTTCAACAGCTTCATAACCACCATGCCTGCGATAAACTTCAAAGGTGTTTATCCCAGGAACATCAATATGTTTTAATAACAGTTTGTGCAGCATTGAGTAAGCTATCCGTTATCAGTTAATAGTTATTTGTATTTAGATCGTAGTTCATCCAACACTTCATCCATTGAATCACAACTCAAGTTCTCTATATAATGTTGACCTACCTGCATCATGGGAGCTGTTCCACAAGATGCAAGACATTCCACTGCTTTGAGTGTAAACATTCCATCGGCAGAAGTTTCACCTTCTTTAATATTGAGTTTGTGTTCTATGTATTCTATAATTTCATCACTGCCTCTTATTTGACACGGCCCTGTTCGGCAAACTTCCAACAGACATTTGCCAACCGGTTTCAGGTTAAACATCGTGTAGAACGTAGCTACCTCATACACTTCAACAGGTTTGATATTTAATATCGAGGCTACATAATCCATCACCTCAGTACTAAGCCATCCGCCAAACTCGGCCTGGGCAAGATGAAGTGCAGGTAACAAAGCTGATTTTTGTTTCCCTTCGGGATATCGCCCGATGATTTTATTCACCAGGGCAAGTGTCTCATCTGAAAATTTAATTTCCTTCATTACTGCTATGCGTCAAGTTCACCGGCTATCACATTCATACTACTCATCGTAAGGATGGCATCTGAGACGTTACTCCCCTGTATCATTTCAGGATAAGCCTGGTAATAGATAAAACACGGTCTTCGCAGATGCAACCGATAAGGCGTTCTTCCTCCGTCGCTGACTAAATAAAATCCCAACTCTCCATTACCACCCTCCACGCAATGATAGACTTCTCCTTTAGGAACATCCGTTTCTCCCATTACAATTTTGAAATGGTAGATCAAAGCTTCCATGTCGTTATATACTTCTTCTTTTGGAGGAAGATAAAAATCGGGAACTTCAGCATGATAAGGTCCTTCCGGAAGTTTTTCTATCGCCTGACGAATGATGCTCAAGCTCTGCCACATTTCTTCCTGGCGCACCATGAACCTGTCGTATGTATCGCCACTTGTTCCAACCGGAATTATAAAATCAAAATCTTCATAAGAAGAATAAGGATTCATTGCGCGAACATCATAATCAATTCCAGTGGCCCGTAGGTTAGGACCGGAGAAACTGTAATTTAATGCACGTTCTGAGGTGATCGCTCCCACGCCTATGGTACGCTCCATAAAAATGCGATTGCGCTCCAGGAGCTTTGTAAATTCCTTTAATGCTGCGGGATATTCCTTTAAAAACGTATTGATCTTGGCCCACGCTGCAGGCGTAAAATCTCTTTCAAATCCTCCAATGCGCCCCATGTTAGTGGTTAGTCTCGCGCCACATATCTCTTCGTAAATCTCATATATGAGTTCACGAAATTCAAAGAGGTAGACAAATCCGGTTAACGCACCTGTATCAACGCCCAGTACACTATTGCAAATCAGGTGATCAGAGATGCGCGAAAGCTCCATAATGATCACACGCAAATACTGAACTCTCTTTGGTATTTCTGCACCAATAAGTTTTTCTACCGTCATGTGCCAACCAATGTTGTTGATAGGCGATGAACAATAGTTCATGCGATCGGTAATAGGTGTGATCTGGTAAAAGGGACGGTGCTCTGCAAGTTTTTCAAACGCACGATGAATATAACCAATCGTCGGTTCGGAGCGAACGATGGTTTCACCATCCATGGTTAATACATTTTGAAAGATACCATGTGTGGCAGGATGCGTAGGGCCAAGGTTGAGCGTCGTATAATTCTTCTCGTCCGATTCCTCGTGATGCTCTCCTACTATGTTCCTTGTCATGCTCATACTATCGTCCGAACATAAAGTCCTTCTTATCTTCCCTTGTTTGATCTTCCAATGGATATTCCTTTCGCATTGGAAATATGATCATATCCTCCACATTCAAAATTCTTCTCAGATCAGGATGGCCTTGAAATTGCACTCCGAAAAAATCGTACGTCTCGCGTTCCATCCAATTGGCAGCCGCAAAAATATTGGTAATGGTTGGTGTAACCGGGTTTTCTGCCTGCAAGAATATTTTTATTCGTAGTCTCTTATTCTTTACAAGACTATGAAGCTGATACATTACTCCTATTTGATTGGCATCCGGAAAATGAAGACCACACAAAGTAGTGAGGTATTGAAACTGCAAATCTTTATGATCAAATAAAAATTTGATTGTTTCTACAATTCTATTCGGCGAAACGTTGATCGTCAAAAAGTCATACGGTGTTTCAATGGAAAGAATGTCATCTCCAAACTTTTCTTTGAGCAAAACTGAAACAATGTCTTGTTCGATATTCTCCATTATTCAATTCCGTATTTATTCAACATCGCTTTATACTCAACTGAGTCTCTTCGCCGCAATGATTCTGTCTCAACAAGCTGCTGTATTTTCATCACCCCATCCAGTATTTGTTCAGGGCGCGGAGGACAACCTGGTACATACACATCAACAGGAATAATTCTATCGATCCCTTGCAGAACGCTGTAGGTATCAAATATTCCACCGCTACATGCGCATGCTCCAACAGAAAGCACCCATCTCGGTTCCGCCATTTGCTCGTAAACTTGTCGAAGGATCGGGCCCATTTTTTTTGCAATGGTTCCCATCACCATAAGCAAGTCGGCCTGACGGGGAGAAAAGCTAAGCCGTTCTGAACCAAAGCGTGCAAGATCGTAGTGTGCGCCCATCGTAGCCATGAATTCTATTCCACAGCAAGAAGTAGCAAATGGTAAAGGCCATATAGAATTTTTACGCGCGAGTCCTACTACCTTATCCAAACTTGTGGCAAGGAAACCTGGCCCTTCGTAACCAGCTGGTTTTTCTGCAATCTTTATTTTAGTATTCAACGATTCCATTTTTCACAGCCTCATCCTAAGTCCCTCTCCTTCGGAGAGGGACTTTAAAGATTCGTTTTATAATAAGTACGAGTACAATGTCACTGAACATTCTTAACCATTAACCTAATCACTAATCCTGATCCCACCTGAGTGCACCCTTCTTAATGATGTAGAAAAATCCCACCAATAAAAGTGTTATAAAGACTAACATTTCAACAAACCCTGTTGTGCCCATCTCTTTAAAGTTCACTGCCCACGGATACATAAAAATTACTTCCACATCAAACAGCACGAATAAAATAGCGACGAGAAAGTAACGGATGTGCATCGGCATGCGCGCATTTCCTTTGGATTCTATACCGCATTCAAAAGATTCTAATTTTATTTTCGTTTTTCGAAGCGGCCCAAGTTTATGGGTAATGAACATTGTACCCCCTACAAATAGTGCAGCAAGAATAAACATGAATAATACGGGGATGTACTGCAATATCAGTTCGTCGTCCATAAAAGTTTTTTAATTCTGGTTTAAGATGAAATACTTATCACAAACCATATTTCACGGGGCATTAGCGCGGACAGATCCAAAAACCTGTTTGATGATGTGCGGTTGCGCGATTGAAACGAAAAAGTCAATAGCTAAATAAGCGTTTGTAATATCCAATTCGTCTCCTTCCCAAATCAATTGAATATTGGGTGACGATTTCACAACATCTTCTGCTACCGAAATGGTTTGTTGCTGATGAAAGAACGAAGTTGAAAGGCGATGTAGTTCCTTCAGTTGAGGGATAGAGCTATAAGCAGGCCATGCAGAAAAGGTGACCAGGATTACGAGAAAAATTTTAGAAAAGACAAGCGCCTTTTTCACTGGTGGCTACGTAAATTTTAATGAACAAATATAGATCAATTTTCACCATAAAAATCACCGTAATTACTCAATTATTATTACACGTACACACACCTTTTTTCAAACCATTCAATTCAAACGATTACGTACTGCATTTAACTTTTAGCATTATCTAATAGTCAATCCTCATTGCTCTTTATTTCGAAGAATACTATGTCTTTGGCTATACACGAAATATACAACCAGTCCAAGCGCAAGCCAGATGAACAACCTAAGCCAGTTTTCCCATCCTAAGCTCAACATCATGCCCAGGTTGAAGATTATGCCCAGTGGGGCGATAAGGAAAAGATAAGGAACCTTGAAAGGACGGTTCAGATTGGGCTGTCTCTTCCTCATCATCATCACCGCTATGCATACCATGATAAAAGCGAACAAAGTTCCGATGTTGACGAGTTTGGCGATAGTTTCAATCGGAATTAACCCGGCAACTATGGCTACTGCAATACCAATGAGTGCAGTGCCACGATAAGGAACTTTTGTACGGGGGTGAATCTTTGCAAAAATATTTCTCGGCAACAAGCCATCCTTTGCCATGGCCAGAAATAACCTGGATTGCCCTAACATTTGAACAAGTAATACTGAAGTAAGTCCTGCTACGGCCGCAATCGAGATAAGCCATACTGCAAAATTCAGTCCGTAATGGGCAAACGCAGCGGCTATTGGCGCTTTAATATCGAGATCAGTATATTTTACCATACCGGTAATAACAAGGGAAACAGATATGTATAGTATGGTGCAAATCAGTAATGATACAAGGAGGCCAAAGGGTACATCTTTACGTGGATTCTTAGCTTCTCCCGCCTGTGTACTAACCGTATCAAATCCTATATACGCAAAAAATACATACGCCGCTCCGGCCATAATTCCACCATAACCAAAGGCCATTATTCCCTGGCTATTCAATGTAGGAGCGGGTATGAAAGGATCCCAGTTTTGAGGGTCAATAAAAAATGCTCCTGCAACAATCACAAAGAGCACTACGCTAACTTTTAAAATCACCATTAAGAGATTGGTATTGGCAGCTTCTTTTATACCACGCAATAAAATCCAGGTAATGACTAAGATTACGATCATAGCGGGTAAGTTGACCGCGATCGGCATGCCTAAAAAAGTAGGTATATCAATCGATGAATAGCTTGCACTTAATTCTGCCAAAGTACCATCAGCCGTTGCGTTGGCTAACATCAACTTGGCGCTATATAAATCATTGGCCAGCCATAAAGGTAAGTGAACATGGAAGAGTCCCAACAACTTTAAAAAATATCCAGACCATCCAACAGCTACCGTGGAAGAAGCCATCGAATATTCGAGTATTAAATCCCAACCTATGATCCAGGCGAACAACTCACCAACAGTAGCAAATGAATAAGCGTATGCCGATCCCTCTACAGGAATAATAGACGCGAACTCAGCATAGCAAAGGCCTGCAAACGCACAACCAAGCCCGGCTACAACAAAGGAAAGTGCCAAAGCAGGGCCGGCAAATTCTTTTGCGGCCAGACCCGTCATGACGAAGATACCAGCACCGATTACCGAACCGATACCCAAAGCAGTCAGAGACCATTTTCCTAAAACGCGCCTTAGTCCACTGCGGAGCATGTCTTCTTCATACATCGCAAGGGTTTTCTTAGCTTTCCATTGTTTCATCATGACAGTTATATTAATAAACCTCGTTACAATACTATTTAAAATAAGAAGTAAAACTAATTTTTGACTGTAAATTTTTAGAATGGGCTACTCTACCAGAAGATGATTTCATTACTATGTATTCGTTGCCTGGGTGGGTGATTTCAAGAAATGCCACCGGATAAATTCCATAATATTTATATTTTGCAAAAAAATTTACCAGGACAGAACCTGCCGAAGGGCCACGGAAATATCGCTTTACTTATAAATTCCATGACCTAATGTGCCAACCTTTAAGAAACACATCGAAATGCTTCGTGTCGTGTTCTGCCTGGTATTTCTTTATTGAAGCGCTTTTAGCGCTTCTTTTGCTTTCTCGTCACCTGGATTCAAAGCTATTACCTTAGTCCAGTAGCCCTTGGAGGCAGCATTTTCTTGTTTAATGAAATGATAGTATCCAAGATATGAGTAGGCCTCTATCAAATCCTGTTTGGATTTCTCCGGGTTTGCAGATGCTTTCTCCACCAATTTCTCGTAATAAGGTTTCGCTAAACCTTCTTCCGTTTCAGGATCGAGATTTGATTTGGTTCTGGCTTCCCATAAATATCCAACTGTCATATTAGGCTGCAGTTCAATCAATTTCAAAAAAGCAGCGTCTGCTTCTGTATATTGCTTTGTAAAATAATATGCCCGCCCAATAGAATAGTAGTCCTGCGATGCCGGTTTTTGTCGAAGCGCTATGAGTGACTTATACGCATCAATTGACTCCTCGTATCGCTTTGCTTTAAACAATGTCTCAGCAGTGAGTTGTTGTACTTCCACTTGCTTTGCATCCATCGCTAAACTTTTACGAAAACTTTCTATGGCAAGTGAGTCTTCATTTTGTTTCAATAAAAGTTTTCCGTAGTACGAATAATCATTTGCTTCAATTTCATTAGCAGGTGCCTTTTTAAAATATTGTTCGAAAATATTTTTACTCTGCGAATAGTCACCTGCTTCAAATAAAGAGAAGGCATAGAATCTTAGTGTAATAGGATTCACATCATCTTTTTGTGCAAGATCTTTAAACACTTCATTTGCACCTGCATAGTTCCTGGCCATGAATAAAAAGAAAGCGTAACGAATCTTTCCAATCTCAGGCTTATCTGTGATAGAAAGATATTTCTCATAAGCCTGAACAGCCTTATCAGCTTCTTTACGGATATAATACAATTCGCCCAATTCTTTGTGAGCAGGTGCGTAAGAAGGATTGATCGAAATTGCAGTATTCAGAGATTCAATGGCTACCGGATAATTTTTTGAACGTATATACACCAATGCAATTTTATAATGCGGTGTTGCATTCTTCGGATCAAGTTTAGCAGCACGCTCGTAACTGCTAACAGCCAAACCTCCATTGTTCTGCGTCACAAAGGCATCACCTAATAAAATGTGAACATAAGGATCCTCCGGACTGATTCCCTTTGCTTTCTCAAGAAGATTCACCGCTTCAGCTACACGCTTTGCGTCAGCCAGATAGGCTTCGCCGATAGTCTTCAGCACAGTTGTATTTTTCATTTTACTAAGACTCAACGCCTTGTCAAATTGAAGTTTTGATTCGTCCTGATTATTTTCCAGGAATTTTAAATAACCCTTTCCTGCGTAGTTAAGGGGATCCTTAGCATCCATAGCGATTCCCTTTTCAAAAGTCTGAGATGCTGCTTCACGTTCACCAGCCTTCAGTTCAATATATCCCAGGTAAAATAAATTTTCAGGTGTCTGGTCTGCATTAGAAACTTTTCTCATTGCTTCCACTGCTTTTGATGCCTGATCCTCTTCAAACAACTGAATGGCTTTTTTTACTTCAGGCGTTTGCCCAAAGGCAATCGCTGCCAGAAGGGAGAAAAACAGAACTCCCATCATAATGACGAACCAAAATCGTTTTAAAAAATCAACTGTACTTTTCATGTCTTTAATTCTTTTTTGTTCTAATAAATTAACTGGAACCAATTTGTATCCTCAGATCAAATTCTGCATTTCATGATCTGATTTAAAAAGGTTCACGATTGACTTCTATAATACGTAGCGGCATTGTGCTGGGAACCAGGCCGGCTTTTAATACAATCCTTTGACCCTTGTCGCCGGATACAAAAGCTGTGAAACCGGCAGCAAGACCGGTACGTGCTTCACGACTGATCATCACCACATCGCGTGTTAGTGCGTATTTTCCCTGAGCGATGTATGCCTGGTACGGCTGATAAAAGTCCTCACCTTCAGAAAGACCTGCTACCCGAACACTTTTAAGAAAAGCATTCGTAGTAGAATCATCACGATCACTAATCCAACTTACACCGATAAGGCCTATTGCATTTGCATTCCTTGATACATAATTAACAACTGCGGAATCACTGTTAACAGCGAAACAGTTGGAAGGCAATTGTTGAAATGCATATATCGAATCATGAAGAAAGCGCACAATGCCTGCATCCGGTTGATCAAAAACTAATTGCAACTCACCTAACGACGAAGAATTATCAAGCTGTTTCCATGTAGTGATCTTTCCTTTCAGAATATCTTCCAGTTCATTGATATGAAAGGTGCTATCTGAATTTTCAGGATGAACGATAAGGGAAACCCCTTCTTTGGCAACTACCACTTGTTTAGCAACAATTTTTTGATCCATCAGCATTTGCAATTCATCCGGTAATAATTTTCTTGTTATAACCACAAGCCTGACACTGTCTTTCAACAGTGCATCAATTGCCTTTGCTTCAGAGGTGAAAGTCATTTCTACGTCAGCGTTTTGGTAGATCGCTTCAAATGCCTCTACCTCTGCAACCAAAAGAGGTTGGAGAGACGCATCCACGGCGATCTTCACAAATCCACTGGTGGGTGTATTCAACAATTTGCCCGTCTTGTCGCGCTCACGACACGAACTGGTCAACGTTACCATTACTATCAAAATGACAATGACATCAACTTTTAATTTCATCATTGAAAATATTTTTGATAAAGACGGTAGGCACGAAAGACTCCATATCCAATCAACAAACCGCCTAATGGAAGTGCGTACTTTCCGGGAATGTTAAAGAGTTCTTCTGATCTCCAGACTACTGCTGAACCAACGAATACATACACCAGTGACATCAAGAATCCCAGGTATCTCATGAGGTTCTGTAACGGTGTCATTTTATGTGTTTAGCTTAAACTTGATTGGCAGTACAAACTTTACACGTACAGGCCTTCCACTTTGCTTACCGGGTTTCCACGGAGGCATTTTACCCACAACACGAGCGGCTTCTCTATCACAGTCAGGATCAATGCCCTTCAATATTTGAATATCTGCGATCGATCCGTCTCTTTCTACGACAAAGCTTACAAACACTGAACCTTCAATGGACATACGTTGTGCTTTTGCAGGATACTTCAGGTTTTTCGAGATGAACTTATATACTGCCTGCATGCCCCCTTCAGGCTCGGGCATCTGCTCTACGACCATAAAAATCTCATCACCGGTTCCTTTATCAACAATTTCGGCAACAGGTTCATCGAAAATTATTTCACCCGTCCCCTCTATTTCCTCATTACCGGTTTCATTTTGTTTGATCTCTTCAATGGTTGGCATCTCCTCTTCCTCGATAACTTCTTTCTCTGTTACTTTTGGAGGAAGAAATTTGATGATTTTTTTCACTTGAGGAATATCAATTTTTGGAGGTGGCGGAGTATTCTTATTGATTGGTGGAGGCGGCGCAAGATCGGTATAACGAATTGTCTTTGTCGGTACCTCTACTACTTTCTCCTTTCCCTTAATGAACTTCATAACAGATGGCCATGCAAGTACGAAACCAAAAAAAAGTATTGCTGCCAGAAATGCCAAGACTACATTCCCCGCATATTTTTTTCTGATAAAGTAAGCCCCGTACTCCTTATTTCTTTTTTCAAAAATTATATCCTCCCAGCTGGGTAACTGAACATTTTCCTTACTCATAAGTTTGATGCTTTAACTAGTTCTTCATCTTCCGGAGTTATATCAACCAGTGCAAATCGCGCCATATTAGTGATGGTCATCTCATCAAGAATATCTACTACATTCTTGTACTTCGATTTATCAGAAGGTTTGATCAATACTACAAGCCCTTTTACACTTGCATTTTCCGCTACCAAAAGCTTGCGCACACCGTCTTTCGAAAAGTTGGTGAGTTCAACTTTTGGTTCCGTAATTCCCTTGTACCAGTATATCTTATCCTGCTCTCCCAGAATGAGCGTAATTACTTTAGCTTCGTTTACCAAAGGTGCTTCATCACCTTCTTTGACCTTATCAGGCATTGTAACTTCCATTGTCTGGGGCTTGTTAAGCGTTGTGGTCATCACAAAGAAAGTAAGCAGCAGGAAGGCCAAATCCACCATAGGCGTCATATCAATACGCGTAGATGCTTTTTTCGCCCTTACTTTACCGCCCTTCTTTTTACCACCGTCACCTTGACTTAATTCTGCCATATCTTATGTGGTTTAAAATTTCTTGAACTTTAATCTTTATTATACACCTTCAGTTTCCATATTAGTGATCAGGTTAAACCTGTTCACTCTACGGTCAATTAAAGTATTGATTACTTTCTTTATTACGGGATATTCCGCGTTACTGTCGCCTTTTATTGCAATCCGAACCTTCGGGTTTGCCAAACGTGCCTGCAGTACCCATTCAGCCAGTTCATTATTAACTGAATCCACGGGGATACCGGGTTGGTTAGTATTGCCACGTTCCTCATGCGTCATGCCCAAAAACTGTTTCAGGTTTCCTACAGGAACCCCAACACTAGACATGATGACAAACGTGCGTTTTTCCTCCGGAGTGAATGACAACGAGTAACGCTCGGCCATGTTATCCAGCAAAGTCGACCGGGTGTGTTGTCCATCCACGTTAAAGAATACGGCTCCTTCCTTTGAAATTGTAATTGTCACTACATCTGTTTCAGGAATCTTGATCTCAGAAACAGACGAAGGCGTATCTACAGCTACGGGTTCATCAGGAATAGCCGTGGCCGTTAACATAAAGAAAGTCACCAACAAAAAAGCCAAATCGACCATAGGCGTCATGTCAATCGGGGGTGCTATTTTAGAGCTTGCCATAATTCATTCATTTTATCAATTAACCCTTATTCTGAGCTGTGAAATTCTGGATAATGCTAAAGCTTGACTCATCTATAGCATGTGTCAGCGAGTCTATAGAGCTGGTAAAATAATTGTAGAATATGATGGCAAGAGCTGAAGTTCCAATACCCAATGCAGTATTGATCAACGCTTCCGAGATACCATTGGCAAGACCAATAGAATCAGGTGCTCCAGCTTGAGCAAGAGCTGCAAACGCTTTGATCATACCCATTACAGTTCCCAGCAGACCAAGCAGCGTTGCTACCGAAACAATCGTTGCAATGATCATGAGGTTTTTCTCCAGCATAGGCATTTCAAGCTGAGTTGTTTCTTCAATGTCCTTTTGAATAAGAACTACTTTTTTATCAGGTTCAATAGAGGTGTTTTTAGCAAGATCGTTGTACTTAATAAGTCCTGCCTTAACCACGTTGGCTACCGATCCTTTTTGCCTGTCACACTCGTCAATCGCCTGACTAATATTGTTTGTGGAGATCAGGTGTCTGATTTTTTGAACAAATTTTCTAATGCTTCCCTTTCCTTTAGATCTTGTTATCGTTATAAGACGCTCAATCGAAAAGGTAAGAGTGATTAACAATAGAGCGATCAGGACAGGAACGATATACCCTCCCTTATATATAATACCAAAATAATTTCCTTCAAGCGGGTGATTGGCTGGATCATTTCCCTGAAAATTGGCAGGGTTTCCCAACACATAAACAAAAATCAAAATGGCAATGACAATTTCAACGGGTATTACCACAGCAGCAAATGCTGCACTTACGTTGTCTTTAAAAGACGAATTAGTTGTTTTCATAATTAAAAAAAATTAAAGGTTTAGACTAAAAGATTTAAAATTTAGAATACGACAGATGGTGCGGACGCAAACATTCCTTTTCACTTGTCTTGCAGACAAGCATAGAATGTACAGCAGCGTACTAAGTCACGCTTATGCTGTTGATTTTGTATGATTGATTAAATGAGCAGCTTCCGGTAAGCAATAGATATGGAAGGGCTCCATTCCGGCGGCAAATTAAACTGATAGCCAAGGCTTGAGTACCAAATGCTATCGCCAAGCAACGAGCCTAAAGCAGACTCATCAATGCCAAAAAGGCAACGAATAAATTTTATAGATTCTTTCTTAACGGTAATGGGTCCATTTTGAAAAGATTCTCTACGTTCACCGCAACTTGAGGGTGTGATATCTCCAGGGATAAGATATAAATGATCACCGGTATCAACAGTTGAAGACTGTGAACTTATTTCTGAAGCCTTGTTCACATTCTTCCCGAAGTCGTGATTCGTAAACTGATAACCCGCTTGCATCAGGAGAAGTGCCACAATGGAAACCATTACAGGCGAAAGTAAATTGTCGTAAACAAAATTTCTATTAAAAATAAATTTCATCCTACAATCCCTCCTTCACAATAGATTTTTTATGCTTTCTCCAGGAAATTATTACCGGTAAACTTGATAGCAAGATCATTCCCACAATGATGATGTCCAGGTGATCCGTAATCAATGGAAATGCATTTCCCAACCAGTAACCAGCCATTATCATTGAGGTAACCCAAATCGCCGCACCCGCTAAATTGTAAATAAAAAATTTGGTGAAATCAATTTTTACAATACCCGCAAGTATGGGGACAAAAGTTCTAACGATAGGTAAAAACCTTCCGATGATAAAAGCCATCATTCCATAGCGGGTGTAGAAATTCTGTGTTATCTCCAGGTATTTCTTTTTATAAAAAAAATTCTCTTTCCTGTTTTTAAGATATCCTTCTGCCCAATAACCAAATCCATAGCCCACCGTTGTTCCACATACTGCTGCAGTGATTACGAGGAGAATAAGTATTCCGATTGGCATTGATAAATAAGGACTGTCACTGAGTAGCCCGGCAACAAACAAAAGGGAATCGCCAGGTAAAAAGAACCCAAAGAATAGACCTGTTTCAGCAAACACAATAAAGAGTAAAAGGGCAAGTCCTCCATACTCAATTATGGTTTCGGGTCGAAATAAGTCTATCAATAACACATCCATTACACTAAATAGTTTTAAATGAAAATAATTTCACAATTCAACATCCTTCTATGGAACAATCAAGTCCAAATAAGAAGAAACGAAAATTCAGGGTGCGTTTGTTGTAATGAAGAAGTAGGAGATGCTTCTTTCAATTAGACTGATGAAAAAGGGGCGTGCGTCTGAAATTTTTATGACCAATAGGCCTAATGAACTTACATGGAGATTCCAGTCAGTAGGTGCCTTCAGATCGATATCAGCGTCAGTATCCAGATTTTGGTTACTTCTCCATACGTCAGACTGAACTAAAGCAGACGAACTGGTGATTGTAACTTTTTCATCAAATCCTGTAGAATCAAAAGAAGCGTAACTTATGCTGATAACGAAAACCAGAAAGATCGCTTCCAGTATCCACCCCAAGAAATTCTTCATCTGATCGGTTTTGTACACCATAATGCACAAAGGTATAATAAAATTCCAAATGGATTAAAATAAAACTTCTGTTTACAAATTCCTGGCACTTAATACATAAAATATTAATGTCGTACGAAATTTATGATTTGGTCTCCTAAAATAGATTCGCAATCTACATATCTATTGAAAGGCTTTTAAGCGGATTCTATACTACACTCTGTACTTTTTCATGTGCGGCATTACCCTTTCTACCGGATTTGGTTTGAGCTTCATAATGTCTGTGGGTGTATGACAAAGTACGCAGCAGTGATTAAAAACTACAATAGGATATTTTACGAGGTGAGCAGCATGAACCAATACCTCAAGCCATCCATTCATAGTATATGTATTCCCATGAATTTTTGATTTATAGTCTGAATGAGAATGGTCTAATAATTCATCGGGATGAAGGCTAAGCATATTAACGATATCTTTCCAGTAAGTGGGTGACAGTTTCTCATGAATTACATCCACTTCATTTATATGATTGCAAAAGTCCATCGCAATAGCTTTTGTTTGCTTTCCAATATTCGAGTGGGGGTCGTATATCAAAAAAAGCTCGTTAGGATGTAGATGCATAGCTTTTGATTTTAGTGGTTTTGAAATGAAGGTACAACAAAATCACTGGTTTTCAAACGTTTGCATTCGATTTCGCCCTTCTCTCCATTTATCAGGCCCGCGAAACTGATAAATGTTTAACCAAACGCCATCATGTTTCTTATCACACTGATAATTTCCTGAGGAAAAACTCCAAACCAAATGAGCAAAACCGCCAGGAAATAGATGGTTAAAATGCCTCCTACATAAACCGTCGGATGCAGCCGCGATTCATTTACAGCCGACGTCTCAAACATCAAAGCAATGATGCGAATGTAGTAGTAAAGTCCAATCACGCTGTTGATCACCAGCATAATCACGAGTAACCACAATTGCGTATCAACACCTGACGCCAGCAAATAAAATTTACCGATGAAACCCGCAGTTAAGGGAATACCCGCCAGTGAAAGTAACATGGCAATAAATGCTGTGGCGATTCCAGGTCGTATCCAAAAAAGTCCTTTGTAATCTTCCATTTTTTCCGCGTCCCGATCTTCATCAGATAATAAGGCAATAATGCCAAACGCACCCACGCTTGTAATGAAATATGCCACGAGATAAAAGCTCACTGCTTCAATGCCCAATTTGTTACCGCTTAAAAAAGCAACTAACAAATATCCAAGATGCGCTATTGAAGAGTAGGCCAATACACGTTTAACATTATTCTGTCGCAACGCCAGGAAATTACCAACAAACATTGACGCTATAGAAATAATGGTGAAGGTGGTAACCAACTCAGGATGTGCAAACCCATTGACATTTGTAAAGAACCGGATGAGCACGACAATCATCCCTCCCTTTGAAACGGTAGCAATGAACGCAGTTACCGGAGCCGGCGCGCCTTCATATACATCGGGCGTCCACATATGAAAGGGTACAATACCTAATTTAAATCCCACGCCAACAACCATAAATCCCAATCCGGCCAATAGGATAACCGGTAGTTTCGTCAGGCCGGAGAAATAGTGTGACAATGCATTAAATTCCATAGTTCCTGTGGTGGCATAAATCAATGCCATTCCAAACAAGAGGAATGCGGAAGAAAATGCAGCGAGTATAAGATATTTAATTCCTGCCTCATCTGATCGCTCGCGCTTGCGGAGGTACGCTATCATTCCATATAAAGCCACACTCAAAATTTCCAATCCAAGAAATAATGAAATAAAATGCTTGCTGATGACTAAGATACATGCGCCCAAAGTAGCCAGGATAATCAGGATGTAGTACTCCCCTGTCCTTTCTTCACGCTGCTCAAAATAGGCGTACGACATCATGACAATAGCAAGCGATGTCAGGGTGATAAGCCCTGTTGTAAATAGTCCCAATCCATCAATAATAAAGAGAGGTTCGATAAAATGGGTTTGTTTGCTTTGATTAATTAAAAAATAAAAGGAGGCAACCAGCGAAAGCGACGAAATAATATAGATAAGCCGATGGTTTCTTTTGACTGCTATAGATATCATGATCACCAGTGACCCCATTCCCATTACAAATCCTGGTAATAAATTAAAGAAATCGATTTTCGTCATGATGGTTAGCTATTAATGACTTTAATTCATTGGTGTCCGACTAAAATGTAGCATTCGTTTTAATCCCTTGATTTTCTTGATGTTTTTTATCTGGCCTCACTCCTACCTCTCTCCGAAGGAGAGAGACTATGGAATCAAGAAAATCAAGGGATTACGTAGGTGTTCGTTTTTTTAGTCGGGCATTAGTTACTTTAATTATAAAGTTTAAAATTTCAGATAACGAATCACAGATCACAGTAAGGAACGTTGATCTGTTTCGTTATCAATTCATCTTCTCCACCCTGGTGAAAGTCTTATTTTCTATCTTGAGTATTTCCACAACAACCTGCTTAGATGTTCTCAAAACGGTTTGAGGAAACAAACCCAATACAATGATTACAACCACTAAGGGTATGAATATAAATTTCTCCCGGAGAGAAAGATCCGTCAGAGAATGTACAGAGGGATTTTCTTTTCCGAGAAAAACCTTTTGCATAATCCGAAGCGAATAAGCGGTTGCAAAAACAACTCCTATTGCCGCAAAGATTGTCAACACCGGGTTAGCTTTCCATGATCCGATAAGCGTAAGAAATTCAGCAATGAAATTTCCCAGTCCCGGTAATCCTAATGAAGCAAGAACAAAAACAAAAGCAATTGTTCCCATGTACGGAACTTTGCTCCACAGTCCACCCATTTTTGTTATGTCTCTTGTGTGTATGCGTTCGTACAATGAACCTGCAATTAAGAACAATGCCCCCGTGCTTATACCATGCGTGATCATTTGCATCACAACTCCCTGAAGCGCAAGTTCATTCAAGGCGAACACACCAAGTATTACAAATCCCATATGGCTGACACTGGTGTAGGCCACAAGTCGCTTAAGATCAGTTTGACCGTAGGCAAGGACAGCACCATAAAGAATTCCAATTACTCCTAACAACATGGCAACAGGTGCGAACTCGCGGGCAGCATCAGGAAATAATGGAATCACAAAACGAAGCATTCCATAAGCCCCGGTTTTTAACAGAAGTCCCGCTAATATCAGGCTACCCGCTGTAGGCGCTTGTGAGTGTGCATCGGGTAGCCACGTATGAAACGGGAAAACAGGAAGTTTAACAACAAACGCTGCAAGAAAACCCATCATCAGCCAACGGGCCAACTCAGGATTAAGTGAAGCATTTAGTAACTGGAAGTAATTAAATGTGTATTCACCCGTATTTTTTCCATGAACAAAATATAAAGCAAGGATTGCGATCAGCATCAGTAATCCACTGGCTTGTGTGAAGATGAAAAATTTTATAGCCGCATAACGTTTGTTCTCGTGTCCCCAAATAATGATTAGAAAATACATCGGGACAAGCATGACTTCCCAGAAGAAATAGAACAGGAATAAATCCATGGTAATAAAAACTCCGGCGATACCGGCTAACACCCACAGCAAATTGAAATGAAAGAATCCTACCCGGTATTGTATTTCTCTCCATGATGTAAGGATTGCTAATAATCCCAGGAAGAATGTTAAAGCAAGAAGCAAAAGACTTAATCCATCTAAGGCAAAAGATAAGCTGATACCAAAACCGGGAATCCATGCACGATGATATTGAAGAAGCCATGTTGACGATGTGAGATCAGTGGAGGGCAGGTATTGCGTCCACAGTTGGAGGACGATGATAAAATTAATCAGCACAGTTATCAGCGACAACCATCGTGAAAAAGTTGTACTCCACCTTGCAACCACCCAGGCCGCAACGCCACCTGCCATTAACAAACCGATGAGCACAACCATTATCATAACACTAGTCCCAGGGTTAAAATAAGTACTGCACCAACAACAATTCCCGCGATATACCACCGCAACACACCATTCTGAGTTCTCACAAAAACATCATGGAATACATTTGCAACACGGGCTATTCCTTCATAAAATTTATCGATGATGTCATGCTTGTTAATGTTTGCAATCCAAACGAAGGGTTTAACAAACAGGAAATTATATAATGCATCAAAACCTGACCCGTTCAACCAAAATTGATACAAGCCAGGAACCTCACGCTGGAGCGGATCTGTCAATACAGCAGACTTACCATAAATCAGGTAAGCCAAATAAACTCCTGATAACGTCATTGCTGCAGCCACGAGTTGGATAATCCATTCAATTTTATCAAGGCCTACGCGTACAAGTGTATCCGGCAAAACAGGTGTAAGAAAATCCGAGAAGATCGTTACATGGCCAAAGGTGTGAGGCAATTCGATGAACCCTCCTACGAGAGACAACACGCCCAGAATTACAAGTGGTATTGACATTCTGCTGCGTGGATGATGGCTAAGGTGAGTTTTACTTTCGCCGAAGAATGTAAGGAGTACCATCCGGGTAGTGTAGATCGCGGTGATAAACGCACCCAGTAATGCGATAATGAAAAAGAATACATTGCCATTTTCTCCGGCCAATGTGAGCCATAGAATTTGATCTTTGCTGTAAAAGCCGGCCGTGACTAACGGTATGGCTGCTAAAGAAGCGGCACCAATTAGAAATGTCCAGTAAACAAGTGGAAGTTTATTTTTCAATCCACCCATTTTAAACATATCATGTTCATGATGTAAGCAAAGTATAACCACACCTGCTGCAAGGAAAAGAAGAGCCTTGAAAAACGCATGGATCATAAAATGGAAAATGGAAGCAGACCAGGCCCCTACTCCAAGCGCCAAAAACATATAACCAATCTGACTAATGGTTGAATAAGCAAGGACTCTTTTTAAATCGTATTGTGTCAATGCGCTAAAGCCCGCAAGCAAAAGCGTAAGCGCGCCAACAAGTCCAACAACAAACATAGCAGTTGTAGATAAGACGAAGATCGAATTCATTCTTGCAATCAGGTAAACACCTGCCGTAACCATCGTTGCCGCATGTATCAATGCGCTAACGGGTGAAGGGCCAGCCATCGCATCGGGCAACCATGTTTGTAAGGGAAGTTGAGCGGATTTACCAACCGCACCACCCAGTAACAACAAAGCAATTATGGTTGCCATTTGTGATCCGGGAACCAAAAGGTTTGGCGCTTGCGATGAAATATCCTGGACGTTTAATGTATTGAAGAGATAAAAAAGAATGAATAGCCCAATGGCCAGAGCAGTATCACCTACCCGCGTAATGATAAACGCTTTACGTGCTGCATAACCATTCTTCTCTTCTTTGTACCAGAAGCCGATGAGAAGATAGCTGCAAAGTCCGACGCCTTCCCAACCTAAGTACATTAACAATAAATTGTCAGCAAGCACAAGGATGAGCATAGAGCAAACGAACAAATTCAGATAAGCAAAGAATCGTGTGAACCCCTCATCGTCTTCCATAAACTCAGTTGAGAAAACATGTATAAGAAATCCTACAAATGTGATTACAAAAATGAAAACCAGTGAAAGCGCATCAAGATGAAAGGCAAAACCTACCGACAAATCAGCAGTACTAATCCATTGCCAGGCAATTTGATTTATAGCATTGCCTCCGTTGGAAATAAAACTTATCCCTATGACTAATGTTATTAGCGCTGCCAAACCTACACTTCCAACACCAATCAATGAAACGATCGAACGCGACAGACTTCTCCCAAATACAATGAGGATGAGTGATCCTGCAAAAGGTAAAAACGGTATAAGCCAGATCAGGTCAAGCATATTTTTAACCATTCATTTTATTAGCTGCATCACTATCCAGTGTTTTTAACTGGTGATAGATCTGCAGAATTAACGCTAGTCCTACTGATACTTCGGCGGCAGCCATGGTGAGAATAAATATGAACATCACCTGGCCATCTGCCTGCATCCATTTTGATCCTGCCACGATAAAGGCAAGTCCTGCGGCATTCAACATTATTTCCACTGAGATCAACATGAAAATGATATTGCGCCGGATAAGCACACCTATTAAACCCAGCATAAAGAGTATGCCTGCTAACAACAATCCATATTCAACAGGGATAGAAGTCATTCTTCAACATTTTGTAAAAACCGATGAACTATTTTCTTTCTTTGTCTTCCCAAATGGTAAGCGCCTACAACTCCTGCCGTCAATAAAAATCCACTTAACTCCACCCCGATGAGATAAGGACCATAAAGCGAAAGCGCAACTGCTTTTGAATCGACCTCTTGTTGAGTCAGGTCTCCGCGATTTACCGACATAATAACATACACCATCTCTAGAAGTAAGATCAGCGATAGTATGCCTGGGCCAATCCAAACATTTGGTGTTAGCCAGCTTCTTTCCTGCTCAACAACTTCTTGTTTGAGATCAAGCATCATTATAGCAAAAATGATGAGCACGACAATAGCCCCTGCGTAAATGATTACCTCCAAAGCCGCCGCGAATGGCGCACCTAAAACGTAAAACACTACAGCAAGCGCAAGAAAAGATACAATCAGGTATAACAAGGCATGAATCATGTTGAATCGTGTTATCACCATTACCGTCGACAACACAGCCACCGCTCCGGAAATGTAGAATATCAACAATTCATTATTCATAAAACAATTTCTATTATCAGTGTATTTGTCATTGTAGAGACGCGATGCATCGCGTCTCTACTGAACGGTTTTACGGTATCAAACTTTTTACATCAACTGGTGATTCCTCATTCAACCCCTCCCCTTTATCTTTTCCTTTAATGGCAAGGCCGGCTACTTTGTAATAATTGTAGCCCGCATACTTTCCCTGGCCATCGATTAGCAAATCTTTCTTTTCATACACAAGATTCTGACGATTGTACTCACCCATCTCAAAATCCGGGATAAGCTGAATGGCATACGTTGGGCAAGCTTCTTCACAAAAGCCACAGAAAATGCAACGGGAGAAATTGATTCTGAAAAATTCAGGATATCTTCTTCCATGTTCATCTTCGGTTGCCTGCAAAGAAATGCAATCAACAGGACATGCCGCGGCACACAAGTAGCATCCTACGCAACGTTCACCCATATCAGGATCACGCGTCAAGACAATCCGGCCACGCCATCGCGGCGGAAGTTTTATTTTCTCTTCCGGATATTGAATGGTCTCACGTTTATGAAACATGTGCAGAAACGTAAGCCACATGGTGCGGATGATGCTGAGCATTAGTTATTGGTTAATGGTATTAGTAAATCAATGTCGTTGAATTAAGCTTCTTTTTATTTGGCCTCACCCAGCCTCTCCGAGGGAGAGGAGACTATGGAGCTTAATTCAACGACATCGATTGGTAAATACATTTATTCAACTATTCAATTATTCTTTATTTCATTCATTCTCTAATCCACTCATTCACTCATTGATAATGCTATTCCTGCTGTTACAAGAACATTTATCAACGTAAGCGGCAACAGTATCTTCCATCCAAACTCCATCAGTTGATCGTACCGTGGACGGGGTAATGATGCGCGAAGCAAAATGAATAAGGCTATAAAACCGAAGGTCTTTAAAATAAACCAAACCAATGGCGGAAGAAAACCAGGGCCGAGCCATCCGCCAAAAAACAAACATACCGTCAGGCTGGAGATTAGTGTTATACCTAGGTATTCACCGACGAAGAACAATCCGAATTTCATCCCTGAATATTCTGAATGAAATCCCGCGACGAGTTCGCTTTCTGCTTCCGGTATATCAAAAGGCAAGCGATGTGTTTCAGCGATGCCTGCAATAAAGAAAGTAATGAAACCTACAAACTGAGGTATCACAAACCACATTCCTTGTTGCGCTTCTACAATATCATGAAGGCTGAATGAACCTGTTAACACAACGACGCCCATCAAAGACAATCCCATGAACACTTCATAAGAGATCATTTGAGCGGCGCCGCGCATAGCACCAAGCAACGCATACTTATTGTTGGATGCCCATCCACCAAGAATAATACTGTAGGCGCCCATGGATGACATCGCGAGGAAAAACAAAATTCCAATATTGAGATCGGCAACAATAATTCCCGGGGCAAAAGGTATAATAACAAAACTCATCAACACCGTTATAGCAACTATTGCCGGCGCTATTATGAAAACCTTTTTGTCAGCAAAGGGTGGAATCCAATCTTCCTTAAAGAAAAGTTTTATTGTATCCGCTAAAACAATCAACACGCCAAATGGCCCCGCGCGATTAGGACCATAGCGATCTTGCCACAACGCTAATAGTCTGCGTTCAAGCCATATCAACCCAGGCGCTACTGTAAGAAGCCCTGCAAGAACACCGCCTATGATTATAAAGTGATTCATTTACGTATCAAAGCGTTTACCATGAGTTACGTTTACTTTATCGTTCCCCATTCGGGTAAATTATAAAATGGCATATCCTTTAGTCCTACCGGTAGACCGGCAATACCTTTACATAGCGTTGGTATTATTTTAACTGGTAGAAAGTAAGACTGTTCGTTGATTATAAGTTGCACAAGGTCTCCTTCTTTCTTTCCCAGTTGCAGCGCATCATCATCGTTTAAAGTGATGTAGGGTTTTGGTGAACGTTCAGCGACGCCACCCGCTAAAGAACTCAATTCATCGGATCCGAAAATGTGATAAAGAGGAATGATCAGCCTTTGATCAACCCTTGCTTTAAAAGTTTCAGGAATGTCGGTGAAGAATAATGCATCTTCATCATTCAGTGGATTAATTAATTGCTTACCAGGGTCACCTCCACGTAAATGCCCTCCTACTTCATCCTGGTATTTATTTACCGACTGAACTGAATTCCAACCCGGTGACCAGAAGAAAGGAATCATTGATGAGGGTGGTAATAAACGTGAGCCTTCCATCGTAAATGACATAGCGGAATCATTATCTTCCGGTGGTTTCGGTTCGCTTACATTTACATTAGCCAGTATCGAAGTTCTTCCACTATAACGGTGTGGCTGACGGGGAATTTTTTGTCCATTAATTCGAAAATCTGCCGGAGGTGCAATAGCTTCAATTCCGTTGAAGATCTTATGTTCTGCTGCTAAAGCACGGGTGATGTCATCGTGATCATGCCAGGTAGCAACAGCTTCAATGCTCATTGCTTTTCCGATCTTATCTAACCATCTCCAGCTTTCCATCACGCCGTTTGCAGGTTCATATACCTGGAAATATCGCTGCGCCCTCCCTTCATTATTTACTATGGAGCCATCGGACTCTGCAAATGTACCTGCGGGAATAAGCGTGCTCGCTTTCTTCGTTGTCCTGTTATGTGTATGATCGATAACAACAATATTTTTGAATCGCGAAAGAAACTTATCAACCCATTGTTCATTTGCATGACGGTAGAGATCCGTTTCCAATACAATCAAAGTATCTGCCTCATCTTTTATTTTTTCAAAAGATTCATCTGCCATAAGAGCAAGACCAACGGAATTGCATTCAGGAAAAGCATATACGACGCCTCCCTTATTTTTCTGATGCAAGGCCCATGTAATATTTGCGGTTGCTTTGATGATTGCATCAGAGCCACTGGAAACACCTGAAATAACAACAGGGTTTTCTGCGACTAACAATCCGGCGGCAATAGTTTGAGCAAGTGAAACTTCCTCTGCATTGAGACCATTTACCGATGGCGACTGTTCATCAATTATATGCGCCACAGCAAAACCAATTCGTGCAAGATCATCCGGAGATGCCTGCCATGCTGATGCGGCTATGTCATCAAGCCGGGTACCAGAAAGTGAACCAATGAACAACGGTCCCTTTTCTTCCTGAATTAATTCACGCGCAGCGGCATCATTCCATTCCGGGATTCTTGCAGCGGCAACTTTCTTCATTGGTCTCTGCCTTACGGATTGTCGAACGGCAAGTGCCAGCATTGGTGCTGTGTTGTTAAGGTCCTCACCTAACACAAGTACTGCATCAGCCTTCTCAACCTCCTTCATTGTAAGCGTTCGGATGCCAGAGGATATGATGTTCGTGGTTAACGCAGTGAGCCTGTGTTCACGTGATGATACACCATGATAAAAATTACGCTCGCCCACGATCTTCTCTAATACGTAGTTTGATTCAAGCGATGCACGCGTTGAGCCAATACCAATTATTTTTGAATGATCCAATTTTGAGAGTTCATTGATAACACGATCAACTTCAATTTCAGCACTTACACCATTTTGTTTCTGCGGAATTCGAATTCTTGAATCTGCATTAACAAACTCATAGCCAAACCGGCCTCTGTCACAAAGGAAGTAACCATTAACATCACCGTTGTACCGGTTGCTGATCATTCTCAATGAACCATATCTTTCACCTGCGATCGTATTGCAACCCAGACTGCAATGCTGACAAACTGATGGGGCCATGGTAAGATCCCACTTTCGCGTGTAATGATGTTTTAGTGTCTTATCGGTAAACACTCCGGTCGGACAAACTTCAGCCAGGTTGCCACTGAACTCATTTTCCAAAATACCTTCTTCTGCTCTTCCAAAATAAACCCGGTTACGGGAAGCAAATACATCAAGATCTTTACCTCCTGCATAGTCTTTATAAAATCGAACGCAACGGTAGCATTGAATGCAGCGATTCATTTCATGATTCAAAAATGGACCGAGGTATTGATTTTTATACGTGCGCTTCAGATAATTGAATTTGCGGTAGGCATGCCCGGTCATCACCGTCATATCCTGTAAGTGGCATGACCCACCTTCATCACATACCGCGCAGTCGTGCGGATGATTCGTCATCAACCATCCAATAACATTTTCACGAAATTGAACCGCTTCGTTATCATAAATGGAAATTCGCTGGTCTTTCGTTACAGGCTCCATGCAAGACATGATCAAACGTCCCTTCTGATCGTTTTCGTCTTTAAACATCTTTACCGCACATTGACGGCAAGCGCCCACTGAGCCCAATGCAGGATGCCAGCAAAAGTATGGCACATCGAATCCCAGGGTCAGGCAAGTCTCCAAAAGATTCTTGCCAGGAGTGACTTCATAAGGTTTGTTATCGATGTAGAGCGTTGCCATTTATGTGTTTAAGTGTTAATGTTATTAGCGTTGATGTTTTAAATCATTATCAAAGTTTTCTAGTGAAGCATCAGGGACATCCATGGAAACTAATTTGTGTTTGACCTGATCACTGTAACGGCAATGATGATCGTGAACATGTCTTTCAAAATCCTCCCGAAAATATTTCAATGCACTTTGCAAAGGTTCCATGGCGCCGGGTGCAAAAGCACAAAATGTGTTGCCGGGTCCAAGATATTTAGTGTGCATTTCCAATATATTCAAATCCTGTTCAGTCCCTTTGCCCATTTCTATTGAATGCAAAATTCTACTCACCCATGGAATACCTTCGCGACACGGTGTACAAAAACCACACGACTCTTGTGCGAAAAACTGTTCAAGGTTCTCTACAAATCCTACCGGACAAGTCTTATCATCAAGTACTACAACTGTTCCTGTTCCCAGTCGACTACCTGCGGCTGCAACAGAAGGATAATCCATTTTTACATCGAGATGATCACTGATTAAAAAATCAGTCGATGCTCCTCCCGGCAATGCACCTCTAAACTTCAATCCATCCTGCATACCGCCAGCGTGTTCTTCAATCAGTTCGCGCAAGGTTACACCCATTGGCAGTTCCCATGCACCCGGTCTTTTTACTTTTCCACTTACACCATAAATTTTTGTTCCGGCGTCATGCGTAAGACTTAATTTCTGAAACCATTCAGCCCCATTGTTAATGATGTGAGGAAGGCAGCATAACGTTTCTACATTGTTAACAATAGTCGGCTTGCCGAACAAACCACTTACCTGGGGAAAGGGAGGTTTTGCACGAGGTGTGGCACGCTTTCCTTCAAGGGAATTTAATAAAGCAGTTTCCTCTCCGCACATATATCTGCCGACACCGGTATGTAAATGCATGTCCAGATCATAACCTGATCCAAGAATATTTTTTCCAAGGTATCCCGCTTCGTATACTTCCTGTATGGCGATGGTTATTACTTTGGCAGCGGTTTTATACGCCCAACGCAAGAACACAAATGACTGATCTGCCTGAATGGCAAATGCAGCGACAATCATCCCTTCAATCAATTGGTGTGGTGTGCTCTCTAAAAGTATTCTGTCTTTAAATGTACCCGGCTCCATTTCATCAGCATTTGCTATGAGATATTTTGGTTTGGGAGTATCCATCGGAACAAAACTCCATTTCAACCCCGTGCTGAAACCGGCGCCACCACGACCACGGAGGTTGGAATCTTTTACAATCTTTTGAACATCCTGCGGAGAGATTCCCTTCAGAATTTTTTTGACAGACTGATAACCACCAACAGCTTCATACTCTTTCAGGTTGAGCGCTCTTTTGTCATTTCGAATATGTTGCGTCAATGGTTTTTCCATGACTTAAAATTTTAATCAGGGATACTTATTCAATATCATTTCAAGCTCTTCAACCTTTACATTTCGATATAAATCATTATCAATCATTAATGCCGGTGCGCAGTCACACGTACCTAAGCATGGGTTCGGCAGCATCGTAAACCGATCGTCTGTTGTTGTCTCACCATACTTTATATTAAGTTGCTTCATGAGATGCTCTCTTATTTTTTCATAGCCCAATACCCAACAACTAATACTATCACATACTAAAATTAAATGACGACCTACCGGCCTTCTGAAAATCAGGTTATAAAAGGTTGCCACCGAATCAAGTTCTTCGGCGCTAATCTCTAAGTAAGAAGCTACATCTCTCAAACTTTCATCCGATATCCATCGCCTGTTCTCCTGCACAATCTTCAATGCTTCAATACCTGCAGCTCTTTTGTATGGCACCTCTGCAATGGCGTGATCGATTTTATGTTGTTCTTCAGTAGTTAGCATTGATTATTTTTAAACAATTATTCAAATATTCAATCCTTCAACTATTTAACTATTCCACTCATTCAGTCATTCACTCATTGTCTTACCGGTCAATATCCGCCAGGACATAATCCATCGCTCCCAGTATACTCAACAGATCAGCAACTGTGTATCCTTTGCTGATGTAGGATATCATTTGCATGTGGGGGAATGATGGTGTTCTTATCCGCATACGATATGGTGATGTATTTCCATCACTGATAGCATAGTAGCTATTAGCGCCCTTTGTTGCTTCAGTACAACTCATCGCTTCGCCACCGGGAATTACAGGACCCCAGCTCACACCGAGAAAGTGTGTGATTAAAGTTTCAATATCCTGCATGGTTTGTTTCTTTATGGGAGGCGTTGTGAGCGGATGTTCCGATTTGTATAAACCCTCCGGCATGTTTTTCCAACATTGCTCGATGATGCGAAGGCTTTGTCTCATCTCTTCGACGCGAACTTTGGCGCGATCATAACAGTCGCCGTTATTTCCTATCGGGATATCAAAATCAAAATTCTCATATCCCGAGTAAGGTTGCTTCTTTCGAAAATCCCATTCAAATCCACATGCTCTTAATCCGGCTCCGGTAACTCCCCATTCAATAGCTTCTTCAAGTGTATAAATTCCAATGCCTACGGTTCGTGCTTTGAATAAACTGTTGCGCATCACCATCGCGTCATATTCACGAAGTTTCTTTGGAAAATAATCCAGGAAATTTTTCACCAGTACCTCCCATCCTTTTGGAAGATCCTGGGCAACCCCACCTATTCTGAACCAATTCGGATGCATTCGACCACCACACACGGCTTCAACCACATCGAAAATTTTTTCACGATCGGTAAACATGTAAAACACCGGCGACAACTGACCTACATCCTGAGCAAAAGTTCCATACCATACCAGGTGACTTGCGATACGAAAGAATTCACACATCATAATGCGAATAACTTTTGCGCGATCCGGCACTTCGATGCCTGCCAGCTTTTCTACCGCTAATAAATAAGCAAGATTATTGTTTACGCCACCCAGGTAATCTACTCTATCGGTATAAGGAATGTAAGTGTGCCACGATTGCCGCTCCGCCATCTTCTCTGCTCCACGATGATGAAATCCAATATCCGGAATTGCATCAACGATATCTTCTCCATCTAACTGTAACACTATTCGTAGTACGCCATGTGTTCCCGGGTGCTGCGGCCCAATGTTGAGAAACATGAAATCACTATCATCACTCTGCGTTTGCAATCCCCAGTCTTCCGGGTGAAATTGTAAGTTGGCCTGTTCCCTGTCCTGCTTTTCATCAAACAAACGAAACGGTCCCATCTCCGTAGCTCGCGCAGGATGTTCTTTCCTTAAAGGATGGCCTTCCCATGTTAAGGGCATTAAAATTCTTCTGAGGTTTGGATGTCCCTCGAACCGGATACCGAACATATCATACACTTCACATTCATACCAGTTAGCGTTTGGCCAAAGTTTTGTTATGCTGGGAATGAAAAGATGATCAGCATGCAGCGCTACCTTCAGACGTATGAAACTGTTTCGTCCGAAAGAGAAAAGATGATAAACAACTGAGAAATGAGGTGAAGGATAACCCAGCTCCTTCTTTCGTGAACGTTCATCTATTGCCGTGATATCATAGAGAAGGAGAAATGGCTTGGGGATGGCTGTCTTTAAATATTGCAAAACCTCAACAACTTTTTCCGATGGCAACCACAAGGTGACAATATCATCCTTAGTCGCCTGCCTGGTGAAAGTATCTTCACCAAACTTCAACTGTAAAAGCTCTGTTGGATCGAGAGACAGGGACATGTTATCAGTTAAGTGGTTTTTAGTTAATCGTTATTCGTAAGACAGAGGTCATTAGTCAGTAGTCATTGGAGATGTATTACTAATGACTAATGACTAATGACCATTGACTATTGCCTTCACATCGCTTCATCTGGCGAACGGAACTCTACCATCTTCTTCCGCATTTCTGCTTTTCTATCTTTCACCGAAATTTTTTCTGGCCTTATCACACCTTGCTCGCCAATCGTCCAGCTTAGGGGCCGCGTTTCTTGTCCTACTCTTTCTGCAAGCAATGTGAGTCCTTCCATAAACGCATCAGGTCTTGGTGGACAACCCGGAACATACACATCCACCGGGAGAAATTTATCCACGCCCTGAACTACACTATAGATGTCATACATTCCACCCGAGTTGGCACATGATCCCATTGATATTACCCAACGTGGCTCCATCATTTGTTCGTGAAGACGTTTTATGATCGGCGCCATTTTTATAAATACTGTTCCGGCGATGATCATGACATCTGCTTCGCGCGGCGTTCCCCGGATTACTTCTGCACCGAACCGTGCCACGTCATATTTCGGTGTCATACTGGTAGCCATTTCAACAAAGCAGCAAGACAATCCAAAATGAAAAGGCCACATAGAGTTTTTCCTGCCCCATCTTAGCAGGTCGTGAACGGTGCTCAATACCATACTTTGTTGCACGGCCTCTTCCATTGAGCTTGTACCGCGCAATGCACCTACCGGATTGTTTGCATTACTTATCCACCAATTCATGCGAAATATTTTTCTTGATTAGCTTTTTATATGCCTTAATAATTTTCTTTCCATCTGGCCCAAAATTCAGCGCACCGTTTCTCCATTCGTAGATAAGAACAATAAAGAGCAGGCCTATAAAAACAACAACACCGGCGTATCCTACCCAGCCGAGTTCTCTAAATGCAATAGCCCATGAGAAAATGAAAATCGTCTCCACGTCAAAGATGACGAAGAGCATGGCGATGAGATAAAACTGGGAAGAGAAACGCAATCGTGCAGATCCGGCACTAAGTATACCCCCTTCGTAGGGCTCGTCGGTCGCACGTTCTTTATGATGCTGTCCGAGAAAATGGGACAGTATTAGAATGGCGCCGATTAATGTAAAAACTATAGCACCATAGACCAGTAAAGGCCATAACACGGTATTTTCATCAGCACTTTCCAAAACTAATTTGCCTCCAGCAAATCACTTTAAGTTTTGATTAACTGAGATACCAGAAATGGGAAACCTCTTCTACAATTTATTTATTTGCAAAAGTGGCAACGCGAGACGCTAAATCGATTGCTTTGTATCAAGGTAGAACATGTCTTTATAAAAACCAAAGACAAGTTTATTTTTTGTAACAATGATTCTAGAGTTTTAAAATGCTCTTTTTCCCACAGAATTCGCAGATTGAAATGCACGCAGATTTGCGCTGAAGATTTATCTGCGACTTTTTCTGTGCTATTTCAATCCGGATGATCTGCGGGAATGTATGTTCAAGCGCAAGATTTTCTAAGGCTTACCTTAAAGCACGTACCGATACCGTTCAGTTTCGAAATAAGCGGACTCTACTGCAATGTCATTAAGTTAAGGAAATCCATAGCACAAAGAAATCACAAGGTTCCTTTTAATCAAGCAATCAAGGTACCTGCATTGCGTGTCGTGATCGTTTGCATTTCATAGAACATGCCCAGTCGACACACTGGCATTTATTTATTCATTTAACCCGGAGCTAAGCTCCGGGCTACAGACAGGAAATCCCTACGGGATTATAATTATTTAACTAATTCCTTAATCTTCTCACTACAACTGAACTAAAAAAGATTATCAACATGCGCTTGCTTGAACCATAGAAATCACAGAGGAGACACAGAGAAATTCCAAAGAAAATACCCTCTGTGATTTCTCTGAGCTTCTTTGAGGCCTCTGTGTAATAACTGTATTCCCTCAATTTAATGACATTGCTCTAACTGATGGATATCAAAACCTGCCAAACTTCAAAGTAACATTAACAGAAGCGCCGCTTAAGTCTTTATCTGAAAGTCCTTTGCCTTTACTGCCATCTGTAAAACGGTAGGACACTCCGGGGCTGAATCGCATCCACTTAAGAACGTTAAGCTCAAGCTGAATACCAGGCTCTATTACAAAGAACCAATTTTCATCATAATCATAGTTGTAATCGCCAGCGTTTTCATAGTCGTTCCACGACGAAGGCCGGTAGTATTGAAATGTAAAGCCCGCTCCGGTAGTCACGTGAAAACCAACATGCACAGCTTTGTTGGAAGCAATTATATAATCGGTTACTAAACCAACCTGGCCATATTGATAGCTCATTCGCAATCCAGGCATCGAACTGAAAGATTCAGGAACTTCTATGTAATTGGTGCTACCGGTAAATCCCCCTCCAATCAATAATTTTTGATTTATAAACCATCCACCATATAACTCAACCATGTTGGCGAATTCTCCATTTATAGAAGTGAACTTGTTGGAAATTGCCCCATAACCACCTGATTTCTTAGGGCCGCTAAAAATCGTTTCAACATTGTCTTGTCCCTTAACTGTATGCATCAGGCCGCTAAATAAAACGACCAACACGATATACCTGATTGTTGTCATAGCTAAATTCATTTTCCTGGATAGGACAACAGACTAATCTCCTACCCCTATTAAAAAATGGAATAATTTATATTCAGCTTTGAAAATGAATAGTCCTTCCTTCTTTACTGCTCCGGATAACCGCTTCGATTATTTTAATTACATCTAAGGCTTGCTCAGGTTTAACAATGAGTTCTCCGCCTTCGCGAATAGCAGAATAAAGGTTATCGTAAAACCCGAGGTAGTTGCCTTGAAGGGTTTCAATCCGGCCTTTATAATGCAATGAATTAATTTGAGTGTTCAACATACCCCAGTTTTCAACGGCATCAACTCCCCAACCCTCCGAGCCTGGTTTACCACCCTCTTTCAATGCTTGTTCCTGCGGATCGATTCCATACTTTATAAACGACCCGTTCACACCATGAAGGATGAATCTTGGACCTGGTTCCCTTACGAGGTAGCTTGACTTCAATATTACCTGATGACTTTTATAATACAGATGGATGTCATAATAATCATCTGACTTTCCTCCTTCCCGTTGAACACCGGTGGTTGCTGAAAGTGATTGAGGCATCCCAAAAAGATCAAGCGCCTGGTCGATGAGATGTGAGCCAAGATTATAAAGTATGCCACCCCCGGGCCCCATTGACTCTTTCCATGTTGTATAATCTACCGCCGGGCGATAACGATCATAGTGAGCCTCAAATTCTACCAACGGGCCCAGCACGCCACCTTCAATAACTTTTTGAACTGTTTTAGAATCACCGTCCCACCTTCTGTTATGAAAAACGGTAAGCACTTTCTTTTTCCTGATGGCCAGTTCAATGAGTTCACTCCCCTCGTCATAAGAAGTAACAAATGGCTTCTCGACCACCGCATGCTTACCTGATTCGAGTACCCTTTTTGTTAGTTCATAGTGGCTATCATGGGGGGTGTTAACAATCACCAATTCGATGTCTGCATCGGCTATAATCTCTTCAAAGTTCCGTACCACCTGTACCTCCGGGTAACGTAACCTGGCTCTGTCTTTTGATCGTTCCAGTATCTTTGCTAAACGAAATCCATTATGGGCGGTGAGTAATGGTGAGTGAAAAATCTCCCCCGACATACCATAGGAAAGGATAGCTGTATTGATAGGTTTGTGTTGAGTCATGAACTAAAAATGTGGGATTGAAATTTTTTATCAAAGCGATATGTGTTTAGTGAAAGATATTTCTTTAACTTTTGGAAAGAAACAAAATCCTTATAATGCTATGGCAAAAAAAGCTAAGAAGAAAGTATCAAAAGCGAAACCCAAAAAGTCCGCTAAAAAGGCAGTGAAGAAAGCTGCAAAGAAAGTAAAAAAAGCCGTGAAGAAAGTTGCAACGAAAGTTAAGAAAGTCGCGAAGAAGGTTAAGAAAGCTGCGAAGAAAGCTGTTAAAAAAGTAACTAAACCTGCAAAGAAAAAAGTTACCAGGAAGGCCACCCCTAAACCTGTTTCAGCTCCGGCCCCCGCTCCGGTTCCTCCTCCAGCGCCAAGCACACCACCACCATCTATCTTCAGCGCTGAGCCAACTTCAGAAGACTCCGGCTCCTTGTGATCCGGCTGAGAAAAAAAAAGCGATGATTCTCTCATCGCTTTTTTTTATTTCGTTATGAAATGGAATTGCTAATTAAAGAGCACCCCTTTGTGCTTTTTAGTATCCTTTAAGACTTTCGATAATCCCTTGCTCACATTATATATAGAGTCTTTATCGAGATGCACCTTAAGGTTAATCTTTGATTCAAATCTTTCTTTAAGGCCACGGAGCATAGCGCCACCTCCCGTGACGAACAAGCCGCTCTCATAAATATCCGCTGCCAGTTCCGGAGGGCAGGTCTCAAGAGTTTGTACGATTCCTAATTCAATGGAAGAGATAGACTTGTCCAATACCTCTGATACCTCACAGTGGTTGATCTTTCTCAACATAGGTATACCGGATATAAGGTCTTTACCGCGTACCATCATTGGTTGGGGTGCATTTTTGAGGTCACATATAACTGATCCTACCTGGATTTTAACTTGCTCGGCAGTCTTCATTCCAATAGCCATATTATACGTCCTGCGAAAATGATCCTGAATAGCCATATCAAATGAATCACCTGCAGTTTTCAATGATTGGAACGCTGCTACACCCGAAAGAGAGATAACTACAATTTCTGTAATGCCTCCACCTATATCTAACACCAGTTTTCCTTCAGGGGCATTGATATTTAAATCCAGGCCAATGGCAGCAGCCAATGGTTCATAGATGAGATACTTGTTTTTAGAACTGAATTGATCTGTAACGTCACGCAACGCTCTACGCTCAACCTCTGTGGTATGGTATGGAACGCCTACAACTATGTTTTCGAAACCTGTTAACCAGGAGCCTGAATAAACCTGGTGAACAAGGGCATGAATCAACTTTGTTGCAGAATCATAATCGGCAATTACGCCACCCCGCATCGGCTTAACCGGTTTGAGTTCATCATGCGTTTTCTCGTACATGGCGTAAGCGCTGTTACCCACAGCTTTCACCGAATTATCTTCAGTATTAAAAACAATACAGGAAGGTTGAGAAAGAAGTACCCTGTCTTTATCCGCGACAGTAGTATTTGTATTTCCGAGGTCGAGGGCAAAGCTTCTGTTGCGGTTAAACTTTAGATTAAGCATAGTATGATTCAGAATTAAAAGTTATCAAAGTTCTAAACTTTATGATGAGACTCACTTATAAAACGTAAAATAATATTACATCGTATCGAATTTATCTTACTATCACTGCCTTCACAGGAATTGAAGTTAAACCCTGGACAGGTAAGGAGCGGTCGAATCCTTTTCCGAAAGCTTACGGATCTTCCGGAGCTACTCTTTGTCGGTTGGAACAGGAAACTTAATTGGCAAAAAATGTTGACTGTCGATCAAAACAACATTTGAATGGATCAGTAGCTTAGCCATAATCCGTAAGCATGTGGAGTCGTTACCTGAATTTGCCCCGGATAAAATCCATCGATCAGAAAATCTGGTAAGGTGAGCTTTGAGGTTGATGATAAATAAAACTAAAGAAACTGTTCATTATGAGATACTACCTTACGGTGACGATGGGGAAATTTTATCCCAACCTGCCATTTATATTCGTCGGATGTATGGGGAGGGAAATCGTGAATACTGACCCCTCATGAAGAACACTGGAAAACACTATCGAACCGTTAAGTTTGTCTACAGCCTTCTTAACAATATAGAGACCTAATCCATTTCCTTTGGACATAAAATTGGCCCTGAAATACATATCAAAAATCTTATCTGAAAACTCTTTGGCAAAGCCCTGACCGTTGTCTTTAATCTGAATTGATACGGCATGATCCTGCTCGAAGGTGTCTATGCTAATCAGCGGGTTCTGTTGACTTGAGAAGTTTATCGAATTCTCGATCAGGTTTTCGACTATTATTTTGACCAACACCGGGTAAGTATATATTCTGCTATCTGTGCCGAAATTAAACCGCGTACAAATTCCTTTCTCTTCCAATTGCTCCCAGAAAGTTCCTACGGTGTTCAGAACCAGGTCTTTCAAGTCTACTTCTTCATAATAAAGTTGTTGTGTACCAACATCACTTATCGACTGAAGTTTTACTAACATCTTGTCGAGATTAAGGGCAGTATCTCTTACCCGTTCAAAAAGCTCAAGGGAGTTTTTATCCTTAACGGTGATCTTGGCCACCTCAGCAAGCCCGAGAAAAGTGGTCAGCGGTCTTCTGAAGTCATGTGAGGACCGGTAAAAGAAAGTATCTAACTCTATAAATGCTTTTTCCAATTGGGCCGTACGCTCGCTCACTTTCTTTTCCAAATCGCTGTTGATGTCGCTTATAATCTGATTCGCTTCAATCAACTCCTCCGACTGTGCCTGCACTTCTTCTTTCGATTCAATTAAATCATTATTGAGTTGTACCAATGACTCATTAGCTTCCATTAATTCTTCTGACTGAGCCTGAATCTCTTCGTTCTTCTCACTAATCTCACGGTTCAGCAAAGTCAATGCCTGATGAGATTTTTTCTTGGACCGGTAATACATGTACAAGACATAGGAAGATAATGTAAGCAGCACCAATATAATAATTGAGAAAATCAGAAAATTTCGCTGGAGCTTAAGCTGTGAATCCTTCACTTCAATCTGACTCTGCTTAATCTCATTTTCTTTGCTCAGCGATCCGATTTCTTTTTCTTTTTTTGAAAGCTGATAAACGGCGCTCAGTTGAGCCACTTTATTTAACGTCTCTTGTCTGAACAAACTATCATTCAGACTAATATAATCTTCATAGTACTGCGATGCCTTTTCAAAATCACCTTGCCTTTTGTAAAATACTGCAAACAATCGCTTATTATCCCGAAGTTGAATTGGAAGATTCAATTTCAGAGCAAGGCTATGCGCTTCAGATAAATAATTACCTGACATCTTGTATTTTCCCTGAAGCATATAAACGTTACCCAGAGAATTATATACCATTACCTGAAGTCTCTTATCCACCTTTGATGAATCATGTTCAAATACTTTTTCATGATACTCAATTGATTTCGAGTAGAGGCCCTGATCACGGTAAACTTGTGCCAGGTTAAAAAGAGTAGAACACACTTCGTTGTCCAGTTTAAGTTCTTCTCTTAATGCCAACGACTTTGAAAACATTGGAATAGCCTTACTAAATTCTTGTCTCTGAAGATGAATGTAACCGAGCAGATTATATGCCCCAGCCATACCGGCTTTATCATTTAGTTTCTGCGCTTGTTCAGATGACCGTTGTCCAAACGCATAGGCAAGCGAATCATTTCCCTCATTGATATAAAGCCAGCCAATGAGACTTCCGGTCCGGCTTACCTCTTGCGGGTTATTCATCGCTTCGCTCATTTCAATTGCCGATAAATAATTTTCCAAAGCCCTGTTGAAATCTCCCTGAACCCTGAATATTTGCCCAATCCCTTTCAATATTTCCGGATAGTAACGGCGATAGTTGTTTTTCTTCATGAGTTCAATTGCTGCAGAATACAATTCAATTGCTCTGCCATAGTCACCTAACCTATAGGCTAACTCACCAGCACGATTGTAATATTGAAATTTTAGAAGTGTACTGTTATACTTTTCAGCTACCCGAAATGAATTCTTTAGATAGTAATCTGCAGAATCTAACTCATAGATTCTCGCTTTAATATTTCCCATGTAACTCCAGCACTCAGCGATCTCAACACTGTCCTTCATATTCATTCGCAAGCGAAGAGCTTTCCTGGTTAAGGCAAGCGCACCGTCAAAATCTGAAAGATCGCTTTTAAGTATACCCCAATTAAGATAGACGGATGATTGGGATAAGCCGGTATCCTTTTGCTCATTTAATAAACTCAATGATTGCTCATAGTAAAGCCTTGCAGAATCAAAGATTGACTGAACCCGGTAGAGATTACCCAATCTTGTCAGTGTGTGAGCAGGATAGTTACCAAAGTTTTCTGAACCGGCTTCATTCAGTGCCTGCAAATAGAACTGACGAGCAACTGAATACTCTGCAGTGTAGTAATAATACTGACCTATATCTGTTAGCGATTGAACAACACCCTTTTTGTAAACTATCACATTTGATAGCTCATTAGCTTGCTGGGCCCAACGCAGCCCTTCATCAAAATCAATATTCCAACTATTTATCGCGAGTTGATGAAGTATATCTGCTTTTGCCTCGCTCTTATCGGGTGCCAGGGACAAAGCATTTTTTAAACTATCAATCGTTGAGGTTTGCGCGGCCGAAAAAAATGGCAAAAGGGTGAACAAGCTTAGTGAAATCACTAACCCGTTAAGGAAAACAGCAAATGATGCATTACGATTGACAAACATGCGGCCTCAAAAACAAGTATCCGAAGCAATTATTTCAGCAATTGCTTTCGGATCGCCATTAAAAAAATTATAGAAAATTCTACAAAAATAAGTTCAAAACAGGGTAATGCAAATCACTTTAGCCGAAAACCCTATTGCGTAAGGTTTTTAATAGATTAATAGAGAATTGAGTTGCTAATAGACTAATTTGGAACCTTAAATATTTTTTAGCGCTAAACTTAACTTCTTTAAACCTTATGAATAACCGAAGATTAGTCCCCTTTATCGTGCTGGGTGTAATCGCATTGTTTGTATTATTTGGTCTCTCATCAAGTATATTCTATACCATTGGAGCATCCGAACGCGCAGTGATCTTTTACAAGTTTGGTATAGGGCTCGATAAAGAGCATATCATTACACCCGGATGGCATATGAAAGCTCCCTGGAATGAGATCTACGTTTACCCGGTAAATGAAATGTCATCGGAAGAAACCATGGATGTATTGGACAAAAGTGGTTTGACCATTCATGTTGATATTACGGTACGTTTTTTTCCTGACCCTTTGAAGATCGGCTGGGTACATGAGAAGTTTACCAAAAACTATGTTAATGTATTGGTTATACCCGAAGTGCGCTCCACTGTTCGCCAGGTAATGGGCCGGTATACTGCGGAAGAAATTTATTCAACCAAGCGCACTGATGTTGAGACTTCAATTAAGAATGAAACCGAAAATATCTTATCGGCTAATTATGTCAACGCTACTGCCGTATTAATCCGGTCAATCAACTTACCGGCACAAATCAAAGGCGCCATTGAAAACAAACTCCAACAGGAACAGGAAGCATTAGCTTACCAGTTTCGTCTCGATAAAGAAAAAAGTGAGGCCGAGAGAAAACGCATTGCAGCAGAGGGTGAGGCCCGGGCTAACAACATTGTAAATTCCAGCTTATCAGACAAGCTTTTAAAAATGAGGGGAATAGAAGCAACGCTGGAATTATCCAAGTCGCCCAATTCAAAGATAATTATTGTAGGGTCTGGAAAGGATGGTTTACCCTTAATCCTGGGTAATAATTAAGTCTGGGCTATTATTTTATAATGAGGGTATTTTTTTCTAATCCATTGGGGGCTTATATTTAGCCGCATATTAAGAAATTGAATCACAAGGCAATGTCGAAGAATGCAGAACTAAAAATTGACGGTAAATCTTATTCACTCCCGCTTATTGAAGGAACCGAACAGGAAGTAGCTATTGACATCGCCGATTTGCGCGATCAAACGGGAGCCATAACATTAGATCTGGGTTATAAAAATACCGGCGCTACAAAAAGTGCTATAACTTATCTTGATGGCGATAATGGGGTTTTACGCTACCGCGGATACTCTATTGAAGAACTGGCTAAGAAATCTACATTTGAAGAAGTATCCTATCTTCTCATCTTTGGCGAACTGCCGACAGCAAAACAACTCGATCAGTTTTCTCATGACATTAAGACCCATACCCTGGTTCACGAAGACATTAAGAAGATACTGGATGGGTTTCCCTCTACCTCCCATCCTATGGGTGTTTTGGCCTCTATGTTTTGTTCACAAACAGCCTTCTACCCTGAATCGCTTGATCCAAACAGACCTAAGGAAGGAGTATACCTAAGCATTGTCCGCTCCCTGGCTAAAATGCCAACTTTCGCCGCATGGTCTTACAAAAATGCAATGGGCCACCCTGTGAATTACCCGGACAACTCCCTCGATTACTGTTCAAGGTTTCTAAAGATGATGTTTTCTCTTCCTACGGAAAAATATGAAGTGGATCCAATCATTTCAAAAGCATTGGATAAATTGCTGATCCTTCACGCCGATCATGAACAGAACTGCTCCACATCCACCGTAAGGATTGTAGGATCTTCCAAAGCCAGTATTTATGCATCGATATCCGCTGGTATTAACGCGCTTTGGGGACCGCTTCATGGAGGGGCTAACCAGGAAGTAATCGTAATGTTGGAAAGCATTAAAAATGATGGCGGAAATATTGAAAAGTGGATCAATAAAGCGAAAGATAAAAACGACCCCTTCCGGCTTATGGGATTTGGTCACCGCGTCTATAAAAATTTCGATCCCCGTGCCCAGATCATTAAGAATGCAGCAGACGATGTATTGAAGCAACTTGGTGTGAATGATCCGGTTCTGGAAATTGCTTACAAACTGGAAGAAGTGGCGCTTAAAGATCCCTACTTTGTAGAACGCAAACTTTATCCTAATGTAGATTTCTATAGTGGTATTATTTACCGGGCACTAGGCCTTCCGGTAGATATGTTCACCGTAATGTTCGCTATGGGCCGCTTGCCCGGATGGATTGCACAATGGAGAGAGATGCGGGAAAACAAGGAACCCATAGGAAGGCCACGGCAGATTTATGTGGGAGAAACGCTCCGTCCATATGTAGCAATTGACAGTAGAAAGTGATTGACAAAAACACTTGGAATATGAAGGCTGGAGGTTTACTTTCAGCCTTTCTTATTTATTATTAATTAGCTGATTTGTTGATTAGCCGATTAGCCAATAATCCAAATACTATGAACTTATCAGAAAAATTTCAGGCAGCGGTAGATCGTTCAAAGGAACTTACCAAACGACCTACCAATGAAGAACTTCTCTCGCTTTATGCACTTTATAAGCAGGCAACAGAGGGAGATGTAACCGGGGAACGCCCGGGAGGATTCGATTTCAAAGCCATTGCAAAGCATGATGCCTGGGAAGATCTCAAAGGAAAATCCAAAGATGAAGCGATGACAGAGTATGTCTCTTTGGTTGAAAATCTTCACCAACAATACGGTTGACGGTGAATCTTTTTTATCAACCTCTCATTAAAGATGGCGTTTTTTTTCTCGACGCTGAAGAGTCGCGTCACTGTGCCAAAGTACTAAGAAAGAAGAATGGCGACTCCATTACAATTACGGATGGTAAAGGATTTTTCTACGATGCGCTCTTAACGGAAATTGATTCGCACCGGTGCACTTTCCAAATCACAGGTGAAAGAGCAGAACCATCCCGTAACTTTTACATACACATTGCCATCGCTCCCACTAAAAATTCAGATCGCATTGAATGGTTCGTTGAAAAGGCAACAGAAATAGGAATTGATCAAATCTCTTTTATTGAATGTGATCATTCAGAAAGAACAAACCTCAGGCTGGAAAGAATTAATCGCATTGCCATCACTGCTATGAAACAATCGCTGAAAGCTTCTGTACCAAAAATCAATGCGATAATAAGCTTCAACGATTTTGTGAAGGGTCAGCATGAGCATCAAATGTTTATCGCCTATGTCGACACAACCAATCCACACCACCTGAAAGATCTTGCCAAACCATCCACTTCCTATTGTGTGCTTATCGGTCCGGAAGGTGATTTTTCAGACGATGAACTTTCGTTAGCAATTGGTAAGGGTTACAACAAAATTAATTTAGGTAATAGCCGGCTGCGGACAGAAACAGCTGCACTTGTCGCCTGTCATACGCTCAACCTGTTGAATTTGTAAAAGTGAATTAACCTTCGTTGATTGTAGGGTTATTCCATTCTATACATGGCATTAAATTATATCTGGTTTGGCTTCTTCCTCCTCGCATTCGTGGTAGCGCTTGCCAAACTTATCTTCCTGCAAGACTTACAAGTATTTCCAGCGCTGCTTGCTTCAACGTTCGACATGGCAAAGACGGGTTTTGAAATATCGTTATACCTCACCGGTGTAATGTCGCTTTGGCTGGGCCTTATGAAGATTGGTGAGAAGGGTGGAATGGTTGCAATACTCTCGCGATTTGTGGGTCCTTTTTTCTCAAGACTTTTTCCCGGAGTTCCGAAAGATCATCCTGCCAATGGATCTATTATCATGAATTTCAGCGCTAATATTCTTGGACTTGATAACGCTGCCACGCCTCTTGGACTTAAAGCTATGCAAGAACTTCAGGAGCTGAACCCTGTTAAAGATACAGCTTCTGATGCGCAGATCACTTTCCTTGTATTGAATGCCTCTGGGCTAACCGTTATACCGCTAGCTATTATTGCTGACAGAGCGAGTTTGGGAGTACCCGACCCTACCAGCATCTTCATACCTACTTTGATTGCAACATTTGCCTCTACGCTGGCGGGTTTACTGTATCTTTCTTACAAACAGAAAATCAAATTACTTGACCCCGTTATTGTAGGCTACATCATGGGGCTTATGGCTATAATACTTGGAATGGTTTGGTACTTTTCGTCGTTAACGCCTGATGCAATGCAATTGCAATCTTCACTCTTCAGCAGCATCATTATCCTCACCATAATTATTGGTTTCCTTCTTCTCGGCCTAAAGAGAAAGATACCCTTATTTGAAACTTTCGTTGACGGCGCCAAAGAAGGTTTTAATACCTCTGTGAAAATCATTCCTTATCTCGTTGCCATGCTGGTAGGTATAGGCGTGTTCCGGGCATCCGGCACTCTTGACTTTATTGTTGATGGTATTGCGTGGGTATTTTCTTTTTTTGAAATCAATACGGAATTCGTTAAAGCATTACCCGTTGCATTACTAAAGCCCTTAAGCGGTGCTGCTGCCCGTGGAATGATGATCGAAATATCAAAAACATACATGGAAACAAGCCCTCCCGATATGTTTACGATTAACCTGGCTGCAATTTTCAGGGGTTGTGCCGAGACTACTTTTTATGTTCTGGCCGTGTATTTTGGCTCTGTAAATATTCGTAAAACGCGTTATGCCGTTTCTGCAGGCCTTATTTGCGACGCAGCAGGTTTCGTAGCAGCAATTTTGGTCGCTTACCTATTCTTCTATTAAGATATATATACCGGATTAAAACATCACATGTTGCACCTCCACAATAGATTGAAAATATTTGTTTAAGAAGGGAAACGAGGTTAAAATTGTTTTATGGATAAAAAAGCGGATATACAAAAGACTATTTACGACAACGCGAAGAGTCACTTTTTAGGAAACTTCCCCGACAATTTACCAATCGAACAGGCTTACGTACACATAGGAATGTACCTGGGCTGGATCATTGACTCAGATGCCTATTCAGAATATTTTGAGGACGAAGCATCCAATCAAATATTCCGTTTTAAGCGCAGAGAAATTTCATGTACAATCCTCAGTGAAATATGGGATGGCTACCTTGGCTTTGAATTATTCAATCGCCAGGGAAATATGTTCACATATTATTATTACGGCGGCGGACTTTATAGAAATGATTACGATGAAATTCTTGTTAAGAATCTGCCATCAATCTATCACGTAACCGATAGCTGGGACAATTACGATAAAATGAAACTCCGCATTGACATGCGCTTCCAGGATTGGAAGAAGTTAGTAAGTCCATAAAGTCATTAGTCAATTGTTAATAGTCATTAGGTGGGTTCCTGCTAATGACTGCTGACCAATGACATTTTATTTAGCTTTCCCGTTCTTATCAATCACCAACATTTTTTCTGACGTAGCGATAATCAGGTCGCCTGTATCCTGTTTGTATTGAATTTCATTTGGAATGAAATCAAGTTGCAGGTCATTGGTCCATGATAATCCATCAGAACGATAAATCTTGGCGAGTGTTGAAGGATACTTTTCAGTCAACGTTCCTGTAGCATAAATCAGCACATAATAGATCTGGCTGTTGTTATCAGCAGTCAGCACTTTCAAATTAGGCAACTGGCTTAATTTAAAATTTGGCTGATCAACAGGGAAATCTACTTTTATATCCGGGCGCCGTGAAGGTGTAATAGAATAAAAGTAACCGGCCACATTTAACGAATCCAAATAGGAAAGGCCAACGGTATATTTTTCTTGCTGCACTATCAAAGGTTTGTACGTTGAAACTGCATTATCTAAAAATAAAGGCACTGACGTAGAGTCTACAATTACCCAACGAAGAGCATCCTGTTTCTTTAGAAGCTCTTTAGCAAGCAGCGCTTTCTCCCGTTCGGCAAATTCTTTTTCTCCCGTAATATAATTTTTAAGAACAAGCGGATTATTGTAGGCATTGGTTACAAAATGCTGATAGTTCATAGTCGCCTTATCCAAATCTGTTGAGAGTAACTTAGCTGCTATGCTATCCAATTTATGGAGATACTTATTTTCCTTTTCAAGTAAATTCATTTGGAGTTGAACATCTGCGGAATCACGATGAGCATTGTTTTCAATAACAACTGATTTGTATTCCAGGTTAGCAATTTTTAAGCTGAATACATTTAACGGTAATGGATCCGAGTCAAATTTTTTCAACTGACCTGAAAGAAGTTCTTCGGTAAGTCTTGTCAGATCGGTAATTACAGATGTAGAATCAGTTTTCAATTTTTCATTAAGCTTATTCAATTCCGTATCAAATGAAAGCAAATGCTCTCGCATCGGATTAATTTCTTTTACAATAACATTCTTAGCTTCAATAGAAAATTTTTTATAATCCCAAAGCTGAATTTCATTTTGATAGAAATCACTGACATTTATTCCATCTGTGGAAAAGTCTTCAATATCCTCAAGCCTAAGGGAAGGTTTATAATTTGTGCCCCCAACATTTTGCATGCTTGCAATATAATTCTCAGTAAACTTCATTGTCGAATCAAAGCGAATGATAAGTTCATCTAATGTTAATATTGTACTGTCGCCCGACTGAAGATAAAGATCATTCGATGATGTATAAGGCTTTTGTATAGAGCAATAAAGAGCATTGGTTTTTCTATAAAGGCTATCTGCAAAGGTGAAATAATACTTAACCATTTTTATTCTATCCTTTCGCTCACGCAAACCTTCCATTCGCTTGTCCAGGTCAAACTGAATGTCGGATAGCTGCACGCCAAACTGCCCTGTTCTAAGATCCCTCCTTTTGTATGCCTGGTAGTACTCATCATTTTTCTTTATCTCCTTTTCATTGATTGTTTTTTTTGCTTTGTCGTAAAAGAAAATGGCAGAGTCGATATTCTTAAATGCAACAGCGGTTTGCTTCAAAATGTCATTCCTGACAGATTTTTCCTGGTAGATAATACCCATGAAAAGAAAAGCATTTGGATTATCATCGTTTTCCTTTAAATACTTCTTTAAAAACGGTTCGGCCTGTTCGTATTGCTTTGTGCTTAATAATCCAAAAATATCTTTGTATTTTGTCTTCTGAGCCTGAACAGAATGAATGGTAAATACAAGCAAAAGAAACTTGATTAAGCCAACTTTTGTCATTTTACATAAATATTAGTTTACGGAATGTTAAAGATAAATAATTTGCAGCAAAGAATATTGAAATCATGAATGCGCCAATAGATAAGACTAAGTTAAAAAGCATCCTTATTACACTCTGGAGGAATCTTAAGATATGGCTCTCACTTATTGTCATTCTTCTCATATTGCGTTATTCGGGTGCATTGTCAGGACTATCTTCCGCTACAAACAAGGCTGTATTATTAACGGGTATAATGGATGCCGATCCATCTGGATATGTACCTGGCAAAGAACTTTTCAACTACAATTTCTCCGTTAAAACCTTAGCAGGAGAAACCATTGATTTTAATAAGTATAAAGGTAAACCAGTGTTCCTGAACCTGTGGGCCACCTGGTGTGGACCCTGTCGCGCTGAAATGCCGTCCATTCAAAATCTTTATGATAAGGTGAATAAGGACTCAGTTGCGTTCGTTGTGCTTTCACTGGATGCAGCGGATGATTTACAGAAGGTAAACAAGTATGTTGAATCAAAAGGATTCACATTCCCTGTATTCATCGCTGCAGAACTCCCACAACAGCTTCAGGTAAAGTTGATCCCAACTACTTTTGTAATTGATAAGGATGGAGTATTTGCTTACAGAAAGGAAGGAATGGCAGATTACGATACAAAACAATTCAAAAAATTTCTCGATAAGTTAATGTTAAAACAATAGACTGATTTGAGGCATGATTATTCCTCGTAAATCTGGTTACCTTGGAACTTTGATGGTAAACTCTGACATTTAAAGCCGAAACTACCTCAGTATGAAGTTCTTTCTCTCGTTACTTGTAACGCTTTCCCTAATTTATATTTTAGATCAAAGTTGGTTGATTGGCAACAACCGGCTTCCGGCACCAGGCAAATTCCTGGATCCTTTTCACGGCTTTTGGCAGAATGCAGAACCTAAAGGATTTATTGAGCCTAATGAATTAAATCTTTCCGGTCTTAAAGATAAAGTTGTTGTTTCTTACGACAGTCTTTTAATTCCTCACATCTTCGCTGGAAACGATGGAGATCTCTACCTGGCGCAAGGATACATTACGGCGGTTCACCGACTTTGGCAAATGGAATTTCAAACCCATGCCGCGGCTGGGAGATTATCATCAATACTTGGACCCGGTAAGGATAGTGTATATCTGAATTATGATCGCAATCAACGAAGACTCGGTATTGTTACAGCTGCAGAAAAAGCCGTGGAGGCTATGATGAGAGATTCGGTTTCACGAATCGCGATTGAAAATTATACACGTGGCGTGAATCTTTACATTCGTTCGCTTACCTATAAAAATCTTCCCATTGAATATAAACTCATGGACTATTCTCCCGAAGAATGGACACCCTTAAAGTGTGGTATTCTACTAAAGAGTATGGCCCAAACGTTAAATATGGGCGACAAAGATATTGAGATGTCCAATGCTTTAAAGTTATACGGAAAGGAGATGGTAGACTTGCTCTATCCTGATCGTGAGCCGGGAACAGATCCGGTTGTAAATAATCCGGGCGGCTGGAATTTTGCAAAAATTGCATTGGACCCCCTTCCCTCTGCACTTCCCGATGAACTTATAGGAATCACTCAACGTGAACAAGGTGATCCCACTATTGGAAGTAACAATTGGGCTGTTAGCGGAAGTAAGACAGCAACAGGTTCTCCAATATTATGTAATGATCCGCATCTTAATACAACGCTGCCTTCTATCTGGTACGCTATTCATCTCAATGCACCTGGCATTAATACAATGGGTGTATCCCTTCCTGGCGGACCCGGAATTATTATAGGTTTTAATGACTCGATTGCGTGGGGCATTACAAATGCTCAGCGTGATTTGGTTGACTGGTATAAAATTTCGTATGAAAATGACCAACGTAACCACTACATGCTAGATGGCGAATGGCAGGAAACCAGGAAACGAGTTGAAAAAATAACTGTACGAGGATATGAACCATTTTATGATACGGTTATCTACACAAAATGGGGCCCTGTTGCTTACGATAAAAACTTTCGCCCGGAAGATGGATTAAGGGACTACTCGTTCCGTTGGATATCGCATGACCCTTCAACTGAGATAAGTACTTTTTATAGACTTAACCGGGCAAAAAATTTTAATGATTACATGAATGCACTTAATTATTTCTCATCACCTGCCCAGAATTTCGTATTTGCTTCCGTTTCGGGTGATGTTGCTATTCGTGTTCAGGGTAAATTTCCTGTGAGAAGAAAAGATGAGGGAAAATTTCTGTTAGACGGAAGCAAAAGCTCCAACGGATGGCAGAGGTACATTCCCTTTGATCAAAACGTTATGATAAAAAACCCTGAGCGCGGTTTTGTGAGTTCGGCCAACCAATACCCCGTAGATGAAACCTATCCTTATTACATCACAGCAACAAGCTACGAAGCTTATCGTAACCGCAGAATTAACCAGGTATTGCAAAAAATGAATAGCGTCACCGTGCGGGACATGATGTCACTTCAGAACGACAATTTCAACCTTAAAGCCAATGAAAGTCTCCCCCTGTTTTTGAGTATTCTTAACCATTCAGATACATCTAAGTATAGTGAACCCGCAAGGAAAGCACATAAGATTTTAACCGCCTGGGATTATGTGAATAATAAGGATTCAGAAGGTGCCTCTTATTATGAAGCCTGGTGGGATAATTTAATGCCGATGCTTTGGGATGAGATGTACAATAACGAAACTGCTCTCTCCCGTCCAACCACTTACAATACCATAAAATTAATTAGAGAGAACCCAACGTTGGAATTTTTTCACACCTCAAAAGAATCAACCGGTGAACAAGACCTTAATAAAATAATTGTTAATGCTTTCATGGCCGGTGTAGCCTCCATTGAAAAATGGAAGGAAGATTCCAAAAAAGAAAAAGTGCGTTGGGCAGATTATAAAGACACCTATGTCCGGCATGTTGCTCGCATTGCTCCCTTTGGCAGGCATGTACAACACGGAGGAAATCATGATATTGTAAATGCCAGCGCCAGCACGCACGGACCATCCTGGCGCATGGTTGTGAGCCTGGAAAAATCCGGGATAAAAGCATTTGCCGTTTACCCTGGTGGACAGTCAGGAAATCCGGGAAGCGTTCACTATACCGATATGCTTAATAGCTGGTGCACTGGAAGATACTTCAGCCTGATCTTTCCCCATCGTGCAGAAGAAATGAAAGACAAGCTTTTCTTCTCAACCCAACTTAACCCCAAAAACAGATGAAGGAATTTTTCATTCAGATCATCGTTATTATGCTCCTGGGTTACTTGTTGGAATTATTCTTTCCGTGGTGGAGCATTGCAATAGCCGCTGCGTTAGTAGGAACGTTTCTTCGCTCAAATGCAAACTTCTGGGCAGGATTTATAGGGATAGGAATGCTGTGGCTTGCGGGCGCACTCCTGATTGATTTTACCTCTCCTTCTCAACTGGCCACCAGCGTTGCAGAAATTCTAATGATGAATAAACTTATCTTGTTGATCATTACCACATTGATAGGTGCACTTGTAGGCGGACTCTCGTGCCTTACCGGATCATTAATTGTGCGAAGAAAATAATATCCAAAAAAAACTCTCTGTAACTTTGAGCTTCTTTGAGTCCCTGTGTAATAACTGTATTCCCCTTAACTTAATGACATTGCAGTTAGAATCTCCTTATTTTGAAACTGAACGGTATCCGTACGTGCTTTAAGGTAAGCCTCCAAAAGTCTTACGCCCGAACATAAAGAAAAATCGCAGGTAATTCTTCAGCGCAAATCTGCGTGCATTCGATCAGCCTGCCTGCACGAAGCCGTTTCGGCAAAGGCAGGCGAGTTCTGCGGGAAAAAGAGTGGGATCGACTTTTTTTTAGCAACAATAACTCAAATTCAAATCAACGATTCAGAGTAATCATACATTAGCTGAAGATACTTTGCTGCTTCCGAGAGAGATTTCTTTCGTTGGTCAGTATCAGAAGCGCTTTTTGAACGAAGCGTGTTTACTTTTGCCCTGACGTTAGCCCGGTAACATTTATAGTAAATAAAGAGCAGCTCTTCTTCAGCGTTTCTCATCACAGGAAATAAACGATTATAGGTTTGAATGAATAGCTCCGATAGATCTTTCCGGCCGAATGCATCAAGATCCATACACAAAAACGCCACTTCATTCAATACATCGATCCGGCGAAAATCGTCATTAAACTCAATGCAATCAAAGATCACCGGCTCCGGCAACAAAAAAATATTCCTGGAATGCAAATCACCATGACAATCGCGAAAATACCCTGCGACCAATCTTTCGTTAAGCATAGCCCTGTTACGGTCAATGAACATGTCCGATGCTTTCATGACTTTAGTAATTCTATTCCTGCTGTTATTTCCCAGTTGTTGTTGCAGGTATTCCCGTTCGTCACCCAGGTCATTGAATTTTTCACGTACATCCGAAACGTCTTTTTCATAAATGATATTTATCCTTCTATGAAAGGCTGCAATATGTTCGGCCAGCACATGAATATCCAAAGGCCTTACACTGTTCGTGCCCAACAGAACATCCATTTGTTTTTCGCGAGGAAGCCTCCGCATGTGCACGGCATAATCAACAATATCTCCTTCTTCTCCACCGATGACGATAGACGCATCGACCTTCCGGACAGGCATTACATCGATATACATTTCCGGGGCCAGTCTTCGGTTTAGTTCAACCTCCCGTTCACAAAAAAATCTGCGTTTGTCCAGTGTGGCAAAGTCGAGAAATGAATAGTGAATGTCTTTTTTGATCTTAAAAACATGGGTATCGCAAAGAATAACCCATGAGATATGCGTCTCAACAAGTTCGGGCTTATGGCATCGTTCCGGGAATAGTCCCCGTTCCAAAAGGGTATGTATATCACTTCTTGTCATCCAGGTAATGAATGGCTTTCTCAAGCATATCATCAATGTTATCATCAGCAGACTCCAGCACGAGATGATCTTCCTCCAAAGGTTCCCAACGCGCCTTGATTTGCTGGTACACGACATAATTCGCCTCGCTGTCCACGCGCGGTTTGCTTAACCGGTTACTAATAACGGTTTCACTGGCTGTTACTTCAATAAAAAATACACTCGCTATTTTGCTGAATTCATCCACCACCTTTTTTCTGAGGCTTGCCAGATAAAAAGTGGCATCCAGTACAACGTTGCTTTTACCGGAAATATATTCTTTTGCTCTCGTCAGCATTTCATGGTAAACCAATTCCTTTTCTTCTGCAGAATAATTTCGCACGGGGAACATGGTCAATCGCAGACGGTCGCTGCTGATATAAACAGCATTGATTTTTTCCGCAAGCCTGGCGGCAAAAAAACTTTTTCCTGATCCCGGAAGCCCGAACACAATTATCAGCATAGAAGGCTAAGTTAATTGTTATCCGTTAATAGTTGAGCAATGATTAACTTCTCACAATTCCTTCAGTGCTTTCCTGAAATGTTTATAGGCCAACTGGATTTCCTCACGAAAATCTTCATACTTGTCTTTTCCGGTGATCATACCCTCTTTTACCCGTTCTCTTATTTTATCAACATACTTTCGCGCGTCATCCATACGATCCCTGAATTCATCTTTGATCTCCATTTTCTTCAATCCAAATTTGAGCTGCAATATTTCCAGCTTGATTTTAAATTTCTCAAGCTCATGCATGAAGTCATGTGACGTCGATGAAACCTCAGCTTTTTTTTCCAGCGTATCTTGAAGAGAAGTTGTTGTAGTGAGGATGTCTTTTTGCTGTGAAGCAAAATCCTCCTTCGTGGAAGCTTCTCCCCGCTCCAGATCCTTTTCAAGATTTTCGACTATTGTCCTGACACCCGACAATTCTTTGTCAGAAGACGGCACCGTAAGGTAGTGTTTGAATTCATTCAACCTTGACCGGAACTCTTTTTTAAGCTCTTCAAACTTATCCTTCGCTTCTGCTTTTCCAAGTGCAAGCTGCACTGCCAGTTCATCAATTTCCTGTTGGGCTTCGCTCAATTTATCAGCTATCCTTATCAGGATTTTTTCTTTGGGTTTTACTTCAGTTTTCATAATGATTTTGATTTGATTATCCTACCACTAAGCTGGCTCAAATTGCCATTGAAAAAACTGATTATAATCAGAAAGGCGAAGTGTATTTTATCATGTCTTCTTTCTCAAACGGAGAATACATTTACCTACACTTAATCACAACCGAAAATGAAATCACTAGCGAGTCTGAATGATGCTTTGATTTACCTCTTGAAAGGTTTGTATGACGGCGAGGTAATATTGCAACAGGCTATTCCTGCATGCATCAAAAATGTAACGTCAGAGGCATTGAAAAATGAACTTAACCGGTATAAGGAAGATTCGTACGACAAAGTGCTCAAGCTGGAAAGGGTATTTAACTACCTGATGACTCAACCAGGTGGAAAACGGAATGTCGTATTGAAAAAAATGATCAACGACACCAACAGCATGCTGAGTACAACTTCTACTGCGGAAGTTAAAGACATCATCCTGGCATCGTGCATTCAAAGCATCAACTGTTACAAAATTGCCGGTTACCGCACGGCTATGGCATTCGCTATTGAGCTGCAGTTGGAGACCGTACCTGATCTGCTCCACGAAATTCTGGAATTGGAAAAACAGACCAGCCATGCAATGAATAAGATAACGCGCCTTGCGCTTTACCAGGGCACTAATGAGTAATACTTTGTCAACGATATAATTGTTAAAGGATCGCAGAAGGTTCGTGAACGGGTAACAAACAATTTTATAATTGACATGAATTAAGTGCAACAGTTTAAATATTTATATAAAAGTCTATTATGTCAGTCATTAAAGTAATTGAAGTCCTTTCTGACTCCGGGGTGAGTTGGGAAGACGCCGCGCAGCATGCTGTGGCAAAGGCTGCAAAAAGTGTTCGCAACATCCGTTCCATTTACATCAAGGATCACAGTGCAATTGTGAAAGATGGGAAGATCACCGGCTACAGAATAAACGCCAAAATCAGTTTTGAACTGGATTGATTTTTTATGCTGTTGCCAAAGAAGGGAATTATTTCAAACTTAAATCAAATGTTTTATGCCACTCAATTTTGAAAAATACGCCATGAAGGGAAATGAATTCCTGAACAGGCTAGCAAAAAAATTAGGAGATGAAAATGACCGCGACCGTGCCGCAAGAATATTAAGAAGTGTTTTGCGCACGCTGCGTAATCACCTTGCGACAGAAGAATCCATTCAACTACTGGCCCAATTGCCGATGGCCATTAAAAGTGTGTATGTAGAAGGCTGGAAAATCAACGATGTACATCCGCGTGTAAAAACAGTTGAAGATTTTGCTGTGGAAGTTATGAAAGAGGAAGGGCAGGTTGCGTGGCGCGATTTCAGCAATATCGAGGAAGTAATCCAGGCTATACACGCTGTTGTCGAGACAATCGTATCGTATGTTTCACCAGATGAAATGGAGGAAGCTTTTGGCACACTCCCAAAAAATCTGCGAAACATATTAACAACATGGATACCTTCCTGAACATCACCAACTATACTTCAATCTTAAAAACTATAAGCCATGAAAGTTTTATTTCAGACAACGGATTTCAAACCATCAAAAAAGATCATTCATTTTGCGACAAAAAAAGTACAGGCACTGGAACGAGTGCACGAGCGTATCGTTGAAGCGCATGTACATTTAAAAAAAATAAAATCTGCTACACCTGAAAATAAGGTATGCGAAATCCGCCTGGCTATTCCCGGCAATGATCTGTTTGCTTCAAAGAAAAGCAGCTTCTTTGAAGAAGCTGTCACAAAAACAATTGATGCTATCCGGCGGCAGATCAATGATCGAAAGATTGATAATAGAGCCACCGTTCCATTAGAAATTGAATAGGAAACATGGACTCAGCGCCAAACGCTGCCAGCGTTGGTAGTGATTGAATGGTGAGGACAAGCCCTATGATAAAGCAGTGATTAGTCATACTGATAAAAAATATAAGTACCCCTTCACCAATAATAGTTATGATAAGTTATAACACTATATCGGAGGCAATCAGGGATTTAAAGCGACGCGGTTTTACGATCGACTTTAATTTGAAGTTCGACGGAATGAATCCGCATGAAACTCCTTTCGCGTTGTCACCGGAAAAATTTCTGATTTCAGAAGTATACCGTTTCGAAGGAGATACTGATCCTGACGATGAAGCGGTTGTCTATGCGATTGAATCATCTGATGGACACAAGGGTGTGCTGGTAAATGGTTACGGAGCATATTCAGATCCGGTTTATGACGAAATGGTAAAAAAACTTCCTATCCATACTGAATTCCGAAACTCAGTAAATAAAACCACCCGCGAAGATTCAGACAAAATGGTGGATATCAAATCAAAAGGATATATCCTGGCTGAAGCGATAAAAAAACACCAGGAGGTTATTGACGATTTCAGGGCGCGTATCAGAACAGCGGTGAATGAAGGAGAGTATGACCCGGAGCAGCAATCAAAAATTTCAGGAGAGATCATAACGGTATTAAACCCATTGAGCGATCAGCTCGCTTTTGCAGAAGAAGAAATGAAACTTCTCAACAACATGACAACTCACCAGCAAGAAAGGCACGATTATGTGCAACTAGGAAGCGTTGTAGTGACGGATAAAGATATCTTCTTTGTGTCAGCAAGCATTGAACGTTTTGATGTAAACAGTGTGAGTATGTTCGGTCTTTCTACAAAAGCACCGCTTTACCAGGCCATGAAAGGAAAGAAAAAAGGAGATTCGTTTACGTACAGGGACATGGTTTACACCATCAAAGAAATTTTCTGATCCATCTTTCCTGGCCCTGTGCTAATTTTTCTGCAGCGTCTTTGCGATTCTTAAACATGATCTAAACAAAAAAAGTCTAAGCTGCGATCCAACCTCCATCCACAGCAAGAGCATGTCCTGTTATAAAAGAAGCTCCATCAGAGCAAAGCCAGGCAATGGCTTCTGCTACTTCATCTGGTGTTCCCATACGGCCTACTGGCTCCATGTTTTCATATTGCTTTTCCACCGTTTTATCTTTTCCGGTAAGGCGGTCAACCATATTCGTTTTAATCACGCCCGGGCAAACAGCATTTACACGTATTCCCTCTTTTGCATTCTCCAGGGCCGCTGTTTTGGTAAGACCAACTATTCCATGCTTGCTGACTACGTATGCAGGCAGCCCAGGAAATCCTACCAGTCCTGCGATAGAAGCCACATTAACGATAACACCACTTCCCTGCTTTCGCATGAGCGGGATTTGATATTTCATGCATAGCCAGATTCCTTTTACGTTAATGTTAATGGTTCTGTCCCAATTCTCTTCTGTACATTCGTGCGTGGGAGCCGTTATCCCTTCGATGCCGGCATTGTTTATTCCGAAATCAAGCCTTCCGTAGGTTTTGACTGCCTGATCAACCATAGCAGCGACTTCGTTAGTCTTCGAAACATCACACTTTATGAATATTGCTTCCGCACCTTCATCCCTGAGCTGCTGAATAATTTCTCCATCATCAATCCAGTCGGCAACAACAACTTTCGCTCCACGTCTTGCAAAGGCCAGGGCAGTAGCCCTTCCGATACCAAAGGATGCGCCTGTTACCAGGGCAACCTTATTAACAAATATCTTTTCCATAATTCTTCAATTTACTTTATGACTCTTTTCATCGCGATCCGCAGACAAAGAAACAAACGCTAAATAACAACCTTATCAATATTAACTTTATGAAAATAATTAGCCATTAGTATGATTAATGTCACAAATATCCTCCCGCATGGTCTGTAGAAATAAAAGCACTGAAATTCATTAATGCGCTGTGCATGACCATTTCACAATGGGTGTAGCTTCCATCTTGTCTAAAAACTGATGTAAATCATTTTTTTCAATGGCAGGAATCATCATTATCTGAAAACAAATTGTCCTACTTTAGAGTTATTAAAGTATAGAAAAGCTCCGCATGACAACTTCTATCAAAAATATTTTTCAGAATCGCACACAGGTTGCAAAGCTCCTGGCTGACAAACTTCATGCCTATAAACAGGACAGCGATGCTATTGTGGTTGCGATTCCCAAAGGCGGAGTGCCAATAGGCTATCATTTATCTGCTATGTTGCAGCTTCCGCTGGAACTTGCATTGTGTAAAAGATTACCCCATCCCGGCAAAGCGGGTGTATCCATCGGTTCAGTAAGCATTGATGAAATTATTGTCAGCGATAAAACGCTCAATCTTCCCCAGGATTACATTTATTATAAAGTAACCTGTTTGCAGAATGCGCTGAAGCGCAAGTATCAATATTATTCCGGCCGGGAGGAGCCTCAGTCTTTAAAGAACAAGGTTGTCATTGTAACCGACGATTTCCTGAAAACAGGCAATACGTTGCTCGCCTGTCTCAAAAGCATACAAAAACAGGAGCCGGAGAAGATCATTGTCGCTTTGGCCATGGCAACGCCTGACAGCAAGCATCAAATTGAGAAATATGCAGATGAATTAGTAGTTATTGATACCGTGAGTGATAACTTCACGTGGGAGGATTTTTATGAAAAGTCAACCCGCGTAAACGACGAAGATGTCAGGGATCTTTTTTTGCGCGCGAAGCTTCTATCCGAATACCAGGCAGCGCATCGCGCACATTAAGCATAGAATATGCAGAATAAATAATCAATTAAAAATCGGACGATATGAATGCTATGAAATTTCTAGTGCCAGTTGATTTTTCATCCAGCGCCAAAAATGCCGGAACGTATGCAGCCGCTCTTGCTAAGGTCACTAATTCTTCAGTGATTTTTCTCCATGTCATTTCACCATTTGTTGATGACACCACCTATCTTACGACCGATGTGGCAAGCGTTATCGGTGAGGCGCAGAAACATCTGGATCAATACGTTGAATCCATTACCGGGCAATATGGGATTCATGCTACCGGGGTTGTTGTTAAAGGAGAAACGATAGAAGAGATATTGAAAATGGCCGAAACGAAAAAGACAAAACTCATTATCATGGGCACACATGAAGTAAATCCGCTGATGAAATTCTTTTTCGGCAGTACAACTTTTTCAGTTATTGAAAAATCTTCTGCTTCCGTTCTGGCTGTTCCTGAAAATGTCTCTTTCGCCGCACCACGTAACATTGTCTACGCCTCAAACTATGAAAACAGTGATATTGAAGCTTTGCGTGAGCTGGCCGGATTGGCAAGTTTTTTCGATGCTGAGATAAACGTTGTTCACATCAGCGATGAGTATGACGAACCGGGAACAGAATTATCCATCATAGAATACTTTTCTGATCTGGTGAAGAAACACATTAATTATCCGAAAATCGTTTGCCGTGTCTTCAAGCATGAGAACCCATCAAAAGGAATAGATATCTTTGCCAGGACTGTTGGCGCCGGCATGATTGCCCTGTCAACACGCAAGCATGGATTGCTGGATAAGCTGATAAGCTCAAGCCTGACGAAGGAATTCATCTATAACAGCACCCTGCCGGTAATTGCTTTTCATCAGCATGAATTGGAATTGAGCAATGAATTCTAAAAAAATAAAAAATACCAGTAGCCCATTTGAAACAAACCGATCAATTCTAAATCCAGATAAAGTATGACCATCCTCGTACCTACTGATTTCTCAAAGCCATCAATAGTAGCCATTCTGTATGCCGTAAGAATAGCAAAAAAACTGAATGCCGATATCATTCTGCTGGCTGTAATTAATATGAGCCCGTCTTCTACTGCCACAGCAAAATGGAAAAAGCTGAGAAATGAAATGGTGAAGGTAGTTAAAGAAGATGCAGACCAACTGATCGAAGAAATCCGTAAAAAGACCAAAGACAAACTAAAAATCTCATTTCAACACATCATGGGTTACCCGGTGGAAGATATGATTGAGAGCTTTGCAATAAAAAATGATGTCGATCTCATCGTAATGGGAACCAAAGGTGCTACCGGGTTGAAGAAAGTTATACTGGGAAGCAACGCGGCATCGGTAATAGATAACAGCAGCAGGCCGGTAATTGTCGTGCCGGGTGAAACGGCGTCTAAGGATGTAAAGAAAATTGTATACGCCACGGATATGACAAACATCTATGAAGAAATAAAAACACTCGCCCTGTTTGCCGGGATTTTTAATGCTGCCATTCGCGTTCTTCATGTACTTCCGTCGGATTCTGCCAAAAAAATAAACAGTAAGAAAACTGCGGCTGATCTTGTCAAGCTTACCAAATATCCGAAGATATCATTCCATATTGCCCGGAACGATTACATCGATAAGGAAGTAAATACTTTTGTGACTGATCAAAAAGCTGATCTGCTGGCGATGTTCACCCACAAGCTTGATTTTTACGAAAAACTGTTCGGAAGAAGCATAACCAGACAGTTAACTTTTCATACCCGGATACCGTTGCTCACGTTTAATAAGACCACAATCTTGTGAATGGTCTACTGAGCCACGCTGGATTGTGATGAAATATAATTAAGTACAGCCCGTAACCGGCCATAGCTGAATTTACCTTCAAGCTTGTCAAATAATTCCTTACTTGTAAATCCCTCAGGCATATCCTTGATGGCATTCGAGATCAACTCCACATCTTCACGTGGTATAAAGGAAAAAATCTGAATTCGTCCTTCGCTGACCCATTGGGCCAAATGACTTTCAATTGTTCCAACGGTCAGGCCCCTTTCTTTTGCAATTGCTTCTACAGACATTCCCGATTGAAAATGATCAAAGGTAACATCATAGGTAGAACGCTCATCTGCCTTGTTTTTCTTCAGCGAACGACTTTTCCTCTTTTTTACTTTCACTGGAGAAGGACCCAGACTATTTTTTATTCCCTTCAGTATGTCCTCGCGTTGCAAAGCCCGTTGCCTGGTGAGGTGACTAAAATCAAATTGATCGCGACCTTCGAAAATCGATTCTATCAGATACAATACCTTATCTATCTCTTCAAGCTTTTTGGAAATAAGTGTATCGAGATCGGTAAGACTGGTTACATAAGACTTTACCCGCTTCCTTTGTCGCATCTCTTCTGTATGCGTTAACAATTCACCCAATTGCTTTTGCAGAAAAGTTTTATAGTATTCGCTGCCTTTTTTAATCCGTGTCAATAATTGTTCATTACTATTTGATTCAAGAAGAGAATGTAATTGCCATCTGAACTTTTCTGTGTTTTCTTTTTCTGATAACAGCGCGTTTTTGATTTGCTCCGGTACGGGTTTCATTGACTCTTCTTCAAACGCAGTTTCACCATGACTGCGATGAATGTATTCTATCTCCTTCACCAGTATTTCAAAATTGAAAGTTCTGGTGATCAATTGAAGGATAAAGTCGCGCTGTTTTGTTTTTATCACAACCGGCAATTCATCCGGGCGACAGTTTTTTTCCGTGAAGCTTACAATTTGATTATCGGTGCTGATCACGCCCGGTTGTATGTGCGTTCGCAAAATCAAACCATCCAATGATCGCAGGCGCGACAAGGCAACATATACCTGACCATCAGCGAATGCTTGTCCTACATCAATAATAGCTTTATCAAATGTTAAGCCCTGACTTTTGTGAACAGTAATTGCCCAGGCCAATTTGACAGGATACTGTTCGAATGTGCCGATCACTTCATCTTCAATTTCCTGAGAAGTTGAATCAAGCGTGTATCGTTTATTCTCCCAAACTTCTTTCTTCAAAGTATAAAGTTCATTCGTTCCGGCCATTTCAACTTTTACTTCACCGCTGGCAATCTTTTTTACGGTGGCGAGCTTGCCGTTGAAGTACATCTTGCCCTCACTATCATTTTTCGTAAACATGATCTGCGCACCCTCTTTAAGTTCTAAATGTTGCAGTACCGGATGCATGCTATCGGGGAAATCTCCCTCAATCGTTGCATGCATCATATGGGATGGCGTAGTGAGTTCACGAAGAGAGCGCATGTTTAACTCGTCTGCTTTGTAATTATGCGTAGTGAGTGTAATTACTTCGCGAATATTTTGTATTTCTTCCGGCGTTTTATAATGTTTATTCAATTCATTTATATCTTCCTGTGTTGCTTGATTATTACGAAGGTTATTTAACAAGCGAATAAACACATCATCCTGCTGCCGGAATATTTTATCAAGTTCAATGTATACAAACCCATCCCGCTGCAAAGCTTTCGATTCAAAGAACCAGGCACTCTCATAATACTTTCTTAACACAGATTCTTCTTCACGTTTCACCACAGGTGGCAACTGGTAAAGATCACCAATGAGCAAAAGCTGCACACCGCCAAAACTTTGTGTGAAATTTCCCCGCGCGGCTTTCATACGATAATCGATGGCATCAAGAAGGTCGGCGCGCAGCATGCTCACCTCATCGATAACAAGCAAATCAATTGAGCGCAACACCTGCTTGCGCGTGCTGTTAAGCGGATGTTTCCTGGCCAGAATGTTTGATGTATAAAGGCTGCTCCCGGAAGTGAAATCACCTGTCATGTTTCTGTCTGGAATAAACATTCCAAACGGCAACAAAAACTGCGAGTGAATAGTAACTCCACCGGCATTCAACGCAGCTATACCTGTTGGCGCAACAATGGCTAACTGTTTATGAGTTTTGCTGGCGAGATTTTTAAGAAAGGTTGTTTTTCCGGTTCCTGCTTTTCCGGTAAGGAAAATATGACTGGAGGTACTGTTGATAAACTGCACAGCCGTTGTGATAAGGTCTGTCACAGTAAGTGGTTCGAGAGGGTGGTTCATATAACATAACGGATTTGATGATGTACCGATTATTGATGTGCCAATGTATCAATTATTCTTTTTCCCGGCAATTGTAAACCGGCTTATTGATTTAATTAGCGCGTTCAATTATTTTTATTCTCTCTTCATACATGGCTTTTGTTAGTTCAACTGCACGATTGAGAATATGCTGCCCGGCAGTTTTTGGTGAACCCGAATTGAAGGGTGGAGAGGGATTGTATTCTAACATGAGTTGAATAAGTTTAGCAGCGTCTTCATTCACGATGTGCGCGGTAAGAGCAAGTCCAAAATCAATTCCCGCGGTTACGCCTCCACCTGTAATTCTATTGCGATCAATTACATATCGCTCTTCCAAAACTTCAACTCCAAACTTCTTCAACAGATCGAGCGATCGCCAATGTGTAGTTGCTTTATAACCGGCGAGTAATCCTGCGGAGGCGAGTAGTAAAGAACCTGTACAAACCGAAGTAATGTACTGTGCCTTTTTTCCCTGATGTGCAAGGAAATCAAGAAACACTGAATCAGTTAACATTGGATTAATCCCTCTCCCACCGGGAACAAATAAAATATCAAGTTGCGGGCAATCGGCAAATGAAATTCCCGGTGTTAGTATCAATCCTCCTTCCGCATGAATCGGCTCAGTAGTTTTTCCAACTACCAGTACTTCAAAACTCTTTTCTTTGACAAACACATCGTATGGCCCAACAAAATCCTGTATTGTCAGGTCCGGGAACAATATCATTCCGGTTTTTAGTTTACTCATGTTGATTTACCAATTATCGATGTACCAATGTACCAATCAATGTCGTTTAGTTAAGCTCCATAAACTCCTCTCTTTCGGAGAGGTGGGGTGAGGCCAAATAAAAATAAAGCTTAACTAAACGACATTGATATACCAATTATCATATCCTAACAATCGTTGTAGATCACTATAAAATTTAAGGCGCATTAAATTGGTACATCAACACATCGGTACATCAGTACATTGATTATCTTTGCAACTTAATTTTTTCTGAATACTATGATTGCTGCTAATAATTTGTCTCTTCAGTTTGGTAAGCGGGTGTTGTTCGACCAGGTGAACCTGAAATTCACAGGTGGGAACTGCTATGGCGTGATCGGGGCTAATGGAGCCGGCAAGTCAACTTTTCTGAAGATTTTAGCAGGGGACATAAACCCAACAGGAGGAAATGTGAGCCTCGAGACCGGCAAACGCATGGCTGTTCTTCGTCAGAATCACCATGAGTTTGATGAAGTTTCTGTTTTGGATACCGTCATCATGGGCTACTCGAAGCTGTGGAAAATAATGCAGGAGAAAGATGCCATCTATGAGAAGCCTGATTTCTCAGAAGCGGATGGTATTCGCGCATCTGAACTTGAAGCAGAGTTTGCCGAAATGGATGGATGGAATGCACAGTCGGATGCTGCTGCCATGTTGAGTGGTTTGGGAATTGCAGAGGAACATCATTATAAGTTGATGAATGAACTAAGCGGTAATCAAAAAGTTCGTGTGCTCCTGGCACAAGCGCTCTTTGGTAATCCCGACATACTTATTCTGGATGAACCTACCAACGACCTGGATTTACATACCGTTACATGGCTGGAAGATTTTCTTCTTGAGTTTAAGAATACTGTGATTGTTGTGTCTCACGATCGTCACTTTCTTGATACAGTATGTACGCACATCGTTGATATTGATTTCAAAGCTATAAAGTTATACACCGGAAATTATTCATTCTGGTATCAATCCAGTCAGCTTGCACTTCAGCAAAGATCATCTGCCAACAAGAAAGCGGAAGAGAAGAAGAAAGAACTTATGGAATTCATTGCCCGCTTTAGCGCGAATGCTTCCAAGTCAAGACAAGCTACAAGCCGCAGAAAATTATTAGAGAAAATTAATGTTGACGATATTCAACCTTCAACAAGAAGATACCCTGCCATTATCTTTCAACAAAAGAGAACAGCAGGCGATCAGATATTGCAGGTTGAAAATCTTAGCTACTCGGTTGGCGGCAATACACTTTTCAAAGGACTTGATTTCTTTGTTAACAAGGGCGATAAGATTGCATTCCTTAGCAAGGAGAGCTTAGCGATCACTTCACTCTTTAGAATTTTAGCTGGCGAGTTAAAACCAACAACGGGAGAATTTAAATTTGGTCAGACCATTACTCCGGCTTATCTGCCCAACAACAACGAAGAATATTTTCAGTCGGATGATAATCTTATCGACTGGCTGCGTCAATATGCCGATGAAGGAAGCAAGGATGAAGTTTACATTCGCGGATTTTTAGGCAAGATGCTTTTCTCAGGTGAGGAAGTATTGAAAAAATGTAGTGTACTTTCGGGTGGTGAAAAAGTGCGTTGCATGACCTCACGTGTGATGCTTGCAGGCGCTAACCTGTTGATTCTTGATGAACCTACGAACCACCTTGATCTTGAGTCGATCACGGCGTTCAACAATGGATTGAAAGATTTTCCGGGTACAGTTCTCTTCACATCACATGATCATGAGTTTACACACACTGTTGCTAATCGCATTATCGAAATAACACCGAATGGTTTCATCGATAAGCTTATGACATACGATGAGTATATAGAAAGCGAGAGGGTAGCGGAACAGAAGGAAGCGTTGTATGCTTAAGGTTAGTTTTTCATAATGAAGCGCGAACGATCTCATATACATGAAGAGATTGCCAATGCCATCACACATGGTCTTGGTGTATTGTTAGCCATTGCGGGTTTGGTGTTATTGATTGTATTTGCTGCCATCAAAGGAACGGCATGGCATATAGTGAGTTTTTCAATTTTTGGAGCAACAGCAATTATTCTTTACTTATCCTCAACGTTGTATCACAGCTTCACTAGTGAAAAAGTGAAATTCCTTTTCAGAAAGTTCGACCACATGTCAATCTATTTACTGATCGCAGGCACCTACACACCATTTTGCCTGGTGACACTTAATGGTTGGGTTGGCTGGACGCTCTTCGGAATCATGTGGGGCTTTGCAGTACTCGGCATTTTATTAAAAGCATTCTTTACAGGAAGGAAAGAAAGAATATCAACCATAATATATGTTCTTATGGGTTGGTTTGGAATACTCGCCGCAAAACCGTTGTATGATGCCATGCCTGCACATAGTTTTATTTTATTGATAACCGGTGGAGTATTTTATACACTGGGTACAGTATTTTTTATGAAAGACAACATTCGCTTTTTTCATAGCATCTGGCATCTGTTTGTAATTGCAGGAACTACCGCGCATTTCTTTTCTGTGCTGGGGTTGGTGGATTAATTCAGTTATCAGTTGATCAGAGAAAAGTCATTGGTCAATAGTCATTGGAAAATGCATGTCAAGTTCTTTCTCGCTATGAGGAGGTCATCGGAACGGATATAGTTTATTCGTTTTTTTTCAGTTGGGATTGGTCATGGAGATCAACAGGCAGTGCGAGCTCCGGATCATAAACTGCATTTAACCTTTGAGCATTTTCATAAACACTAAGTTCAAATCCCACTGCCTTTCTTAGACTGTCAACTTTATCGGGTTCCGCAATTGGCCAGACTGTTCTGCCCGCTTCAAGTTGAATTACCTGAGTTCCATATTTCTGCTTAAGTCTTTTATCCATTAAAAGCCTGTCTTCCATCATAGCCGCATCAGACTTATTTGCTTCACCAACCTTTGCCAGGCTATCTAACTGAGGAAAATATTTGTCCCTGAAAGTAATGTCTGAATATTGAATTGCCAGAAAGATCGCACCACTTGCCTTCTCACCTATTTTGCTTCTTGGTATCCATCCATATTTTTCGAGGATTGGTAATAATATTTCCTGATTCTCATCATCAATCTTTCTCATTCTAGAAAAATATTCCGGGGCCTGGGGAGAATCATATCCAATTGAATCCGCCAATGTACGCCTGATTCCCTGATCCCTGTCATAGACACTTTCCAATACTGTTGTAAGAGAATCATAGTTTATTTCTAAGGAAGAATTTCCAGTTTTAACACCCGTGCACTGTTGCCCGATAATCAATATGAAACTCAAATAAAACAGTTTAATAAGAATTGTACGCATAGTGCCTTAGAAAAAAAGAACTGTGTTTCATTTAAGTATTGAGGCATAAATTACTGGCTAATTACAGTTTTAAGAGGTACTAAATCAATGAATGGCTCAAATGAATTATCGGCGATGTCAGTACTCTTTTGGGTATTGCTTCACATGACGAAATTGCAAAATCCTGATCTCATTTTCAGTATATCGATATGATATTCGATAACTGTGTGTTTCAAAAGCGCGATAGCTGCCTTGATTACCTTTCTTATACTTATCCGGTGGGTATCGTTCCGGATGGGCCCTGATAATTTCAAGCTTATTTAAAATAGCATGTTCAACTTGTTCTGCTTGTTGAATGGACGTTTCACTGATCCATTCCAAAGATTTTTCTAACCTGATTAATGCGTGTTGATCCCAGATTACCCTCCTGTTTTTCTCCATCCCTTAATCCGGTTAACAGCTTCTTCATGTACAATAAAATCCCCTCTCTCTATCCTTGCCTCAGCCTCTTCCAATTCCCGGTTATATTCCTCGACACTTATCTTACCTTCACTTTGTAAACCATAAAGCAATACGGCCCTTATGGCCCTCAGAAGAGAGATATCTTCTACTTGCTGAAGCTCCTTTATCAGCAAAGCACGTTCAGTATCAATATTCATACATTTCTGTTTATACATCCAAAGGTAAGGATTTTCCATAGAATTAATTTTCAAAGTTTAACAACGAAACGACAAGTTACGATGTGATAAAATAAATTTTATTTGCACTTAAACTAAACCACCACCTTCTTAGAAGGTGGGTTTTTTAAGAGGATGAGGGCAGAGCC
>CAZFRM010000023.1:0-75204 GCA_964521255.1 uncultured Roseivirgaceae bacterium
AAAGCTAAAAAAACAAATGGTGGGTAGAAAAGATATGGGTATAGACAAGCTCCGATAGAGAAGGACAGCGGAGGTTTTTAGAGATGCCCTTAACTGTTAACTAGTCTGTACGTACGAGTCGAGATTCTCAGGTGTAATTACCTCCAGCGGAAATAGATTGAGCGATGGCGTTTGTTTCCTGAACATTAAATGATTCGCCAACTGACTTATGCCCATGAAAGCCTGGTGCTTTGGATTCTGGTTGATAAGAAAATCAATGATACCTGAGCGCATGAATTTGAGATTTTGATCCAGGATATCGTAACCGATCAGGCGCACTCCATTCTTGCCATGTTTTTCAAGCAAAGAAGCGGTGATGTAAGCACCGGATGACGTGCTTGAAAAAATTCCTTTCAGATCCTTATCTTCTAATATGGATAGGATCTTCTTTTCAGCTTCTTGCTCGTCGTGATTGTGTAGGTCGTATGTCTGGATCTTAGTGCTTCCGTTAGTTCGGCCGGCAAAGAAATCGCAGAAGCCTCTTTCTTTTTCAAGCAAGTGAATAGAGTTGTGCACATCTGCGTAAATGTGAAGTATCGCATACGAACTTTTTTCAGGTTGCCCCATGTACATCAGCTCAGCGCCAACGCGTCCACTTTTATATAAATCCTGGCCGATGAAACTCAACGGTTTTGCTTCTGGTATGTTCGTATTGAAAAGCACATAGGGAATAGCTTCCCGTGTGTACATCTCAAAGAAGGGTAGCGCTTCATGATAAAATATTGGCGCTATTAACATTCCATCCGGATTGCTTTCATGGGCTCGCTCTGCTGCCCGGCGGTATGAGTCGTTTTCAAACAGGTCAAAGAAAAACGGCTCAACAATAACACCATACTGTGTCCATTCTGCTTCGGCCTGCCGGATGCCGTTGCCACACAATGCCCAATAAGGATCTTGTTCAGGATCAGGAACCAATACCGCAATCCGAAAATTCTTTTTAGAACCCAATGTGCGTGCAATGAGGTTTGGCTTGTAATCAATTTGATTAAGCACATCCAGAACTTTTTGAAGTGCATCCTCCGATACTCTGCCGCGATTGTGTAAAACGCGATCAACTGTTCCTGCAGACACACCTGACATTCTGGCGATATCTTTAATAGTAATGTTCTTACGATTGGACATACCTTATATGAGTTTCAACATACACTGTGCACGAACACAAATTTAATGTGTTCGTGCACATTTTCAAATGGGAGCCTCTAATCATTCTTTTTCCTACCATTAAAGCGGTTTTAAGCAAAATTCCGTGGATTCATTTTATTTCTCCTTTACTCGTCCCTTTACTCCGTTATATTTGTGGGCTTTTCCTAAAGGACTTTGATTTCCCTGACCAGCCTGATCATCACTTTTTTTGTCGCCATAGGCGTGCAAATCGTTTTTTATATTTTGTTTTTGGTCGCTTTCTCCCGTTCCTATAAAGAATCAAACCAATCTCATTCGGTATCCGTAATTGTTTGTGCGCATAATGAAGAAAGCAATCTCCGGCAATTGATCCCCATACTTTTAAGTCAGGACCATCCTCATTACGAGGTGATCATTGTTGAAGACCGTTCAAATGATGGCACGTTCGACTTTTTGAAAGAAGAAATTAAGAAGGACACTCGTTTGCGAATGGTTCGGGTTGACTACCTCCCCGAACATGTGAATGCCAAAAAATATGGCCTGTCACTCGCCATCAAAGTGGCACGCAATGAAATCATTTTACTCACGGATGCCGATTGCAGACCCGAGGGTAAAAACTGGATTGATCGTATGGTACAGAAGTTTGAGGGTGATACACAATTTGTGCTTGGCTATTCTCCTTATTTTAAAGGGAAAGGTTTTTTGAATTTGTTCATTCGATTCGAAACGCTGATGACGGGTATACAATATCTAAGTATGGCGTTGATAGGAATGCCCTACATGGGTGTCGGCAGAAATCTTGCTTACCGCAGATCTGTATTTATGGACAATAAGGGTTTCAGGAATTTAATTGGTGTAACGGGTGGTGATGATGATCTTTTTGTCAATCGCCATGCCCGATCAGCAAATACCAAAGTATGCATAGCGCCGGAAACGCTTGTTTATTCAATTCCGAAAACAACGTGGAAAGCTTTTTTTAAGCAAAAGCTTCGCCACTTCTCCGTAGGAACATATTACAGAAAACATCATAAATGGGTGTTAGGACTTTTTATAAGCTCATTTATTGTGAGCTGGTTGGCCGGGATAACCCTGGTATTTATTTGCCCAATATTTTATTGGATCATAATTGCAATTTTTTTTCGTTTGGTATTGGTAGTAATCACAATTCGACTGGCTTCCAATAAGTTAGGTGACAAATTCCAACTGTGGCCCGTTTTCTTTTTAGATTTTCTATATGCGATTTATTATCTTTCAAACGGCCTGCGGGCATTGATAACAAGGAAAGTAACATGGACGAACTGAAACGTGAATTCTCAGATAAAGCGATCGAAGACTTCCGCCTCATAGACCGGGCTGTAGCGGGCGACGATGAGAAAGCGTTTGCCAAATTGTTGCAGCGCTACAAACGTCCCGTGTATCACATGATCCTGAAAATGGTACGAAATGTTGATGATGCGGAGGATCTGACCATTGAGTCATTCGCAAAAGCATTTAAGAGTCTTCATCGTTTCAAGAAAGATTTTACTTTTAGTACCTGGCTTTTTCGAATCGCTACAAACAATACAATTGATTTTATCAGGAAGAAGAAACTCAACACACTAAGTATCGATAACACTTTTACCGATGATGACGGCCAGTCGGTTTCACTGGATGTGGAGGACTTTAATCCTGACCCCCAGGAAGAAGCAATCAAATTGCAGAAGGTGGAGTTGATGCAGGTTTTCGTTGATAAGCTTCCGCCAAAATATCAGCGGTTAGTTCGCCTTAGGTATTTTGATGAATTGTCGTACGAAGAAATTGCCGTTGAACTAGACGCTCCGTTAGGCACAGTAAAGGCTCAGCTTCACCGCGCCCGTGAATTGATGTTTGAGATGGTGAAGAATAAGAGAGACCACATTTAGAAGCATTTTCAGTGCCTCAGTGCTTCAGTGGCAATATCAAAAACAGACTCAAAAGTATCCAACACGTTATCGCACACATTTTCAAAGTTGAATTCATCTATTATCCCGCATTATTTTCCTGGCTTATCCGAACAACAGCAAGAACAGTTCGATCAGCTCCACATATTATATACAGAGTGGAATGAGAAGATCAATGTTATTTCCAGAAAAGACATTGAAAACCTTTATGTGAATCACGTATTACATTCGTTGGGAATCGCAAAAGTAGTTTCATTTAAATCGGGCACAGATATTCTTGATGTAGGTACCGGTGGCGGCTTTCCAGGTATTCCTTTAGCAATTTTATTTCCTGAAGTAAACTTTCATTTGGTTGATTCAATCGGCAAAAAGATAACTGTCGTGAGAGGCGTTGCCGATGCCATCGGATTGAAAAATGTAAAGGCTGAACAAATTCGTGCAGAGCAACTTAAAACAGAATATGATTTTGTGGTGAGCCGTGCCGTTACACGTCTTAAAGAGTTTTATGGATGGGTTCATAAACGAATCAGGAAAAAATCGCGGCATGAACTGAAGAACGGCATACTCTACCTGAAAGGTGGTGATCTGGAAGAAGAGCTTGCCGAAATCAAAAGACCTTATCATCTCTATAATTTATCGGATTACTTTACCGAAGAATTCTTCCTCACAAAAAGAGTCGTTCACGTACCTGTTAGTAACTGACTTTAATTTCTTTTGTGCCATTTTGTGTTTTTGTGATTTCGTGGCATAATGGTACAATAAAATCTTTGCGCCAATTTCAAAGCATTACGCACTACAGAGGTGAAGCTGCTCGAATTTCCATTAAACAATTTTTAACTTTCCTTATGCTGGAAGAAATAACAAAACAGTTCTGGCAGGCCTCTGAAAAAAGAAGAGTCTGCCGTATCAACATGAGAGGTGAGCCGCTTCCTCGCTCTGTTCATCCGTATGGTATTTGCAGAACCTCGGGCAATAATATTGTACTGGTGTGCTGGCAGGCCATGGGATTTACAAAAGCAGGAGGAAAGGCCGGCTATAGAAATTTATCTTTAGGAGATATTATTGAAGTGGAGATGCTTGAAAAACATTTTACCGTGCGTGATGATTTCAATCCATCCGACGGTCAGTATAAAGAATGGGTGTATCATATTTAAATGGTAATATTCGATAAAGTTATCCCTGTGATCATAAACTGTACTGATCAGGAAATTATACCAGTGGTCATTCAGAATAGTTTTTTCTCCATAGTTTAAAGGGTAAGTACAATCGATTTTACAACCCGTTTTTAAATGCTTTTCAAGCCACATGAACAGGAGAACCTTCCATAAACACCTCGGCGCTATTGCAACAGGACTCACTCTGCAACCGGCATTCGCCTTACCTTTTTCAAACAGCCCTGCAGACCGCATTACCATGTCTACGGTTAATTTCAGGGAGCGGTTTGCGCAAACCAGAACGAAAGACGCACCTGATAACATCACTCCTCTTACACTTCTGAAGGTACCACAATACTTCAGGGAACGGTTTGGATTGCAGCAGGTGGAATTCTGGAGTAAGCATTTTGAATCCACCAGCCCTGACTATTTAAAAGACCTGAAAGCCGCGATCATAAAGAGCAAAAGCAGGCTCGTCAATATTCAGTTCGATGAAGACTACCAGATAGGTTCGCCTGATGAAGACGTCAGGAACAAAAGCCTGAAGCTCGCGATGGAATGGATTGATGCAGCAAAGTTCCTGGGCTCAGGCGCCATCAGGGTAAACCCGGGAAACGGTGAAGTGGGTTATGCCATCAGCTCGCTCAAAAAAATTAATGATGCATGTAAATCAAAAGGACTTGTTCTGATGGTGGAAAACCATTTCGGTATGGAGATGAATCCGGACATTCACCTGCAGATCATCCGGGAAGTAGGAAGCAACATTTATACGCTCCCGGACTTCGGCAACTATGACGAGGAGATCAGGTATGAAGCGCTCAAAAAGATAATGCCTTTCGCGTACCAGGTATCGGCAAAGACAATGGCATTCGATGAAAAGCTGAACCATGTGTCATTCGATTTTGACCGGTGCATGAAGATATGCGCCGACAGCGGCTTTAAGGGAATCTATTCGGTAGAGCAATGGAGCAGAGAACCTGTAAAGGAGAATGACGAAGCCATCGCCGACTGGATGATCGAACGTATCAAAACTTATCTGTAGTGTTATGTTAACGATAAAATGTCGTCAGAAAAATAGTCACTGGTCAATAGTCATTAGTACAATTGACCAGTGACTATTCAATGTCGTTGAATTAAGCTCAACAATCTCCTCTCCTTTGGAGAGGCCGGGTGAGGCCAAATAAAAATAAGCTTAGTTCAACGACATTGAATGAATGACTATTGACCACCGACTTACCTCAGAATAAACTTAACTTATCTGTAGCATTTTTATTGAAGATGAATCTGAAATATAGCAGAAGCCATAAACACAATCGCTTCAATCCCGCACTGGTACTTGCAGCGCTTTTATTAACATCCTGCGAAAAGAAGGATGATCATGAAAAAGAGTATCGCACATGGCAGAGTTATGGCAGCGGCCCTGACCAGTCAAAATATTTTATCCAGGACCAGATCACCAGTGAAAATGTAAGTCAGCTCCAGGTAGCCTGGACGTATTCAACCGAAGATGAAAGAGATTACCAGTGCAATCCCATCATTGTCGACAGCGTGATGTATATCATGGCGAAAGACAATTCGCTCGTGGCATTGAATGCTGCAACCGGTAAAGAGATATGGATTCACGCCAATCTTCAGGGCATCAGCAGGAGAGGCATTGCTTACTGGGAAAACGGGGATCGCACAGAGCGAAGATTGCTGTTCACCCTTCGCAACAGCCTGCAGGCCATTGATGCCATCACCGGAAAGTCGATACTCACTTTTGGCAAAGACGGCGCCGTTGATCTCAGGCAGGACCTGGGAATAGATCCTGAGAAAATAGGAAGGATCGCGTCGCACACACCGGGAACAGTTTATGACGATATCATCATATTAGGATCTTCCCCGGGAGAATCATATCTCTCTACGCCCGGTCATGTAAGGGCTTACAATGTTATCACGGGTAAGCTGGAATGGAAATTCAACACCATTCCGCAGCCGGGTGAATATGGTTACGACACATGGCCGCCTGATGCCTATAAATATATTGGTGGCGTAAACTGCTGGGGAGAAATTACAGTAGATACAAAACGTGGTATCGCCTACATACCGCTCGGCTCACCAACGTACGATTATTATGGTGCTGACAGACACGGATCGAACCTCTTTGGGAATTGCCTTCTCGCCCTTAATGCAAAAACCGGTGAACGCATCTGGCATTACCAGGCGGTGCACCACGATCTGTGGGATTATGATCTCGCTGCAGCGCCACAACTGATCACTGTAAATCATAATGGAAAAAAGATTGATGCAGTTGCTATTGCTACCAAGCAGGGCTTCCTGTTTGCCTTTGACAGAACAAATGGAGAACCGCTCTGGCCAATTGAAGAGCGGCCTGTGCCGCCCAGTGATATGCCCGAAGAAAAAGCCTGGCCTACGCAACCTTTCCCTACCGTGTTGCCGCCATTTAACAGGCAAACAGTTACGGAAGATGATATCAGTCCGATCTTCCTCACGGACGAAGAATTGAAGCAATGGAAAGACAGGGTGGCAAAAGCGCGGAAAGGTTTGTTCACACCTCCGGCTATGGAAGAGACCATCGCGATGCCGGGAGCTGTTGGCGGCGCCAACTGGGGCAATACTGCTTCCAATCCCGGCAAAGGATTCGTATATGTACTCACGCAGGACTACCCGTCATTTTATAAACTGGAGCAGAAGCCGCCTGAAATTCCTGCGCGCTTTCTCGCGAGGTTTGCTTCACAGCAGGCCATTGCAAAAGGCAAAACATCTTATGAGAATCACTGCCTGGTATGTCATGGCAGGGATCTTTCAGGAACAGGCGCAGCGCCTTCGTTGCTCAGCCTTGGCCCGAAGCTGAATGAAGCAACACTCTACGAAATTATATCATTGGGTGTGGGCAGGATGCCTCCTGTACAGCACATCAGTGATGAAGAGATATCGGACATCATCGCTTACCTGAAGGAGAAATCTACGGATGTTGCTCCGGTGCAAAAAGCTGAAGAGATAAAAATAAATGGCCCCGTCGTTGCCGCAGGAGGTGCACCCGGAGAACCGGCCACAAGATCAATAGTAGCATTTACCATGGCAGGGGATGCATACCCTCCCGATGTTAAGGTACCGGTAAACCGTTATTACACCAGCTACGGTCTTGGCTATGCGTTCATTCTTAATCCACCGTGGTCTACCATCACCGCTTATGACTTGAACACCGGCACCATACAATGGTCGAAACCGCTTGGTGAAGATCTGCAGGCAGTGAAGAAAGGATTTACAAATACCGGTGTGCCTACCGGCTCGCAACGTAACGGCATTATCGTTACATCCAATGGATTGCTTTTTGCTTCGGTGACGAACGGGAAGATATACGCTTATGATGCGTCTGATGGCGAAGTACTATGGACAGGCGAGACACCGCTTGGCATCGCCTCGATGCCATCAATGTATGAGGTAAATGGAAAAGTGTTTATCGTGGTGAATGCCACTACACCGCAGATCGATGGATGGAACCTCACGGAAGAACAAAAGGATGAGATGGCAAAGAATGCTAAAACAGGCGGAGCATATTATGTCTTTGCTCTCCCGGAATTAAAATAACAAGAACAGATTACAAAGGTGCGACTGAAGTCTTTCACATAACAAAACTAATTCAGCTATGAAAATATTTATCCTGGGAATTGCGCTGATACTTTGTGTCAACACCCTTTACAGTCAGGGCAAAAAGATAGCGTTTCAAAAGATTCCTATCGATACCACCTACGTCTCGGAAGGTGTGACAACAGGAGATATCGATCGCGATGGTCTCAACGATATTATTGCCGGAGACGTATGGTACAAAGCCCCCGACTGGAAGCGGTACGAGATCAGGCCGCTGGGATTATACTATGGTATGATGCCGGAACCTACAAGGCCGCGCGGGTCAGGTGCAAGTTATTATGCGCGGTCAATTGCTAATTTTGTAAGAGATATCGATGGCGATGGATGGCTGGATGTGATTACCATGAATACGCAGGGAGGGCCATGCTACTGGTATCGCAATCCTGCAGGCAGGTTCAACCAGTTGTGGCAGGAATACCTGGCGATCGAGTTGTTCCACAATGAAAGTCCGCAGATGGTCGATCTCTTCGGAGACGGAAATCCTGTCATCCTTGCGGGTAACCAGGTCGGCAATAACAAATATGAGCTCAGTTGGTTTTCGATTCCTGATGACCCCACACAATTGTGGAAAGCCAACGTGATCGGTCACCCGGATACGCTTACCTATTCCGTTAAATTCCGCGAAGAGATATTTTTTGCTCCGGGCGGTATGGGGCACGGCCTGGGAACAGGTGATGTTAATAAAGACGGGAAGCTGGATGTGCTCACCGCGAAAGGATGGTATGAAAATCAATCGGTCAGCAGAGATAAAACGAAATGGAAGTTCCACGCCGTTGCACTTGACTCACTGGCCGATGCAGAAGGGAACGGGTTGACCTTCTCGCACATGTACGTAAATGATTTCGATGGCGATGGCGACAACGATATTATCGGTTCCTCCGCGCATCGTTACGGGCTCTGGTGGTTTGAACAACAGCAAAACGGAAAGGAGATTACGTTTATCAGGCATGTGATATCGATGGATTACTCACAGCTTCACGCTATAGCAGTAGCTGATCTCAACAAGGACGGTGTTCCTGAATATGTCACGGGCAAACGATACCTGGCGCACCTTGGCAGAGACCCGGGTGAATTTGATCCCGCTGTAATACTTTATGTAGAGTATCAGAGAACCGGTAAAGGCAAAGTTCAGATATACACCCATGTGATTGACGATGACTCCGCCTCCGGCACGCAGATCTGGTTTGATGATTTTAACAGGGATGGTAAAACCGATATTGTAACTTCCAATAAAAAAGGCACGAGAATTTTTATACAAAAGTAAAGGTACCAGGTGTATAGATGCAGAACTGTCCGCTGCAATACAGCAGGCTCCTCTCACCATCCCCCCACAGGCTGAAAGCAAAATACAGGTCGGTCACAAAATATTCTTCTCCATCCGGAGCAGTTTAAAGTAAGACGGTTAATGACTCTTTACATTCTTTATCAGAAGTGTTTTTTCAACAAACGCAATCGATCACGCTCAACCTTTCGCTTTTTGGAAACTGAGTGATCTTGTCTTGGCTTTTTCCACCAGCTCGAGCGATCGTTTGATGCGGCTGTCCACATTCTTGACGGATGTAACATAATGAATCAGGCTGCGCTGCATTCCTTTGGTGAACGTATCCCAAATTTTTTTTGCTTCTTCATCCTGTTCAAGCACTTCTTCAAGTTCTTCCGGCATATCAACAATTTTCGGGTTAACCAATCTGAAGTTGACTTCGACGGCATCTCCTTCTTTGATCTTTGCAGCTTTTCGCAGCGCAGCGCTGACGGAAAAAAACCGGGAGCCGTCATTTTTATATTGAGGAGCGAGTGCAAAGCAGCTCCGTTAATAGTACCTTTTGTTCTTACCCTTCCTTTAGGCAAAGCCTTCACAATATCTGTCTCTAAGGTAAACGAACAGATAGTTGTGATTTGCTTTCAACAAACGATCTTTGACATCAACCAAGGCTGCGAGGGCAGCCGCGCAGTGGGAAAGATTCCAGCAACGCGGCGGCAAGCTGGAATATATGACCGTAGGCGATGGTCGTGTGCGTGAGGCTCATCGTGAACTGGAAGGAACGATACTTCCTGTTGATGCTCCGTTCTGGAAACTTTACTATCCGCCTAACGGATGGAACTGCCGGTGCTTCGTGCGGTGGAGACCTGATACAACTGACACAGTGAATCCGAAATCGCTCCCTGATGTGAATGAAATGTTTCAGAATAACGTAGGGCTTACATCGCAGATATTTACTGATGATCGTCCGTTCATCCGTGAGGTTGGTACACTCCAGGCTGATCGCATCCGGGAAATCGCTCAGCTTGAAACGCGCAGATGGGAGCGCAAATATATTACCGACCGGCTGAAGGAAAACCTTAAGGACAAAACAACAGCGGTCACCCTCGGCGACAAGAGTGCAGTAGTGAATTATAGTTCAAGGCGATTGAGTGAGGCTGTTAGCCAGCCGCACATGCAGCAGTTCGAAAAGAACAGAGCGCTGCTTAACATCGAGGCATTGATGAAGGGTGCTACGTTTGTACAGACCGCACCAAACACTAAAGCATTCAAAGATCGTGTGAAGCAGTATCACTATTTGCTGGTTGAGATTGCTGAGCAGCCGAGTTACATCGTGCTTGAAGAATTGAACAATGGTGAAGTGTATTTTCTAACCATTGTAGACAGGCTTAAAAGTTGACGGGCGATAACCCCACGACACAAGGAATTTGCAGTCCAAGGAGGAGGTCACCGCCCGTCAGTACAAATATAAAGAAAGTCCTGCATTTCCCCCTCTCCTTTGGAGAGGGCCGGGGTGAGGCCAAGAACTATGAGTTTGAAAAACATTAAAACCGGTCGCGAGTTATCAGATGAAATGGGCGACAGCATGCAAAAGTTTCAACGCCTGATGGATAACGGCCTGCCCGATCCTATTGTTGACGCCGCCCAAAAGTTGGTAGATGATTCTTTCCGGCAAGAGCAATACCAGGACAAAAAAAGCAGCAAGTGGGCTGGCAGAGAGAATGATGATGAAGCTGGTGAAGCGCGAGGCAATAGAAGGGCGTTACTCGTTGGCCCTGTTCCCAGGAGGAATCCCGGCACTCCGTTGTGGCAATCAGTGGAAGCTGAGCGACGCGGAAAAGATATTGTTATCGGAACAGATGTAGAATACGCACAGGTTCACAATGAAGGATTGAGATCCGGAAAAGGAAGTGGGTTCACTATGCCGAAGCGCCAGTTCATGCCCATACCTGGTGAAGCCAGCCCGATTGATGCTGAAGTGGAAAAGTGGATGGATGACCAGATGAATAAAATTTTCGGATAATGTACACCTACGCATATCAAACCCTTGAAAAGTTACTGCTCGCAAAGATGCCGGAGCTGCGCGAGATAGACTGGTACCTGCAACAGGATAGCACATCAGATAAAAACACCTGGATATACGGTGCGCCGGTGCTGTTCCTTGAATTTGTTCCTGTAGAAGGCCCGCGCGATCATGGCGGCAGAATTCAAAGTGCTGTTACTGACATTGTTGTTCACCTGCTCACCGAGAACAGTTGTGATTTGCTTTCAACAAACGATCTTTGACATCAAAGCAGAGGTTCAGGATATTGTGACTGCTGTTGTGATTTGCTTTCAACAAACGATCTTTGACATCAAAAAAGCGTAGGGAGTTACAAGCGAATGGTTGTGATTTGCTTTCAACAAACGATCTTTGACATCATAAACTTGTGGGGCGGCCAAATGATTTACGTTGTGATTTGCTTTCAACAAACGATCTTTGACATCCAGCCCTTTTCGATCCCCTCTTGCCACTCTGTTGTGATTTGCTTTCAACAAACGATCTTTGACATCAGATTATCAAATACTGTTCATCGATATATTGTTGTGATTTGCTTTCAACAAACGATCTTTGACATCTACACCTGATAATCTGGTTATCAAGTCAAGTTGTGATTTGCTTTCAACAAACGATCTTTGACATCTGCAAATACAGGTAAACTATTACCATTACAGTTGTGATTTGCTTTCAACAAACGATCTTTGACATCGTAGGCAAATGGCAGTAGGCAAAACCCTTCGTTGTGATTTGCTTTCAACAAACGATCTTTGACATCACTTCGCGCTCCGTACACTACCACGATCAGTTGTGATTTGCTTTCAACAAACGATCTTTGACATCCTTACGATCAAGGAAAGACATGACAGACACGTTGTGATTTGCTTTCAACAAACGATCTTTGACATCAGGCTCTGTTTTGTTGATTCGTTCGTACTGGTTGTGATTTGCTTTCAACAAACGATCTTTGACATCAAACGAGCCAAACTATGAAACTATTTGCTAGTTGTGATTTGCTTTCAACAAACGATCTTTGACATCGCAGCACGAAGTACATAGGCTGGGAGCTGAGTTGTGATTTGCTTTCAACAAACGATCTTTGACATCCGAAGACTGGATGTTAAAAAATATCGGCATGTTGTGATTTGCTTTCAACAAACGATCTTTGACATCAAGTTTTTGAATCGTAACGCATACGCTATAGTTGTGATTTGCTTTCAACAAACGATCTTTGACATCTATCATCATAAGCAAGTGCAGCATCAATCCGTTGTGATTTGCTTTCAACAAACGATCTTTGACATCTATCATCATAAGCAAGTGCAGCATCAATCCGTTGTGATTTGCTTTCAACAAACGATCTTTGACATCTTCTGCTTTGTGGCATGTAATCAACGGCCCGTTGTGATTTGCTTTCAACAAACGATCTTTGACATCGGGCCGGAATTTGTAATACAGAGTGCCTTAGTTGTGATTTGCTTTCAACAAACGATCTTTGACATCCTGATTGCCGTCAGCTCTCAGTGTGCCCTGTTGTGATTTGCTTTCAACAAACGATCTTTGACATCTAATACAAGCGTTAATAAAAGGAGGATACGGTTGTGATTTGCTTTCAACAAACGATCTTTGACATCTAAAAACAAAACTGTCAACAATCCTAATCAGTTGTGATTTGCTTTCAACAAACGATCTTTGACATCATTGTTAGTTGTATCCCACGATACCCCTGAGTTGTGATTTGCTTTCAACAAACGATCTTTGACATCAGCTTTGCGAGAAGGTACTACCGCCATGCAGTTGTGATTTGCTTTCAACAAACGATCTTTGACATCCCCAATGGTGTGGAACTGGATAGTTGGGTGGTTGTGATTTGCTTTCAACAAACGATCTTTGACATCGAAGCTAAACAGGTATTTAAACAAATACCCGTTGTGATTTGCTTTCAACAAACGATCTTTGACATCGGTGAGGTTCGCAGCGATTTGCGCATCAACGTTGTGATTTGCTTTCAACAAACGATCTTTGACATCTGTCACCGGCATCACCGCTTATGCCGATGAGTTGTGATTTGCTTTCAACAAACGATCTTTGACATCTGAGCTAAATGATATTGTCCCCTCGCCGCTGTTGTGATTTGCTTTCAACAAACGATCTTTGACATCGTAACGGCCATTTTTAAACATCATGTTTCCGTTGTGATTTGCTTTCAACAAACGATCTTTGACATCCTTCGGAGGGTTAGGTGTTACCTGCTGATCGTTGTGATTTGCTTTCAACAAACGATCTTTGACATCCTCGAATGGTTTAAGTATTCGCTTGTATGGTTGTGATTTGCTTTCAACAAACGATCTTTGACATCGAAGTACGACAGGATATGTCGCCGGATTTAGTTGTGATTTGCTTTCAACAAACGATCTTTGACATCGGAGACCCGGAAGTGTGGACCATGGTTATAGTTGTGATTTGCTTTCAACAAACGATCTTTGACATCAGTGCCGTTCTGGACTCATTACGTCGCGCAGTTGTGATTTGCTTTCAACAAACGATCTTTGACATCCCATCAACATAAAGCTCCATGTCCATGATGTTGTGATTTGCTTTCAACAAACGATCTTTGACATCTTCAGACGTGAATAACACAGATCCAACGCTGTTGTGATTTGCTTTCAACAAACGATCTTTGACATCGGCTTTTCATGAAACAAACATTTCAACGTTGTTGTGATTTGCTTTCAACAAACGATCTTTGACATCAAACCACTTCTTTTGAAGTTGGGTCTATTTGTTGTGATTTGCTTTCAACAAACGATCTTTGACATCAACCTTGGTCAAACTATCTACCTCACGGGAGTTGTGATTTGCTTTCAACAAACGATCTTTGACATCCCATTCAGCTAAGACAACATTCTCTTGATTGTTGTGATTTGCTTTCAACAAACGATCTTTGACATCAGCGTATGAAGATTAAACATACAATTTTTAGTTGTGATTTGCTTTCAACAAACGATCTTTGACATCTGTATCTTCAAAAACACTTGTTTCTCTTGCGTTGTGATTTGCTTTCAACAAACGATCTTTGACATCAGTAATTCAATTGTAATCGGATTCACCGTTGTTGTGATTTGCTTTCAACAAACGATCTTTGACATCGGTAATTCGTGTCTTACGTCTGGCGGGATTGTTGTGATTTGCTTTCAACAAACGATCTTTGACATCTAAGTGGCGAAAAGTAAATGGCGTGAAGCTGTTGTGATTTGCTTTCAACAAACGATCTTTGACATCCTGGTACACCAGGCCATGTTTAGAGATTATGTTGTGATTTGCTTTCAACAAACGATCTTTGACATCCCATTCAGCTAAGACAACATTCTCTTGATTGTTGTGATTTGCTTTCAACAAACGATCTTTGACATCAGCGTATGAAGATTAAACATACAATTTTTAGTTGTGATTTGCTTTCAACAAACGATCTTTGACATCTGTATCTTCAAAAACACTTGTTTCTCTTGCGTTGTGATTTGCTTTCAACAAACGATCTTTGACATCAGTAATTCAATTGTAATCGGATTCACCGTTGTTGTGATTTGCTTTCAACAAACGATCTTTGACATCCCGCCAGCATCAATTAAATCTTTGATATCAGTTGTGATTTGCTTTCAACAAACGATCTTTGACATCTGATGCAAACTGACGTGTTAATGTCCAAAAGTTGTGATTTGCTTTCAACAAACGATCTTTGACATCCGGGCTTCTTGAATATATTCCTCTTGTTCAGTTGTGATTTGCTTTCAACAAACGATCTTTGACATCATACCTAAAGAGGTAAGTCATCAGATTCAAGTTGTGATTTGCTTTCAACAAACGATCTTTGACATCTCTGCTTAGTTTTCTAAGCGGTATAATGGGTTGTGATTTGCTTTCAACAAACGATCTTTGACATCGGTAATTCGTGTCTTACGTCTGGCGGGATTGTTGTGATTTGCTTTCAACAAACGATCTTTGACATCGCAACGTGGTCAGGAAGTTTTGTTGCCGGTGTTGTGATTTGCTTTCAACAAACGATCTTTGACATCGTATATAGGTGTGGAGGTGAAGATAGGCAGGTTGTGATTTGCTTTCAACAAACGATCTTTGACATCAATATCTTACCACAGAGTATATCACATCCTGTTGTGATTTGCTTTCAACAAACGATCTTTGACATCGACTGATGCTTAAATCTTCCATGAGCCGTTGTTGTGATTTGCTTTCAACAAACGATCTTTGACATCGCTCTCCGTGAGATGTAGTAGCCCTGACGTGTTGTGATTTGCTTTCAACAAACGATCTTTGACATCGATGGCCGCGGACTTACATCAACAGCCATAGTTGTGATTTGCTTTCAACAAACGATCTTTGACATCCAGTAAGCGCAGAATTAAGAGTCACGTTGTGTTGTGATTTGCTTTCAACAAACGATCTTTGACATCCAGCCCATTGACACTTCAATCAGGGAACAAGTTGTGATTTGCTTTCAACAAACGATCTTTGACATCCGAATTCTTTGGTGATGTCTTTCAGTTCCTGTTGTGATTTGCTTTCAACAAACGATCTTTGACATCATTAAAAATCGATACCAGGAGACCGCGAAAGTTGTGATTTGCTTTCAACAAACGATCTTTGACATCAGGTTTTATAGCGAGGTATTTGATGTCTTTGTTGTGATTTGCTTTCAACAAACGATCTTTGACATCCAATGATGAAAGCAATTCATGAGACAGCCGGTTGTGATTTGCTTTCAACAAACGATCTTTGACATCCAACCCATTCAAAACCTTCTGCGTCAAGTAGTTGTGATTTGCTTTCAACAAACGATCTTTGACATCTGCTCACCAAGCTTTGCGAATGTAGGCCAAGTTGTGATTTGCTTTCAACAAACGATCTTTGACATCGTTAATAAAAAAATTACGACGGAAACTAAGTTGTGATTTGCTTTCAACAAACGATCTTTGACATCAATGTAAACATAACATACAACAAACTTTTGGTTGTGATTTGCTTTCAACAAACGATCTTTGACATCATCCGGGGGTCTATTTGTCAGACCGGTTACGTTGTGATTTGCTTTCAACAAACGATCTTTGACATCAGCAGGTGATATAATCTTTATGCATGTAATGTTGTGATTTGCTTTCAACAAACGATCTTTGACATCTGAGGGCGGTCTTTCTATGACCCTACCGGTAGTTGTGATTTGCTTTCAACAAACGATCTTTGACATCCGATTATGCTTTTTAACCCTGTAGATCAGCCGGTTAGAAGCATTTTTGGAGAACAAAAAAGGTGTGAATGATGTCAAATAAAGCCTCCAATCCTCAAAAAAGCTCAAGCTGCTGGGGGATCGGGGGCTTTTCTTTTTCTTCTTTTCCAAAAAACAACTGCATCATTCCAAACTGCTTGTCTGTAATAGTCAGGATTCCCACATGGCCTTTCGGTGGAAGGTTTTTCTGGATCCGCTTTACATGCACCTCGGCATTTTCACGACTGGCACAATGCCGCAGGTAGGCGCTGAACTGAAACATGGTGAAGCCGTCTTTCATCATGCTCTTTCGGAAGTCCGCATAATTCTTCCGGTCTTTTTTTGTTTCCACGGGCAGATCGAATAGTACCATGATCCACATAACGCGATATTCATTTAAGCGCATCGGCTTGTAATTTGGGATATAGAATTTTCGTGACGGTGCCTTCAAAACAATATGCCAGCGAAGCTGTAGTTCGTTGTGCTGCAACCATCAAAGGGCTTCGTTCGCCATCAATCAGAACATCCACGGTTGCTACACCCAAAAGTTGTTTCTTAATAGACGGCGTAACTTCGGTATAGTCTTCGCCATTGCGAATAATCTCCGCTACAAGCGCGTCAGCAAACGGACGGTAAGGTTCCATAATATCATCAGCAAGGCAATAATGATTGTATTGATTTCTATGGTGTATGCCCAGCAATGGAAGAAGTCCCGAGCCCACTAAACTGCGTGCAATTATGGCCCGGATAATCGCATACGTATAATTCAGCAAAGGATTTGGAGGAAGACCATCAGGGTTACGGGTAAAATCGGGTAGGACACTGAAAATATTTTTCCAGTAATAGGTAGCTGCCCGGGCCTCAAGATTTTCAGGATCACCCGACCGTACATCACCTGCCCATTTCATCATGTTTGCTGCTTCCATTCCATATCGTTTTAAGAGTAATGCCTGGTTGATGATTTTAGCTTTCACCGTTTGTTGCCAGAGTTGTTTTACCAGCGGCTGTGAAGCAGAAAGCTGATCCTTGAATTTTGCAGATTGCTGGCGGTGCCCGGCGAGGTTCAGCATGAGTCCTGTGGGGTGGTGTGTTTTATTACAGGTGATCAGCGCTACGTTATTGTCAAGCAATCCGGCCATCAGGGCTTGCGTTATAATGAGCTGCTGGTGGTCAAGGATCACCACGCCAATATCTTCGATGGGGATAGTGGCCTGGGCCTCTTTTTTAAAGCTGTCGGGAAGGGTGTTGTTCTTCTCCACTTCAGGCAAGCGTACTACCAGTTGCTCATCACGACGACTCAGGTAAGCCGGGTTGCCGAAGTACAACGTGCGTTTGATCATGCTAACATGTTTGAGTTCTGGTTATTTCAACCATCATGCCAGTACGTTAAAGTATTAGTTTAAGCTTTGATTTTAAGGTTTTGGTGAGAAAGGATTTGGTGAAATTGAGAAACTGGATTAATAAAGAAGAAAAACAACAAGTTTACCCGCCGTCTTCATTTATGCATTTTTTCGGGCTATTCAACCGTGAAAATTTAAAATGGGATTTTAGATTTTCACGGTTTGAAATATTTGTGTTAAGTCTTTTTTGATCGTTGGACTTTTAACAGGTATTCGATGTCAGTCTGGTCTTTAAGTCGATTGACAAGGAGTTTATTAGCAATCAGATCGTCTAAATGTAAAATGGGTATTTGATAATCCTTTACGTTTAGCATTTGCTTTTGTTTGTAAGCTTCATCAAAATTTAACCCTTGGACTTTACTTAAAAAATCAATGCGTTCGGGTTCGCTGCCAATGTGGAAGATTACGACATTGGTAAAATCCATTTCACTAATTTTTTTTATCCCTTCAATATCGAATTGAAGTTTCTTGAATACTTCCAGTAATCTTGATTTGTTTTCATTCGTCGGCTTTAACCAAACGTCCATGTCGCCGGTGGCTCTAACATAACCATGATAGATCACTGCATAACCTCCAACCAAAATAAATTCAACTTCATTTTCCAGTAAAGCGACCAGCATTTCCTGGTGGGCAGGATGGGTAAAGTTCATAGATCAATGATTATTTTTTTTATTGACCAGTCGGGCTTATTGAAATTGTAAAACCGATTCATTAGTTCAAAAAAATCCGAAAAACGTTGCTCAGGGGATAGCCCTGACCAATAGCCAATCTGATAGCTCTCAGCCTCTTCAGAGGAATTAGAAATAGTAATATTTTTTGATCCTGAATAGGCTATCTGAGGTTCAGTCACTTGGCTTACCTCTATGTTTTCAGAAGATGATGTGTACACCCTCTTCCCTCCATTCTTTACAATGTCTCCCAATCTACCTACTTTTAGTTTTATACAGTAATCTTTGATCATTATTCCATCAATAGATTTTTGATTTTTAGACTGAGGGCTACCCAAGCCGTATTCATTCTGAATGAGATAGCTTATTCCACGTTTCTCCTGTTCTTTTTTAGGAATATTGAATAGCAAGCTAGATACAGTAGCAGGAACAAAATTCCCCGTTGTATCACTGCTATCTGTGAATTTATAAATCCGTGCCACCTGCTCCTTCGTCAAATTACTAAAGTCAATTCGTGAAGAATTTTCTTTTTCATCCTCACTTGGAATATATACTAAATCGTTGGGAGACAGGCTGAATAAAAAATTTCCTTTTTCTGCCTTGACCGGTATGAGAGGTGTATTTTCTTGTTCTTCTCGGGTTAATGTAGCGCGCCATTTTTGATGCTCAATCACTTCATTTAAAGGAATGGTTTCATAATTTCTCTCGCCATTTTCATTTTCATAAATGGCAAAAAACAAATTTGTTCCTTGAGCGGCTATTACGAACTTATCTTTTTTATTGCCTGTCTGTCCTACATTAAATTTATTACCCTTAGGCTCATATGTTCGCACCTTCAAAATAGGTTGATGAAACTTGCCATTATTAAGTGTAGCAATATTTCTATTCATCTCCTCAATTCCTTCAGGTGAGAATGCCAGTGATTCAGGGGGTATTTCTTTACCTTTTTCGTCTTTTTGTTCCGCATAATGTCTCAAATGGTTTAAGAGAATTTTTTGAATACCTGTATCCGTAATACTTTTTATTTTTTTTTCGTTAAACGATGTGTCTAAGGAAACTCTTGAGGCTGCATTGATACCATTACCCTGCTCATCAACTTCCCAATAAAATATCTCCACTTTGGAAATATCTTTGTTATTCCATTGATTATTCAGGTCTTTAAAATGTTTTGTTATTTTCTTTTTATCTAATCCGTCTTTAATCAGCTTTTTGATTTGGAGTTTTAGCGACTTGTCTGTAATGCTATCAACTTCATCAAGAGCTTTAGGTAAAGAAACTGTTTTAGCTTTGCGCAGTTTGATTAGACCTGCAACTGTATCCTGATGCATCGACTTACGGATAGCCCAACTATCGCCTTTAGTTTGTGAAATAAAATCCTTTACAGGTTTTCCGTCTTTTCCTATTCTGATATTTCCATTTTCGTCTTTATAACTTTGGTACTTATTGCCCGTTTTGTTGATCACCCGCGTATTTTGTTTGAAGCTTACCACAATCGTTTCTAGGCCATTTCGAGCATCAACCGTAAAAGTGCTCCAAGGTTTCAGAAAATCTTTTGGGACTTCTTTTTCCACTTGTCGGCTTGCTTTTTTATCGAGATAAGATACTTTTTTAAATTTTCTTAGCTTCCTATTCAGGTCAAAACGTTCGTTGGATTTTGCGTGCTTGTTGTTCAATAGATTGATGTGGTCACGGGTAGCGCAGGCAATTACCAAGGCATCTAAAGCATGATGCCTGTGGTCAATACGTTTCTTTTGAAATCCCTTTGATAGTCCAATCGGAACAGTAGGCAGATATTTCTGATATTTTTCATTGTAAGCAGTAAATTCGTTTGAATTGGTCAGTGCATTCATTCGCTCGAAACGGGGTAAAATTAAATCATTCCAGACGTCGCTCAATCCCCAGTCTTGCTTTAATGTAGATGTGATTTTTCCATTTCCTGGAATAACATTTTTGGAATTGATACCATCGTCATTGACTTCAGAACGAACAATGTTTGATAAAACTGATGAAATAAATTTGGTGATGTAACGGGTATCGTTGATTTGCCGCTCAATCATTTTTTCGGGAACATCTTCTAATAACAACTTGTTCCGTTTCGAACGGTTTTTTGTGTAATGTTGTTTTACAAAATCTTCATATTCGGTTACCTCAAAAATCTGTACGGTTTTTCCCAAGCCCAATTGGACTTTTTCCCCATGATGGCTTTTAATAAAAGCCAGGCCAATTTTATTTTCTTTCAAATCATTCACTGCGGATTCACAAATCACTTTATTATTGAAGCTATCATCAAAATAAAGGCTTTGCGGAATGATATGTTCTATCTGATAATCCGTCGTAAACAACCTGTTTAAAGGAATGACAGCACCAGTATATGGTGAACGATAACGTTGCTCTAACCATAATTTATATCTCAATAATTCGGATTTAGTAGGCTGAGCCATTTTGCTTATTTTTTCAATATCTTCGGTTATTGGGTCGTAAACAAATTCTCCTTTTTTTTCATCATATCTTTCGTTATTGTTTAGGGCATATTCTTCAAAAATCTTTAGGGCATCTTGCTGATATGGTGAATGAGGTCTAACACTTTTTACATGGCTATCATTCAGCATTTCTGCCAGTAACGCCTTGATACGAAGATTGGTATTTTCGTTTTCTGTTACCTGATTGGATATTTTTTTTCGATCTTCTGACGTGTTTTTCATTTCACGACCCAATTCGATATGAATTTCATCAAAGTAATCCTTAGCTCCATTGCCATACTTCACCCATATATCTTTTACTACTCGAAGCGTTTCTGTTACTACCTGCTCCACAATCGGGTTGCGTAAAGAATGTTGTTTGAATTCTCCTAAAAACTTTTCCAAATCCTTTTCCGAATTCCATTTGCCTGCTATAGCCGCTTCGGAATGGTGACCGTAAACAATATAACTTGCCAACCATAGCTGTAAACCTTGAAAATGACTTTGTTCAGTCAGATGAATGGATTTTTCCCGAACCCTGTTTTTAATATCTTCGTCAAATTCTCCACTAAGGATTTTATCAATACGTTCTTTTGCTTTTATGTTGACGTTGTCCCAATTCCAGTATTTACCAATTTTCATCAATGGCAATAATTTTTTAATCGCTTTAGCGGAATAACTACCATATTCACTTTTAAAGGGCGGAAATTTCTTGAAACTATCTACAAAACTTTCGGTATCCAATTGATGCTTCTTGGCAAATGTTTTTAGTGCTTTTTCGTATTCTGTTTTATCTGTAACCGAGTAGATGATATGCCATAGATGTTGTTCAATTTCTGCAGTTAAGAAATTATCAGGAACATTTTCAACTTTTTCTAACCGGATTTTGATTTGCGTCCCTGTTTCGTTGCAAGGATATGTTTTATCCTCAACAAAATTCCAGCGATGTGTTTTGTCATTTAGTTTAAAATGTTTGAGCAGTGCTTTTTGGTCAACTTCTTTTCTGTCGTTTAAGAATTCAAATAGTTTTTCGTAAGTCTCAGTACTATTTAAAAAGTCTGGTGTAACATTGGCATCCTCTTCTTTTTTGTAAATGTTCAAATTGTACATCCACTGCCAGAGTCTGAACTCCTGGTATAAAGGATGTGATTTTGAAATGGCTTTTAATGGTTGTAAAGCCTGTTTGCCATTTTCATCTTTTAGTAGCTTCCCGTCCTTGTTTTTCATTGGTCTATATTCCAACGAGCAATCACTGATGAATGATTTCTGACTTTTCAATGGGCGGTGATAGAAAATAATATCATCTAAGAAAAGATGGATAAAATCTCTTTTGCTTAACGAAAGTTGATGAGCTTCATTATTTTTATATAGCTCTCTAACACAATCGTTATATGCATCCTCATTTTGTAGTTCGGGATGAAACTCATTTTGTTTTTTTAAAATCGCTTTTAGCTCGCTCTTGTAAAATTTTCGTTCAATGGTTCGAACCAATTTCCCTTTGATTTTCTGCTTTGGATTTTGTAGCAAGGTGTCGTAAATGTATGCGCCGACTGTTTTCTTTGATTGATTAATTTCTTGTTCTGTTTTCTTTTTCACCAATGTCCAATCATCCTCACTTGGTGCTCTGAAACTCCTCTTTTCATTTCCTTCTTTGTCCTTTTTTATTGTTCCGTCATCATTTAAATCTGTAGTAACAATAAAATCCCTTACTTTACCTTTCCAATCAAACAAAGGTGTTTTGCTGGGCCTACGATACACCCAGCCATTTTCCAAAATCAGTGAATACCAAGTTTCATCCTTCCCCCTTTGTTTTTCATTGGCTTGCACCTCCACAATTTTCAAGGAATGAAACTCAACCAGCTTATTCGGATTTTCTTCTTCTTCCTCACCACGTAATTGATAATACCCACGCTTTTGATTGAAGTTAAGCAATATCCAGGCTAATTCTTCTTTACCTATTTTTTGATTAAGAGCTTTTTTGCGCAAATAATAAATCGTCCAGTCATAAGGAACTAGTTTAGCTTCGCCCTTTTCATTTTTTAAAATGTGCTGCTGGCTTTTTTGGAAATCCTCCAACATTTCATTAAAGGCTTTTTTGAAGATGAACTCCTTATTATTATAAGCTAATTTTGGTTCGGACTCAGGAGTAAATTGCCCTAAACGATTATTAAAATCAATCTGATTAGCATAATGCTGCGGTAGAAATCCCAGAATGTTCAAAACCCTGTGCAGACGTTCACGTCTTAACAAATGGCGTTCTCTTAATCTCCTCATACTTCTGTAGCCTGTCCTTTCTGCAGTTTGTGAAACAGAGTTCCCTTTTCCAAATTCCCCCAAAATATCCTGGCTCATTGGGATAATGCGACTTCCTATTCCAAGAATTTTACCTTGCTTCTTTTCAAAATCTTGTTGGATTAAGGCCCATCCGATTGAGTTTGTTCCCAGGTCAAGTCCTAAAATTTTTTTCATAATTCAATTTATATTATACATTTGTCCTACTTGTTGAAAGCAAATCACAATAAGGATTATTCCGTTGTGAAAACATTTAAGGCGGGGTAACTCGCCTTTTTTAATTGTCCCATGCATTGCCCCAATTCTTCCGGTTCTTTCAATCCATCCCTGCAACGTTCTGCTGATGATTAAATATAAGTCATGATATTTTTATATACCACAGTTCTCACCATTTTCAGGAAATGGATGGGATGGCTGGTGGTGAATTGCTTCCCATTGTTGCGTAAAATCTTTTTGTAAAACCGTAGCACTATATTGCCGAAATCTTAATGATTTATCATTTTCACTAGCATGAACAAGATCATTATCATCACCGGCGGAAGCCGCGGTATCGGTGCAGCCACTGCGTTACTGGCTGCAGAGCAAGGTTATAAAGTTGGTATCACTTATCATCAACAACGTGACGCTGCAGAATCAATCGTTGAAAAGATTATTGAGAAAGGAGGAGAAGCTGTTGCCATACAGGCTGATGTAAGCAAGGAACAGGATATCGTCCGGATGTTCGAAGAATTTGATAATCGTCTTGGCCGACTTACAGCCTTGGTTAACAACGTTGGTGTGTTGAAGCAGGGACGGTTGATAGATATGACGGCAACTCATTTGGAATGGATTTTTTCTACGAATGTTATCGGAAGTTTTCTTTGCGCACGTGAAGCCATAAAGCGAATGTCAAAATCTAACGGTGGCAATGGTGGTGCAATAGTAAATGTATCTTCTATGGCGTCAAAGCATGGTTCACCAAATGAGTACGTTGACTATGCCGCATCGAAAGGAGCTATTGATACCTTCACCATGGGACTGGCAAAAGAAGTAGCCAATGAAGGTATTCGTGTAAATGCAGTACGCCCGGGATTGATTCACACTGACATTCACGCCAGCGGTGGAGAACCGGGACGAATTGACCGGCTTAAAGATTCCATTCCCTTGAAGCGCGGCGGTTATCCCGAAGAAGTTGCCAAAGCAATACTTTGGTTATTATCCGATGAGGCATCGTATTCTACGGGTGTCCTGTTGGATGTATCGGGAGGGAGGTAGAGTTTATGTTAAAAACTAATGGAAATTGGAGCTGTTTAAAATTCTTATCTTTACTAAATGAGAAAAGCGGAATTTATACCATTCGACGAGAAGAAGACAAAACAGATGATAGAGGATGATGCGTTGGGCCCTGCCGGTCGCTTCAAAAAAATGTTTCAACTCATCTCAATGAGCTTGCTATTTTCTTCATCTAAGCAATTGAAGATTATTGAAAATGATGACCGCTTCATAACCCTCAACAGATTGAAGAGCTATGGAGAATTTGAATGAGAGGGGAAGTCAGAAGAGTAAGAATCTTTAACCGATTCACATCGGTACATCCTCATATCCGCACATCAAATAATCATTTCGCGTCCCACGCTGGTCTTGAAATTCCATTCAGGTCATACACAACAACTCCATCACGAATAGTTAATTCACATTGTAATTTTTGTGTGCCGTCCATTCTGAATCCGGATGAGTCAATAAAGCCAAACTTCCCTTTTTGCAAACTGAAGATGGAAATATCCGCTCCTGATCCTACAGAAAGATTTCCCAGTTCTTCATGTTGAATCACTTGCGCCGGGGTCCAGGTAGATGCACGGATGACCTGCTGGAGATCCATGCCCATGTTCAGAAACTTTGACATAACGTTTAACTGATCTTTCATTCCTGCATTCATGCTTCCGGTGTGAAAGTCGGTGCTGATGGTGTTGGGAAAGAATCCGCTCTTCAAAGCAGGAATGGCTTGTGAAAAGCGAAAGCTTCCACCGCCATGACCTACATCGAATACAATTCCTCGTTTTTGTGCTTCGGTAACAAACGGAAGAAGTTTTCCATTGGTATCAACGATAGGAATTCTTGAACCGAGTTGCGCGAACGCATGTGTGAAAATATCACCGGGTCGTAAGTGTTTCATGAAAAGTTCTTCGATAGAAAGTGGAGGAGTAGTTCCGCCAAAGTCAATCATGACCGGAACTTTTGCTATTTTCCCTGCTTCCACGGCACGATCAACCGGATCCCATTCGCGACCGGAATAATGTGCTACTTTAATCCCAACAATTTCTTTATGCCTCATCACGGTTAGGGCCGTCATCTTCGCATCCATGTCACCGAGATTTTGTTCATAAGCTCCGCCGCGCATACCCTCACCGACAATATTAAGAAATGACAATACCCTTGTTTTAGAATGCGCTATGGTTTGCGATTTGAAAGTGTTAAAGGTTTTCCACCCGGCACCACCGGCATCCACTACAGTTGTGACGCCGGTTCTAAAAGTAAATCCATCAGGCGGCAGTGCTTCAAATCCATCACCGAGGTAGTGATCTTCCTGCGTTCCAAAAAAGTTATGTGAATGAATATCAATAAGACCCGGAGTTACATAAAGACCTTTTGCATCAATTACTTGTGCTTGCTTTGCATCAATGTTTTTTGCCACCATTACAACCTTCGTTTCTTTTAGGGCGACATCCATCACTTCGTTGATGTTGTTTTTAGGATCAATCACATGTCCGCCTTTAATGACTATGTTATAGTCCTGAGCGTTGACGAGTGAGTTGATAAAACAAATACAGACAAAGAAGAACAGTGTTAATTTGTTACGCATGATGCAGGTTTAGTTTAGTATGTATCTCCGGGTTTCAAATCAGATGTAAGCGATGCAATCAATTTCAACAAGCGAGTCACCTGGCACTCCACCATATACCGCTACCGTTGTGCGTACAGGAGGTTTGCTTCCAAAGCGACCTCGGTAAGCTTCGTTCATGGCTTTGTAATCGTTTAAGTCGTGGAGGAATACACTTACTTTAAGAACCTTCTCCATAGAAGATCCGGCTTTGATCAATTCTTTCTCCACTTCATCCAACACATGCTTTGTATGAGCGGTTATGTCGCCATCAAAATGTGCTCCTTTACCGGCGATGAATACAAGATTTCCGAACTTGGTTGATCCGGAAAACAGGGGAACGTCCTGTTCATCTTTCACGACATTGAACACTTCTTTTTGTGGAGCAGCGTCTGCTTTTGTTGCTACACCCAGTCCTACAATACCGGCAACGGATGCCAGTATCTTTTTTAATGTTGATCTTCTTTGTTCTTTCATGGTTACTGTGTTTTAGATATTATGGGTTTGTACATTTTGTTTCCCGCAGATAACGCAGATTGAAATTTATAAAAACCTGAGAGAAACAATTTTCTTTCAATTACTTTTTGTTATTACACTCCTTACTTCCGTTACTTCCTTTGCCGTAATCTCACTTGCATTGTTTCCCAGATTTTGCCTGATGTAAGTTAATACATTTGCAATTTCTTCATCCTTTAAAAAGCTATGCTGAGGCATGGCATTGATATACGTTTCTCCATTTACCTCAATCGCTCCTTCCAATCCATTTAATAAAATTCCAATTAATCGCTTCTTGTCACCGGTCACCCAATCTGTACCAACAAGTGGTGGAAATCTTCCTGAAGCACCTTTTCCATCGTTCTGGTGACAGGCAGCACAATACACGGAGAAGATTTTTTCTCCACCGGAAACAATTCCTTTTTCAAGATTGTCATCTACTTCGTGAGGAGTGCGGATATGTGCAAGCGATTTTCGTGCCTCCATTTTTGCCAGTTGATCCTTCCCAAAATTTCCTTTATCGCCTTTGTACATTACGCGCCATATTTTTCCTTTTTCAGTATCGGCCATATACAATGAACCGTCGGGCCCTGTAGCAAGGCCCATCGGACGGTAAACAGCATCACTTACATTTACAATCGGATCTACAACGGCAAATCCATCCGCGAATATTTCAAAATAGCCAGTAGGCTTACCGTTTTCAAAAGGGGCAAATGCGATAAAATAACCTGCTTGCGGATAGGGTGCACGGTTGGTTGCACCGTGAAAAGCTACAAACGCTCCTTTCTTATAGCGTTCAGGAAATTGATTGCCTTGATAGAATAGCAAATCATTTGGAGCCCAGTGTCCTGGAAATCCCATCAAGGGGTCTTTGAAATCACTGCATCGTCCAATAATTTTTCCATCTCCGCCATACTCTGGTGCCAAAACTTTCTTTTGCTGATTCTGATCATAGTAACAATATGGCCATCCATAGTCATCGCCTTCAGTAATTTTTATAAATTCTTCTGCTGGCAACACCGCACTTTGCCAGGGAGAAAAAAGATGGGCATACAAACGAAGGAGGTCATCTCTTCCGTGCATCACGAGGTAAACACTTTCATCCATAGGATTCCAGTCAATGGCAACTACACTTCGAATACCGGTGGCCACGAGTTTTCCATCTTTTTGCGTCTGCCCTTTTTTACTGGCATCAAACCGCCATACCCCTCCGTGATCTGCCAGTTGTGGACAGGGATCTATTCCCGGCGATGAGGGTGTTCGGTTCACTTCCTGGCAGGCATTGGAAGGCGCACCATAAGGAACGTAGAGATTTCCTTTGTTGTCAAATGCGATGGGCTTCGCTATGTGCTCGTGCATTCCATGCGGATGATCATCGATAACAATTTCCTCCAGTTCACTTTCAGGTAAAAGTTTTCCTTTGACTAACTTTTGCCTGTACACTGCAAGTTCTGAAGCAAAATACAGGTAGCCGTCATGAATGCGCATGGCAGTTCCATAACTTCTTTCTTTATCGTATGCGCTGAAGGTTTCAATGATGTCTGCTTTTCCATCATTGGTCGTATCACGCAGTGCAGCGTTCCTTCCATCGGGTCTAGAGAATCGCGATTTTACATAAATATCACCGTTGTCATTTACTGCAATGTGGCGTGCTCGTCCAGGTAAACTATCCACTACTACTAGTGCTTCAAATCCATCGGGAAGAAAAAGTCCGCCGTTGTCAGGATCGCCGGCAGGCAATTCAATTTTTTCTTTGCATTGGAAAAAAACAAAAAATGTAAGGAGCAAAAGCGAATAGGTTTTATATCGTGTGTAGTTTAATATCATATCAGACAGTAAAATTTTTGTTCATTGAATGAATTTATTATTCAAAAATCAGTGTACCGAATTTTTCATATTCATGAAAGTTGCCCTGTACATTAGGTGTTGTTTTTTGCCATGTCCATGTTGAGTAACCCTGATCATAATCGATTCGGTAGAAGTTAGCTCTCCATTGTGTTCCGGACTTTGGCGTACCTGCAATAGGTTGCAATAAATTAAAAGGGATAAAAAATTCAGCCGTCCATCCGCTGATAGATGCACCGCTTTTCTTTTCACCTCCCTGAATGCTTGTCTCATGCTGTATCCGATTTCTTCCTTCATAATGCCACGGTCTCCAGCCTCGCGTTTTCCCGTTACGGTTAGGAACCAAAATGATCAGCTCGTAATTCAAAGGTGAAAGTTCGTATTCGTAGTACAGTGGAAGAGAAGTATCTGGCCAAAGAAAAACTTCGATAACATCTTCCTTAAATAAAGCCGTAAAATCTTCGGTGATGGTGGCTGTGAGTTTCTGATCTTCATTCTGAAAAAGAAAATAAAGACCAAGATCGGAGTAAAGAACTTTGGCCTTTGTAGTTCTCACTTCTTTCACATCAGCTTCCTGAACTGTAATATTAATCCAGTCTGTTGTCTTCCAATTTGCTGCACCGCCATCTCCCGTTACAGTGAAGTCTGTTGTTTTTTTAACTACGAGTTTTGAAGAATCATTGAGCGCGTCAAATGAAAATACAACGGTGTGCACACTTGCTGCAATAAGAATGGTGAACGCCAATCCTTTCATGATGATTCTTCCCGTGAAAATTTTTTAAGCTGTGGCTTTGGTGAATACTTCTTTTAATCGTGAAGCGACAATTTTTTCCTGGTCTTTTTTCAACATGAATACCGTGACATTCACACTATTCTCAGTTCCGCCACCAACTTCGATGGAAGGTTCGTTATTACGAAGTGCTTCTCGAAATTCCTTGTTGCTGATCTTTACTTTTTCCTGATCCCAGGTGATGCGTAGTGTGGGTGTATGATTGCCAAGCGGCGGGACATGAACTTCCGTGGTGATGCCGGGAATTCCTTTAATATTTTTTTCAATGTGATCAATACCCGCTTCCCAGGTAGCCCACTCTTTATCATGATCATAGTTTACATATTTCTCAAGCGCTACATACATGCCCAGAATTTCTTCCTTATTGATTTTCATACCGCGACCAATGTTGCCTCCTCTGGGAGGCATATGCAGTCTTGCAGCGGCGATAATATCTTTTTTACCCATCAATATCCCCGCGCTTTGCGGTCCGCGAATAGCTTTGCCTCCGGAGATAACAACAAAGTCAAAACCCATATCATTAAATCGCCAGAGATTGGATACCGGTGGAACATCAGCAGCAATATCAATTGACGTAGGAATGTTGTGTTTCTTTCCGAGCGCTATCCACTCTTCGTGTTGAATTTTTCCCTGGTCTGCATTGATGTGCAGGAAGTGCATTAACGCGGTGCGCTCATTAACAGCTTTGTCTACATCTTCTGCAGTTTCTACGAGGACCATCTTGCAACCGGTATTCGTTAACGCATGGTTGTAAACAATATCATGACCTTTCTGACAGATCACTTCAGATTTCATCATGCTGTATTCGAGATGAGGAAGCTGCTCAACTTTATTTTGATCCATTCCTGTTAGAATGCCGGCGAGTCCTAATGTCATGCCGGAGAAAGCGCCGGATGTTACTACCGCTGCTTCTGAATGAACAATCTTTGCAATTTTTTCACCTACCTTATCCTGAACTTCATCGAGCATACAAAATTCCCTGGCTGTGCCACTGATGGTTTCTAAAACTTCATCGTGCATCAATGAACCTGTCATATACGTCAATGTACCCGCAGCGTTGATAAATGTGCGAATGCCTAATTCTTTAAATAAATTTCTTTTCGGAGCAGACGCTGCAAGGGCAGAGGTAAGCGGTATCGATCCTAACACACCTCCAAGAATTGGAAAGGTTGAGAGGCGTTGAAGTAGTTTTCTTCGGTTTAACATAAGGAGTAAGGTTAGTGGTCCAAGGGCAAATGAATATATTGAAACGTAATGCTCGCTAGTGTTAGTTAATTAAAATTCCATCACTTTGAAAAGTTTTTGTGATGAAGTGGAGAGAAGTTTTTATGAGCGCAAAGACTTTGGAGTGTGTAAAATGGTGTGTGTTTTAGAAATAAAAAGTTGAATCCTTTTCTATTGCAATTTTCCTAATATCCCTATTCCTTCTTGGCTGTCATTTCTTTCTTCTAGTGTAGATGGATTTATAGACCATGCTCCGGCAACATCCATAACTATTTCCTCGTTTGGGAAAATAAGTTCTTCGTTTTCAAAGTAGTTGTCGTCTTTAAATTCTTCTGAAAAGGAATTAATTAAGTTTAATTCGGATTCAAAGTCAGTGGCATCTCCTTCAACAATTGTATTTTCTCCACGTTCGCCTAAATAAGAGTACGCTCTAACTATATTTCCATTTACAGATTTTATCCATGCATGAAATTCAACAACTCTATGCGTCGCGAAATAATAAGCAGTTCCATATTTCAAACTCAATTTATTAACAAGTTCTTTTACGGTATAACTCTTTTCTTCCGTGTCAGCCCAAGGCAAACTTACTCCTACAATAAAGATATAACCATCAATTGGAGGAGATACAAAAACTTCATCTTCATAAGCTTTTTTAATTCCAGATTTCCAATTACTGCGTTGTTGATTTTTAAGTTTTAAGAAATTAGCTACTTCTTTTGGATCAGTCCCTTGCACTGTAATCCAAACGCTCTTGTAACCAAATGACACAGGTTTATCAGGATTGTCGGTAAAGAAATTCATATAGATTTAAAAATTACACTTTAGTAAATAAGAAGATTGTAAGAATGTTCATTTCGATTTATGAAATATCCCATCATAATTACTTCCCATATACGAACCCCACTTGATTTCAGATTTTATAGGAATGCCTGTCGCTATACAATTCACTTGCATGCCATCAAATGTGTAACTTTTATTGGGATTCGTTCCATGGCAATAAACAATATCAAGCAGTCCGTCATTGTCCATGTCGCCTATCCACGGCGTAGATGAAATGTTGCTTCCAATATGGCCATCCCACAACTGGTTGATTTCATTGTTTTTAAAATTTATAATAAAGAGCATGTTGCTGAGTGAGCGTCTATCGTACTGATCATAAACTTCTGCATTAACGCTGAGAATTGCTTCGTCCCATCCATCGTTATCAAGATCGACAATAACAGGTGTGCTGGTTTGATAATATCCAAGTGAATCAACAAACTCAACTTTCCCGGTAGATCCATTCACCATAAACTGTTTGCTCCACTCAAGTTTAGGCCACACGCCAACGGCATACGAAACAAAAAAATCCGGGATGCTATCGCCGGTAAAATATCCCGTTGAAATGGAACTGTAGGCTTCCGTATTCGGCATCTTTACAGACCACAGCGGTTTATAAGTTTTTCCATCAAATGCAATGAGTTTACCCTCTACTGCATTGGCTACGATGTCATGCACACCGTCACCGGTAATGTCAACCCATACCGGCGGACCGATGTATCCATTCTTCGGACTGGAATCCAACATAATGGATTTTGAAATATCGCCTGATAGAATTTGTGAGAGGGTGGTGACAAATAAATTTCCTCCAATCGTTTCACCGCCTGTTCCAAAAATTACTCGGTAGTCTTTTCCATCCGGATCGGGAAGCGCTGCCACCGACATATACGTTTCCTTTCCATCGGGCATCGGTGCTTTTGCAATGAGGTGACCATCGCGGGAACTAACTACGACAAGATGACCTACCGCTCTCTTGGGATCATAGGGTGCGACCATGACATCCCCACCGTTAGAAGTGAGAATATCTTCCATGCCATCGTTGTCCTGATCAGGAATGAATTGTGAATTATAAAACCCATACCACTTTTTAGCGCCTTTCTTTTTATTAAACTTCCACAAGATATCTCCCGTCTTTCCATCGATCGCCCAATATTCTGCAGAGCGTCCGCCAATAATAATGTCATCAACTTTATCATTATTGAGATCTTTTAAACTTGCTGTTCCAAAGATCTGGTCGATGGATCCTATCTTCCATAAAATTTCTCCGTTGACACCATTTAAAGCGAGCACAGCAGAATCGCATGACTGAAATTCTTCGCGGCCTGCACCGAGCACCACATCACCCACACCATCACCATTAAGATCTGTTACGCGTGGGGAGGAGAATGTGCCGATGTTGGGAAACTTTACAGACCATGAATTTTGTGCATAAAGATCAGATGTGAATGTTGAGAGAAACAAACAACACACAAAAAGCAATACCGTTACATGGTTTTGAGTAGAACTCTTTTTCATTCCTTCTCTGGCAAATGTGGTAAATGAAATTTAAGAATTTTTTTCTTCTCTTTTTGTGCTGTGTGTAACGGGATAATTATTGTCTTTTGTTCAAGACATATGTGCAGAGATTGTTAAAAGTTGAATGATATTCTTTTCGGAAGAGAATTTTATTCAACACGGGATTGATATTTATGTTTCCCCACTTCAAAAAAAATCCTACAGCGTCTACATTACGCGCCTGATTGTCCAGCTCTTGCTTATATTGTTTTTCCCACAGCTTAACATTAAAGCCAAAACGTTCTTTCAATTCCCGGAAGACAAGTTTTATATGCATCTCCTGGAAGTGATCCTGAACGGTTCTCGATATTCTTTGCTCAATGAGTGGCATGAGGTAAAGATAGGAGAGGAAGAAGTGCGTGTAAAGCTGTCATGTCACTAGTTGTCAAACCAGTGTATATTTCAACTATGAATTTTTTATTGCAAGCTTTCTTTATTCTATTGATCAATTGTTAAACGGGGTTTTTTAACAATATGCTGGTCAGAATAGTTATAGACATCAGGAAAGAAGAACAACGTTAAACCAATGAGGGTGAGAATAATTTTCATTCAACTGCTTTTTTTAATAGCCGGCATTCACTTGCCGTTGAATGAAGCGAGGGCGCAGAAAAAAAAAATTGCAAAGGAGAATCGTAAACAAATGATGAGAGACACGCTGGATGGCAAGCTTGACTTCACCCACTTTCTCGTAGATGCTCATGGATTTATCCCCTTACCCTATATAATAACCGAACCCGCGCTCGGCGGATTTGGCGGGGCAATTGTTCCTTTGTTCATTACGCCAAAGAAGGTACCTGCATCTTCAGGTTATGTACCGCCGGATATCACGGCGGGTCTTGCCATGTACACTGTCAATAATAGTTGGACATTTGGAGCAGGCCGGCTTGGCAGCTTTCCAGAAGCTGGTATTAAATACCGGGTTAGTGGCGCCTATGGAGATATCAACATGTCTTTTTACCGGGACTTGCCCGGCGTTGGTGAAAAAGAGTTGCCCTTTAATATGGAGATGATCCCCCTGTCTCTTTCCATTTCAAAAAAGGTAACAAAGCAGGATCTATACGCAGGAGTAAAGTATTTGTATTTGCGTACCAAACTTGAGGCAAGGTTTCTGGAAGATTTACCCGATATCATTTCTTCCAAGGAAATGGATAACCATACGGGGACCGTTGGTTTTTTCCTGGACCTGGATAAACGCAATACAATGTTTACGCCTGATCGTGGCATTCGTGCGAATGTTGAAATAGGTTTAAATAATGATTGGACGGGTAGCGATTTTCAATATGGAAAATTAAGTGAACTCTTCAATTGGTTTTTTCAGATAAAAGATAATTGGGTAGGCGGAATTCGATTTGAGGGAAACCATGTTTTTGGTGATGCGCCATTTTATTTATTACCGGAAATTAATTTGCGTGGTATACCCAACGCTCGTTACCAGGGACAAAACACGTTGGTGTTAGAAACAGAGCATCGGTTTGATTTAAATCTTCGATGGAGCGTAGTAGGTTTTGTTGGGTATGGAAAAGCAATTGAAGAAGATGAAAGTTTTGGTGAGGGTAAAGATGTGTTTGCGGCCGGAACAGGTTTCCGTTATTTGATTGCAAGGGTATTTAAAATGCGCATGGGTATTGACATTGCAAAGGGAACGGATAGTTGGGGTTGGTACATCGTGTTTGGTCATAATTGGAACAGGTGATCTTATTTGAGATAAGCGATATTTTGTTTGCTTTACACGTATAATATATTTGTCAATATAATTTTTGACCTCAACAACACCCACATTCTATGACCAGAACTGGTTTTAGCATAATCCTTACGTTAGTATTAACATTCACTTCATTTTATTTGTGGGCGCAATCCTCCGACGATTCCCTTAAAAATGTGAACGTGAGATATGGCAGCAATGGTTTTGAATTTCAAACGCTTGACAATAAATTTCTTTTGCAGATACAAAGCCGGTTGCAATTTCGTTTTGCCACTCCGGGTGATCAGAACCCTCTTACCTTTGATGACTTTACCGATGACCGCAAAAGAGTTTTAAAAATCAATCGCGCCCGCCTGAAAGTAGGAGGCCATGCCTTTCAGCCCTGGTTAAAATATTATTGGGAATATGAATTGGCACAGTCCAATCTTCTCGATTTCAGGATCATGATTGAAAAATGGAAGGCGTTGAATTTCAAATTAGGCCAGTGGAAAGTGGAGTTCACCCGTGAACGGTTCATCAGCAGTGGTGAACAGCAAATGGTGGAGAGGTCCATTATCAATCGCCCGTTTACTGTTGACAGGCAACAAGGTGTAACTGTATACGGCAACTTAAAAGGTAATGGTTTGTTGGATTTTAACTATTGGGTTGCAGCCTTGACGGGTACAGGAAGAGGTAACGTACAAAATGACGATAGTAACCTTATGTACTTCGGCAGATGGCAATGGAATTTCTTCGGCAGGCCATTGGAGTTTGAGGGCGGGGATTTGGAAATTCACGAAAAGCCTACTGGTATTATAGCGTTGGCAGCAGTTACGAACCGAAGTCCGTACACACGCTTTTCACAAGCCGGGGGAGGATCATTGGAAGGATTTGAAAATGGAGAGGACGGTCAATATCGCGTAAATCAATTTAATTTTGAAACAGCATTTATGTACAAAGGATTTAGCTGGCAGTCGGAGGTTCACAGGAAAGAAATTATTGATAAACTGAATGACGATGAAACTACGTTACTTAGCGGATACTATGTACAGTCCGGATATTTTTTTCATCAACTGATTTCATGGTGGCCGGCGCCGCTTGAACTGGCTGTTCGTCATGCTTCATATCGTCCTGATGTTTCATTCGAAAATAACAGGCAGGATGAGACGTCAATTGCAGCTAATTGGTTCTTTAACGGACATAGGAACAAGCTTACAATGGAAAGTACATACTTCAGTTTTCAGGATGAGAATCTAAACCTTGCCAATGGGTGGCGTTTTCGTTTGCAATGGGATATTTCTTTGTGAGTTCTACCGGTATTCTTTCCCACAGATTAGCGCAGAAAACTTTAAAATTGATCTGCGGAAACCTGCGTTATCTGCGGGAGAAAAATTTTAGAGGTTCCAGGTCATTAAGAACGCTTGAAAAAACTGTACATTCATTCCATTCATGACAAGGAATGCAAATTTTAATTTAACTACGACAAAACCCAAAGATGATGGAAGGTTTACACAATCAGATGAAGGGATATGGCAATGGGATCGTCAATGGATTCATTCCTTATCTTATTTTATTTTTTACATTAACCTTATCAATTCACCAGGCCAATGCACAGCAGGCTGATGATTATGAAGAAAGAAAAAATACCATCAAGATTGATGTGACAGGCGATTTATATTATCGCCGCTCTGCAATATTCTCTTATGAACGGCTTACTAAACCAAACCAGAGTTTTGCTTTTACTGCAGGATACATGGAGTTTCCCAAGCTGACATCGCTGGGAGATAATATCAAATCAACCAGGGATGTAAAGCGCTCTGGTTTTAAAGTGGGGGGGGAATATCGTTTTTACCTGGCGAAGGAAAATAAATACAGTGCACCTCGCGGAGTGTACATTGGCCCTTATTTAAGTTATCTGAGTTTCACTAATCAACGTAACATTGAAAGCACTTTAGAAAGTGGGGAAGTGAAGTCTGGGTTTCTAAAAACTGATCTTGACGTAATAAATATTGGCGTCCAGTTAGGCTATCAATTTGTGCTGAACAACCGCTGGACAATTGACCTTGTTTTTATCGGTCCTTCCGTTTCCCGCTATGCAGCCAAACTTAGTATCGATGGTAATTACAATATTGATGAAGAAGAATTATTACAAAACGAGATTATACAAAAACTGATCAGCAAGTTTCCCCTGTTGGAAGACCTTATCCAGGACAAAACTGTAGATGCGAATGGCAAGCTTGATTCCTGGGCGTATGGATATCGGTACCAGTTTTTGATAGGATACCATTTTGGAAGGAAGAAGAAATAAATGAATTTACTCGTCATGCCGATAGCTGGAGTTTAAATAGAACTACGCACTATCCGTTCGGCATCCCCTGAATAGCTCACCAAAATAGAACCACGAAATATTTTTTGCACATTTAAATAGACCTACAAACTGAGCGGACAGAATTTAACAAAGCTCCCTGGCCTTGCGTATCATAGTGCTTGCGCCAAAACTTGGTTGAACACACACTTCCGAATATTTCATTTTATACAAACAATTCTTTGTCGAATATGTTGTCCATTAGAGAATCAGTTTATCATACATAAGCTGAAGCACAGGAGTCTACCGAATTCAATTATTAATAAAACCTAATACTATGGAAACAATCTTTAGAAAGTGGTGGGTTATTCTGCTGCAAGGAATTTTTCTGATCATCCTTGGATTTTTCTTCTTTAACAATCCTATGGAAACACTCGCTGCCGTATCCTTGTGGATTGGGCTGCTCACCCTGGCGGCAGGTATTATGGGCATCATCGGGCACTTTATGATAGAGAAGGAAGAGCGGGAAAGCGGTGTGTTCTGGTGGAGCCTTATCACGTTGCTTTTTGGTATCTTACTGGTAACAAGATTGGGCCTTACCATGAAAACCATTACCGTTCTTTTTGGTATATGGATGCTGATAACAGGGTGGTGGCTTACCTCTACCGGATGGGAGAGCAGACAAAATGGAGCTAACGGCTGGCTTATGCTTATTGTAGGTGTTTTATCCATTATTGCAGGCATTGCTGTCATCTTCAATCTCGGCGTCGGTGCGATTTGGATCAGTACGTTGCTGGGACTTCAGGCGCTCATGGCAGGTATCGGCCTTGTCGTGTTGAGCCTTGTAAAACGAAACGTAGTTAAAAAGATAAAAGACAGGATAGCCCATTCACATTGAGCGGAATGCTTTGAAGAATATGATTAGGCCGTACGAAAGTACGGCCTTTTTGTTTTATAGTATCTGTTTTGTCATTGGCATAGCAGGAGTTGAAATAGAAGTATGCACGACCTGTTCTCCCGATAGCTCACCAAAATAGAACCACGAAATATTTTTTGCATACTTAAATAGACCTACAAACTGAGCGGACAGAATTTTTAACAAAACTCTCCATCACTCTTTCGATTAAGTAAACAATAGGAAGGCTGAATACGCGTCAGGCAGCGCACGACCCTTCCGCCAGAAGTCGGGCAAAGCAGAATAACATGATCTGGATTACACGAAGGGGATATTTCGTTATAGGAGTGGATTGTTTCAGGTCGTAATATAAATTACCTTAAATTCACCAACTTAAAATATATCGTCTATGAAATATAATATGTTACTGCTCTTCGCGATACTGTTTGCAGCATGCCAGTCCTCTAAAAAAGAAACCCCTGAGGAAACTGTAACGGAATCCTCTTCACCCACATTAACGATGAAATGGGAAACCGATACTGTACTCACCACCTGCGAGTCGGTAATTTATGATCCGGCCAATGATATCCTTTACGTAGCCAATATTAACGGTGTACCCGATGTCAAAGATGGAAACGGCTTCATCTCCCGTGTATCACTGGATGGCAAAGTAACCACGACACAGTGGGTAACCGGGATGGACGCTCCGAAAGGAATGGGCATCTATAACGGGAAATTATACGTGACGGATATCGACCGCATTCATGAAATTGACATTGCTTCCGGCAAGATATCAAATACCTATCCCGCCGAAGGTGCAACCTTTCTTAATGACATTACCGTCGATGAGTCGGGTAAAGTCTATATCAGTGATTCCGGTATGGGAAACATTCTGCTGCTTGACAACGGAACCGTAACGGTGTGGATGTCTGGGTTAGAGGGACCGAATGGCCTACTGGCTGAAGGAGACAACCTGAAGATGGCCTCATTCGCTGCCGGGACCTTCAATACAATAGACCGTAACAAACAGGTTACCCTGGTTGCGGACAACATTGAGAACGGCGATGGCGTGAAGGCGGTTGGTGATGGCGGATACCTGGTCTCCAGTTGGAATGGCATGGTTCACTACGTAGACCCTGACGGAAAAGCAAAATTGATTCTGGATACCCGCGCCGACTCGGTCAACGCTGCGGACATTGAATATATTGCCGATAAAAAACTACTGCTCGTACCCGGGTTCTTTAAAAATAAAGTGATCGCGTACGAGTTAAGTAACTAACCTTAATTTCTTCCACTCTCGCAGAGCCTCCCACCTGGGGGACTCTGCGTTTCTGTGTCGTACCTTTTGTATTACTCTTCATCCTTTGTCAAATCAATATCTTTCAGCACTATATAATTCCTTTGCACACGCATCGTTTTTTCATTTGTTCGATTTATACTACTATTCTATTTTTACAAATAGGCTATTGGTTTACTTAAGCTTGTAACCCCGAAGCGCAGCGTCCCCGAGGCGGGAGACTAGACAAAACTTAAAAGCATTGTTTATGGAAATAAATCTTCAAGGTCGGCACGGTGGAGGCTTCTCACAGTGCGGATCACAATGTTCTTTTTGTAAAAGAACCCTTTATAAATTCCGCCTGCTGGAATTTAAAGTCACGGATGCGCCGTTGAATATGTATCGAATGGTGGTGACCTATGAAAATGGAATGCTCGATAACATTGAAGTCAGGCAGGAAATTCCACAAGGGGGTGAGAGTCGTGTGATTGACTTAAAGGTGAAGGATTAGAAAGATTGAATTCTGGTATGGATACTAAAGGTCCTAATAAAGGACAGGGACGATGTAACTGTATTTGGGAAGAAAGTAGAGTCAATTTATAAACTGGAGATTTCTCAGGCTGATAGTCACCTATAATATCGGATAAAGCAGAATCTATTTCGTGCGCCGGTTCCAATTAAATACCCTCAAAAAAAATGATTAACAAACTTCAACAGGGGTTAAACATTTATACCATCTCCTTGTTCTGATGTTAAGGAAATTAATCCATTCCCGAGCTACTGCGACCTTAACCAACAACATTATATGAAGAATTTTACTAAGCCAGCTTTGTTCCTTTCATACATGGTTGGTTGGGGGTATGGTTAAGTTTTAATGAGATCACATTGATATTTTTGCGGGTGGCAAATTTTTATCGAATAACAAAACCAATCAAAAAAAAATCACCATATGGCTATGCAAAAAGTATTTCTTCTAACACTGTTTTTTGTTCTCCTAACAGTTTCCGTATTCAGCCAGGACTCACTGGTTCTTAAAAACAATGATTTCATCGCAGGCGAAATAAAAGGTATGGACCGGGGTGTACTGACGATAGAAACAGATTACAGCAAAAATGATTTTACCGTTGAATGGAGCGGCGTCAAACAGATCTTTACTAAGACTCAGTTCCTGATCACACTCACGGATGGAGATCGAATCACGGGCACTTTGACGTCGGTAGATTCTGCCAATGTCACTATCCAGAGTAATGATGGGCAAACTCATCAGCATTTGTTAAACGACCTTGTAGTACTGAAATCAATAAGCGACAAATTTTGGGACCGGATTCACGCAGCGATCAGTGTGGGATACAGTTTGACCCGTGCTCAAACATTACGACAGCTTTCTATGCGAAGCAACGTGGGCTATCTTACTGAACGATGGTCGGCAGACGTATCCTATAATACGTTTGAATCCAGTCAGGATGAGACAGTGGATATTCGACGCAAAGATGGGGGCGCTAACTTTAATTATTTTTTACCCCGCGATTGGTATATACCCATTTCGACGACATTTCTTTCCAACACAGAACAAAAAATTGATTTGCGCTTATTGGGCAAGGCCGGTATCGGAAAATATTTAATCCATAAAAACCAGGCATACTGGGGAGTATCCGCCGGAGCGAACGTTAACTATGAAGACTTTACTGATGAAACTGTTGCCCGCACAAGCTGGGAGGCATTTATCGGCACGGAATTAAATATTTTTGATATGGGCGATCTCACGTTGTTAACAAGAGCAGTAGCCTATCCCAGTCTAACAGAATCCGGACGGTTTCGCGCAGATTTTACATTTGATATGAAGTATGATTTGCCCTATGATTTTTACATACAGTTGGGCTACACGCTGAATTATGATAATCGTCCCGTCGAAGGAGCGCCGGAGGGTGATTATGTTTTCCAGACTACGTTCGGTTGGTCGTGGGATTAACGGATCGTTATGACGCGATTCCTTTCTTGCAACGAAATAAACACCTTATATGAAAAAAGTATTTCAGAATTTACGGGATACGGTCATTGCCGGGATTCTCTTCCTTTTACCCTTCCTTATTTTGTTTGTGTTGATATCGAAGGTATTCCAGTTTTTCAACTCGTTTACAACCAAAATAGCCAATCTGTTTGGCTTACCGAGCATCGCCGGTATTTCTTCTTCTACTATCATCGGCACGCTTGGTTTCATTGCTCTCTGTTTACTATGTGGCTATTTGGTAAGGATTGCATACTTCAAGCAAATCAGAAAGTGGATCGATGAAAAGTTGCGGAGCCTTATTCCGGGGTATGAGCTTTATCATGAGATGGCCGTAGCCAAGCTGGTTAACCAGGAAGAAGCGCTTCCTTACGAAATGGCAGTCTGGGTAAAAAGAGGAGATGTTATGCAGCCAGGATTTTTAATGGAAACTATGCCCGATGGTAAACCTGTTGTTTTTTTTCCCAGTGCTGGTGATGTAAAAAATGGGTTAGTTGTAATAGTGGATTCTTCAGCTATTAAACGATGTCCTGGCATTGATATGAAGCAATTCAAACTGGCGCTCTCTAATCTGGGTTTGGGAATTTCAAAATTAGGGTAGTGATTGGTGCGATACGTAGAAGCCATCTCAAAAATCAAAAATTTGGTGGCTCAAAAAGTTGAAATGACAAAGGAGGTTGTTCATTGGTAGTATTCATGGGGCACCTTCGAAGCCGTCATCCCGATATTATCGGGATCCCCCATCAACTCGTCAAAATAGACCCACGCAACTGATTTGGAGATGGCTGCGAAATTGGACCCCTCCGAATATCGCATCTCAGTGAAAATGCATCACTTTGTTCTCGTTCGCAGAAACGGGATCCCGATAATATCGGCATGACGTGCTTCGAAGAGTGATAGCGTCTAAAAACCTTTCGGGTCAAAAAAGTTGGGTGTAAAAAAGTTGTCATTGGTGACTAGCGAATAATCTCCTCATAAACAGAGAATGTCTCGCTACCACTCAACATGACGTATGTATTTTTGAGTGGCTTCTAGTTGTATTTTAAATCGTATTGTTTCACCGGTACGCATTGTTTACCGATACTTCTGTGTACCTTATTGTACTCTAAAAAAACTCTTATGCTCAAATCAACCCTGTTTTGCATTTTCATATTTACAATTCATATATGCTGTGCCCAGGATCACAAGGAAGTAGAAGCAACGATAAATGCGTTGGAACAAAAAGGTGTTAAAGGAATTCTGGCTTCTGACAGCAACATGCTTAAGCCATTATGGGCGCCGGAATTTATGGTTAACACACCGCGTAATAATATTGCCGAAAACCGTAGTGCAGTTTTTAAAATTCAGCAGGCAGGAATGATTGACTACCGTTCCTATGAAAAAGAAATTGAAAAAATGCAGATTCATGACAACATCGTTGTCACCATGGGTAGTGAAACCTATGTGCCCAATGTTGACCTTCCCGGTGGTGTCAAGGCTGGTGAAACTGTAAAAAGGAGATTTACCAATGTGTGGATGAAACAAAACGGACAGTGGCTGCAGATAGCAAGACATGCTTCTATAATATGTAAGTGATATACAAGTCACTGAGAAGGGATGCAGCGTCAGTGAATTTTTAAATGTACTTAAGCTTCTATCTGAACAAGAGGTTGTCGAGGCTATCACCACATAAAATAAATAAGCAGGTCAACAGAAAGCTCGATATGGTTACCAAACCATCGGGGCGAATAAATCCTATGTTTAACGCGTGGCCTCGGAGGCCCCGCTGGGACTCAATGAAGAAATTCAGGCATCCGGTACTTTCTCAGTGAATCAATACCGCACAGGCCATCTGTTAAAATACATGACACTCTGTTTCGGGAAGTTATCGCATTTCGACACCAGTTTCTATCGGCTCAATTAAAGCCAGCTCCGGAATCGGAACGACAAATTTGCCACCCCATTCGGCTATGTAATGGTGAGTACTTACGATTTCGTCTTTCAGGTTCCATGGCAAGATGAACACGTAGTCTGGCTTAGTTTCCTTGATGTGCTCGGTTGGATAAATAGGAATCAATGTGCCGGGCAGGTAGTTGCCTTGCTTCACCGGGTTCCGGTCAACGGTGTAATCAAGGAAGTCAGTTCTTATCCCGCAATAATTTAGAAGCGTGTTACCTTTTCCCGGAGCGCCATATCCGGCGACGGATTTTCCAGCACGTTTTGCATCGATTAAAAATTCAAGGATCTTACGCTTGGCTTCGTGGACCTTCTCGGTGAACGAACTGTAAAATTGAAGCGACCTCAACCCGAGTGCCGTTTCGCGATCTAATATCTCTTGCACCCGTTCTGAAACAGGCTTTGAGGAATCTTCTTCATGCCTGGCATATATGCGGAGTGATCCACCGTGAGTAGGTATTTCGTCAACATCGAACAACACAAGGCCGTTGTGTTTGAATATATCTTGTACAGTTCCAAAAGAAAGGTACGAGAAATGTTCGTGATAAATCGTATCAAACTGATTATGCTCAATCAGGCGCAATACATCGGGGAACTCCATCGTGGCAATGCCGTCCTCCCGGAGAAATATTTTAATACCGCCGACCAGGTCGTTTATATCGGGTACATGTGCAAGGACGTTGTTGCCGATCAGCAAATCGGTCTTTCCATACTTCTTCACCAATTCTGTTGCCGTTTCAACGCCAAAGAATTTTACTTCGGTGCGAATTCCCTTCGCAACGGCGGCTGCGGCGACATTTGCTGCGGGCTCAATACCCAGAACAGGAATCTTTTTGTCCTGAAAATACTGAAGCAAATACCCGTCATTACTTGCCATTTCAGCGACAAGGCTCTTCTCATTGTAGCCGAAACGCCGCACCATCATATCCGTGTACCTGGATACGTGTTTCAACCACGAATCAGAGTAGGAAGAGAAGTACGCATAATCTTTAAAAATGTCAGACGGCGCGACGAATTCATTTAACTGGACAAGGAAGCATTTTTCACAAACGAAAGCATGGAGCGGATAGAATGGTTCCATGCTGTTCAACTCACTTGGTTTTATGTGATCCTGACAAAGAGGCGACATACCAAGGTCAACAAAGGTGTGGCTCAATGCTGTGCCACAGAATCTGCAATAGCATTTGTGTGTGGGATTTTCCATGACTGGTTTTCATAAAGTTTATGAATCAAGAACACAGTAAACAACAATAAAGTTAAATGTAAACTTCATAATTAGTTATCAAATACCTGTTAAACAATCCGGCAAGATGTCTTCACAGCGAGTGTCAAGAGGGCAACCTGTTCGTATAAACCTGTTTCAGGACAAGACACACCCAAATTTGGGCAATTCATTGAGAAGCACCACAAAAAATATTTTGTCATAATGAAACTTTAATCGTAATATTACGATTAAAGGAACATGGGACTCACCAAGACAGAGGAATTCACAAAAGCACAAAATGACCTGGCCATTTTCACGAAGGCATTGGGTCATCCTGCTCGTATTGCTATTCTTCAATTTTTGATCAAGACCAAGTCGTGTATGTGCGGCGATATTGTTGATGAGTTGCCTTTGTCACAGTCAACGGTCTCACAACACCTGAGCGAATTAAAAAAGGCCGGTCTTATTAAAGGAGATATCGAAGGTCCAAGCGTATGCTATTGTGTCGATGAGAAAGTTTGGAACAAAGCCAAAAAAATGGTTGGCGATCTGTTTGAAAGCTATAAAGGATCGGATTGCTGCTGACTATTTTTTTGCTTCGATTAATCGCAATATTACGATAATAAGAATACGATAATAACAAACTAAACACCCCTTATCATGAAAACAGAAACGTCGGAACAACTTAAAGAACTGGTGAAAGAAAAGTATGGACAAATCGCAGAGCAGAGCAAAGAAACGAACGAGACAAGTTGCTGTGGTGCTACAGGATGCGGTACGACCGAGTGCAGTCTAATGGCTGATGATTATACAAACCTGGAAGGATATGTAGCGGATGCCGATCTTGGTTTAGGCTGTGGTCTTCCAACGCAGTTTGCTAATATCAATGAAGGTGACACCGTGGTTGATCTTGGTTCCGGCGCCGGTAATGATGCTTTTGTTGCACGCTCTATTGTTGGAGAAAAAGGAAAAGTCATCGGCATTGATTTTACGGAGAAGATGATTGCAAAAGCAAAGGTTAATACTGAAAAGCTCAGGTATAAGAATGTGGAGTTCCGGCAGGGAGACATTGAGAACATTCCACTTGCAGCAAATACCGCTGACGTGGTTGTAAGCAATTGTGTTCTGAACCTTGTGCCCAACAAGAAGCAAGCTTTTGCAGAAACCTTTCGCATACTAAAAAAAGGTGGACATTTCAGTGTTTCAGATATTGTGTTAGTGGGTGATCTTCCTGAGGACTTACAAAAATCAGCCGAACTGTATGTGGGTTGTGTATCGGGTGCCATTCAAAAGAATGAATACCTTTCTATTATTGAAAAAGCCGGTTTCACTAATATTGCTATTCAGAAGGAAAAGAGGATAGTATTACCTTCTGAAATATTAAAAGATTATATGAGTGATGAAGAAAGCGAGAACTTCAACAAATCACAAACCGGCATCTTCAGCATTACCGTGTATGCGGAAAAACCCGTTAATTGTTGTGCACCCGGATGTTGCGATTAATGCCTTTTGAATTTATGAATGACCAAATATCATTGCATTCATCACTGCAGAAAACCATCGAAGCTCTTATCAAGGAATTTCCAGCGATTCCTTTTTCACGAAGGAAAGTTTTACAAAATCTGACTGCCTTTATTCAGGAAAAAATTGATAATGATGAAAAGGTTCTGCTGAATTTTATATGCACACATAATTCCAGGAGAAGCCACATGGCGCAACTTTGGGCACAGGCTGCAGCAGACTTTTACAAACTACCGAAGGTTGAATGCTTCTCAGGCGGCACCGAGGCAACAGCATTCAATGAGAGCGCTGTTACTGCAATGCGGAAAGTGGGTTTTGAGATCAGCAGAAAAGAAAATTCAGATAATCCGCAATACATAGTCAGCTACTCTCATTCCTCCAATCCGATAACGGCTTTTTCAAAGAAGTATGATGATCCGGTAAATCCCACAGAAAATTTCGCAGCGGTAATGACTTGCTCGCAGGCAGATGATAATTGTCCATTCATTAACGGTGCGCTAACGCGGATAGCATTGACTTACGATGACCCCAAAGAATTTGACAACACCTCTGTTGAATTCGAAAAATATCTGGAAAGAGCTAATGAGATAGGGAGGGATATACTATTTGCATTTTCAAAAGTGAAAATAGACAATGGCTCCAGCACGCATCATTCCTGAATTTAACTTATCTCACCGCATTCGCTACCTTTTAGATTTTTGAAAACCCAATTCTTTTCTATATTGAAAGCATCATTAAATATTTATGCGAATAGTAATAATCATTTTGTTTTCGTCGCTGTGTCTATGTGCACACGCACAGGAATTATTTGTGAGTGTGGATCACACACAGGAAAATATATTCACCCGTAACATCGAAGGGCCTGCGTTTGATAAGAAAGGCAACTTGTATGTGGTGAACTATCAAAAAGATGGAACGATCGGGTTAGTAAAACCGGATGGTGCTGTTGAATTGTTCGTCACACTGCCCGATAGCAGCATCGCGAATGCAATTCAGTTCGACAGCAAAGGCAACATGTATCTGGCTGACTGGAAAGGTCACAATGTATTGAAGGTGGATATGAAAACAAAAGTTGTGAGTGTATATGCCCACACGGACTTCAACCAACCCAACGACATTTGTATCAACAAAAAAGATCAGCTCTTTGCCTCTGATCCCGACTGGAAAAATTCTACAGGAAAATTATGGCGCATTGACAAAGGTGGAAAAGCTGTTTTGCTGGATGATAAAATGGGAACCACTAATGGCATTGAACTTAGTCCCGATGAAAAGATTTTATATGTCAATGAAAGCGTTCAGCGAAAGATCTGGGCCTTTGATGTAGATGCCAAAGGCAACATCGCCAACAAAAGGCTGCTGGCGGAATTTCCTGATTTTGGTTTTGATGGAATGAAATGTGATAAACAAGGTAACCTGTACGTTACGCGGTATGGCAAGGGCGTCATCGCAGTATTGTCACCAACAGGAGAATTAATCCGCGAAGTTCCGCTGAAAGGAAAAAGTTGCAGTAATCTTGTATTTGGTGGGAAAGACAAAAAGACTGTTTTTGTTACTCTGCAAGACAGAAAGGGAATGGAGCGATTTAATGTTGATATTGGAGGGAAGTAAAAGTCAATAGTCAATGGTCATCGGTCATTGGTAGAGTATTCCCAATGACCATTGACTACTGACTAATTTGTTCGACAAGCGATAATCTTTTAACAATACTTTTTGGAGGAAGTATGGTTCCGGGGGAAAGAACTGCATTGGCTCCGATCTTGCTTTCGTCACCGATTAATGCGCCAAACTTTTCCGAATCTGTTTTGATTCTCTTCCCGGCATGTACCACTTCAATGATTTTATTTTCACGGTCATTATGATGGTTGGCAATGATTGACCCCGCTTCCATATTTACGTGTGACCCGATAATGGAATCTCCAACAAAGTTGAAATGCGCCAATGCACTTTCAGGCATGATAAAACTCGATTTGATTTCGCAGCCTGGCCCTAAAGAAACGTGCTCACCAAGAAATACACCGCCACGTAAATAAGCATGTGCGCCGACAAAACAATTTGCTGAAATAATGATAGGTCCCTTAAAGACAACATATTCTTCAACCACAGCACTCTTATGAATGGCAAGATTTCCTTTTACTACATACTCATCATTGAGTGTTGAAATTTTTTCCTGAATAAGTGTGGAAGCCTGCTTTGTAATTTCCCATGGTAATTCATTTACAGGGAAGAGCGGGAACCAATTATGAAGAAAGTCCTGAAGATTAATCATAAGTAAAAAAATTACCTGATTCTGTAAAGCTACTGAACCAGGCAGTTTATTGTTTTAGTAATTATCATTGTTATCCGACTAAAATGTAGCATTCGTTTCAATCCCTTGATTTTCTTGATGTTTCTTTATCTGGCCTCACTCCTACCTCTCTCCGAAGGAGAGAGACTATGGAATCAAGAAAATCAAGGGATTATGTAGGTGTTCGTTTTTTTAGTCGGGACATTAGTGGAATTTATTTATTTCTTCGGAAAGTTTGGATCGGCTTTCACTTCTTCAATTTGTTTTAGGTGACGATTGGAATGTGCCGCAATGAACAGCAGCATTTGGTAAGACTCCATTGTTCCCATAAACTGTGTATCCACAAAATGATTTCTAAGGTCTTCCGGTGTCTTCTTCAAGAAACTGATGTGACTATTTCTCATTTCTTTGAAAGCCTTGGTCGTTGCGCTTAATGTAGGGTATGTTCCTTTAGGCACTAAAGCATCAAATGTTTTGACCTTATTGGTCCGGTCTGTGATGCCGTTCAAAATGTTTTCGTCAGTTACTTTCACTTCACTCTTTTTAGCGGGATCAGCCGGTTCTTTTAGCGATTCATCAACCATGCCCCACAACAGATTTTCAGACAGGATCATATGCTCAACGCAGCCGGCAACCGACCATTTGTCTTCATCCGGTTTGAAATTGGCTTGTTCCTGAGTAAGGCCCTTAACTGCTTTCGTAATATTGTCCCGTGATTCGGTGTAATATTTTACAATAAAGTCCCTGTCGGCCTTGGTAAGTTCTGTTGTGTTCAAATGAAAAGTAAAGCTGCTGCAGATGAGGAGCAGCAAAAGATAGATAGAGGTTTTCATAGTGTTTGGTGGATTAATATCTTATATAAACTAATGCTTTTCATAAAAAGATCGCATTGGCAAAACTTTTTTATATTGAATTCATGGATACATTTTGGTTCATTCTTGGAATCCTGCTCATGATCGGTGGAATTGCCGGAAGCATTTTGCCCTTACTCCCCGGGCCTCCGCTAAGTTATGCTGCCTTACTGATCCAGCAATTTAAAAGTGATCCGCCTTATACTTTAAAATTCCTTCTTATCTGGGCTGGTATTACACTGCTTGTTACGGTGGTGGATTACTTGGTTCCTTTATATGGCACAAAAAGATTTGGAGGAAGCCGGTATGGTGTATGGGGATGTACGATTGGTTTAATAGCGGGGATGTTCTTTAGTCCGTTGGGAATTATTATAGGTCCATTCATTGGCGCTTTTGTAGGAGAACTGATTGGAAACAATAATTCAGAAAATGCTTTTAAGGCTGCGATAGGTTCATTTCTCGGTTTTCTATTGGGAACGTTACTAAAACTGGTCACTTGTCTTGTGATGGGGTGGTATCTCCTCAAACCAATGTTGGGTTAATCATTTTGTCCTACCAATGACAGAGTAGTACTGATTTAACTCTTCGTCATTGCGAGTTTGAAAACCACGACTCAAAAAGTTGAGATGACAACTACGCTCATTCGCAGACTTGTCCCCCGCTGGCGGGGGGAGGGGGTGGAAAAAGATACTCTTCATACAATTAAATTTCTTGTCATTGCCAGTGGTCGGGCAGGCGCAATGACGGTGGGCAATGGATGTCATCTCAACTTTTTGAGCCGAAGATTTTGAAACTTAGAATGAACTAAATTCATTTCTATTCTGTCAATTTAAGACAGATTCGTCCCTCATGAATTCAATCTTGCAAACCAAACGGATCGATTTCTATTACGGGCTGCTTATTGCCGGAGGGTTGATCGTGTATTTCCTTATCATGAAATTTACCGGACTGGTGCACGTTGTTGAATTGAGGGTATTTAATCTGTTTATCATGGCTTCCGGCATTTATGCTGTTATGAGAAGGTTCAGGCAAACGGATTTGAATCAGCAATTCAACTACATACGTGCATTTTTTTTAGGCGTGTCAACGGCTATTTTTGCCTCTATTCTTTTTGCTGTATTCTTTTTTATCTACGTTACTTTTATTGATCGTGCGTTGATGACATCCATTATTGAAAAAGAACCGATGGGAAGATTTCTTAATCCCTATGTTGCTTCGTTCATTATTGCAGTGGAAGGAGTGCTATCAGGTATACTGGTAACATTTATGATTATCAATGTTAAGAATGCAGACCAGATTGAAGATGAGATGAAGAAGAATAATAAGTAAAAAGTTCACCGATAAGGGTTAATGGATTACGGGAAATTACCAGCCTCCTCCGGAGCCACCGCCACCAAAACTTCCGCCACCAAATCCGCCAAAGCCACCGCCACCACGACCGGAACCTCCTCCCCAGCCACCCCAATGGTCGTTGTCTCTTCTTCCTCTTCCGCCACCACCGGCATTCATCATCAGCCAAAGAGCGGCCCAAAAGTCAAGCCCTTTGCTACCGTAGTGACTACGCTGTACACGCCTGGCTGATGCAATAATGATAGCAATGAAGATTAGAAAAGCAATTAAGAGAAATACCAATGCTCCTGCTCCTATGTTTTGCGGCCCCATATCCTCGGCTTTAAATTCACCCGAGGCTAATTTCATAAGTATCGTGGTTGCATCATCCAATCCTTTATAAAAGTTGCCGTTACGAAAATTCGGATTCATGTGCTCTTCACGAATTCTCCGTGTGGCAGCATCCGTTATGGTAGCTTCCATGCCGTAACCTGTAGCAATGCCTGCCTTTCTGTCCTCTATTGAAACCAGCACAACCAGTCCGTTATTTTTGCCTTGTTGTCCCACGTCCCACTTTTCACCAACCCGGTAGGCGTAATCCATTACATCATAGCCACCAATATTGGACACAATAACTACAGCGATTTGTGTTGATGTACTATCGTGATAGGCTCTTAGTTTTCGTTCCAGCATCTCATCTTCAGCATCACTCATAACATCGGCAAAATCATTTACAAGACGGGGAGGATTGGGCGGCTCCGGAATATCTTGCGCTGTTGAGAAAGCAATAGGAAGGAAAATAAGAACTACAAAAAATAATTTATCCATGCATCAGTTGTTGCCAAACGAAATTTCATTCGGAAGTTCATCGATATCATCTTTATGGTAAGGAAAGTGTTTTCCAAGTTGTTCACCTGCCATTCGTATACCATCGCATAAACCATCTGTAAAACGACCCTCCCGAAAAAGAATTTCCATATGGTTTTTAATTTTGTCCCAAAAGCCGGGCGGCACTTTTTGATTGATGCCTACATCGCCAATAATTGCAAACTGGTGATCTTCAACAGCCAGGTAAATAAGCACACCATTGCGTTGAGCAGTCCTGGTCATATGAAGGATGTCAAACAACTCGGCTGTTCGTTCAAGCACCGGCTTTTTTAACTTATTTTCCAGGTGTACTTGTATTTCACCCGAAGTATTTTTCTCTGCATCAAGAATGGCATCCATGATGCGTTGCTGTTCTTCTTCTGAAAAGAAAAGACGTGCCATCAGAGCTGAACTTATGGAGCTTCTTCTGCTCCTGCCTTGGCTTTGAAATAACCTTTGTTTTCAAATCCGTACATTCCGGCAAGCATGGTCTGGGGGAACCTCCTGATATAGGTATTATAATCCTGAACAACGTTATTGAATTTCTGCCGCTCCACTGCTATGCGATTTTCTGTTCCTTCCAACTGGCTTTGCAAATCAAGAAAATTTTGATTGGCTTTTAAGTCAGGATACCTCTCAACGCTTACAAGCAATCTTCCCAGTGAACTGGAAAGTTCGCCCTGCGCAGCCTGAAACTCAGCAAGCTTTTCAGGTGTAAGATTTTTAGGATCTACTGTTATGGAAGTTGCTTTTGCGCGCGCTTCAATAACTCTGGTGAGTGTTTCCTGTTCGAATTGCGCATAACCTTTAACTGTATTGACAAGGATAGGAATAAGGTCTGCACGGCGTTGATAAACGTTCTCTACCTGGGCCCATCCTGATGTTACCGTTTCTTCCTTAGCTACCATATTATTATAGCTTCCGACAAACATTCTGTACAGAATAAACGCAAGAATGACGAGCCCGCCGATGATCACAAGTTTCTTCATAGTCAATGAATTTTAAAGTTGAAACATAAGTCGCTTCTTCCTGTAAAATATTTCGCTGAAAGTGAATTTTATTTTACGGCTTGTTAAGGTAACAAAGCATTTCTGTCATGGTTATAATTTACTCGAAATAAATCGCAGATAAACCCTTTTCTATTCAGAAATTTCAATGATCATATCAATCTCAACAGAAGTATTCATAGGAAGAGCATTCATTCCTACAGCCGCACGGGCATGCTTTCCATTCTCGCCGAATACAGCCACCAGCAGATCAGAACAGCCGTTGATTACTTTGGGCTGATCTGTAAAGTCAGGTGTACAGTTAACCATACCGTTCACCTTTACAATTCGCTTTACTTTGTTTAAGGTACCCAGCTCTGCTTTGATGGTAGCAAGTAATTGAATCGCGGTAAGCCGTGCCGCTTCATAGCCCTGCTCAATGGTAAGGTCTTTCCCCACCTTTCCGGTAGTCCATGTTCCGTCCATATGCTGAGGGCCATGGCCGGCAAGAAAAAGCAGGTTGCCCGACCGTACAGCCTTTACGTAGTTAGCAATGGGTTTGCTTAAGGGTGGAAGTTCGATGTTAAGTTCTTTCACCCGGGCGTCATAATCCTGGGCTACTGCTAATGAGATCGAAAATAAAAACAAGATCAGATAAAGATGGATTTTCATACTCCTGCTGTTAAATGCTTCATGTTAAGTTAATTAATGATTTGGTCATTACCGACCTTCAAAGTTTATAAACAGCTTTCTTTTATCATGTTAGTACATGACTATAATCAGTATTAATTATTCATTTTATCTCGTCATGATGTAAAAAAAATCATTTACTTTAAGCATTGAACATAATTAAAATGATATGAAAAAAATTCTTGTCCCTACTGACTTTTCAAAACCTGCCAACATTGCTACGGACGTAGCTGCTGACATTGCCCGCAAAGCAGGAGCTGAACTTATCCTTTTGCATGTAGTAGAGGGTGCGTCCGAAAGTTCTTTTAACGTAGAAGGTGAAGGAGGATTTGCCAGCGCAGAAGATAAGTTATTTAATTTGAGATTAATTGCCCGTTCCAAAAAGCAACTGGAAAAGGCAGTTGAATCGGCGAAGTTAAAGGATATTAAGGTTAGACAAGAATTGCGCATGGGAACGCCATTTCATGGCATGCAAACCATTATTGCAGAAAAGAAAGTTGATCTTGTTGTAATGGGGACTTCAGGTCGTTCTGACTTTGCGGCGATGGTTATTGGATCGAATACAGAGAAAGTAGTTCGACATTCGCAAAGCCCGGTCTTAACCGTAACTAAAAAACCGGCAACAACGGATTTTAAGGATATCGTGTACGCTACTTCCATGAGCAAGGATGAAGAAGCTTTTTCAAAGGTGGTTAAGCGTACTCAACAATTGTACAACTCTACCATTCACCTCGTGCGCATTAATACGCCTGGAAATTTTCAGCGCGATGCTGTTGTAAAAAAATATATGGAGGACTTTGCGAAAAAACTCCAACTGAAAAATTACACCGTGAATGTATTTAATGATTTGACCGAAGAAGATGGAATAGCCTACTTTGCAGACAGCATCAATGCCGACCTTATTGCTATGGCAACGCATGGCCGTACCGGTTTTGCGCACGTCTTGGCCGGTAGTATTGCTGAAGATGTTGTTTCTCACTCAAAGCGCCCTGTGCTGACATTTGTAACTAAGCAAAGGAAGAAGTAGAAGGACTACAATTTTATAAAAGCCCGGAAGCGGGCTTTTTTTTTGACGGTCTAAATCATGACGGACTATTATCAAATTCTGGGTGTATCACGAGGCGCTTCCACGGAAGAGATTAAGCGCGCCTATAGAAAATTGGCCCTCCGTTTTCATCCTGACAAAACCAATGACCCTGCAGCGCATGAAAGGATAAAAGAAATTAATGAAGCCTATGATGTACTGGGTGATCCCGAAAAGAAAAGGAGTTATGATCTGGGAAGTTATAAGCCTTTGGTTGATGCATTCAGAGAAACAGAAAGTTCACCCGCCCATCGCGACCCTGCATACCGGAGGAGAAGACCACCGGTAAGTCGAAAAAATGAAAAGTCGTCTTTGCAGGAACTTAAGGAGACGTATATGCCATTTATGTCGAAGGTGTCTTTGACAGCATTTATTTTTTGTATGGTTCTTATGATAGATTATGCATTACCATTTCGTAAAACCGTAGAGAAAATAGTTGATAGTTATACATACCAGGGCATTGGAATGAGAAATAACTTAAGCAGGAGTACATATATGCGATCGGAAATTATTGTTACCAATGAAAGCAACCGGTATCGCATTTCTTCTCTTGATTACTCCTTCCATATAGGTGATTTAATTCATGTTTCCTCCAGTCGGTTTTTTCGGATACCTGTTTTCATTGAATCTGATAAAGTTGCCAAAACGGAATTTAAGGCTACCATTTACAGGAATTTTATCTTTATGCCATTGGTATTATTAATAACTTCCGGTTTAGGAGTTTTTTTGAAACGCAATTTTGAGTTGCGTTTCAATCTTGGTATTGTGAATGCAATGCTTTTTTTATTAAATCTATTTTTCCTTTTTTCGCATAAATTTTTTGTGTGATGGCCAAGAACAACGACTGGAAAAAACGCGACGGAATAGTTTACTCAACTTCTTCCGATTTTGAATACCAATATCAGCAAAGGGAAGAATCCAACACGCTTCCACCGCAACAACAAAACCTTCGTGTATCTCTTGATAAGAGCAACCGTGGTGGTAAACAGGTGACACTGGTTACCGGGTTTGTAGGTTCCTCTCCGGATCTTGAAAAACTTGGTAAACTTGTGAAAACAAAATGCGGTGTGGGTGGCTCAGTGAAAGATGGGGAAATTGTTATTCAGGGCGATCTTCGTGATAAGATTTTGCAATTGCTGATTAAAGAAGGGTATAAGAATTCGAAGCGCGGGAATTGAAGAATGTTCACTGATAACGGTTAACAGATCACGGTAGATTCTCCTGTGATCTGTGATCCGTTAACTGTAGCACCTATTTAACTAATCCACTAATCCAATCCCTGAACTGCGGAGCGTTTTCTTTGCTCACATGAATTTCTTCCTTCATCTCCGGTTGAAGAAAAACTCTGATCTTTCCATTGTCGGGTTTGAATTTTTCAATGGCTTCTAAGTTGCTTAAATATTTGCGGTTGATACGAAAGAATTTTTGGTTATCTAATTGTTCTTCCAAATCACTGAGGTTATCGTCAACGATCATTTGTCGTCCCTCGAAATCTTTCACGAAAACAATTTTATGTTCAGTGTAGAAATAGGCAATGTCATCAACGGAAAGGGCGATGAACTCTGTACCTTTTTTTGCAATGACGCGGTTTAGTCCGCCACCTTTTTTCTCCTGTTGAAGCAACTTCAATATATTCTCTTGTAAAAAATGATGTTCCAGCCACTTCATTTTTTCAAGCGAGCGTTTGAGCTTTTCTTCAGTGATTGGTTTTAACAGGTAATCGATAGAGTTATACTGGAATGACTCCAAAAGAAATTTATCGTAAGCTGTGGTGAAGATGACAGGAAACTGAACATGAATACGCTTAAATATTTCGAATGAATGATCATCAGAAAGTTGAATATCAACAAAGGCCAGATCCGGTTTCGGGTTTTGTGCCAGCCATTCCACTGTTTCTTTAACACTGCCGAGTTTGGCGAGTACAATAATATCATTCCTGATCTGATGAAGCATGGCCTCCATTTTTTGTTGTGCTAATAACTCATCTTCAATGATCAGTACTTTCATAATTTACATATTGTTGCCCGACTAAAATATAGCATTTGTTTCAATCCCTTGATTTTTCTTGATGTTTCTTTATCTGGCCTCACTCCTACCTCTCTCCGAGGGAGAGAGACTATGGAATCAAGAAAAATCAAGGGATTATGCAGGTGTTCGTTTTTTTTAGTCGGACATTATTGTATTTCTATAAAGTTATTGACCTAATGGCATTAACGGAAGATTAACATTGAAGTATCCACTTTCGCTTGTTGTCGTTATTCCTTTTCCGGTTATAATCTTGAACCGATCGTCCATGTTTTTAAGTCCTATTTTGGATGAATGCTTTATGCTTCGCTTGATTTGAATTCTGTTGCTGATCATTAGCACATCGTCTTCCAATCGCAGATCAATCTGGAGTGGAATACTTTCTGAAATTTCATTGTGCTTTACAGCATTTTCCATGGCAACAAATGCGGAGATAGGAGGGATGAGGTATTTCCTTTCGGTAGTTCCATTAAAGTGTTTTTTAACATTCAAGGCATTTCCAAAGCGCAATTCAAGGAGATCGATATACTTTTTCATAAAACTCAACTCATCTTCTAACAAAACGAGCGTTTGATCTTTCTGACTTAAAATGTATCGATAAATATCGGCAAGGTTCTCCGTGAATTGCATTGCTTTCTGTTGATTGCTGCCAATAAGGTAAGAAAGGCTGTTAAGAGAATTGAACATGAAATGCGGATCAATTTGATTTTTCAAGGCTTCCAGTTCAGCCTTTGCTTTTGCGGAAGAAAGATTAGCATTCAATATTTGTTCATTCTCCTGTTCTTTCACCATGAAAATGGTTTCATAAATGTGAATCACAAAAAGAACAATGATCACATTGATCAGTGTGACGATGAGGATTACTTCCCAATTAATTTTTGGAAAGCCCGCCCAGCGATACCACAAACAAAGCCATGCAATAGTGAGGGGAGAAGTAAAGAAAATATTATTGACAACAAGGAGAATAAGTTTTTCAATAGGCTTATCAAACCAGGTAAACCGCTTGCGTGTGCGAAACATCAGGTACCGATTGCCTTGCCAGATGACTGCAGACAATCCTATAAAATAGGGATAGCCCAACCAATAAGTAAGATCATGAATGGTGAGTTGCCCAAACAAACCTGAAATGTTTGGGATAATTATTCCAAAGAAAGGGATGCCAAACAAACGCATGAGCTTATCATTCAGCTTCACCTCTGGAGGAGAAGGAGTTTGATCTTCTTTTATTCCGTTTGAGCTGCGATTCATTCCGCCCCGGTATTTTACAATAGTTTAGTAAAGTTATAAATGACAATTTCAATTCAGAACATTAAAGTACCTAACCTAAACACTTATTATTATGGACGTACCATCAATAAATTATTGGGCCATTCTGGTATCAGCACTGTCTACTTTTCTCATTGGCGGATTGTGGTATTCGCCTGCGGTTTTTGGAAAAGCATGGATGCGCGAAAACGGCTTAACGGAAGAGGCGTTGAAAAATGGCAACATGACAAAGATATTCGGTATAGCATTTTTGTTAGCATTGGTTGCGGCCATCAACCTTGCCATGTTCCTGGGGCCTGAAGTTAACGTGACGATGGGGGCATTTTATGGATTTCTGGCTGGCTTTGGATGGGTAGCTATGTTTATTGGTACACATTATTTGTTTGAAAGAAAGTCGTTCAAATTATTTTTAATCAATGCGGGTTACAGTATTGTCGCTCTAACGGTAATGGGTGTTATCATCGGAGCATGGAAATAAAATCATTTTGTAAATGAGAATTGTAGAAGCTTCCATTGACCTTGATCTTGCACCCCAGGATATTTTAGATGTGTTCATTAAACAGGAGCATCTGAAAGCCTGGTGGGGTGTAGATCGTTCGCTTATTGAATTGAAACCCGGCGGCTTGTATTCACTGGTTTGGCAAAAGAAGGATAATTGTGTTGAGTATGTTTCAACCGGAATTATTGCAGAGTATCTTCCCGGGTGCCAGTTAAAGGTGAAAAATCTTGTCTACATTAATCCTCAGCGCCCCATTCTCGGTTCGATGGAGTTGCTGGTTATGACAACGCCTAACGAAAATCACACTACCCAACTTACCGTTGTTCAATCAGGATATCTGAATAGTCCGGATTGGGACTGGTTGTATAACGCAGTACAAAAAGCATGGCCTGAGGTGCTTCAACAAATAAAAAAATATTTACAAACCATTTCTGTGCATTAACTAATTTTCTTGTTGACTAAAATTTAAGGATGAGTAAAACTATTTTATTCGCGATTGTCATTCTACTGGGATGCAGTTCCAGGAGTGAAATAATACAAGACAAGGAACCATCCATTGCTGAAAATTTAATTGGCGAATGGCGAAATACAAAGTTGAAAGTTACTATGAACAGTGTTAACGGTATTCAGGACTCGGTGATGATCCTGGAGGCTGACTCCACCAATTGGGAAAATATTGTTCAGATGAAGCCTATCCAAACTTTCTTTGAAAAGAACGGATCATATCACTCAGATCACTACGCTGTAAACGGCAGCCTCTTGTTTAGCGCCAAAGGAACGTGGGCTGTTTCGAATGATACACTCATTATGAAACAGACATCGCCTAATGTGGCCACCTACCGGTTGAAGACTGAAATTATCAATGATGTAGTAACCTTTTCAGGTAAACTGGACTTTGATGAAGACGGTGCCGACGATGATGATTATTATGGTATTCAACGAAAGCAAAATTCCCCCCATTAACATTTAACCTTTAACCTTCCGCTAGGCTTCCACCGACTCCGTTATTATATTTGACGGCGAATGGAAACCGATCAACAGAAGTATCTTTCAGAATTTAGCGAAGTTCTACTCTTCATCATTGGGGGTATTCTGTTCGTATTGTCAGCGCTCATTGTTTCGTGGCTGGTGCGGCCGCATAGACCTAACCCGGAGAAACTTTCTACTTATGAAAGTGGGGAAGAACCCATAGGCTCTGCATGGACGCAATTCAATCTGCGCTTTTACATTATTGCATTGATCTTCCTCTTGTTTGAAGCTGAATTGGTATTCCTTTTTCCATGGGCAACAATTTTTGCGCGCAAGGATTTAATGGAGACAACCAATGGTATGTGGGGATGGTTCAGCATGATTGAGATGACAATCTTTATTCTGATTCTTGCGTTGGGGCTAGCCTATGCATGGATAAATGGTTTTCTCGATTGGGTAAAGCCCGATCCCAAACCAACAGAATTTAAATCACCTGTTCCAAAGAAATTTTATGATCAATTGAACGAGAAATACACCCCTACCCCTAAATCCCCTAAAGGGGACTTAAATGCTTAAGTTCTCTTTAAAGTCCCCTTTAGGGGATTTAGGGGTTAAACACTAACTATAACCAAATTCACAATGGGTCTACTTGACCAGCAATTCGAACACGGCGGAGTGATCATCACAAAACTTGATGACCTTATTAATTGGGCGCGGCTTTCATCTATGTTCCCGATGACATTTGGTATAGCGTGTTGTGCTTTTGAATTTATGGTTACAGGAACAACCGTTTATGATATGGATCGATTCGGAATGGCGCCACGTGCTTCACCTCGTCAGGCCGATGTTATGATAGTGGCTGGAACGGTGACATTTAAAATGGCTGATCGCATTCGCAGACTATATGAACAAATGGCTGAACCGCGATATGTAATTTCAATGGGATCTTGTTCTAACTGTGGTGGTCCTTACTGGCAACATGGTTATCATGTGGTGAAAGGTGTTGACCGGATTATTCCAGTCGATGTTTATGTGCCGGGTTGTCCGCCAAGACCAGAGGCATTGATAGGTGGTTTTCTGAAACTGCAGGAGAAAATCAGAAGTGAAAGTTTAATGGCGCCAAAAGCGCTTGAGAAATTAATGGCAAAAGAAAAACAACATGCTTGAGTTTGAAAATATTGTTTCCCTGGTAAGAAGCGTCACCACCGGTGAAGTAAAAGAAGATTTAAATGCTACACCAAGAGGTATCATAATTTCATCCGCCGATTTGCTATGTGTTTGCAAAATGCTGCATGAAAATTCTTCGACCTACTTCGATATGCTTACTTGCCTGACAGGAATTGATAATGGCTTGCAGGCAAACACAATGGAAGTTGTCTATAATCTTTATTCTATTCCATTCAATCATCATCTTACTTTAAAAGTTATTCTTCCCCGCGACAAACCTGAAGTGCATACCGTAAGCCATATTTGGAAAACAGCCGACTGGCACGAGAGAGAAGCGTATGATCTTTTTGGAATACAGTTTACCAATCATCCTGATCTGAGGAGAATTTTATTGCCTGCCGATTGGGATGGATATCCATTAAGAAAAGACTACAAACATCAGGAGTATTACCGCGGCGTAAAAGTTGAATATTAATTCCCAATGACCAATGACTATTGACTGATTTCCATGCCTACCGATAGAATCCAATATCAATTCAAACCCGATAACCTTCTTCTCTCTGAGCCAAATAAGTTGAGTGAAGAAAATCTTCGCTCGGAAGAGATGATTGTAAACATTGGTCCGCAGCACCCATCAACACATGGTGTTCTTCGCCTTGAGGTACGGATGGATGGTGAGGTGATCAAAGAAGTGGTTCCGCACATTGGATACCTCCACCGTTGTTTCGAAAAACATGCGGAGAATCTTCCCTATAATCAGATCATACCTTTCGTGGATCGTTGTGATTATGTTACGGCTATGAACAACGAGCATATTTACGCCATGGGTGTTGAACGAATGCTGGGAATCTCAGAGCAGATTCCGAAACGGGTAGAGTATGTACGTGTATTGATGAGTGAACTCAATCGCATTGCATCACACATGATCGCCGTTGGTACATATGGAATGGACATAGGCGCTTTCACTCCTTTCTTTTGGATCATGCGCGATCGTGAACACATTCTTCGATTGTTTGAATGGGCTTCCGGCGCACGTCTCTTGTATAATTATATTTGGGTGGGAGGATTGTTTTATGATCTTCCGGTAGGATTTGAAGAACGTTGTCGCGAGTTTATTCAATACTTTAAACCGAAGCTTAAGGAGATTGAAGTTGTATTGATTGAAAATAAGATCTTTATTGACCGTACTGCCAATGTTGGCGTTCTTCCCCTCGACTTAGCTATTAATTGTGGCGTAACAGGACCTATGTTGCGTGCCTCCGGACTGCGTTATGATATAAGAAAAGTTGACGCTTATTCTGTTTATCCTGAACTGGAATTTTCAATTCCCATTGGTGAAGGAAAGATGGGTGCTGTTGGTGATTGCTGGGATCGTACCTGGGTCAGGATGGAAGAAATTTATCAGTCAATTTATTTGGTAGAGCAGTGCCTGGACAAATTGATGAACGAACATAAAAGAACCCGCGACTTCGATCCGCAGGCGCTTGTGCCAAAAAAGATTCGTCCGAAAGCACAGGATCTTTACGTGCGTGGCGAAATGCCTAAGGGAGAATTGGGATTCTTCTTCCGCGCAGATGGACGGAGTGATATTCCTTTCCGATGCAAATGCCGTTCGTGCAGCTTTGTCAATCTTTCCGTGTTGCCTGAAATAACAAAAGGAGTGTTGGTAGCCGATCTGATTGCCATTCTGGGTTCAATTGATATTGTGTTGGGAGAAGTGGATCGATAATAAATAACAGGCGATGAAATTCAGAAAGGCTACGATAGCAGATGTTCCGTTAATTGTGGAAATGTTGGCGAATGATGAGTTGGGCAAATCAAGAGAAGACTTTAGTATTCCATTGCCCGAAAAATATTATCGTGCGTTTGAAAACATTAATAAAGACAGTAATCAGGAATTAATTGTGATAGAGAATGAAACCGAAGGAGTAATAGGCACACTACAGTTGTCGTTTATTCCGTACCTGACTTATCAGGGTGGAGTAAGAGCTCAGATTGAAGCTGTTCGTATAAAGGAAGATCAACGCGGGAAGGGATTGGGCGAAGAACTTTTTCGTTGGGCAATTCAACGGGCAAAAGAAAGGGGCGCACACTTGTTGCAATTAACTACCGACAAAAAGCGACCGGATGCATTGAGATTTTACGAGAAATTGGGATTTACTGCTTCTCATGAAGGGATGAAACTTCAGTTGACGGCTAGACAATAAAAATAAGTTTTGCAAAATCTGAATCAGATTTCTTCAACAGTAGGTCTATGCAGAAATGCATAAAGTAAAAATTAGAATTTGGTTGTAAGCAGGATTAATTGAGGAATCACTAACTTCAATTAAACTTATACAATTATGCCTATACCACCCTTCCATCACCAGGATTTTGGTAAGTTTCTTCTTCGCTTAACGTGTGGAGGCATACTTTTTTTTCATGGATTTCACAAAGTATTTGTAGAAGTTGATCATGTGAAACGCCTTGTTGAAGATGCAGGGCTTCCGTCATTTCTCGCTTATGGGAATATTGTAGGCGAATTCGTAGCGCCCTTGTTAGTTATCATTGGTTACAAGACAAGGGTGGGGGCACTCATTATCGTTTTTAACATGTTTATGTCTGTAATCCTTGTGCATCGTGATATCATGTTTTCTGTAAATGATTTTGGCGGATGGATGATTGAGACGAATGTACTTTACCTCATGACTGCTGTTGTTATTTTCTTGTTAGGCTCGGGTAAGTATAGCCTTTCAAAAGGAAAAGGTATTTGGGATTAACGATGTTCATGATTCATCCATAACTAAGGACATTGAATCATCATCTTGCATTCTCATTTGAGATTTTATTCCCCAATGATACTTTTAACATGAAGTGTAAAACCTGGAAGTAAATCCCCACCATCAATGTCCTGATCAAAAGGAACAGTAATCGGTTTGTGATCGGGTTTAAATACTGTGGTAACCTTTTTATCAGGATCGATTAGCCAGGCAAGATGGCAACCATTATCAATCCATTCTTTCATTTTATTTTGAATATGATTTCGGTTATCACTATCGGATAGAATTTCAATTACGAAGTCAGGACATATTTTGGAAAAGCCTTTCCGATCTGTTTTTGGTATGGCTTCCCAACGATCTTTTTTGATAAATGCTGCATCTGCAGACCGGACAGCAGTGTTGGGTAAAGTAAAACTCGTACTGGAATCGAAAGCATATCCCTGCCCGGTTCTGACACTCCAGTTATAAAGCGCTGATGCTATACCTAAATTGAACCAACCTGTTTCAGACCCTATAGGGGCCATAAGAATAATGTCACCATTTGCATTTCGCTCGATTCTGAGCATATCATTCTCCTGGCAGAAATTGAAGAACTGCTCGTCAGTCATCCCCCCGATGGAATTTGTTTTTATTAAATATTCCATAACACTCTGCGATTTATCAAATATACAATAATTTGAGTTTGAAATTTTCCACTGATTCATTCGTCATGCTAAAAATTCTCTCAACTAAACAGATCAAAGAACTCGATACTTATACGATTGAGCATGAACCCATTCCTTCCATTGATCTTATGGAGCGTGCATGTCGTGCCTTTGTAATCTGGTTCGCTGAAAAATTTGACAACGCCAACAAGATTGGGATTGTTTGTGGTACCGGCAATAACGGTGGTGATGGACTTGGCGTGGCGAGGTTGTTGCAAGAATGGGGATATTCTGTAACTGTTTGGATTGTCAGAGGGTCTGTTTCCGAATCCCCTGATTTTGCCAGCAATCTTAACCGCTTAAGTGGTAAGGTTGAAATAATTGAAATCACTTCTCCTGGTGAAAATTTATTTTCGGGGCAGGACATTTTGATTGATGCCATTTTTGGATCCGGATTGTCAAGACCTGTTGAAGGAATTTATGCACACACCATTGAGAGCATAAATCAGACTGAAGCTATTCGAATAGCTATTGATATTCCATCCGGTTTAATGGCCGATACACATTCAACAGGAGCAATTGTAAAAGCACATTATACCTTATCGTTTCAACTTCCAAAACTGGCTTTTCTTATGCCGGAAAATTATAAATATGTCGGTGAGTGGGCTCTGGTCGATATTGGATTAAAAAAAGATTTTATAAGAGAGGCAACAAGCCAATATTTTCTTATTCGACTAAAAGACGTAAAGAAGATAAAAAGACCACGATTGAAATTTCACCATAAAGGAAATTATGGTAGGGCTATGCTTATTTCAGGAAGCAATGGAAAAATGGGAGCGGCAGTTTTGGCAGCAAGAGCAGCGATGCGTTCTGGCCTGGGATTGCTTACAATTCATTCACCAAAGTGCGGATACTATATTCTACAAACATCAATCCCCGAAGCGATGGTAAGTGTTGATGAACACAATGATTTTTTTTCAACTCTTCCTGAAATCGAAACCATGGATACAATTGGTATTGGTCCCGGCATCGGCACTAAAGAAGAAACTGCGAAAGCATTTGGTCAACTACTCGATCGCTATAGAAAACCTATTGTAATTGATGCAGATGCTCTCAACCTCCTCTCAACCTATACTCACCTCCTGCTTTCCTTACCTCCGGACTGCATTTTAACACCTCATCCCAAAGAATTTGAAAGACTGGTTGGTCCCTGGGGCAATGACTTTGAAAGACTGGAGAAACTTAAAACCCTTGCTAAAGATTTGAAGGCCGTGATCGTTTTAAAAGGCGCTAATAGTTCAATTGCATCTCCCGAGGGAAATGTATACTTCAATTCTACCGGGAATCCGGGAATGGCAACCGGTGGGAGTGGTGATGTGCTCACAGGAATTCTTACCGGAATACTCGCTCAGGGATACTCTCCCCTGGAAACTGCCATCTTCGGAACTTACCTTCATGGTCTTTCCGGTGATTGTGCTGCTATAGACAAGGGAATGGACAGTCTAATAGCTTCAGACTTAGTCGATTACTTGCCAGATGCTTTTAAGAGGATCGACCACTAATGCCAAATGTTTTGATCCGCTTAAAAAATAAGAACCTTTTATTTTAAAAAATGTCAGGATTAGTTAAACCTTTTCGCCCTTTCAGACATCTATATAATAGACAGATGGCAAATTTTTAAGATGAGAAGGGAACTTTGGATCAGATTTTGCCGTATTAATTATTAAATTTAAAGTAGGCTTATATTAAAATGACTTTACGTTCGTTGTTGGTGGTTTTGCTGGTTGGTTTTGCCTTCCAGGTTTTCTCCCAGTCGGGTGACGAGGGGAGACAAGCTTCTCCATACGGCGTCGAACGTTTAGATGCCTACTCCGATATAAAGTTATTCCCTAATCCCGCTCCTGAATATGTTCATGTTAGCTTAGGGTCATTAAAGGCTACCAATGTTAAACTTTCTGTTCTTAACGTCATCGGAAGCGAATTGAATCCAGAAGTTGAAACGGTGAATGACCATGAAATGCGGGTAAGAGTAAAAGAGTTAGCCCCGGGATATTACTTCCTTACCGTAAAAGATGAAACTTCAAGATTTAAAGGCATTTACAAGTTTCTGAAGCCTTAGCTTAATACCTTCTTCAAGCGCTCGACAAAATTTTCAATATCATCTTCGGTTGTATCAAATGAACACATCAACCTCACTTCGGAGGTTCGGTCATTCCATACATAAAAGAAAAATTCATCTTGCATCTCTTGAATAATATGAGGAGGCATAATAGCAAAGATGCTGTTTGCATCAACTTTTTGTGTTACGCTTATCCCTGGTAAGTCCTTTATTTTTGTCTCCAGTAGTTTTGCCATCGCGTTTGCGTGAAGCGCATTCTTCTTCCAAAGATCATCACTTAATAGCGACTCAAATTGTGCTCCGATAAACCGCATCTTTGAATGGAGCTGCATACTTTGCTTACGGATATACTTGAATGCTTCAGAAAGAGAGTTGTTAAAAAAAACAACAGCCTCTCCGAACATCATACCATTTTTCGTTCCGCCAAAAGACAAAACATCAACACCCGCTTCCCGGGTAAATTCTTTAAAGCTTAGTCCGAGACTAACAGAGGCATTTGATATTCGTGATCCGTCCATGTGGAAAATAAGGTTGAATTTTTTAGCTATAGCGGAAATAGCTTTCACTTCGTCAATGGAATACACCGTTCCGTACTCGGTAACCTGTGAAATGGAAATCACCTTTGCCTGAGGGTGATGCTGATCTTCTATTCGTTGAATTCTCGCTTCTATTTCATGCGGATAAATCTTTCCATCTCTTGTGGGAATAGTAATAAGTTTACATCCGGTAAACTTTTCCGGCGCAGTGGATTCATCTACATTGATGTGTGCGAGGTCTGAACATATTATCGAGTTATAGGATTTAGAAATCGCACTGAGCCCTGATACATTTGCCCCTGTACCATTGTAAACAAAATACACATCAATACCCTCTCCAAAATACGCTTTGAATTTTTCAATTGCCCGTTGGGTCCACGCATCATTTCCATACGATCCCGCATGGCCGTCATTAGCCTTCATCAAGGCCTGCATTATTTGTGGATGAACTCCTGAATAATTATCGCTTGCGAAAGTCCTTTTGTTTGTCATAGCCAAGTTTATTCCATGCTCAATGTATTATTGGGGCAATTTCTTTTCCAGTACTGAACTTCACTGTAAATTTCATTCTGGTTTTCTTGCTCTGCTTGAAAGCTAAAAAAACAGTATTTTGTGGATTAAAACACCTGCCATGGTAAATATTCTTGTACCAACGGATTTTTCAGACCTTTCGAAGGTATCCATCGATTATGCAGTAAAAGTTGCCAATAAACTGGGGGCTCATATCACATTGCTCCATGTGGTTACTGTGATCCAGCCTACAAGGGCAAGTATGCGATTAAGGCTTGAGGCTCTTGAGGAGGAACTAATGGAGATGGGCAAGGAAGATATGAAGGCATTAATTACTGAGTTTGCCGGCAAAATCAAGACAGGCAAGCCCATTGCTTTCGAAGTTGTACAGGGCGCTTCTCTTAATGCTACTGTAAAAAGTGTGGCAAAAAGACTTCATAGCGGGCTTATCGTTATGGGAACAAGAGGAGCAAATGGCCTTAAGAAAGTAGTCCTTGGCAGTAATACATCTGCGGTAATTGAGATAAGTAATATTCCTGTTTTAGTGGTTCCCGAGTTTGCCGAGTTCAAGACCTTTAACACGGTGGTGTACGCAACAGACCGAAAACATCTTGATGATGAACTTGAATTACTTGTGCCATACCTTAAAATTTTTGAATCAAATCTTCATGTTTTTCATGTAACCTCAAATGCTAAAGAGATCGCTGCTGCTGAAGAAAGCATTAGGAACTCCGTTAAGAAGACGGGCTATCAAAAGTTTGAAATTAAAGTAGTAGTGGCGAAGGAGATCGATGAGGCTGTAGATGCCTACGTTAAAGAAACTAAAAGTGATCTTCTCACAACGTTCGCTCATGAGCATAGCTTCTACGAAAAACTTTTCGATCGCAGCCTTACACGTAAGCTTACGTTTCAAAGCAAGGTGCCTTTGCTGGCTTTTCGCGAGAATTAATTCAAATAATTGCCACTGGAGCACAGAGAACCTCAGAGCTTCAGCGCCTCTGTGGCATCTTCAGAATTCTGCATTCCCCGGAAATCTTGGGTAGGGAATAACATCACGAATATTCGTCATGCCTGTTACAAAAAGCATTAGACGTTCGAAGCCCAGGCCGAAACCACTATGAGGCGCTGATCCAAATTTCCGTAACTCCAGGTACCACCAGAGATCTTTTTCCGGCAACTTTAATTCCTGAACACGCTTGATTAGCTTGTCATAATTCTCTTCACGTTGTGATCCGCCAATGATTTCACCAATGCCTGGAAAGAGAACATCCATAGCCCTGACAGTTTTTCCATCGTCATTTTGTTTCATATAAAACGCCTTGATGGCGGAAGGATAGTTATATAAAATGACCGGCTTCTTAAAATGTTTTTCAACAAGATATCGTTCATGCTCCGACTGGAGATCAACACCCCATTGATCAACGAGGTATTGAAACTTTTTCTTTTTATTGGGATTTGAATTTTTTAAAATGTCTATGGCTTCTGTATAGGAGAGTCTTTGAAATTCATTTTCGGTCACAAATTTCAACCGGTCAATGAGTCCTAATTCACTTCTTTGATCCTGCGGCTTGCTTTGTTCTTCTTCCCTGGCACGTTTATCAAGAAAGTCAAGATCTTCTGCGCAGTTGTCAAGTGCATATTGGCATAAGAATTTAACAAATGATTCTGCCAACGCCATGTTATCCTCCAATTCATAAAATGCCATCTCAGGTTCAATCATCCAGAACTCGGCAAGGTGTCTTGTCGTGTTGGAATTCTCAGCCCGAAACGTTGGACCAAAAGTATAAATATCACCCAGCGCTAAAGCGTAGGTCTCTCCCTCAAGTTGTCCCGATACCGTTAAGTTGGTTTCCTTTCCAAAAAAGTCTTCTTTAAAATTCGTATGACCATTTTCATCTTTTGGCGGATTGTTAGCGTCAAGTGTTGTTACCCTGAACATAGCTCCGGCACCTTCTGCATCAGAACCCGTTATGATGGGTGTATGGATGTAGAAGAAGCCCCGGTCATTGAAAAACTTATGAACAGCGAAAGCCATTGCATGACGAAGGCGCATCACCGCACCAAAGGTATTCGTGCGTGAACGTAAGTGAGCAATCTCTCTAAGAAATTCAAGTGAATGTTTTTTTGGTTGTAAGGGAAACTTCTCCGCATCACAGTCACCAAGAACAATGAGCTCTTTAACCTTTAATTCCATGGTTTGTCCTTTAGCCGGAGAAGCAACAAGCTCACCACTGATAGACAGGCAAGCTCCGGTTGTAATCCTTTTCAATAGCACTTGATCCATGATATTGAAATCCACAACGGCCTGTAGATTTTGAATGGTGGATCCATCGTTCAATGCAATAAACTGGTTGTTACGAAAAGTTCTCACCCAACCTTTCACGGTCACCGACTGCCCTCGCGGTTCGAGGGTAAGCAAATCTTTTATCTTAGTTCTTGTCATGGCTAGAGGCAATTCACGCAAAGCCCGCAAAAAACGACAATTTGAAGGTTAAGTACAAATGTTTTGTCTCCAATCTATCCGGTCAAAAATCGTTTGGAACGAAAATTGTGTTTACCGAATTCCGCTTATTTGATACCTTTGTCAAGCTCGTAAAAATTCAAGATTTTTTTAAATGCAGAGACTTGGCTTAACACAGTCCTTACAACAGAAACTTTCACCACAGCAGATTCAATTTATTAAACTGCTGCAAGTGCCTACGGCCGAACTTGAAAACCGCATTGAGGAGGAATTGGAGCAGAACCCTGCGCTGGAAGAAGGTGCGGAAGAACAACAATCAGACGAAGCGCCAGGTAACGAAGAAGAATTTCAGGAAACCGCTGCCAAGGATGAGGATGTTGACATCAAGGATTATTTGCAAGATGATTATGCGGGGTATAAGATGCAGGGCGATGGAAATGATGATGATGAAGACCGTGAGATGCCTATCCCCACATCTGCCTCACTTCATGAACAGTTAATGAACCAGCTTGATTTCCTTGGTTTGGAAGAACGTCAATATTCTATTGGTAAACAGCTTATCGGTAGCATTGAGACTGACGGTTATATCCGGCGAGAGATTGACGCTATTGTTAATGACCTGGCTTTTTCACAAGGTATTGAAACCACTCATGATGAAGTGGAATTGGTATTGAAAAAGATACAGACGTTTGACCCTCCTGGAATAGCTGCCCGTAGTTTACAGGAATGCCTTCTGCTTCAACTGGAGCGTATGGATAACGGTCATGATATTGATGTAGCCGTTGCCAAAAAAATTATTGCAGAATGCTTCGACGAATTTACCAAGAAGCATTATCAGAAAATTCAAAAGAAGCTGGAGACGGAAGATGAAGAGTTTGTTCGTGATGCCATGGAACTCATCGTCAAGTTAAATCCTAAACCGGGAAGTGGCAGCACATCCACCATGATAAAGAATTCGTTCCTTATCCCGGATTACATACTTACGGCTAATAACGGAAAACTTGAACTTACATTGAACAGCCGCAATGCTCCTGAACTTCGCATCAGCCGTTCGTACACAGAGATGTTCAAAGCTTATGACAAGAGTAATAAAAAGGATAAGAAGCTTAAAGAAGCAGTAACTTTTGTCAAGCATAAGCTTGATGCCGCGAAATGGTTCATTGATGCCATTAAGCAACGTCAGCAAACGCTATTGAGAACGATGAAGGCAATTGTGGATTTTCAATATGATTTTTTCCTGGAAGGCGATGAGACAAAACTCAAGCCGATGATTTTGAAAGACATTGCCAGCATGATCAATATGGACATCTCAACGGTTTCGCGAGTGGCCAGCAGTAAATCGGTTCAGACTGATTTTGGAATTTTTCCGTTGAAGCACTTTTTCTCAGAAGGTATTTCAACTGATTCAGGTGAAGAGGTTAGTAGCCGCGAAGTAAAACAAATCATTAAAGATATTATTGAAAGTGAAGATAAAAGCAAACCTTATTCGGACGATAAATTAGAAAAGATATTAAATGACAAAGGATATAACATCGCCCGCCGGACGGTTGCCAAATATCGCGAGCAATTAAATATACCAGTAGCCCGCCTGAGAAAAGAATTATAATACGTGAATCTAATTGCCAGGATCATCTCCGTTCTTTTCCATCCGTTGTTGATGGCCACATACCTTTGTGCCATTCTTATGCTAACCTATCCGCCTGCGCTTGATCCGGTACGGGCAGAAATTTTTAGCGGATTTCTTTTGTTGATTTTCTTTGTAACCTTTCTTTTACCTGCTATCAATATCGTAATCTTTAAAACCTTCGGAACGATTTCATCCGTGATGATGGTGGAGCGACAGGATCGGATTATTCCTTTTGTTTTTATTACTCTTTTTTATTTGATGATGACCGGGCTCTTCTACTGGAAATTTCATATTGGTTTCCATGATAACATCTTTAAGTTTCTTGTCATCATTGATTTGCTGGTAATTGCATCTACTGTAATAACCTTCTTTTATAAAGTCAGTGTTCACAGTATCGGTATGGGAGGTTTATTGGGAATATTAGTCCCATTAAATAAAATATCAGAAGATCACGCTTTATTTTACCCTACAATTGCTTTGCTTGTTATTGCCGGGATTGTAATGTCTGCACGCCTTTATTTGAACGTACATTCACCACGTGAAGTGATGATTGGCGCTTTGACAGGTTTTGCAATCAGCTTTATTTCTGTCGTATTTTTCTTTTGAATGTAATGCTCAGGAATTAAAAACTTGAAAGGGATATTCCCACAGTGAAATTTTTCATGTCGGTTTGATCAGGTCCTCTGTCGTCTTTAAATAAAGGTGAGAAGTTATAATAACCAAAGAGAGAAAGATTTCCGGCGCCGATCTTTACGAACGCCCCATATCTGAAATCGTTGAGGTTAAAGTTTTGTTTGTCTTTAATTTTTTTGGTTTCGCCATCTTCCCGATACTTGATCTTTGTAAATGAATCATACAAATATCCTGCTCTTCCTCCGATAGAGGCCCGGAAACTTCTGCCCGGATCATTCGGGTTTGTACTAAAACGTATTTCAATCGGTACATCAATATAGTTGGTGACAATCATAGATTTATCAACCCCGGGATAGGAGTCGGAAGCAGGGGTTAGGGAAGTGCCCTCGGAAGTCAGCGTTAAAGTATAATCGTTACCAAGCTTGTAACGCTCAAGGGATAATCCAATCCCGGGATGTACGCTGAATTTCGACTTGCTTATGCGGAGGTCATATTGATAATAAACATTAAAGGTGCGGGAGCCCCAGAAATTAACATCAAATGCGTCAGGCTTATTGAAGGGCTGATTGAAGCCGAATTCCAGCATGAATGCACCGGGAAGGTTTGGCAACGGTTTGCTGTTGCCTTTGGTGGTTTTTGCAGGTGAGCCTTCTTCCTGGGCAAGGGATGGATAAGCAAAAATCAACGAGAGGAGGGTAAAACAGGCAACGAAAGTTCTGATCATGTGATCTTTAATAAGATTTGAAATGAGCCCAAAATTAAGTTTTTTGTTTGCAGGGCCAAACCATTTCTTTGGTTCAGCCGATTAATTATTTAGATTTGCAATCCCAAAATCAACAATATCACTACCCTGTTGATTATAGGGTTCATATTGCGCTCGTAGCTCAACTGAATAGAGCATCTGACTACGGATCAGAAGGTTTGGGGTTTGAATCCCTACGAGCGCACTTCATAATCCTGGATGGAACTCTCCAGGATTTTTTTGTAGCACCTGCAAAACACTTCTCAGCCTTTGTGTGTTAATGCTTTGTACCAGAAGATGAAGAGTTGTGGGCAAAAGTTTTAAATAGGTTAAAGAGCTTAGGTCTTACAAGTGAGAAAAGGGTTATATATTTTGGTACATCACTGATAATTTATCTATTTTTGATTTCCTCAAGCGGAACATTCATACGTATTAATGCAGAATAAGAAATCTGAAATGGATTTACAGAGTTCATTTTATTCTTGATTGGATTTTATGTTCGGAAGACTGTGATTTAACTAAAGCCCACGCAGTTTTTTGATAAAGTTAAACCCTTGGGTTGTGTGTTATGAAACTAAGAATCAACCGTCCACTGGATGGAAAAATGAAAGCCATTGTTGAGAAGCGGAACAACAGGCTACGTGAATTTTTCTCATCCAAAAACCTTGATGTCGAACTGACCGGCGATGCTGAAAATCCTATGATCGTTATAGGACAAGCTATTAGCGTTGCAGCTTATGTAAAAAATTTCGATTTGATTTTTTTAGATAAGTCGCATCAGGGAACACCAAAGAAAATCTTCAAACTTACGCACGAAGTTTCAGGCACGCGTGAAGAAGTGCTTGATGTTATGCACGAATCTGTGCACGTAGGCCTTTTCAGGATACTTGAAAAACGATCTAAGCTTCTCCTGGCGGGTTACAATTTTAAAGATCCTGAAAATAGAAAAGGACGCTTCCCGGTGTTTGCCCGTGAAATGAGCATCGTTTACAAAACCAGTGAACGCGCAGAAGAAATGAAAGGCATCCTGGAGGAAGATGGATATGATGTTGAAGTTGTAAAACCTGATCTCGACCGGCTGAGAATTCACCTCGGATTCAGACCCGAAGTTGAATACTACGACAAAAAGCCAGTACTCGCTGAGAAGGAAGTTGATCACGAGTAATCTCTTGTATAATCTTTGGTTAACCTAATCTTATCACTTTCAGAAAATGATAAGTGGAATTAGTGTGCGTTGTGCAAAGAGACAGGTAGCAGTGCTGAAGGATAAATAACACACTCACCAGTTCCCGATAATTTCTTGCAGACTTTAAGTTTACGTTTGACAACCCCTCCAACACACATGCAACGCCCCCCTTTTCTAAGGAATGTCTTGTCCTTTAGGATACAGGGCGTGCGAGGGCAGTATTTAATGACATTGCTCCCCGGGAGTAGTTTTAACGGCTTCGTTATTTCTGAGTGAGTAGAAAATTAATCGGCAGTACCATCCTCACCTTAACAGGTATTCCTCTTTGCTTCCCGGGTTTCCATTTGGTAAGGCTTAAAACTCTCGCCGCTTCTTCATCACAACCACCGCCTATTCCCTTCACAACTTTCAGGTTGCCTGGATTGCCTTCTTCATTGACCACAAATTCTATAAAAACCTTACCGTCGATTTCCAGTTGTTGAGCTTTACGCGGATACTTCATTAACTTTTTGAGCGACTCATAAAAACCGGCATATCCACCAACAGGTTCAGGCATGACCTCGGCAATTATTACCGGATCATTATTAACAACTTCAACCGGAACTTCAATGGGAAAATTCATTATTTCAGTGGGTTCATCAGGAGGCAGACCCTCAACAATAAATTCCTCAGAAGGTAATACAGGTTCTTTTGATACTTCAATAAAATCCAAAGGAACCTGAACGGGTTTTACAATGGATTTGCTGGCATATAGGTGATCCGTTATCGGCACGGTATAGATCAGTTCAGACAATGGCTGATCAAGCTTATGTTTGCTGAAGTGGTGTACTTCCGATGTCCATTCAAATGCCATGATCACAATCGACAGACTTGTCAGTAGTCCAAGGGCAAAGATTATACTTCTGTAACGGTGAACATCATAAACAGGATTTTTCTTAGGTTCCATAAATCGCATAGGTTTAGATTTTTGAAAAACTATTTTAACCGTACGGTATGGACCAGTGATAAACTGGTAAACATGTTTGGTCTGATAATGTTGGCATCAGCTTAAAGTCACAGGTTTGCTGAAACGATTTTAAGGTGACAACACAATGAATAAACCTGGCGCATTTCAAATTGTCGCACCATCGTATTAAGTTAAGAGGAATACAGCCCTCGCACACCCTGTATCCCTAAAGGGCCAGCGCGCTGTGGTTCTCCCTTTAGGGAGTTAGAGGGCGTGTGGTGCGCTTAACTTAATGACATTGCCGTATAAGGGACGAAATACTTCTTAACAGCGACAATTTGAAATGCACCAATAAACCAGCATGGTATTTTATTAAGACAGGTTTTGTAACTTGAATGTCAATTTGGCCCAATCCGTATTTAAAGCCGATTCCTGATTGAAAATTGCAATTCATCCTTATGCCAAAGAATGGCCGGTAATTTTCCGGTATGAAGGTCATGCGCTTAAACGCGCACTGGATATTCCAGGGATGTGCGTTGAGCATATAGGTAGTACGGCAGTTCCAGGGCTATCCGCAAAACCTGTAATTGATGTGCTTGTTGGCATTCCTGCTGACTACCCTTTGGATTCAGTAGTTGAGCCTCTGCTGGACGTGCGGTATATTTATGTTCCTTACTACGAAAACTTTACACCACAGCGAAGATTTTTTGTTCGTGTGGATGATGACTCCGGGATAAATAAAAAAATTATTGACAGCAAAGAATCGCTTGTTGCCAATATTGGTGTTGAGCAAACGCACATCCACACCGTTCACTATGACAGCCGGTTCTGGAGAGATACGATCAAGTTTCGTGATCACCTCCGCAATAACCCTGCTGATCGATTGGTGTATGAGTTGTTAAAGAAACAATTGGCAGAGAATGAATGGGAAACCGCCAACGATTACGCACGCGCTAAATCCAACTTTATTGAAATGATTTTATCACGACCTGCTTAGGTAAAGTCATTTGTAAATCAATGTCGTTGAATTAAGGAGATCTATAGCCGAGATCATAAAGAAGGCATGCAGAATCTAAAGAGAGAATGTAATGATGAACTTAATACCACCATGCACGCAGCAATTCGTGCAAACTACAAAACCCTTCATCCACATAACTCTTTAACAAAGGGAGACAGGTTGCCGTGCTGAAGGGTTAATAATAGTCACCCGATAATTTCTTGCAGACTTTAAGTTTACGTTTGACAACCCCCTCCAACACACATGCAACGCCCCCCTTTTCTAAGCTTGTCTATACCCATATCTTTTCTACCCACCATTTGTTTTTTTAGCTTTATAT
>CAZFRM010000024.1:0-70814 GCA_964521255.1 uncultured Roseivirgaceae bacterium
CGTTCCTCTTTTTTCCAAAAAAGATATGGGTATAGACAAGCTCCGAAGGAGAGAGGTAGGAGTGAGCTTGCCTGCTGCAAGCAGGGCCAGATAAAAAAACATCAAGAAAATCAAGGGATTGAAACGAATGCTACATTTTAGTCGGACAACAATGATTTAGAATAAACAATTATCTGGTCAATTCTTTCAGGTCATTATCTGATACCGTAAGCAAGCCAACCTTCGGCAACCTCTTTGTCAGCTCACGCCAGTTCGAATCTTTTTTGTAAATGGATTGCAACATGGATGATGCTTTTTTTACTTCGTTGTTAGAAGCTAAAGTGATGGCTGTCCAATACTGCATCTCAAGATTTTGTGGAAACATTTTCATCGCGGCATTGTATTCATCCATAGCTTTTTTCATGTCACCTTTTTCAGCGTACAAATCGCCCAGGTTCATGTGCTCGTACGCGCGATGAACTTTCAACAATCGTTCTATTTCAACAATCGGATTTTCATCATCACCTACCCTTAAATCGATTAGCCGATCGTTCCAAAGTTCTCCTGTCGATTCTCCTCTTACAACCAGTAGGGCAGCCGATTGTTTGCCACGAATATCTCCGCCGGCGTCCTGTGCAGCTTTCAGAACGGCAATCATTCTTTCGGCTAGAGGTAAGCTTGCGTTACCGAGCCAGGCCTTTTCCATGGCAGGAACTACTTTATCATTGAGCATCATGTTGGCCTGAACAGAAAAATTTTCACCGTTCTTGTGACCTGCCTCATCAATGCATTTTTTTCCTGTATGCGTGGCAACTCTTCCTGTTTTGTCAAGAATAGCCAGTTGACGAACAGACTCTCCCGGATCATCACTCAATAAAATTTTCACAGCTTCGTCTGGCGACTTACCCTGCTTAAGCAATTCAAGTCCACGCGGTCCGAAAGATTTATTCACAAAAGATTGCGTTGCCACAACACCAACACCGGCTTCACCCCATGACACAACTGTTCCCACGCTGAACCAGTGACTTTGAACTGCCACGGCCATCTCTCCTGTGTTTGCATCACGCGCAACAATTGAGAATGTATGGGCAAGAGGTTCGTTCAACTTGTAGGATTGCGCGAAGCTGCTGTGAACAACAATTAAGAAAAGGGAAGTAATAATGATTCTCATAACTTTTATTTTTCTTTGAGTGAAATATTTTCATTGGCTAATCACCACATCAGCCATTCACTTATAACTTTTCTCTCCAGCAGGAATGGCGATTTCAAGCAAATTTTCTCTCGGCGGAAAAGGACATGAGTACTTGTCAGTATAAGCACAATATGGATTATAAGCTTTGTTAAAGTCAAGCTCTATTGTGCTCGCGCCAGGAACTTTCTTTATGTCTAAGTAACGTCCGGCGCCGTAGGTTTCACCAGCGCTGGTCTGATCTCCGAAAGCAAGAAAGAGCGTTCCGCGTTGCGGGCCCATCTCCATCACTTCGAGAATGAGTAATTTATTTTTACGGTTATCAAGATCGAACTCAGCAAAAGCATATTCTACATAAGATTGATTTTTGCCGTCATTGGTAGTGAGCACTTTAACTTCTTTATTTTCAATAGGCGTGAGTTTCGCTATCACCCGGTATTTTTCATCAGGAGGGAAATAATTCAAAGCCTTAAATGCTTCTTCCTGTGATGCAAAGGGGGACTCGGAAGATGTTTTCATAAAGCGGTCTTTTTCCTCGCGTTCTTTTACTATTTGCCGATTGTATTCTTCCTGTGATTTATTTCCGCTGAGCGTACTGTATAAAATTATTATAACAGCGATTACACCTACCAGGATAAAAATATTTTTAGAACGCATAAGCTTATTAATCGTTTAGTGATTTAGTGCTACTTAGTTCATTCAATAATCTATGATACAAACGAAAAAATGGCAGTAAGCAAAAGGCAATAGACAATTTTGCCTACTGCGATTGCCTACTTTTCAACATTGGTTAATATCTGTTGATAAAATGTTTATGTTAGTAAATGATGCTCTCATTAATAATGACGGGTCAATTTATTGTTATAATTTACTTCCCAGTTTAATATAGCCTCACGGTTATTGAAGTACTCTTTCAGGAATATTGGAATGCCGTCATCGGTCACATCGCCCGGCGCATTGGCAAGAATGCATATACCGATTTTATCTTTTGGGTAAATAGCAACTTCGCTTCGAAACCCATTTACATAACCGCCATGATAAATAAGCGTGTCAGAGGGAAAATAGATTACGCGCCAACCCAATGCGTAATAGTTTTTCTTTATTTTGCCCACATGCCGGTAATTCCTGTTTTTAAATGAAGCTGAGACTACCGGACTGAACATTTTATTCAATGACTCCGCGTTGATAACGTTAGGCCTGTTGCCCAGGAGAGCAACCATCCATTTTGACATGTCTGAAATGCTGGCATTAACGCCCCCTGCCGGAGCGACATTATAATAGGTATTTTTAATCGGAACTTCCTTCCATGATTTTTTTCTTCTAAGATGAGGATGGGCAATGTTACCGTTGTGCATGATTTCATCATAAGTCATAGATGCATCCGTCATGTTAAGCGGCAGGAGAATTTTTTCTTTGACGAGTTCTTCATAGGTTTTTCCTGTGGCGGAAAAAACAATTTCTGCAATGAGACTAAACGCAACATTTTGATAACTATATACTTCTCCAACCTTACCTACATTAACATCCTGCAGACGTTCTAACATAACGTTAAGATCCAAACCATCTTCAACCAAAGTTGTGTAGGTGTGATAGGGGAGCCCGGTGGTATGAGAAATTACATTTTTGATGGTGAGTAACTGCGTTTGTTCAGGAGACTTGAGTTTGAAATCAGGCAGGTATTTCACTACCGGATCATCCCAATGTAATACACCTTCTTCAACCATGATGGCGGTTAACATTCCCGCAAAACATTTTGATACGGAACCTATCCTGAAAACCGTATGACTGTCGACGCTATCTGTTGTATGCAATGTTTTTACTCCGAAACCTTTGATATAAACAACGGTCGTATCTTTTACTACCGCGATGGCTGCACCGGGTATTCCTGTATTATTCATCAGTTCTAATACGGAAGCTTCGTACGCTTCGAGTACTTTTTCCATTTCAGGATTTACCGGAGCTTTAATTATTGCTTTTGGTTTTACGGGTGCCACCGGTTGAGCGACTGGTTTCTTTCTCAGAAAAATGGCAATCAGTAAGGGGAGAGTGACAACAATTAAGGAAAGAATAATTATTCTTTTTTTCTTTAGCATTGTGTTCTGTTAATAGTTATGGGCTTCTCTAAAAACCTCCGCTGTCCTTCTCCAATCGGAGAAGGGAAGGGATGAGGCCAATAAAAAAACAGTTTTTAGAGAAGCCTTATCCGTCATCCGTTAATCGTTGCCTAACTGATAACCATTAACTGATAACTGCACTAGAGAAGGCCTTCGTCTGCAAAACTAAAATATTTTTGTCCTGCTAAAATTAAATGATCAAGAATCTGCACTTCTAACAACTTGCCACCTTCTTTTAGTTTCCGGGTGAGGCCCATATCAGATTGGCTTGCAGTTAAATTACCAGAGGGATGATTATGGGCCAGGATAATTCCACTGGCCAGTTCATCCAATGCCATCTTGAAAATAATTTTTGGATCAGCAACAGTTCCAGATACACCACCCTGGCTTACCTGGCATTTCTTTACAACGCGGTTCGCCCGATTCAAAATCAGGATCCAGAACTCTTCATGAGGTATATCCGTCAGCTCAGGCTTTAATAATTCATATGCGTCTTTTGACGAAGTGATCTTTGGTCTTTCATGCGGATCAAGTTCTTTTCGTCGCCGTCCCAATTCCAGGGCAGCGACAATCGTTATGGCTTTCGCCTCACCGATGCCTCTAACTTTAGTGAGGTCTTTTACCGTCAGGCGGGCCAATTCGTGGAGGTTGTTATTTACATTGCCCAGGATATTTTTGGAAAGGTCAACAGCGCTCATAGTGGTAGTGCCAGATCCGATAAGAATAGCAATAAGCTCGGCATCAGAAAGGGCGGTTTTTCCTTTTAAAATAAGTTTTTCGCGTGGGCGGTCTTCGGGTGACCAGTTTTTAATGGTAGAGAAGGTAGAGGTATCTTTTTGCATGACCTAAAAATAGACATTCAGGCCTATAAAAAAAGAAACCCCGCCAGGACGACGGGGTTTGTATTGCTAAGAAGAAAAATAATTACGCTAGTTTATTTACCATTTTGGCAAGCTTTGACTTCTGGTTAGCTGCCTTTTTCCAATGGATTACGTTGTTTTTGGCCAGTTTATCAATCATTGCAGATACTTCGTTGAACAAAGCTGTTGCCTCATCCTTTTTGGTAATAGCTGAAAGCTTCTTTATCGCTGTGCGGGTAGTTTTATGTTGATACCTGTTTCTCAGCCTTTTAGCTTCATTAGCCCTAATCCTTTTCTCTGCGGATTTATGATTTGCCATACAATCGTTCTTAATTTTAAGGACTGCAAAGGTAAAGTGATTCGTGATATTTGCAAAACCTCCCCTATGTTTTAGTTCCTGAAATTTTATATTCGAAGGATGAAAAACTCTCTTTCCAGGGCTCTTTTGGGTGCCCTGATTCTCTTTATATGCAGCTCATTCTGGGGATTTAACGCCCATCGAAGGATCAATCAACTGGCTGTTTTTACGCTCCCTCCCGAAATGATCGGTTTCTATAAGAAAAACATCCTGTTTATTACAGATGCTGCAGTAGACCCTGACAGAAGGCGGTTTGTGGTTGAGCAGGAAGCACCACGACATTATATTGACCTTGATCACTTTGGCGATAGCGCTGTTTTGTGTATGCCACGCTTTTGGCAAGAAGCTGTCAATCAATTTTCTGCGGATACACTGGTTGCCTATGGCATTTTGCCCTGGCATGTCAACCGTGTTTATTATCAATTAAAAGAGGCTTTTCAGCTTGGTGATCCGGATAGAATTTTGAAACTGTCGGCGGATATGGGGCACTACATTGCGGATGCTCATGTACCTCTCCATACAACCGAAAACTATGATGGACAACGAACAGGACAGCAAGGTATTCATGCATTTTGGGAATCGAGGCTGCCTGAGTTGTTTTCGGAAGACTACAATTATTTTGTTGGAAGGGCATCGTATGTTGATAATCCACAGTTGGAAATTTGGAAGGCTATTGAGCAGGCTCATATGGCAGTCGATTCAGTTTTAAAAATCGAACGATTATTAGCTGCCCGAATGGAGGAGAAGAAATATTCATTTGAGACGAAAGGAAAGCAGACCCAGCGCGTTTATTCACTTGACTACTCAACGTCATATCATGAGCTTTTGTCAGGAATGGTAGAGCGGCAAATGAGAGCTTCCATAAAAATGCTGGGTGATTTTTGGTATACGGCGTGGGTTGACGGAGGCCAACCGGATCTGAAAAAATTAATTAATTACAAACCATCTGAAGAACAACTCCGGCTTCGAAAAGAAGAGCTTCAAAAGTGGAAAGAGGGTACTATCAATGTACGTGATCATGGATTGGATGAAAATTGAAAACCAAAGTTTTATCAATCATGCAGATCTGAAATGATCTCTTATTTTTTCCGATATTTAATTTATAAAAGGGATGGCAATGCGAAGATATTTCAAATTTTTTTTTCTTGTTTTTATACTCAACAATTTGTTTGCACCGCTAATGGCGCAACAAATGGCGGTTGTAGATGATAACGCTAATGAAAGAATTTTTTTTCTTAAAGAACTCCAATATCTTATTGACTCTACAAATAGCCTGACATTTGATAAAATTTCTTCTCCAGCGTCTCCTGCAAATTTTAGGGAGCATAGCTCTTACCAGAATAAGGATTTTAAAACCGGTATGTCTTACTGGATTCGGTTCCCCGTCGAATATAAAGCGGGTAGCGAGAAAGACTGGCTGATCGAATTTTACGATCAGACAATCGATCAGCTTGAAGTTTACATTCCCGGAGAAAAAGGAACCTATTCAAAAGTAGAGATGGGTGATCAATTCAGATTCTCACAACGAACCTTCGATCATAAAAATTTTGAGATTCGTGTGCCTGTCCTGAAAACAGATACCCTTACCGTTTTTTACTTCAAAGTAAACTCACGTGATTTTGCAGATATACGCGTAGCCTTCAAGCCCATTGACCGGTTTATTTATTATGCCATCAATGAATATTTTCTGTATGGTACTTTTTACGGAATGCTGTTGATCATAACCCTTTATAATTTTCTGGTATACTTCGCAATCAAAGAGATTAAAAATATCTACTACATTATTTATATTTTATGTGTTGGCCTTTATACGTTAAGTCTTGATGGTATTGGTTTTCAATATTTGTGGCCGGAACATCCCGAATGGAATAACTATTCCAGCGGAATAACCTTATACCTTGTAATTATCTCCGCCATCATTTTTACGAGGAGATTTTTAAGCACGGCTTCCAATTCACCAAGATTGGATAAAGTATTGATCGGGATGATCGTTGCACGCACAGTAGTTTTTATCGTTGAGTTGTTTTTCTTTCCGCAATTCTTTGCTTACCGCATTATTGAAATCATTCCCCTTTCATTGATCTTTTATACCGGTATAAAAGTGTGGTATAGAGGTTACAGACCAGCACGGTTCTTTGTCACCGCTTACGGTGTTCTGTTTGCAGGATTTTTTATTCGTGCTTTGGTGTACTTCAACGTTATTCCGATGACCACGATATCACATTATAGCCTTCACATAAGTTTTGTTTTGGAAATGCTCTTATTGACATTCGCTCTTGGCGACAGGATACGAATATTAAAAGATATGCGTGACCGGGCTTTGAAGCGAACAATTCATCAGCATGAAGTGAACATGCAACTAAAGGATAAAGTAAATAGGGAGTTGGAAAAGAAAGTTCAGGAAAGAACATTTGAATTGAATGATAAGAATCACCAGTTGGAAGAGAGCAACCGCAAACTTGAGCGCCAGGCTTTTGAGATTACCCAAATCAATTCCATACTGGACCTGGACAATTGGAAACTCAAGAACAGTATAAAAGAGGTTTTGAACGACAGGGTGATGGAGAAGCATGTAGATTACGCTCAGTTTAAAACCTTGTACCCTGATACTTTAGCATGTTATCGATTTTTGGAAAGTCTTAAGTGGGCTCGCGGGTTCAGATGCCGTAAGTGTTCAAATGAAAAGTATTTTGGCGGGGCGCAGAAATTTTCAAGAAGGTGTACCCGGTGTGGTTACAACGAATCCATTACATCGTACACCATTTTTCACAGCATCAAGTTTCCCATTGAAAAAGCCTTCTATATTGCTTACCTGGCCGTTGTCGGAAATAAGGATTTTACATTAGAGGCCCTTGCTGAACAGCTCCAATTGCGGGTTAACACCCTTTGGGCATTTAAAAACAAGGTGATTGGACGCATTGGCGAACTTGAGCAAAAGGGAAATAAGCCACATGCCTCTCGTTGGGAGGAGGTTATTTTGATAACAGAGAGTCATTCGAAAGTTTCAAAGCGTGCCCCATTTCATCGATTGCCGGCCTCTTTAAAATAGCATTTCTAAATCGTTCCCGGAATAATGTTTTTTTTGTGCAATTGGCTCTGTTAAGAATCCCTTGATGTGCCTTGTAATCGTTTGAAATCAATGTTTTTTTTCTGGAAAAAAGGCGTGCGATAAGTCACATGCTAACACGTGATTTTTCTCACTTTTTCGGCTAAAAATTCCTCCTTTCCATTGATTAGTCCAAAATTCACTATACCCAAAAATTAAAAGTCACTCCTATGATTAAAAAACTACTAATTACTATGCTGATTCTTAGCCTTTTTTCTACCTATGGCTGGACTCAGGAAAAGCAGGTGAGTGGGAAGGTCACCTCTCAGGATGATGGTTCTCCTATACCGGGTGCTAACATTGTCGTTCAAGGTACAACTAAGGGTACAACCTCAGATGTGGAAGGAAACTATTCTCTGCAGTTAGCTGCATCGGAAAATATCCTCGTGTTTTCATTTGTAGGCTTTGTGCCCATTACCATCACGGTCGATGGACGCACAACCATTGATGTGGCCCTCGCACCAGACGTTACTGCCCTTGAAGAAGTTGTTGTGGTAGGTTATGGTGTGCAGAGAGAAAAGGATCTTACTTCTGCTATTAGCACCGTCAAATCAGACGAGATCGTTAAAACGCCAACCGGGCAGGCCATGCAAGCGTTGCAAGGGAGAGTGCCCGGACTGCAAGTTGTCAGCAGTGGTGCACCTGGAGATGCCCCGACAGTCCGCGTTCGTGGTATTGGTTCTTATCCCCGAAATGACGCTGAAGGCAATCCTCTTAAAACTGAAGCCCCGCTTTATGTTGTGGATGGTATGTTTTTCGACAACATCGACTTTCTGAATCCTTCGGACATTGCCACTATTTCTATATTCAAAGATGCCTCAGCTTCAGCAATATATGGAGTCCGGGCCGCGAACGGTGTTGTCCTGATAGAAACCAAATCCGGTAAGTTTAATCAGAAAGCACAAATCACGTATGATGGCTATTATGGAGTTCAGGTAGCGCAGAATGTAGTAAAGATGGCTAACGCGGAACAGTTTACTACCATGGCCCACGAATCAGGATCAGCGGCTGATGTTGCTTATATCGAAAATGCCATGCAACGGTATGGAAGAAGCCGGGTGAATCCCAATGTACCCGATGTTAATACCGATTGGTACGATGAAATTATCACGCCCGCACCCATTCAGAATCATAGCATTGGTGTGATGGGAGGGAGTGAAAATGCAACTTATTCTATAGGTGCTGCTTATTTTAGTCAGGGAGGTATTCTCGACACGCAAAGTAATTTCGAGCGCTTCACAATCCGTTCAAAAATAGACTACCAGGCAAATGACTGGTTGAAGATCGGTGGAAATTTTAACGTAAGTAATGCCACCAAGCTTGGTCAGGATGTGGTGGGACAGAATGGTGAGGCATGGAGGATAGCTTATTACGCCGTTCCCATTATGCCGGTTTATGATGAACAAAACACTGAGGCCTGGCCGGTAAAATATGCCAGCGCACAAACCCTGGGTTACCGTGACGGAAAAAATCCTTTCCCCGCCATGGATTTCAATCGAAACGAAATCAAACTGAGGCAGATCAATGCTAATTTCTATGTCAAGATCGATTTCATTCCTGATAAACTATTTTTTCAGTCTACTTATAATTTAGGCTCGTCATATTCGAATAGGAGAAATGTGGATTTACCTTATTTTCTTACCAACAATGCCCAGACTGCTATTTCAGCCATCGTTAAAAGAAATGATGATTACTATAACCAGATATGGGATAATGTGCTGACCTACAATGAAACCTTCGGGAAGCATAATTTTACCGTTATGCTGGGAACTTCATTTCGGGATGAAGCATGGGATATGATCACGGCCAGGGGAGAGGATCTTGCATCCCCGTACCAGGAAAAGGCGTGGTATCTCGATCAGGCCAATACTATTAAAACAGATGATGTAAGGGATGACGCCGAAAGATTATACGGATTGTCTTATTTCGGTCGTATAGCTTATAATTTCAACGATAAATACTTAGTGTACGCAACCATGAGAGCGGATGGAAGTAACAAGTACCAGGAAACTTGGAGTTACTTCCCATCATTTGGGGTAGGATGGGTGATTTCCGAGGAAGAATTTATGAGCAACGTTTCAGGCATAGACTTTCTGAAGTTCAGGGCTAGCTGGGGCAGGCTTGGGAATGATAAAATCCAGCCTAGCAGCGGAGCAAATACCCTTTCCGTAGTTACGACTGCTATTGATGATGTACTGGTTTCAGGATCTAAGTCAACCAATACATATGACGACTTAAAGTGGGAGCTAACAGAGGAAACAAATATTGGGCTGACGGCAAGAATTCTAAATAACCGCTTATCAATAGACGCGGATTACTATGTTAGAGATACTAAAAACGCAGCCATTTTAGTACAACCTCCACTTGGTGCTGATGCGAGGCTTAAGCCAGTTGGCGTCATCCGAAATAGCGGATTTGAACTTGCCTTGAACTGGAGTGATCAACTATCTGATGGTGGGCTTTCTTATAATATTGGAATCAACCTCGGTACGCTTAAAAATGAAATGCGCGATATATATGGTCAACTTTATATGAATGGGGGAACGGAAGAGTTTCGTCAGCGCACTTACATAGGGGAACCGTTAATGGCTTTTTACGGATGGCAGGTTGAGGGCGTTTACCAAAATGATGAGGAAGTGCAAAACGATCCTGTTGCAGTGGCTAACAATTTAGTACCCGGCGATTTTCGTTATCGTGATCTCAATGGAGACAATATTATCGATGATAAAGACAGGATGATACTCGGGTCATACTTTCCGTCTTTTACATACGGTGTAAATTTTGGAGCCAGCTTCAAAAATTTTGACCTGTCTGTCAACCTGATGGGGCAACAGGGAAATGAAATTCTTAATCGCAAGCGCGGAGAAGTTATCTGGACGCCCGATGGAAACATGGATGCTGACCTGGCAAAGAATCGTTGGCATGGTGAAGGTACCTCGAATAAATATCCATCATCCGCCGGTTTACGGAAGAGCTGGAATCAAAAGATGAGCAATTATTTCGTAGAAGATGGTTCATTCTTCCGAATCCAAAACGTAACTCTTGCCTACAATATCCGGGAGAAAGAATTGTTTGGAGCTCAAATACCAAATGCAAGGATTTCATTTACCGCGGAACGACCGCTTACGGTATTCAACTACAATGGGTTTAACCCTGAAGTAGCCAATGGAATTGATACGCAAACGTATCCCATTCCCGCGGTATATACGGTTGGCCTGAATGTTACCTTCTAACCTCAAAATTTTCTGAACATGGAATCAACTAAAAATATTTTTAAGACAAGCATTCTCTTAGTGTTAATGCTCACGGTCGTATCATGCCATAACCTGCTTGACGAAGGTCTTGAAAACACCAGATTTACTGCTCAAACTGATTATACGAATACAGCCAATATGATTCAACCGCTAATCGGCGCCTATGCAGATTTTCAGGATCGTGGCTGGGAAGATTTCCCGGTAATTGCTGTACGGGGAGATGATGTCAATGCCGGAGGACTTGGCGACCAGCAGGATTTTGCTGAGGAAGACGTGTACAACTACAATCAGGGCTTTTGGATGTTCAACTCGGTGTGGCAGAATTTATACAGAGACATTCTCTCCGCACATTCGGCTATTGAGGAGATTACTAAGTATAAAGAATTTGCGCCAAATCCTGCTTTGGCAGACCAATATATTGCTGAAGCAAAAACACTCCGTGCCTTTTTGCTCTTCCAGCTTGGCAGAGTTTGGGGAGATGTATTTATTCCTGAAACATCCGTTCCTGAAGACATATATTTTCTGGACATATCCACCCGAGACGAAGTAATGCAACACATCTCCGATCAGATGGATGAAGCCATTCCGTCATTGCCTGATGTACGGCCTAATGAGCGTACCGACATCCGGGGAGGTGTGACCCGCTATACAGCACTTGCCATAAAAGCATTGGCTAACCTTGAATTGAGAAAATATCAGGAAGTGGCTGACGCTACTTCACAAATTATCAGCTCAAACAAGTTCACTTTAGAGTCTGACTACTACAATCTATTTAAGGTACCCGGAAAGCTCAACAATGAAAATATTCTTGAACTGCAGTATTCAGACTTTGGATCCGGCTCCGGTGATTTAAAATATTACCTCTTCGAATTCTTCGGGCCACAAGACTGGACGCCTAAAGTTGCCGGTGCAGGTGGTGGCTGGGGTTTCTACGAGCCAAGTATTAAGTATATCAAGTTCATGCTTGACCGGGGAGAGAGAACACGACTGGAGACCAGCGTAATATTCACTAACCGTGGAATCGATGCGATTAAAACAGATCCAAACTATGCGACCTTGCCTGCGTGGATTACCAATACCACTCCCTCCGGAGATCTCTTTAAAGACTATTCCCGCGCCATGTTTGCAAGTGGTAAACACTATCTCCCTTCTGATCAGCTAACGCCTGGCCGTACGGCATATGGTACCAACAAAAATTTTACATGCATACGTTATGCGGAAATATTACTGATGCATGCTGAAGCACTAACCCATGGGGCTACTGGTTCAGGCATGAACGCTGACCAGGCTGTGAACGCGGTTCGTGGCAGGGCTGGGTTGGGCAACTTGTCCGGTGTAACAAATGCGCAAGTCATGGATGAAAAATTTGCAGAGCTGGCAATGGAGTGGGGCACCCGGTATTACGATATGGTCAGGCTTCAGGAATATGATGAGTTAAGCTATGAAGGAAGAACATTTACAGCAGACAAGATTTTCCTTCCATATCCTCAGGGACAGATAGATCAGCTTCCAATTTTAGGAGAGCAATAACATATTGATAGTTTAAAATGATAAAAATGAAAGTACTAAAATATATAACAGCAGCTGCATCACTTGCATTTCTTGCTGTGGCCTGCAATGAGGGCATTGATCCCATTTCCAGTGTCGCTCCCGGGCCAGATGAAACTGCTCCGGCCATAACAATCACATACCCTTTGGAAGGAACAGAAATCAAAGTCGCCTCCGAGGTGGCTTCGGTCAATATTCAATTTGAAGTTACCGATGATATTGAGGTTCAATTGGTAGATGTTCTGATCGATGGAACCAAAGTAGCCACCTTCAATGAGTTTAAAGACTACCGGCGTTTTCTCGGAGAGTTTCTGTATGAAGGCCTGACAACAGGAGAGCACACACTGACCATTTCTGCAACCGACCTGGAAAATAAAACTACTTCCAGGTCAGTCAATTTTTCGAAGGTTCCACCTTACATACCCAGGTTTAGCGGCGAAATATTTTATATGCCTTTTGATGTGGGTGCAGACTTTACAGAATTGGTAAGCTTTACAAACTCCACTGTGGTCGGAACTCCCGGCTTTACATCGGGTGCGCAAGGCAGAGCATATGCAGGGGCGACTGACGCCTATTTGACTTTCCCTGCTGCTGCGTTACAGAGTAACGAATTCAGCGCCTTTTTCTGGATGAAAGTTAATGCCGTGCCTGACCGTGCTGGTATTCTGGTTATTGGCCCGCCCGATGGAGCCAATCCCACTGCGCAGAATCTTCGAACATCAGGCTTCCGGTTTTTCCGCGAAGATGCAGCCGGAAAACAAAGATTTAAACTCAATGTTGGCACTGGGGCCAGTGAGAATTGGTTTGATGGAGGCCCGGCAGCTGATGTCGATCCAACATTAGATGAATGGGTCAGTTTCGCTTTCACTATATCGCAAACGAAAAGTGTCGTTTACATAGATGGCCAGATCGTAGCACAGGACGATTTTCCAGGCATAAGTTGGGCAAATTGTGATTTGCTTTCAATCATGTCGGGTGCTCCACGTTTTACGGGCTGGGACCATAATTCCGATCTAAGTTATATGGATGAGCTGCGCTTGTTCAACAAAGCGTTGACACAGGATGAAATAGAAACTATTATCGGGGAAACCAAGCCTTATGAGCCCACGTATGACGGCGAAATCTTTTATATGCCGTTCAACGGAAACAATACAGACCTTGTGAGTGGTACAACTGCCACAGCAGTGGGAACACCAGGTTTTGCAGGAGTAGGTGTACTGGGAGATTCTTATGCCGGAGCAGCTAATTCTTATCTTACTTTTCCGACTACCGGTTTATTAAATGAAGAGTTCAGTGCTACCTTCTATTTGAAACTAAATGCAGTGCCTGACCGTGCGGGTATTTTGGTGATGAGCCCTGAAGATGTTGATCACCCCGATGCCCAAAACATCCGGACATCCGGCTTCCGGTTTTTCCGTGAAAATGCAGGTGGAAAGCAGAGATTTAAATTAAATGTAGGCAATGGTGCAGATGAAAGTTGGTTCGATGGTGGCGCTGCTGCCGATGTTGACCCTGCTGTTGATGAATGGGTACACCTTGCCTTTACGATATCGGGTAGTGAGTGCGTGGTTTACATTAATGGTAACGTTGTATCACCGGGAAGCTTTGGAGGAGTAGACTGGGCAGGTTGTGATGTTCTTTCAATCATGTCCGGTGATCCGCGTTTCACAGAATGGGGACATCATTCAGATCAAAGTTATATGGATGAATTGCGCATATATAATAAAGCGCTTAGCCAGGCAGAAGTCCAGGCTACCATGAATTGATAGTTGGTTTAATAGTTTAGGGTTAAAGTTAGTTAATTTAAAATGATGAGGATTCCTGTTGTTCCGGGGTCCTCATTATTGTATTATTTTATGTCTGCCAAAAAAATATTCTTTCTCGTCGTTCTTGTTTGCTCTTTGTTGAGCTGTGAAGATGAAGCTGATAAGGGCGATCTGGCGCTCCTGCATGCGTTCGTAGGTTCAACTGAAATTAATCTTACTGAACCCCTAAGCATAGATCTTCCGGTAGACAGGTCAATATCATTAGTATTTTCTAAGGCCCTGGATAAAGCTTCTGCAATTAACTCCACTCAATTAAAAACCAATGGACAGGCGGTAGGAAATGATATCAGCTTCACATCAGAGAATACGACCATGGTCATTTTTCCAACGGGCGGTTTACAAAACAATTCCACTTATGTCATTGAACTATCGGACGGACTAAAGGGCGAAAAGGGAGAAAGTTTTATACCCACTCAAATTTCCTTTAAAACTATTATCGGAAATCTTGCGATAGCTTCAATGACAATTGGAGGTAAAGAGGTGTCTGGAACAAGCCGCTTGAAAGATATCCCTCTCGATTTACTAATGGAGATAAACTTTACCGTTCCCGTGGATGAGGAGTCATTGAAAGATGCAATTGACTTAATCGGCCCGGGTTCTGTTGAACTCATGGTAACAATGTCTGATAACAATCAAAAAGCTACATTAACAGGCAATGCTCCGCTAAGTTATCTGAGTAAATACCAATTCAATTTATCAAATGAATTGAAAGGACTGGGTGGAGAAAATTTCTCCGGGTTTTCCAAAATATTTTATTCAGCAGTAGATGAAACGCCAAAGTTTCCCCTTATCTCAGATGAGGAACTCCTTAGTAAAATACAACAGCAAACTTTTCATTACTTCTGGGAATTTGCGCATCCGGCCAGTGGAATGGCAAGGGAACGAAATACTTCCGGAGACCTTGTAACCAGTGGAGGAAGTGGCTTTGGAATTATGGCCCTTGTTGTTGGCATGGAGAGAAACTTTATAACACGTGAAGAAGGTCTGGCACGCATGGATAAGATTCTGGATTTCCTGGAAACATCTCAACGCTTTCATGGTGCATGGCCACATTGGATCAATGGCAACACAGGTGAAGTAATTCCATTCAGTGCGAATGATAATGGAGGCGATCTTGTAGAGACCTCTTTTCTGGTTCAAGGTCTTATCACATTCCGGCAATATCTCAATGCCGGAATATCGGCAGAAAATAATTTAATTGATCGAATCAATACTTTATGGCAAGCGGTTGAGTGGGATTGGTACAGGCGTGACGGGCAGCAGGTTCTTTACTGGCACTGGTCGCCTACCGTTGATTGGGCAATGAATCATCAAATAAAAGGATGGAATGAATGCCTTATAACGTACGTACTGGCCGCTTCATCATCCGCACATGGAATACCAAAAAGTGTTTATGATAATGGTTGGGCTAGCAATGGCGGAGTGCAAAATGGAAATGCTTATGAAGGCGTGACACTTCCGTTGGGTACTGAAGAAGGTGGTCCTCTTTTCTTTTCTCACTATTCTTTCCTCGGACTTAATCCTGGAAAGCTAAGTGATCCTTATGCAAACTATCTGACACAGAATGTTAACCATTCATTGATTAACTATAAATACTGTGTCCGTAATCCAAAAGACTTTGTTGGTTACACTGAAGAATGTTGGGGACTTACTGCAAGCGATAATCAGAGTGGATATTCCGCGCATTCCCCTACGAATGATCTCGGTGTTATTACACCAACAGCTGCATTGTCGGCCTTTCCCTATACGCCAGATGAATCAATGAAAGCGCTTAAGTTTTTTTATTACACCATGGGCGACAGGCTTTTTGGTGAGTATGGATTTTATGATGCGTTCAATATCACCGAAGGATGGACGGCAAGTTCTTATTTAGCGATTGACCAGGGTCCCATCATAATTATGATTGAGAATTATCGTACGGGATTGCTGTGGAATTTATTTATGTCTGCGCCCGAAGTGCAGGATGGTTTAAGTACTCTCGGCTTTACAGTGACGAATTAAAATGATAAGAGAAACAAGACACCGGCTTTACTATACCACGATGATGATTGCTCTCGTGTGGATCAACATGAGTTGCAAGTCAAAAACTGTTGAGTACCTGAGCGTGCCTGATACCTATTGCAATCCTGTCAACCTTGATTATGCGTATGTGCCCTCTACGCACAAATATTATGCACAGGATCAATCCCATAGAAGCACAGCCGATCCGGCAATAATAAATTTGCGTGACACATTATATTTATTTTCTACCAATCAGAATGGCTACTGGTGGAGCGCTGACATGCGTTCCTGGAATTTTGTGAAGCAGGATTTTCAAAGCAACGGTATCGCTGCAGATAATGTTTGTGCTCCCGGTGCGTGGGCATGGGGCGACTCATTGCTTTTCATTCCATCCTTTGCCGAACCTGATCCTATGCCTCTTTATGTTAGCACGAATCCGCGTCACGCGAAATGGTCTACGTTAACAGATTCTTTTACAGTAGCTACCTGGGATCCTTCTTTTTTTAAAGATGATGATGGAAAGGCTTATGTGTATTGGGGAAGCAGCAATACATTCCCGTTGTATGGAATGGAACTGGATCCATCAAAAAAATATCAGCCAGTAGGGGAGAAGAAAGAATTGTCACGACTTTATCCTAACGAACATGGATGGGAACGGTTTGGTGAAAATCATAGCGATACCACCATTATGCGTTATACAGAAGGCCCCTGGATGACGAAGCACAATGGAAAATATTATTATCAATATGCGGCGCCCGGTACTGAGTTTAATATTTATGCGGATGGCGTGTTAGTTGGTGATCATCCATTGGGTCCGTTCACCTATCAGGATTACAATCCATTTTCATATAAGCCCGGTGGATTTATTACCGGCGCGGGTCATGGCAGTACATTTCAGGATAAGTATGGTAACTACTGGCATACTGCTACCATGGTCAATTGGATCAAGTATAAGTTTGAAAGAAGGCTGGGAATTTTTCCTGCGGGATTTGACAATGACGGACAAATGTATTGCATTACCGCTTTTGGTGATTATCCAAACTACCATGCCTCTTCATTGCGTGATCATACACAGTCTACGTTCACAGGTTGGATGTTATTGTCATATAAGAAAAGAGCATGGGCGTCATCATCTTTAGAGGGTAAAGATCCTTCATTGGCATTTAACGAGAACATAAGAAATTATTGGAGCGCTACATCTTCCAATGCCGGCGAGTTCATTGCCGTTGACCTGGGTAAGGAGCATGATGTTTATGCTATCCAAATTAATTATGCGGATGAAGACGCTCACGTTCGCGACAAGCGACTTGATATTTATCATCAATACATAATTTATCACAGCGATGACGGAGAAAACTGGCACCCGTTGATTGATAAAAGTAAAAACCAAACGGATGTGCCACATGACTACATTCAATTAAAAGAACCCTTTAAAACACGATATATGAAACTTGAAAATATTCACATGGCTGATGGCAAATTCGCTATCGCAGGCTTCAGGGTATTTGGTAAATCGGAAGGAGCACCGCCATCCCCTGTTAAAAACTTTTCCGTCACACGACATCCTGATTCACGTGATGCTACATTTTCATGGGAATCAACACCCGATGCATATGCCTATAATATTTATTATGGCATCCATCCGGGAAAATTGTACAACAGTATTATGGTTCACGAAACAGATCAGTATTATTTTCGTGGGCTTAATAAAAAGGTTATCTACTTCGCCCGCATCGAAGCAATAGGTGAAACCGGCGTATCACAGAAAAGCGATCTTATTAAATTTTAAAAAAACTATTAATGAAAAGTATTTCTTTACACGTACTATTTGTTGCTCAATTAAATATTGTGCTGTTCTGTTCTTGTCAGTCGAAAAAGACAGAACCAACTTCTTCACCACAAATCTCCGATGACTCTCTCCTGACATTGGTTGAGTATCAAACCTTTCAGTATTTCTGGGATGGTGCTGAACCGACTTCAGGAGGAGCCAGGGAGAGATTTCACACAGACAATATTTATCCTGAGAATGACAAGCACATAATTACAAGTGGCGGAACGGGTTTTGGAGTGATGGCTATCCTCGTAGGAATCGAACGTGGCTTTATTAAACGTGAGCAAGGCTACGAACATCTTTCAAAGTTGGTGAACTGGCTGGAGAAGGCTGATCGATTCCACGGGGCATGGCCTCACTGGTTGAACGGTGAAACGGGTAAAGTAAAACCTTTCAGCCCGGATGACAATGGAGCAGATCTTGTTGAAACAGCATATCTCATTCAGGGGCTGTTATGCGTACGTGAATATTTCAAAGATGGCAACGAGCACGAAAAAATGCTGGCGCAGAAGATCGATGAACTTTGGAAGGGAGTGGAATGGGACTGGTACAGAAACGGGAATAAAAATGTTTTGTACTGGCACTGGTCGCCGGACAAGGAATGGAAGATGAATTTTCCGGTTGAAGGATATAATGAATGTCTTATAATGTATGTACTGGCGGCCTCCTCTCCAACGCATGGTATACCCGCTGAAGTATATCATGAAGGTTGGGCGAGGAAAGGCGCTATGGAAAATGATTTAACACATCAGCAATATGGATACCATCTGGATTTAAAACACAACGGGTCACCACAGTATGGTGGTCCATTGTTCTGGTCGCATTATTCGTACCTCGGACTTGATCCGCGTAAATTAAAAGACCGCTATGCTGATTATTGGGAGCACAATAAAAATCATACCCTCATCAATTACCGGTATTGTGTGGAAAACCCAAAAGCATTTAAAGGTTATGGCGAGAATTGCTGGGGACTTACGGCGAGCTATTCGATAAATGGTTATGCGGCGCATAGTCCGATAGAAGACCTGGGCGTCATTTCACCTACAGCGGCTATTTCTTCGTTTCCCTATACACCGGAAGAGTCCATGAAAGCGATCCGTCATTTTTATTTTGATATGAAGGATAAAATCTGGGGGCCGTATGGATTTTATGATGCCTTTAGTGAGCAAAGCAATTGGTATCCTACGCGGTACCTTGCCATTGACCAGGGGCCTGCTGTTGTGATGATTGAAAATCATCGCTCTGGATTGTTGTGGAAATTATTTATGAATGCCCCCGAAGTAAAAGCTGGCCTGGACAAACTTGGATTTACCTATTAGATAAAATCATCTCACCACATAACAAACGCTGCAATGCCTAATCTGAAAACTCTCCCTTTTAACGCATTAACAATTCTCTTCACTTTCTTAATGTTGGTTGCGTGTAATTCTCCTGCTAAAAAGAGTTCGCTCATTGACCATAAAATTGATTCCCTGCTAAGCATAATGACGCTGGAAGAAAAAATTGGTCAGCTTAATCTTCCTTCAGCCGGTCAGTTTACCACCGGTCAGGCAGAGAATTCTGACATCGCCAAAAAAATCGAAAAAGGATTAGTAGGGGGATTGTTTAACATAAAATCAGTTAAGGCGATTACAGAAATGCAAAAGATTGCCGTTGAGAATAGTCGTTTAAAAATTCCTTTGCTTTTCGGAATGGATGTTATTCATGGCTATGAATCTGTGTTTCCCATTCCGCTGGGATTGAGTTGTAGCTGGGATATGAATCTGATCGAGCAGAGTGCACGAATAGCGGCACAGGAAGCCAGCGCTGACGGCATTAACTGGACGTTTTCGCCTATGGTAGATTTGTCGCGCGACCCGCGTTGGGGAAGAATTTCTGAAGGGAACGGTGAAGATCCGTACCTCGGCTCTGAAATCGCCAAAGCTATGGTGAGAGGCTATCAGGGTAATGATCTTTCTGCAAACAATACCATTATGGCGTGTGTAAAACATTACGCCTTGTATGGTGCATCGGAAGCCGGTCGTGATTATAATACGGTAGACATGAGTCGTCAGCGAATGTACAATGAATATTTTCCTCCCTACAAAGCAGCGGTTGATGCCGGAGTGGGTAGTGTGATGGCTTCCTTCAATGAAATAGATGGGGTTCCGGCTACTGCAAACAAATGGTTACTAACTGATGTACTACGCGATCAATGGAACTTCAAAGGATTTGTAGTTTCCGATTACACAGGTGTAAGTGAAATGGTGGATCATGGTTTCGGGGACATTCAACATGTTTCAGCCAAAGCGTTGGATGCAGGTTTACATATGGATATGGTAAGTGAAGGTTTCCTTACAACGCTTGTGCGGTCGCTGGAAGAAAAAAAAATATCCCGGCAGCAAATTGATGAGGCCTGTAGAAAAATCCTGGAAGCAAAATTCAAGCTTGGTTTGTTTGATGATCCTTTCCGGTACTGTGATGAGAACCGGGCGAAGAATGAAATTTTTACAGAAGCCAACCGCGCTTTTGCACGACGCGTAGCAACGGAGAGTTTTGTATTGTTGAAAAATGAGGATGATGTACTTCCTCTAAAAAAATCAGGGACGATAGCATTGGTAGGTCCGATGGCTGACGCGGCTGAAAACATGACGGGTACATGGAGCGTAGCCGCACGGTTTTCAGAATCCATTTCTTTAAGGAAAGGGTTACAGGAAGCTGTTGGCAACAACACAAAAATTCTTTATGCAAAAGGTTCCAATCTTACTGAAGATCCCGCACTGGAAGAACGTGCAACCATGTTTGGTAAGTCGCTCAAACGTGATGCGCGTTCGGCTGAGATTATTCGTGAAGAAGCGCTGCGTGCAGCAAGAAATGCCGATGTAATTGTAGCAGCGTTAGGAGAATCTGCCGAAATGAGTGGAGAAGCATCAAGCCGAACGGATATAGAGATTCCGGAAACGCAGAAAGATCTTCTTAAAGCCTTAGTAAAAACCGGAAAGCCTGTAGTGCTTGTGTTATTTACAGGACGGCCGTTGGCGCTGAAATGGGAACAAGAGAATGTACCAGCTATTCTCAACGTTTGGTTTGGCGGCAGTGAAGCAGGCAGTGCTATTGCAGATGTATTGTTTGGAGATGTTAATCCTTCCGGAAAACTAACCACTACGTTTCCTCAGAATGTGGGGCAGGTTCCGATCTATTACGCCCACAAGAACACAGGCCGGCCGTTACCGGAAGGTAAATGGTTTCAGAAATTCCGTTCCAATTATCTAGATGTTTCCAACGATCCGTTATATCCTTTTGGTTTCGGATTGAGCTATACAACTTTTCAATATGGGGATGTTAAACTGGATAAAACGACAATGACCCCAACAGATTCGATTACTGTTTCAGTTGAAGTTACTAATACAGGCTCACGTGAGGGAGCAGAGGTCGTTCAACTTTATATGCGCGATTTGGTAGGTTCGGTGACAAGACCTGTGAAGGAATTAAAAAATTTTAAGAAGGTATCGTTGAAGGCCGGAGAAACTAAAACCGTTTCTTTTTCGATTTTTGAAGATGACTTGAAATTTTATAGCTCAGCGCTGGAATATGTTGCTGAACCGGGAGACTTCAAGGTATTTGTGGGTACTAATTCACAAGATGTTTCCGAGGCTGATTTTAAGTTGGTCAGATAGATTTACTTAAGTTATTTTTCTTAGTAACTATATTTAGACTGTACATTAACTAAGTTCCATGCGAAATTTATGGATGATTGTCCTAGGTTTTATTATTTTCTCCTGTAGCCAGGAAAAGGAATCTGCTGCAATCAAAAAGCCTAACATCATATTCATTCTCAGTGATGATCATCGCTATGATTTCATGGGCTTCATGAATAAAGTTCCTGAACTGAAAACACCGGGGATGGACAGAATAGCAAGAGAAGGAGCGCATCTGAAAAATGCTTTTGTATCCACAGCTTTATGTTCACCCAGCAGGGCAAGTATTTTGTCAGGGCAATACACACATCATCATCAAGTGGTCGATAATCAGTCACCCATTGCTGACTCGGTAAGATTTTTTCCTGAGTATTTACAGGCAGGTGGTTATCAAACAGCCTTTATTGGTAAATGGCATATGGGTCATGAAGATGATAAGCCACGAAAAGGTTTTGACTATTGGGTTAGCTTCAAAGGTCAGGGTGTGTATTATAATCCTGTTGTGAATGTTAATGGAGAAGAGAAAATATTCACTGATTCAACTTACATCTCTGATTTACTAACACAATACGCGGTGGAGTTTATGCAAAAACGAAAACTGGAAGATCCTTTTTTCTTATACCTCTCACACAAAGGTGTTCATGCTGAATTTCAGCCTGCGAAACGGCATGATGATGTTTATAAAAATATTAAAGTAAACTATCCTCCATCGATGTTTCCACCCGGCGATAAGCGTGGTCATAACGATTCAACTACTTATAATTATAAAGAACTTCCGCAGTGGGTAAAAGACCAGCGGTATAGTTGGCATGGTGTTGATTATATGTATGATGGTGCGATCTCTTTCGAATCATTTTATCAAAAGTATTGTGAAACACTTCTTGGCGTTGATGAGAGTATTCAAACCATTCTGAAGTATCTTGATGACAATGGCTTGATGGATAATACGATTGTTTTCTATATGGGAGACAATGGATTTTCATTTGGCGAGCATGGATTGATTGACAAACGGCATGCTTACGAAGAATCCATGCGGGTTCCGTTAATTGTAATGGGAAAAGATATCAAACCGGGAACTGTGGTTACTGAGTTGATTCAAAACATTGATATAGCGCCGACTATCTTGAGTATGGCAGATCTTTCAGTTCCTAAAAATATGGATGGCAGTTCTTTCAAAACTTTGTTGCTGGGAGAGGGAATCGAATGGCGCGATACGATCTATTATGAATATTTCTGGGAAAGACCATTCCCTCAAACACCCACTGTCTATGCGGCACGTACCAACCGGTACAAGTACATTCGTTATCATGGTGTGTGGGACATCAATGAACTTTACGATCTTGAAAATGATCCGAACGAAATGCACAATCTCATTCGTAGTAAAGAACACCAGGGGATTGCAAAGCGATTAAATCATTCTCTTTTCAAATGGCTGGAGAGAACAAAGGGAATGAACATGCCGCTGAGAGAAGATGAAGGGATGAGAAACGACCACAAATTCAGAGGAACGTATTAGAGATTATAATGTAGAGACGCGATGCATCGCGTCTCTACATTATAATCTCTACTCTAATACTGATCCAGAAACGTCTTCACAATCTCTACCCATTCATCTTGCAATGAAATTCCGGGCATGTTCTTATCAGCCCGATGATACCAATATGAAGCATTTCCCGTATCACCCTCTTTTCGATGCAGGTAAGCGTGAATCCATGACGCGTCTTTTGAATGCAAATCCTGAACAATCGTATGGGCCATTTCCCAATCGTTATTACCATCATACCACAGTGCCTTAAGCAAGTTGTTTATATCGGCAGGCGGCTCAGGATTTTTCAATGATTTTTTGAATTCTTCAAGCGTCATTTTTATAGCTGACTATTTTACAGGATAATATACTTCTGTGATCCATTGACTACTTTCCCTTTCGTTATGCGGGCCTCTTACATAAACTTCCCAGGGATATCCGTTTATTTCAAATTTTTTGTAGTTGATATAGTCCCTCACTTGCTCATGGGCATTTTTTAACTTTTCATAACCACCAATGTGAACCCCTTTGATGACTGCGCCACTGTAGTGCTGTAAGACTGGAAATTCTGATGGAAACTTTATATCCGGTGGCGAAAAGGGAATTGCGTAATTAACTTTAATCGTGCTATGTTCAGAATACAGGCCAAACGGATGGCCAATGCTACTTACCTTTGCATTTTTTGCGGCACCATGAAGTTCCTCTAGTATATTTTTCATTTGTGCTATATCACTCTTTCCATCCACCAGGTGAAGATCACTTATGTAATAGGTGGGAGCCAGTGATTCTTCTGTTATTTTGATAGTAAAAATAGGTTTGGCTTCAGCGATTTCTTTTATTTTCTCAAGCTCATAGCTTAAGGCCTTTTTTACTTTTGGTGTTATAAAAAGAAAAGCCTTCCACCGGCTGAAAGGATTTTCGAAATTATTTCTTTTATAAGTCGCAGTAAGCAAGATGGTATCGCCCTTATATTTCAATTTGTAGTAACTCCGGGCCGTGTCTGTCGCCGTAATGTAAGTTTCAGTGACAATAGAAGTATCCGGTAAGCTTTCTGTGATTTTCAGAACCACGCTGTCATTCTTATTTTTCCACGACATGCTGGCTCTGGTTCCGGATTTGAAATTTCCGTATGTGATTTGCATTGCAGGATCAACTGCCTGCTGGTATGACCAATCTGTCCAACGCTCAAGCTCATTTATTTCTTCAAATACATATTCTATTGGTGCAGTTATCCCGATGTCCTTTGCTATTTCAATTTTATCGGGAAGGAAAAAACCTACAGGGATTATTAAAATTATAAAGGCCAGTATGCCCAGTAGATTTTTTTTTACCATTCGGTAGAAATTGATTGAATGTGAAATGTCAAAATAAGCTTATTAGTAAATTTGAAGTCACGCATTTTTATAGCGGAAGGCAAAATAAAGGAAAGGTATCAAATTATTTATACTTGGAAAACGTTTGCAATTCTCTCTTAAAATTCAAATATTACAATAACGCAACACATTTCGCTTATGAGCTTCCTTAATAACCCCAACCGCATACCTGAAAGTTATGGCGTTCGGATTGCCGCAGGTCTTATTCTGTATTTTGTTTTGATGAAGGTTACCGGGCTTGCGCACCACGTTGAACTGAGGCTGCTGAACCTGGTGATACTTATAATTGGTGTTTACTTCGCGTTGCGTAAGTTCAAAAACACTCACCAGGATCATCTTAACTACTTTCGCGCACTGATTACCGGTGTAGCTACTGCTGCAATTGGATCCTTAATCTTTGCTTTGTTTTTGTTCCTTTACATGAAGGTTGATTCTAATATGATGCAATCCATTGTAGAAGGCGAACCTATGGGCCGCTACCTCAATCCGTATATGGCTGCATTTATTGTTGCTTTAGAAGGTTTCTTTTCCGGCCTCCTTGTCACGTTTGTATTGATCAACTATGTTAACACGGATGAGGTAAATCAGTCCTGATGTTGTTGAAGGGTCACTTAGATTTGATACATCAACTCGTCTTCTGTTCTCCTCCCTTGCATGGTCTCATTTGAATTGGAAAACATCATTGCATCGATTATTGATCAATTTTTCTTGCTTCCCATTATCTCTGAAATTGATATGTGTCCGTCCTTCACGACTGTTTCATTGTAGTTGGCCTTGTCTACTACTAAGGGCTTGAGCAGTACAGCGTCTATTTCAAAATCTTCATTTTTCAATTTTGTTTTGTTTGCCGGTACTTTACCTTTTGCAAAAGTCATAGCCAGCTCTGCTGCCTGATGGGCTAGTTGTTTTATTGGTTTATATACAGTCATTGCCTGGTTGCCTGCAATTATGTTTTTAATGGCTATCAACTCTGCATCCTGGCCGGTTATTAAAATTTTCCCAACAAGGTCGGCGGGTAGTGCCTGAATAGAACCTGTTGCTAAAGCATCGTTAGCGGCAAGGATTACATCCGGTTTCTCCTGGTTGCCTGAGAAGAATTCATCTATTCTCATCAAAGCTTCGATCTCACTCCAGTCATTAAGAATAATGTCACCTATAATAGTTACATCCCCTTTGTCAATGGATGGCTTAAGTACTTCCAACTGACCCTTCCTGAACAAGATCGCATTATTATCGGTTGGCGGTCCGTTGAGCAAAAGGTATTTTCCTTTCGGAACTTTATTCAACGCATACTGAGCCTGGAGATGGCCAACCTCAACGTTGTTGTACGATATATAGAATGAAAGTTCTTTGCTTAAAATAAGCCGGTCATACGATATAACCGGAATTTTTTTTGCTTGCGCAGCCTGAACAATCTCTGCTGCCTTTCGTGAGTCAGAAGGTACTATTACCAGAGCACTAACACCTGCCTGAATTAATTTTTTTCCCAGTTTTACTTGCTCGTCAGGATCACCGTAGGGTACTTCTACTAAGCATTCTCCTCCCAGTTCTTTTACACGGTCAGTGAACAATTTTTGATCGATATACCAGCGGTCAATCACGTAACTGTCCATCAATAACCCAATTTTCTGTGCCTTCGCTACTTGTAAGAAAGCAACCATAAGCCAGAATAAGGCAATGCATTTTAAAATCTGTTTCATAAACGAAAACTTTAATTTTTTTGTAACAAATGAATACCCAGGCTTCTCATGTTCTTAGGTTGATGCATTGCGCAGATATCTCATGTGTTTTAGAATCTTGTTTTAAAGAAATCCGATTGCGATCGGAAAAATCGTATGCTAAATCCATCACAATTGGGTGAGTGAAACGGCATGACAATTTCATATTAATCTTTTCGATAATGTGTGAATTTGCCCTGTGCAAACGTTATCAAAAGATAGCAAGAATTCATCAGGAAAACATCCCTTCACCCAATATTGAAAAAAATTATTTGGGGCAGGAATGTCAGAACATCTGAAAGTATTTACTTCAGTTCCAGTTCAACAATGGTATCAACATCATTCAATTTGGATTTAGGAATTTTTAGGGTGATCCCAAATTCATTGTCAATAAATTTTATGGAGCTCTTATCGGTGAAAAGTTTGGCAGATTTGATCTTCTTACCCCATGAAGGAATTACGAGAGACTCATCTTGCCAGTCGAGGATATGAATGTACACTTTGTTTCCTTTTTGGGTGGTCACGCCCCAGTCGCGGGCAGTTAAAGGTCCGCCGGTTGTTCCATAAATTGTTTCCCCATTGGTCTGCAACCATTCGCCCATTTGCTTAAGAAGCTGAACATGATCTGGTTGAATTTTGCCGTTAGGCATAGGGCCAACATTCAGCAGAAAATTAGCATTATATCCCGCAGCTTTCACCACGTACTGGATGAGCTGCTTGATGGTTTTGTTTTTATTGTCCTGCAAGTTGAATCCCCATGAGTTGTTGATGGTCTCACAAGTTTCCAGTGGAATAGAACCCACTTTTGAATCACCGGAAAACCCTGTTGTATTATGACCCGGCAAATCTTTTTCAAACATCTGAAAATCTTCTCCCGGAAATGGAGCAAGGTGATGATTGCTGCCTACCAATGCCGCTGGCTGTAGCTTATGGATAAGGGAATACGTTTTATCTAACCGCCAGTCAGCATCTTTTTTATCCCACATGCCGTCAAACCATATTCCTCCTATCTCACCATAGTTAGTGAGAAGTTCGGTTAGTTGAGTATCCATATAATCAAGGTACTTATACCAGTCGCCACTTTCTTCACGTCCTGTATAGCTTCCGCCTGTTCGGCCTCTTGGAAAGTAGTCGGGATGGTGCCAGTCCAGTTGTGAATGATAAAAGAAAAGTTTGATCCCTTGCCGTTGGCATTCTTCGGCCAGCATTTTCAAAATATCTTTTTTATAAGGTGTTCTATCCACAACATCGTAATCTGAAACCTTGCTGTCATACATAGCAAATCCATCATGATGCTTACTTGTGATGGTGATATATTTCATACCGGCAGCTTTCACCATATCAACCCATTCTTTTGCATTAAATTCAGTGGGATTAAAAAATGCCGGAATTTTCTCGTACGACTTTATTGGAATTTGTTGGTTGTTCATTACCCATTCACCATCTCCCAACACGCTGTACACACCCCAATGGATGAACAAACCAAAGCGAGCTTGCTGAAACCACTCCCGCGCTTTCAGGTTCTCTGCAGTGGGCTGATAATTTTGTTGAGCCTTAAGTGTAGATAATGAGAAGGTTATTATGATTACAAGAGCGATAAAATGCTTCATGGGATTTATTTAAATTGCACGACACAAAATAGGAATTGACAATGAGATACGAAAGCATTGGCAAAGAACTCTTCATCCTGAACCGGAAAAGACTTTTAGAAGAATTAAAGCCAAACTCCCTGGTAGTGCTGAACGCCAATGATGTAATGCCTACCAACGCAGATGGAACGATGCGCTTCAGGCAAAACAGCGATTTATTTTATCTGACAGGCGTGGATCAGGAAGAAACAATTCTTGTGCTTTGCCCGGCATTTCCGGATGAAAAGTACCGTGAAGTTCTTTTTCTGCGTGAAACCAACGAACATATCGCTACATGGGAAGGAAAAAAGTTAACGAAGGAAGAAGCGCGTGCAGCAACAGGTATTGAAACAGTAGTCTGGAGTTCTGAGTTTCCCAAATTATTCAATACAATGATGGTGATGGGCGATGTTGAGCAAGTTTATCTGAACACAAATGAACATTACAGGGCTGATGTGACAGTAGACTATCGCGATTCGCGCTTTATAAAGTGGTGTAAAAAGAAATATCCTTTACATAAATATGAACGGTTAGCACCTGTGATGCACCGGCTTCGTTGTATTAAATCACAGCGTGAAATTGAATTGATACAACACGCCTGTAATATCACAGAAAAAGGATTTCGCCAGGTTTTGAAATTGGTGAAACCGGGTGTGATGGAGTATGAAATTGAAGCAGAGTATTTGTATGAATTCATCAGGCATGCTTCGCGCGGTTTCGCTTATGAACCTATTATTGCATCGGGTGCAAGTTCATGTGTATTGCACTACATAGACAATGACGAAGTTTGTCGTGATGGAGAAGTTTTGCTTTTGGATGTTGGCGCTGAATACGCGAACTACAATGCTGATCTCACTCGCACCATTCCCGTCAATGGTAAATTCACAAAACGTCAGAAAGATGTGTACAACGCTGTGCTGCATGTACATAAGGAAGCAATCAAATTACTCGGTACGGATGTTTTGTATTATGAATATCATAAGGAAGTGCAAAAGATTACAGAAGCAGAACTCGTCAAATTAAAATTGATCGACAAGAAGGACATAAAGAATCAACCGAAGGAGAAACCTTTATTCATGAAGTACTTCATGCATGGCACTTCTCACATGCTTGGTCTCGATGTACATGATGTAGGAAATATGTATCACAAAATGCAACCCGGAATGGTGTGGACGGTTGAACCGGGAATATACATTCGTGAGGAAGGATTAGGCGTAAGAATTGAAAACAATGTATTGATAACGGAAACCGGCATTACAGATCTTATGAAAAATATTCCAATTGAAGCGGATGAGATTGAAGAGTTGATGAATGCGAAGTAATCTGAAAAGAAAATGACTTCACGGTTAATTTATTTTATAATGTTTTTCCTTGGAGGTGTCCTTAATGTAGCTGCCCAGGAATTCTGGATGTTGCCAGACAAGCACAATTATAACCGTGGCGACACCATGAAGATCAGATTCAATGTAGGTGATAGTTTTATAGGTGATACCTGGAATTTAAGACCGGAAAGAATTGAAAAAATTACCAGCAGCTACGCGAATAAATCAGAAGACATTACTAACAAGGTTAACCCGGGAAAAGGAGATCATTTAAAAATTCTTATTACTGGGGAAGGTTCCTACGTTGTGGCTATGCAGGGTAAGAATGCTTTTGTAGAGCTTGATGCTGAGCGCTTCAATACGTATCTGAAAGAAAATTCGCTTGATGATGCGATCAATCAGCGAAAGAAAAGTGGTACCACCGATAAGCCGGGAAAAGAATTTTATGTGCGATACACCAAGTTAATTGTACAAACGGGACAAAAGTTGGATGAAAATTATAAACGAAAAGTAGGTTTGCCCGTTGAGTTTATTCCCCAAAAAAATCCGGCAACCTATAAAACAGGTGATGTTGTGAAGTTTACATTACTTTATGAAGGTAAGCCGTTGTTTGGTGCACGGGCATTTGTATGGAATAACAAAGAAGGAAGGGTTTACTCGCAACCTATTTACTCGCAGCAAGACGGCTCTATCGAAGTGCGCCTATTCAATGATGGACCCTGGATGATCAGTGTTGTGAAGATGGTTCCATCAAAAGATGAAGGAGCTGATTGGCAAAGCTATTGGGGAACAATAGTTTTTAGTGTGAAATAACTCTGTCAGACCGAAAAACTCTCACCGCATCCACACGTGCGTGATGCATTTGGATTGATGAATTGAAATCCTTTGCCGTTAAGTCCGTCTGAAAAATCAAGAGTAGTTCCAAGAAGGTAGAGCAGGCTCTTTTTATCAACGAGAATTTTAATGCCTTTGTCTTCAAATATCTGGTCAGCAGGATTTGTCTTGTCATCAAAGCCAAGATCATACATTAATCCGGAGCAGCCGCCGCCTTTCACAGAAACACGAATATTGTGACCTTCTGTTCTTCCCTCTTCTGATCTGAGTTCTATAATTCTTTCCTTTGCCTTATCGGTAACGTTGATCATTTTCTTTGCTATTTTGATTTTCTAAAACCAAACTCCCGGATCGGCTAAAAAGTTCGATCCGGTTCGTAAAGCTAATGAATTATGGAAAAACTCGAACATATCGGTATTGCCGTTAAAAACCTGGAAGAGTCAAACGCCTTGTTTGCCAAACTGTTGGGCAGGGAAAATTATAAAATGGAGGTAGTGGAATCAGAAGGAGTGAGAACCTCTTTTTTTGAGTTGAATGGGGTGAAAATCGAATTGCTGGAGGCTATTGAAGAAAATTCTCCAATCAAAAAATTCATCGAGAAACGGGGAGAAGGTATTCATCACCTTGCCTTTGAGGTGACAGAAATTGAATCTAAAATTCAGGAGTATGAAGCAAAGGGTTTTGCGTTAATAAACCCTGTTCCTAAAAAAGGAGCCGACAACAAAAGAATCTGCTTCCTTCATCCGAAGACGACAAATGGGGTATTAATTGAGTTATGTGAGGAGATTAAATGATTAGCGAATTAGCCAATGAAATTTAACGCGGGATCATTCGCTAATTGGCTAATCGACAAATTGAATAATTATCTCCCACGTTTGTCACCAAATTGCAGCGCATTGTAATGCTTAAGCTTTTGCTTACCGGCTTTGGTCTTGTACATGGGCTTTGGTCCACATGAACTTGCAGCAATAAGAATCGCGAGCAGAATACCCATCATCCTTTTCATAATCAAAAAATTGGGTTAAAAAGTTACCCTAAAAGTAAGTGCAAAATCCCTTTTAAAACTTTGAAATCCGGCAATAACCTTACTTTTGCAGGCTGATTGTAATAATATCCGGTTTTATTGAATATAGAGTATGACCACAAAAAGAGCAGAAGTAAGTCAGTTTGGTGAGTTTGGTTTAATCAAACGCATTAACAGCCAGGTAACGCTACAGAACAAATCAAGTTTGAAAGGCATTGGTGATGATGCCGCTGTGATTCAATGTGATGAAAACAATGTTATGTTACTTTCTACTGACATGCTCATCGAAGGAATTCATTTTGATCTGGCATACACTCCTATACGTCATCTGGGTTATAAGGCAGTTGCCGTAAATGTATCTGACATTGCAGCCATGAATGGCAAGCCTGAACAGATTATAGTAAGCCTGGCCATCAGTAATCGTTTCTCAGTTGAAGCCGTAGATGAACTTTATGCCGGTATTCTTCACGCTTGTGAGAATTATAAAGTGGATTTGGTAGGAGGAGATACCACATCATCAGTTTCGGGATTAATAATATCAATTTCAGCTTTAGGAAAAGCGCCTTCCGACAAAGTGGCGTACCGCAGCGGAGCAAAAGTGAATGACATTATTTGTGTTACCGGTGACCTGGGTGCTGCTTACATTGGTCTTCAGGTATTGGAGAGAGAGAAACAGGTTTTTCTTGCCAACCCTGAAATGCAGCCCGACCTTGAAAAGTATGAGTACATGGTTGGCCGAATTCTCCGACCGGAAGCACGCATGGACATTGTTTATGAGCTTGAGGAAAATAAAATTGTTCCGTCTTCAATGATTGATATATCGGATGGGCTGGCGTCTGAACTGCTTCACCTCAGTGAAATGTCTGGCGTTGGTGTTCGTGTTATGGAAGAAAGAATTCCCATTGATTCACTGACCCAGGAGGCAGCGCTTGAATTCAATTTAGATCCAATAACCTGTGCGTTGAATGGTGGAGAAGATTATGAATTGCTTTTCACAATTTCACAAAGCGATTTTGAGAAAATTAAAAACCATCCGGATATACATACCATCGGATTTACCCACGAGAATAAAAATCAAAATTTAATGATCAGCAAGCAGGGAACGCCTGTTCCTTTACGTGCACAAGGCTGGGATCATTTTCGTGCTTAATTTTTAATCTTAAAAAACCCTCCAAGGGTTCAAAACCCTTGGAGGGTTTGTCTGTCGAAAGTTGAAAGAAAGGAAGGGTTGGTTCAATCAATTGGATAAGGTATATATACATAATTGGTGAATTCAGAATCAATTACAAACAGGCAACAGAATTCATCGGGATCTTTATAATTCATTTTAAATTCTTCTTCTCTTAAAGTATCAACAAGACCGCGTTGTACAAACTCATTCAGAAATGAAGCAAAATAACTCCATGAAGTGTCGAGTGTTTTATTGTCTAAAAGCAGTTGTCCGATGGGTTGCATTTCTTTGCATATAGGGAAAATTGGATATTCAAACCCGCTCTTCCGAATCTGGTAGGATGCTTCTTTTAAAGTGTCTGCAACTTTTACAAAATCCTGCGATATAGTGCCCAGGTATTTCCCACTTAGTTCCGGATCATTCTGCATAGTCATAGGTTTAGAAAATTAATCATGCCACGCTTTTTAAAAAATCCCTGGCATGAGCTTTAAGATCAGGAAAGAAAGTAAGGAATTCTTTTTCAAACAAATCATAATTAGCTTTCAGGTCGTTCACTGCCAGTTCCATTTTAGATTCAAACGATGTACGTTGTGCCATACCACTTAAAGCGCGATGTATTCCTTCAACCTTCGCATAGCCAAGCAACCAATTGTCACGCGACATGTAAACCAACATTCGACGAACTTCTTCAGGAAGAATGTCATCATATTTCCTCAGGATAGCGTATGTATTCAATGTATAATCCTTCAGTGAAAGGGTATGAAACGAAGTCCAATTCCTGGCAAGAAAATGATCGTAAAACATATCCACTATTACAGGTGAATAATGACGATACTTATCACGAAGTCTATTCTTGCTGAGGGTAACAATCGGATGACTGTCTGTGAAAGCATCTATCGAACGGTGAAGTTCAATTCCCTTTACAATTCTTTCTTCAAAACGCTCATTCAGATTCCTGCCCTTTACGAAATCACCGATGAAATTTCCAACCATGATTTCGGAATCATCTCCTGATAAATATACGTGTGCCAGAAAGTTCATTAGCCAAAAGTAGTTTTTTATAGTTATTATGAAATGATGTACATAAAGTGTTTTCCTTGCCACGAAGTCACAAAGGCACTAAAAAATACAAGAGACTTCTACTCCGTAGTATCTTTGCGTCCTCGTGCCTTAGTGGCTAACCAATTTGACTTGCCACCAGGTCAAAGCACAAAAAAGAAGAAGTATCTTACTATCATATGTAAACCGAATGTTAAGGTTCTGTTTGTATAATAACTCAGGATTTTCCAGTTTTCGTTCCTAAACCAATATAATTATGGCTTTGATCGATCAAGTGAAATTGCTGATAAGTCTGGCTCAGGTAGATGGAACTGTTGCTGACCGTGAGAAAAATTTCATTGTCAATATCGCACGTGCAAATGGCTTAAAGGAAATTGAGTTTGATCCTCTTTTTGAGGAACGTCATCCCGTGATCATTCCCAACGATTTGGATGAGGAAGAGAAATTCAACTACCTTCTCAACCTTATTCAATTGATGAAAATTGATGATCGTCTTTATAAGGAAGAATTAATTTTTTGCGGAAATATTGCTTCAAGCCTGGGTTACAATCGCGAAGTGATGTTCGAGCTGATGCTGTATGTGACATCGGATTCAATGACTAAAGATGAAATCGAATCACTTAAAAGGCTTGCCAGGAAACACCTTGTTTAGGTACGAGGTACGATTTACAAGGTACGAATTTAGCTTTCCGCTTTCTGTTTTAAGCTTTTCCCCTTACTTCATCCCTTTTCATTACTTTTGCAGTTCTAAAAATTTGAGGACTACAGACGGGTATGGAAAACATCCGCAATTTTTGCATAATAGCGCATATTGACCACGGAAAGAGCACTTTGGCTGACCGGCTTTTAGAGTTTACGGGCACGCTTACTAACCGCCAAATGGAAGCCCAGGTACTGGATAACATGGACCTGGAAAAAGAGAAGGGCATTACCATTAAAGCACATGCCATCCAGATGAACTATAAGCTGGATGGAAAAGAGTATATCCTCAACCTGATCGACACCCCCGGACACGTAGATTTTTCATACGAGGTTTCCCGTTCCATCGCTTCCTGCGAGGGAGCCCTTTTGATTGTGGACGCCAGCCAGGGAATTGAAGCTCAGACTATTTCAAACTTATACCTCGCCCTCGAGCACAACCTGGAGATCATTCCGGTACTGAACAAGATTGATCTTCCGCATGCTATGCCAGAGGATGTAACAGACGAAATTGTGGAACTCATTGGGTGCAAACGTGAAGATGTAATTCACGCCAGCGCAAAAGAAGGTATCGGCATTGAAGATATTTTGAAAGCCGTTGTTCAACGTATCAAACCTCCACAAGGTGATCCGAAGGCGCCGCTTCAGGCGATGATATTTGACTCAGTATTCAATTCATTCAGAGGTATTGAATGTTACTTCCGTGTTTTCAATGGAACGATAAAAAAAGGAGACAGGATCAAGTTTGTCAGCACAGGCCAGGAGTATAATGCCGATGAGATCGGTGTGCTCAAGCTTGACAAGCAACCGCGCACCGAAATAAGTGCAGGTAACGTGGGCTATCTTATTTCAGGAATTAAAATAGCGAAGGAAGTACACGTGGGCGATACCATTACAAGCGTATCTAATCCGGCACCGTCATTAAGAGGATTTGAGCAGGTTAAGCCAATGGTATTTGCTGGTATTTATCCGGTGGAAACTTCAGAGTTTGAAGAATTGCGTGACGCAATGGAGAAGCTTCAACTGAATGATGCATCACTGGTTTGGGAACTGGAGACATCAGCTGCATTAGGTTTTGGTTTCCGGTGCGGTTTCCTGGGAATGCTTCACATGGAAATCATCCAGGAGCGCCTGGAACGTGAGTTCAACATGACGGTAATTACTACTGTGCCTTCTGTGCAGTTTAAGGCTTACCTGACGGATGGTGAAGAAATCAGTATCAATGCTCCTTCTGAAATGCCTGATCCTACCCGGTTGGATCATATTGAAGAACCCTTTATCAAAGCGCAGATCATAACGAAGACTGAATATATTGGTGCGATCATTACATTATGTATGGACAAGCGTGGTCAGATTAAGAATCAGCATTACCTGACTACGGATCGGGTGGAAATGACTTTTGAAATGCCGCTGTCGGAAATTGTATTCGACTTCTTTGACAAACTGAAAACTATTTCACGTGGATACGCTTCGCTGGATTATCACCTGATCGGCTTCCGTGAATCGGAAATGGTAAAACTGGATGTTATGTTGAATGGTGAAAAGGTAGACGCCCTGAGTGCAATCGTTCACCGCGGTAAATCACAAGAGTGGGGAAGAAAGCTTTGTGAGAAATTGAAGGAACTGATTCCACGTCACATGTTTGAGGTAGCCATTCAGGCCGCTATTGGTCAGAAGATCGTGGCGCGTGAAACGATCAGCGCTATCCGCAAGAACGTGATTGCAAAATGTTATGGTGGGGATATCTCCCGTAAACGTAAACTGTTGGAAAAGCAGAAGAAAGGTAAGAAGCGCATGCGCCAGATTGGTACGGTGGAAGTTCCGCAGGAAGCATTTATGGCGGTGTTGAAAATTGATTAAATTTCTGACCCCTAAATCCCCTAAAGGGGACTTGAAATACAGTTGATTCGAACAGTCCCCTTTAGGGGATTTAGGGGTAGGTCAAAGCCACTTCTTTTAAAAATGACAGACACACAAACATACACCCTTATCGACGGACGAAAAGTCTCAACCGATATTAAAAATGAGATCACGCAAAAGGTGATTGACCGGAAAGCGGCTGGAAAAAAAGTGCCACACCTGGCAATCATACTGGTAGGCGATGATGGTGCAAGTCAGACGTATGTAGATAACAAAGTAAAGTCTTGCAAAGCGGTTGGGTTTCACTATACGATGATGCGATTTGCCGACACCATCAGCGAAGAAAAACTGATGAAGCACATTGATCATGTAAACAATGATGATGATGTAGATGGTTTCATTGTTCAACTTCCGTTACCTCCGCATATTTCTGTTGAGAAAATAACAGAGATGATTCGGCCGGATAAAGATGTAGATGGTTTTACCAACCAGAATTTTGGAAGCATTATTTCAAAAAGTCCGCTCCTGATGCCGGCAACTCCTTTCGGCGTGATGGAATTGCTGAGGCGTTACAATATAGAAACAGAGGGCAAGCATGCAGTGGTAGTTGGTGCGAGCCGCATCGCCGGAGCTCCGTTGAGTATGATGCTGACAGAACATGGCCGTGCTACTGTAACGATTTGTCATAAGTATACCGAAGGACTTGCAAACTATACGCAAGCTGCGGATATTCTTTTTGTCGCTGTTGGTAAGCCGGGCCTTATCACAGCCAACATGATAAAAGAAGGAGCGGTGGTCATAGATATTGGTACAACACGTGTTGAAGGTCCTCAGTATCCTAAAGGATGGGCTATCCTCGGTGATGTTGATTTCAAAGGTGTAGCTCCCAAATGCTCCTATATTACTCCAACACCTGGTGGAGTTGGTCCCATGACAATAGCTTCCCTATTGTTAAACACGTTGCGGGCAACAGAACTTCGCAATCCATAAATTATTATTAAGTCATTCAACAAATCAACCATTCACGCATTGACCGCGGTTCATTCATCGGTTACGCTTCCTTTAATGGAAGATTTTTACACCATTCAGGGTGAAGGTTTTTATCAAGGGCATGCTGCGTATTTTATTCGTCTTGGGGGATGTGATGTTGGTTGTGTATGGTGTGATGTAAAAGAATCATGGGATGCTTCAGCTCACCCTCAGGTGAGGGTAGATGAAATGGCTTCCCGTGCAAAAGCCAGTGGAAGTGAAATAGCAGTTGTTACAGGAGGCGAGCCTGTAATGTATGATCTTGCTCCATTAACGGAAGCGCTTAAAGCATCGGGTTTACGTACGCACATTGAAACGTCAGGAGCTTACCTATTAACAGGCACGTGGGATTGGGTTTGCTTCTCTCCCAAAAAATTCAAATCGCCACATCCATCAATATTCGAACAGGCGCATGAGTTAAAAATTATCATTTACAACAAAAGCGATTTTGAGTGGGCCGAAGAGTACGCTGCAAAAGTTTCTGCATCCTGCGAATTGTTTTTACAACCGGAATGGTCTAAAGAAAAAGAAATGTTGCCGTTGATAATTGCGTATGTAAAGGCCAATCCGAAATGGAAAGTCTCTTTGCAGATACACAAGTATATGAACATTCCCTGATCGAGAATAACTGATGAACATTTCTGAATTCACATCAACACTCAGCGAATGGGGCCGGACAAGCGTCCCATTTTTGTTTGTAGTGGATTTTGAAATGAAAAAACCAATTGCCCTACCGCTCGAAAATGTTTCAGCGAAAAATATTTTGTTTGATATTAACGGTTTCACTAATGCACCGCAAGAGCATTATGTCAGTGGAATGAATGATATAATTGAACTCACAAAACCCATTACCTCATCACAGTATAAAAAAAAGTTTGACAGGGTTTTGCATCATCTTGAATATGGCGATACCTATTTAACTAATCTTACCATTGAAAGTGATATAAAACTTAAATGTTCGCTACGCGATATTTTTCTTTTGAGTAAGGCCCGGTATAAAATATTATACCAGGATGAGTTCCTCGTTTTTTCACCGGAGATATTTATTCAAATAAATAACGGAAAGATTTATTCTTATCCTATGAAAGGCACCATCGATGCATCTATACCAAATGCAAGAGAAAAAATTCTTGCTGATAAAAAGGAACTCGCCGAGCATGTTACTATAGTCGATCTCATCAGGAACGATCTTAGCCAGGTCGCTGAAAATGTACATGTAAAACGGTTTCGTTACATTGATGAATTGAAAACAAACTCAAAAACATTGTTTCAGGTGAGTTCTGAAATTGCAGGAAATATTTCAGCACACTATCCTGACCAACTTGGCGACATTCTTGTTTCATTATTACCGGCAGGATCGGTTAGTGGAGCACCCAAGCATAAGACATTGGAGATAATTCACGAAGCAGAAGGAAGTGACAGAGGTTATTACACAGGTGTGTTTGGTTATTTTGACGGAATGAATTTTGATAGTGGTGTAATGATTCGTTTCATTGAAAAGCGTGGTGACCAGTATGTTTATAAGAGTGGTGGAGGAATAACCACGCAAAGTGTTGCCGAGGCCGAATACCAGGAAGCTATTGATAAAGTGTATGTCCCTGTTGATTGAATCTATAAAATTACTGGATGGTAAGTTTCATAACTTGTTCTATCATGAACAACGCATGCGCAGTTCACTTGAAGATCTTTGTGGAGTAGAAGATTCATTTAACCTGGAGGAGTTTCTTATCAATTTTAAAATTCCAAAAGTAGGATTATACAAATGCAGAATTGTTTACGATGAGATTAAAAGGGAAGTAGAGTTTATTCCCTATGTGCCGAAACCTGTCAACACTTTGAAGGTTGTTGAAGGCAATGGAATTGATTATGAATACAAGTACAAAGACCGGGAAGAAATAGACAAACTTTTTGCGTTAAGAGAAACTTGTGATGATATTCTCATTATCAAAGACGAGCTTGTTACGGACTCTTCATTCTCAAATATTGTCTTCAAACGAGACGGGGAGTGGTTTACACCCCGGTCAGCATTGCTGAGGGGAACAATGCGTAATTCGTTGTTAGAAACCCGGATAATTAAAGAAGAAGAAATAAGAAAAGAAGATATTTCTTCGTTTGAAAGTTTTAAGCTCATCAATGCAATGCTTGGATTTGAAGGGCCGGAAATAAATATTTCTAACATTATTTTTTAGTTTTAAAGATACTTATGTATTTGTTAAAATAGTTTCCTTAGATATGATGAATCAAGTCATATGTACAACGATAAAATATTTGATGCGCCTTCGTGTCTTTGTGCCTTCGTGGCAGCAACAAAAATATCTCGCCACAAAGGCACAAAGGCACAAAGAGGAATACATCAGTTCCTTTATTAGATTAGCAGGTGCTACTTTATTTTTTTTCTGTTTCACGTTCACTTCATTTTCCCAGGTTTCTTTAAGTACAAAATCGAAGAAGGCTATTGAACTTTATACTGAGGCTGACAACTATCGCGTGCGGGGGCAAAATCAGCAAGCTATAAGTTTGCTGAATATGGCCATTGAGAAGGATAAAAATTTTGCTGAGGCTTATTATCGTCTTGGTCTTGTATACTTTTCAATGAAACATTACCCAACGGCCATTCAGAATTTTGAAAAAGGTCTGTCATTAACCTCTGATCCTAAAAAACAAAAAGTGTACTGGTTTGATCTTGGAGAGAGCTATCTGAATTCCGGAAACTATGAAAAGGCAATTTCCTACCTGGAAAATTTTTTAAAGGCCGAGGCGCAGGGCACACAAAAATATCAGCGGGCCAGGATGATGCTGGAGAGTGCGCGGTTTGCCGTTCAAAACAAGGAGGCCGCATCACAATTCAAACAGCGTCCATTAAGTGATACGGTGAATCGTTTTGCAATGCAATATTTTCCGGTGCTTACCGCTGATCAGCAGGAACTAATTTTTACTCGCCGTGTACGACATGATGATAATGCCGATGAAGATTTGGTTGTCTCACGTAAAGACGCAAAAGGTAAATGGCTGGCGCCTGTTTCTTTATCGCCCAATATCAACTCACAATGGAATGAAGGAACATGCACAATTTCAGCAGATGGACGAAAACTTATTTTTACTTCCTGTATCGGTCGTGAGGGTTTTGGAAGTTGTGATCTTTTTCAAAGCATTAAAATTGGTAATGAATGGACGGTTCCTGAAAATCTGGGAGCAAACGTAAATACAACAGATTGGGAATCGCAACCATCGCTCTCGGCGGATGGCCGCACATTATATTTTGTTTCGGATCGGAGAGGTGGGCAAGGGCGAAGGGATATTTGGGTGTCAAAACTTAATGAAGATGGCAATTGGATGAAGGCAGTAAATGCTGGTAAGCCGGTCAACACACAGTATGATGAAATCTCACCCTTCATTCACGTTAATGGTAAAACTTTGTACTATGCAACTAACGGACTACCCGGATTTGGTGGATATGATCTTTACTTCGTAGAAAAAAATTCAGAAGGTCAATGGTCGAAGCCAACGAATGTTGGAGCGCCGATTAACAATCATCAAGACCAATTTTCTTTATTCATTACTGCCGATGGTAAAAAAGGATATTACGTACATGAGGAGCATGTTAAAGAAGGCTATGACGCCAGCAGAATTTTTGAGGTTGATATTCCCGAAGAATCTCAGATTAAGTTTCGAAGCAACTATGTGAAAGGAACAGTGCGTGACAAACAGACGCATGAAAATCTTAACGCTTCTATTGAACTCATCAATATTAATACTAATGAGGTCGTCTCTCTTGTTCGTTCCGACAGTATAACGGGAGAATACCTTATGGTTCTTACGCAGGGAGATGAGTATGGATTATATGTAAACAAAAGGGGGTATGTATTTCATAGTTTGAATTTTAATTATTCAGAGGTTAATGATTTTGAACCCATCATTTTAAATATTGAATTAGAAAAAATAAAAGAAGGGTCTGTCTCCGTATTAAAAAATATTTTCTTTGACACAGATAAGTATGATCTAAAGGAGAAATCAATTACAGAACTTCAGAAAATCAAACGCTTTTTAAATGAAAACCCTTCCACCCGTATTGAGATTAGCGGCCATACAGACAATACCGGATCGGTAGTACATAATAAACAATTATCCGAGAATCGAGCCCAATCAGTCTACGCTTACCTCATAGGGAACGGCGTTGATTCGAAGCGATTAATTACAAAAGGTTATGGACCAGATAAGCCCATCGGCTCAAATGAGACAGAAGACGGCCGGCAGTTAAACCGGAGAATTGAATTTAAGGTAATCCGGTAAAATAGGCTGTGTTTAGAGACAGTTGTCAGAGTGTTCACACTTGGTTATTGCGTGATGTATTGTATCGCTGCTTTGTCCCAGACAATAGTTTTTCAAGTTGCCCGCCCCCACTTGCATAACCAACAGTTACCACGTTAGCTTTACCTTACCTACATACATAGACATCATCAAGCCCAGAAAGGAATGTAGCTGGCATATTTCTTTGAAGTACTATCCGGGTCTGCTAGTTTGATTAACCCTGCTTCGATTGTCTCTGCAATAATTCGGGAAGCCATCGGATAATTCTTTTCTGAAATGTTAAATCGTTTTCTTACCGATTGATTATTGGTTTGCTGGTTATTCACAAGATTTAGAACGCAATGCTGAAAACATGCTCTCACTCTGTCCTCGCGATCCATTTTTGTGAGCGGCTTGGGGGCATAGATGAACACACGTGTATAGTCATCACCTCGCTCAAATTTGGGTGCAGGTAGTTGATAAGATTCAATAGCTTCGATGGCACGGTCGATGCCGCTACCTCGTTCTTCACAAATATTCAATCTTCTTAATAAAGAAGCCAGCGATTCATTCCTAGACTTAGGAGCTGTGTCAATAAACCGGTTTGTATCAACTAAAGGAACACCCGGATTTGTAATCTCAATGCGATCAGGGAAAATTTCTATAAGTACACCAGTGCCTGTAATCGAAAAGTCCTGATGGATTAACGCATTGGCCACAAACTCACGAATGGCTTTTTCCGGATACATCTTTACCTGCTTTCGCAGAGCGGATTCAATTACTTCATTGCCTGGCAATTGGTCCATGATGTACTGAATCAATCGTTCAAAAGAAGCTGCGTATCCATAAAGCCCGTCTCGTTCTTTAATCGCTTCCGTTCGGCCTGCTGATTTATAAACAACGAGACGAACAGCCTTTCTCTTTAAGGTATTGAATTGTGTAATCTCTTTGGCGAACAGTATAGCCCCCAGGTTTGCAATGTCCCATAGGTCTTGATTCTTCTTAACCAACTCCTCATTTTCCAAAATTTCTACAATCTTTGGTCTGTCAACAGGAATTTTTTTGTCGATCAGTTTAAAATAGCTTTCATAATCCAGTAAGGTTAATACATCTTCGGTAGATACTTGATGCTTTGCAATTTGCTCTTCGAATGAAAAGCCACGCGACCGGGCGATTAAATCTTTCACTTCATTGCGCGACATTTTTACAGTTTGTCCGGCCGACCGTTTGTAACTATCAAACAAATCGCTGCCACGCAGATGCACCGGAAGTTCGTTGCTCTCCGGAATGTGAATAAAAAGCAGTTCGGTTTCTTTGAAACCCTGATAGGTATGCTCAATGCTTACCGGTGGCGTAAGGTTGTTGCGGGCAATGTTACCCAACTTTTGAATAATCTCATCACCTTCGATTTTACTTATGCCAGCTAGCGTTGCATCGGCATTCACGCCAAATACCAAAATGCCACCCCCGGTATAGTTGGCAAATGCGCTCAAATGCTTGGCGAGCCGATCTGTTTTGCTGGAGAGGCCGCTCTTCCAATCCAGTTCGTTCAGTTCCGTGGGCACAGTGCCCAGGCTCTTGTGAAGCAGTAAAATGGCTTTGTTTTGCCAGTCATTCATATTCTCTCAGTTACATAACCGTTACATAAGTAAAAATCTGAAAACCAGTGTTTTACATGGATTTTAGTCCTGCCGTACGGGCTTTCATTACATAAACTCAATCCTCTTCCCCAGCTCCCTACCCATGCGGTACTTTATATCGTAGTTGATGATGAAGTCTAGTTCGGTATTGGTGAGTCCGAAATGCGCACATATCTTATTGAGTTAATTTTGTCAATAATGGATTTGGATAGTGATGGGATAAATTGACCCGTCCCCAAAATAGTTTACACTTTTGGTTAAAAGTCCTGATTCAAATTTATAGTCAACAATTTATTTACTCAAGCACTCCAAGGAAGTATGCTGCAGATGCTTGTTGTGGTGTAGCCTTGGCCAGTAAGTCTACATCAACTTCATAGTTAAAAGCAAAAGAATTATCCTGAAAGTAATCCAGTAATGGAGCCATTCCCAGTACAATTGCGCTTGCATTGCCATCCTGTCCGGTGCGCGTGAAGGTCATCAAACCATTGCTGCTGATATTTTTTCTATAAAAATAATTTGCCTGGTAATCGCCCACATTATTGTGAACGAAATACGTGATGGCCACATTGTCAGTTTGATCAAACGAAATAATGAAACCATCTAAAATTAGATTGTACCCGCCTACGTCTATCAAAAGATCCTTAGCCTCATTATAAATTGTCAAAAACTCTGCTGGAAGAGTGGTGATCTCCTCAGGATCCATAATGATATAGTTATGCAAGTAACCTAACGCATATACCAATGGTATTACAGGAATCGCAGAAGATTCCATATAAACTTTCTGGCTTCCGGCCATTACATAAAATGATTGCTGATTATCATCCCATATAAGCTCCTGAAAGCTTATGTTTCCGTACTCAATTTTTTCTTTAAGAAGAATTCCATTAACTGAATATGAAAAAGGCAAGGTAGTTTGTTGAACCACATTATCACTATCACGATAAAAGATGGTTATGGTCTTATTATCCTGATTAATATCTACAGCTACCTCAGTTGCGCCGAAGTCGAGATAAGGAAATGGATTCGCTGCAAGAAAATCACTTGTATTGGTAATGTTATCATTTAGTTTTCCAGATAGAAATTGACTGGCTTCCTGTTGTGTTGCTTGTACCAGTAGCATTTCAGTATTGCGCTGGATACCTTTTACCCGAATGGAGTCGCCGCTAAATTTTTCAAAAGCAAACTCAACATCAGAAATAAGGCCCACACCATCTTCACCACCATTTACACTTCCGCTGGGATCAGCCAGTAAATGTATGTATGAGTACGTATCAAAACTCAACGTTGGTCTTTGTAATGCCTTAATGACAAACGTACCATTCATTGGCGTTTCTGCTGTCTCCAGATTAAAATCAGAGACCATCGTTACATTACCATTTTCATTGAAATCCAGGTAAAACATATATCCTCCACCTGACCCCGTATAGATTATTCCTTTGTACCCGTTTGGTGCGCTAAGCAGATTGGAACGATATTCATCCAGAACTTTTCGCACACGATCGTCAGGACTTTCCTTAAAAGTGGTTTCGTATTCGTTATCGCAGGCAAACAGCAATAAAGATAAAATGATAAAGTATCGTTTCACGACTGATGTTTTCTTAATTCTTTGTGTTAAAATGCTTCTCATCCTCGTCTGTTAATTAACTAATACACCAAAGCTGTATGCATCGGGAATTTCCTGCGGATAGATTCCACCTAAATCTTCAACACAATCAGGTGAATCAATTAATATCCAATCCAGAAAGAAAGTGTGATCTTCAAAATATTCAATAAGCGGAAGAAGTCCGCTACGCACTACTTCTGCATTTGCGTCTTCACCAATATTATTCAAGCTGAAAATATCACCTGAACCTACAACTACATCATAATAGAAACCTGCCGCAAATGGAGTTCCGGCTGTTGTATGATAGTTGAATCGCAATAACGAACTGCCGTACCCGTCAAAGAGAAGTTCAAAATTATCAAGCACACGACCAGCACCGTCAATTGCAGCCAACCCTGTTTTTGCCGCATCATATATGGTTTGAAAATCATCTGGAAAGGGTGGAAGAATGGCCGGGTCAACGCGAATGCCGTAAAAGTTTTGTGATTGTTTAAATCCTAATTCCGGCAGCAGGGATTTCGGAGCATACGCATCAATTGCAGCTTCCGTTTGTTCTTGCAACTTATCGAAATCTATTCTATACGCTTCAACAAAGTAGCCTTTAACAATTTGTTGCTTTTGACGAATAAGGGATTGTGCCTCTTCACTTGGTATGCCACATACAATCCGGTCGAATCCGCGCTCGCCTTCCGTTAGCATCATAGCAATCATCTCAACAAAATCTTCATCGGGACCAGACATAGCATAACTGGTAATAAACCCTTTAGCTTGCGCATCAGCAAGGGGGATATTATACCAGTCTGCTGTATAGTCACCTCTTGTGATAAGTTTATATTCAGGTGAGTACGCTATATTTTGATGAAGAATATGTGCAAACTCATGATGCACGGTATGCATTTGCTCTTTGATATGGTTGCGCTGTGTGTCATCAAACTCATTAATGGTATACAACACAATTTTTCTACCACCTTCCGCAGTTCCTAATGTAATTGTTCCGCCCGGGTTATAGTTAGGGCTACCCACCAGTACAAATTGTTTGGGGCAATATGTTTTCAAAAAAGTTTCACCTGCTACGTTTGTATAAGGCACAATCCATGCATCTCTTACTACGCCCATAATAGTTTGCGTTTTTGCCGGGATGGGTGGTACAAGTGTTTTGTTAACCTCCAATTCACTGACATCCCACCTGTATTTCACTTCAATGTTGTAGGGAACTGTGAAATTGTCAAACAGCCAGTTGTCAAGTGCAGTTGGTTCTGTTTTGGGATTTACTACATAGTTAGTTTTTGATTCATCAACTTCACTGTTGTAAGGATCATCACATGAAATCACCAGCAGAATCAAAAACAAGAAAATATATTTAAAAGGCTTCTTCATATCGCATGGGCTATTCATTCTTTTATACTTTATCGTGGATTAGGTTCTAAATTACCAAGACTAATGGCCTCCCTGGGAATTTGAAGTGTTCTTCGCGGATCATCCTCAGGAAGTTCAAGTACTTCTCCATCTGCCGTATAATGCGTAACAGGAACAGCGTATCTCAATATATCAAACCACCACAAGCCTTCATGCAGAAATTCTGCTCTCCTCAGGTTCAGTGTAGTTTCAACTATGGCGAGCAGAGAATTGTTCGTGCCATAGTATGCGCGCAAGCTTGCTTCAGTAACAGTATTAATAGCCGGGTCGTAATCGGCTATTCGTGTGCTGAAAAAAGTATTCAAGTCACTTATTGCACTGGAATTATTTCTATCAAAAGCGTATGCTTCAGCCCTGCTGAGAAGAACCTCTTCTGCTGTAAATAGTGGAACAATTGTATAAGGTAACCCTGTGTTTGCGCTGATATCTGCCCTGACAAAATGTTCCCTGAATTTCAGAATGTAATACGTATTAATTGAACTATAGAAATAAATTGTATAAGCAAATTGTCCTCGTGCAGCACCGGCTATGCTTCTGATCTCATCCAATTCGTTAACACCCGTTGAGTACCGAAAGCGATCATACGTTCTTGCCCACAAAGATGAAGTTTCGCAAAGTAAAATATTTGCTTTTTGCGTTGCCCGTGTATAATCGGCCAGCAACTCATCCGCCGATAAATTCTGATAAGTAGTATTCCATGGACGAAGTCTTGAAGCAAAGTCATTATCGGCAAAAACAAGATTGGCATGCTGGATTACTTTTCTGTATTCTCTTTTATAGAGATAGTAGCGAACGGCAAAAGCATGCGCCGCAGATTTCGTGAAATGATAGGCGGGAATTTTATACACCTGATCATTGATCAGTTCAATTCCTTCTTCAAGATCATTTTCTATATTGTCATAAACATATTCAACTGTGCGACGCTCGTATGTTTTTAACGCAACAGTTTCCGGTTCCTTGACATAAGGAATACCCGGGTCAGATGATGCTGTCTCTTCATCGTAAAATTTTGCAAACAAATTTACCAGCATGAAGTGAGCGTAAGCACGGGCCACTAGCGCTTCACCTTTTTGTGCATCATATTGCGAAGGGTCTTCTGAGTTTGCTATTGATTCAAGCGCTTGATTAGCGGAAGCAATGGCAGAATAGCATGCACTCCAATAAAACTCCGGACTATCCTGCTCAGTTAAGGATACGTCGCGAAAGAAATAGGGATCGGTATTAGTGGCGTCGGTAAAAGCACCGGGATGATCCGATACATTGTTGGTCATGGCTTCACAAAAAGTCATGTAGTTTGCTTCCGGGTAGGCAGACACAAGCAACTCAGAAATTTTTTCTGCGGTGTTGATTTCGGTCCTGTTATCGGGCGGTTGTGATAAAAAGCTATCACAACTTGTTAACGCTACCAGTATGCTTATTATTCCGAAATATTTTTTTATCGTTTTCATAACGAAATTTTTCTTACTTAAAACCCAAGTTTTAACGACGCAGTTACCTGTTTTGCTACCGGCATTGCTACACCACCTGAAGCAAAGAACTCCGGATCCTGACCATACAGCTTTTTATCGGAATACAATAAGAACAGGTTAGTACCTGTAAGCGTGAGGGATGCATTTTTAAAAACAGACAAACCCCACAACTGCTGTGGCAGAATATAAGACAATGAAACCGTTCGGAGCCTTACAAAAGATCCGTCCGCTACCCGTTCTGTTGAATAGTTATAATTATTGTATGGATAAACACTGTTCAGCTTAGCCAATTCAATGGCATCAAGAATAGATGGTATATTGGTCAGTTCTTCATCTCCCGGCAGCACCCATCGATCGAGGAACTCACGTGGCATGGCATCCAAATCTGAATAACGGCTCTTGAACACAGGGTTAAGTCTAACTTTATTTCCTGCCTGGTAGGTGAGGAAAACGTTCAAGGTAAAATTCTTGTATTTGAATATATTTGAAAATCCTCCTGTTATCGTTGGATCAACCGGTCCTTCATATTTCAGGTATTGTGTTTCCAGGCTTTGCAGAAAAACATCTTCACTTATAACACCATCTTGATTCAGAAAATAGGGTACACCGTTTACCGGATTGAGCCCGCGGTAATCTATTGAGAAAAGACCACGTACCGGGTACCCAACTGCCGCGCCACCCTCTGGAATTACAAGGTTGAAAATCCGGGGCTCGTTATCCAGGTTGGTAATCTCGCTTTTGTTTTGACTAAAAATTAATGATGTGTTCCAGCTAAAATCACCGCGGGTAAGAACCATAGCGCCAATCGAGACTTCAATTCCCTGTGATTTCATGTCAGCATAGTTGATGGCTTTGTAGGGTTCACCACCGATTCCTGATGTTTTAATCACACTGATCAAATCAAAATGGTTACGTTGGTAAACATCAACCGTTAAATTAAACCGGTTCAAGAAACCTGCATTGATGCCGATGTTGGCCTCATACTGCTTTTCCCACGTAAGATCGGAGTTTTCCAGGTTCTGAATTTCAATTTGCGATTCAATTTCATCAAGGTAAGGTCTGCGTGTTGAAGATTGGAGGAACACGGTTGCTGCATTTGTCGCGTTACCTACATTGGCTGTCAGCCCGTAGCCTGCACGAAGTGTGAGAAAATCAACATACGTGAGCCCCTTCATGAAAGATTCCGTGTCTATGTTCCATGCAGCGCTGACATTCCAGGTAGGAAGCCAACGCGCCGTGGATGATTCGCCAAGACGGTTGGAGCCGTCCATGCGAACCGTGGCGTTAAGAACATACTTGCTATTGAAATTATAGTTTGCACTGGTATAGAAACTCGCGTAGCGCTCATAGCTGTTTTCTTTTCCAAAATAGTTAAGGTTACTCTCCAGCAATTGTTTTATCACGCGGTAATCAGTAAATGCTATTCCGCCTTTATAAAACTGGTAGCCAAAACCTCTATTAAAGGAATTTTGACGGTCGATAGACCGCAGTTCCTGCCCTAAAACCACTAATACACTATGCTTGTTTTGAAACTGATGGTTCCACGTGAGCTGATTTTTGAGGTAATAACTCATCATGAGATCATCCTGAAGATTGTAAATACCACCTTCGGGCAGTACACTTACCGGAGGAAGATTGGGATTGTCCGGATCACGGTATAAAAAGCGATTGTTATCGAGGATTGTTTGTGACCCATCCGCACGGTAGGCGCCCGCTACATTCGAATCTTCCGTCATGCTGTGCTCTGTGGTTGTTTTTACCATTCGGACTGCGCCGATGAAATCATATTTAAGCTCCTTCAATATCTTATAGCCAAAGTCGCCTTGCAATTTCAGATCAAGCTGATTGAGATCGATATAATTATTGTTTACTTCATTGATAATATTGAAGGGCGCATAGTTTAATGTAAAATATTCCAGGTTACCGTTTTCATCATACGGTGTCAATACGCGACTTGTGTTGAGGGAATAGCTGAAAGGATTTATATCAAAATCGCGTTCGTAACTTCCCTGAACAGGATTGCTCCTCCTGGAGATCGTACCCGGTGCATGCTGATCACGAAGGGAGCCCATAGTCTGAATGCCAAAGTTTAGTTTGTCGGACAGTCTGAAGTTGCTCTTCGCGTTGATGGTGTATCGTTCAACCTGGTCGGCAATACTCCATCCGTTATCATTATAATAACTGGTGGAGAAATAGAACTGTGAATTCTCTGTTCCGGTGGAAACACCAATGGAATGTTCCTGAACAAATGAATTTTTAAACAACTCATCAAACCAATCGGTATTAGCCAAAGCGTATCGCCTTAGAAATTGCGAGCGTTCATCTTCTGTATTCTGCAAATCAAAACCACCGTCACCTTCATTATACGAATCACTGATAACATCGGCCATTTTTTTGAATACGCCGCCACTTGAACTTCTTGAGACGTCGGCAAAATTTAACTGGCCTTTTCTGTACATTTCTGCATAGGCCGACATCTGATCAACCGAGTTCATAATGTTATAATCATTGTATGTCGGTTTCAGATACGTTGAAAAGTTACCGGTGTACGTGATGGCAGGCGCTCCAACCCGGCCCTTTTTTGTCGTAATTACAATTACACCATCCTTTGCACGCGCCCCGTAAAGTGCGGTAGCAGAAGCATCCTTCAAAATATTAAAACTTGCAATGTCATCTGCATTAAGCCCCGCTACAGATGATCCGATAAGTGTGGTAGCATCACCTGTGGTTAGCTGATCGGTAGAAATATCAACAACATCTTCTAATACAACACCGTCAACTACCCATAAAGGTTTGTTATTTCCTGTAATAGACGTTGCACCACGAACACGGATTTTTGGTGCAGTTCCGAAGGTACCCGACACATTTTGAACAGAGACACCGGCAGCTTTTCCCTGCAGCATACGACCCACATCCAATGTACCATCAGTCTTCACATCAGCAGCGTCAAGTTTTACCGCTGAGCCCGTGAATAGTCGTTTATCAATATCCTGATAACCTGTGGATATCACAGTGACTTCACCCAACTCAGTTACATTTTCCATAAGCGAAACATTGATCACCGTTTGATTATTTACGGGCACTTCAGTTGAGATGTAACCGATAAACGAGAAAATAAGAACCGCATTAGCATCTACCGACAGTGAATATCTTCCGGTGGCATCCGTTATGGTACCCTTATTTATTCCTTTAATGGAAACATTAACGCCAGGCAAAGATTGGTTATCAACAGAAGAGGTCACTTTTCCCGTAACAACAATTTCTTCGATCGTACTTATATCAGGATGAGACGGAGCGGAACTTCCAGTGTACGCCCCAAAAGCTAAAATCAATGAGAGACCACCGATGAGGCAGTGGGTGCTGAGAAATTTATACGAATTGGAGAAAAGGGTTAGTAGAGATTTTCCCATAGAGATCGGTTAAGGATAATAAACTTTTTAACAAACCTTACATTTAGCCTGGTTCCCATAGCATTCATTTGATCATTAAGCATATACCTCCGAATTTTATGATTTTGAAACGTAAACCCCCCATGCTCTCTAACTTTGATGATTGTGATTAAGGTTAAAACAATAAATTTAAGGTAAAGCACATAAACCCACATATATAAGTACATGAAATTTAGGCCAAAAGACATTCCAATGTCTGTTTTTTTAATCAGCAAAGAAAACTCAAAGATTTAGCGGAAATGGATTTACGATATAACGAGAGAATCTGTAGCGTAATTATGTTTAACGGCTTTTTGATGAAAGTGATACTTTTGTTGATTCTCTTCCCTTTCAGTTTATTCTCTCAAAACCAGAATAAAAAGCTACAAGAAATCGAGAAGGAAAGTGATCTTATCCATTCAAAACAGAAGCTTCTTGCTATTGACTATGCCAGGAATAACAACATTCCAATGGCCTTTTCGAATGGCTATGGAAACAACATCTACCTAGTCGGAGTTGATGAATTTGGCCTGCCAGTTTACCGAACCACTTTAAATGCCGGAGCAGCTTTAACCACTGACGTAAATGAACTGAAAACAGGAGGATCCTTAGGATTAAATCTTGAAGGCTCAGGAATGATGGTTGGCATTTGGGATGAATCCCTTGTTAAAAACCACGCGGAGTTTGGTGAGAGAATCCTTAGCAGGCAGGGTGATAAGTTTTCAGTTCATGCCACGCACGTAACGGGAACTATCCTTGCTGCCGGCTTGCAGGCAAATGCAAAAGGAATGGCTTCCCTAGCAAGTGCAACTACCTGGGATTTTGAAAATGATGATGCAGAAATGGCTTCCCTTGCTAAAGAAGATCAAAGCGGACTTTTATTTTCTAATCATTCCTACGGAACCGTAATGGGATTTTATCGTGACGATGAAGGGAAGTGGCAATGGGCTGGAAACAGTGCCATTAGCGCATCAGAAGATTACCGTTTTGGATTTTATGGATCAAAGTCGCGCACAATTGACGCGCTTGCTTTCAATGCACCTTACTATACTATCGTATGGGCTGGCGGTAATGATCGCTCAGAAGTAGGTGATGGTTCGCATCCTCCGGATGGTAATGCGGGTTATGACTTACTTGGTGCAGACGGAGTGGCTAAGAATAATATCACCGTTGGAGCCGTACAAAAAGTTACTAATTACACGGGGCCATCAAGCGTTGTTATGAGTAGTTTCAGCAGTTGGGGACCGGCCGATGATGGACGTATCAAACCTGATCTTGTTGGTGCTGGAGTATCCGTTTTTTCAACGTCAGTAACCACAGCAGGAGCTGATTCATATTCTACAAGCGGTGGTACATCAATGGCAGCGCCCAATGTAACCGGATCGCTGATGTTGCTCCAGGAACTTTATCGCAATCTGCATGGTGGAAATTTTATGCGTGCCGCTACTTTAAAAGCATTAGCTATTCACACGACTAAAGAAGCAGGTATTAATCCCGGGCCTGATTATAGTTTCGGTTGGGGCCTGCTGGATGTGGAAGCCGCTGCAAAAGTTTTGTTAAGCCAGGATCAGCAGAGCGTAGTTGTCCTGGAGAATACGCTTCAAAATGGAGGTGTATTTGAATTTGATTTTGAACCTCAGCAAAATACAAAGGTAACCGCGACAATGGTATGGACGGATCCGCCCGGAACACCTCCCGCTCCTGCGCTTGATCCCATCACACCGGCATTAGTGAATGATCTGGATATAAAAATATTTGATACTGATAACAATACTGTATTTCCCTGGAAGCTGAACGGCAGCAATCCGTCAGCAGCAGCGACACGTGGTGATAACAATGTTGACAATGTTGAAAAAATTGAGTTCGATAATCCAGCGCAGCGATCTTATACCTTGAGCGTTTCACATAAAGGACAATTGCTGAATGGCTTCCAAAGCTATTCACTCATCGTTACGTTTACTCCCCTTAATAATCCTAAAACGACGTATTACTGGATTGGCAATTCGGGAAATTGGAATGATCCGACAAAATGGTCGTTGACGAGTGGAGGCATACCAGCGAACTCAGTACCGGATGTGAACAGTCGGGTAATAGTTGATGGTAATTCTTTTTCAACTACCGGTCAGACAATTTCATTAACAACTGATGCAACATGCCGCTCATTAACATGGTTGGCCAATTCGAATTCATCGCTCTCATTAAACAATCACAAGTTGAAAGTTGATGGTAATTTTATAATAACTGCTAATACATTTTCCGTTTCTACTATTGGACAAATTGAACTCACGGGTTCAACTACATCACAAAACGAATTGAATCTTAATGGCAGTGATCTTTCGAAGGTAGAATTGATCATTAACAGTGCTAACGGATCAACATGGACAGCAAATGGCGCTATTCATGTTGGTGGAATTATTTTGCAACAAGGTGGTTTGATTGCAAAGGGATTGACAATGAAGACAAAAACCCTGAACGCAGATTCGCCTAATGCTAAAGTGCTGGATATTTCTAACACTACCATCATGGATGTTAATCAATCCACGCTTAAAGAATCCAATTTGCAATTAACATCAACTGCAACTACCATCATCACATTGACCGGGACTGAAACGGCGACAGTTATATGGACGGGAATTGACTTTGAAGGAACATTGAATACCCACACGTCACAAGCTACCCTTTATGGTGGAGCAAATGTTGCTAAAGTTGTTGTTGGAAACATACTTACTTTAAATGATAATAATGTGATTGAAGATTTCAGCGCCGCTGCTGGTACCACCCTCAATCTGCAAACCGGCAGCACGCAAAACTTTACACAGCTTACTTCGCTCAACTCCTCTGAGGGGGACAGGATATCAATAAATACAATTGGCGGAGGCGCTTCCACTATTAATTTTAATGGACATTTCAAATTGTGTTTTGACTATCTCGATGTCAACAATGTTGGTGTAAATGGAGATGTAACAATTAGTGCCGGAAAGAACAGTACTTTGAACAATGCATCCAATTGGTCCACCGGCTCATGTGATGAAATTTTATTTGCAGATTTTTCTTTCCGGTTTAATTGCAAAGGATCACTTACAGAATTTACCGATAATAGTGATGGAAATATTTTATCGTGGGAATGGGATTTCGGTGATATGTCTTCAGGACAAAACACATCTGACGACCAGAATCCGTATCACATTTTCAATAACACCGGTACATTCCCGATAACAATAACAGTATCGGATGGTAATGAAACTAAATCATATACAAAAGAAGTATCCGTTACAGACAATGATCTTCCTGTCAATCATGTGATCATATCCAATCAAAAACTATTTAGCGAACTTACGGCCGACTTTTATCAGTGGTATAAAGATGACTTATTGTTAGCTGGAGAAACCGGACGATCCTATGAGTTTAACGGAGAGCCGGGAGCATACTTCGTAGTGACCAAAAATGCATTGTGCAACCAGCCTTCATCCACTTATGTCATTACCGGAGAAGAGTATGAAGTGATGCAGCGAATAAAAGTCTATCCAAATCCTGCAACCAATGAAATCCATATTGAGCTTCCGTCAGCGGTTATGTCAACAAATGTTTCAATGAAGAATGCATTGGGTCAGGAGGTTTTATCCGCTGTCTTGATAGAACGGGACAACGTTATTATTACAGACACACTTCCGCCGGGGATGTATATCCTGGAGATTTCAGGCAAACATTCTTTCAGAAAAAAGATTATCATAAAACAACCATATTAATTGCCTATTGCCATTTGCTTACTGCCATTTTTTCGTTTGTATCATAGATTTTTGAATGAACTAAGTAGCACTAAATCACTAAACGATTAATAATTATTCCGGTGTTGGATTTGGTGAGAGAACGATACCAGGTAAAGTAAAATAGTGGAAAAGTGTATCTTGGCAAGATAAAATTTAAAGGAAAGTATTCCCGGGATTTTCTTTGATCAGCAATAAAACGACACTTATAAATTCTCAATTGGTATGATACGATGGATACAAGTGAGTTTATTATTCTTCACTTTCATCAAGTGTTATGGGCAGGATGATCTGACACCAGAACAACAACGGCTTTCTTTTATAAAAGGAGAATGGACCACAGACGGAAGTGAAGCAACCTATATTGAAATATGTGACTGGATCCAGGGCAATCATCTTCAATGTACAGCCACATCAAAAGAGGATAAGGCAAGCAACTCAATCAGCTATTTTTCCTATTCAGCTTCTGAAAAAGTTTACATCTACTATGGCCTGTATGGGCGTGGATCTACACGTATGCTGCGCGGACAATGGATAGATGATAAATTTGTGTTTGAAGGACAACGGCAAACCGACCAGGACCTTGTGAAATGGAGAGTAACGCTGAAACCTGATAGTGGTAAAATCGATTTTTTTGAAGAGCGCTCTGTAAACAACGGTGACTGGAAAGAGCACGCCAGATTTCAATACAAACAAGCGGTGCAATGATGTTGTGCGAACACGCTTACTCTAAACCTATCCACCACTGTTTGAACGGTTGATGTTCATCGTTCAGGTAAACCAGTTCTCCGATGATGGGAGTTACTAATGGAATTCTGTTTTTGTTAAGCTCAGTTACTTTCGCGAGGGGTTCATCCCACGGATGATTGGCCAGGGCAAACTTCGAAGAATGAACCGGAAAGAGACGCTTTGCTTTTAAATCCTGAGAAGCTTGTAAAACTTCTTCCGGCAATAAATGGATGTATCTCCACTTGATATCATATTGTCCATTTTCCAGGATAGCCAGATCGATGGGGCCGAATTTTTCACCAATCTCAGTGAAGTGCGTATCATAACCACTATCACCTCCAATGTAAATTTTCAGGTTTGGTGTTTGTAGAACATACGATATCCATAACGTATTATTGATAGAAAAACCTCTGCCTGAAAAGTGACGGGCAGGAGTAGTGTGCACAATAAATGTTGAATCAAATTCGATTTTCTCATGCCAATCCTTCTCAAGGATTTGATTTTGATCATAGCCCCAACGCTCGAAATGAGCGCCTACACCCAGGCCGCAGATTACATGGTTGATTTTGGATTTTAATTTTTTCAGCGTTTCGTAATCGACGTGATCATAATGATCATGCGATATGAATAAATAATCGATCTCCGGGAGATCATCAACATTATAGCGATCCGTTCCTTTAAACGCTTTGCTACTTCCCGGTATAGGTGAGGCATTGCCACTGAACACGGGATCAACCAATATCCTCTTTCCATCCAGTTGAATAAAATAGGAAGAATGACCAAACCACACTAAAACATTTTGATCATCTGATAACGAGTGTAAATCGGTCTTCAAAGAAGGAATGCTATCGATTGGTCTTTTGCGTTTGTGATTGCCAAATAGAAAATCATACGTCACTTCCCAATAACTATAGCCTTCTGTAAGGTTGGGTGTGTGGTGTAAATTTTGAAATCGACCATTTTTATAATGAGGAGATTTCTTTATTCTCTCCAATCGTTCACCGGAAGGTGCACTGCCGAATTTTTCTTTACGCATATATAATAGTGTAGAAGTACTAAATAAAGCAATTATAGAAATGACGATAATTAATATTCGCAGGAATACCCTTTGCAGTTTTTTTTTCATTTCAGAAGTTCAACATAAGCTTCAGTCGAAAATGAAGGGAATTTAGTTTATTATAATAAAATAAATTCGGAACACGTCCAAAGTCTTTGCAAGTAATCTACTGTGATCCGTGAACCCTCCTGTTTGTTGCTGACAAAGATTACCCCAGCCGATTTCCACTCATATAAATACCCGATCATTTAAATTTTCTGCTTATAAAAACGAAGAAGATATTATTACATTCGTTGAAAATGTTTTAATCAACTCACACAAACATCAAACAACCCTATGAATTCTCGTCGCGACTTCTTACAAAAAATTGCCGCTTCTGCTTTAACGTTGCCGGTGATATCTTCTTTCACAAAAGTAAATGCTAACCCTTCACATGAAATACCGTACGATGGTCCCGTATTAAGAGTGGCTATTATGGGACTTGGCAGTTATGGTACCCGCGTGGCTGAAGCAATGCAAACCTGTAAAGCGGCCAGGTTGGTGGGCGTAGTTAGCGGTACCCCTTCCAAGATTAAAGACTGGCAAGCGAAGTACAACATTCCTGAAAAGAATTGTTACAACTACGAGACCTTCGATAAATTAAAAGACAATCCGGACATTGATGCAGTTTATATCATTACACCCAATTCACTTCATAAACAGCAAGCAATCCGGGTAGCCAAAGCAGGAAAGCATGTGATTTGTGAGAAACCTATGGCATTGAATGCTGCTGAAGGAAAAGAAATGGTGGATGCCTGTAAAAAAGCAAATGTAAAATTATTGATTGGTTACCGAATGCACTTTGAAGCCAACACGCTTGAAATTATTAAGATGAGAAATGCTGGTGAGTTTGGCAGGACCTTGTTCTTCCAGGGACTCTCAGGTTTTAAAATAGGTGATCCTACACAATGGCGAATGAAAAAAGAACTTGCAGGCGGTGGAGCAATGATGGACATAGGAATTTATTCGATCAACGGTGCGCGCTACATGTTAGGCGAAGAACCGATTTGGATTACCGCCCAGGAAACGAAAACCGATCCGGAGAAATTTAAGGAAGGCGTTGATGAGACCATTATTTTTCAAATGGGCTTTCCAAGTGGTGCCGTAGCATCTTGCTTATCAACCTATGCCATGAGCAATCTCGACCGCTTTTTCTTAAATGGTGATAAGGGGTTTGCTGAATTGCTGCCTTCAACCGGTTACGGTCCTATTAAGGGAAGAACTAACAAAGGTGAATTGACCAATCCTCATACCACACATCAAACCGTTCAGATGGATGAAATGGCTGCTATAATTTTAGAGAGCAAGAAACCTGTGGTTCCCGTAGATGGTGAAGAAGGTTTAAAGGATATGAAAATTATTGATGCTATTTACCTTGCCGCTAAAACCGGAAAGAAGGTTGAATTGAAATAATTTTTTTTTGAAGTTGAATAAATATGAAAAATGCCAGAAAGGAAATTCTCTCTGGCATTATAGCGAGTTTTGCTTTACTGCGCCTCACTTATTTTTGCCTTGGAAATATTTTTTATCGCGCTCTTCTTTGGAAAACACCAAATGATAAGAATGTTGTCCTTAATTATGTACTCCTCCGGATGTTCTTTTGTCGGCTTGTCACCACCCCACAATAAGCCCTCTAAAAAACCTTCACCTTGAATATTTTCTTCATATTCAAAGTACAATATTGTCCCCTTATCGTCTTTAGACTTGAAGGACTGAAAATCTTTGCTCTTAACAGAGCCGAGAATTGATTGGTACAAATCCGGGTTGTCGAAAAATATTTTTGGCTGTACCGATTTACAAAGGATCTCGTTAGAAATTTTATATCCATCAGGTATTTCAGTGTCAGTAAGTTTAAGCTTGTCAAATGTTTGCCCACATACAGAATATGTTGCCAGAAGTGCAATAATTAAAAAAGATTGTTTCATCATGTTGTTTAAATTTTCCAAAGCAATAAAATTTCAAAGATCATTATTATATCACAATTTGCCGACAATGTACTCTGAGTAGAGATTATTAAAGGTGGATAAGGTCACGATTTTTATTTATTGGTTTCATACAGACTCCCGGCAATCACAAATCCAACCCCCGAAAAAGCCAGCGCTTCAAAGACCGCTATATTATCACTCATGCTAACAGAAATTCGCGGTATGTGTACAATCCAAAACCAGAGGAAAATCATCAGGCCTGATAACAATGCTGCCCATTTTGATGTGAAGGGAATAAATAAACCAATACCCCCTGCGATCAATGCCACTCCCGCAAGCTTGGTCCAGAACACAGGATCGCCCGGAAACCAGGCAGGTATAAGTGTTGCTACAAACTGGAGAAACATAAAATGTTGGATGCCGCAGATGATCATGAATATTCCCAGGCAGACACAACCGGTGAGGACAAATTGATTTTGACGATTAACAAAGGAGGAAAGAAATGAGCCGCTAAGTTCTGTTTTGGGAAAAGTGCTTGCGACAGAAAGCATCCCGCCAATGAACGTAAGCGCCTTCCCTGCGCTGGTCCACTCTCCGGATAAAAATGGAGCGGAAATAACAACGGGAACATGCCGGATCAGCGCCCATAAAAAAACCAGGATGCCTCCTAACACCAATGCCAGTCTCGCATTCTTTTTAAGGATTACCATTAATGCAATGGCAATAAAAATTATTCCGGTGACGTAGGCCCATCCAATTTTTCCGGGTACTTCTTCCGGCCATGCCGGAGCGCGACCAACAAGAAAATCCTGATAGATAAAATGTTCGACGCCAATGCCACACAACCCAACCGCAAAAAATAACCGACCGATTAAGATGAGTTTTTCCATAGTCCAATTCAACAATGGGATAACATTGCGAATGAATTAACCTACGAAATTACTTTGACACTTTCAATTGCAGTTGGTGAAGGATGAAGTTTTAACTATCTGCCTAAAGGTGAAAATACCTGGAGCTAGCCGGCAAATACCTTTTCTAATTCCTCAACGTTAAACTTTTTCATTTTTAAAAAAGCCTTCGTCACGCGCTCGGTTTTCTTCTTGTCCTTATCCTTTAACATTTCTACCAGTCTCAGCGATTCTACCTGCCACGATACACCAAACTTATCCTTCAACCAACCGCATTGTCCTTCTTCCCCGCCTTCAGAAAGTTTACTCCAGTAATAATCAATTTCTTTTTGTGTTTTGCAATTGATGATAATGGAAATGGCTTCGTTAAATCCAAAATCATGATCTATCCCGCTATCCATTGCCATAAATTTCTGACCCAGCAATTTAAATTGAGCATGCTTTACAGCACCTTCCTGATCACCTTCTCCTGGTTCATATTTCAGAATGCCATCAATGCCTGAGTCATCAAAAATGGTCGTATAGAAGTTGACAGCTTCTTCAGCTCTCCTGTATTGGTCATTTGCAAACAGAAACGAAGGAGTGATCTTTTGCCCCACATCCTCTATTTTTCCCATACCTATTTGCCAGCTAAGTCCATAACGGTCTTGTACCCACCCATACTTCTCACTCCAGGGGTATTTGTCAAGGGGCATGAGCACTGAGCCGCTTTCTAAAAGTTTATTCCATGTCGTATCCGTTTCTTTTTCTGTTTCACAAACGACAAAAAAGGAAATAGATGGATTGAGCTTGAATAGCGGGCCTCCATTAATAGCTGTAAACTCAAGGTTGCTAAGTTGAAAAGTTACCGTCATCACGTTACCTTCCGGTTGCTGGTGAATTTCATAGCCTTCTTTCCCATAACGTGTAATATCACCTACACTTGAATTTGGAAAAATGGAAGTGTAAAATTTAGCTGCTTCCTCAGCCTCTTTGTCAAACCAGAGACCGTATGAAATTTTTTGCTTGAGGGTTGACATAATTTTTTGATTTAAGTTTTTAATGTGCAATACTTTGCTCTTCTGATTCTTAATCTAATTTACCTGTATATAAGTAATCGGAGATGGTCAAGGGCGACATTTTAGGGGGCTGATTGCGCAGCGCTTCTATTAATTCTCTCTTTTACTCATCCGCACATTCACTCATTTCTTCTCTGTATATTTGCCCGTGATTTTGCAACTATGGTATACGTAAGCCGCAAAGAGCATTTTAATGCAGCGCATAAACTATACAATCCCTCCTGGAGTGCGGAGAAGAACCGTGAAGTCTTCGGACCCTGTGCTAACGAAAACTGGCACGGCCACAATTTTGATCTGATCGTAACAGTGAAAGGAAAACCGGATACTGAAACAGGCTTTGTTGTTGATCTCAAGCGCTTAAGTACAATGATTCGCAGGGAAGTGATTGAAAAGTTGGATCATAAAAACCTTAACCTTGACGTAGACTTTATGCAAGACAAGCTCGCCAGTTGTGAAAATCTTATTGTTGAAATCTGGAGAATACTGGAAAAGCATCTGCCCGAAGTTACATCCTCCGGCAAGCTTCATTCCCTTCGCCTATATGAAACCCCTCGTAATTATGTTGAATACTTTGGAGAATAGAATTCAATTGGCAATTAGCAACTGGCGGTTGACAAAACTGCTTTTTATTTTTCCACTTCCCTCATTGATCACTTTGCCTACTGCCTACTGTCAACTGCCTACTGATTCAAGATGCGTTACTACATTATAGCAGGCGAGCGATCCGGCGACCTTCACGGAGGCAACCTTGTAAAGGTTTTGAAAAATTATGACCCTGGCGCAATTCTTCGTGGCTTCGGTGGAGAGTATATGCAACAGGCGGGCGTAGAACTTGCCGTGCATTACCGTGAGCTGGCGTTTATGGGAATGGTTGAGATACTGACTAACCTGAACAAGATTTCGCAATACATAAAAAAGTGCAAAGCTGACATCGATCAATTCAAACCGGATGTGATCATCCTGATTGATTATGGAGGATTTAATCGTCGTATAGCAAAGTATGGAAAGAAGAAAGGCATCAAGGTGTTCTATTACATCCCGCCAAAAGTCTGGGCATGGTACCAGGCTCGTGCCCTTGAGCTCAAAGCAAATGTTGATCACCTTTTTGTAATTCTTCCCTTCGAAAAAGAATTTTATAAAAAGTTTGACTGGGATGTTGATTATGTTGGTAATCCTGTGTTGGATGCAGTGAAAGCTCACGAGCCTGATAAAAACTTTTCTGCTAACATTGGACTAGAAACTAATAAACCAATAGTCGCCCTGTTACCTGGAAGTCGCAAGCAGGAACTGATCCGGATTATTCCGTTAATGGCTGAGGTAGTAAAAAATAATCCAGCCTGTCAGTTTGTTGTGGCTGCTGTTGATAATCTTGATCCGCATCTTTATGATCCACTACGAAAAGCAGGTGAGGTGAAATTTGTTATGGATAAAACATACGATCTTTTATTAAATAGTAACGCCGCTATTGTTACATCTGGGACGGCCACGTTAGAAACTGCACTGCTAAACGTTCCGCAAATTGTTGTTTACAAAACCAGCACTATCTCGTATTGGCTTGTAAAAATAATTATCAAGGTTAAATTCATCTCGCTTGTAAATCTTATCGCTGATAAAGAAGTGATTAAAGAACTCATTCAGAATGATGCGAATGAATCCAGGGTTACAGATGAATTAAAGGAACTTATCTCGGGACAAAGGAGAAACGTTGTTCTCGAAGGATATAAAGAAGTGAAAAACAAGCTCGACGCCGGCGGCTCTGCATCCGACAACACCGCCAAACTAATGACCAAATACCTCGATCCCAAAAGTCCCCTTTAGGGGATTTAGGGGTAGGGGTAGGGTAGGGTTATGCTACCTTCAACTTACTATATTGCGACTTGCTGAATTTCTCTTCTGCGTAAGCACGCGTAATAACTAACCGGTCGGTTGATTTTTCAGAAGGCAGTTCAAACATAGCATCATTAACAATAGCCTCGCAAATACTGCGAAGTCCGCGTGCACCAAGTTTAAACTCAAGCGCCTTTTCTACAATGAAGTCAATAGCTCCATCTTTGAATTCTATTTCGATACTCTCCATATCGAAAAGCTTTTTGTATTGTTTTACCAAAGCGTTTTTAGGCTCTGTTAAAATTCTTCTTAAAGCTTCGCGGTCAAGTGGATTAAGATAAGATACCACCGGAAGACGACCGATGAGTTCAGGTATTAATCCGAAACTCTTAAGATCTTGTGCTGATATGAACTGAAGCAATGTATCCTTATCAATATCACCGGGATGAAGTCCTTCGTGCGCTGTAGCAAAACCAAGCGGGCGTGTATTTAAACGATTACCGATGAGCCGTTGAATACCTTCAAATGCGCCGCCGCATACAAACAAAATATTTTCGGTATTAACAGAAATCATTTTTTGATCAGGATGCTTGCGGCCACCTTGAGGAGGAACATTTACTGAGGTTCCTTCTAATAATTTCAACAACGCCTGTTGCACACCTTCTCCACTTACATCACGGGTAATAGATGGATTATCAGACTTCCGCGCAATCTTGTCGATTTCGTCAATATATACTATGCCTCGCTCAGCCGCTTCTACATTGTAATCAGCCGATTGAAGAAGTCTTGTCAAAATACTCTCCACATCTTCACCCACATAACCGGCTTCGGTTAATACGGTGGCATCAGCAATGCAAAAAGGTACCTGTAGTAATTTGGCGAGCGTACGTGCTAAATAGGTTTTACCTGTTCCCGTATCACCAACAAGAATGATGTTTGACTTTTCAACCACTACATCATTGTCCACTTTGCGTTGCATTAACCGCTTGTAGTGATTGTAAACAGCCACTGAAATAACTTTTTTGGCTTCGTCCTGCCCGATTACATATTCATCAAGGAAATGTTTGATCTCGCGGGGTTTGAGAAGCTTGAAGTTCGGCGTAAGCCCGGTTTCATTCTTACTTTTCTTTTCTTCCTGGAGAATCTGGCTGGCTTGGGTAACGCATTTGTCACAAATGTGGGCGTGAATCCCTGAAATCATCAGATCCACATCCTTTTTATTGCGACCGCAAAATGAACAGGTTACTTCCGCCATAGGTTCTGTAGTTTGATATTGCCGATTTGGCAAAGGTACCACTTTAAAGAAAGAGGTACAAATTGGTTAATTCGTACCCCTTTTTTGATCTCTTATGTTAATTGGGTTTCTTTCGCTCTAATACTTCGTCAATCAATCCGTAGTCTTTCGCTTCTTGCGCACGCATCCAGTAATCTCTATCGCTGTCTTTTTCTATTCTTTCATATTTCTGTCCGGAATGTCTAGCAAGGATGTTGTACAAATCCTTCTTTACTTCCAGGGTTTGTCGCAAGGATATTTCCATGTCTGACGCTTGCCCCTGCATGCCGCTCATCGGCTGATGGATCATTATTCTCGAATGAGGAAGACCTGATCTTTTCTTTGCAGCGCCAGCACAAAGCAGAACAGCCGCCATAGATGCTGCGAGCCCTGTACAAATAGTAGCTACATCGGGGTTGATGTATTGCATAGTGTCATAAACACCCAAACCAGCATAAACTGAACCTCCCGGACTATTGATATACATGATAACCTCCTTTTTAGGGTCAGCAGATTCCAGGAAAAGCAGTTGCGCTGTGATAACGTTGGCGATATAATCATCTACAGGTGTTCCTAAAAATACAATACGGTCTGCCATCAGCCGGGAGAATACGTCAATCACAGTTGCCCTCATTTGTCGCTCCTCTACAATGTTTGGAGTCATGGCCGTTATCTCCGGGGTTGCTGCCATTATTTTTTCGTAGCGATCAAGATTGGAACTGCTCATGCCCATGTGGTGAACAGCGTACTTTCTGAATTCATCGTTATAGTTCATAGTCTTTATGTGAAATTTTTGCTTAGTTACGTAAAATGGCCTTTGGGATAAGGCTGACAATCATAGCCATCCTGACCTTAAAATCCAACTTTCCTATTAACTGATATAGATAAAAAATGGTTTTGGGTCATCCAAAACCATAGTCGAAATTGTTTATCGATTTATTTTAAGTCTAGTGCTTATGCTCTTCAACAATTTTCTTAAACTCATCAACACTTACTTTCTTTTCCGCAACGGTAATATTTTGCTTGATGTGGTTAAGAATTTTTTCGTTTCTTAATTGCTGATAAAGTTTCATGAAGTTCTGACCGTTTTCATTGGATAAGTAGTTATCAGCAATTCCATCCAGTCTATCCTGAATCTGTTCAGCAAAAGCCTGCCCTCCGAACTGAGCAATAATCAATTCCTTGGCTTTGTCCTTCACTTCATCAGCATCAACGATAATTTTATTGTCTTCCGCTATTTTATTCTTCACAATGTCCCAAACCAAGCCTCTTTTATAAGAGCTGAATTCTTTATCAAGTACATCGTCTGTTACTTTACCTTCACTGGTGCTCTTAAGCCATTGTTTTAAGAAACCTTCAGGTAAATTAATTTTTGTATTCTCTACATAGTAATCTTCTATATTGTGTTCCAGGAAATGGTCCGACTCGCGTTTATAGTTTTCGCCTATTGTAGTCTTCACTTTGTCAATAAACTCTTCTTCTGTCTTGACAGCATCTTTCCCGAACACACGATCGAAAAGTTCTACATTTACCTCTGCAGGTTCTACGCTGCTTATGGTTGTAACTTTAAGGATGTATTTTCCTTTTTTCTCTTTTGCTTCTTCTATCGTCAGGCCGAGCAGGCGCGATTTTGCATCATCATCGGTTAGCGCTTTTTCAATGTCGAACTCTACCTCATCATCTTTCTTCAGTCCGATGAAATTCTTTTGCTCTTTCTTATCAACCTGCTCAACTGACAGGTAGGCGTAATCTTTTTTGAATTCGCCATCCTTCTCCCTTATCTCGCCGAACAAATTGTCGTGCTCTCCACTGGTCTCGGGATAATTCACTTTACCAAATCGTTTCTTCAGATCGGTGATTGTTTCATCAATTACTTTACCATCAACTTCAATGGGATAAGATTTAACTTTTACCTTGGAAGAAAGCTCATAGTTAAAATCATCTACCATTCCGATCTGATATTCAAACTCAAAATCTTTCTGTCCTTCCCAATCAATGCCACCCGCTTTTTCCTGATCAGGCAGGGGGTCACCAAGAATCTTTATATTATTGTCCTTAATGTAATCGGAGAGTTTATGGGATAGAAGGTGATTGATCTCTTCTACAAGGATGGATTTACCAAACATTCTTTTAATTACACCCGTTGGCACTTTTCCCGGACGAAAACCTTTGATGTTGGCCTTGCGGGCATAGTCTTTTACTTTTTCTTCTACATGGGGTTGATAATCCCCTTCGGTTAATTTAATTTTAATAAGACCTTCGGTGTTGCTTCTTTTGTCAAGTGTAATTTCCAAAGTCGTAAGCTTTTGTTATTGGTTCGAAATAAATCAAAAACCCTCGATGCTACAGAAAAGTTACCTGCATCAAGGGATTAGAGTGTGCGGATGGAGGGACTCGAACCCCCACGCCTTGCGGCACCAGATCCTAAGTCTGGCGCGGCTACCAATTACGCCACATCCGCATAATGTGCCTGATTTTCAATAGGGTTAGTCCTGTCTTTCAGAACTTGCTTTGAAAATGGAGGGCAAATTTAGAGATTATTGTGGAATATTAAAGAGCTAATTAATTTGTTACGATTTTTTAAAAGGTCGTTTTTAAAATGAAGATCAGGTACAGCAATGTTTGACGTTTGAGATTCTTCATTTGAGCATTATGTTTTTAGATTTAAAATTGTTTCGGTCAAACCATTCAACCGTTCGCGGATGGTTAAATTTTAGTTTTTCATGATAGTAATTGACGCAGAGCAGGAGAAAAAGGAAATCATAAGCAGGTACAGGAAGTTATTAAGAAAAGCAAAACCTATATTAAAAGAAGGTGATGCCAGGCTTATCAAACGGGCATTCACAATAGCACTTGACGCACATAAGGAAATGCGCCGTAAATCTGGCGAACCTTTTATTTTTCACCCTCTCGCTGTTGCCCAAATATGTGTTGAAGAAATTGGGTTGGGAACTACATCTATCATTGCCGCCCTCATGCATGATGTAGTAGAAGATACAGACATTGAGCTGGAGGATATCCGCAGAATTTTTGGAGAGAAAATTACCAAGATCATTGACGGCCTTACCAAGATTAGAGGCGTTTTTGAATACGGCACTTCACAGCAGGCGGAAAATTTCCGGAAGATGTTGTTCACCTTATCCGAAGATGTGCGGGTGATCCTTATCAAACTTGCTGATCGGCTTCATAACATGCGTACGCTGGCAAGCATGCCACGAAACAAACAGTTAAAAGTCGCCTCCGAAACTATTTATCTCTACGCACCTCTTGCACACCGTTTAGGATTGAACGCCATTAAGACTGAATTAGAAGACTTATACCTTCGATTTACAGACTATCAGGTATATACCTCCATTACAGAAAAGATTGATGCCACAAGAGCTGTTCGAAATAAATTCATCCGGCAATTCATGTTGCCAATTAAAGAGGAATTGGATCGGTTAACCTTACAGCATGAAATTCTTGGACGACCAAAATCCATCTACTCGATCTGGAACAAAATGCGACGACAGAATATTCCATTCGAGGAAGTTTACGATCTGTTTGCCATTCGCATCATCGTTGATACTCCCTATGAAACCGAGAAGGCAATTTGTTGGCAGATATATTCTATTGTAACAGATTACTATACTCCTAATCCTGACCGTTTGAGAGATTGGATAAGTACACCCAAGTCTAACGGTTACGAATCATTGCATACCACTGTCATGGCGAAGAATGGACAATGGGTGGAAGTTCAGATAAGAAGTAAGCGAATGGATGAAATCGCTGAAAAAGGATATGCAGCGCATTGGAAATATAAAGACAACGCAACATCACATGAATCCAATCTCGAAAAATGGTTGGCCAAGGTACGTGACTTGTTGGATCAAAACGATCACTCTGCCCTCGACTTTGTTGATGATTTCCGCGGCAATCTTTTTAGTGAGGAGGTATTTGTCTTCACACCAAAAGGCGAATTAAAAACTCTTCCCTACGGTGCCACTGCACTTGATTTTGCTTTTGAAATTCATACACAGATAGGATCAAAATGCATAGGCGCCAAGGTCAATAATAAATTAGTGTCTATCAATTATGTATTGAAGAATGGCGACCAGGTTGAGATACTAACATCACAAAAGCAACGGCCACACGAAGACTGGCTTCGTTTTGTTGTAAGCTCAAAAGCAAAAACACGTATCAAGGATGTTTTAAAGGAAGATAAAAAACGCATTGCGGATGATGGAAAGGAAATTATCGCCAGGAAGCTGAAGCAGATAAAAGCAGAACCAACACAGGAAGCTCTTGAACAAATGCGCGAGTATTTTAATCTTCCCTCGCATTTTGAATTGTACTACCGGGTCGGGAATGGAACGATAGCTACATCGGAGATTAAAAAGTTCCGCGACTACAAGCCCACCTCTCCACTTAAAACAAAACCCAATGTAAAGGTTTCTGATGCCAGAACATTTGAGCAGGAGATAACAAAAATCAAAGATCGGTATGAAGATATTCTTTTGATAGGTGAGGACATGGATATTGTTGATTACAAACTGGCGAAATGTTGTACACCCATCCCTGGTGATGAAGTATTTGGATTTGTAACCGTAAATGAAGGGATTAAAATTCACCGCGCTAATTGTCCGAACTCTCCCGAATTGCTTTCGCATCATGGAAACAGAGTAGTGAAAGCCAAGTGGACTTCACAACATGAGGTTGCCTTTCTTACCGGATTGAAAATACGGGGTACAGATCGCGTGGGATTAATTAATGATGTGTCCAAAGTTATTTCAGAAGAGCTGAAAGTGAACATGAGTTCTATGTCCATGCATACGGATGCAGGAATTTTCGAAGGTGAGATAATGTTGTATGTAAATGATACGCGTCACCTGGAAGAACTGATCGGTAAATTAATGAATGTAGAAGGCGTAGTAAAAGTGGCAAGATTTGATTCAGCGATGGTTAAATCTGCGTAGTTTATTAGTATTGTAAAATTTGGAATGAATGATTTGATGTAAACCTTTAATTGCATTGATTTCCATTTTAAAAATTGTTGCATCTGTAAAATTTAATATCACCTTTGCATCGGCATAGACTCAATGGCACTTAACCCGACACTATACGAAGAAGTAAAAAAGATTTTCACAGCGTATCTTGAAAATAAGGCGCTGCGAAAAACACCTGAACGTTACGCCATTCTGGAAGAAATTTATTCACGCGGTGGGCACTTTGATGTAGAGTCGCTCTACATCAGCATGAAAACTAAAAACTACCGTGTAAGCCGGGCAACGGTATACAACACGTTGGATCTTTTGGTTGAATGTGATCTTGTAAGCAAACATCAATTTGGAAAGAACCTGGCGCAGTATGAGAAGTCATATGGCTATAAGCAACATGATCATCTCATTTGCACAGATTGTCATCGCGTCGTAGAGTTTTGCGATCCTCGCATACAAAATATCCAGAAGACGGCTGAAGAAATTCTTCATTTCAATGTGTTGCATCATTCTCTTATATTATATGCTTCTTGCACAAAGGAGAATTGTGAAAACAGAACTTCTGAAATCAATTGAACCTAACTCATATGAACTTTATTCATAAAATAAAAGACAATACGTTGATCATCCACTTGTCGGGAGATCTTATCGGAGAAGATAACGGTTCCAGAGTTCTGGAAGTAGTAACCGATGCTATTCATCAAAATGTTATTGTTGGAATGGTAGATATTTCGGGCCTTCGTTATATCAATAGCAGTGGTATAGGAGTGCTGATTACTATTCTTACCAAGTTTAGAAACAAGGGGGGTGAATTATATTTAGTAAAACCTTCGGAAAGTGTTCAGAAATTATTAGTCATCACCAAACTGAATTCTATTTTTCAAATTATTCAATCAGAAGACGAAGTTCTTAAAGCCGTTAAAAAGTAAAGCATGTCTAAGGTAGATGTATTATTGGGCCTTCAATGGGGCGATGAAGGTAAAGGGAAAATTGTGGATGTTCTTGCGCCAAAGTATGATGTGGTGGCCCGGTTTCAAGGCGGCCCAAATGCAGGTCATACGTTAGAGTTTGATGGAATAAAACACGTACTGCACCAAATACCCTCCGGAATTTTTCGTGAGCACACAAAAAATATTATTGGAAACGGCGTTGTCCTGGACCCAATTATTTTTAAAGGAGAAATAGAGAAGCTTCAGAAGTTCAATTTAAATGTCAAGGCTAATCTTTTTATTTCAAAGAAGGCAACGTTGATCCTTCCCACGCATCGTTTGCTTGATCATGCTTATGAAAAAGCAAAGGGCGAGAACAAAATCGGGTCTACATTGAAAGGTATTGGTCCTACATATCAGGATAAAATTGGCCGGCAAGGTTTGCGCGTAGGTGATATTCTTTCTGAAAATTTTAAAGAACGATTGAAGAAGTTAACCGATGTTCATTTTAAGATACTTCAGGAGCACGAAATTGATTTTAACTGGACAGATCTGCAATCACAATTCTATGATGCGGTAGAATTTATGAAGCAGTTCAATCTGATTGAAAGTGAATATTTTTTGAATCGTGAATTGCAGGCAGGATCGACAATCCTGGCAGAAGGCGCACAAGGATCTTTATTGGATATTGATTTTGGTAGTTATCCGTTTGTTACCAGTTCCAATACCGTTACAGCAGGTGCCTGCACAGGTTTGGGTATAGCGCCAAAACATATCGGAGAAGTGTATGGAATATTCAAAGCCTATAGCACCCGCGTTGGGAGCGGCCCTTTTCCCACTGAACTTTTGGATGACCAGGGCGAGTTGATGCGTAAGGAGGGTAACGAATTTGGCTCTACCACCGGCCGGCCAAGAAGATGCGGATGGATTGATATTCCATCGTTGAAATATTCTATCATGATAAATGGCGTCACACAACTTCTGATGATGAAGGCTGATGTGTTAAGTATATTTCCTGTGGTGAAAATTTGTACACACTACAAACTTAAGGATGGTTCTGTCACAGATACATTACCTTACGAACTTGTTAATGAGAAAATCATTCCTGTTTATAAAGAGATAAAGGGATGGAATTCGTCGGTTGTTGGAATCCGCGAGGAAAACATTCCGTCTGAATTAAATCTCTACGTTGATTTCCTTGAAAAAGAGTTAGGTGTTCCTATAACGATGATTTCGACAGGCCCTGATCGTACGCAAACGATCTATAGACAGGTTGCTACTGCCTGAAAAATTTTTCAAGGTAGGCTTGCATAATGATTATCTCTCACATACCTTTGCACTCCCATTTCTGGAAAAGGGTGAAGTCAGAGGGATTTCCAGCCAGATTTTAGATTGAAAAATCTCAAGTTGAAAAAGGTTGCTATCGGGCAGCCTGTTTTTTTCAGCAACGTTCTTTGAATGGATGATAATTGATAGCGGACTCTTGGAGATTCTTGAAAGG
>CAZFRM010000025.1:0-70560 GCA_964521255.1 uncultured Roseivirgaceae bacterium
TGCCTACTTTTCAACATTGGTTAATATCTGTTGATAAAATGTTTTATATTAGTAATTATGCTCTCATTAATAATTTATAATCTTTCCCATCACTCTACTCCATAAAATCCAATACCACTTTTCCTTTTGCTTTGCTCAAATCAACCTCCTTGACTTTGCCATTGATGGTCACTTTATATTTACCATAAAAAGCAGGAATTGAAAATACACCCACATTGCTTACTGTGCCCGAGCTTTTTGTCCACCACTCTTTGAAAATAAGATTTTGATAGGCATCCGCTGCAGGGGTGGGTGACCAGTCGCGTTTGTAAAGCGATGACACTGGAATCCAGTTGGCGCCTTCCCAGAATCCCCACATTAACATTCCTTCAACGGCTGGGTGGGCAAAACATATTTTGTAATAATCGACCAGCTCTTTCGCTTTCAGTTTTTCTTCCTCCGGTGTCATCGTAAGAATTTTTTCACGATAATATTTCGAACGCTGACCGGGTATATTAAATTCTGTAATACGAACAGGGAGTTTAAAAACAGCCAGTGAATCAAGCGCTCTTCTAAGTTCGTTACGATCAAAGGTCTCCGCATGTAAATGCCCCTGAACACCAATGCCGGCAATAGGAACCCCCTGTTTCAACAAGCTTCGGATTTGCGCCATATACTCCGGCAATTTGTTGCCAGTGAGAATGTCGTAATCATTTAAGAATAATTTCGCATCAGGATCACCGTTATGAGCCCATTGTGTCATCTGCTTTGTTATTCCAGGACCAAGACGCTCTTCATAAAAGTTACCATGAACCATCTCGTTGTTTAGATCATATTCCACGAAACGTCCTTTGTAACGACTGGTAACGGTTTCTGCTCTGTGCTGCAAAGTCTTTCGCAATTCGTCGTCATTCATTTCTTTCAGCCAGGGTTGAACGAACTGATGAATTCCCCAAAATAAATTATGGCCCCGCAGCGGTATATTATTTTTTTCTGTCCATGCTAACATAGCATCAACCACTGCATAATTAACCTGACCTTTTTGTCGCTCCATACTCAACCACTTCACAGCGTTTTCTGTAACGGCTGAATTGAAATTCTTCAGGAATTTTTCTTCATACTGTTTCACATCTTCTTTTGACATCGACCCATCCACAAAGCTGTTGCTGATAGCACACCCAAACCAGAATTCATGACTCAGTTGTTCAACGCTTACCTTATCTCCAGGCCTGGCTTTAACGATCAATTCACCTTTCCGGTGTTTGGCTATATCCTCATCAATACCAGAATACTGCGCTCTTGTTTCTGACCATATTAAATTCAGGACTAAACATAAGATTGCAGTATTACGATTAATTGAATTTTTCATTCTCACCATTTTTAAACAAGTGTATATATAGAACATTTTCAATAGTACAATAGTAGCAAACTTGATGTATCAGGCAATAACCACTTGTCAAGTTTAAGATTGCGGATATTGACGAAGAGATAGAAACCAACATAGCGCTGGCATCGAAAACGTCATGGAATCAGGTGAAGCTGCACTTGAAAATCTGGAAATTTCAATTGAGTCCATTGATATCCCAACATCGATATCGACATTGAGCCCATTCATGTTGACTTTCAAGACATAGATATTGACATTGATGAACATCATTTTGGTTGGGAGAACGATGAAGATGCCGAGCTGTCCTTCGATAAGAATAATCTCCTTAGTAAATTTGATGTAAAGAATACCGCCAGCCTGATTCGCCTTGCCGCCCAGTTTTAATTTATTTGATAAGTGTAACATCAGACAGCAATGTTATTTTAGTAGAGTAAAAATTTATTATTGCCCGCCCGGTAGCATATTCCTGATGGCACTTATTTTCCAGAATCCTTTGTCGGCAACGACTATAAAAGTGCTCCACATTTTTCGGATGGTTCCATCTGAGTTTCGTATTTCATATCTGCAGTCAACAACGGCGCTTGTTGAATTGAGGAGTCGTATTTTATCTACAGTCAGCGTTCTGGTTCCCGGGCTACTGGCTGAGCTGTTCAGCATTCCCTTCACTGAAGAATTTATTCCATTTCTCCACTCACCGGTTGAAACCAATTGATCAACATCCGTAGTTAAAATTTGCTTAAGCAAAAGTGTATCTCTGTTTTCCCTTGCTTGCGAGTACTGATCAATTAAGTGATTAATGTCTTTTGTCTGCTGAGCGTCGGGTATGTTATTCTGACCCTGTAAAAATGATGAACCCTTTATAGTCAGTAAGATGAGCAAGAAAATGTTCTTCATAAAGATTTAGTATGTAAGTGTCAATTTCTAAATAATGCAATTCAAGATAATATTGTTTCAATGATATAGTTGATCAAAACCGAAAATTTCATTCTAGTGTTAAGTTAACCTTAAAATGACGAGCACAAAAATCAGGATGTTCACAGATCACAGTTGACGGATCACAGTATTGCCGTGATCTGTGATCTGTTATCTGTGAACTTAATACCCGCCATTTTATATTTAACATGACACTAGTACTCCGGCAATTTAATTATGGAACATAATCAAAGTCATTGGTCATTAGTCCTACTTTGTTAAGTTTTAAATAGCTAATGAAATGCTCATTGTTCACGCGAAGTTCGCGAAGATAACACGCAAAGAAAACGCAAAGGGTTAAGAGCAGAATGACTTTTGCAGGCTTTGCGAAAACTCTTAGCACGCTTTGCGTGAAATTTTTTCGTAGAAATTTAAAAGTGATAAAGTAGGATTAGTCATTAGTAAGTGCATTACCAGTGACGTAACCTTTAATTTTTTAAAGGTGAAAGAGTTTTTATAAGATGTTGTAAAATTAATTAGAGTCTGTCTATAAAGTAAAGAGGGAGATGAGTTTCTCTTGCTGATAAATCCAAAGGAAAAACTATTCATTCCTCAATGTCTTAGCCGGATCTGTATTCGCTGCTCTAAACGACTCATAGCTGATGGTCAGCAGGGCGATAAGCAGGGCACATATTCCTGCATAGACGAAGGGTGCGATGTTCAGGGCGGTCTTGTATTCAAAATTCTCCAACCATTTTTGCATCGCATACCATGATAACGGTATGGCTATTACGAAGGCTATGAGCACAAGCCTGACAAATTCCTTCGACATCATACCTACTATTTGGGTAACGCTTGCACCCATCACCTTGCGGACGCCGATTTCTTTCAGCCGCCGCTCTGCCATAAAAGAGGACAATCCATAAAGCCCAAGACTGCAGATGATCATGGCGATCACAGAGAAGGAGGTGATGATCCTCGAGATGCGGCGATCTTCGTTGTATAGTTTCTGTAGGTTGTCGTCAAGAAAAGAATATTCAAAGGGTGCGTCGGATACCTGTTCTTTCCAGATGTTCTCAATACTTGCGACGGTTTCAGAAAAACCGGAAGTGTTAACGCTTGCAATGATAAAGCTGTAGCGGTTTGCACTATCAGCCATTTCGAACATGATTGGCAGGATAGGATCCTTCAGTGAAGTTTGATTAAAATCCTCCATCACGCCAATCACCTGAAAATCATAATGCTCACCCTGCCAATCGAAGGCGAGCTTTTGCCCTACCATAGCGTCTGGCTCCATCCCGAATTTATTTACCGAAGTACGGTTGAGAATGAGTTGACGAGACTCGGCCTCGCGGTTGTCTGTGAACGCGCGCCCTGCTATCAACTTGATTCCAAGCAGTTCCATGTACCCGGCGTCGATGGTATTCCTTCGATTAAGAATGGCATTTTCCATGCTGCCACCTTCCCGGTAGAACATCATGTCATTAAAAATCTGGGAGCCCGGTGGATAAGTTGCTGCTGACGCGGCATGGATGGAACTCATTTGTTCTATCTCATTCTTTAATGATGGATACTTTTGTTTGGCTTCGGCAGTCCGAAGGGGTATGATAACCTTGGCTTCAGGATTGAATCCCAGGTCTTTTTCTTTCATGAATGAAAGCTGCCTGGAAATCACAAACATTCCACACACCAGTACGATAGCTACTACGAATTGTAAAATCACCAGTGCTTGTCGCAGTTTTCCTGAAGCGCTGCCCAGTGAAATTTTTCCTTTCAATACCTCGGCAGGCTTGAACGATGATATATAAAACGCGGGGTAGCTACCGGCTATAACACCTGTTATAATTGTGAGCAGGAGTAAAGCTGTTCCAAAATAAAGGACATTACTTTGGTTGAACGCTATGTCTTTGCCGGAAAGTAAATTGAAAGCCGGTAGGGCCATCTGTACCAGGATCACGCTGATGAGGATGGCAATGAAAACAATGACCATCGCCTCACCAAGTATCTGCCACATTAAGCTGCTACGAAACGCACCCATGGCTTTTCTGATGCCGATCTCCGAAGCGCGTTTGGCAGCTTTCGCAGTGGAAAGGTTCATGAAGTTAATGCACGCCAGGAGCAAAACAAATAGGGCAATGGAAACAATAATATTGATGTACGTTATGCGCTGGTTTTTGTCCACTGCGGATTTCAGATAGATATCTTTCACAGGCTCAAGAAACAAGGTCTTTGTCATACCCAATGCCTTCATATCTTCCGAACCATACTTCACCAATATGTCGTTGATTTTCTTTTCGACGGATGTTTGTGAATGGTTGGGCGTAAGCTTAAGGTATGCCTGGATGAAATTTTGCCCGGCCCACTCATTGGCAGTATTGGTATTTTCGCGGATGTATTGTCCCAATCCTTCACTCATCATGGATGTGATGAAATTGGCATTCAGGAAGCTGTTGTGATGTTTGTAAACGCCTGTTATTTTGTAGTTAACCGGATGTCCGCCCTGGCTGATCAGGATATTTTTGTTCAACGCAGACGCGTTGCCAAAGAGCTTGGTTGCGAGGGGTTCGGAAATGACAACTGTGTTCGCATCAGTGAGCGCTTTTTTAGGGTTGCCCTCCTTGAATTCATAGGTGAGCACATCGAAAAGCGTAGAGTCCGCTATATAAGCATTTGTTTCGTAGAATTTGTTGTCTTCATATTGAATCAGGTTTTCGTTACTGAAGGATGAAACGACACGGGCAGCCGCTTCGACTTCCGGCAGCTCATCTTTCAGCGTCATGGCTATTGGGGGTGACACGGAACCAAGCTTGTCAAACCCGATGGCGCCTTCAAACTGAGTGTCTATGCGGTAGAGATCATCCAATCGCTGGTGGTGCCGGTCGTAGCCGAATTCGTCGCGCACATACAGCGACAACAGGAGGCAGCAGGCAACCCCCAGGGAAAGACCGAAGATATTAATGAATGAATAAACCTTCGTACGGATAAGGTTTCGGAAAGCAATTTTGAAATAATTCTTAAACATGGCTGTCGTTGTTCCAAAATTGATGCCACCACCAGGATTCAATGAAATTAGGGTATCTGTGTTGGCATAGGGTACACAAACGAACAATTACGTCCGCGTGCGGACAAATAAGGGAGTTAGAGGCGAGTGGTGCGCTTAACTTGATGACGTTGCCCGTAGGGTCGAAATATTCTCAACAGCGACAATTTGAAATGTACCCCGGATAGAATCACAATATTTACAAATTCTACCTGGCTTTTGCAGGAACGCTTCCCCAACGGAATAGCTATGCATAACAAAGGTATTGAACGCCGCCTTACGGATATTCTTCAAGAACAAAAATTCTACTCATGCCCGTTATACTTTTCCGTTCGCCAATCTTCAATCTTTCCTTTCCAATTTAAACCAAAGGCAAAGTCGTAAACATTACCTTCGGAATCTTTATGCGGTTGCATATCATGAGGTACATCTTCTAACTGAGACTCCACCGTTTCCATACTTGCCGGCATCTGAACGGGGAGAAGTCCACTGGGTTCAGCTTTTCCTGTGAGGATATCAAGGATGGCCTGATGCTGTACGCCAAAGCCTGCTATAATACCTTCGACAATTCCTTCGAATTCCTTAAACACCATTGGATTTGAAACACTGACCACAACAATAACCGGCTTGCCATTCATTTTCTTTTTTGTATCCAGTATCAAATTTAAATCCGACACATTAGTGGCTGTAATGGTCTTGTCTTTGTAAGTACGGTTGTTAATGGTTGAATCCAGGACGGGATCTCCTGCAGCAATACTTTGCGTTCGGGCTGTTGTTGCCGTGTAGGGACCATATTGCAAGCTTATGGGAACATAGCCGTTGCTGCCTTTCTGCCTGTCATCGCGACTGTAACCCGTTCCGCTTTCCGGGCTATTTACAAATACTATGGCGTAGTCTGCTTTTGACGGATCTTCTGTTACATCAAAATATTTCTTTGCAAGATCGATGCTGGTAGGATCATCTGTTTTTTCCGGTGTGACGTTACCAAACCAATCCACATTTGCCGGAAATATTCTTTTGGGAATGTAAACTGTCTTTCGGCCCTGTATGGGTAAAACATGAGATTGGTTTTTCAATAATACCAATGACTTGAGCTGCGCTTCATAACCCGCCTTCATAAATTCAGGATTACCAACTACCGCCTTCGTTATATCCGGATCAACGTAGGGATTTTCAAATAACCCCAATCGCAAAATATTCTTTAACAACCTCACTGCGGATTGTTCAAACCGCTTTCTCATAAACTCCTCTCCGTGTTCTTTAATACCCATTTGGTATGCCTGAAGAATAGGCTCCATGGAATTGTTGCCGCCAAACTGGTCAACGCCTGCCATAATCACTTTATAGTGCCTTTCAACTTCATTAAGTTTTTCTACACCCCACGGCTTGCCCCTGAATTCGTCCACAAATTTTCCTTCGGGCCGTGTTATACCCCAGTCGGTGCAGACAACACCATCATAGTTGTACTGCTTTCGAAGCATATCGTTGACAATATATTTCGAGAATGAATTTCCCAGATTTTCACGGTAGACTGTATCGATTCCATACGATATGGTGTAGTAAGGCATTACCGCGGATGCAGTTTTGGTTTTGCCGTTAAGTTTGAAAGCACCTTCCGTGAAGGGAATGAGATGATTCTTGAATCCTTTGCCAGGATATACGGCAAACTTTCCATAGGCAAAATGCCCATCTCTTCCACCTTCTTCCGGGCCACCACCGGGCCAGTGTTTTACCATAGCATTAACACTTGTAAAGCCCCAGCCATCTTTTATCTCATCTTTTCCTTTTGAAGTTTGAAAGCCATCGATATAACCTCTTCCGATGTCTGCTGACAATACCGGATTCTCACCGAACGTTCCGTTGATTCTGTTCCAGCGAGGTTCAGTGCCAAGATCTACTTGTGGCGACAACGCAGTAGTAATTCCAAGTGCCCGATATTCTTTACTGGCGATTGAACCAAACTGTTCCACTAATTGAGCATCGAACGTGGCAGCGAGACCAAGAGGTTCTGGCCACATGGATATTTTGCCACCGCTTCCGGCATCATATTCCGTTTTCGCGATAGCCGTGTGGCGTGGATCAGAACTTGTATTAACAGGAATTCCCAATGCGTTTCCTTCTGCAAGCGCTTGTAGATTGTTATTCCACATCGCTGCAACTTCAGGACTTACTACTGTTGTAATCAGTACATGTCTTACCTGGTCTTTCGTGAGAAATTCTTTTTGCTGATCTGACAAATCGGATGGCAGGCTGCCACTTTCTTTAAATGGTTTACCGTTATAAGTACCTCTGCTAAACCCCATGTCCCGCGCTGGAATCGCTTGATGGGAGCTGTATAACATCAACCCGGCAATTTGTTGCACAGACATTTTGGAAGCCAGGTCCCGGGCTCTTTCATCCGCTGACAATCGCCAGTCTTCGTACTTATCCAGTACGCCGTTACGGTTAAGATCTTTGAAGGAAAGATTCCCGTCCTTAATAATTTTAACACCGGATGAAGGGGAGTATCCTAACGTCATGCCCCTGGGCTGTTCGAGTGTCTTAAACGTTTCAACATTTTGTGCCACCAGGTATTGACATTGTACAAAAATCAAAAAGATCAGTGCGCGTCTCATAGGTATTAGTAATTGTTTGTGTAAATATAACGCAATGGATGACTTTACAATACCTTCCCCGAAATATGGATAGCTGACGATTGTTTTATTTAAAGATCAGGTATAGTATGCAGTTTGCCTGTGGTTGAACCGCTGATAGGAGTTTGGGTTTAACCTTAAAGTTTTAAATTGCAATCATGGAACATCTGCCCGATTTGATTCGTGACTTAGCCCTAGTTTTAACCGCGGGAGCTGTAACAACATTAATTTTCAGGAAGATCAAACAACCGCTGGTCTTAGGCTATATCATTGCCGGGTTTTTGGTAGGTCCTCATTTTCATCTCTTACCCACCGTTGTAGATAACTACAACATTGAGATACTGGCTGAAATTGGTGTGATCTTTCTTTTGTTTAGCCTGGGATTGGAATTCAGTTTCAAGAAGCTGATGCGCGTGGGGGGAGCTGCTTCCATTACAGCTTTTGTGGAAATTGCCGTTGTAACAACCGGCGGTTTTTATGCCGGAAGATGGCTGGGTTGGTCTGCGATGGATAGTTTATTCCTGGGAGGAATGCTGGCGAGCTCATCCACAACAATTATTATCAGAGCATTTGATGAACTGGGAGTAAAAACAAAACAATATGCCAGCATTGTTTTTGGTGTACTGGTGGTAGAGGATATAGTTGTTATAATCCTGATGGTGTTGCTTTCTACCATTGCTGTCACGAAGCAATTTGCCGGTACTGATATTCTTTTTACAATTTTAAAACTCGTTTCCTTCCTGGCATTGTGGTTCATCACGGGAATATCGCTCTTGCCCACCTTGCTGAAAAAAGCAAAATCGCTTATGGATGATGAAACCTTGCTGATCCTTTCCTTAGGACTTTGCCTGGGAATGGTAGTACTCGCTACGCAAGTGGGTTTCTCCGCAGAGTTGGGTGCATTTATCATGGGTTCCATTATTGCTGAAACAACATCGGCTGAAAAAGTAGAGCACCTTACCAAACCGGTTAAAGATTTGTTCGGAGCCATATTTTTTATTTCCGTCGGCATGATGATCGACCCTCAGGCAATTATTCAATATGGACGGCCCGTAATATATATAACGCTGTTTACTTTGTTTGGAAAACTGTTTAGCACTACACTGGGTGCGCTGCTTTCCGGTCAGCCGCTCAAGCAATCCATCCAGGTGGGAATGAGCATGGCACAAATTGGTGAGTTCGCTTTTATCGTGGCCACACTGGGGCTTTCGCTTGGTGTTATATCTGATTTCCTTTTCCCTGTAGCCGTTGGCGCTTCAGCTATAACAACTTTTACAACCCCCTATTTGATAAAATTTTCAGAACCATTTTATCGCTTTCTCGAACGGCTGCTTCCACCCAAATGGATAAAACGACTAAATGCCTATTCTTCCGGCACACAAGATATTCAGGCGGAAAGTGATTGGAAGGGAGTGCTGAGATCGTATGCAGCTATTACTATCATCAATGGCATTATTTTATCAGCCCTTATTCTGTTTTCATTGGAGTTTTTAATGCCCTTTCTGAAAGAGAAAATTGAAAATCCCCTGACACGAAACGCCATCGGTCTGGTCATCTCAATTGCCTTTATGGCACCTTTCTTATGGGCGCTGGTGGCCAGGCGACCAAAAAACATGGCCTATCGCGAAATGTGGTTGGAGAAGAAGTATAGCCGTGGCCCACTGTTACTGCTGGAAATCGTCAGGGTTTTTATAGGTGTTTTGCTTATTTCGTTTTGGTTATTCAGATTATTCGCCACACAGGTGGCCATCCTGGCGGTCGTGCCTATTATTCTTGTCATTCTGTTTATTTTAACCAAGCGGCTTCAAACCTTTTATCAACGCATAGAAGGTAGGTTTCTTGGTAATTTAAATGAGCGTGAGACGGCAGTATATAATTCACTTTCTGCAAATGTTTCACGGAAGAATGCCGACATAGAATCAGTGCTGGTTCCCTGGGACGCTCATATTATTCAGCTTGAAGTTCCTGCGGAAGCAGATTACATTGGAAGGACACTGGAGGAATTGAAATGGCGCGAGCAATTCGGGATCAATATTGTATATGTCAAGCGCGGAGAAAGATTGATCCACCTTCCTGATCGCAATGGCTTCCTGTTGCCTTTTGATCAGGTCGGTATTCTCAGTACAGATGAACAATTCAAAGTATTTAAACCGGTTTTTGATTCTGTTATCCAGCTTGATGCAAATCCACTTGATGTAAATGAAATCTCGGTTGAGAAAATTGTGGTCAATGAGCATACAAAATTAAAGGGTTTAGACATCCGCAATTCCCGGCTAAGAGAGCGAACAAATGGTTTGGTAATTGGAATAGAAAGGAATAACCAACGAATATTAAATCCTGTGTCAACGACAGTTTTTGAATGGGGTGATATTGTCTGGATGGTGGGTGAGAAGAAAAAAATACAAGCGCTCCTGGCAAGACAATAAGTTTATAGAGATTCTGGATCATGTTAACCGGGGGTCATGATGTGACATTCCGGCATATATTGACCCCCTTAAATTTTTAAAAGTCTCTCATTGTAATGATCTATGCGAATTAAGTGAATCACTTGCAAACCACACTTCTGATCTTCTCGATGCCTTGTGCATTTAATGATTCAGCTTTTTGTACATCGCTGCAGGCTTCTTTCAATTGGCCTAACCTGTGACGGACAATTGCGCGGTTGACATAAGCTTGAGCATACTCCGGATAATACAGAATAGCTACTGAATAGTCTTCAGCCGATTCGTTTAGCTTATTCATTTTGCTTAAAACATTTCCCCTGCAAAACCAGGCTTTCTCATAATTGTTCTTTAACGCGATAGCGCGTGTAAAATCTTTATACGCTCCTGTAAAATCCTGAAGTTTTTCTTTTACCAATCCCCGGTTTATCCAGCTATCAGCATCAGCGTTGTTTAACTCTATCGCTTTATCATAATCTTCCAGGGCTCCTTTTAAATACCCTTGATTCAAACGATAATATGCGCGCTCAAGGTAAGGGTAGGAGAGTTCGGGATTCAGTTCGATAGCTTTATTTAACTGCTCTTCTGCGGCTGAAGGATTTTCTTTTTTATTCATCAAAACACCAAGATTATGATGAGCGATGGAATGACTTTCGTTTATGGAAAGCGCTTTTTGATAATCCGCTTCAGCGCCATCCAGATTATTTTGATCTTGTTTCGTTAAACCACGATGCACATAATAGTCAGCTTCCTTTGGATTTATCATTATTGCTGAATCAAAATAGGCGAGAGCGATATCGTAATGTTTTAATTTGTACTCAGCAAGGCCGATGTAATTCAGTACATAGTCTTTCATTGATGATCCCTGAGCGCTGATGATCTGGTCTGTTCCTCCTCCAAATGATGATTGCCTGTAAAAGATAGATTGTGTTTCGCCAGAGGAAGGAAGATGAAGAAATTTTTTAAAATCTTCTGCTGCAGCTTCATATTGTGCTGCCTGGTATCGCGCTAAACCACGGCTAAACAGCGCTTCACGCTGGTTGGGATATTTCTCAAGGTAGATGCTGTAATCCGTAACTGCTCCCTTCCAATCTTTTAAGCGTTCTTTCGTAGCTGCCCGTGAAGTGTAGGCTTCATAATAACCGGCATCGGCAACAAGACATTGATTGAATTGTTGAAGCGCCTCGTCATACTTACCCGAATTATAAGCAAGCTCACCAGCCTCAAAAAGCTCGTTTGCACGTTTTCTGTAATTCTGCGCAAAAGCCTCAATACAAGCGAATCCTATCAATATCAAAATCAAACGCCGCATATAATAATTTGCTTAAATGAAGTTAACGATTATTCACAATTCAATTCTAATACTCACGCCTTCTCGGCCGGAGTCCTTTCGAACCATCTTTTTGTACATCAACCAAACCCTTTACGCATATTTCATGTTTAAGGAAGCATGGAAACTACAAAGCGATCAAAGAAAAAAACAGGCTCCGATACTTCCCGGGGAAAAATCGTGAGCGCATATAAAGAATTTTTATTACTGGAAGGTAAACAACCTGCATCGGTGTATAAGTTCTGTTTGGATCTGGGTATTAGTGAGGATAATTTTTATTCTCACTTCGGCTCTTTCGAAGGATTGGAAAAAGCAGTATGGAAGGGATTTGTTGAGGAGACGATCAGTCGTCTGAGCGGAGACAAATCCTTTGCGTCATTCACTACACAAGAAAAAATTCTTGCTTTCTATTATACACTGCTTGAAGTTTTTAAATCCAACCGGAGTTTTATTGTTCTTCAACTTGGCCAGCACAAAAAACTGGAGATCACGCCAGGTTTTATTAAGGACTTTAAAGTTGATTATGAAAACTTCATTGCGGAGTTAATAAACAATGGTTTGAAGAACGGCGATATTGCAGCAAGGCCCTACCTCGACAAGCGCTATCCCCAACTTTTTTGGACTCACTTTGTGTTGTTGTTACTTTATTGGAAGGATGATGACAGTCCTGCCTTTGAGAAAACAGATGCCTACGTTGAGAAATCAGTAAGGCTTGCATTTGATTTGATTGGAAAAGGTGTAATCGATTCAGCGGTAGACTTTGCCAAATTCATTTATCAGAGTAAGGTTAAAAGTTGATTGTTATCATTATTTAATACAAGACCGAAAGTCGGGAAGTCCGCAAGTCCGAAAGAAGGAGAGCACTAATGTCGTGTCATATTTGAGTTGACGGGTCATCCATCGCTTGCCCCTAGCCCCGCCAGCTGGCGGGGAAACAGCGCGCAGGAATGCCCCTTTAGGGTTAGGGGCTGCGTAGGAGACATGAAACTTTATTGTTGACACGACACTAAAAGATTTATCTTCTCAATGACCAATTACTAATGACTTATGTCGATTCGAAATAATTAAAAGTTAGTTGAATAACGGATAACCAATAACCACCCCCATGAAGGAACACAACAGCATACCTGTATCGAAAGTAAAACGGGCTACAAAGTTCATTACTACGGGAGCGAAGATTGGTACCAACTACCTCAAACATTATAGCAAAAAGCTTCTTGACCCGGATATAAGCAAAGATGAGCTTCACAGTGACAATGCCAACGATATATACAATTCATTGAGTGAGTTGAAAGGAAGTGCATTGAAAGTGGCGCAAATGCTTAGTATGGATAAGAACTTGCTGCCTACTGCCTATCAGCAAAAGTTTGCAATGGCTCAGTATAGTGCGCCTCCTTTGTCTTATCCTTTAGTGGTGAAGACTTTCCATACTTACTTTGGCAAAGGTCCTGAACAAATATTTGATTCGTTTACACGAAAGGCTGTTAATGCAGCTTCCATGGGGCAAGTACACCAGGCCACCCTGGATGGAAAAAAACTGGCTGTAAAGATTCAGTATCCGGGTATTGGCGATAGCGTTAAATCAGATCTCGCAATGGTAAAGCCTATTGCTCTCTCCATGTTCAATCTCAACCCGGTTGAATATGATGAGTTCATCAAAGAAGTGGAGATGCGGATGATGGAAGAGACTGATTATACATTAGAACTGGACCGGTCAATAGAATTATCAGAGAAAGCCAGGAGTATCCCTAACCTGATTTTCCCGAAATACTATCCTGAATTTTCATGTCCGAAGATACTGGTGATGGATTGGCTGGAAGGTGAGCCGCTGGGTGAATTTTTAAAAAATCCCGTTGATAAAAATACCGGCAGCAAACTTGGGCAGGCGATGTGGGATTTCTATCATTTCCAAATGCATACATTAAAGGCTGTGCATGCTGATCCGCATCCGGGAAATTTTATTATTACTAAAGATCATCAGCTTGGCATCATTGATTTTGGATGCGTTAAAGTTATACCGCAGGATTTTTACCACACTTACTTCCAATTGCATGACCGCGACTTACTGCACGATCAAAAGAAGAAGCTAAGAGTATTCAGTGATCTTCGATTCCTCCACCCGGAAGATAGCAGTAAAGACAAAGCGTTTTATATCAACCTCTTTACGCAATTGGTTGAACTTCTTGCGCGTCCGTTTCACTATGATGAATTTGACTTCGATGATAACGAGTACTTTGAAACATTGTATTCCTTTGGTGAAAAACTTTCCAACATGCGTGAACTGCGCGAATCAAAAAAGCCAAGAGGTGTACGTGATGCGATCTATATTAATCGCACCTACTTTGGCATTTATAATATCCTTCACGACCTCCGGGCTACGGTTAAAATAGGGGAGCAGTCGTTGTAACTTCGCTTTAATAAATTTGGAAAAACAACTCATGATCAATAATTTAGCACTGTGTACTTAATTTTTTAAACTAAGTAAAATATGAGAGCTATCTGGAAGGGACATATACAGTTTTCGTTAGTAACTATTCCTGTTCGCATTTACAATGCTATTGACTCGGGTCAGACCATCAGCTTTAACCTGTTGTCTAAAGAAGCGCATAACCCCGTGAGCTATGAAAAGAAAGATAAGGTAACGGGAGAACCTCTTCGTAGTGAAGACATTGTTAAAGGCTACCAGTATGAGCCGGGACAATTCGTGATTATTGAACAGGAAGATCTGGATAAGGTCAAATTGAAAAGCACAAAGGTTATAGAGATTGAAGGATTTGTAAGCAAGGAAGAAGTGCACCCAACATTATATGAGGCTCCATACTTTATTGGTCCTGATGGAGATATAGCCGCGAAAACCTATGGACTGCTGGCAGCCGTATTAAAAGATTCAGGAAAAATTGCCGTAGGTAAAGTTGTGCTTCGTGATCGCGAAACACCCGTACTTTTAACACCGCTTGAAAAAGGAATTGTCATGTACAGGCTTCGCTATCCGAACGAAGTAAGAAGTATAAATGAAGTGCCCCAACTTCTGGAAGTAAAAGCAGATAAGGAACAACTGAAGCTTGCCAAGACTTTGGTCGATTCAATGACGACAAAGTTTGCCAACATAGAAATGAAAGACCACTATTATGATGCGCTGAAAGCAATCATTGATGCAAAAGTACAGGGCAAAGAAATTGTAACCGTTGCGGAAGAAGAACCTAAAGTTGTAGATATCATGACGGCCCTGAAAGCCAGCATCGATGCAGCGAAGAAACCAATGGAAAAAGCTAAGGGCAAAGCAGCGAAGGAGGAGAAAGTAAAGACAAAGATTACAAGGAGGAAGGCCAGTTGAGTTATCAGTTATTAAGTGTCAAATTTCCAAGTTGGCGGACATTATTTTCCTGATTAACCGCTAGTCCTGTTTTGTCAAGTTTATAAAATGGTTGGGTAAGTCCTTACTTCGATTAAGCGTCTTGTTTGCGTGTCGTAAATAATTTTGCATTTCACATAACTTCCGTAGTCGACACGCTGGTGTATTATAATTTCAAAACCCGGAGCTGAAGCTCCGGGCTACAGACAGGTGATCCCTACGGGATCAGGGTTCATGTCTCATTGAAACGAATTTTTCACAACTCACTGACTGTTCTTACTGGAGAATTTGTTTTATTGCAAGTATCAAACATGTGATAATTTTTCGTATGCGCATTTTTCTTTCGTTGTTATTCACCAACATTTATTTTTTATGTTTTGGTCAGGCTAATAATGTTTTTAGATATTATGATGAAAATTGGAATGAAATTAATACTCCGGGACTGGCTTTTTACTATCGAACCGTAGAGGCGATTGCTGATAAATATTTAGTTACAGATTATTATGCATCAACAGACGAAAGAGAAATGGAAGCAGTTTGTAGTAAAGTTAGCCCTGAATTAATTCGTGATGGAGAGTCTAAATGGTACTATCCAAATGGTGTAATTAAAGAAGATGGATATTTTAAGAATGATAAACGAATAGGTCTTTTTAAAACAAATTATGAAAGTGGGATATCGCATTCGCTTATTCTTTACGGGGAGGACAAAACCCAATACATCCAGTTTTGGTCTGATCAGGGGAAACCTCTCTTAGACAAGGGTACGGGATTTGTTGATAAAGTCTATTCAATTAATGAGAATTCCTCATTCATGGAGATAGAGGATTCTCTGCTCGTTGCTGCTTATTCTATAAGGCCTGAGATGCAGGATACAATTTATTTAGTAACTAAAAGTCCAGCGGAATTTTATGGTGGAATGAATAGCTTTTATGAGGGAGTTGGGAAGGCTTTACTGGGGAAGTATCCTAAAGAAGCAAGAAGAAAAGGTATCCAGGGCAGGGTATTCATTGAATTCGTGATTGATAAAAATGGAGCAATGATTGAGGAAAAAATACTTAAAGGTATTGGAGGCGGATGCGATGAAGCAGCTTTAGCGTCATTCAGTAAATTGAAAAAGTGGAAGCCAGCATCATACAAGGGAAGGCCTGTAAAGACAAAAATGGTCCTTCCCGTCGTATTTAAATTGAGTTAAGAAAATTAATTAAATTACTAAACAGTGGTTCAATAATTATTCAACGTACCAGAAGAACTATTTACTAACCTTCTCTACTTCCTTTACACTAACATACTTTCCTTTATTCCCCCAACTGTTCTGAATGTAGTTCATCAGGTCAGCAACTTCCTGATCGTTGATACCCGGAGCAGGCATGATGTTGTTGTACACTATTCCGTTAACGGTAATTTCACCTTCCTGTCCGAACTTAATGGCGCGAATAGACCCTTCTTTATTTTTAGCAAGGTAATCGGATTTGGCAAGGGGAGGGAAGATGCCTTCTGTTCCGGTTCCGTCAGCTAAGTGGCAGGTAACACAAAGTTCTTCATACAATTGTTTACCACGTTCTTTACTCTTTGCAAATTCATCGTCCTGGAATGAATACCACGCGCTGGAGGTTATCAATGCAGCGCTTATTAAAAACAGAAATCCAAGTTTATTCTTCATACAGTCCTAACTTTTAACAGGAATAATTTTAAATATCTTTCCACCTTCCACGGCAACATACAAATAGCCATCACGTCCTTCTGATACCGTTCTTATTCTTCCGAGATTCTCCAATAATTTTTCTTTGTGCGTCACTTTATCGTCTTTGATTTCAAGGCGCTCAAGCGACAGCGATTTTAATCCACATACAAATATGTTGCCTTTCCAGGAAGGATATTTATCGCTGGTGATAAACAACAAGTTACTGGTGGCAATAGAAGGTCGCCAGAAAATTACCGGTTGCTCCATGCCTTCTTTCACCGTATCCTTTGAAATGATTTCACCATTATAATTTATGCCGTAGGTTATTTCAGGCCATCCATAATTCTTTCCTTTCTGAATGATGTTTAATTCATCACCACCCATAGGCCCATGTTCAGTCTCCCATATATCCCCGGTTTCAGGATTCAACGCAAGGCCTTGAGGATTTCTGTTTCCGTAAGTGTATATAGCTTTTACCGCACCCGGTGTGTTAACAAAGGGATTATCTGCCGGTATACTGCCATCATCATTGATACGATACACTTTGCCATTATACGTGTTGAGCTGTTGTGCCTTCTTCATCTCGCCACGTTCGCCGATAGAGAAATACAAATAGCCTTGCTTATCAAATTCCATTCTTCCACCAAAGTGGTGCCCTGCATTTGTGAAAGGTTCACCCTTGAAAATAATTTGCTGATCAACAAGGTTGTTGTCCTTGAGATGGGCGCGCATAATATAAGTCATGCCTCCGGTTTCATCTTTCTTATCAGAAACAGCAGCATAGGAAATATAGAGCCAACCATTTTTATCGTAGTCCGGATGAAGTTCAAGATCAAATAACCCTCCTTGTCCGCGTGAAAAAACTTTCGGAACGCCTTCAATCTTTTCTTTTACCAATTTTCCGTTGCGAACTATTCTGATTTCTCCTGATTTGTCGGTTACCAGCATATCGCCGTTAGGCAAAAAGGCAAGGCTCCACGGTACACCAATACCTGTTTCAATCGTATCCAATGTAAAGGTGAGTTTTTCTGATTGGATAGTTTTTTCGTTGCTTTCAGAATAATGTAGAAAAGCAAAGAACGAGCTAGTGATCAAAATAAAAGACAGCGCTTTTAAAAAAGGATGTTGCATAAAAGGGGAATGAGTTAGTGCCAAGTATACTAAAATTTTCTATGGTGCCCATTTCTTATTTTATGGATGGAACATCAGCTCAAAATTCGTTCAACATCTTTAAGCAAATGGCTCTGGTCGGCGTTAGTTTATATGGATTTCGAACATTGAATTTTAAATATTGTTTCCCGATTCCTCCTATTTAAGAGAATAAAGGGATTTTTTCATGCTGCTTAATTTTAGTCTCATTCATGATGTAAATTTCACAATCCTTCTAACTTTGTGCCACTAACATTAACCCCCTATGTTATTGGACTTTGAAAAGCCTATAGCGGATCTCGAAGCAAAACTGGAAGATATGAAGCATCTCGCTCACGACAGTGAAGCAGATGTTAAAGATGCGATCAAGGCCCTTGAGAAGAAAATCAAAGACCTTAAGAAAGAAACCTTCGAGAATTTAACCGGCTGGCAGCGTGTTCAGTTATCACGTCATCCCGACAGACCTTATACACTGGATTACATTTATGAAATAACCACTGACTTTATAGAAATCCACGGAGACCGTACCGTTGGCGATGATAAGGCAATGGTGGGTGGGTTTGGCACGGTGGATGGTCATACTTTCATGCTGATTGGGCAACAGAAAGGAAGAAATACAAAGCAACGCCAGATGAGAAATTTCGGGATGGCAAATCCTGAAGGATATCGCAAAGCATTGCGACTGATGAAGATGGCAGAAAAATTCAACAAACCCATTGTTACCTTCATCGATACCCCCGGTGCGTTTCCCGGTCTGGAAGCAGAAGAGCGCGGACAAGGAGAAGCGATTGCGAGAAACTTAAAAGAGATGTTCACGCTGAAAGTTCCTGTGATTTGCATCGTCATTGGTGAAGGGGCGTCGGGTGGAGCGTTAGGTGTTGCAATCGGTGATCGTGTACTTATGTTAGAGAATTCGTGGTACTCGGTAATTTCTCCTGAGAATTGTTCAACCATTTTATGGCGGAGCTGGGATTTTAAAGAACAGGCAGCTGAGTTGCTTAAGCTTACAGCGAAGGATATGTTGTCGATAAAATTGATTGACGGTATTGTGAAGGAGCCGCTGGGTGGTGCACATACAGATATTAAGTGGATGGCGACACAACTGAAGAAAGTGATCAAGGAATCTACAAAAGAATTATTAAAATTAACGCCTGAGAAAAGAATTGAACAACGGATTGATAAGTTTTGCAGCATGGGCGTTGTGAAGGAGTAGTTCGTCTTTAAAAAGAAAATAAATGAAACCGCTTCACGGCGGTTTTTTTTGTTAATTGCGGCAATCATTTATAGCTAAAGGCAAATCGAAATTGGTGTGATATGAAACTTCACGTTATCAACACAGGTTTTTTTAAACTGGATGGAGGCGCCATGTTTGGTGTGGTTCCTAAATCGATCTGGAATCGACTCAATCCTGCGGATGAAAAAAATCTTTGCAGTTGGGCCATGCGGTGCTTATTGATCGAAAACGGAAATAAGTTAATTCTTATCGATAACGGAATAGGGGATAAGCAAGATGAAAAGTTTCTAAGCTATTATTACCTGCATGGTGAGGATGGTCTTATCAATTCGTTGTACCTCGCCGGATACTCACCTCATGAAGTTACCGATATGTTTTTAACTCACCTCCACTTTGACCATTGTGGCGGAGGAACGAAATATGAAGATGGTAAAACAGCGCTCACTTTCCCGCATGCAAATTACTGGACCAATGCCGGTCATTGGAAATGGGCGACAGAACCGAACCCCAGGGAGAAGGCAAGCTTTTTAAAAGAGAATATCATTCCTATGAAGGAAAGCGGCCAGTTAAAGTATGTTGATCCGAAAATAAATCCGTTCAATGAGTTTGATATTTTCTATGCCTCCGGACACACCGATAAAATGATGATACCCATGATACCTTACAAAGGTAAAATCATTTGCTTTGTTACCGATCTTATTCCTTCCGCAGGACACATACCTGTTCCGTATGTAATGGGGTATGACACAAGACCGCTAATAGCCATGGAGGAGAAAGAGAGATTCCTGAAAGCAGCAGCAGATAATGGTTACATTTTATTCTTTGAACATGACCCTGTGCATGAATGTTGTACGGTGAAACATACCGAGAAAGGTGTACGACTGGATAGAACATTTAAGCTTGGCGAAATAGTTTAATGATGTCACAAATTTCTCACGCTAAATCTCAAATTTAGTTTATGAAGATAGGCCTGGTACTTTCCGGAGGTGGCGCAAGAGGCCTTATGCACCTGGGTGTGATTAAAGCACTGAATGAACTGGGTGTGCAATTCTCCTGCATTTCAGGAACCAGTGCAGGATCAATCATTGGAGCGCTCTATGCATACGGACATTCACCTGAAGATATTTTAAAACAAATTTCGACCGGATATTTCAAGGCAGTAAGACCAGCTTGGGCTTTATCAGGATTGATGAGTTTGGAAGGACTCAAAACTGAATTGCTCCGATACATACCTGAAAATAATTTTGCCGCACTGAAAATTCCGTTAACGACCGTCGCCACTGACCTGGTGAAAGGACAAGCTAAATATTTTGATGAAGGTGAGTTAATTCCGGCGGTGCTTGCATCAGCATGTGTGCCTGCTGTATTCAATCCTGTAACGGTGAATGGTGTTATGTATGTTGACGGAGGCATATTGGATAACCTTCCCGTTAAGCCAATTCAGGATAAATGTGATTTTATTATTGCGTCTCACTGCAACCCTATCGATGACCATTTTGACAGGATGAATATCAAAGCCATTATAGAAAGAAGTCTTTTGATGGCAATTAATGGAAATACCACTGTGAGTAAGGGTATGTGTAATGTGTTGATAGAGCCTCCGGGTATAAGCAAGTTTGGTGGTTTTGATATAGGAAGGGCTAAGGAAATGTTTGCCATTGGATATGATTTTACGATAACCAATTTCAAGTCATATAACTTTAATCCATAAGTTATATTAATCGTTAATTCCTCTAAAACAATTTAGTGGTCAGCGTTAATTACAGATAAGGTCCTGATTTAGGTCGTTGAAATATTTTATCCTTAGCTACTTCCTTCCCAATTTTGAAGTTAAAATCAAATCAAGCTAATCATGAAAAAAGTAAGTCTTTATCTCGCTGTCATTGTTTTTTTATTCGCTAACGCTGCTTTTGCACAAATTCAAAAAGGAGCATTCCTGGTTGGTGCATCTTCCAACTTTGGTTATTCATCGACTTCTTACGAGAACTCTGATGACAACGTGAATTTATTTTCGTTAAACCTGAAAGGAGGATATTTTGTAATTGATGATTTGACGTTTGGCCTTTCGTTTGGATACAATAAATTTTCTGTGGGTGATAACGATGCATCAACAACGTCTGTCGGATTTTTTGGACGGTACTATGTAAACGGTAAATTCTTCGCTGGTATGGGTTATAATTCCAGCAAAGCTGAAGGTGCCGATGCAATTAACAGGGTGCCGTTTGAAATTGGATATGCCGCATTCCTTAATAACAATATAGCAGTGGAACCATCGTTAAGTTATGCTATTGGTGTGAGCGATAATAAGTCAAATCAATTTGCGCTTAACGTGGGGTTTGCTTTGTATTTTAATAGATGAGGATTTAATTACTAATGTCTTGTGCGATTTTTTCCACATTGACAGGTGGTAACTGAGAACGAAGTATAAACTATTAATGAGAGCATCATTTACTAATGTAAAAACTTTATCAACAGATAATAACCAATGTTGAAAGTAGGCAAATTGCCTATTGCCTTTTGCTTACTGCCATTTTTTCGTTTGTATCATAGATTTTGAATGAACTAAGTAGCACTGAATCACTAAACGATTAATATATTGGGCTGGCTCATCAAAATTCACTCATTTTTTTTAGGCCCCATTTTTGTTTATAGATTTAAAAACTAAATGTCATTTTTTATGAACAAGACAAGGATCTTACTAATTGCCTTATTTATAGCGGGAGCATCAACTTCCGTTTTCTCCCAGACTCAATTCTCTTTAGGCATAAAGGGAGGGTTAAATTTTGCCACCATTGATGCGAGCCAGCCAGGGGAGACGTATGATAACAGAACCGGCTATCATTTCGGCGCTTTCGGACTTTTGAAGTTTACAAGGATTGGCATTCAACCTGAGCTGCTTTTCTCGCAACAGGGAACTAAAGTAAAGGTTGATGGAACTGATTTTGAATCTAACTTCAGCTACGTTAATATACCAATCATAGTAAAGTTATATACAGTGGGCGGCTTAAACTTACAGGCTGGTCCTCAATTTGGATTTTTATCATCTGCTGATTGGAAAGGTGAGAATGTAAAGGATTTTCTAAAGGGTTCGGATGTAAGTCTTGCACTTGGTGTAGGATGGGATCTTCCCTTCGGATTGACCATTGATGGTCGTTACAATTTAGGGCTTTCCGACATTAGCGATTCGCCGGCCTATAATGAAATCAAGAACCAGGTGTGGCAGGTGTCAGTGGGGTATAAGCTTTTCAACTTCGGTAAAAAATAATACTTGCTAAAACCAGCATAATTTTTAAAAAAACTGAGAGGGATGGCAGAAGCCATCCCTCTTTTAATTTATACTTATCAAATAATAATTCTTCTTCCCCTTCTGTGCCAGCAGGTATTTTCCCTGTAGCAATTTCAGATCAGCTTTGATATTTGGATCATCTACTTTAAGTTTATTCAAGCTCACTCCACCACCCTGAATCATTTTACGCGCTTCTCCCTTTGAGGAAAATATTATACCTCCGGTGACGACAGACAACAAATCAGTTACATTAGAGCAGTTCTCAAATTCACTTTTTGAAATAGAGGTTTGTGGTACGCCTTCAAAAACGGCAAGCAAGGTATCTTCATCCAGGCTCTGAAGATCTTCCGTTGTAGAGTTCCCAAATAAAATGGAGGAAGCTTTCAATGCCTTTTCATACTCAGATTGTGAGTGTACCCTCACCGTTATATCCATTGCAAGAGCCTGTTGGAGCTTTCTCAGATGAGGCGCAACCTGATGTTCCTGAATTAATCTATCAATCTCATCCTTTGTGAAAAGTGTAAATATCTTTATGAATGAAATGGCATCTTCATCAGAAACATTAAGCCAGTACTGGTAGAATTTATAAGGGGAAGTTTTCTTCGGATCAAGCCACACATTGCCACCTTCTGTTTTTCCAAACTTCGAACCGTCCGCTTTGGTAATGAGCTTTGTCGTGAGTGCATAGGCATCACCGTTGGCTTTACGCCTGATCAATTCTGTTCCTGTTACAATGTTGCCCCATTGATCAGATCCACCCATTTGAAGTTTACAGCCCTTATGTTCGTAGAGCCAGTAGAAGTCGTATCCCTGAACTAATTGATAAGTAAACTCTGTGAAGGAAAGGCCTGACTCCAATCTTTTCTGCACGGAATCTTTCGCCATCATATAATTAACGGTAATGTGCTTTCCTACATCGCGGATGAAGTCGAGAAAGCCGAGGCCCTTAAACCAATCGTAGTTATTTACTAACTCAGCGCCACCTTTGCTGAAGTCAAGAAATTTTTCCAACTGCGCTTTCACGCAAGCTTCGTTGTGGCGAAGAACATCTTCTGATAATAAATTTCGCTCGGCAGATTTTCCGGAAGGATCCCCCACCATTCCTGTAGCGCCGCCCACCAGTGCAACCGGTTTGTGACCGCACTGCTGAAAATGAACCAATGTCATGATCTGAACGAGGTGACCAATGTGGAGAGAGTCTGCGGTAGGATCAAAACCAATATAGCCGGCAGTAGATTCTTTGGAGAGTTGTTTCTCTGTCTCCGGCATTATATCGTGCAACATTCCGCGCCAGCGAAGTTCTTCAACAAAATTCTTTTTCATTCGCAACTATAAATTCGGCGCAATATAGTTATCAGATATCAGTTATCGTTTATCGGTTCATCACTTAATAATGAGAGCATCATAAAACATTTTATCAACAGATATTAACCAATGTTGAAAAATAGGCAATAGGCAATCGCAGTAGGCAAAATTGCCTATTGCCATTTGCTTACTGCCATTTTTTTGTTTGTATCATAGATTTTTGAATGAACTAAGTAGCACTAAATCACTAAACGATTGATATATACATTTTGCCAGCTATCCAGTAATGGCTGATACTTCTGCGGGTTGGCTTTGAGGCTCCATGCGAAATAACTCTTTTATGTCACCGCTGGGGAGATCGAAATACCATCCTAATAAAAGGGGAGCCGACCGTGCTTCCCACGAACGCCTGATAATATCCATCTCGCTAAGGTTTGTGATTTGCTGCTGGATGTTAAGTTCCGAAAGCCTGTCTTCTTTTTGTTCTAAGGGCAATCTGTCTAATTCGTCCCGATGTTCTTCATAAGTTGCAATAAGACCCGATAACCAATTTTTTACGGTGGGTTGTTTGCCGTCTATTCCATCGATAACACTTCGTATGCCATTGCACCTTCCGTATCCGCAGACGATGATAAGATCTATCTTTTCGGTTTCCAGCGCATCTTCAAGAAGAGCCATGAAACTGAGGTCATCCTTTCTTGTCTGGTTGGCAATATTTTGATAAAGCAGAATTTCACCGGGTTCAGTGTTTGTAATCTCTCTTACGGAGAACAAGCTATCACTTGAACCTACCCACAGAATTCCGGGATTGCCCATTCCTGACAGCTTGTGAAAGAAATTTTTATCGGCCAGTAGCTTTTCTTTTGACCAGGCTTTACACTCCAGAATTAGTCTATCATTTGTTTTCATACGTATTCATTTATGCTTTAAAGATAGGGTTCGATGCTAACATAGATTGTTTAAGTTCAACGACAATGTTTCGGCTGGATGCTCCTTTTTGAAAGTCTTCAATGGTTTCCACAATATCTGAGTCAATGAAAGTAGACCGTGATCCATCAATGATCACATAGCTGTGGTTCGGTATTTCGCGAAACGTTCGGCGCAACACAGCTTTGTTAAGAAATGAAACATCTTTCGTGAGCCTTATTAAATAGTTTCCGTTTTCACCAACAGTGATAAGTGACTGGTGGAAATTTGTTTTGAGGATAAAAACCAGTCCAAGTATCATTCCGATGGTTATTCCGACAAGTAGATCCGAGACAAGGATAGCTATAATGGTTACAGCGAAGGGAATAAATTGTTCCCAGCCTCGCTTGTACATTTCAGCGAATATGGAAGGTTTGGCAAGCTTGTAACCAACGACCAGTAGAATTGCAGCTAACGCAGATAACGGAATTTTATTCAGCAATCCTGGAATCAGAAATGCAGTCAGAAGCAGCAGGATGCCGTGGCTTATCGCCGATGTTTTTGTGCGGGCACCGGAGGAAACATTTGCAGAACTGCGTACAATCACGGAGGTGATGGGCAGCCCGCCGAGTAATCCTGAAACAAAATTTCCAATTCCCTGGGCGCGTAACTCTTTATTCAATGGTGTAATTCTTTTGTAAGGGTCCAGTTTATCTACGGCATCTATGCTCAGGAGGCTTTCAAGACTGGCCACTATGGCAATGGTTACAGCCACTTTCCATACTTCCGGCGAAAGTATTTTATCAAAGGATGGAAAGGTGAATTGACTAACAAATTCATTGGCGGTTGAAGCTACAGGCAAGGTAACGAGATGCTCTTTCATCAGGGCAAAGCCCGATCCTGAGTTTACAAAAAATTCATTAAGTATTATTCCAACGATAACCACAATGAGCGGTCCCGGTATGTAGATGGCAAATTTTTTATTCTTAATAAAAGGTCTTTCCCAAAGTAGCAGGATAAATAGTGACAGCGCTCCGATGATTAAAGCTCCTGGTGTAAAATAATTGAATGACTGAAAAATTTCAGTGAACGTGTTGCCGCCACCGGCCGCTATAAAACTTTCATCTCCTTCAAAGTCGCGGTCATATCCAACCGCATGAGGAATTTGTTTTAAAATAAGGATAAGTCCGATGGCCGTTAACATACCTTTTATCACTGCTGAGGGGAAATAATTTCCAATACTTCCTGCCTTTACAAGGCCAAGAACAAACTGAATTGCCCCTGCCACGACCACCGCAGATAGAAAAATCTCATACGATTTTAGTGAAGTAATGGCAGCCAGGACGATCGTAGTGAGGCCAGCTGCAGGTCCGCATACGCTCAGTGCGGAGCTACTAAATGATGAAACAACAATACCCCCCACAACCCCCGAAATAATTCCTGCAAAAAGGGGCGCCCCTGACGCCAGGGCTATTCCCAAACACAATGGAAGAGCTACTAAAAAAACTACAATACTTGAAGGAAGGTCATAACGGAAATTCTTTAACGGATTCAGATTAGTCGGCATTTTAGATAACTCTTTAATTTGTTGTTACTATTATTATTAAATAAAATTTGAAAAGAAGATACCACACAAATAAACGTAGTGCTATTTGGTGGTATCATTTTACTGCTGTCAGGATAAAACCTGACTTTCAATCTTGTAGATTGACGGCAGCTCTGATTTACTATGCAGGGTAACCTGCAGATCGTTAATAATGCCGGTGCCGATATCATAGACCCATCCATGAACTTTCGGATTGTTTCGCTGTCTCCAGGCATTTTGTATAATGGAGGTCCTTGATAAGTCAAAAACCTGCTCAATCACATTCAACTCAACGAATCGCTTGAAGCGCTCTTCGTTATCTTCAATAGAGTCAAGTTCCTGGGCATGTGTCCTATAGACATCCTTTATTGTTCTCAGCCAGTTGTCAATTAAGCCGAATTGCGTATTTTCCATGGCTGCCTTTACCCCGCCACAGCCATAATGGCCACAGACAATGACGTGTTTTACTTCCAATACATTCACCGCATAGTCCAAAACACTTAGCATGTTCATATCGGTATGCACTACCATGTTAGCAATATTTCTATGAACAAAGATATCCCCGGGTTGTGTTCGTGTTACTTCATTTGCCGGAACTCTGCTATCCGAACATCCGATCCAAAGTACTTGAGGATGCTGTCCCTTAGCGAGCCGGGCAAAGTACTCCGGATCTACTTCTAATCTCTCTTGTACCCATTGGCGGTTTCCTTCCAGTAATGATTCATAAATGGCATCCATAAATTATTCTATGTTTTTGTATTTAAATTATACTTCTTAGTACTTGATTAACCTTTTTCAGTATTAAGGCGATGATAAAAGCAGGTGGCATGTCCAATAATAAACGAAGCTAGCTTCGCATTAACTTTTCATTGATTAAATGAAAGTCTCAAAGAGTCAATGTCTCTTTGTTTTTATGAACAAAAGCCTGATGAATAGATTCAGCCTTCCGGAGGCTGGCTGGGAGTTTCTGAGGAGCGGGACGTGGCTAAGAGGTTATGCATGTCCCGGTGTTTGTTTAGAATAATTGCAAAGTCATTAGAACTTGCCCTTGCATATTCGATAAAATAAAGATCTACTTCCTTTGCAGATGAAAAGCCTGAATCGTGGCTTTCGCTACTTGTGGCAGTGTCACGTTCTTCTTCACTTATGCATGAAAATGACCTTATCAGATTTTCAATTAGTTGTTTGTTGTGCTTGTCAAGTTCTAAAGCCGTAATTTCCGCCAGGAAAAAGCTCATATTGAGAAAGACAATTCCCGTGAAGACGGTGATTGTGTTTCTGATAGGTATGACGCGGAAAAATTTCATAGGGCAAAGATAGCCTCATTTTTTAAAATATGGGGCATATTTATTTTATTGGCGGCATTAAACGCAATTCAAATCGATGAAACAACCGGATTCCCTCAACTTAGTAGCTGAATTTCATTCAACTTTTAAACATCCAATTTTAGACCAGCCACAGATACCTTCGGATGAACGGTGCAGATTAAGGGTGGCTTTACTGGCTGAAGAGCTTAAGGAAATGGAAGTTGCCATCCTTGAAAAAGATATTGTTGGCGTAGCAGATGCACTCTGTGATATTCAATATGTGCTCTCCGGTGCAATACTTGAGTTTGGTCTGGGAGAAAAATTCAACACCCTGTTTGAGGAGGTTCAGCGCTCGAATATGAGCAAAGCGTGTCTATCCGAACAGGAGGCAACGGAGACCATCAATTATTACAAACAAAAAGATGGCACGGATTGCTACTATAAAAAAGAGAGTGATAAATGGCTTGTTTACAGAAGGTCAGACAATAAAACTATAAAGTCGATAAAATACAGTCCGGCAAATTTAGAGGCTATTCTTAATAAGCCTTAGATGTAAAATTCAAACTCAAAAATGGCTTCTTGCTTAGGCTGTTGAAGCGGGCGGATAGCGATTATTGGGCAATCATTGTATGCCTTAATGAATTCGCTCCTGCTTATCCTGAGTTTACTTATACCTGGTTTAATCTTGTGGTATTGCATTCTCCCCGAGGCATTAGCGGTGGCGCTAAATACCAATTCGTATCTAATGGGAATAGGGGAGGGGATATAGCGCATACTAGCAATAAGTCTTCCTGAAATCCATTCCTATGATGCTGTTCTGTTGGGCATTGTATTGGGCCAGCAATGCGTAAGCCCAATTAGGAACGTAGTTAAAGTTACGTTTCATTTCCTCAATCTTCTGTGACAGTTCTCTCACATAATACCTGATTTGCTCAAGGTTTCTGCAATTTCTTGGTTGCTCAAAATTCTTCGCTGTGAATTGCTTCAATTCACTCTCGATCATTCTCCGTTCTCTTACCGTCATATTGTGCAATTTTACACAATTGTAATTCATATTATTGATAATTCAAAATTTATGTTGTGTAGTATTGTACACTACTTAATGTTGATTTAAAGGGTACGCTTCATCGCTGATTCAATCAAATTGTTGAATTAATTAAATCAGTATTACAAATTGATTGCCAGATTATTAATGGAACTTAAAGAAGGATAGGTTTAAAAATAGTTACAGCGCATTTTTTGTGATCCAGTAACGGTAGGCAATGATAGCTTTATCCACTTTGGAAAGTCGGGTAATGTCACGTTTGCTATATTGTGGCAGCAGTACCTTATTTAATGAGGCAAGGGCTTTGAAAAAAGCTTTCATAAATTAAATATACGGGGTACTAATTCGTTTTAATCAACTATATTTAAAAAACTACAACTGTGCCAATCGTATGGAGAGCAATTCGTTAAGTCCCTTTTTGATATTCTGGAACAATGCAATGATGATAGGTGCGGCGCTGATGCTCATCGCTGGAATTGTCATCTATATTGTTCACAAAGTAAGGGCAGCGGCCATAAGCGACTATAAAGCAAAGTACGATTACCTGAATACGCATGAAATCAAAAATTACAAATACGTATTCCTTTGTTTTGGAACAGCCATGGCTTTGCTGATTAATCTTTACGGCAGTGCCAAGCTTGATGAGATGGGAGTGTGGTTCTTCGTCAGGCTCTTTATGTCTATTGCCGGCGGTACACTGATTGCTTATGTCTCCTACCTGGTGCTGGACTATTATTACCCGACTATCCTTAACCGAAAACTTCGGAAGTGGCGCTATATGCCACGAGAGACTAAAACCGGGCGAGAAATGAGGTTGCTTGGCGAGGAAGAAGAAGATGTGCACCTGGAAGAAGGAATGCAAGCTGAAGAAAGTGTATTTTCGATCGATTATGATGTTTGGGTTGATGAAGAAACTAGCGAGGTTAAGATAGAGAAGTATCCCGGTCATGTTCAGGCACTGAAGTGCAATAGCTGCGGTTTTTATACCATGCGGGTTGTAAGGGAAGAGATCACATCACAACCAACTGAATCGAGTCCTGGTGAACTAATTAAGCATTATCAGTGTAGATACTGCAAGTCAATTCGGGCAACTGCTTTTAAAATATCGAACAAGGTGCCGGAAGATTATAAGGCTATAGCGCTAACGGCGAATTTTAAGAAGAAAAAAGACATTGACTTTGTGCGCATTGAGATTCATTCCAATACATCGGGCAAAAAGTTTTTCGAATTCCAAAACCCCGCGCAAGCAAAACGGTTCTTAGAAGAGTATGAAGATGATAAATAAAGTGGGAAGATTTTTTGACCAACTAATGTCGGCATAGGGTTTGTCATTTATTTTTTGATTTAATTTCTAGAAGTATGAAAAGATTGGCATTTGCGGGAGTTCTTAGTTTGTTAATAGGAACAGTATTAGCAACGTCACCTCTACACCCGGATACACTATCGCTTAAACCCAAAGCGGGTTATGGCAAAGAGGCTCACCTTGCGGTGGAAATACTGGACAATAATCATTACAGGAAAATGAAGCTGAATGACTCATTGTCATCTGCGATATTGGAGGATTATCTTCTTAATCTTGATAATAACAGAACTTATTTTCTTGCTGATGATATTAAAGCATTTGAAAAATTCAGATTCAAAATTGATGATTTGACAAGAGCTGAAAATGTATCACCCGCCTATGAAATATATGCCGTGTTTAAAAACCGTTTTAAAGAACGGATGGATTATGTATTCGGCACATTGGTAAATCAGGACTTTGATTATACAATTGATGAATATTATGAAATGGATAGAAGCAAGCAACCTTGGGCGAAAAACAATGATGAATTAAATGATCTTTGGCGATTGGTTATTAAGAGTCAGGCGCTGAGCCTCAAACTTGCTGGTAAAAAACCGGAGGAAATTAAAGAAACTATTAAAGCGCGCTATGAGCGCCTGGCAAAATCCATAAACCAGTTTAATACAGAGGATGTATTCAGCATGTACCTTAATACCATTACATCGGCTTATGATCCTCATACCAATTACTTCTCACCAAAAGCTGCAGATGCATTCAAGACCAGTATGAGTCTATCCCTTGAAGGTATCGGTGCACGGTTGCAAACTGAAAATGATTACACAAAAGTAATTGAAATACTTCCGGGTGGCCCAGCTGAGAAAAGTAATCTGCTTCACGCTAATGATCGTATTATTGGGGTAGGCCAGGGTCAGGATGGTGAAATGGTTGATGTCATTGGCTGGCGTGTAGATGAGGTTGTCAAACTTATTAAAGGCCCTAAGGGGACTAAAGTTAGACTGTTGTTTTTGCCGGCGGCAACAGGTATCGGAGGCCCTTCTACAGAGATAACCTTAGTAAGAGACAAGATAAAGCTGGAAGACCAACGCGCATCTAAAAGTATAATACAGTATCAGAAAGACGGAAAGGATCTTAAACTCGGAGTGATTACGTTGCCAAGCTTCTACATGGACTTTGAAGCGTATCAAAAGCATGATCCTAACTACACGAGCACAACGCGAGATGTAAAACTACTAACGAAGGAACTGGAAGCCGAAGGCATCAATGGTTTGGTGATTGATCTTAGAAATAATGGTGGAGGTTCATTGGAAGAAGCAATTAACCTGACAGGTCTTTTTATCAAGGATGGTCCTGTTGTTCAGGTAAAGACCTCCGGGAACAAAATTGAAGTACGTTCAGATGAAGATCCATCCATAACATACAATGGCCCGCTGGTTGTTTTAATCAATAGATTCAGTGCATCAGCTTCGGAAATATTCGCAGGGGCTATCCAGGACTACCACCGCGGCATTGTAGTCGGAGAGTCAACACATGGTAAAGGAACCGTTCAGACCATTATTGATCTTAACCGTTTTATGAGTGACACAAAAGAACCGGCAGGAGAATTAAAACTAACGTTTCAGAAATTCTACCGTGTTACAGGGAGCAGCACGCAACAGAAAGGTGTTACTCCCGATGTTAAATTACCGACGCCCTATGATTCGAATGAGTTTGGAGAAGGATCTTATCCTAATGCATTGCCATGGGATGAAATTCGCGGAACACTTTTCCAGCGAACACCTTTGATCAACGATAAAGTAATTGCAGATATAAATAAATCATATAGCATTCGCTTTAAAACGGACCCTGAGTTGAACCAGTTTGCATTGGAAACAGAAGACTTTAAAAAGAGTTTGGCAGAGACCAAAATTTCATTAAATGAAGACATTCGAAAGAAAGAAATGGAGGAAGCAGAAAAGAAAAAAGCTGGTAATAAATCATTAGACACAACTATTAAAACTCCGGAATCTAAACCTGTTCAAAACTTGTCAGAATTGAACGATGAATATTTACGTGAAGGACTGCTGGTTCTTTCCGATTTAATTAATACAAAAATAGGATGACAACGAACTAATCTATATTTAAGCGGGTGTAACAGCCCGCTTTTTTTTTGTTTTGATTTTCAAGTGTATCTCTTAAAAAAATGAGAATATTGGTCTATATTAAAAACCTTAAACCTTAGAAGACAACTCGAATGAGTGAAGAACTTCTTAAAGCCATCATCCAACTTTTTGCAATCGTAGTACGTGAGCAGATCACGGATGACGATCGGAACAACATAAAGGAGTTTCTTGGCCAGCACCTTAACCGTGACGCTGTAAAGTTTTACCTTGACTTGTTTGATGACTTTTGTGCTACCTATAAAATCGAGAATCAGGAATTGAGTTCCCTTGACCAGGATACTCAACAATTTGTTGATGACTGGTCACGCATTATGAAAATTGTAAGACAGGTGAACCAGGCTTTGACCATGCAGCAAAAACTGGTTCTCCTGGTGAAGATCATTGAACTGGCAAACTCGGATAATGACATTTCTGACCGGCAGGCAAACCTGATATTTTATATCGGTCAGGCATTGAAGATACCACAGAAGGATATTCAGTCTTTGCAACATTTTATTGTTGGTCAGGATGCTGAAGAACTGGCCTCAAAGAATGTACTTATCATTGATGAAGGCTCAGGTGTTGAAGATTATATTGGTCCATACATCGTTGCCAAAAATCTTACCGGGTTAATTGCCATACTTCGCTTGCCTGATGCGGAAATTTATTTTGTTAAGTACCTGGGTATTTCCGTACTCTACCTGAATGGGATTCTAATCAGAAGCCGCAAGATAGATGTGTTTCCTACCGGAAGTACTATTCGCGGAAGCAAGGTGGAGCCGATATACTATAGTGATGTAGTTAGTAAATTCCTCACAAGTGAAAGTACATCAAGCATTACTTTCACCTGTGACCATATTTTCTATCACTTCAAAAGCGGAAGAGCAGGACTTCAAAATATCAATGTTGCTGAGCAAGGTAGTAAGCTGGTTGGTATAATGGGTGGCAGCGGTTCGGGTAAGTCTACTTTGCTAAGTGTTTTGAACGGATCGGAGAAACCTTCCAGTGGCAGAGTGTTGATCAATGGTATAGATATCCATGAATCTACAGACAAAACGGAAGGTGTTATTGGATACATTCCGCAAGATGATCTTTTGATGGAGGATCTCACCGTGTTTCAAAATCTTTACTATGCTGCACGTTTGTGTTTCGGCCAATTTACTGAAGCAGAGGTTGAATTCCGTGTAGAAGAAATGTTGCGGAATCTCGGTTTGACGGAAATAAAGAATCTCAAAGTAGGCTCTCCGTTGCAAAAGACCATCAGTGGTGGTCAGCGTAAACGCCTGAATATTGGTTTGGAATTATTGCGTGAACCGACTATCCTGTTTGTTGATGAGCCAACTTCAGGCTTATCTTCCCGTGATTCAGAAAATATCATGGACCTTCTCAAAGAGCTTTCGCTCCGTGGCAAGATGGTGTTTGTTGTTATTCACCAACCCTCTTCGGATATCTTCAAAATGTTTGACACGCTGATTATCCTTGATTCAGGCGGCTTTCAAATTTACTATGGAAATCCTGTAGAAGCGGTAATCTATTTCCGTGACATCATTAATGCAACCAATAAAAATCAAGGCGCTTGCCCGGAATGTGGAAACATTAACCCTGAGCAAATTTTTGATATAATAGAAACTAAAATTGTTAACGAATATGGAAGGCTCACGGAAGCCAGGAAAATTTCTGCGGGACAATGGTATCAGTATTTTAAACAACGGATAAAAGTTCCGAGGGTGCAACATATTACAGAAGATTTGCACGTTGAGCAGAAGATACCAAACTGGATTCAGCAATTGAAAGTTTTTATCGAACGTGACATTCTATCCAAACTTTCGAATACACAATACCTCGCCATCAATTTGCTGGCCGCACCGTTGCTGGCATTCTTCATCGGCTTCATGGTAAAATACTACAACGTACTTGGCCATGAGAATCCATCCTATACTTTTTATGAAAATCAGAATATCCCGGTTTATTTTTTCATGAGTGTAGTGGTGGCGCTTTTCTTTGGTCTGATCATGAGCGCGGAAGAAATTTTTCGCGATAAAAAAATTCGAAAGCGGGAACATTACCTTCGATTGAGCAATAGCAGTTACCTTATTTCCAAAGTGTTTGTGATGTTTGTTATTTCCGCCATACAAACTATTGCTTTTGTTGTAGTGGGTAATGTTGTTCTTGAAATACCATTTACAGAGTTGCGCTATTGGTTGATAATGTTCAGTTGCTCCTGTTTTGCGAATATGCTGGGGTTGAATATTTCTGCGTCATTTAACTCTGCAGTTACTATCTATATTTTAATTCCTATTCTTATTATTCCACAGCTCCTTCTCAGCGGTGTTGTAATTAGTTTTGATAAGTTTAACCCACGCGTCGGAAAGCCTGTAGGTATTCCGTGGATCGGAGAAATGATGGCATCCCGCTGGGCGTTTGAAGCCTTCATGGTAACGCAGTTTAAGGATAATCCGTTTGAGAAGATGTTTTATGACATGGATAAGGATATCGCTTTGTCCGACTACAAACGCATCTATTATCTACCGATGTTAGAATCAAAACTGGCGTATTGCTTTAATTCAAATCAGCACTGGAAAGATAAAAAGCATGAAAAACTATCCGACGCGTTGTTGCTCTTGCGTAATGAAATAGGCAATGAACTGAAAATTGTCGGTGCTGAAAATTTTCCGGATATCGATAAACTTACAATTGGAAAATTCGACTCTGCAGTCTATGAATCTACTTCGAAGTTTCTAACCACACTAAAACATTACTACTTAAGGAAGATGAGCAAAGCTTCCTCAAAACATGATGAGTTGGTTGCTGCATTGACTAAAACCCCTGCAGAGCTGGCAACCTTCAGTACCAATAGAAAACGCTATATCAACGAGGCGGTAACCGAAACTGTTGAGAATAAAAATACTCCCGACCGCATTGTTGAATACGACGGCCAACTGGTGCAAAGAATTTTTCCCATTTACATGGACGAGCATAAACCGAAGCATCTTTTTGACTTTTCGTCCAACTTTTATCAGCCCACGAAACACTTTTTAGGACGCACCTTTGATACATTTTATTTTAATTTGTGTGTCATCTGGATGATGACGCTATGCTTTTTTATTGCACTCTATTTTGATGTACTGCCAAAGATTATTAATGCCGTGTTTGGCAGGCGATTCAGGCGAAGGGGAGTTAAGGTTTAATGTAATGAGATTGGTAATTACGTCCATAAATACACTAAGAAAAAAAACACTTATGAATCGTAAAAAATTAATAAGCCTTTTTCTCTCTGTAGTAATGGCTTCTCTTGTGATGGCTTGCTCTGGCAAAAAAGAAAGTTCATCAGTAGATGGCGAAGCAGAAAGTGATGAATGGAAGGAGATGGATTCATTTCATATGGTAATGGCGGAGAGCTTTCACCCCTTTATGGATTCCGGGAATGTTGCTCCGGCTAAGGCTAATGCTGCTGCTATGGAAGACTTGGCCACCAAGTGGGCAAATGCGCCGTTGCCCGATAAAGTAAATAATGAAGAGGTAAAGCGCAAACTAAAAACTTTGCAGATATCAACAGCAAATTTCAAGGCAATCGTTATGGAGGCCGATGATAAGGTTATTGGCGATTCACTGACAAACCTCCATGATCTTTTTCATAGTATCATGGAATCATGGTATCACAATGAGCATCATGATCATGAATCACATTAGATGGATTAACAGAAATACCCGAAGATGATGTTGAAGATTGCATGGACAGAATCATACGTATTGTCTTTGCCTCCCAATCATCGTTTCCCGATGAGCAAATATGAAGTGCTCCCGCAGCAGTTGCTGCACGAAGGAACGATTCGCTCCGCTAATATTTTTTCTCCGGATGCCATCGATGAAGATATTATTCTTTTAACACATGACATTGGCTACTGGACTAAACTCAAATCATTATCGCTATCACCCCAGGAAATCAGAAGAACAGGATTTCCATTGACAAGCGAGTTGGTGGACCGGGAAATAACCATAATGAACGGTACCGTTATGTGCACACAATATGCGTTGGCCAATGGTATTTCCATGAACATTGCAGGAGGTACACATCACGCTTTTACAAATAAAGGAGAGGGGTTTTGTCTGTTAAACGATATTGCCATTGCGGCCAACTACCTTTTGAAAGAGAATCTGGCGAAACAGATCCTTGTTGTTGATCTTGACGTTCACCAGGGAAACGGTACGGCACAAATTTTTAAAAACGATAAGCGTGTATTCACATTCAGCATGCACGGCGCTAACAATTATCCATTGATAAAGGAAACTTCTGACCTTGATATTGGGCTACCTGATTTTGCGGATGATTCATTTTACCTTAAAGTACTTGATGTCAATCTCAGGAACTTGTTGGACACGGTTCAGCCTGATTTTATTTTCTTTCAATCCGGTGTTGATGTTTTGGCAACCGACAAACTTGGACGTTTGAGTTTAAGTCGCGAAGGTTGTAAGCAGCGAGATAAGCTGGTGCTTGAACTGGCTAAAAGGAATAACATTCCATTAGTAGCCAGTATGGGTGGAGGGTACTCAGAAAATTTTCGTGATATCATTGAGGCGCATGCTAACACGTACCGTTTGGCACAGGGGATTTATTTCTGATGATAATACATTAAAAGCTATTTGACAATTCATCACGACGACTTGCCTGTTAACTCCATTTTATAATTTTTTTAGAAAAATATTCCCTACATATTCAACACATGTATAGCAAACTAGATAAGTAATGGTATATTACCAATTAAATCATCGTTGTATCGCAATGACGTGGTGCAGCGATGATTTGTAATTTTAAGTATAATGGAGATTTTGAATTTATTTGGTGCCGACCCTATTGACTTTAAACATGTTGGAAAATTAGAGGCAGATGCACCTAATATTATTATATGGGCGGCACCCGTTATGTTCTTTTTTGTTTTGCTGGAATATATTATAGCGAAGTATCAAAATAAAGAATACTATGAAAGAAAAGAAACGATAGGATCAATCCTGGTAGGTCTTGGCAACGTTACGCTCGGTTTCATCATTAAGGTTCTTCTATTATATGTATTGACCTTTATTTATAACCTGATTCCATGGCGAATGTCATTTCAATGGTGGACGCTCATTCCCTGCTATATCATATTTGATTTGTGCAGTTATTGGGCGCATAGAGTTTCACATCACCTAAGGTTTTTTTGGGCAACACATGTTCCGCATCATTCAGGAGAAAACTACAATCTCACCGTTTCCTTTCGTCTTAGCTGGGCACAATATTTTAAAATTGTATTCTTTTTCCCGGCTTCCTTCATTGGGTTCCATCCGGTTATAGTTTTTATCACCAATCAGATTGCAGTATTATTTCAATTTTGGGTTCACACAGAATACATCCGTAAAATGCCTGCGTTCATTGAGTATATATTTGCCACACCGTCTAACCATCGTGTTCATCACGGCTCACAGGAAAAATACATTAACAAAAATTTTGGAGCCACCTTTATTATTTGGGATAGAATGTTTGGAACGTTTCAGGAAGAAGAAGAAAAAGCGATCTATGGGTTAACGCATAATATTTCCCATAAAGACAATCCCATTCACATTAATTTTCATGAATACGTGGCGATGTTTAATGATATTAAGAATGGGAAGACGCTAAGAGAAAAACTATTTTATGTTTTTGGCGATCCTGAATTAATTGCAAAGTACAAAAAGGAACGGTATGGGCCGTTGGAAAAATGAATTTGATATAGCACCACTTCAAATCAACTTCGTCTATCATTTATTAGAAGCCATCTCAAAAATACATACGTTCATATTGAGCGGTAGCGAGACATTCTCTGTTCATGAGGAGGTTATTCTCTAGTCACCAATGACAACTTTTTTTTGACCCGAAAGGTTTTAGACGCTATCACTCTTCGAAGCACGTCATCCCGCGTCACTAAGCTTCCCATGAAATGATCACTTTACTCGCGGGATCCCGTTTCTGCGAACGATAACAAGGTGATGCATTTTCACTGAGATGCGATATTCGGAGGGACCAATTTAGCAGGCATCTCCAAATCAGTTGCGTGGGTCTATTTTGACGAGCTGATGGGGGATGCCGATAAATATCGGGATGACGGCTTCGAAGGCGCCCCATAAATACTACTAATGAACAACCTCCTTTGTCATTTCAACTTTTTGAGCCACCAGATTTTTGAAATGGCTTCCAGTGAACCTTTCCCGGTAATTATTGGTACCTCAATAAATAATTTATTCCTATATTCCCCGCTTGAATAATTCTTAAACCAACCAATGCAATCTACCGTCGTTACTCCTCAGGAGAAAAGAACTCTCTGGTCTGTTATCACTGCTTCATCTGTAGGAACCTTAATTGAATGGTACGACTTCTATATTTTCGGAAGTCTTGCCGTAACTATTTCAATGCAATTTTTCCCTAAGGGAAATCCTACCGCAGCATTGCTTTCAACGCTTGCCACTTTTGCAGCTGGGTTTATTGTTCGTCCCTTTGGCGCGCTGGTCTTTGGGAGATTAGGAGACATGGTGGGAAGGAAATATACTTTCATGGTCACGCTCGTTCTGATGGGTGGATCAACATTCGCCATCGGTTTAATTCCAACCTACGAAAGCATTGGAATTATCGCCCCCATACTGGTTCTTATCCTTCGTCTTTTGCAAGGATTAGCGCTTGGCGGGGAGTACGGAGGCGCTGCAACATATGTAGCAGAACACTCACCGGCAGCGAAACGAGGATTTTTCACCAGCTTTATTCAAACTACCGCTACGTTAGGTTTTTTCGTTTCCATTGGCATCATCCTTTTGGTAAGACAAAACCTGAGCGTTGAAGCATTTAACTCGTGGGGTTGGCGCGTACCTTTTCTGTTCTCTGTATTGCTTGTTGCCGTTTCCATCTACATACGCCTGAAGATGCAGGAATCGCCAATGTTTGCCAAGATCAAAGCGGAAGGAAAGATTTCCAAAAATCCTCTTAAAGAAAGCTTTGGAAAAAAAGAAAACCTAAAGATGGTGCTATTGGCACTCTTTGGTGTTACAGCCGGGCAGGGTGTAGTTTGGTACACCGGTCAATTTTATGCGCTGACTTTCATACAAACAGTATGTCACATTGAGTTCGTCCAGTCTTATTATATAATAGCTGTTACGTTACTTGCCGGTACTCCCTTATTCATTTATTTTGGTTGGTTATCGGATAGGTTAGGACGAAAAATGATCATGATGGCCGGGTTATTATTTGCCGTTATTTTATATCGCCCTATTTATGAGCGCATGTATTCGCTGGCGGATATCTCAGTGAAAAAAATTGTGAGCGAACAAAACGAAACGAATGTAAAAATAACTTTATATGATGACGGAAGTGCACTGAAAGAAACCGTCAACGAAGATGGGATTTCAAAAAAAGAATTGACGTTGGGCCAACAGGGCTTTCTCGCCATGGCAGGATACATATTTATTCAACTGGTGCTTGTTACCATGGTGTATGGACCAATTGCCGCATTCCTGGTAGAGTTATTTCCAACACGGATACGATACACATCAATGTCGCTTCCTTATCACATAGGGAACGGCGTATTTGGAGGACTCACTCCCTACATTGCCATTAAGTTGAGTGAGATGAGCAAAACAGAAGCTCTGCCGGAGGGAGATCCTTTTGCCGGGCTCTTATATCCCATTGCAATTGCGGCAATTAGTTTTGTTATCGGTATGATTTTTCTTTCCAACAAACCAAAGGCAGAGGTAAATGAATGATCTGCCCTGTGGAAATGATTAACACTCTGTGATAAAATAGTATTGTCTTTTCACTAATTTCCCTGCATGGCGAAAAAGCAGTGGGCACAGGTTGGCAAACGTAAGCTTGAGATATCAAACCTTGACAAGGTTCTCTTTCCGGATGACAACATCGTCAAAGCGGAGATCATTGAATACTATTTAAAGATAGCGCCTACACTTCTCAATCACGTGAAAGGCCGTGCCCTTACGTTAGTCCGGTTTCCGGACGGAATTTATGGTGAAAGTTTTTATCAAAAGAACCGACCTGAGTGGGCACCCGACTGGCTGGAGTTTGTAAGACTTGGAAAGGAAAAAAAGGATTACATAATTGCTACTGAACCTGCTTCACTGGTATGGTTGGCAAATCTCGCTTCACTCGAACTTCATCAGTTGCATGGACGCAAGCCCCACTTTGATGAACCCGATTACATGGTCTTTGATCTTGATCCTCCGGAAGGTTATGATTTCAAAAAAGTAGTTGAAGTTGCGCTTGAGTTGAAAGAATATCTTGAACCCTTTGGTTATACACCTTTCGCGAAAACTACCGGAGGTAAAGGCATTCATGTGTGTTGCCCCATAGAACCCAAATGGGATTTCCACACAGTGTTTGAAGCAGCCCAATTACTGGCTACACCATTTGTTGATAACCGATCATCGACACTGACCTTGCAAATAAAAAAAGATGCCCGTAAGGGAAGAATGCTTATTGACATATTTCGTATCCGGTCAGGGCAGAGCATTGTATCACCTTACAGCATTCGCGGCAGGAAGGGCGCTCCTGTCTCAATGCCTTTGAAATGGAATGATCTAGCCGATACAACAAGTCCGCTGGAATACAACATTCACACAGCGTTAGAGAAAGTTATTAGTGATGGTGATGCGTGGGAAGGTTTTGATGCTTATGCTGTTGAGTTACATACACATCGAAAAACAAAGATTGAAAAAGGTAAGAAGTTACCTGTGTCGGGCAAGCGAAAAACTCCCGAGCAGTTAGAAACGTATTCTAAAAAACGAGACTTCGATAAAACACCTGAACCCACAGCCCGGATCATTGATGAAGGCGGAAATAATTTTGTTGTGCATCGTCATCATGCATCACATCTTCATTATGATCTCCGCCTTGAGCAAGACGGAGTTTTAAAATCGTGGGCCGTGCCTAAAGGATTGCCACCGCATCCGGGAGTTAAGAGACTGGCAGTGCAAACCGAAGACCATCCGAGAGAGTATTTGACTTTTGATGGCAAAATTCCGAAGGGACAATATGGTGCTGGAGAAATGTGGATTTATGCTTTCGGAAAATACCAGATAACGAAAGATAAGAAAGACGGATTTTATTTTCGATTAAGCAGCAAGGAAGTGAATGGTGAATATCGAATCTATAAGATCAAGCAGAAAGAGTGGTTGCTTGAGCGCGTAGACACACCGCAGATCGATTACCTCCATGCCAATATTGAACCCATGCTTTCTGAAAGTGATAACAAACCTCCTAAAGGAAAAGATTATGTATATGAATTAAAATGGGATGGCATTCGCGCCATGATTTATCTGGAAGATGCACAGGTGAGAATCATGACACGTAATCAAAATGATGTGACTAAAAAATTTCCTGAATTACAGATTGCTGATAAAGCATTTCGTGCAACGTGCGGCGTCTTTGATGCGGAAATTGTTTCGCTTGATGCTGCAGGAAAACCGGTATTCAAAAAAGTTATTAACCGTATGATGACCAATGGCGATTCAAATATTATACGGCAGTCGAAATCAAACTCGGTTTACTGCTACATTTTTGATTGTCTTTACCTGGATGGTCGGCCGCTAACGAATGAATCATTATTGAAGCGGCGTGAATGGTTAAAAGATGCTGTGCGGCATGATACACCTTATCGCATAAGTGAAATTGTTGAGGATGGAGATGGTTTGTTTGAAGCAGCAAGGCAACATAGTCTTGAAGGTATCATGGCGAAAGTAAGTGATAGCAAATACCTTCCAGGTAAACGTTCCGACTACTGGCTGAAGATCAAGGTCAGGCAAACTGCCGAGGTATTAATTATCGGTTACACAAAAGGAAAAGGGGATCGTGAAAAAACCTTTGGTGCGTTACACATTGGTGAAAAGAAAAACGGTGATTTGCTCTATCGTGGAAAAGTAGGAACGGGATTCGATGATGCTTTGATGAAGGATATTGATAAAGTGATAAAGAACCTTAACGTGATAAAGAAGCCCATCAAAGATAAAATATTGGATGAAAAGGTAAGTGTGTGGGTAGAACCTGAGCTATTCATTGAGGTTTCATTCTCAAAACTTACGCCGGATAATATGTTCCGGGAACCTGTTTTTGTCAGAATGAGGCCTGATCTTTAGGGTGAAAAATTTAAATTTGGTGCATTGCCAACATTTTAATTCAAAGACCCGTAAATCAGGCAGGATTTTTGGATATTCTTTTAAAACAAATAACCTATGCTAATCAGAACATTGCTATTGTTTTCATGTGCACTCATTTTCTCTTGCTCCAAGAAAGTAACGCGCGTAACGCCTGACACACAGATCGATTTGAGTGGCCGCTGGAATGATACCGATTCCAGGATGGTTGCTGATCAGATGATCTATGATCTATTTAATTCCGAGGATTTCAAAACATACGCTAGCGATAAGGGAAGTAAACCCGTGATTATTGTTGGTTATATTAGAAATAAAACTTCCGAACATATTGATGCTGATAATTATGTAAAAAAATTAGAAGTGGTGATTCATAATTCGAGGGTAGCTGACCTGGTTGAGTCCAATGAATTCAGAGATGCCTTAAGGAAGGAGAGGGCAGAGCAACAGGATTTTGCCGATCCATCCACCGTTAAAAAATTTGGTAAAGAACTCGGGGCTGACCTGATGCTATTTGGCGACATGACTTCTGAAACAGACGTATACAATAAAAAACGAGTCGTAAATTATGTCACAACTTTATTTTTAACTGACATTGAAACAAACCGCCGGATTTGGTATGGTCAACACGAAATCAAAAAGTTTGTAAAGAATTAAACCTGTCGATGTACAAGCTAATTCAATTTGCCTTTGTCATCATTCTGCTAAGTGTAGTTTCCTCCTGCGCCAATTACTACCATTCACAGCAAAATTTTAATACGGAATTTGAGAAAGGTGATTTGCGAAAAGCCTTAGAAACCTTGCAACGAAACGACAAACTTTCTAACAGCAAGAGCAGATTTATTTACTATGCTAACAATGGCTTGATTCTTTCTATCCTTGGCAAGTATCGTGAAAGCAATGAATATTTCGAAAATGCATTTTTGTTTGGTGAAGACTATCGCATTAACTACCTGAACGAAGCAGCGTCTTATCTTACTAACCCTCTCGTTACGGTTTATCGTGGAGAAGACCATGAACATCTTATGGTGCTGTACTATAAAGCCATCAACTATCTCAAAATGAATAAGTATGAGGAGGCTCTGATAGAATGCCGCCGTCTTAACATCAGGCTTCAGCAGTTAAGTGATAAATATTCTTCTGAAAGTAAATATCAACGTGATGCTTTCTGTCATACGTTAATGGGAATTATTTATCAGGCTTCAAAAGATTTTAATAACGCTTTCATTGCTTACCGGAATGCGTTAGAGATTTATGATAAGGATTACGCGCGTCTCTTTAATGTCAAGACTCCCGATCAATTGAAAATTGATTTAATGAATACCGCGTACTGGTCAGGATTTCATGAAGAATTTCAACAATACCGTGAGCGGTTCGGAATGTTTGATTATCAGCCTCAGAAATTTGTTGCAGAGCTTGTATTCTTTTGGCACAATGGGTTAAGCCCGGTGAAAGACGAATGGAGCATAAACTTTGTGATTCGTTCAAAGCCTGATAATTGGGTAGTTTTTACTAACGATGAACTGGGTTTGAGTTTTCCGTTCAGACTGGATAATGACAATGATCGTTCAAACTTATCTAAGTTGGAAATTTATCGCGTGGCATTTCCCCGGTACAGGGAACGTGCTGTGTTTTATCAAAATGCCAAAATCATAGCGGGAGAAAAAGAATATCCACTTCAGTTGGCGGAAGATATTAACAAAATTGCTGTCCATAGTTTAAGAGAACGCATGACGCTTGAGTTCAGTAAAGGGTTGCTCCGTGCGGCCTTAAAGAAAGCGACTGAGCATAGTATACGCAAAGAGGATGAATCGTTGGGGGCTATAATTGGTTTAATGAATGCTATCACAGAACATGCCGACACACGAAATTGGCAGACACTTCCTCATAATATTTCGTATGGCCGGGTTCCAATGGATGAAGGTAATAACAGTGTAAGATTTGAATTGACTGAGCCTTCTGGAAATATAATTGAGCATGATTTCACCTATACAGCACAACGGCAACAAACACTTTTTCACACCTTCTCATCGTTAGAATCTCAAGGTTTAACGGGCCGTTACTACTGATATTAGGATGATATGGGTTTTTAAATTACTTTTGCTGTTTAAAATACAGATAATGAGTCGTTTATATTTTTAACGACGTTCCTTTTATTTTTGTGACTTTGAATTCCATCTAAACTTGAGGAAGAGAATTACATGCCTTCTCCTTTTGTGCTGTTTAGTAAGCGGCATACCGGCAGCTTTTGCTCAATATGAAAAGGAAAAAGATGCTTCTATTCCACTGGAGCATTTCTATATCCAACGAAAAGGTACCTCCGGTCTTCGATCCCTTCTTTCAAAAGTCTACTTTGGATTCAGCACCGGCTACGGACAAACCTTTTTCAAGCACGATCTTGAAGGATACGGAATCTTTCAAAATCCCAATTCAGCGCCAAAAATATTTCCGTCGGGACAGGTAGGAGCAGGTTATTCAAATTGGTTTAACCGTGCAACAACCGCTACCAACACAACAACACCTGGAACGTTTCTGGTGAATTCCGATACAGCATCGATTGGCTTCAAAAGTAGCTCGTGGAGTATTCCCTTTAAGCTTACCGCACATGTTGAGTTTGAGCGATATCGAATAGGAGGTGGTTATTCAGTTGAATACATGCACATCGGAGATTTCAAGCCAACCAGCTATTCCGATAACATTAATAATTTTTCACCGGAAGACCCCAGTATATTTTTGCAGAAATACTTTTTCTATTTAGGTGGCGCTGTCTACCGTTACTACGATTACCTTTTGGTAGTAGATGCCAATGTAGGAGGCTACAACCTGGGAAATAGTTTTGATAAAAGCATAATCAAGAAAGGCGCTTACCTGAATTTCGGTGTGACTATAGAAAGAGAAATGTCGGAATATTTTAAGCTCTTTGCCCGGCCGTCGTATGAATTGAAAAGTTATAAACTGAATATCCCGGAGTCATCAAGTATCACACACAAGTTCAATGCCTTTTACATCAATATCGGTGCAACGTACAGGCTCCCGGAATTAAGGCGGTGCCCTGTTAAAACTTGTCATGGACAGATTACCCATGCACATGGTAACAGAGAGTATAGAAGCCGTATGCACCCATTCTACAAAAAACAAAATCCACATTACGGGGAGAATTACCCCACCTTACTTAAGTACAAGGGAAAAAACAAGAAGAAACTTAATCCTTATTAAGCTGAAAGTTTTCCGGCTTCACGACCTTTCGATTCAACAATTTTAAGTCTCAGAAACGAATAAGCTTTGGGCTTTTTGCTTTTAGCTTTCTGCTTTTTAATCTATCTTGCGGGGCCTTAAAAACAGGCCATTTTATATTCTTAAATCAATTGCTAGATGGCAGAAGATACCGGTAGCCAAGCGCCTGGCCGACAAAGTATAATTCCAATAAACATTGAAGATGAAATGAGAGGTGCCTACATCGACTATTCGATGTCGGTCATCGTTTCCCGCGCATTACCAGATGTAAGAGATGGATTGAAGCCTGTGCATCGAAGGGTGCTATTTGGAATGCAGGAGTTGGGTGTAAACTACAACAAGCCGTATAAAAAGTCTGCCCGTATTGTAGGGGAAGTTCTGGGTAAATACCATCCGCACGGAGATGCTTCAGTATATGATACCATGGTTCGCATGGCGCAGGATTGGTCTTTGCGCTACACTTTGGTTGATGGACAGGGAAACTTTGGTTCCATTGACGGAGATTTTCCGGCAGCGATGCGTTACACCGAAGCAAGACTACGAAGGATTGCAGAAGAACTCCTTGCTGATATCAACAAAGATACGGTTGACTTTCAGCCCAACTTTGACGATTCACTGACTGAGCCTACCGTGCTGCCTGCCAAGTTGCCTAACCTGTTGGTGAATGGTTCATCCGGCATTGCCGTGGGTATGGCTACTAACATGGCTCCTCACAATCTTCGCGAGGTGGTTGATGGTATCATTTCTTATATAGATAATAATGAGGTCACTATCGAAGATATCATGAAATATATAACAGCTCCTGATTTCCCGACAGGGGCAATAATTTATGGGATCAACGGTGTAAGAGAAGCGTATAGAACGGGTCGGGGTAAAATTATTGTCCGGGCAAAAGCTGAAATCATCACCAATGCAAATGGTCGCGATCAGATTGTGGTGACTGAAATTCCTTATATGGTCAACAAAGCGCTGATGATAGAGAAGACAGCAGCGTTCATCAACGAAAAAAAGATTGAAGGCATAAGTGACATTCGTGATGAGTCAGATCGTGATGGTTACCGTGTTGTATATGATCTGAAGCGAGATGCCATTCCAAACATTGTTCTCAATAACTTATTCAAGTACACTCAGCTTCAAACCTCCTTTGGTGTTAATAACGTTGCTCTCGTAAAAGGAAGGCCGCTGACACTTAACCTTAAAGACCTGATCAAACACTTTGTTGATCACCGTCATGAAGTAGTAATACGTCGTACGAAATTTGAGCTTGCAGAAGCAGAAAGACGCGCTCACATTTTGGAAGGTTACCTGATAGCGCTTGATAATCTTGACGAAGTAATTTCCCTTATTCGCAGTTCAAAAGATCCTGAGACAGCGAAGAATGGATTGATCACTCGTTTTGCATTGTCTGAAATTCAGGCGAAAGCAATTCTTGATATGCGCCTGCAACGTCTCACCGGACTTGAACGCGATAAGATTCAACAGGAATACCAGGAGGTTAAGGAGCTCATTGGAAAACTAAATGAGATACTGGCCAGCGAACCGATGCGGATGCAAATCATCAAAGATGAGCTGACAGAAATCAAAGAACGTTACGGCGATAACAGAAGAACTGAAGTTGTTCACAATGATGATGATATCACAACCGAGGATATGATCGCCAATGAAGATATGGTAATTACCATTTCAAACCAGGGGTATGTCAAACGAACTTTGCTTGCAGAATATCGCACACAAGGACGCGGTGGAATTGGCTCACGTGGTGTGTCTACAAAAGTTGATGATTTCACGGAACACTTATTTATTGCGCAGGCTCACAATTCTCTTTTGATCTTTACTGATCAGGGTAAAGTATATTGGAAAAAGGCTTATGAGATTCCGGAAGGATCTAAAACTTCACAAGGCAGAGCAATACAGAACCTTATTAATATTGAGCCAGGCGACAGGGTACGAACTGTAATAAATGTAAAGTCATTGGATGATGAGCATTATATAAATAACAATTTTGTAATCCTTTGTACACAAAACGGAACCATTAAGAAAACTTCTCTTGAGGCCTATTCGAGGCCCCGTCAGGGTGGGATCACAGCGATCACCATTCACGATGGCGATAGACTTTTAAATGCCTCATTAACAAATGGTAATAATCATATTGTTATAGCAAAATCAGAGGGTAAAGCTGTACACTTTCACGAATCAGATGTCAGACCAATGGGCCGTACTGCCGCGGGAGTTAGGGGCGTAACGTTAGATTCTGCCAATGACAAAGTTATAGGTATGGTTTGTATTACGCGCGAAGACGCTAACTTGCTGGTGGTTTCAGAAAAAGGTTTTGGTAAGCGGTCATCAATGGATGATTACAGAATTACCAAGCGTGGCGGCAAGGGAGTTAAAACCATCAATATCACCGACAAAACTGGCAAGCTTGTTGCCATCAAGGAGGTTGGAGATGATGATGAACTGATGATTATTAACCGTTCAGGAATAACCATTCGAATTAAAGTGGGCGAGCTTCGGGTTATGGGACGGGCCACGCAAGGTGTTCGGCTCATCAAATTAAATGATGATGATCAAATATCTTCCATCGAAAAGATCCAGAAAATTGAGGAAGAAAACTCAAGTGAACATATACCATCTTAAAACTTAAACAACCTAATATCTGACTAAAATGAAACGTGCATTACTCATTCTATTACTAATACCAGCGTTGGTGTTTGGACAAAAGGCTGTAAAGCCAAATCTGAATAAGGCACTCGCCGCCTGGAAAGCAGGTAAGCTTGATGAAGCAAAGGAAATTATTGATGCTGCTACTACCTATGAAAAGACAATGGGTAATGGTGAGACGTGGTACTATCGGGGATTGATCTATGCTTCTCTTGACACCACTTCAAATGAAGCTTATAAAAGTCTGGCGCCAGATGCATTTAATGTTGCGCTCGAATCTTTTGCTAAGGCTGATCAAATGGGAAAGCCCAACAATGAATATCACATCACCGATGCAAATGGTTTTCCTTTATTAAAAAGCCAACAGATTGCGATATGGTCAAATACATATTTAAATAATGGCGCAGGACTTTATCAGGATGATGATCTTGAAGGAGCTTTGATGAACTTTGAGAAAGTACAAAAGATATCCCCCAATGATACCACTGCCTATTTTTACTCCGGCTTTGTTGCTAACAGCCTGGAGAAGTACGACCTCGCCATCGACAATTTTAGAAAGTATATAGAAAAAGGTGGTACATCACCTGATGCATACTCTATGATGATTAATATTTATAATGGCCCGAAAGAAGACAAGGTGAAAGGACTGGAAGTGGTACGCGAGGCGAAACAAAAATTTCCTAATCATCCTGATTTTGGCAAAATAGAAATCGGTATTCTAATAGATCAGGGAAAAATTGAGGAGGCAAAGACAGGTCTTGAAGAAGCTATTAAGAAAGAGCCTGACAATAAAGTTCTTCACTTTTATCTGGGCTATGCCAACTCTTCATTGAATAACAGTGAAGCAGCTGTGAAAAATTATCAGGAAGCTTTACGTATTGATCCGAAATATTTTGAAGCTCAACTTTTTTTAGCAAAGGAAATGTACAAGTCGGCTGCAGTGATAAAGAAGGAAATGTCCAATCTTGGTATCAGCGCTGATGATAAGAAAAAACGGTTTGAATTGGATAAAGTACTTGTTGAAAAATTAAAAGTGGCATTACCTTATTGGGAACAAGCAGAAAAAATTAACCCTGCTGACCAGGAAGTACTTGACCAGTTGTATAGCATTTATGGTGATTTGGGAATGGACGCCCAGGTAAAACGTGTTGAAGGGCGATATAAAGAATTAGGAATGGATAACTAAACTTTGAATAAGTTTTAAGGATAATAAGGCGCCCAAAAGGCGCTTTATTTTTTTGCCGATTACCGTTTATCAAAATTGCCTGACATAAAGTATTTTGACAATGGATTAAATTGAATTTTTTATACTTTCAAACCGGTTGATCCACTGGTCAAATATTAAAATAAAAGTGAACACAATCTTTTTATGGACGTAGAAGATTCATTAAAGACAGCAAATATTAATGGCAAAGCAAAGGCAGCGAATACCTATGACGCCATTGTGATAGGGTCGGGTATGAGCGGGGGCTGGGCCGCTAAAGAGTTGTGTGAAAAAGGATTAAAAACACTTGTTCTTGAACGCGGACGAAATGTAGAACACATAAAAGACTATCCCACTGCGACAAAAGAATTATGGGAATTCCCTCACCGGGGAAGAATGCCGGAAAGTATTGTGAAGGAGAACCCGGTAGTTAGCCGATGCTATGCCTTTGATGAGTCTACCCAACATTTTTTTGTAAAAGATAAAGAACATCCTTATGAACAGGTGAAACCTTTCGATTGGATACGGGGCTACCAGGTGGGAGGAAAATCACTTTTGTGGGCGCGATGGACGCAACGATGGAGTGACCTGGATTTTGAAGCAAACCTGAAAGATGGAACAGCTACAGACTGGCCCATACGTTATAAAGATATTGCGCCATGGTATTCTTATGTTGAGAAGTTTGCTGGTATAAGTGGAAACCGCGATGGTCTTTCTCAAATTCCGGATGGAGAATTTCTCCCGCCGATGGAAATGAATTGTCTTGAGAAGCATTTCAAACAAAGTATTGAATCTAATTTCCCCGGAAGGAATCTGGTCATTTCAAGAACGGCCAACTTATCCGTACCGCATTTAGGAAGAGGCCCTTGTCAATACCGGAGTTTGTGCCAGCGAGGTTGTCCGTTCGGAGGATACTTCAGTGCAAATTCAACAACCATTCCCGCCGCGCAAGCAACAGGTAACATGACCTTGCGGCCATTCTCCGTCGTACATTCAATTATCTACGATGAGAAAAGTCAACGGGCAACGGGTGTTCGCGTAATTGATGCGCAGACAAAGGAGTCTATGGAATATTATGCCAGAATCATTTTTGTCAATGCAGGTACATTGAATACGACATTGATTTTGCTCAATTCTACATCTTCACGATTCCCGGATGGACTTGGAAATGATAGTGGTGTAATTGGTCACTACCTGATGGATCACAATTACCGCGGAAGAATTTTTGCGGAGCATGAAGGATTTGAAGATCAATATTATTTTGGCAGAAGACCAACCGGTACCTATCTTCCACGCTTCAGGAATTTTGGAAATGATAAGCAGGAAAATTTTATAAGGGGCTATGCATATTCTTGTGGTGCATCACGCCGGACGGGAAATGTAAAAGAAGGTGATGAGCCTATTGGTGCCGCGTTCAAGGAAAAGATCACTGAAGTTGGACCGTGGCAGATTGGAATGACCGGCATGGGTGAGTGCCTGCCTTATTTCGATAATAAAGTAACGTTGAGTAAAGACAGGAAAGATGAATGGGGAATGCCATTGCTTGAGATTGATTGCGAGTATAAGGAAAATGAGATGAACATGTTAAAGGACTTGCTGGACACAGGCGCTGAAATGTTAGATAGCGCGGGATTTAAAAATATCCGCAAGCAGGATTCTGAACAAGCTCCAGGGTTGGGTATTCACGAAATGGGAACGGCGCGTATGGGAAGGGATCCAAAGACATCTGCATTGAATGGAAATAATCAGATGCATGCCGTTAAAAATGTTTTCATCAGCGACGGCGCGTGTATGGCTTCGTCAGCTTGTCAAAATCCATCCATTTCCTATATGGCGTTCACAGCTCGTGCAGCTGATTATGCAGTAAATGAATTAAAGAAACAAAATTTGTAGGGAAAACATGAATCGAAGAGAGGCATTATCAGCTGTGACTTTTCTGCTTGGAGGCACTGTCATCGGAGCAGAAGTTTTTCTTTCCGGATGTGGAAGAACAAAAGATGAAGTTCTCAGCGGAACTTTATCCAATAATGATATTATGTTGTTGAATGATATTGGTGAAACGATACTTCCTGCAACAACATCATCACCTGGGGCAAAGGAGACGAATGTAGGAGCATTTATGAAAAGTATTGTTTCTGATTGTTACAATTCAGAAGAACAAAAAATTTTCCAGGACGGCCTGTTGAAACTTAATGATGCTACGCAGAAGTTATTTGGAAAGAATTTTACAGCGCTTGACGAGATGCAGAAGCATGAATTTATTCTTGGACTTGAAAAGGAATCAACCAGTTATGGATTAACAAAAGCTCCAACTGATCCCGATACGCATTACTATACCATGATCAAACAACTAACCGTTTGGGGATTTTTATCATCGGAGGGAGGAGCGACAAAAGCTTTAAGGCATGTTGCTGTTCCGGGCCGCTATGAAGGTTGTATTACACTTCAACCGGGTGAGAAGGCCTGGGGTTAACTCATTGTTTTTCTTATTTATAAAAAAAATCTACTTTGCATTTTAATTACGCAATGACTTTTCGTCAATAAGCCTAAACCATCAAATAAATGTTAAGAAAAATTAGTTTGAAGCGGGCATGGTCGAAGTTTTCGATTTTGTTTCTGTTTGTGCTGGCCTGTTCATCAAAGCATGAAGATCCCAGGGTGTTGGTATTTTCAAAGACAACAGAGTTTCGGCATGAATCTATTCCTGCAGGAATTGAAGCAATTAAAAAGTTAGGTAAGGAACATCACTTCCAGGTTGAAGCAACAGAAGATGCAAGTGTTTTTTACGAGGAAAATCTTAAACGTTTCAATGCTGTAATTTTCCTGAATACAACGGGCGATGTACTTAATGATGAGCAGCAAAATAATTTTGAGCGTTACATCCAGGCGGGTGGTGGCTACGTAGGTATCCATGCAGCAACGGATACAGAGTACGATTGGCCCTGGTATGGCAAGTTAGCAGGAGCATACTTTCACAGCCATCCTAATAATCCTAATGTTCGTAATGCAGAATTCTATGTTGTAGATAAGAATCATCCTGCAACAGATTCAATACCGGAACGTTGGGCACGCGCAGATGAGTTTTACAACTTTAAAGATATCAATCCCGATATAAAAACGCTGATCAAAATTGATGAGAAGACTTATGAAGGAGGAACGAATGGCGATGACCATCCTATGTCATGGTATCATGAATACGATGGCGGTCGTGCGTTTTATACAGCATTGGGTCATACCGATGAAACGTATTCTGAAACGCTTTTTCTTAAGCATTTGTGGGGTGGCATACGTTATGTTTTTGGTAAAGGAAAACCAGGAGGCCTTAATTATAGTGTTGTAAAAACTAAACGGATGCCCGAAGAAAATCGATTTAATAAAGTAGTTCTTGACGAAAAACTTGATGAACCGATTGAGCTTGCGATACTACCGGGTGATCGGGTTTTATTCATCGAACGTAAAGGGAATGTAAAAATATACGATCCAACTGCAGGCAAGACAAAGGTGATTGCTAAAATACCGGTAAGCACTAAATATAAATCTCAGGATGGCGGCGAGGCAGAAGCAGAAGATGGACTGCTGGGTGTGGCGCTCGACCCGAATTTCAAATCTAACAATTGGGTGTACTTTTATTATTCTCCTGCAGGTGATGAACCAAAGAACATTCTCACCCGCTATGAATTAAAGGGAGATGAATTGATTGAGTCATCAAAAAAAGTTTTGCTTGAAGTAGTTGTTCAGCGTGAACAATGCTGCCATACCGGGGGGTCCATTGCATTTGATGCCAATGGTAATCTCTATGTATCTACGGGTGACAATACAAACCCGCACGCTACTGCTTACGCGCCTATTGATGAGCGACCGGGAAGAAGTCCCTGGGATGCGCAGAAGTCATCAGCGAACACCAACGACTTAAGAGGTAAGATTCTAAGAATTCATCCTGAACCGGATGGTACCTATACTATTCCGGATGGAAATCTTTTTCCTAAAGGAAAAGAAAAGACACGACCTGAAATCTATGTGATGGGTAATCGGAATCCATATCGTATTTCAGTTGATCAAAAGACCGGCTATTTGTATTGGGGAGATGTTGGCCCGGATGCGGGAAAAGATTCACTAACGTTAGGGACACGCGCTTTTGATGAAATTGGACAAGCAACAAAGGCTGGATTTTTCGGCTGGCCGTATTTTGTTGGTGACAATAAGGCTTACAATAAATATGATTTTGGTGCAGGTAAGTCAGGTGCTAAATTCGATCCTGAAAAACCGGTTAATAATTCTCCAAACAATACGGGGTTAACAGAATTACCGCCAGCACAAAAAGCATTTATCTGGTATCCCTACGATAAATCTGAAGAGTTTCCCTTGTTAGGTAACGGTGGACGCACTTCAATGGCGGGGCCTGTTTATTATGTGGAAGATTTTAAAAATACAACACGTGCATTCCCTGATTACTTTGACAAAAAGCTTTTCATTTACGAATGGATGCGCGGCTGGGTATTCACGGTAACAATGGATGATAATGGCGATTATGTTTCTATGGAACGTTTCATGCCAAACTATAAATTCAGTAATCCAATGGACATGGAGTTCAGCAAGGAGAGTGGCGATCTGTATATGTTGGAATATGGAACGGCATGGTTTCGCCAGAATGATGACGCCCGGTTAGTGCGGATTGAATACACAAAAGGTAACCGCAAGCCGGTTGTACAAATGGCCGCTGACAAAACAAAAGGAGCTGTACCACTTGCAGTTTCACTAAGCGCTAACGGCACAAAGGATTATGATTACGATAACCTGACGTATGAATGGAATATTAAAGGAGAGGATGGATCTACAATAAAAAAATTCAACACACCAGAAGCCTCTTTCACTTTTGATAAAGCGGGTAAGTATACCGCGTCTCTTTCCGTAACAGATTCAAAAGGCGAGAAGTCAGATTCAAACCTTGAAATTTTGGCTGGTAATGAGCCACCTGTTCTTTCATTTGAACTGAGCAATGGCAATACAACATTCTTTTTGCCCAATAAAACTTTTAACTACGAGGTGAAAGTTAGTGATAAAGAAGATGGATCGCTGGGCAATGGAATAAATGCTGATCAGGTCTCGGTGAATATTGATTATCTCAAAGAAGGTTTTGATAAAATTGAAATTGCACAAGGGCATCAATCAGCGGATGCGTTAGCTGCTTTTGCAACCGGGAAAAAATATATGGACGAAAGTGATTGCAATGCATGTCATATGGTGGACAAAAAATCAATTGGACCGATGTTCATTGAAGTATCCAACAAATACAAAGATGACCCAAAAGCAATAGACTATCTTTCTGATAAAATTATTAACGGAGGCAGTGGTGTATGGGGAGAGGTAGCGATGGCTGCGCATCCTCAATTACCCAAAGAGGAAGTGAAGGAAATGGTACAGTACATTTTAAATTTAGGAAACAAGCAGGCAATTAAGAGCTTACCAACAAAAGGTACTTTTACCGCAGAAGTTCCGAAAGGAAATAACAAAGGTGTTTATATTTTACGCGCAGCTTATACAGACCAGGGAGCGAACGGAATTCCACCTGCATTATCAGAACAAACTTTAGTGTTACGAAATCCAAATGTTGCGGCAAGTGAAGCGGATTCAATTGATGGTATCATGAAATATGCTTTGCCTGATACGGATATGGTTTTTATGATTGGTTCTAAAAACGGATCGTTCATTGGTTTTAATAACATCGATCTTACCGGTATAAATACAATTGCATTTGCGGTAGGTGCCGCCGCTAATTACGGACAAGCCGGTGGAATAATTGAAGTTCATACCGGATCACCATCCGGGCCAATTATTGGAACATCAAATAATGTTGTCGCATCAGAAATGGTCCAGGGGAAACCACGGCCGCCACAAGTGGTACTTGCCAAAATTCAGCCAATCAATAAAAAGGAAAATATTTACTTTGTTTACAAAAACGATAGCCTCCAGGCGGGTCAATCATTATTTACAATTATTAACATTGTATTTCAATGATGCTTTACGTTCTGTAGAATTGTAGAATAAGCAAAGCCCACTCTAAATAAGATTGGGCTTTTTTTGTTGAATACCTTTGTATTTGCTGCTTTATTTTCTTTCATTGTTGTCCGACTAAATAAACGCACACCTTTGTAATCCCTTGATTTTCTTGATTCCATAGTCTCTCTCCCTCGGAGAGAGGTAGGAGTGAGGCCAGATAAAGAAACATCAAGAAAATCAAGGGATTGAAACGAATACTATTTTAGTCGGACAACAGTGATTTTCTTTATTGTTATTCAGCCAAAATTGTTTCATCATGACGATTAAAAATCTCACTTCCGTTTTTTTGCTCCTGGTTATTTTTAATGCGGCTTCAATTGCACAGAAACTTTCCAAAGAGGAAAAGAGAATAATACAAACGATTGATAAATATGGAAAGGAGCCTGTTGCATTTCTTGAGAAGACCGTAAACATTAACAGCGGTACAATGAATGTAAAGGGAGTACAAGAGGTAGGCTCAATTTACAAATCTGAACTTGATGCGTTGGGATTTCAAACCAGGTGGATTGAAATGCCTGAACAAATGAATCGTGCCGGTCACTTGTTTGCTGAACGCAAAGGTACTAAAGGAAAAAAGCTTTTATTGATAGGTCATATTGATACGGTGTTTGAACCCAATAGTCCTTTTCAAAAATTTGTTATACAAGATTCCATTGCACATGGACCGGGTACCAATGACATGAAAGGTGGGAATATGGTTTTGCTATTTGCGTTGAAGGCATTACACCAGGCCAAAGTGCTCGACAATTCTCAAATTATTATTGCTTTGCATGGTGATGAAGAAAATGCCGGAGAACCAAAATCAATAAGTCGTAAAGACATAATTGACGCCGCCAAACAAAGTGACATAGCCCTTGCGTTTGAAACATCAACAGGATTTAATGATGCAACCATTGCGAGAAGAGGGTCCAGCAAGTGGACGTTGACCGTGAAAGGTAAGCAGGCACATTCTTCAGGAATTTTCAACGAGCAGGTGGGTGCCGGCGCTATTTATGAGGCAAGTCGCATTCTTTATCAATTTTATAGCGAAGTACAAGAAGACCTGCTTACGTTTAGCCCGGGTCTTATTCTCGGCGGCACACAGGTTGAGTTGGACGGTGAGAATTCAACCGGTACTGCTTTTGGGAAATCAAATGTTGTTCCGCAGATCGTTATGGTTGACAGCGATCTTCGCTTCATTTCTGAAGAACAAAAGGAGAGAGGACGAAACAAGATGCGTGAAATTGTAAGTCGCAATCTTCCTCAAACTTCTGCAGAGATTACATTTGAGGATGGCTACCCGGCAATGTCGCCGAAAGAGGGTAATAAAAAAGTAATGGAAATATTAAGTAAGGTGAGCCAGGATCTTGGACAAGGCCCTGTAGTGCCATACGATCCTGGCAAGCGAGGAGCAGGAGATATTTCTTTCGTTGCAGAATATCTTGATTGTCTGGATGGTTTAGGTGTTATGGGAGCAGGTGCGCATTCAACTCATGAATATGTCGACCTTCGTACCATTAATGATCTTATCAAGCGAACAGCGATTCTAATTTACAGGCTGACGCGGTAGCTTGTAATAATTTATTGAGCGGTTTTATTTTCCAATATGAGAATGGAGGTTGCGTGTCGTTGCCATGTATTGTAGTTTTCCTTGCTTGCTCCCAATCCGCCAAAATTCATGGCACCTACAATAATGTCGGTGTCACCATCCTGGTCATAGTCTCCGGTTTCCATCACTAACCATCGCCCGTAGTTTGCAAGTTTTGTTGTTTGAGGTTTGAATTTATAATCGCCTTCATTTTCAAAATAAAGCAGCCCCCTTTCCGGGTACCTTTCAAAATCAGGGAAGAAAGAAATCGCGGCAATGTCGAGATCTCCATCCTGATCGAAGTCACGCGCCATAGCCATTGATGCACCGGGCATATTAAAAGACCATACTTCATTAAAACTGTTCTTTCCATTATTTTCAAAAATTCGAACAGCGTGATAAGGTTTAAGTATGTTTGAATAATCCGCATTATCGCCATTCACGGTTAAGATGTCAGGAAACCCATCGGAATTGAAATCAGCAATTTCAAAATACGAGGTGCCATACACGGGTGGAAATTTTAAAAGTACATTTCTGCTAAAGTTAAATTTGCCATGATTTGTAAAGAGAACAATTTGTTCATCGCCCTGGGTTATAAGTGCAAGGATATCCATTCGGTTATCATTGTTAAAATCATGAAGGATAATTTTTCGTGCACCGGGTAAATGACTTAAAACATGTTTCCGCGTTCCCCCGGCAGTCGACTCATAAACTGACAGATCCCCCGTAAAATTTCCAAAAGAACAAATGACATAATCCATTACATTATCATTATTCAAATCAACTCTTTCAAAGTAAACAGGTCTTTTAAGTGAATCGATTAATTGGGTCTGATTACCATTGTTAATTGAGATTAGCCGGCCTTTGGCCTGATCGTTAGGATCCATTATCCCTAAAGTAGTTGTATAAAGGGTTTCGTTGCTAACCGTAAGCCAGGATGGTGGACTATCGAGTAAAATTGTATCCAGTGTTTGGAAATTATTATCTAGTTTATAAAGTTTGGATGATCTGCTTCCAACATAAATTGATTTACTGATCGTATCAATTTTTAAAAGTGTCACCAGTTGATCACCCACATACTGCACTCGTTTTACATTAAATAATTTTATTGTATCATCGATAATTTCATTTTTGACGACCAAAGAGTCAGGTGCATTTGTTAAATAATAATTCCTGATCATGTTCCATTCCTCTTCCGATACCATTGGTTTTTTTGGAATGACTTGCAGCACCTGGGTAAGGTCGTTCTGTGAAATTTCTGACATAATCTCGAAGTCGGGGAAACCCATTTGAAATGCCATTTGGGGAAGCACAGATTTTTCCCATGTTTTTTTGTCGAGAAGAGAAGGATCAGGAAACAAATGACAAATGCTGCAATACGTCCTCGCCAGTCTTTCTTCTTTTGATTTACAGGAAGAAAAATAAAGTGACAGGCCTGTCAGAAAACCGAATACATAAAGAATTGACTTTACCTTCAACATTCACTAGTTAAGGAAAGTAAAAGAGTAGGAGATAAGATTGGCGCCCATCTTTAATGCTTGTTGTCTTTTTTCTTCCGGGTCATTGTGTATGCGGGGATCTTCCCATCCATTGCCAAGATCAGATTCATAAGAATAGAACACAACGAGTCTTCCTTCATAGAAAAGACCGAGACCCTGAGCTGGCTTTGCATCATGTTCATGTATCTTAGGAAGACCTCTTGGAAAATCGAATTTCTGATGATAGATGGGATGATCGTAAGGTATTTCAACCAGTTCTAATTCAGGGAACACTTTCTTTAATTCAAGCCTTATAAATTTATCAAGCCCGTAGTTGTCATCAACATGAAGAAATCCCCCTGCCTGGAGATACTTTCTGAGATTTGAAGCTTCAGCATCTGAAAAAACTACATTTCCATGTCCCGTCATGTAGACGTACGGATAGAAAAACAGGTCTCTGCTTCCAACCTCTACAATATCTTCCTCTGGGGCAAGCATTAAGCCCAGTTCTCGATTACAAAAAGTAATAAGATTAGGAAGTGCTGTCTTATTAGCGTACCAATCCCCACCACCATTATATTTAAGCTTCGCAATTTTTAATGACTTCTGCGCATGCGCGGAAACAGTTAATTGCAATAAAAAACTGACCAGTAATAAACCCCTCATCTTTAGTAAAACCATGCCGTTCTGACCCGAATATCAATTAAATCTGGTAATAAAACTATAAAAATAGTGTGGCTATTGTCCGGATATTACGCCGATAACTTTCTCCATCCCTTAGATATTTCCTAATCCCCTTTAAACACCTGGTTATTTTCGCGCTCTAAGCAGCATTAAAACAAAAACTTTTTAAACGATGAAGAAGACTAATTTTTTTACGAGAATAGCCCTTTTTGCCTCAGTCGTGATTTTAGCCGCGTGTACAAAAGATGAGGAAAGGGTAACAGCCAATGACACTTCTGATGTGATTTTTGAATCTGTAACGGATGCCTATTTTGAAGATATGGACGATATGTCTCTCACAGCAATAGAAAGTGAGGATAGTCCAGCTGGTGGGCGAGTTGCAAGTGATGATCGTCTCTGTGCAGGAATATTAATTGGTAATGGCTCAACATTATCCAGCGGAAAAATTACCGTAGATTTTGGACCAGGATGTGAAGATCCAAGAGGCAACATAAGAAAAGGAAAGCTTATCCTTGATTATTCAAATGGCCCTGCCGGAAATGTTGGCTTTACTGTTGTAATTACACCTGAAACGTATTCCATAAATGGCGTAACGCTGGAAGGAACCCGCACAATAAAACTGCTCTCTTTAACACAAACTTCTGTAAAACACCAAATCACAGTGGATAATGGCAAGGCTACATGGCCTGATGGTTTGATAAGCACACGCGAATCTTCATTTAACCGTGAGATAGACCTGGATGACCAGCTTGTTCGTCTGGATGGAAGCGCTTCAGGAACAAATCGCCGTGGAGCTGCTTATGAAATGAATATAAATGAAACACTTGTTTACAAAGGATCATGTGTTCTTTCGGAAGGAATATATATGGCAGTAAGTGGAGTGAAAACCTTTAGCTCAGGTGGCCGTGAATTGATTATCAACTACGGTGATGGTGCTTGCGATCGCTCCGTGATGGTGAGTATAGGAGACTACTCAGTTTCTGTAAATGTTGAATGATAACTATCTGAAAAATTAGAAGTTATACTTCAAACATTAAATGTAATTCTAGCTTGGAAAAGGCGTATTAGTTAACAATGAATCCCCGCTGAAGGATTCTTTGTTTTTATATCCATTCCCTTGAGATTCATTTGTGAAGTTGTTTATTTGCAGGCTGACTAGAGGATATGAAACAATACCTTGATTTAATGAGAGACGTTCTGGAAAATGGTACCCGGAAAGGCGACCGTACCGGAACCGGAACTCTATCCGTATTTGGAAGACAATTACATTTCGATCTCTCACAGGGTTTTCCTCTTGTAACTACCAAAAAGCTTCACCTTAAATCCATCATTGTTGAGTTGTTATGGTTCCTGAGAGGAGACACCAACATTAAATTTCTCCATGACTATGGTGTAACAATCTGGGATGAATGGGCAGACGAAAATGGAGAACTGGGACCTGTTTACGGCCACCAGTGGCGAAGCTGGCCTGCGCCTAACGGAAACTCAATTGATCAGATAAGTCAGGTGGTAGCGCAGATCAAAAAGAATCCTAACTCAAGACGCCACATTGTTTCAGCATGGAACCCGGCAGAAGTTGATCAGATGGCTCTGCCTCCCTGCCATGCCTTATTCCAATTTTATGTTGCAGACGGAGCGCTTTCATGCCAGCTTTATCAACGCAGTGCAGACTATTTTTTAGGTGTGCCATTTAATATTGCTTCATATGCTTTGCTAACGTACATGGTAGCCCAGCAATGTGACCTGACACCGGGCACATTTGTATGGACCGGTGGAGACGTTCACTTGTATACAAATCATATTGAACAAGCAAATACGCAGCTCTCGCGTGAACCTTTTGCGTTACCGGCTCTTAACATTAAAAGAAAGCCTGATTCATTGTTTGATTACCAGTATGAGGATTTCGAAATTTTGAATTATCAGGCACATCAATCCATCAAGGCGCCAATAGCTGTTTAAATATATTTCGCAAATTCAGGATACTCTGGCCAATTGATACAGGTAATGATTAAATGAGAGATAGCTAACATTTGATAGCCGCTAAAAAATTTGAAACCCGGCTTTAAGGGATTATCTTCCGGCATAAAGTATTTATCGACCAAAGATGCCCGTTTATATAAGTTTTCATCCTGTTATTACTTTTTTGAACATATTACTTTGCCATAGCTGGATTTCCGATGTTGATAAAAAATAAAATCACTTTCTACTTTACTTTTTTAATGGTATTCGCTGGTTCATCCTTGTTTGGACAGATGGTTTCCAGCGATAGCACTTTTGTTGAGCGATCGAAAGGAAATGCTATTGCAGTGTACAATTCAGCAATAAAAGATCAATCATTGCTTTTTAACGGCGTAGAGTATAAAGGAATTCCTGAACCCTATGATGGTTTCCCTTTTTTCAATTCTGAATACGTAGAAGAGGGATCAATTCGTTATGATGATGAGCTTTATCAAAACATTCCAATGCAATATGATCTGGTACACGATCTATTAATAGTTGAACATTATGATCAAAAGGGATATGTGTCAATGATAAAGCCACATCAATCAAAAATTTCTTCATTTGATTTGCTCGGGCATACTTTCATAAATATTGTCCGGGATTCTACATCAGGCGTCCTGCGTGATGGCTTTTATGATTTGCTCTATGATGGGAATACTAAAGTATTAGCGAAAAGGAAAAAGAATAAGCATGAAGATATTTCAGTTCAAATGATTAAAGTATCGTTTTTGGAAAAAAATAATTACTACCTCGTTAAGGACGGAAAATACTATCCTGTTAAGAGCAAGGGATCAATGCTAAAAGTGCTGAAGGACCAAAGAAAGCCGTTAAATCAATTTGCAAGTAAGAACAAAGTCATAATTGATTTTGCGGGAAATAGAGAAAATGCAATGGTACAATTAGCCACATACTACGATCAAATTCAGGGGGGAGAATGATGAAGCATATTTACAGAATTCTAATCTTTTTCATTGCCTTAGTTTCGTGTTTGACCCTCCATGCACAGGATCAAAACAAGTTAGTTAGTGGCACGTTTCAGGATTCTAAATTTGAAGAGTTCATAAGCAAGATAGAGGCGCAGACACCATATTATTTCTATTTTGATGCAGTACAATTTGATAGTCTGAAGGTCACTATAAGTGTTAGCAATCAACCTTTGAGTGCCGTTCTTGATACTATCTTTAGCGAAACGAAATATTACTACCTCATCACACCATCGAACAAAGTTTATCTTACGAAAGGACGAGAAATAAGGACTGAGCTTCCTGTAGGATTTTTTGACCGGAAAGAAGAGCAGGAAAATTTTGATATCGCCATGTTTGATCTGATGCACAATGCTGACGAAAAAAAGCGGCTTACGGAAGAAGAACGTCTCTATGAAATCGGCCCACGGACCAGGATTGTAAAAAATGCAAAAGCTATTTTAACAGGCTACATACGAAATGCCGCTACCGGTGAGCCAGTAGCCGGTGCCGTTATTTTCAATCAGACAACGTCGCAAGGAATTGCTACTGATCCAATGGGCTTTTACTCTATTACCATTCCAGCGGGACGTAATACGTTAAAGATAAGCTGTGTAGGGATGGCCGAAACGGTGCGGCAGGTAATGATTTATTCAGGGGGTAAATTGGATATTGACCTGAAAGAAAAAGTGACAGCCCTTCGTGAAGTTATTGTTGAATCGGAACGCGGCGCTAACCTATCCGGTACGCAGATGGGCATGCAAAAGCTGGATATGAAAACCATGAAGCAGGTGCCTGTAGCCTTTGGTGAAGCCGATGTGTTGAAAGTTGTGCTTACGTTGCCGGGCGTACAAAGTGTTGGTGAGAGTTCAACGGGACTTAATGTTCGTGGTGGCGCGGCCGATCAGAATCTTATTTTATTTGATAACGCAACTATTTTTAATTCATCACATTTGTTTGGCTTCTTCTCGGCCTTCAATCCTGATGTTGTTAAAACTGTTGAGCTTTATAAAAGCGGAGTTCCTGCAGAGTATGGAGGTCGCTTATCTTCCGTGATGGAAGTAACAACCCGCGAAGGAAATAAAAAGAAATTTGCCGGGTCAGGTGGCATTGGTTTAGTCACGGGTCGCCTTACTTTAGAAGGACCTATAAAAAAAGATAAAACATCTATTCTTGTAGGGGGAAGGTCAACTTATTCGGATTGGCTGTTATCGCAGATTCCGGAAAAGTCAATTCAAAATAGTGACGGATCGTTTTATGATATAAACCTTCACATTAATCATGAGGCAAACGAACGCAATAGTTTTGACCTGACAGGTTATTACAGCAACGACAAATTCAAATTAAACAGCGACACACTTTACCGGTACAATAACGTCAATGCCACTTTTCGCTGGAAACATAGTTTTAACAAAAAATTGTTCAGCGTCATATCCTCTTCTTTCAGCCAATACAAATTCGACATCTCAAGTCAGCAAAATCCGGTCGAAGCGTTTGAATTAAATTCCAGGATTGATCAAATAAATGGCACAGCGGATTTCTCTTATTTCATGAATGACAAGCACACTATTAGTTTTGGCGGAAATGTCATTCACTACAGTTTAAAGCCGGGAGATTTCCTTCCACTGGGAGAAGAATCATTACAGGCGCCGGATTTAATGCAAGAGGAGCAAGCATTTGAGAGTGCCCTTTACGTTGCCGATAAATATGAAGTTTCTTCAAGACTTTCCTTGTATGCAGGTCTTCGCTTCTCCTTCTATCAGTACATGGGACCAAAAGATGTTTACCAATATGCGCAAGGAATACCGAAAGAGGACGATACTATAACCGATACCATTTCTTACTCATCGGGCAAGACTATTAACAGTTATCAGGGACCAGAGTTCAGGCTCTCCGCCCGTTACATGATAAATAGCAATTCTTCAGTGAAGTTAAGTTATCAAAGAATGCGGCAGTATATTCACATGTTGTCCAATACCGTGGCCGTTGCTCCTACCAATATCTGGAAATTAAGCGACCCTTACATTCGTCCTCAGCTTGGCGATCAGATATCGATAGGTTACTACCGTAATTTTAAGTCCAATACAATTGAAGCTTCCGCGGAAGCCTATTATAAAACAATGAAGGATTTTCTCGATTATAGGGGTGGCGCAGTACTGTTGCTTAATCCAAACGTTGAAAAAGATGTTCTAAACACCGACGGCTATGCTTATGGTTTTGAGTTTTTGTTAAAAAAGGTTACGGGTAAAGTGAATGGATGGCTTAGCTACACGTATTCCCGTTCAATGTTGAAGACAAATCCGAATGAAATTTCCGAAGCAGTTAACAGAGGAGAGGTGTACAGTAGCAATTTCGACAAACCACACGATTTCACTTTTATCGGAAACTATAAATTCAGTCGCCGCTTTAATGTGGCCGTGAATTATACGTATAGCACAGGCCGGCCGATTACAATTCCATTGGCCAAATACACCGCTGACGGAAGCATGCGTTTATATTATTCTGATAGAAATCAGTTTCGCCTTCCGGACTATTATCGTCTCGACTTTGCCTTAAACTTTGAAGGTAACCATAAGATCAGAAAGCTTGCGCATAGTTCATGGTCCCTGTCTGTATATAATGTAACGGGCCGCAGGAATGCTTATTCTGTTTATTTCAAGTCTGAAGACGGTGTAATAAAAGGTTATAAGATGTCCATATTCGGGGAGCCCATACCAACTATTACCTACAATTTTAAATTTTGATGAAGATGAAGAGGTCTGGATTTATAAAATTGTTGATAACAGGTTTCATCTGCTTTGCAAGTTGCATTGATCCCTATAATCCACCGCAGGTTGAACTGGCCAACAGCTACTTAGTGGTTGATGGTTATGTAGATTTAGAGGCCGGTAGATCTACCATTACCCTGTCACGTACTAAAAACTTATCAGAATCAAACGCGGTCGTAGGACAGACGAACGCACAAGTTAGTATTCAGGTTGAAGGGGGTGCTACGTATCAGTTGTGGGAAGGAGAAGCGGGTGTGTATTCTGCTGAGGGGCTCGTTTTAAGTGAGACTGATAAGTGTAAGCTTATAATAAATAGCAATGGAAATCAATATGAATCAGCAGTAGTGGCTATGAAAGCTACTCCAGCGATAGATAGCGTGACATACTTTGCTGATGATAATGGAGTTCGTATTGATGTCACCACTCATGACCCATCCAATAGCACATGGTACTATCAATGGCAATATGAAGAGACCGGAAAATACAAATCCAAGTTCAGATCTAACTACTATTATCGGGGTCCTGGTGATTATCCATACCGAACCGGTGAGAATGATATTTATTTGTGTTGGAAAAGCCAACCTTCAACTTCAATACAGGTAGCAACTTCATCCAGTTTGAAGCAAGATGTTATTTATAAATATCCTTTAACGCTTGTTCCGCCAACTTCATGGATGCTCGAATATCGATATAGCATTTTGGTTAAACAATTTGCCCTTGATGAGGAAACTTATAATTACTGGATTCAACTCAAGAAAAATACAGAATCACTTGGAACGCTATTTGACCCACAGCCCAGCCAGATTTCAGGTAATATTCGTTGTACTACCGATCCTGGTGAGCCTGTGTTGGGTTACTTCAGTGTGAGATCAATTCGTGAAAAGAGAATTTTTATCGATGTTTCCGAACTTCCCCGCTACCGCAATATTGAAAGTGGATATGAGCATTGTTTGTTCAGTGGAATTGACACGCTTTTATTTGAGGAAGAAGGTGAATTCGACTCTCCTGATGTTCTTCTGATCGATGCTGTCACAGCTCCAGCGGGCACCCAAATTATTGGATATACTACGTCCAGTGCAAGTTGCATTGATTGCCGCATCGTAAGACAGGGTACACTCAAAGAGCCGGAATGGTGGGAAGAATAAGATTTAACGCTATGTTATTAAGACTTTTTATAATCGCTTTTACATTCGTATTAACTATTGATGTCCATGCTCAGGGTGATTCACTGAAAAGCATTCTTAATAAATTTGATAAATATCTTGATCACTCTTTTCAGGAGAAATTATTTCTTCATACCGATAGAACCTTTTATCTCACAGGCGATTATCTGTGGTTTAAAATATATGCGGTTGACGGAACAAAACATTCCCCCACTGATCTCAGCAAAATTGCGTATGTAGAAATTATTGATGGTGAAAGTAAACCCGTTTTGCAAGCTAAAGTTACGTTGCATAACAGCACTGGCAATAGCGGCATTTTCATTCCGGCTTCTTTAAATTCCGGCAAGTACCATCTGCGCGCGTACACACGATGGATGCAGAATTTTTCACCTGAATTTTATTTTCATAAAACCATCACCATCGTAAATCCATTTAAGCCGCTTCAGCAAAATATACAAGAAAGCGGGACTAAGTACGATATACAATTTTTTCCGGAAGGAGGGGATATGATAAAAGGTATCGATTCAAAAGTTGCTTTTCGGGTGGTGGATAAAAATGGTAAAGGAATGCAGTACAAAGGCTGGGTGATTGACCAGGATTACGATACGCTCACAACCTTTGCTCCTTTAAAATTTGGTATTGGAAATTTTAAGATAACACCACAGCCGGGTAAGCAGTACCGTGTGGTAGTAAAAGATTTGTCGGGCAATATTATTGGCATAAAAGAAATTCCTCAGGCACGTGATGATGGATATGGCATGCGCCTTTACGAGGAAGGTGAGAAAATATTGATCGATGTCCGCTCAAAATTTAATGATGATGCGCTGAGAGTTGTTTATCTTATTGTACATGCACGCGGCAAGCTGGTGACATCTGCCATGAAAGGCCTGCATCTCAACACCGGAACATTTACGCTTGACAGGAGTGGGTTGCCGGAAGGCATTTCTCATATTACAATTTTTGATCAGGATAATCGCCCGGTATGTGAAAGGTTGTACTTTAAGAAGATTAAGGAAGGACTAAATCTGAAAGGAAACTCAAATAAAAATGAGTACGCATCACGCCAGAAGGTTGATATAAACATAACGGCAAAGGATAATCACGATAAGTCAATAGCGTCGGATCTTTCGGTATCTGTTTACCGATTAGATTCGTTGCAGTCAGAAGATCCGGTCAACATACAAAATTACTTATTACTAACGTCTGAGTTAAAAGGTGCGATTGAATCGCCGTCGTATTATTTTTCAGATGATAAGGATGTTGATGAAGCCGCTGATAACCTGATGCTCACGCATGGATGGCGACGCTTCCAATGGAAAGATGTTTTATCAAAGAAGCCTCAACAGTTTTCATACGCTCCTGAATTTCGTGGTCACATCGTTACAGGCAACGTTGCTCATGTTGAAACGAGAGAGCCCGGGATTAATATTCCTGCATACCTTTCCATTCCCGGAAAAAATTTTCTGCTGCGTACGACAAAAAGCAACCGCCAGGGCGAAATACGATTTGAGTTGAAAGACTTTCACGGTCCGAACAAGATGATCGTGCAAACCAATTGGGAAGTGGATTCTATGTACAGAATTAAAATATCCAATCCTTTCTCAGAAAAGTTTATGGATGTTAAACTTCCTGCACTTGACGTTCCCGAACGCTTTGCTGATCAGTTGTTATCCCGAAGCATGGGAATGCAATTTGAAAATGCGTACAATGAGCAAGTCAGGGGAAAAATAATTAGTACGTTGCGAGACACCATTCCATTCTATGGCAAACCTGATGAACATTACAGGCTTGATGATTTTACAAGATTTCCTGTTATGGAAGAAGTTATGCGAGAATACGTGCCGGGCATTTTGGTAAGGAAAAGAAAGAAGGAATTTTATTTTATTACGCTTAATGACAACAATAATTCTGTTTTCAGAGAGAATCCGATGGTATTGATCGATGGCATTCCTGTATTCCGCATAAACAGCATAATGGAATATGATCCATTGAAAGTGAAAACCCTTGATGTTGTCACAAAAAAATATTTTTATGGTTCACTCTCATTCTCCGGGCTTGCAAGTTATCGTACCTATGATGGAGATTACCCTGATTTCCCTGTCGATGAGCGTGCATTGATTCTCGATTATGAAGGTATGCTTTGGGATCGTGAGTTCTTTTTTCCTGTATACGAAACAAAAGAACAGCAGTCGAGCCGGATACCTGATTTCAGAAATGTTTTGTACTGGTCACCCTCTGTTACTACTAATGAACAAGGAAATGGAAAGGTGGAATTTTATACATCAGACCAGGCGGGCTTATATGTTGTCAATGTCCAGGGATTGACCAAAGAGGGGCTATGTGGAAGCACATCGTTTACTTTTCAAGTGATTGCCCCACCTAATAATTAATATTAATAATTTCCAATACCCCTTGTAACAAGTCGGCCTTTCTGTCGTCTAAAAAAGTGGTATTGCCGGGCTTATTCTTTTATAAGCGGAATCAGTTCTATCAACCTTCGCCATTTTAGAAACGTTAAATAAAAAAAGAAATGAAAGCTGTCCTATGCACCCTCTATGGGCCACCTGATGTACTTCAATTGAAAGAAGTTGAAAAGCCAGTTCCCGGAGATAATGATGTACTTATAAAAGTATTTACCTCTACTGTAACTATGGGAGACTGTGAAATTAGAAGCTTAACCTTACCGTTATGGACCAGGCTTCCGATGCGATTGTTTATGGGTTACCGAAAGCCCCGGCAATTTACACCCGGTATGGAAGTAGCGGGAGTGATAGAATCTGTAGGAAAGAATGTTGTTTCGTTTAAGAAAGGCGATTCTGTTTTTGCTTCTTCCGGTATAAGTATGGGTGGCAATGCCGAATATAAACGGCTGGGAGCTTCGGCGGGTATAACTATTAAACCTGATAATGTTAGCTTTGAAGAAGCCGCGACAATAATAGTTGGCGGACTCAATGCATTGCATTTTCTTAGAAAGGCAAAAATTCAGCCCGGGCAAAAAGTACTTATCATAGGCGCCGGAGGGAGTATAGGAACTTTTGGTGTTCAGCTTGCAAAATTATACGGCGCTGAAGTAACGGCTGTTGACAGTACTGGTAAGTTAGATATGCTGCGTCAAATCGGTGCCGACCGGGTGATTGATTACACAAAAGAAGACTTTGATCATAATGGTGAAAAGTATGATGTGATATTTGATATCGTTTATAGGAGTTCGTTTTCACGATGTATCAATTCGTTAAAGGAAGACGGCTGCTACCTGATGGCCAACACAGGTCCACGACGGATGCTTTGGGGATTATGGGTGTCGTGGACGAGCAGGAAAAAAGTAATCTTTTCATTGGCAGGTGAAAAGGTTGAGGATTTGAATTACCTGGCAGAACTTATTTCTTCTGGCAAAATAAAATCAGTCATCGACAAACTTTATTCTTTGGAACAAATTGTTGAAGCGCATAGCTACGTTGAAAAGGGCTACAAAAAGGGGAGTGTCATCATAACAGTGAATACAAACCACCAATGAAAGCAATCGTCTACCAAAACTATGGCTCACCCGATGTGCTTCAATTAAAAGAAGTGGATAAACCTGTTCCTAAAGAAAATGAAGTACTTATAAAAGTGCATGCAACCTCGGTAAACTCCTGGGATTGGGATTTGCTAACAGGCAGGCCATACATCTATCGACTCATGTTTGGGTTAGTAAAACCAAGACTCAAAATAATCGGCGCTGATGTGGCTGGCAGGGTTGAAAGTGTTGGCAACATGGTAAGTAAGTTTAAACCAGACGATGAAGTATTTGGAGATTTATGTGAAGGAAAGCGGGGTTGTTTTGCCGAGTACGTTTGTGCAAATGAAAAGGCGTTGACAATAAAGCCCGCAAGCATGACATTCGAAGAAGCGGCTTCCATACCTCATGCGGCACTCCTTGCCCTGCAAGGTCTTCGTTATAAAAAACAAATTCAGCAGGGACACAAAGTATTGATCAATGGAGCGGGTGGAGGAGTGGGCACGTTTGCTATACAAATGGCTAAATCATTGGGAGCTGAAGTAACCGGTGTAGATAGCAAAGAGAAATTTGAAACGATGCGCTCGTTAGGGGCAGATCACGCTATAGATTATACCGAGGAAGACTTTACCAGGAATGGAAAACACTACGACATGATACTTGACGTAACTGCAACACGGTCGATCTTTGATTACCTACGATCATTAAACTCCGGTGGCGTTTTTGTAATGATCGGTGGTAAGGTTACGCGAATCCTTCAAGTGGCATTTTTAGGACCATTCATTTCAACGTTTAGCAGCAAGAAACCAGGCCTGCTGATACACAAGCCAAACAAAGACCTGAATGATGTGATTGAACTTTTTGAATCCGGTAAAGTAAGACCTTTTATTGGTCAACGTTATCCATTAGATAAAACAGCTGATGCCCTCCGTTGCCTGGGCACCGGTCACGCCCATGGAAAAGTTGTAATCACTATTTAGTGGTCTGTTCATAATGTCATGGCTCCCGCAGACTACCTGCCAGGGCTGATACATCTAAAGTTATCGGTTGAATGTATGTAAATCCCTTCGGGCAATGTCATTAAGTTAAGAGGCTATAATAAGCAAAGGGCTAT
>CAZFRM010000026.1:0-70111 GCA_964521255.1 uncultured Roseivirgaceae bacterium
TCTGTTGATAAACGTTTTATATTAGTAAATGATGTTCTCATTAATAAATTTAAAGAGATTGATAATACCTGCTTTCCGTAACTTGAAAGCACGGTTGTTCTCTTTTTAAACTTTCGTATTCACTTACCTGACCTTTTCCTCAAAAGTAGCTTCAATAAAAACTCATCGCGAATGGATCGATCATATAAACCCAACTTGGTGAGCAATGGTAAATCAAACATTGACATGCAGTGTGGGAAAATATGGACAGTATACAACACGCTTCTGATCACCATCCCCTAACGGCTACGCTGGAGGTGTGAACAATATAAACCCTCCAAGGGTTTTGAACCCTTAGAGGGTTTAACGTCAATTTGTTTTATATTTTTCGCGTATCGCTTTAAACTCTGAACCCTCTTTCCACTGTGGCCATGTTGTTTCAAAGGCGATACGCTTACCCACCTGGAACAAAAGTTTAATGTCATCAATGCTGCTGGCCAGATCCCATTGTGATGGATTGTATTCATCAGAAGGTTTGTGGTAATGTTTGGCTCTGTATTCATCTGAAATCTGCAAGCCATACTCCTTTCCTCTATCAGCATGATCCACACCGCTGTGTGTATAGAGAGAAGGAATACCAATTTTCGCAAAATTGAAATGATCAGAGCGGAAGTAGTAACCAGCTTCAGGATTAGGATCGGGTGCTGCGTAACGATTTACTTTTTTACATTCCTCCTGCAGGTAGTCTTCCAGTACAGATTGATTTCGTCCTACCAGGGCAATGTCTTTCATCCTGCCCTTTGCATTAACACCATCAATGTTAATGTTGGCAACAGTACTTTCTTTTGAATAGATTGGATTTTCAGCGTAATACTCCGAACCCAGCAGACCCTGCTCTTCAGCGGTTACGGCAAGAAATACAACAGATCGTTTTGGTTTTGTCTTTAACGACGCAAATGCCTTTGCGATTTCCAGCATGGCGGCAGTGCCGCTACTGTTATCCAGGGCTCCATTATAAATTGAGTCACCTTCTTGATCGGGTTTGCCTACACCTAAATGATCCCAGTGGGCTGAATAAATTATGTATTCGTCAGGTCTTTCACTTCCTGTTATTTTGCCCGCTACATTGTAGGACGTATTGTATTTGGCAGATACTTTCAATGAAGTAGTTGCTTTCAACCCAAGTGACTGTCCTTTAAATCCGGTTTTGTGAGCCGCGGCAAGTTTTTCAGTGTAATTAAGCCCTGCTGTTTCAAAAAGTTTTTTAGTGGCGGGTAATGATATCCAGCCTTCAACATCACATCTGGTTTGCGCTTTGCCACGCGAATCGAGATAGAGCTTCGAAGTGTTCCAGCTATTTTGAACAACCCAGAATCCATAACTGGCAGGTACATCGTCATGAATAACAAGACAACCTTTTGCTCCTTGTCTCGCTGCTTCTTCAAACTTATAGGTCCATCGACCATAGTAGGTCATTGTATTTCCTTTGAAAAAAGTTGAATCATTGATACCGAAGCCAGGGTCATTTACAAATACCATTACTACTTTTCCTTTTACATCAAGTCCTTCGTAGTCATTCCAATTGTATTCCGGCGCTACAATTCCATATCCGGCAAAAACAAGTTCAGTACTTTCCAATGATGTGCCTTCAGGATTTTGTGTCCAGATCACGTAATCATCGAGTCCTTTAAGATCAAACTTTCCTTTTGAACCCTCTATTTTCATGAGAGGGTCAGCAGAGGTTCTAATCTCCATTAAGGGAACTTCCTGGAGGTAACTTGAGCCATTGCCGGGCTCAAGACCGATCTTTTTATATTCCGATTGCAAATACTCAAGCGTCTTTGTTTCACCTTCTGTAAAAGGTTTTCTGCCCATAAACTCATCAGATGATAAGGTTTTTATTTTTTCTTCAAGGCTTTCCGCCGAAAAGGAGGTGAGCCCGTCTTCTGCATCATAGGTTGATTCACCAGACTGACAGGAGAGTAAGAGAAAAGCCAATATGGCCGTAGATAACAGGTAAATGTTTTTATTCATTTCGAAAGTCGTTTAGGTGGCCCCAAATTATAAATAAATAGTAAGTTACAATAGCATTTTAAAGTGAAGCGGCTAACTGTTGTGATTAGATTATTTGAATGAAAATGATGATCTTGAATGAGGTTGTTATTCCCTATGCCTTCCAAATCATCCTCCCCAATCCTTTTTTGCTTCGTGATCCTTTCCCATGGGGCATTTTCGCAGGAACAAAAGGATGTCAAACATTTTCGTGTTAGCCCATTACCTGTTATCTACTATTCGCCTGAAACACGGTTTGGTTTCGGGGCGCTTCTGGCTGCCAACTTTCATACTTCCAGCGATACCCTTACTACGGGATCTTATTTACAATCCTCTCTTATATATACTGTGAATAAACAATATGCATGGGGCAATACCGGTCGCATCTACTCGAAACAAAACAAGCATATTTTTCAATATCGTTTTTACCTCGCCTTTTTTCCGGAGTTATACTATGGTTATCAGACCGAATCTCCCCAGGATTTTGAAGACCCAATAGAATACAATCGACTCTGGTTTGAGTTCAGAAAATATTGGCAAGTACGGAAAAACATTTTCCTTGGATTTTATGGACGATATAATCGTATATATAATGTGCAATCAGATATTGACGGTGGCCTTGAAATATCTCAGCCACCCGGTTATAAAGGTTATTATGTAGCTGGTATTTCTCCAGCCTTTAGTTACGACAGTCGTAATAGTCAGGTTTGTCCTTTGCGGGGTTATTTTATTGAAGTGTTATGGACAGCCCATCCTGGTTTTGTGAGTGATTATACGTTTGGAAACTTTAAACTTGATGCGCGTACGTACCGATCATTAAGAAAGGTGAAAGATGGCGTGCTTGCATTTCAGCTTCTTATTAACCTCAATGAAGGAACAGTTCCTTTTAAAGACATGGCTGAGATTGGGGGCGCAGATATGATGCGAGGGTATTATCGGGGATATTACCGGTATAAAAACTATTATGCATTTCAGGCAGAATACCGAATGATGGTTACTAATCGTTTTGGTTTTGCAACATGGGTCGGGGTAGCGCTAAATTCAGATACATGGTACGAACCATTTCAACATTCGTTGCGGCCTAATGCCGGCCTGGGTTTGAGAGTTCGCATCAACAAGCATGACAAACTAAATGTGCGCGGTGACTTTGGATTTGGACGCGAGCAAAATGGATTTTATTTAGATGTAGCTGAAGCATTTTAGCAAGTTCATTCGAACGAAACATCTTTTTTATACCTTCATTATAAAATTCTCCTAAGTAGATATGCAGCAAGAAAAAAAGATTTTCTCTCTTGGCCTATGCATGGCGGGTGCTGTGTCGGCAGGGGCGTATACGGCAGGTGTTATGGACTACCTTATTGAGGCGTTGGAATTGTGGGAACAAAATCGGGGTAAGCATGGCATACCAACGCATAAAGTAATGCTATCCGTTATTGGTGGTGCGTCTGCCGGAGGAATGACAACAATTATATCCGGAGCTGCGCTTACAAATAAAATCTTTCCTGTGCGATACTCATCCTATGATGAGCGTACAGCGAGGCAAAATAAACTTTATGATGCGTGGGTGAATTTAATTGCTGATGAAATGATGCCGGTGATGCTCGGACTCGGTGATCTTAAAGACAAAGAAGCTGTTTCAATTCTTAATTCTGATTTTATTGCTTTGGTAGCTGATCGGGCACTTTCTGTTGATCCATCAGCGGTTGTAGAACGAAACTATATTGATAAGGAGTTGGAACTTTTTGTGACGTTGAGTAATGTAAATGGTATACCGTATGAACTGGGTTTTCGTTCCAATGCTGATGTAGGTCAGCGTTATCTGACACATGCACACAATGATATCGGACATTTTCGTTTAAACGCAGCTTATCGTGGTGATGGCCGCATACCGCTATCGTTCATTCAAAAAGAAAATGTTGAGTTGGCAAAAGCTTGTGCTATGGCGACCGGTGCGTTTCCGCTAGGCCTTGCTTCCCGGAAGGTTATTCGTGAAAACCGATTTCTCCAGGACAACCGTTTTATCAATCAGAATTATCCCAAGCCGCTCAGCAGACTGAATGCAGATCCTTTTCAAACACTCAATGTTGATGGCGGAATGATCAACAATGAACCTTTTGAAGTTACCCGTTCTTTGCTAATAGAGAAAACGGGGGAGGATAAAGAATGTGAGTTGGCGCGAAAGGAGGGGAGAGAGGATCCTAATAAAAATCATAATACGTTCAGGAGTTCAGTTGTTATGATTGATCCTTTCCCAACAGAGGATGATGAAGCGGGTGAACTGAGTAGTTCTTTGTTGGCAATGGTTGGAAATATTTACAGTACAATGCGGGGCCAATTACTTTTTAAACCGGATGATATTGAAGCGGCATTAAACGAAAACAACTTCAGCCGTTTTATGATAGCGCCGAAGCGAACGATAAATAATGAATCTGCGCAAGGCGCACGCGCCATAGCTTGTGGTTCTGTTGGAGGCTTCGGTGGTTTTCTTGATAAAAAGTTTCGTATTCATGATTACTTTCTCGGCCGTAGAAATTGCCAACGATTTTTGCAGGAGTCTTTTACTGTTCCTGCAGAAACAACAAATGAAATTTTTACCGATGGATTTCGTGATGTGCCGTTGAATCGATTCAGAAATAGTGAAGGTCATTACCAGATTATTCCGCTTTTAGATGATGATGAACAAAAATTTCCAGCGGGCTATGACTGGCCGTCTATCAATCTCAGTTCAATCGATGATCTTCGGCATCCCTTAAAAATACGACTTGAAAAAGTTGCCTTCAGTTTGATGAAGGATGTGAGTTTTATTAATAAACTGCTGGCTATTATTGGTTCCAGAGTCTTGCTGAGAAGAATAGCTGCAAAACAAATAGTTAAAATGATAAAGAAGGATCTTCAAAGGCATAACCTAATATATTAATGAGAGCATCATTTACTAATATAAAACATTTATCAACAGATATTAACCAATGTTGAAAAGTAGGCAATAGGCAATCGCAGTAGGCAAAATTGCCTATTGCCATTTGCTTACTGCTATTTTTTCGTTTGTATCATAGATTTTTGAATGAACTAAGTAGCACTAAATCACTAAACGATTAAAGCTATGAGAGCCTGGCTGCTAAATGAGGTTTTTGATCTTGAAAAGAATCAACAGCCCCTTGTACTCGCTGACATGCCAGAACCAATTCCGCTCAATGATGAAATCCTGATCAAGGTTCTCTGTTGTGGAGTTTGCCATACTGAACTCGATGAGATTGAGGGAAGAACATCGCCACAAGTTTATCCGATAATCCCGGGTCACCAGGTTGTGGGAAAAGTTGAAGCTATGGCTTCCGAAGCGAATCGGTTTAAGATTGGTGATCGTGTTGGTGTTGCATGGATTTTTTCCGCTTGTGGTTCTTGTGAACGTTGTCGCGCCGGTTTGGAGAATTTATGTGAAGATTTTATAGCTACAGGAAGAGATGCGCATGGAGGTTATGCTCAATTCATGAAAGTGTCAGAAAAGTTTGCATACCAGATTCCAAAAACTTTTACAGATGCGGAAGCAGCTCCTTTATTATGCGCTGGTGCGATTGGTTATCGATCGCTACGACTAACAGGAATCAAGGATGGTCAGGTTCTTGGTCTTACAGGTTTTGGCGCATCGGGACACCTGGTATTGAAAATGGCAAAGTTTCTTTATCCTGCTTCAACTGTACTTGTTTTTGCGCGAAGCAAAGAGGAGCAAAATTTTGCCCTTTCCTTAGGTGCAGCCTGGGCTGGCGATATTTCCGATGAGCCTTTTGTAAAACCTCATGCTATCATTGATACTACGCCGGCGTGGAAACCGGTAGTTGAGTCTCTTCAACAGTTGGAACCGGGTGGAAGGCTGGTAATTAACGCCATACGGAAAGAGTCTCGTGATCAGGCGGTGTTACTGGATCTAAATTACCCAATTCATTTATGGATGGAGAAGGAGATTAAAAGTGTTGCTAACATCACACGAAGGGATGTTGACGAATTCCTTTCTCTCGCCGCAAAAATTCCAATCAAACCTGAAGTTGAAGTTTATCCATTTACCGAGGCTAACAAAGCCCTATTGGATTTGAAACACAAGCATGTGAAGGGAGCAAAGGTTATTTCCATGCAGTGAAAGTCTTCTCCTGCTGGGAAGGCTTTTTTTCGTTGTTGTGATAATTTCATTTTAAGTGGCATCTTGCATATCGAATGAAAGGAGCGACAAAAGTTTTCCGTTTTATCGGATGGTCAATACTCGGAATCATTGGCGCGCTTATTTTTTTTATTTTATCTGCAATCAAACCGATTAACAGGACCAACTACAAGGAGAAAGATTTTTATGTAAAAATGCAGGAGAATCTTGCGCAGTTAAAAGGAGTAAACATTCCACCTGCCCGACACAACTTTACGGTAGGCTTTGCCAAAGAAAACATTACTCCTTCCTATGCTACGTCGATGGCCGGTAGCGGTATGCGAAAATTTCAATTTGAGAATGTGCATGATTCCATTTATGTACGGGCAATAGTGATCAGTAATGGGAGCGAAACAGTAAGCCTGGTGAGTGTTGATCTCTTGATTGTTCCTCCTGCTGTTACAAAGCTTTTGGAAGAGAGACTTCCATCCATTGGCTTTAGTCTCAACAATTCTTATTTATCAGCAACACATACGCACAGTAGTATTGGCAACTGGGGCGAACGACTTGCCGGAAGCTTTTACGCCGGACCATATGACGATGTACTCGTTCAATTTATTACCGATAAGATCATCGCTTGCATCGATGCTGCCAATAAAAATAAAGTGAGGTCATCTTTGAAGGAAGGTGTGATTCCCGTTTCCGACTTATTATACAATCGATTGGCGCGTGAATCAGGTAAAATTGATTCGCTCATGCGTCTGATTGAAGTAGACCGTGTAGATGGCAAGCGACTTATACTAACTACGTTCACAGGTCATCCAACATGTGACAAATCATCCAGCCGGAATGTATCGCGCGATTATCCGGGTGTTCTTGTTGATAAACTGGAGCAAGGAGGATACACTTTCGCAATGTTTATGGCAGGCGCCGTAGGAAGTCACTCATGTGAAGGTCCGCCACGCGGAGAAGAACGTATCAACTTTGTTGGTGAACGTCTCGCTGCACTAACTTTCCAACAGAAAGATTCATTGAAACCTATCAGCGATTCAACTATGATAATGGTTCGTGTTCCTCTCTCTTTAGGTAAACCGCAGATGAGAATTACAAGAGATTGGTGTATCCGTCCATGGCTTTTCAAATCGGCTTTTGGTTTGTATCCTTCATCACTTACCGCTTTAAGAATTGGAAATGTAGTAATGTTGGGAACACCCTGTGATTTTTCCGGTGAGCTTACAACTTCGCTTGACTCAGTGGCAGCAAAACATAATTTAAAAGCAATGGTTACAAGTTTTAATGGCAGCTACATTGGCTACGTTACGCTTGATAAACATTATGACATCAATCACTATGAAACGCGAATTATGAATTGGTACGGAACTGGCAATGGCGCTTACCTTTCTGAATGCCTGATAAAAATTCTTGATGCTGTGAGTGAAGATACCGTCAACAGTCAACCGTGAACTGTTATCCAGCCTATGTCTTATCCCGTTCTTGATGTAGTCGATGATTTAAAGAATGCTTTGAAGAATAATAATACCGTTATTCTTCAGGCTCCTCCCGGTGCGGGTAAATCAACCATTGTTCCTTTGCAACTTTTAAATGAGTCGTGGCTGACAGGCAATAAGATTATTATGCTGGAGCCTCGTCGCCTGGCAACACGATCCGTCGCTCATCGGATGGCTTCACTTCTTCAGGAAGAAATAGGTGAAACCATTGGCTACCGTATTCGATTTGATAGTGTTGTCAGCAAGCTTACAAGAATTGAAGTGGTGACCGAAGGTATTCTCACACGCATGATTCAACAGGATAATACCCTGGATGGTGTGGGAATGGTCATCTTCGATGAATTTCATGAAAGAAGTCTCCACGCTGATGTTGCTCTTGCGCTAAGCAGACAATTGCAGCAAATTCTTAGAGACGATTTGCGAATTCTTATCATGTCAGCAACGCTCGATGGTCCAAAAATATCAGCAACACTAGGGAATGCACCATTAATAGTGAGTGAAGGGAGGAGTTTTCCTGTTTCAATACGCTATAATAATAAAGACGCTGAGTTGTCGGTTCCGGTAAGAGTATCCCGCTCTATTCGAACCGCGCTACGGGAACAAACAGGTGATATACTAACTTTTCTTCCTGGCGCCGGAGAAATCAATAAAGTAAAAGAATTGCTGGAGGAGGAGGTTAACAACGTCGCTATTTATCCTCTGTATGGTGACTTGTCATTCAAAACTCAGGAGGAAGCGATACTTCCTCATCCATCGGGAAAAAGAAAAATTGTATTGGCAACTTCAATCGCTGAAACATCCCTGACCATCGAAGGGATTACAACCGTGATTGATAGCGGTCTTTCTCGCGTGCCTCGCTTTGATCCCCGCAGTGGACTCACACGATTAACGACTGTTCAGGTAACTGCAGATGCTGCTGATCAACGTGCAGGTCGTGCAGGAAGGCTTGGCCCTGGTGTATGTTACAGATTGTGGGGACAAGGATCACAACAATTTCTTATTCCTCATCGTCCACCAGAAATTCTCGAAGCAGACCTCGCTCCATTGCTATTGGAGTTAGCCAGTGCCGGAATTGTAAATGTGAAAGAACTTTATTGGCTCACCGAACCACCGAATGGTGCGGTAAAACAAGCGTTGGAATTGTTACATGAGCTTGGTGCATTGCATGACAATAAAATTACTGAGCAGGGTAAAGCGATGGTGCGCCTGCCAACACATCCTCGTATTGCGCATATGTTAATAGAAGCGCGAAAGGATGAACAACTGCTTTCGTTAGCGATTGATTCTGCAGCTATATTGGAGGAGCGAGATCCATTATCCAAAGAATCCGGTGCGGATATCACCTTACGAATTGAATTATTGAGAAAGTTCAGGCAACACCAACCCGTTAGAGGTGATCGATCTGCATTCGATCGCATTGAAAGACTGGCCAAAAACTGGCGTAAGATTTTTAACATAAATGTGAATAACGAACCCGTTGATCATTTTAAAGTCGGACTACTTCTGGCAGGCGCTTATCCCGATCGTATCGCTCAACAAACCGAAAAGAATAGTGACCGGTATAAATTAGCAGGAGGTAAAGTGGTAAGATTACCATCACATGATGGATTAAGCAGGGAAGAATTTCTTACTGTTGCTGATCTTGATGGAGGAAGTGGAGAAGGAAAAATATTTTTAGCGGCGCCGGTAGATAAGAAGGACCTTTATCACCTGGCGCAGGAAACGGAAGTTATTAGGTGGGATGATGATTTCAACAGGCTTGTGGCAACATCCGAAAAGAAAATCGGACCCTTAACGTTGGAGTGCAAACCTTTACATGACATCTCTTCAGAAAAAAGAATCGACGCACTTTGTTCTGTCATTCGTGAAAAGGGATTGAAGTTTATCGGATGGGGCGAAGATCATATTACCTGGCAGTCGAGAGTAATGAGTCTTCGAAGTTGGCGACCGGAAGAAACATGGCCCGATGTAAGTGAGGGTTCTTTACTAGATACAATAGAAACCTGGTTGGCACCTTTTCTTCCCGATATTAAGAAGCAATCGGACTTTCATCGACTGAATCTTTTGGAGATCGTTTCAACTGTTCTTCCCTGGGCATTGCAGAGTAAATTGGATATTCTCGCTCCGCTTCGCGTGCAAGTTCCCAGCGGTTCATGGATTAAATTGAAGTATTTCATGGAGGGAAGTAATCCGGTAATAGAAGTAAGATTGCAGGAAGTTTTTGGATTGCTCGAAACTTTACGTGTAAATGAAGGACGAATGCCCGTTCTCATGCACTTGTTATCACCGGGATTCAAACCTGTACAGGTAACAAAAGACCTCTATAGTTTCTGGAAGAATACGTATGCTGAAGTTAGAAAAGAGTTGCGTGTACGTTATCCCAAACATCATTGGCCTGAAGATCCATGGACTGCTCAAGCGGTGCGTGGTGCGAAAAGAAAGCAATAAAAAAAATCATACGAAACGCATTTCTCATAGGGGAAATTGAAGTGAGCTTGGTGATTGCTCAAAAAAAAACCGCCCCGATTATCGGGACGGTTTTTATTTGAAGAGTGCCGTTATTTTTTCTTCTTAGCGGCTTTCTTCTTCGTAGCTTTTTTCTTAGCTACTTTCTTTTTTGCTGCTTTCTTTGCCATAGCGTTAAAAGATTTTAGTTAAACATATAACAATTACGCTTTGAAATTAATATTTCCATTTGGAATTACCAAAAATCAAGCACAACTTTTACACTTTTGAAGTCATTGAGGCACTCGATCGACAACATTTTAGTGTGTTGATGAAGTAAGTTTTGATCTGATCTGATACTTTTTCATGTGTTGAAGTAAAAAATGATAACTCAACATTAGTTAATGAATACGAGTGACGAGGAATGCAACGATGAAGACGTTGTTAACCATGGTAAAGACAAAAATGTGATCAGGTAAGGTGCAGGATGAAAGAATTTCATCAAATGGAAAATGAAAAGTAGAGTTTCCATTGATTCATAGCTGTCATTTTCTCGTCTTGATAATGCTCGCCTTACCTTTGGTTGGAGTCTATTGATCAATTCATACTATCTTTATCGCCTTCAAGGAAGATTTATATGAATGAAAAACAAGTTCACATACTTATCGGCTGCGCTGACGCTCGCGATCTCAGCCAGTTACAGGTAGATGCAGTAGAAGCCACAATTACCGACTTCAAAAACCAAAGGATCGATGTAGAGTTTCATGTGATACGCGCAGCGGGTTCTTTTGTGTCGCCAGATGTGGTTATGGATATTAAGCGCACTTTTGAGTACTCACAACGTAACAATAAATTTGATGTTCCAATTAGCTACTTTGTTCACATTCAAACCCACGGCCACCTTACCGAAGATTCAAATGAGGATTACATCAGTCATGTTCATGATTTGAAAATTGTTGAAGGCTCGCCACTCAATTGCGGTATGTTAAATGCATCCAGTGTGGGAGTGGAGATAGAAAAAATGATTGTTGAAGAGAAGCCTGTCATTGAAGTAAAAGGAAAGAAGGTGAAGATTACAAATGACACACAAATCAAACTTTTGCTTCGGGAAGTATATGCTTACGATGGATATCTTGCCGGGGACTGGATTACCAGTATTGATTTACTTCGCACACATCCACGGCATCAGCGCACTGTATTGGAAAAAGCCATTGCTATCGATCCGGAATTAAAAATGTTAGACATAAAAATCACATGCGGTATTCTGGATTATGGTATTCACGCTTTGATCCGCGTGGATGATGGCGAACCTCATGTTCAGTTTTGGGATACTGTTCAGGCGACTATCCGTAAAAATGTAAAAAGTGACCGGCATGCCAAGGATATTCTCATTCAACAATCACAAATACAAAAACCTTTGGCGGGTTTACTATGCATGAGCGACCCGCGACTGTCTTCCCGAACAAAAGCAGCCAACTATTATCTTGAATTAAAAGGTATCGAGAGCTGGGGAAATTATTTACCCAATACTTTATTTAATATGACCGGTACATCGTTCGATATTCCACATACTCCCTTCGGTCCGTATGTTATTGCCGGATTTTATTTTAGTGTAAAGCACTTAAAGCTTTATGATCAAATGGTAATGGGTTATGATGAAGATCAAACCGCGAGAATATTAAGGAAAATTAAAAACGACCCTATCATGAATCTCATTGTTGCAAAGTACAGTGTAAACCTGTTGCCGGTTAATTACATTGATTTGATTGCATGATTAGATATGGATTAACATCCCCAACAAAGGAAGATATATCCTAAATAATTCTAATTTTGCATCTGAATTAGTAGTGTATCAGGCTCCGTAGTACAATGGATAGTATTTCAGATTCCGATTCTGAAGATGCAGGTTCGATTCCTGCCGGGGCTACATCGCCCGCCATAGCTCCTAGCGAAGGCGGGCTTTATTTTTTAGATAGGGGTTAATGATACCATTTCTTTGTGGCTCTCAACTCGATGATTTCCTCAAAACTTTTCATATGAAAGAGTTCGATATTCGTAACCTTGGGACGAGCGGTTAGACAATTGCCATTTCGTTGATCAGATTTTCAGAAAAGATTGAACTAATGAGTTTTTGTTGGCAGGCTTGCAGCTTCATAATAATATCTGAGATTTTGCAACAGAATAATTTCGCAGTTAGATATTATGAGAGTTTATTTATAGTTGACGGATAGTTGGATTGTTGTTGAAGGAAGTCAAAAAAAATGTTAGTTGACAAGAGTCGAATTTTGCTTAAAGACACACTCTGTTGTTGTATTTTTCGGAATGTGGTCAGCAGAGCAAATAAATCTTTATAAATCTCTTTTCAAGGGACGCGATGATGTTTTTGCAGTGCGTTGGGAAAAGGGAGAAAAGAGTGGTTATATGCCTGCTTGTCGCTTTGATCCCTATAGATTCAGATTGCACCAGGTGAAGGGCGGAAACTTTCAGAATTATCCCGAGAAAGAGTACCTGGCGTATGATGACCAGCAGATCATAAAGCACCTTGATGGTAGTCATCTGGCCGGAATCTATCCCCTCTTGCAAGACAACACATCCTGGTTCATAGCGGCTGACTTTGATCAAGCTACTTGGATTGATGATTGTCGTAAGTTCATTCAAGTGTGTCATAGCAAAAATATACCGGCATACCTTGAAAGATCACGCTCTGGAAATGGTGGGCATGTGTGGATATTCTTTGAAACGAATTATCCGGCATACAAAAGCAGAAGTGTCATAACTAAGTTGCTGCAACTATCTGGCATCTTCTCGGTATTTGATAAAGAGTCGAGCTTCGATCGTCTGTTTCCTAATCAAGACTATTTGTCAAAAAAGGGATTTGGAAATTTAATAGCGTTACCACTTCACAAACCTTCACTTGATATAGGTAATAGTTGTTTTATTGATGTGAACACACTGGCGCCTTTTCCTGACCAATGGGAATTCCTGAGATCAATTAAGAGAGTTAAGGTTGAGGGCTTGGATGAATTGTACAAAGAGTTTAGTGGCCTTAGAAAGGATAATGAGCAACCTCCACCGGGGAACTTGCTCATCACACTTGCTAATAATATCTCCATTAATCGAAATGCGATCACTTCTAAATTAATAGAATTTCTAAAAGAGGAACTGAACTTTACCAACAGCGAGTTTATAATTAAAAAGAAGATTGGAAAGAACACCTGGGGAACTCAACGTTATTTTAGATTGGTGGAAGAGCATGGTAATACGGTTGTGATACCTCGCGGCTTTATTGGTAAACTCCTTCGATATTGTAAAGACAATAATATTACTTATGAGTTTAAGGACGAACGCAAGAAACTAGAGTCTCTTGATTTTACCCCAATCATTCAGTTAAGAGACCACCAAAAGATTGTCAGCGAAGCTACCCTAAAAAAAGATTTTGGCGTTATTGTGGCACCACCCGGCTCTGGCAAAACAGTCATCGGTTTATCGATCATAGCTGAAAAAAGACAGCCAGCCTTGATCATTGTCCATAGAAAGCAATTGGCAGAACAATGGATGGATAGGATTGAAGCATTTCTTGGAATGCCCAGGAAGGATATCGGGAAAATTAGTGCTGGTAAAATAAAGGAAGGCAAGCAAATTACTGTTGTATTAATCCAGAGTTTGAGAAAAGTTATTGCCGATATAAAGCAACATGACGTACTCGATTCATTTGGTACTATACTAATTGATGAATGCCATCACGTACCGGCAGAAACATTTCGTGATACCATCGAGCGATTAAACACGTACTATCTCTATGGTTTGACAGCCACGCCGTTTAGAAAATACAATGATGGTAGAATCATCTTTACTCATCTTGGTGATGTTATCGTTGAAATCAAACCAGTAGAAGTAGAAAACTACCTAAAGACTCGCGTTGTCATCAGAGATACGGAACTCAATGTTCCATTCAATATCAAAACAGATAAGTTTGAGACGCTCTCACGAATTCTTGTTCACGACTCAGCAAGAAATAAACTGATCTTCAATGATCTTACCAGAGAGTTGAATGCCGGAAAGCGTGTTGTTATTTTGACAGAAAGGAAAGACCATATCGATACGTTGCATCAGTATCTTAAGCAATTCTACGAAACAGTTGTACTAAGTGGTGATGATTCTGAAGCAAGTAGAAATACCAAGTGGAAGATACTGCATGAAGGGAACTATCAGGTGCTTGTTACTACGGGCCAATATTTCGGTGAAGGCAGCGATCTCACCAACGCGCACTGCGTGTTCCTGGTGTATCCATTTTCATTTGAAGGTAAATTGATTCAATACATTGGCAGGGTACAACGGTCAACCACTGATCCAGTCATCTACGATTATCGTGACAGCAAGATTGACTATTTGGAGAAGTTGTTTCAGAAAAGGAATGCCTATTATAAAAAGTTCATCAAAGAAGGCCCGTTATTCGATTTCTATGAACCTGATGCTGATGATAAATCATTTACACTTGAAGAGCAAATTCGTATTCCAATTGAGCAGTTGGAATTTAGGTTTGGGGTTGTTGTGTTTAAATATTTACTGAAAGAACGTAGTAAGGAGTTGACATTTGAAGTTGCCAATACGCACATACGACCAGAGTTTGAAGTGTTGAAACCTTATTTTGCAAAGTTTCTTAAGTCAAGCAAGGTTAAAGCAACTATTAAGGTGAAAGTTGAAAACGGTAAGTTTATCTATAATTATGCGACATCGCATGACCTTGAAAAGATAGACCGCGAGGTGGTCGAAGGTGTTCGCTTCCGGTTTGTATCGCAGAATATTTTGAAGAAGTTTCCGGATGCTGATCAACCTAATCTTCTGGACATTCAACAAATTCAATCAGGCGTTGCAGATTCACAAACATTATATAATTCCGGAGAAGAGTTGTTGGACGAGCTTTTAAAGTATAAGGATGTGAAGCACTACCATCAGTTACGCTATTTGGCGCAAAAGCACGAAGGTGGTGTTTTGAAAATACGTTTTGTATTGCTTCCTTTCTCCTTTGTTTTTCTTTTGGCCGGTCAACAACAGTATCATCTTATATGGGAGACCCTGGACACAGAAGAAGCAACCTACATCTGGCATGTTGAAAAGAATAAATCCACACTGCGAAATACGCTTAAACAAATTGATGAAGAGTTAGGAATAATCAGGACAAAAGGTCGCCAGGCTTTTCTTGAAAAAGCACCCTCCAACTTTAGTCGTATTCTCCACGATTATGCGGACTCTACCAAGGGCTTTATTTTGTGGAGAGATATGCTCGAAGAACGGTTGATGTAGTAGCAGCATTCTTCTTTGATGAGAGGTTAAGAGCTTGTGATTTCGGCTAATGATCGGATTGGATCGGGGTGGTCAAGGAACCATCGAAATATTGTCATAAGCTCTACGACACAACAAGCTGCATGGATCTTAAAATTCATGCCCATTATTTGTAATGGATTTCTAAAGTGCTTTGGTCAATTCTCGTTGAGTTGACAGCTTCGATTTCATTAAAATCGAATTTTCCTATTGCGTTGTCCTTCACTTCAAACGTATTTCTTAATACATTTTTTAATTTCATTCTGTTGACGTAATCAGACCGGATGGCATAGTTAATTCCTTTCCCTTTGTAGGGCACGCTTGGATAAATAATACAACATGCCATGCTACTCGTTCTTTGAAGCGCCACATTCGAGAAGGCTGAAGTAATAATGTAAGTTTTAAGATCTGAATAAGCGATCGCTTTGAATTTCTTATTGATATAATCGTAGAAGACAATGGATGCTTCCTTTATCGCTGGTTCTTGTTGATCAAGAAAACTATCGAACCTTTCACCGTGGTGTCTTTCAAAATCGCTCACTCGTTCATGCTTAAATGGACTAAGAATAACAACACCATGCATTTCTTCGAGCAATTCCCATTCGCCTATAGAAACAATTACTTTATCTCCATGCTTGGAAGTGTTTGCCCAGGTGTTAATTAATTCCAGATAGGATGTCGGTCTATTCTCCGAGGCATAAAAGATTGATTGATATGGTCTGTTACAACGCGCAAAACTTTTGACTAAGCCTGGAGGTGGTGAAGTGATATCATCAATCAACGAGAAATAGTTATCTGAGCTGTGCGTTCTCGTGCGAAAGATTGACCAACCTTTTTCCAAAATGCTGATGGACCAGGGATGTTTTTTGATTCGTAAAAAAGCAAGCATTGCCTTTTCATAAGCTAGGGGATTGATAGAATCAATTGACTCTACCTCTTGAATTACATCCTTAACTATGTCAAGATATTCATTGCTCATAACGCTAAATCTTCAGAGTTCAGGCTTCGAGTTTGGCTATTCGGAATACTTAAGGATTAATTCTTTTTAAGACCTTACTCTTATACTTATAAACACAAACAAATGGAGTATCATCAGCGCTTAGGGTATTTAGTATTTTTCCCCAGAGATTGAGAACAGTGAACGAAAATTCATATAGATCTATTCTTTCGCCTGGCTTCTTTTTAAATGCAAAAACCTTGTAACCGCGCTGGAAGTATTCTTGTGTGGTGTTGTCTAATCCGTTGACGCTGTTGTCAAAAAGAAATACAACAGTTTTTTTTGCGTCTTCATCGGTAAGGTTTTTATCCCAATGAAAAGTGAAATGTCTTGTAGTATGCAGCTGATGAAGAAGCTGCAATGCTTGAAATAAGTTTTTAGGATAGTTCCTGGAAAGGCATATCTGCATAGGCGTCAATCATCACTGGCAATATTCTATGGCTGCTAAAATTTCGTCTTCCTCAAGGTCGTACTGCTCTTTTATAAGCTGTATCGATTCTGGCCCGGTGTAGATGCTTGCAATTGTTTCTGCCCAGACACCCTTGTCTTTTACAGATGGCTTTCCGTCACCAACTTTCGGATCGATCGCAATTTTTCCTTTTCCTTTTTTAGGCAGAAGTTTTTGCGCCACACCACTGGTATTAAATTCAATGTCCTTGAAAAATTCCTTGATTACATCCAGCAGGTACTGGCCTTTGCCATCGAGGGTTATGATCGATCCATCGGGTAATTGAAAAATGATTGAGTTACCGGTTACTTTGAGATCATCTCGCACGTTGTTAGTTGCAAAAGGATACATTTTACCAGTCTTCGATCTCAAATCGGTTCTTGCTTTCAGGATTTTGGCAAGACTGAAACTGTTTTCCCTCAATGTGCCAATAACAACCAGTTCGATCAAGCCGTGGAAGCTTATTTTCAATTTGGTTGACTCCGTGTTGCCATCACCGTTCAGACCCTCATAGTTAGCCTTTGCCAACTCCTTAAACCACCGTTTTATTTTATCCACGGTGATTCCGGTTATTCCGGACACATCCTGAACAGAGTAAATCCCGGTGTTAAGGCCAAATTCGAGCATCGGTTCAAAGTTATTTGAAAATAGTGATTCTTGTGTACTTGGTTGTGGTTCCGGAACTTCAACTTTTGTCTCTTTTTGACCATTTAACCTACCCCACGCCTCCAGTACCAACCTCCTGGTCCTGTATTCTCCGTACAACCGGATTTCTTTTTCTTTAAGGACTCTGAAGGTCTCTCCTGGAAAATCTGGACCATAGACATCTTGTGGGTCTAGGATGTAACGAAGTTCTTCGGTGGTGAGGCCGTAGAGTTTGGCGTAGATTGAATCAAGTTCAGCTTTTAAAATATCCCTACGGTTTTCATCCCATTTAAATGGTGGCTTTGGGCAACCTTCAATCATCTCCGGTGAAGTGCCATGGTCTTCGCTCCAGGCAGGTGGGCTCCACTCATGACCACCCGTTACGGATTGATTTTCTTTACATTGATTTTCAATTGCTTCCCGTAAAGTAGAATTAGCTTCTTTCCAGACATCGTCTGCAAATGGTTTGATGTCCCATGAGGTGTATGTAAGTTCCAAAACTCTTGGTATGATGAATAATAAATGATTTCCCTGAATTTTGTCAGGAGCGATGACTGGTAGTTGTTCAACAATAAAAAAATTCATATGAAGCCCGCCTACTTTTTGTCTAGCGAAAAAGTCAAATATTATTGACGAGAAATTGCCAATAAAGGCCACCACTTTTGGTACTGACTCGTAGTCAATATTCAGAACTGGCGCGCTGTTTGCCACCGCTGAGTAAGGTACTACTGATGACAGTGCCGTTCTTTTGTTACTGACTACACCTGTGGTGTCTCTAAAACAAAACAACCAAGTGCGATTATTTACGATACGATTAGAGACCTCATGGCTGTCAATAAAATACCTGGAATCAGGAAGCCGATATGGATCAGATAATGCACTATCGTCTAACTTTTCTGACTTACCTCTGATTTTCATCCCAGACGTTGGATCACCAGCATCTGCATACCGATGATTATAGATATTAATCATTTTTGATTCATAAAGAGGAACAGTGTTTGCTTCCCTTGTTTTTTTAAATAAATGGCTGTCATTAGAAAGGTCGAACATTCTCTGAAAACTAACTTTCCAGGGATTTGTATTTCTCCGTTCGTCCTTGATGATTGGATTTCGTCCATACACCTTTTTCGAAATCTCAGCATCAAATGAAGTAATGAAGGAAGGACATGATAAGGTATTGGGATTCAGATTATAGAAATCTTGCTTAGTCAACTGAAAATTCTTAAAGCGATTTGACGCATCGTTAGTTGTCTTGCAAAAAAAATCGGAACGAGGTTTTTATTTTCATCGGTAAACTCATTGAGGTTGCGTACACATTCCAGCAAGAGTTTATTGTTGATGAGGCTGTTTTGCAGATCGGCAATGGCATTGTAGCTGAACAGATCACCATCAAGCGGTTGTATTCCTAACTTCTTTCCATTACCGGCCGCTTCAAAGAGTAGGAATGTATTTACCAGACCCAACCACAAGTCAGTGAATTGTGCTTCGTACAGATAGCGGTTTTCAGAGAGCTTACGCAAGCGCGCAATGCTGTAGAATTTCCAATAGATATTTTTTAACTTCTGGGTTTCTTCCTTTTTGTCTTCGGGGTCATACACCAGGTCTCTTTCCTCGGTTACCATCAGAAACAAAAAACGGTAAATGATGCGCAGTAATTGCCGGTAATAATCTTTTGCGTTTAGTCTTCCCGATTGAATCTTTTCTCTTAACGCTGTATTGTTCTCGTGTTGTAGAAATCCATTTCCCAATGCGAGCAGCGATTCTTTCACCGCCATACTCAAGCCATCGCGTATGCGGTTTCCTGTTTCAATACTTTCTTTATAATATTTTTCTAACAGGCATTGATCAGCTTCTGTAATGGTTCGCGGAAAACGGGAAGCATGAAGCAAACGATATAGCACGGTGAACTCGCTGTACTTGTCTTCATCCAGCATTCGCTTGATGTCAAACTCTACATACGTGAGCTTGATCAATCGTCCGCTGTCGCGAATCAAACGCAGGAACAAACCGTTGGTAGCGATACCATAGATGTTCTCCGTTACGTTCAGGTATTCCTGCATGGTACCATGCGGAGAGTACTTCGAAGTGCCACCACTGCTTTTTATATCCAATGTGTTTTTGTCGGGATGTGCCGGATCAAGAAAACCTACAATGTGAATGGGAAGATAGCCGAGGTTTTCAGCGGTATGACTTATACGGTACTCCTGGTTATTGTCTCCTTTTAAGGATGTTTTTTCATCCTGCAATTCAAAGCCGAGTGATGATAAAAAATTCTTCATCCATTTGCGGCTCAATGTTGTGCCGTAAGGATCGCTGGAAGAAAGATTTTGATTGCGTTCGCTGAAATGTTTCCAATCCAATTTTATTCGGCTCCATGCATATTCAATTTCGCCTCGCAAATTGGAACCTGGATCCAAACCAAAATCAGTAGCCAATTGCCCCTGAGTTTCTGCCTTCTCTACCTTTAGCAGAATTTCTTCCGAGATCAGGTTGCCTTGTATGTTGATACAGGTGTACTTCATTGCTAAATTTTATAAACCACCTAAGAAGGCTTTGCCGGAATCTGTGATCATATATTTATTTTCAGGACTGGTTGGCTTGTCGAGATTGGTAAGGGCGATCAAACCGGTTTCGCGTAACGGTTTGATATAACTGTCTCTGAAACTTTTTTCGTTTTTGTAGTCGATTAGCCTCATTAAATCCGCGAGCCCCATGGGTTCAGAAACAAGTGTTAAAATGCTGACCAGGTACCAGGCCTTTTTGGTAAGAAGCTGGGTACCTTTTTGGTCCCAACTGGGTACCTTTTGGATTTCTTCCTTCGTATGTACTTGATTTTCAGCCCAATTTAGCGCTATTAGCTGGGTACCTTTCCGGTGCCAACTGGGTACCAGGTGTAAAATAACCTCAGCCCACGAAGCACCGGTCAGGTCTGCCGGTAGGGCTATTTGCGTCAGTCCTTTTTCAAGATGACCCAAGGCTTCATCCGGGAGTTCAAGCCACTTCTGGAATTTATTGGCGTAGATCTCCAGTGTGATCAACTGCAATGGCAGCTCTGTTTTAAAAGTATCATTCTCCCAAAATACAGGCTGCGCCCCACCAGAATAGAGGGGCAGGTATTTAGACGTGTTACGAATACCAGAACCTATTTCATCGGTCCAGCCGAAGGCGGTAAAGAACTTCCTGATATTGGGATTCTTTGGATAAGGATTAAACCCGCGCGGATCGATTGGCCCATGGAACAACGGTTTGTTGGGATTGGTAATCGTGACCTTATTACCGGTAATGATCAATTCAGTGGAGAGTGCACTCGTGTATTCCCGGTGCACAATTACATTGCCAATCACTTCCCTGAATATCTTATCGCGTAAATCAACCCGTTGATCACCTTCCAGGTAGAATTTTTCCGGAAGGTGCTTGTTCACGAATTCTTTTAACGTGAGGTATGTATCAATGAGGTTAGTTCGCAGTGGTGGATTGATACGATCATCCCACCGGTCTTTATTTTCAATCCGCACCATGGCTTCTACCTTATAGGCAGGAAGTATACTTTGAATGGTGGTATCTTTTCCAAAAATAAGTGCCGCTGCCAATGTAAGTCCTTCCTGCCCGCTCATGAAATCTTTACGCCATAGTACAGAGTCTTTCAACATCTGTAGATCATCTACCAGCAACCATGGATGATCACTTCGGAAGTTCCGGATGAGCGTACGCGCTTTTTCAAACAAAGTAGTGTCAAGATCCTGTAGAGTAAGGTGCGGAATGATTTGAGCCTCTGTAAAGAAATTACGTTTTCTTAAATACAGATCACTAACTTTTTGCTGGTTATCTGTAACATCCAAATCACTTTCAAACTCACGACTGTAAATTCGCCCCGCATGATCGTGTACCTGGCTACTGGCTGGAATCTGAATGACCATGATCTCTCCATCAGGACGGAGAACCGAATAGGGTTGAATGTATAGTGGCGGATTGATACACTCACGTGTATTCAATGCTGTAATAATATCCTTCTGTAATTTAACTTTCGCAGCAGAATCAATGCCCAGCACATTTCCGTTATCAGTAACACCTAGCAAAATGGTACCGCCATCGGTATTGGAAAAACTAACTACTGATTCGTAGAAGGATTTAGGCACAGAATCTTTTGCTTCCTTGAATTCAATCTTCAGGCCCTCGCCTTGCTGTATGATACGGTTGATGTCTTCGAGTGTCATAACAACTACGCGATTTCGGGGAGTAAAATATATAAACCTAATACATCCATAGGCAATACCGGTTCTACCACTTTATATTTAACACCTCCTAATAAATTTCTCACCTTTGTATGCATAAGCACTAAATGATTGGCACGTTCCATTGCAACATTGTCAGTTTGGGCTCTGAACTTAGTTTCGTCCTTCACCCATTCCATTTCTTCAGTTAGCCAATATGTCTGTTCAGGCTGCTCCATATTCTGTGTTGCCTTCACATTCACTAACAAGTCCATTGCACTTTCTTTGCCAATGATCTGCTTCTGTTTCAGATTACCCTCATAACCCCACAGCCACATTTCTTCTGCTACAATCTCTTTATTGCTTGGCTGCTCGGCAATCACATTCCGCACACGCAATTGAAAAAGAACCGTTTTTTGTTTTACTGAACTTGTTCGAAACACTGATGCTCTAGCCGCACTGTTGTTTGCGCCTTGCAAAGCACTGTTAATAACATATTGCGATAAGTGCTCTGTAAACGGATGATTCCGTCCAATATATTTATAGCCCAATGGAGTAGGTGATTGAAAGGAAATCTGGATATCATTTTTATCGGTTAGTAACTCGCGTAAACGTTGTGGAATATTCGTGGTGAAGATCTTATATCCAAACTTCTTTTCCTCTACTTGCACACCCATGAATCGGAGGGAGTCTACGATGAATTGTTCAACGGTTTTTACGTCACCGATGGCTTCGTCAACTTCTTTCAGATCATCGTTTATTTCGCTCGCCTTAATCGCATTTTGCGCAAAGATACTTCTGGAGGTTTTTTCCCTATGTTCAGCTTCTTCGAATGCTTTCGCAATTCTGTTTTTTTCATCTTCAATCTCAGCGGCCTCAAAGATGGAGAGTTGTCGCGTGATCTGCTTTACTTGCACCGTTGGCTTTAGCAGGATGGCTTTGGTAACGGCCTCCATAACCGATGCACTGTTTTCCGGAAACGGAACAGCGATACCGATGGATCTTCTGATCTCTCGAGCCTTTCGGAGAAGTACTTCCAGCACAACACCATCAATCGGATTATTACTTCCATACAACAAAGCCACCTCAACGGCATCTGATTGTTGCCCAAAACGATCAATACGGCCTTCTCTTTGTTCCAGCCGGTTTGGATTCCAGGGAAGGTCATAATGAAGCAATGCATTAAATCCCTCTTGTAGGTTGATACCTTCGCTGAGGCAATCCGTGGCAATGAGCAATCGCCTTTCGGATTTGTTCATCATCTGAATTTTATCCCGTCTCAGTTCGTCATTCAGTTCACTGGTAACGACCTCGATATGCAAGCCTTTATAACTTTTGCCTTTTAGTGCTTCCTTGAATATGTTGCCAAGGTAATTCGCGGTTTGTATGTAGCGACAAAAAATGATCGGGTTATAATCTCTTTCAATGAATACTTTGATCTGTGCTAGAGCTTCCTTTGCTTTTTGATCGTGCTGAACTCCAACAAGGGCCTCCATCTGTTTTGCATAATCAAGAAGTCGTTTTGATTCAGAGTCCTGCACAACCCCGGATCCTGATAATGGTAAATTGTCTTCTGTTGAAAAGTCACCATCCATTACTCTTTCCCGGCCTTCTTCATCAGAACTGATTTCATCCTCCTCGTCAGAAAGTTTTTTCTTCATTGCTTTCTTGTGAAGCATGGAGATCCCAGCTGCGGGGCTACTCATGATACCACGAAGAAGGGCAAGGGCATCCCAATAATTGTAACGTTGCTTTCTCCCGTCATCGGCATGTAGTGCAACCATTTCTCTTGCGTAAGCAAGTACTTCATGAAACAACTCGAAGTATTTCTCACCGATCTCATAATCCTTGTCAATCGAATTACGCCGTGGAAATTTGGTTTCTTCATCCAGCCATTTTAAAACATCTCCTCTTCTCCTTTGCACGAAATGTCCAGCGATTTCTTTTCGTTCCTCCTCTGTAGCGGTTACGATATCAATCTTCTCAAAGGTAAGGCTCAACAAACCCAACAATGATTGAAACTCAGCCTGTTTGCCGCTGTGCGGAGTGGCTGTTAATAATATTAAATGTTGTTTGGGATCTTTGGCTAAATCATTTAATAAATGATAACGGAGTTGTTGCGAATTATTGGCACCCGCAGGTTTTGCACAGGTATGGGCTTCGTCCACAATGATCAGCTCAGGACAATGATCAATAAACACCTGCCTTTTATTTCCTGTTTTGATGTAATCAATTGAGATGATTTGAAAGGGGAAAGCACGAAAAAGATTCTCATGACTTCTTATCTGGCGTTCCAGTGCCGTGGCTGTTCCCGTGCGAATGATTACCGCTTCGATACCAAATTTACTTTTTAGTTCATCCTGCCACTGGTCGCATAAGTGAGGCAAACAAACTACAGCGAAACGTTTTATTTCTTTTCGTTCGTAAAGCTCCTTTGCTATCAACAAAGCTTCAATGGTTTTACCTACCCCGACATCATCCGCAATCAATAGGCGAGTAACGTCCTTCTTCAACGCCATGATCAAAGGCACCATTTGGTAGGATCTTGGCCGAAATGAAAGTTTGCCCAGACACCTGAAAGGTCCTGCTGTATTTCGAAAAGAGAGACGTGCGGCATTATATAATAGTTTGGCCGAAGTGAAATCCCCCAGATTTTCCTCGGTTGGTTTACTGAAGTTATATGTTTGTGGCTTGTCCGACTCGTTCGCCAATAGTTTATAGATTCCAGTGATCTCATCATCGGTGCCTCCAAGTGGTTTCACCAAAAAGAGATTTGTGTCATCGGAAGGGAGTACGACCCACGGCCTGTTTCGAAGCGTTACTAAACTGCCAGGTTTGAAATCGAAATTTGTCATTCGCCTTTACAAGTAACATTGTTAGTTAGGAAGTCGGCTAGGTCACTTTTACCTCTTTGTCCACTGGTTACCTCCATCAGGATTGGCCACAAATAATCATCTGGAATGGTAAGGTCGCAACCATTGAGTTTAAGAAAGGCAAAAAGGGCGAGAAAACCGGTTCTTTTATTGCCATCAGAAAAACCCTGACTTTCAGAGATGTGAAAAAAGTACGCTGCTGCCATGAGGTATAGATTTCCATGCAAATATTCCCCACCAAAACTTGCTTGTGGTTGGCTAATAGCAGACTCAATTAAACCTCTGTCTCGAATTCCATCTGAACCTCCAAAGGTACTTATTGCAAGCTTGTTTAGCTGCACAATCCTGTTAAAATCAAGGAATGTGTAGTCTTTCATTATTCTCCTAATTTTTTAAGAGTAAGACTGTATCTTGATTTCGCTTCTTCGAACAAATTGTTAATAGTTGTTTCAGTAACAATTGATTTTGCTGAGGTGACCACTTTAAAAATGTCGGGTCGTTTGGATACAAAGTCATTCAATGAGTCTTTGTAATACCATGACAAGACTTGGTAGCCGGCACTTTTTAAAGCACTACGCTTATCAAGATCTTCCTGCCTGGTGCGAATTTCATCATGAGGCACGCCATCGCAGAAAATGAAAATATTTGGCTTGTAATAAAAATCCGGACGAACAAACATAGCATTCACTTTAGGTTGTGCTTCATCTGGAAGCCTCAATCCCCTTTCGTATAAAAACTTCAGAAACTTTTCTTCGGTCGCACTGTTGTTGTCTCGCGCGGATTGTAAAAACTTATATTGTTCATCATAGCTTCCGAAAGACTTATTGCTTAGGATTTCAACGGATGAATTTTTTAAGTTTTTCAAGGCATCCCTCACCAGATTTCTATCAATTTGCTGATGATAGTATTGATTATAATAACTTAACAGATCATCGTAAGTAGCAGGAAGTACTTCTCCTTTCTCTTCCTCACCATTTTTATAGAAGCAAACTTTATAGGCTTCATCCATGATGATTTTGTACAATGAAGGGTTATCAACGATCTGAGAAAGTACACCTAAACTTCCTTCTGCTGCTTCGTAAATGAGAATGCTCGGAGCATCTTCTTCGCCCATGATGGTCGTGCCAATTTCATTTGATTCAACCTGGAAGTAATTTTCGATAGCGCGCTTAATGGCAAACATCAGTGTAATTACACCACTGCCTCCACCTTTTAATGCGAGTGATTTTACTGGCTGTATGTATAGCGCGTTAGCCGTATCGGAAGTGAATAATTTTACATCCTTGATTTCGTCTCTTTCTCCGTTTTCTTCCTTCTGCCCTTTATTCTGCCAGTAACCACTATTTAAGTTTATTGTAAATCCATATTCTTTAGAGGCACGCCACTTTAGATTGAGCTTGAAAATTCTACAGGTTGGCAGATAATGAATGTGTAATAACTTTTTGTTTGATACACTCACGATGCCCTCCACCGTATTTTCGAAATCACCATCAACAGCAAAATAGGTTTGTATGTCGTACCCCTTTCTGGTTCGCTCTTCCTCCTGGCATGTGATTCTTTGTAACTCATAAGCACGACTCTCGGCCATCTCTATGAGCGTGGTATGCACATGCTTGTTAGTTTCTAGTTGAAGTGGCTCATTGATGATTGGATCAACTTCATAGCCGTATTGTTTGTCGTACAAGAAATATCCTGTCTTTGGACAAATTTTTCCATTCTCTAATTTTAGTTCTGCTTCCGTAAGAATAATGCGATCAACACGATACTTGGCGCCATCATGGTAAACTACGTTTCGCGGGCCAAACTCATTTAAAGCGATAAAGCGTGGACGGGAGATGTATTCGCCTCCACCATCTTCACTTTCCATGAAAGAGCGAATTGGCAGCCTCGTAAAATTATATCCTGGAAGAAATCCTTCTGCTGCTAAATAACGATAAGGGCTAAATTCAGAGTCACTATTTGATATCGTTTTACTTTTTTCATTTGTTGAATTCAACAACAGATCTCTTTGTCTTTCACCCTGCCGTAAGCTTTTATAAGCCTCTTTTTTCTTATCGTGATCATCGGCATAAATTCTGTTTTCGATAATGGAAGTAGCTGCTTTGATCTGGTTTTGGGCAGCCCGATACAATTTTCTCCAGCGGTTCAATGATAAGTCAAATGATGTTTCAAATTCATCTAATCGCTGGTTTATCCAGCTATCGGTAAACCAGGATGGCTTCCTTTCCTTTAATTCGGTTTTAAAATAAGTGTCCTCAATAACTTTTTTAAACAGTACAAGTATTCTCTCTTTTTCTTCCTCGGATAATTTCAAATTATTATCCCGTACTTCGTTTCTAAGAGATAATTTTTCGAGATCAGATTTCTCAACTAAGTCGCCTAAGGAAACACTCAGTGAGTTGATCGGTCTTCTTGTTAGAATGGAAGCATGCAGGTGACTTAATAAAAGTTCCTGATTGATTAAATCCATTCTTGGTGCCGTAACTGTACCCGCCACCATTTGCGTTGAATGCTTAAAGTAATGTCTGTCATGCGCACTAAAGTTCGAACAATACACAAGTACCAATGCTGCCTGACCACTTCTTCCAGCCCGTCCACTACGCTGTGCATAGTTTGCTGGTGATGGAGGAACATTACGCATGTGAACAATAGACAAATCCGAAATATCAATCCCCAACTCCATGGTAGGGGAGCAGAACAATGCGCCAATCTTTCCGCGTCTGAATTCTTCTTCTCTTTCCTTACGTTTCTGACTGTTGATCTGGCCGGTGTGTTCTCTTCCTTCAATTGGCTTCAGGCTATGAAAGTCAGTTTGATAAAATTTCTGAAAATACTTATTCGGCTCCTGCTTCACTGGTTTATATGATCTGTTCTTAATTAAGTCAGGCACCACCGTTTTACCATCACCTTTATGCCAAAGGATATTATCAACTTTGAGTTGGTATATGTTGACGGTTTCGTTATCGCCTGACTTTGCAGTTTTTTTTGAGAGCCATCCACCTTTATCGCTCAAGAAGTTGAGTAAGCCGTAGGTAAAATCAGCATAGAGCTTTTTTCCTTTTATATCAATACCCTTGTCAGTAGCCTTTTTTCTGAGATACCTGCCGAACACGCTTTGCAGACCACCACTGTCGGTGTATAAATTCATCGCTGTGCTTGAAAGTTTCTCTAATCTGATGTGCGATGGGATCTCCAGTTTTTCAGTTTCATCCAGCGTCCAGGGATGACGTAGTTTTTCTTTTATCCGCTTTGAACTTTGAATCAACACGGAAGGCTCAAGCATTGAAAAACTTAACGCATAGGACTTTCTAAAAAAATCAAATATTTGATGCAGGAACTCTTCTCTCTCCGAAGCGTTCATCTTAGACAGCAATTCATTCGGTTCCCACAGGGAATCATTCCTACAGGATTCAGTCAGGTATTTGTACTCAATGAGTAACAAACCGCACTGCTCAAGATTTGGAAGAACAACACGCCAGCTTCTTCTTAGATCATGGAGTAAACGGTACATGATAAAATCTTTGAATGCATCTTCGTTTTCCTTCTTAGGTCCGGGAAACGTAGCGGGTTGTTTTGCAAAATGATCTTGCGATAGATTTAAAGATTCAAATACTTTGTCGGCAATATTTGTATAGTCGAGTGTTGAGTGAAGTTCCAGTGCTTTAGTGATTGCAGCCCTTAATTGTCCGACCTTTACAAAATCATTAAAGTGCCCGGCTTGTAATGACGCGTCTTGCCGGTTATCCGAGAAACTCAAGAGCTTCTGACGCTCTGAACTTTCTCCAAATTGTTTCAATTGAGTGATCGTTTCAAAAGATAAAACTGTGGTTGCTGTGCTGCGTCCTTCACCACCAAGTTTGGACACTTTTGTCCATTCAGCGGTTTGTGCGTCATAAATTGTCCCTGATGTCGGATCAAATAAAAGTGGAGAACTTATGAACCAACCTTCAAACTCTTTCGCATCATCATAGGAGAAATTACCTTGTTTGTCGAAGTATATTCTTCTTGGCAGTCGTGCTTCTCTTTCTGATTTTAGTTTTCGTGTTCCGTCTTTGCGCTGAGGATTGAACCATGTTTCTGGTAGATCCTGAATGTCCCGTTCAGGATCCCAAATCAATTCTTCATCTTCCTTATGCTGAATAAAAATGTATCCTTCAACAGAGGCGATACCGTCTTCCTCCTCATCAATAATGTCATAAAATTCACGCGGTAAAATCTTCGAGTCGTTATGATTCAGCTTAACACAGGCAAATTCGTGACCGGATGCCCGACTAAATACAAGCGGATAAAGCTTCGTTTCTTTATTCTCAGCATAAAGACCTGCGTCCAGGTATAAATTTCTTTCGGTTTGATTTCCCAGGGTTGAATAGACTGAACCTGTCTGCGCTATGAACTGGTGAATACGATATGGCAGATAATTCTTTTTCTTATCAGCACTTGAGTTAAGAATGTTTGCCCATTCCAAGAGTTGTTGAAGATGAGTGAGCGTTGATTCTTGAGGGATATTTGTTTCTTCTGATAATCTCCTGGATATTTCGCTGAGTGTAGTTGGTTTCCTGCGGATTAAAGTATTTTCCTTTAATGCGAGAGCAATTTGTTCTTCAATCCAGTTAGCCGTTGGATAATTTTCGAACTCCTGAAAACTGTTGGTTAAAGACACGCCTTCATTGATAGCACGAACCAAGTCGCCTTTCTCAGGAGACTTGTCTCCACCAATACTTCTGACTAAATATTCATTAACAACCTGCGAGGATTTGATATCCGACCCAAAGATCGTTGAAGCAACTTCTGCTACCTTTTCTTTTTGTTCCAATAGCGTACTCTGATCACTTGATACCATTGTAGCCGAAGTACCAATCGAAGTAATCTCATTGCTTGCCGCAGCTTTTATCCTTCTGATTAAAATTGAAACGTCTGAACCCTGCCTTCCTCGGTAGGTGTGTAATTCATCGAATACCAGGAATTTGATATTCGAAAGAATATTTTTCCGGAAATCAACATCCTTGCCACCCCTCGTCATGATCAGCTCCAGCATCACATAGTTTGTCAGTAGAATGTGTGGAGCGTCATTTCTCAAAAGATCCCTTACCTCTTCATCTTCCTGTCTTGTGTATTTTGAGTATGTGACTGGGAATCGCTTGTCGGTTAGCAGCAGCAATTCCTTAATAATTATGTCTGGTTTTTTGTCCTTTTTATCAATCTTGATACCAGCGTATTGCTCCAGGTAATTGATTTCGAATTTTTGCAGCTCCTCATATTGAGAGTTGATGAGCGCGTTCATGGGGTAAACAATTACCGCCTGCACTTTTTTGCTGGCAGCTTCGCCCTGATTCAAAATGTGATTGAAAATCGTTGCCATGTAAGTCAACGATTTTCCGGAACCAGTTCCGGAAGTAACAACAAACTCTTTTCCTTTAGCGCCAAGGAGAATTGCTTCTTCCTGGTGCCTGTATAAATTAAAGCCGGTGAATATCCTGCTTAATTCTTTGTGAAGATGCCCATTATCAACCAGTGTTGATAATGGTTGCCCCCCCTCAAATGTCGGATTGAATTGCACCAGTGGTTCAGGCCATAGCTTTCTGTTGCTGATTTCAGTATCGACAAACTTTAGGATTGAGGGATCCTTTATATTCAGAAAGCTCTGAATATAGGTTTTATAGTTATCGATTAACTTCTTATGAAAGTTTAAAATGTCCATTAAAATAGCTGGATATAGGTCTAATCCTGAAGCACTTCAGTTAAACCTGTTAAGGTATTAAACTTGCTGAACATTCAGGAATTTGGTTGCGGTTTAATCCCAAAAAATGGTCAGAAAAATTGGATTTAGTATTGGAAGCGCAGGCATTTCGAACTTCGGAATGAATGAAGGCAAAATAGAAAAGATCACAGTTACCCTAAATCCCTTTTATGGTCCTTTGATCAATTGAATGAATATTTTATGAAGTTTTTTCAAGTCCTTCAGAAATCTCGATCGACATTCGGGCTATCGGGACTACTTATTAATGTATCAAATGAATCACACGTCCTGTGCCTCATGGTAAAGGCTTATCTGCATAAACAATGATCTCACCTAAACTGCATTTCAGTTTAGCATCAGGATTTGAGAAGTTTGAGTCGTACTTCGTGCTTTCCCGGCGTGAACAGAAATTTCCTGGTCAATTTCATTTTTGCGAGTGAGGTATCGCACAGACCTGGATTTATTTTGTCTTTAAGTTTTTCTTCTGAGAGAGTAAAAGTTTTTTTCTTTCATTATTCTGAGCCAGCAGGTTCAAAAAAATTACGCAGAGTAGAATTATGAGTCTCATATCAATTTTGATTTATTACTCACGCCGTCATGGGAAGCTTCCAATGACAAGAATTTTCGTGACCATGCTGTGCTGGTAAGTAAATAAGAAACGAATGTAAAATGCATTATAAAATCTGCTGGTAGAATTGGATGGTCTGCTATTTCAAGTGAATCGGCTGGGAAAGAATATAAAAACCTCAGAAGAGCAACTGAGTTTTTGACTACTTAACACTTAAGATCAGCTACTGGTACCTCAAATTTATTTACCTTTAAAACCATATCTATACTTTTTTTGTTAAGACATTTGAATCATCGTAAGAATTATAAATGACCCTCCTTAAATTATTTGCTTCAAACTTTTCCGCCCTTGCCATTCCAAAACGATAAACGGTTAAATGATATTCTCGACATGATCGGGCGAATGGCTGCGCTTGATTTTTCCATCATGCTTGAAACCAGTAGCAAAAGCGATATGATTGATGCCATTTCATTGGGGTTGAACATGCTGAGTGAGGAACTAAAATCTAATGTAGTGGAACGTTCCAAGCTGGATGACGTAAATCGGAAGCTTGAAAAGTTTGCGTACACCACGGCACATGACTTGAAGTCACCATTAAATTCAGTTAACGGCCTGATCGATTTATTAGAGCAAAGCCTGGCTGACGGAGATAAAAAAGATGCAGAAGAGTATATAGCTCTGCTTAAAGCTACCACCGGTAAAATGAAATCACTGGTTCAGGGGATATTGGATTACTCTAAAGTCGATGTCAGAAAAATAGAGCGGACGGAGATTGATTTAAATATCCTTTTCAAGGAAATGATTGAAACGGATCAACTGGCGGATTGTGCAGATATTAAGATTGTTGGAACGCTTCCATCGGTAACGTTTAATCGTCCGTCAATGGAACAGATTATCAGGAATTTGCTTACAAATGCTGTGAAATATTCCGATAAAGAGCTTTGCCAGATTGTTATTCGCTCGCGGGATAAAGGGGAATATTATCAAATCTGTGTTACAGACAATGGCCCTGGTATTGATCCTGGAAAACATGAAAAAATATTTGAGCTGTTTTATAAATCGGATACGCTTCCCTCAGCCGACAGTCATGGGATTGGATTGGCTACAGTGAAAAGTATTCTTGACGCCTCGGGTGAACGGGTGTGGGTAGAGTCGGTTCAGGGAAAGGGGGCAACATTTTGTTTTACTCTTAAAAAATAAAGACAGTCTTCTTATCTTTATAGGATATAATTCCGTTTATGGAAACTTACAGAGAGACGAAGAAAATAAAGTTCCGGTACGGGGACGACAATATTCTGTATACAGATTGTTTCCCGAACACCATCATGACACTGGAAGATGGAAAAGAGAGTACCCGGGTATCAGCTGAGATGGTACATTATCAGCCGAGGCCATTGCTTTGTGACTTGACAAACGTGGTAAAGATGACACAGGAGTGCCGGAATCATTTTGCAGGACCTGAGCATGCGAAGACATTCAGCAAAGCTGCGTTGATTGTTACAAGTCCGATAAGCAGATTGATTGGTAATTTTTTCCTGGGACTTAACAAACCGTTAAAGCCTACGAAACTATTTACCAGCAAAGAGGAGGGGTTACGATGGCTTAAAGAAGATGAAGCCTCGGATAAAATTGCAAAAACTTCATAGTCGCTTTTGTTATAAACTTAATGCTATGCACGAAACCGATAAAATATCATTCATGTTAAGACCTGATAATATCGTGCAAATACAATGTGCTCCGAATACGGTAATGACAATCGATGAAGGTAAGCTGAGCACAAAAATGGTAGGTCAAATTGTGAATGGAAATCCGTTACCCTTACTGTGTGACCTCACCAATGTAGTTAAGATGACACAAGATTGCCGTAAACATTTTGCCGGCGCAGAACATGCCGCGGTGTTTAGCAAATGCGCATTGATTGTAACCAGTCCGTTAAGCAAAATAATTGGAAATTTTTTTCTCGGAGCGAACAAACCTTTGCGGCCCACAAAACTTTTTACAGATGCTGAAGAGGGATTGAGGTGGTTGAAGAAAGTTGTCTGAACCGGGATTCGAAGGATTAATGGATTTGGAAGATATGAACGCCCCCATACACACCAGTTGTACTCTGTTCTATTTACTGTATCTTATTTGGTAATATTTCTTTTGCTTCGAAATTTCTCTTTGAGTTCGTTCTTATCAAGTCGATAAACTCCAGTCAACAAATATTCCTTCCAAAGCTTGACATTCTTTGTCGTTATATCAAACCCGATTTCTGGATTATCCCACTCGAAAATTATATTTGCTATTATTTCACCATCCTTGGTGTCACTATCCCAATTAAAAAAGTCGGAAGACATTAAAGCAAATCCAATTGTGTTTAAATCGGTCAATAAGAGTTTTCTGGAAATTGTGTCATCACAAAGTTTTATTAAATGTTCTTTCCTTATTTCAAACTCTCCTTCGTTTAAACTGTTAATGGATACAGTTGTTACGTCATAACCTGTCTTTTGCTGACTGCCTTTCAAGTCAAGTGACAACTGTTCAGCAGACAGGTTGTCTTCAAAATAATCTTTTAGTTTTTGTTCTGTCATTTTTGTTCTAAAAAAACATTAGTTAATCTATTCAAAAAATAATCACAATTATCTGTGAAAAAACCTAAATCCTATAATCCTTCCATCCTGCAAATCCCGGTTCAGACAATTTCATCGCCACCACATTTTCCACATGCATGGTATGCGGAAACATATCTACCGGTTGAATGGCAGTGATCTCATATTTTTCTGAAAGTATTTTTAAGTCTCTGGCCTGCGTTGCCGGATTGCAACTAACATATACAATCTTTTTTGCTCCTGAATTCAAAAGCATTTTGCAAACGTCTTCATGCATGCCGGCGCGTGGAGGATCTGTGATGATGAGATCAGGTTTACCATGCGTTTCCAAAAATGATTCATCAAGAAGATCTTTAATGTCGCCTGCAAAAAATGTGGTATTGCTAATCGAATTTATTTCTGAATTTATTTTGGCATCTTCAATGGCGGCGGATACATATTCAAGTCCTACTACTTTTTTACAATCGCCTGCTACAAAGTTGGCGATTGTACCGGTGCCGGTATAGAGATCATATACAACTTCGTTTCCTTTCAGATCAGCCATCTCCCATGCAATTTTGTACAAATGATAAGCCTGGTCTGAATTGGTTTGGTAGAATGATTTTGGACCTACACGAAATTGTAAAGAACCATTTCCATTTGGTCTCGGCATGGTTTCAGTTATGTAAGGCTTTCCTTTCCAACAAATAATATCGAGATCATGAAATGTGTCGTTTCGTTTTCCATTGATGATGTAGTTGAATGAGGTAATAGAAGAAAATTCTTTCTCAAGACGTTTTAAAATCGCTTCAATCCATTCCATTTTCTCATACGTCACTTGAAGAATGATCATTATCTCGCCAATATTTGTACTTCGAATGGTAAGTGTTCGGAGAAAACCGATTTGTTTTCTTAAATCAAAGAAGGGTATGCTACGTTTTATGGCTTCATCTTTTACGGCAAGCCTTATAGCATTGGAAGGATCATCCTGAAGATGGCATTCAACCACATCAAAAACTTTATCATACTTTCTGGGAATATGATAGCCAAGAGCAGGTTCAATTAATTTCGCATCAATCCCCATCTCATCTTTTGTTAACCATCGTTCTGCAGAAAAGGTAAAATCAAGCCTGTTGCGATAATATCTTGTTTTCGCAGAAGGGAATATGGGATCAATAGCCGGTAATGTGAGCCCTCCAATCCTTTCAAGGTTATCAGTAACCTGCTTTTGTTTGTAAAAAAGCTGCGTTTCGTAATTAATGTGCTGCCAGGAACAACCTCCGCACGTTCCGAAGTGTCTACAAAAAGGAGTGGCACGTTGCGGAGAAAGCTGTTTCAGGGCAATGACTTTTCCTTCCAGGAAACTGCTTTTGATCTTAAATATCTCGGCATCAACCACATCACCGGGAGCGCCTCCGTGAAGAAACAAAACACGGCCATCAACGCGGGCAAGGCATTTCCCTTCAGCGGCCATCGTTTCGACTACAATATCCTTTAATATGTCTCCTTTTTTCATAAAGGGGTCAAAATTACATAAAAGGGGTATTTTTCAGGCGACAAGGTTTTATTAACTTTAACATCTTGGGAGAGTGGTATGAAAAGAATTTTACTCGTTGTTCTGTGTTTCCTGACATTTCCTTTAGCGGCCTCGCACATTGTAGGGGGGGAATTTGAAATACGCCATGTTTCTGGTAACACGTATCGAATCAATTTAATCCTTTATTTTGATGAGCTTAACGGACTTGCCGGGGCACGAGACCCGGATGTAAGGGCACGCATTTTCCGAAAGCGCGATAATCTCGTTATTCAAAATGAGGTTTTCCTTCCGCTGGTTTCGCAGACACCGGTATCTTATACTCAACCGGAATGTTCGCGTGGTGAACTCGTAACCACTAAATTAATTTATTCATCAACCCTCAATCTCCCGGATAATATCTATAATGATCCCGAGGGCTATTACATTGTTTGGGAAAGATGTTGCCGCAATTATACTATTACGAATGTGCAGAGCAACGATCCTTTATTTGGACAATATGCCGGTCAGACATTTTATCTTGAATTTCCTCCCGTAGTAAAAAACGGACAGCCCTTTATCAATTCGACGCCTCGTCTTTTTCCTCCACTCAATGACTTTGCTTGTCCCAACCGTTTTTATTATGTTGACTTTGCCGGTGTTGATGATGATGGCGATTCGCTTGTTTATTCTTTGGCTGCACCCCTGAATACAAAATCCGGTGAGGCTATTCCGCTGGGGGGCCCGCGTCCACGACCTTATCCTGATGTTATTTGGCGATCCCCTTTTAATTTCAACAATATTTTGAATGGCGATCCGGATTTAAAAGTCAATCAGGATGGTTTTATTACCGTAACACCAAAAACACAAGGGCTATTTGTTTTTGCTGTGAAGTGCGAGGAGTATCGTGATGGTGTAAAGATTGGAGAGGTACGAAGAGATTTTCAGATGTTGGTAGTGGATCGTTGCCCACAAGCAGAGCCTCCGCAAATTTTAGGTAAGAAATTATCGGATGCGTCTTTCTCGTATGATAATAACATGAGCATTTCGTTTGCCAATACCGTAACGGATGAAGAACGTTGTATCCAGGTACAGGTTTCTGATCCGGATGCGTCAAAAATGGATGATAATTTTCAGGAGAAAGTTAATATAAAAGTTATCCCGATAGGTTTTAAAAAAGATGTAAGTGGAATTCTCCCTGACATTACCAGCAGTGTTCTAATTAATGGAGATACGAAAGTTTTTGATATCTGTTTTCCTGAATGTCCATATTTATCGGGGCCGTTCCAGGTAGGTATTGTGGCGTACGATGATGCGTGCAGCTTGCCTTTATACGATACATTAAAGGTGACGGTGAATATACAACCTCCACCTAATAACGCGCCATACTTTACAACCCCCGATGTGACTGCTGTGTTGAACGAAGGTGAGACGCAGACATGGTCTATACAGGCGAAAGATGACGATGGAGATCCGCTTGTTCTCGGTATTGTACCAATAGGATTTAATTTACAAGCTGCCGGCATGACTTTTACTACCGTTACCCAGGAAAACGGATTGGTTAATGCGCAGTTAAAATGGGATGCCTATTGTGATATTTATGATTTCACTCAGCGAACGGAATTCGAAGTAATGGTTGTTGTCGATGATCTTGACAAATGCCTGATGTCCACACCGGATGTTATGCGATTAAAATTAAAGGTCATCATACCTGGAAATAATAAACCTGTAATTGATTCTGATCTTACTGCTGACCCTGCCGAACGTATTGTAGCGGGAATTAAAAAACAAATTTTTGAATCATTAACTTTTAACGTCACCGGCAAAGATGTCGATAATGATCTCATTGTGTTGGATGTTAAAGGCGTGGGATTTGATATTAATGATTACAACATCACCTTCGAACCAGCATCAGGTAATGGATCCGTGAGTTCGCAGTTTACCTGGAATATAAACTGTGACAAGATTAATCTTCAGCAAAAAGATGTTTTTAACTTTCAGTTTTATGTAATTGATAATGTAAATAAATGCCGCTATAATTTCATTGATACACTCGATGTGCTGGTCGAGTTAGAGCCACCACCTAATTCGCCTCCTGTAATTTCAGCGTTGAGTCTTAATGCAAGGCATCAGATGGTAAGTAATACTATCGATGTAACAATCGGTGAGCAGATAAATCTTGGATTGTATGGAACGGATTCAGATCACATTCCGGATATGGATTTTCTTCGTCTTGAATTAATTGATGCTAAGGGTACGGTTCCTCCGGAAGGCTATGTATTTGCTCCGGCAGAAGGGAGGGGAAATGTGGAAACTACCTTTAGCTGGAATCCCGAATGCTCTATTTTTCAGAACGGCGTTTATGATAATCAGTACGAGTTTACATTTAGAGTATATGACAGCCGGTGTTTTAATGTAATGGGTGATACCATAGAGGTTTACATCAATATCCGTGATATCGAATCTGAACCCGCTTCATTTAATCCATCAAATTTTATTTCTCCTAACGGCGACAATTGCAATGACTACTTTGCTCTCGAAGGAATAGATCCCGGTGACCCTACTGTAGGTTGTTACAATGCCGAACCGGATGCCATTGTTTCTTTACCGAAAGACAATTGTTTGAGGCACTTTGAAAAAGTTAAAATCTACAACCGTTGGGGTGGTGTAGTGTTTGAAAGCAATAACCGCGATTTTCGTTGGTATGCTCCCGGTGAGCCTAATGGTGTGTACTATTACACGGTTCATTTTTCAGATAAAGAGTATAAGGGCACGGTTACGGTGAGGTATTAGATTTCAATCATCGTTCATAAAGTTCAATAGGCAAATCATCAGGATCGGCAAAAAAAGTAAAACACTTTCCTGTTGTTTCATCTTGTCGTATAGGTTCAACGATTACATTTTTTTTCTGCAGGGCATCAATTGTCTCTTCTAAATTATCGACTTCGAACGCCAGATGTCTTAGCCCTGTTCCTTCCGGTCTTGATAACCGTTTTGGCGGAGAAGGAAATGAAAACAATTCAATTACATACTCTCCCTGAAGCGCAAGATCAAGTTTGTAAGATTTCCGTTCTTCTCTATAGATTTCCCGAATAACGGTAAGGCCAAGCACGTCAGTATAGAATTTTTTCGACCGTGCGTAATCTGAACAGATTATGGCAATGTGATGAATACTGCTTAGGGTTGGCATGGAGAAAGTTATTGGTTATCAGTTAAGGGCATCTCTAAAAAGCTGGGCCAAATATAGAAATCACTAATGTCCGACTAAAAAACGAACATCTACGTAATCCCTTGATTTTCTTGATTCCATAGTCTCTCTCCTTCGGAGAGAGGTAGGAGTGAGCCTGCCTGCCGGCAAAGGCAGGGCCAGATAAAGAAACATCAAGAAAATCAAGGGATAGAAACGAATGCTACATCTTAGTCGGACAACAATGTAAAGAAATATTTTTTTGAGATACCTTAACTATAACTCATAACGGATTTTAATTTAAAACCGATAGAAGAGAAATATTCCTGAGGCAGGTTGAAGAGAAAATGATACATTATCTCCCTTCGTATCACGATATGCTTCAGCCTGGTTTACGTTTTTTACAAAGTTTTCACGACGCGCATAATTTAACCGTAAAGAAGCTTCAGCAGAAATATAAAGCCTTTCATTAATGTTGTAGCGTATGCCTAAAAATGGACGAATTCCAATCCCATAACTTTTAAATTCATTTTCGTCATACAATTCATTGTTCTGATAGGAGTCAAATGTGCTGAACCGGTAGAAGGCAATCAAGTCTCCTCCATAAAACCAAACCCACCGGGTGTTAGTGATGTGGTTTTGATTTTCTTTACCAAAAACAAAGTCAAAGCTGCCGGATGATGTATTTGTATAATAACTGCTGTTGTTTTCCGGCTTGTTATCATCAAGATTAAACGATACTTCCAGGCCGTAACGGGTTGCTTTGCCTTCCTTCTTGTAAGTTTTATACATTAACGAAAAAGGCGTTTCACTTGAATTGAAAATTCCCTGCAGAATAAAAGTGGTATTAAAGCCGAGATCATGACGATACATGCTTACTGTATCTTCTTGAGCGTAGGCAAAGCAATAGCAGAAGCTCATCAGCAATGAGCCGATTGTAAATTTTTTGATCATATGGTTGTGAAGTTTATTTGTTAAATAATACAAATAACACAAAGCAACAATAATGCCTAAGACACCTTAATGGCTACAGGCATCTTAGGGATGTGAGCTAACTTAAGTACTTTATAATGCACCGTTCATTCTTCAGTAGCTCAGAAGCTTTATTTACTTCAATATGAGATCGTGCATCATCCATCTTTTCTTTTAAAGTCTGCTTGATCTTGCGCAAACTTAATGCTTCAATAAAGCGTCGTACATCATCGTGTGTCTCGAGAATAAGTTCAGGGACAACGCAAGGTTTGTCGTCATCATCTTTCGCTACCATGGTGAAGTAAGAAGAATTAGTGTGTTTCACAATGCCAGTCTTTACATTTTGTGCTTCAACGCGTATACCTATAATCATTGAACTTCTGCCTACATAATTTACGGAGGCATGGAGAGAAACAAGTTCGCCTACTTCAACAGGTTCAAGAAATTCAACCTGGTCTGCGCTTACCGTTACACAATACGCACCGGCATGTTTACTGGCACATGCATAGGCCACCTTATCCATAAGTGATAAAAGAATACCACCATGAATTTTCCCGCCAAAGTTTGCGTAGGATGGAATCATAAGCTCAGTAATAGTAGTTATGGAATAGCTGACGGATCGTGGTAATAATGGCATTGTTAATGGAGTTATACGCAGAAAATAAGGTAAATCTTTTATCCCTAAATTTGGGTTATTTATTTCGAATAAAAACAAATTTACATTGTCTGCGCTTCAATAGAGAATAGTTTTAGTCCTTGCGCAAAGAATAAAGTACAGTTATTATATATTGAGGTGTGTAAACGTATTAACCTGTTATGAACTTGAGAAGAAAACTCCTCTCCTTAGCGGCCGGTTTATGGATATTCTCCCTGGCCTCTGCCCAGAAAAGTAGTCCCATGATATTCACCATCGACATGACGGGCCCGTCAACGGATACTTTTCTGATTGAACTTAAAGTTTCCAAACTGAGTAATGCAAATAAGATTTTTCAATTTGCATCTACAGCGCCGGGCGCTTACCAGGTCATGGACATTGGCCGGTTCGTTAGCCACTTTAAGGCTTTTGATAAAAAGGGCAGAGAAGTGGCCGTAAATAAAATTCAGGTTAATCAATTTGAAATTAGTAATCCTAAGAAAGTAAAAACGATCAGGTATAGTGTAGCGGAGACGTTTGATACACCTGTTCCTGAGAACCCCATTTATCAAATGTCTGGTTCAAGTTTAGAAAAAGATCACGCATTGATTAATACGCATTGCATGTTGGGCTACTTCCATGGCCTTCAGGATGCCGATATGGAAATTGGTTTAGTCTATCCTTCAGATTGGACGGTAGGAACACCTCTTTCGTTTAACAAAGAGAAACGACTCGCCTCACCAGACTTTGATTTCACGGTAGATTCACCAATACTTTTAGGAAATTTATCGCAAGCATCGTTGGATGTAGCGGGTAAGAAGATAGAAATTTTTACCTATTCAAAAACAGGTATGGTGAAGTCATCGGAATTAATGGATAACATGAAAGATGTATTTCTGGCTGCCAATAAATTTGTTAAAGGTTTCCCGATCGATCGCTATGTTTTGCTGTTTCATTTTGAAGATCATACGGCTGGAGCATGGGAACATTCCTACAGTTCCGAATATGTATTTAAAGAAGCGCCATTGACGCTCCAGATGGGTAAATATCTGAACAGCATCGCTGCGCATGAGATATTTCATATCATTACGCCATTGCATATACATAGTGAAGTGACAGCGGAATTCAATTTTGTTACACCTACACCTTCACAACACTTATGGTTGTATGAAGGTGTTACCGAGTGGGCAAGCGACATGATTCAACTTCGTACCGGACTGATAACCTTTGACGATATGCTTGCCGAGGTTAAAGACAAACTTCTTACCGACGATAATTTTGACAAAGACTATAGCCTTAAGAAATTGGCGCTTACATCTTTTACGCCGGAAGGATTTGAACAATATGGCAACATTTACTATCGTGGAGCACTTGTTTCATTGATTATGGATATTTTCCTGCTTGACAAAACGGGAGGCAAAAGAGGTTTGAGGGAAGTGATGTTGGATCTCGCAAAGAAGTATGGACCACATAAACCTTTTTCTGAAGAAAATTTTTTTAATGAATTTGTTTCCATAACGCACCCTGATATGCAGGGTATCATAGATAAATACATCATAAATGCAGAGCCTCTTCCTATTGCAGCGTATTTTAATAAACTCGGTGTTGACTATATACCTGAAGTTAGTACAGGAGAAACCCTGGCTGAGAGGGGGCATACACTTTCTTATGATGGAAATAAATTTTTTATTTCAGAAGTACGTGAAAGCAGTGAACGGGAGGGATTAAAGATCAACGATATTCTTGAAGAAGTAAATGGTATTCCTGCTACGTCTGAAAATTTTGAACGCCTTATCCCTGTCATTCAAAGTGTACAACCCGGCGATAGCGTTACGTATAAAGTATTTCGTGGCGATGAATTTTTTGTTTTGGAATTAAGCGTTGGTGAAAAACCAGGAGTAGACAAGCATGTATTTAAAGTAAGGGAAAATCCAACACCTGAAGAGCTGGCGCTAAGAGAAGCATGGATGAAAAATTTGGATTAGTTATTTTTTGAAGCGAGCGGAAGTGATTGCGATAGCTTTTGAAAACGAATATACATCGCTAATGCCGTAAGCGTTAGACCAATTAAAAGTCCCAGCCAAACTCCAATTCCTCCAAAACCTTCTTTGAAGCCCAGCCAATATCCCAGTGGCAAGCCAATGATCCAGTAAGCAACGAAAATAAAGATGGAAGGAATCTTAACATCCTGCAATCCTCTTAATGCAGAAGTGCAAACCACTTGTGTGCCATCAGCAAGTTGGAAGAGGCCGGCAATAATTAATAACGTTGAAGCAATTACAATAACTTCCTTATCGGCTACATATAAAACGGGTAGGATGTGTCTTCCCAGAATAAATATTAAAGTCCAGCAAGCCATTAACGAAAGTGCCATGAGCAATAATGTCTTTGCAGCCAACTTTAGATTTACCAGATCCCGACTTCCTAAAAAGTATCCGACACGAACGGTAGCTGCGGCCGCTACTCCAGAAGTTGTCATGTAGCTGATGGTTGCAAGGTTGATTGCGATGAGATGAGCAGCCTGAGTTTTTGTTCCAAACCAACCCATCATCACCAAAGAAAAATCAAAGGCAGCTACTTCAAAAATAAATTGCACACCGCTGGGTATTCCTATTGCGAGTAATTGCTTGAAAAGTTTTTTCGAATAATTACCCAGAGAAAAACCTGACCGGTAATTTTTAAAGAATGGTGCATAGTAGACATACGCCGCAATGGCGATCATCATGTACGTCCGTGAAGTAAGTGTCGCCCATCCTGCGCCAACAAGACCCATTGCCGGAAATCCTCCATGGCCATAGATGAACATGTAATTCAAAATAAGATTTAAAACATTGGCAGAAAGAATTACCATCATCGCCACACGTGTTTGTGAAAGACCTTCCGCGAATTGTTTGAAGCTTTGAAAAACGAGAATGGGTATCAGGGAAAACGCAATGATATTTAAGTATGGAATTGCTAATGCTACTACTTCCTTATCTTGTCCGAGTTGGTAGAGAAGGTTTTTGCCTATACGTACAAGAAGAAACAGAAGCAATCCATTAAGCAGATTTATTACAAGACCATGACGTAATACTTGCGTGATTCTTGAATTATCTTTCTCTCCCTGAGCAGATGCTACAAGTGGAGTAATGCCATACGAAACACCGATGCCAAATAAGAATAGAACATTAAAAACAACTAACGCTAGGCCCGCAGCCGCCAATGATTCTGCATTTACATGGCCTACCATGATGTTATCCATTACACCCATCATAACATGTCCCAACTGGGTGAGCATTACCGGGTAGGCGAGTTTCCAGTTTTGTTTTATGTGTTCAGCAGTTGTCAATGAGAAATTATGTGAAGTGCGATTATAAATCGTATTGCAGGGCAACTATGATTTTAGTCTCGATCCCAGCGTGAGTAATCCAATCATGCTCATGCTATCGGTTATCTCTCCCCGTAATACCATATCAACGGCTTCCTGCAGAGAGAGTTTTTTTACTTTTAAATCGGCCTCTGATTCTTCCAGCGCATTCTCGCCATGTTCTAATTCTTCAGCAAGAAAAATATAGCCGGTTTCATCGGACACTGAATTGGATGTATGAAGTTTGGTTAGAAGGGTCAGTTTTTTTGCTGTTATCCCGGTCTCTTCCTTCAACTCGCGTATAGCTGCTTCCAAAATATTTTCTTCAAAGGGAGCGCCACCTTCAGGAATTTCCCATGAATATTCATTCAGTGTATAACGAAATTGACCTACCAGCCATGTATTATTTTCATGATCAATGGGGATAACGCCGATGGCAATATTTTTAAAGTGCACTTTGCCATAGATCCCTTTGCCCCCACCGGGATTAATGACCTGATATTCTGTTACATTAATCCATTGATTATCATATTTCACTTCACCTGAAAGCGTAGTCCATGGATTTTTGATTTCTTCTTTATTCATAATACGGTTTGTAAAACGAGCCCAAAACTATTGAAATCTTTTTTGATTGACTGTAAGTTAAATTTTATGTTTGCATAACCTATTAGAATAATGCTGCTCTCGTCTTTTACTTTTGATCTTATTGAAGCAGGATGTGATGAAGCTGGCCGTGGATGTCTCGCCGGTCCTGTGGTGGCCGCAGCGGTTATTCTTCCGAAAAATTACCAGCATGAATTTTTAAATGACTCAAAGCAGCTCACAAGAGAAGAACGAGCAGAGCTGAGAGTTGATATTGAACGTGACGCGCTTGCCTGGGCTGTTGCCGAAGTAGATAATGAAGAGATTGATCGTATCAATATTTTAAATGCATCATTCAAGGCTATGCATTTGGCTATTGCTAATCTTTCTATTAAACCGGCATTACTTCTCGTTGACGGTAATCGCTTCAAACCATATCCCGATATTCCATTTGAGTGCATCATAAAGGGAGATGGAAAATATCTTTCTATTGCGGCCGCGTCTGTTTTAGCAAAAACTTATCGCGATGATCTTATGAGCCTGCTGTCGCTTGAGTATCCAGGCTACAGTTGGGATACGAATGTAGGCTATCCTACAGATGCACATCGTGATGGCATTCGGCAATATGGAGTTACTCCCCTCCATCGTAAATCTTTTGCCTTGCTGCCTACACAGTTGGAATTGTTTGATTAGTAATGTCCTGAAATCATTTATATACCTCTGGCGATAAATTTTTCTTTGTGATTTCGTCACAAGTCTGGGTTTGTCTTGCCACGAAATCACAAAAGCACTAAAATCCACGAAAGAAATTCTGATACACGTAACTTTCGTGCAATTTTGTGCTTTCGTGTTTTGTGGCCTCACGACTCAAAATATTAAATCCAAATGGCCCTCGTGACATGAATAAATTTGTCACAGGTATATAGAATTGATATAATTTCACCAGCGGTTCTTATGTGTCTGATACTTTTCTCTCTTAATGATCATCCAAATTATAAACTCGTTGTGGCTACGAACCGTGATGAATTTTATAATCGGCAAACTGCACCGGCGCAATTTTGGGATGATAATAAAAATATTCTTGGCGGTAGAGACCTTGAAGCGGGTGGAACCTGGATGGGCATCACAACACAAGGAAAGATCGCAATGGTCACTAATTATCGTGACTTAAAAAACTTAAAAGTACAGGCTCCGTCCCGTGGTCATCTGGTATCTGACTTTCTTACAGGCAATAGTAACCCAATTACATACATTAATGATGTTGCAAAAAAAGGCGGAAACTATAATGGTTTTAACCTGATCGTGGGAACGGCTAACGAACTTTACTATTATTCAAACTATCGTGATGGTGTTTCGCCAATACCCCCTGGTGTTCATGGATTGAGTAATCATCTTCTGGATACACCCTGGCCAAAAGTGGGTAATGGAATTGAAGCATTCAATGCCGTTTTACAAAAAGCAGAAGTAAACCCAGATGATCTGCTCGATATCTTGTATAATGATAAAGTCGCCAGTGACAAGGAACTACCGGATACCGGTGTTGGCCTGCAGAGGGAACGAGCATTATCTTCCATGTTTATAAAAAGTCCGGGTTACGGATCGCGATGCTCCACAATTGTTTTGATTGATAGAAACAATAAGGCGGTTTTTGTTGAGCGGACCTATGATATCACCACATTTGCTTACGCCACACAACGATTTTCATTTCAATTGAGTAATTTATGAGCAATTGAATTGAAAATATTACCAAAGAATTCTCAACAATTGAAAAAAAGTAAAGAGCCTGCAAGTATAAAATTCATTCGTTGGGTCTTCCCGGTGTTAGAGAAAATTGCGCCACGTTTAGCCCGTCGGATCTTTGTTAAGATTTTCTTTACTCCTTTCCACTTTGTTGTTCCTGAAGCAGAGCAAGCTATGGAACGGCGCAGTGAAAAGTTTACCATAATGGTAAATGATAAAGAGGTTCATTGCTACTCGTGGGGACAGGGACCAAATATTTTATTTGTACACGGCTGGGCAGGGAGAGGCACTCAATTCAGAAAATTCTTTGAAGAGTTTAATCGAAATGGATATCGTGCAGTATCATTTGATGCCCCTGCTCATGGACGTTCGCAGGGAAGAAGCACCAGCCTTGATGAATTTAAGGATACTCTTTTTGCCCTTCACAATAAGATTGGAAATATTGAAGCCATAGTTGCTCACTCGTTTGGTGGTGTGGCCAGTTTGTATTCTATCATGAATGGACTTCATGTTAATACACTTGTGAATATTGCCAGCCCTACAATAGGAGATGAAATTATTGGTAACTACCTCGCTGTAGTAAATGCTTCACCGAAAATGGGTGAATACTTTAAAGAGTATGTAAAAAAGAAAAGCGGAAAAACCTTCGATGAGTTTACATCGCTGTATTTCATTCGCCATTTAAGTGATAAGCTTAATTTACTGCTTGTTCAGGATAAGCTTGACAAGGAGGTAACACTTGTCCATGCGCGTCGTTTACAGGAAGTATATCCATCGGCGCAACTTATTATTACCGATGGACTTGGCCACACACGGATATTGAAAGACGATTGGGTTATCCATCAGTGTGTAACATTCGTTCGTGAAAAGGCGTCTGGTAAGGCATAGGGTAGAGAAGGTATTGGTGCAAGGGTAGAAGATTTGGAAAGTGGCAAATCAGGTAATTTGGACTGAATATACAGACTTGATAAACCACCGTTTTTGAAATAACTTTGGAGACAGAATTTTAAGGTGAAATATGAAAGCTGCAGACATAAATAATACTATAATTGACGGCTATATCCGGCTACTGGATAACCTTAGTCCAAGTAATAAACTTGACTTGATTTCAAAGCTGACTCTTTCCGTAAAATCGGACATTGCTGAAAAGAAAGAATCATTTTATAAAGCCTTTGGTGCCTGGGACTCAAAACAATCTGCTGAGGAAATAATAAAGGAAATTCGGAATAGCAGGTCTTTGAACAGACAAATTGAAGAACTTTGAAAAAATATCTTATAGACACCAATACTTGCATTTATTACATAAAGGGAAAATACGACCTTAAAAGAAAATTTGAAAAAGCTAATCCAGACAATTGTTTTATCTCTGAGATAACTCTTGCTGAGTTAATGTTCGGGGTTGAGAATAGCGAGAAAAAGGAAAAGAATAGAAAAGCCCTTGATGACTTTCTTTCAGGGATGAAAGTATTACCGATCTTTCATTCACTTAACTTGTATGCTAGAGAAAAGGCGAGATTGAGAAAGCTTGGGACAATGGTTGACGATTTTGATTTACTAATTGGCGCGACATCAGTTTCGCATAATTTAGTAATAGTGACAAATAACGGGGACCATTTCAAAAGAATTAAAGGAATTACACTTGAAGACTGGACAAAGTAACATACAGTTGAGAACCTCACAGCCGCTACAACTTTTTAGGACTAATCCCTGTAATCAATTGCTAACTAAAGTGACTAATGAGGCATGAGAATAATAGAGACAAAAGGAATTTCACGGACCTATATTATGGGTGCCAATACCGTTCATGCCCTGCAATCCATATCTATTTCAATTGACAAAGGGGAATACGTTGCTTTTATGGGGCCCTCGGGTTCTGGGAAATCCACGTTGATGAATATTGTGGGTTGCCTGGATACGCCAACGAGTGGGAGTTATATACTTAATAATCACCTCGTGAGTGAAATGACGGAGAATGAATTAGCAGAAGTCAGGAATAAGGAAATTGGTTTTGTATTTCAAACATTTAACCTGCTGCCACGCGCTACAGCGCTTGAGAATGTAGCCCTGCCCTTAATTTACGCAGGGTATTCTAAAAGTGATCGCGATGAAATGGCTATGACTGCGCTCCAAAATGTTGATCTTGCCAATCGTCATCATCACAAACCAAATGAACTTTCGGGTGGTCAGCGTCAAAGGGTAGCCATTGCTCGCGCGCTGGTTAACAACCCTTCCATACTTTTAGCGGATGAACCCACTGGTAATCTTGACAGCAAAACTTCATATGATATCATGAACCTCTTTCAGCAATTGCATGACAAAGGTCACACCATCATCATGGTGACACACGAAGATGACATTGCACATTACGCACACCGGATTATCCGCCTCCGCGATGGGTTGATTGAAAAAGATATGAAGAATGAAAACATTTCCAGGAGTGAAGCTGTGGTTAAGAGTTAATGGCTAATCGTTAATAGTTGTGATGGACATTTTGCTTTAAGCTTTACGCTTTCTCCGGCATCCAGGGTGTTTCTTTAATTTCCAATTCTGCTCCCATTTTACGGGCAAGGACAAACAGATAGTCGGATAATCGATTCAGGTATTTAACAACCAACTGATTTATTTTTTCTTCTTCATTCAGTCGTATCACCAATCGCTCTGCTCTACGGCACACGGTTCGGGTAATGTGACAATACGATACAGATTGATGACCTCCAGGCAAAATAAAATAACGCATGGGCTCCAGGTTCTTTTCCATCTCGTCAATTTCTTTTTCCAGGGCAACTACATCATCTTCATTTAATGAAGGGATTTTAATTTTGGTCTTATCAGGATCGGCAGCAAGTATAGACCCCATCACAAATAATTTCTGCTGAATGGAGACTAAGATCTCATTGCGCATGTTGTTTACTTCCTGATCGCGTACCAGCCCAATCCATGAATTTAATTCGTCAACGGTTCCATAAGCCTCGATACGCAGTGCTCCTTTGGAAATTCTTTTTCCGCCGTAAAGTGAGGTTGTGCCCTCATCGCCGGTTTTTGTATAAATCTTCATAGGGTAAAGCTAAAAGCTTAAAGCGTAAAGCAGAAAGCTGACTGTCAAAATTTAGACGGTCTTTATTGCCAAATTGGTCACGGACTTGGTTGCAAATTCCTCAAAACAAGCGGACTCTGGCTTTTAGCTTTGCGCTTTCTGCTTTCCGCTTTTTGTGCCTAAATTGTCCTCAATAAAAAGAAGTTATGGTGGATACGATGAAAATTTCAATTCAGCGAGTCGAAAAATCACGGGCAGATGAGTTTGATTTTGATAACATTCCTTTCGGTAAAAATTACACCGATCATATGTTCATGGCCGACTTCCGCGATGGCGCGTGGAAGAACGCCAGGATTGTTCCTTACGGAAAAATTTTAGTGAGCCCGGCAAACCCCACTTTGCATTATTCGCATACCATCTTCGAAGGACTGAAAGCGCAGCGGTCACCCGAAGGTAGAGAAGCTTTGGTTTTCAGGCCACTTGATAATTTGAAAAGATTGAATCAATCAGCAGAGCGAATGTGCCTTGCTCATGTTCCTGAAGAGTTATACATGGAGAGCCTGAAAACTTTGATTGACCTGGATCGCGCATGGATTCCCAAAACAGAGGGGTCGTCATTATACATTCGTCCTTTTTTATTTTCCGCTGATGAATTTATAGGTATACGTCCCTCAATAGATTTTACATACATGGTGATTTTGTCACCCGTGGGCCCTTACTATGCGGCACCGGTAAAAGTGAAAATCGAAACACATTACACCCGTGCCGTAGAAGGTGGAACGGGTTATGCAAAGACGGGTGGCAACTACAGCGGCTCCATTTATCCTTCCAAGATTGCACAAGACCAGGGCTATCATCAATTGATCTGGACAGATGGAAAGAAGCATGAATACATTGAAGAGTCGGGTACCATGAATGTGATGTTTGTGATTGGCGACACATTAATCACGCCATCGCTAACGGATTCCATACTTCCTGGTATCACACGCGACAGCGTTTTAAAACTTGTAAAAAGCTGGGGTTGGAAAGTGGAGGAGAGGAAAATATCGGTTAAGGAAGTTGTAGAAGCTTTACAAAGCGGAGCGATGAAAGAAGCGTTCGGCGTAGGGACTGCAGCAACCATTGCCAACATTGCCACTATTGGATTCGAAGGAAAAGATTACGATTTGCCCCCTGTAGAAGACCGCACCTGGTCAAATAAAATCTATAATGAATTAGAAGGTATCAAGCGCGGTACAAAACCTGATGAATTCGGTTGGGTTGTGAAAATGTGATGGGAAGGTACGAGGGCAGAGGTATGAGGTACGAATCTGTCGTTTGTAGAGATTATCGTTTGTAGAGACGCGATGCATCGCGTCTCTACTGAAATGATTTTCCTTCGTACCTTAATAAGCTCTTACCAATTTTCCTTCCATATAATTGGCGTATGAACGGTTTGCTACTTTCATTCCACCAGGAGTAGGATAGTTGCCTGTGAAATACCAGTCGCCAAGATGGTAAGGACAAGCCTTGTGTAAATTCTCCACTGTTTGGAAAACTACCTGCAGCTCAGCTTTCATTTCAGGCGGGCGAACAATCTCGGCGATCTTGGCTGAGATTTCATCATCTGTAAATTGATTGTACAGGCGCTTTACATAGTTTTCAGGATGATCATCTTTTGACCGTAAACATTGTTCATAAACTTCACCCAGGAGATAATCCATTCCTTTGTCTTTCAACAATGCGATCATAGCGCGGAAGGCAACGAAGTCACTCATGCGGCTCATGTCAATACCGTAACAATCAGGGAAACGTATTTGAGGAGCAGAAGAGACAATCACAATTTTCTTGGGTCCGATACGATCCAACATTTTCAAAATACTTTTCTCTAATGTTGTTCCTCTAACAATTGAATCATCAATAACAACAAGCGTATCGATTCCCTTTCGTATCACTTCATAGGTAGTGTCATAGACATGTGACACCAATTCATTACGATGCTGATCGTCTGTGATGAAAGTTCGCATCTTAACGTCTTTCGATACAATCTTTTCCAGGCGAGGTCTGAACGATAAAATGTCTTCTACAGAATCAACTGACGGCTTGCCCTCAATGAGAACTTCTTTCTGTTTGTTGATAAGGTAGTCGTCAATTCCCTTCATCAATCCATAGAAAGCAGTTTCGGCCGTATTGGGAATGTAGGAGAAGACGGTGTTCTTAATATCGAAATTTATGGAGCGTAAAACCTGAGGTACAAGTAATTTTCCCAGGTATTTTCTTTCTCTATAAATGTCAGGATCATTTCCACGAGAGAAATAGATCCGTTCAAAGCTGCATGATTTTTTTTCACCGGGCTTCCTGATCTGGTGTTGCTCATAGTCACCACTTTTCGAAATGATCAGTCCGTGGCCCGGTGTTATTTCTTCAATATCATTGTAGTCTACATTAAACGCTGCCTTGATTGCAGGTTTTTCTGAAGCTACTACCACTACTTCATCATCAGCATAATAGTATGCCGGTCGAATACCATTTGGATCACGCACAACAAATGCAGAACCCGATCCGGTCAAGCCTGCCATTGTATATCCGCCATCAAAATCTTTACAGGCACGTTTCAGTACGCGTTGAAGGTTAACTTCATTTTCAATGAACTCTGATATTTCCTGGTTGGTGAACTTGTCTTTATATTTTTCAAAGATCACCTGTACTTCTTCATCGAGAAAGTGACCGATTTTTTCCATCACCGTTATCGTATCTACTTTCTCTTTCGGGTGCTGACCAAGATTGACAAGTATATCAAATAACTCATCTACGTTAGTCATGTTAAAGTTCCCCGCCATTACCAGGTTACGACTTCTCCAGTTGTTCTGCCGTAAGAAGGGATGAACATTTTCAATGCTGTTCATTCCGTGTGTACCATAGCGTAAATGTCCAAGCCACAATTCGCCAGAGAATGCGATATGCTCTTTCAGCCACTTTTCATCACGCGAACGTTGCGTATTCTCTTTAAATGCTTTCTGATATTTTTTACTGATTTTCTTGAAGAGGTGGGCGACAGGCTGAGGTTTAATTGACCTGTAACGGCTGATGTATCTGAATCCGGGTTCAACATCTATCTTAATGTTGGCTACTCCTGCACCATCCTGGCCGCGGTTATGTTGCTTTTCCATCAGGATGTACATCTTATTCATGGCATAAGTAGGTCCATACTTATCCAAATAATACGAAAGCGGCTTGCGCAATCGAATGAGTGCTATACCGCACTCGTGAAGTATTTGATCCGTCATGTGGTTCTAAAGCACAAAGTTAATTTTATTAATCAAACCCATCAATAGATTAGGCTGGAAGAACAAAAACAACAATGCTAAAACCAGAATAAGGCCAAAAAGATTTTGCCATGTAAGATAATTTGAAGCTTCGGCTGAACCTGGTTTTAGAAATGCCAAAGCAGGAATGCGGAGATAGTAAAACAAGGAAACAACGGTATTTAGAAGCCCTATCACCAATAACCAAAGCAGAAAGGATTTTCCTGAGTACTGGTAGGATTTCCACAATGCACTGAAAATAAAAAGTTTTGCCATAAACCCGGCCACCGGTGGGAGACCAGTAAGCGAAATAAAACCTGCAAATAATAAAACGTGCGGCATGGGCCATTTTTTACCTGTGCCGGCAAATCCTTGAATAGTGTTTATATTCTGTGTTTCAAAGAACTGCAAATAAGCGAACACTACGAAGTTCGCAATAAGGTAAACAGCGGCATAGAACAACATCATGTGCATGCCTTGCTTTTGAAAAGCGGCAAGTCCCACTAATAAAAAACCTGATTGCGCTATAGAAGAATAAGCCATCATCCGCTTCGGACTTTTTTGTTTGAGCGCACCAAAATTTCCAAGACTGATGGTTATGATGGCAATGAGTGCTAAAATAAATTGCCAGCTAAATGAGGATTGACCAAAAACGGATAGCGCTAAAACGAATTTGGTGAGTATTCCCAACCCCGCGAGTTTCGGCACAACAGAGAAGAACGCCACAACAGGCATGGGTGCTGCCTCATAAACATCCGGTGCCCAGGGATGCATAGGCGTTGCTGCTATCTTGAAAAGAAATCCGGCAAGCGCGAATATTCCTGCAGTGAGCAATAAGTAAGTTTGATGCTGTTGAATTTCCCGAAGAAATTGTTCCGATGAAAAATCAAGTGTGCCTGTTAATCCATATAAAATGGAAAATCCATACAACATGATAGCTGAAGCAACCGAGCCAAACAAAAAATACTTCAGGCTTCCTTCTGCACCCTCTTTTTTAAACGTAAAACCGGCAAGTACATAAGAACTGATTGAGATTAGTTCAAGTGAAAGAAATATCATTGCAAGGTTTGTGCTCATCACTAATAAGTGCGATCCTAAAATAGCAGCGAGCAACAGACATATAAATTCCGAATGAAATTTTGGAATTACGTTTTTCTGTAAGGACATTATAATAGTAAAGAGCCCTCCTACATCAAAAAGTATTTTTAAATACCAGGAGAAGTCATCACTGCGTATCATCCCATTAAAAAGATTAGCGGGATTTTTATACAGGTCGAAGTTTACAAGAGAGAAAATGAATGAGAGGAAAAGAAACAGCAGCGCGAGAATGTAAAAAAGAGTAGTGGATTCTTTTTTATAAATTTTGCTGATAAGACCTGCCAGGAGCACAACGATAATTCCAATAGCTAACGCAAGCTCAGGAATAAACAACGACAGGCTCTCACGAATCCATTGCAACTTTTCGGGAAGTGCCGTCTCAATCTGCGTCATGCTTAGCGATTGTTGAGAATGATGTTTACAAACTCACGCGCAAACGGATTGATGTAGTCAAGTAAAAGCTGGGGAGCGACACCAAAAATCAGGGCAGCAAGAGCCAGGGGCACCAACATGCTGTATTCACGCCTATCAAGGTCAGTGAGATGATGATGTTCAATTGCGCCTTTTAAATTGTAAGGGCCAAAGAACATTCGCTGAATGGTCCATAAATAATAGGCTGCACTCAACGCCAAACCTAATGTTGCTATTATAGGAAGAACGATGCTAAGTAAATCAGTTTTAAATGAACCAAGGAACACCAATATCTCAGCAATGAAACCTGAAAAACCCGGAAGTCCGAAAGAAGCAAAGAAAGCTATTAACACAATGACAAAGAAGGAGGGCATCACTTTGACAAGCCCGGAATAATTTTCAATCATGCGGTCATTTGTTCTATCATACAAAACACCTGCGATGAGGAACAACATACTTGTGATAATGCCATGACTGAACATTTGATAAACCGCTCCGGCAACGCCTTCTGCATTGATGGCTGCCGTTCCCAAAAGAACAAATCCCATATGGGAAATTGAAGAATAGGCAATAAGTCGTTTAAGATCTTTGCTGGCCATAGCATTAAGCGCACCATAGATAATAGATATCACACCCATCAGTCCGACAAGCCAGCTTAGGCTTATCGCTGCTTCAGGAAATACAGGGTAGGCTATACGTAAAATTCCATAGCCACCGATTTTCAACAACAATGCCGCAAGAACAACGGAAATTGCAGTGGGCGCTTCCACGTGCGCATCGGGCAACCAGGTATGAAAGGGAACCATTGGTAGTTTTATTCCGAAGCCGATGAACAGCAGAAGAAATGCCCACGTTCTTACCGGTAGCCCTCCCAACATTGAAGAAGAATTTGGATTTAAAACAGAACCGATCAAATAATTGGAGGCATCATCAAGATGAGTGATATTAAAAGTGTGAACTACTCCCACACCCGGAGCTTTTGCAGAAATGTATAGTCCAATAAAGACAATAAGGATCAGGATTGAACCACATAAAGTGTAAAGAAAGAATTTGATAGAGGCATATTCTCTTCTCGGGCCGCCCCAAATGCCGATAAGAAAAAACATCGGCAAAAGCATGAATTCAAAAAACAAATAGAAGAGCAACAAGTCCAGCGCTGTGAAGCTCCCCATTATTGCTCCGTTAAGCACAAGAAGAAGGATAAAATATCCTTTCACATTTTTCTCAATCGTCCACGATGAAATGGAGGCTATCAGCATCACAATAACAGCAAGTGCGATCAAAGGAAAGTTCAACCCGTCCAATGCCAGAAAGTATTCTGCCTGTAATTTTACTCCTGACCCAAGATCTAATGTGAACCAGGGCATTTGCTCCATTACCCTCCACGTTTCTGATTCTGCATTGTATTGCTTTATGATAAGTAAAAGAATGATGACCTGTATAAAAGAAACCAGCAAGGCAAGTGAGCGTAACCACTTCTTTTGTTCTTGCGGAATGATAAGGGCAACACCTGCTGCCAGAATAGGTATAAAGATCAGGTAGGTGAGGAGATGGTTTGACATTTACAGTTTACTACTATGGGGCTAAAATAATGGTAAAAGAAAAGTTATCATAAAAGCTTTAGGGAAATCTCTCATTACTTACAGAATCAGATACAACAATAGACCAACTAACCCTAATCCGCCCCAAAAAATATAATATTGAATCATTCCTCCCTGCGTTGATCTTGCCAGCCTTCCGATGCCTCGCGAAAGCCAGGCGATTCCTTCAACCGATCCATCAACAATATTTCTATCGAACCAACTTGAAATATGCGCCAGCGTTACTTGTGCATATGCGGTACCATGAATAAACTTATCAATCAGTCGCTGATCAGCCATCGTTGTGAAGAATGCAAGTTTTGCTATAGGCTGGGTGATGAAGTAGTAATAGATCTTATCAAGGTAGAGCGAATGTTGAAGTGCATTGGAAAAATTCTTTTCAGGAATATCAGCGGTTCTGCTTCTAAAGTAGAAATAGGCAGCCGTCGCACCAAGGATTACCCACAAGGCTGAAAGTATTGTGATGCCGTGAGACTCAGTTACATTCATCCACCATCCCGAAAAGCTGAATGGATTTATAGAAACAATCCACCACAATGAGCAAAGCGCCAGGACGATCATAGGCATACGCATGACAACCGGCGCTTCGTGAATGGTAAGTTTTTTTTCACTGAGAAATTTTGACGGATGAATAAACACAAACCAGATTAACCTGAAGGTGTAACAGATGGTAAGGAAGGAGATGATGAACAGCATGCAAACAATCATCCACTTCCATGAAAATGAATTTCCTGTCCATTCAATGCCCGCACTTATAATTGAGTCTTTGGATTGAAAACCTGAAAAGAAGGGGATACCTGAAAGTGACGCCCCGCACAACAAGAAAATGAGAAAGGTAACAGGAAGAGATTTTCTTAATCCGCCAAGATTACGAATATCTTGTACATCAAAATGATTAGCGGTTCCCTGAGCCTGGTGCAAAGCATGAATCACAGAACCTGCTGCGAGAAATAGTCCCGCTTTAAAAAAGGCATGCGTAAACAAGTGAAGAATGGCGCTGTCTTTTGCACCTACTCCCATTCCTATGATCATTAATCCCAATTGAGAGACAGTTGAATATGCCAGTATCTTTTTTATATCATGTTGTACCAGCGCTGCCCCGGCACCGAGCAATGATGTAGCTGTACCAATCAAAGCAACAACCGTCAATGAATCAGGTGTGAAGAGAGGAAATATTCTTGCTAAAAGAAAAACTCCTGCTGCTACCATAGTTGCCGCGTGAATAAGCGCTGACACGGGTGTGGGACCAACCATAGCATCCGGAAGCCACGTTATTAAGGGAAACTGTGCAGACTTGCCCATAATGCCAAAGAAAAAACATAACGAAGCGGCTGTTCGCCAATTAAATGTACCTGGTGACTCAGGAAAATCGAGCTGAAGGGTTGACGTTTGACTATAGACAATCATAAGGCCAACAATGAACCCCAGGTCTGCAACACGATTCATTATAAAAGCTTTCTTTGCTGCGCGGCCTGCTTCAGGCAACTCCATCCAATGGCCGATGAGTAAGTATGATGAAAAGCCAACAAGCTCCCAGAAGACAAAAATTAATAACAAGTTGTCAGCAAGTACAACGCCTAACATGGAGAAGGTAAAAAATCCCAGCATGGCAAAATAACGACGTATTGAAATGTCACCAGCCATGTAGCCGGAGGAATAAACATGAACCAGGAAAGAGATTGCAGAGACCACAACAACCATGAGGATGGAAAGGCGATTCACCAATATGCCAATGGAAACGTTGTAGTTACTTATTTCAAACCATCGGAAACTGAAATGATAAGACTCCACTGACCATGCATTATAAAGCAGAATGAATGATGCTATGGTGCTGGCAAATAACAAAGAGATGGATGTAAGCGATAACACCCAGCTATACCGCGGGGAAACAATCCACGCAACGAGTGCTGAGATCAGGGGTGACAACAGCGCCACCAATGTGCAAATGATTATTAAAGTATGATGATCAGAAGAATTCAAAATTAATCTTTAAGGATATTAATGTCGTCAGGTATGGAGGTTTGATAGTATTGATAGGTACGTAAAACTATAGCAAGTCCAACAGCCGCTTCACACACGGCTACAATGATAACAAATAATGCAAAAAGTTGACCGTCAAGGCGGTTTGGCGAAAGTGAATTAAATGCTATCAAATTCAGATTGGAAGCATTAAGCATCAGCTCGATTCCAAGCAATACCATAATTGCATTTCGCTTGACGATAACAATCATGATGCCTGTTGAAAATAAAAAAGCGCCCAAAAGTAACAGATGCTGTGTCATCAATTTGGGGATTCGTTTTTCGTGAATGATGCAGTAACGGCAGCTCCTATAAGAGCGATCAAAAGTAATATACCGGCAATTTCAAATGGGAGTAAATAATCTGTCATGAAGTTGATGCCAATTATATTGATGCTATTCCATTTGAGAATTATTGAACTGTCAGCTTTCGGTTCTATAAAATTTTGCTGATTGTAAAAATTTGCCAGGAGGTAAAAGACGGGACCACCTACCATTAACCCAGCCAACCATTTGTTGTTGGTGACGACTAAAGGCTTGCCCGAGAATTTTGTTGTGAGCATTATACCAAAAATAATTACCACCAGAATGCCACCTGCATAAATCAAAATTTGAGTGACAGCGACAAATTCAGCAAACATTAAAATGTACAAGCCTGCAATGGCAAGGAGACAAACTAACAAAAGAATTGCGCCATGAAATACATTTCGTATGAACAGAATACCGACGGATGAAAGGGCAGCCAGGACAATGAACAGGTAAAACAAGATCTTCATGATTGAGACGGAGGTTGAGGCGGTTTGATCTTGGGTTTAAAAACAGGACGAGGCTTAGGAGCTTCACCGGGTGCACTTTCTTTTTTTTCTTCACTCTTCTCCGGGGGCGCAGTGTTTTGCAATTTTGCTTTTTGTGATTCCTCAAGAATTCTTTTCTTTTCAACGATCTCTTCTGGCGTCATTTCTGCAAACGAATAATTATGATCACGAATGTCGAACACGCTGAAATCGTAAACTTTAGTCATGGTAAGACATTCTGTAGGGCAAACGGTTGTACACAATCCGCAGAAACAACACTTGCCCATGTCAATATCAAACGTAGCGGCGTAAATCCGCTTCGGAGTTCCATCCGATGTTTTTCCGATTTCTTCCGTCGCTTTTATGGGATCAATGGTAATGCAATTTACGGGGCAGACCTTAACACATTTATCGCAAACGATGCAATCGTCAATCTCATTATGGAGTCTGTACCTTCCGGTATCAGGCACAGGAAGAACCTCGTGTGGATATTGGATGGTGGCAATCCCATGACGATCGTTGAAGTAATTCGGATCAGCTATTGATCGATGCTCTTGTGATTTTGTAGCACTGGTCAAATGACTCAGCGTTATCCTTAGACCAGCTAATAGTGATTCAATTGTCACACCTATTTTATTCCAATATGATGGTAATTTCGCTTTCATCCGTCAGGAACAAAAATAAGGGATATTAAAAAAGAATGAAGTTTTTTGAGGGGAATAACCTATTGTGCCTGACGTTTTCAATCCTTACCTGAATTGAATCTTACCAATTTGTCCCAATCAATGTCTCCGGATTCTTTACAGAAGTTAGTAAAAAATTCATTGGTGAATTTGTTAAGCATTTTTGCATAGGACATTAAAAATTCAGCATTCTTCTCTTTTGCCATATGTCCTAATGGCTCAACTATTTCAGTGTATAAGTTTGGATCTCCTGAGATAAACTCCCAAAAACGCTGTCCACAGTATTTAAAGTAGTCTCCTTTATCAGGATTGTTATCGCGTCCATAGCAACAACCATTAATGGCAATTAATTGAAGGTTTGAATTACTTGTTCTCAGAGTCTTTGATGCTGTCTTAAAATCGCTTCTCATTTTAGCAATCTGACTACTATTACCCCAATTGGGACCGGACTTTATCGCGACAATGTATCTAATATCCTTGATGTTAAATTCCAGATCTATTCCTTGGACTGCTGATTTTCTTCCCTTGTAAACTTTCTCGTTAATGAAAATCGCTAACCCTTCTAACCAGTCCCCAAAAATGGTTTCTTCTTTTGAGGAAATAAATGCGTCTGTTAATTCTTTAACAATTTGTTCAGCCGTCAAAAGATGTTTTGCCTTAAATAGATAGGGATTCTTCTTTTTAAGTACAGTATTTAATTTAAGGTCGTTGAGTCCGTCAATTCTTTTTTGATGGAAAGTTTCAATATTCTTTTCAACGTACTGCGATACGTCTGCTAACTTTAGCTTTTCCATATTTTTGTTTAGGGTCGAATAGAACGAGTTTTACGGGCTCAATTTGCTCACAAACCATGTCATAGTACTCCTCCATAATTTCTATACCGATCGAATTGCGTTTCATTCTTTGAGCAACAATATTTGTTGTGCCAGATCCCATAAAAGGGTCAAGAACAACATCGCCCTGCTTTGTGAACAATTTAATAAACCATTCTGGTAGTTCTTCAGGAAATGCAGCACTATGCTTTTTGTTACTGCATTCTGTGGCCAAGTGCAAAACATTTGTTGGATAAGCTTTATCTCTATTTATCCAATTGGAAATATTTTTACCAAAACCACTCCCAACTTTTGAATTATCTCTCCTTCTATCTGTATCGCTAAGTTTCCTCAACCTTGCCTTCGCCCAATCACCCATCGGAACCATTACTTCGTCTTGATACATTGTGAATTTTTTGTCTTTATTAAATTGAAGAAGTCTTTCCCACGCGTCTCTGAATCTATTGGGCCACTTACCAGGGTAACAGTTTTTCTTATGCCAAATAAATTCTTCAGTCCACAGCCATCCCTGCTGTCGCATTGCCAAAATTAATTCCATAACATAAGTGCTTCTTTCACCTTCTGTTACTTTCTCTTTTATGTTCAGAACAAAAGTTCCTGTAGGCTTTAAAACCCTAAGCAATTCTTTTGAAAGGGGCAGAAACCAATCAACGTACTTGTCATGGGTTATTCCTCCATATGTATTTTTTCTTTGATCCGCGTATGGTGGTGATGTGAATATCAAGTCAACTGAGTTGTCAGGAATATTTTTTATAACTTCTTTACTGTCACCCAAATAGAGGTTTGCTCTTACTTCCATTAATAAACTAGTTGTTGTCTGGGTTGAAATATAGTCTAAAAAATCGACTTAAATTTAAGGTTTTAGAGCTCAAAAAAATTAGTGACTTCAACAAAAATGAATGAGAAGTTTGTGTAAGACAATTTGAAAGAGCAACAAGATTAACAACCTTATGTCTACCCTTTAGGAATCGTGAACCAAAACGTGCTGCCTCTTCCTTCTTCACTCTCCACCCAAATGCGTCCGCCATTTTTTTCTATGAACTCCTTACATAAGATCAAGCCCAGTCCGGTACCTTTTTCATTTGCTGTACCACGTGTGGTGTAAGGCGCTGTTTTATCAAACAGAATTCGAAGAACATCAGGTTTCATACCAATACCGTTATCATGAACGCCAATGACCCAGTCATTATCATTTCCATCAGCACGAACGATTACTTCGCCACCATCATTTGTGAACTTGATGGCATTTGTCATAAGGTTTCGGATAACAAGATTGATTGTATTTGAATCCGCATAACCAATGGTATCTTCCGGGATATTATTGGTAAGGGTGATTTGTTTGGTTTGAAGAGAGGTAATCAATTGAACATTCTCATCTACAATTTTGTGCAGGTCTATCCTGGCAGGTTGCAGACTGAGTTTGTCCATTTGAAGCAAGGTCCAGTCAAGCAAGTTGTTCAATAACGTTCGGGTATGATTGAATCGATGCCTCAGTTCCGTGGTTTGTTCAGCAAAATCTTCCGGACTAAGTCCACCTTTCGACATGATGTCCAAAATCCCTGAAAGCGCATTAATCGGCGACCTTAAGTCATGCGATATAATGGAAAAGAATTTGTCTTTGACCTGATTCAAGCGATGGAGTTCCTCGCTTCGTTTCTCCGTATCTTCCTGGTGTTGGAGAAGAAGTTTGTTGATTTCTTTTCTTCGTTGCCCGCTTCGATAGACCGATATGAGCAAAATAACACTAAGTGCAAAAACTACTGCGAGGATATTACGGGCAAACTCTTCTCTTTTCAACGCTTCTTTTTGTCTTGATTCAAGTTCACTGAGTGCTGCGATCTGTGAATCCTTCGATTCTGTTTCATGCCTGATCTGATCACGATAAATATTTTGCATCATCTTCTGGCTGAAAAGGCTATCCTCTAATGATTTAAATTGCTTGAAGTGTTCAAGAGCCCTTTCATACTCCTGTCGTTTTTCAGCAATCAGGTAGAGATGCTTATAACAATCAATCTCCAATATGTTTGCATTAAGACTGTGGGCAGTTTTTAAACTTTTCTCAATTAGTTCATTGGCCTCATCGTATTTCTCCTGGTTCAAATACACGATTCCCCTACCCAGGTTTACCTGTGCAAGACCAAACTGATTGTTTGTCTGATTATAAAGCGTGAAGGTTGTATCGTAATAAGCAAGCGATTTATCGAATTCATTTTTTTGCAAATAGACATTGGCAAGTTTGGTGAGCGTTTTTGGTTTTAACTCTTCAAGCTTATACCAGTTGATAAGCTTAAGGGCATTTAAGATTGAAGTTAGCGCTGAATCATAACGTGATCTTCGCATTTGAATATCACCAAGCTCGTCATAGTAATACGCTAATGCAATTCGGTCCTTAATTTTATTACTGATCTTTAGTGATAATGACAAATGATCTACTGCTTTATCGTATTCCTCCAGTTCTTTGAAGACACGCCCTACATTGTGAAGGGCAATTGTCATTGAAAGCGAGTCTCCTGCTTTTTTGGCAACGTTAAAAGATTGTGTGAAATAATAATAGGCCTCATCATACTCTCCAATATCGTAATAGTCATTGCCCATGTAATTGAAAGCTTGTGCAATCACCACACTGTCCTTCGCGAAAAGACTGTTCTGCAAAGCAAGGTCATCATACTTTAGGGCTATGCTGTAGTTTCCGGAAAGGGTATAGCAGTATGCCAGGCTTCTGTAACTAAGCGCTTTTGCCCACGGACTTCTTATTTTTTCAGCCAGTGCTACTGCTTCATTTGCGTGATTGAAACTTTTTAAAAAATCAACAAACTGATATTGTGTTGACAGATCAAGATGAATCCTCAGTCTGACGGAATCAGAGATTTCGGTTTTAAGAATTTTTTCAAGGCTGTCGCTTTCTTTCTGCGCTTCTGATGGGAAGATGAAGAAAAGGTAAACGGCGAGCGTAAAAGTTGATTTTCTGAAGTTAATCACAATAAAAAAAGTTTCCAGAGTCCGCATACGATTACAAGCAATAGGGCTGCGGGAGTTAAATATTTCCAACTTAATCCCATCAGTTGATCTACTCTTAATCGAGGGTAAGTCCAGCGAATCCACATCTGCACCAATACAAAAAATAGAGACTTACTCAACAACCAAAAAATTCCCCACAAGGAGGAAGCTATTGTTCCGGGTTGACCATTGGTCCATGATCCCAGCTTAAATGATCCTAAATCAGGTAGGGGAGAATACCAGCTACCAAAAAACAATACTGCACCCAGTATACTCACCAACAGCATCATTCCATATTCACCCAACATAATTACCGCCCACCGGAAGCCGCTGTACTCAGTTTGAAATCCCGCCACAAGTTCTGACTCAGCTTCCGGGAGATCAAAAGGAGCACGATTACATTCTGCCAGAGAAGCAATAAAAAAAATAATCCAAACAATAAATAACACAGGCATCCTGAAGATATTCCACGTCAGAAATCCGCCAATGTGTGTTACATCTAAAAAAGGAAGACCCAGAAAATAATTTACTTCATTTGACAACAGTCCCTGCTGAACAGAAATTTCCTGAAGATCTAACGATTGAGCCACCATGCATACACATAATACCGAAAGGCCCAGTGGCACTTCATACGATATGATTTGTGCTGCCGAACGGAATGTGCCTAACATGCTATACTTATTGTTAGAGGCCCATCCTGCTATAATTATACCGACTACATCTAAGGATACAATGGCAAGAAGAAAGAATACACCGGAAGGTATTGTTGATCCTGACCATGATGAAGAAAGAGGAAGAACTGAAAACCCTGCGAACACCGATACGAAGATTAAAATAGGAGCTACCTTGAAGAGAAGAGAGCTTGCTTTTGCAGGAACAATATCTTCCTTTTGAATGAGCTTTAGAAGATCAGCGATTGATTGTGCAACGCCATAGCGGCCGACTTCCATAGGGCCGAGCCGGTCTTGAATAAAAGCTGAAACCTTCCGCTCTCCATAAATAGCCAGGAGGGTATAGAGTACAAGAAAAGGCAGAAAAAAAAATAGTGTGGTCAATGCCTCAGAATTAAAAACCCTAATTTGACGAAAATATCAACAGAATTTTACAAAATCTGAAGGAAAACAATACATCTCCCAGTTAAATGGGTAACGTAATGGGGTTTTAAGGATTTGATAATTTATGTAGGCTGTACAGCCGGAGTCATTTCCAGTTTGGCAATTTTAACTGAATGTATTTCCCTGTGATTACAGTATGAACATTCATAATGCTGCAGCAAGGTTCCACGCTCCTTTTCTGTAGGCGCTTTTTCAATCTCTTCACGATCAATTTTCATCGTATAATAGCCGCACTCAGGACACGACTCGGCATGCTGGTAATTGTAATACTTTTCGATTCTCGTATAGCCGGTCTTGTCATCGATCCATACATCATAATCAATAGAATGAATAGCTTCATCACGAATCTGTCCGGGTTCAAGGTGTGCGTCTTCTTCTTCCTCACTGAGTTTTCGCATTTCATTTCCGGCAGGTGAAAACCTTGCTTTGTCACGAAGTTTCCGTAGCCTTCGCTCTACATTACCAGGATAGTAAATACGAATCATGCCGAAGCAAATGAAATAGGAAATGATGGCGAAGCTAACGGTTAGAAACAGTCTGACGATAAACCACAAGTAGGATTTTTGAATTAAGAAGTTTGTGCCAGCCGAGTTTACAAACATTGCTATAGCAAACAGCAACATGATGATTGCAAACCAAAAGTATTTGATCTCATGTTGATTGATATAGTCATACTTATCCTTGCTGTCTTTAATTGCCAAAGAGCGTAGCTCGTAATAAACAATTAGTATAACGCATACAGCTGCTGCTGAGTATGCCCCCAGGCGCATGATGCTGTCCCAGTAGGTAAAGAACATTGGTGCTGAAATATTCATAGGTTAGGTCGGGGTTGGATTGGTATGATAAATATATAAATTATGTTAAAATTTAACAATACACCGTTTGCAGAGGTTTTAAAGCTATCCCGACTATTCGTATTATTGTGCCTCAAACATCCATTAAGATCATGACCTATAACTTACTGAAAGGAAAACGAGGAATTATTTTTGGCGCGCTTGATGAAAACTCAATTGCATGGAAAACCGCCTTGAAAGTTAAAGAAGAAGGAGGGGCCTTCACGCTTACCAATGCGCCTATTGCCATGCGTATGGGCAAGATTAATGAACTGGCCAAGCAATGTAATGCCGAAGTGATCCCCGCCGACGCAACCGCTGAGCAGGATCTTCAAGGCCTCTTCACCAAGTCAATGGAAGTTCTGGGAGGTAAGCTCGACTTTGTACTTCACTCTATAGGTATGAGCCCAAATGTGAGAAAGGGTAAGGCTTATGGTGATCTTAATTATGATTGGTTTTTAAAATCCCTGGATATATCGGGTGTGTCTTTTCACAAGGTTTTGCAAACTGCCGAGAAGACCGATGCAATGAATGAATGGGGATCCATTGTTGCCCTGTCCTACATTGCGGCACAACGAACCTTTCCGGATTATTCGGATATGGCGCAAGCAAAAGCTGTGTTGGAATCGATAGCTAGAAGTTATGGCTATCGTTTTGCAAAACTCAAGAAAGTTAGAGTCAACACCATTTCACAATCGCCAACAATGACAACAGCTGGAGCGGGTATCACAGGGTTTGATGTGTTTTATGATTACGCGCAAATGATGTCACCGCTTGGCAATGCAACAGCGGAAGACTGTGCAAACTACATAACCGTAATGTTCTCTGATCTTACCCGAATGGTAACCATGCAGAACCTCATGCACGATGGAGGTTTCTCAAGCGTAGGTATCACTGAAGATCTGATTGAACGACTTATAAAATAAAATGTCATTGGTCATTAGTCAATAGAAGGCAAGACCCAATCACTACCGCCTTGCCTACTGCCTACTGCCTCTTGCCTGCTTTTCAATGGTTTCTTTCCCTCCTTGTAAAATCAACCTGGGCCTTAACGTTTTAAACAAACGGGCTGATGGTTATCATGATATTGAGACCTGTTTTTATCCGGTTCCGTGGAATGATATCCTTGAGGTTATTAAGTCAGATTCATTTCAATTTACAAGTACAGGTATTCCTGTTCCGGGATCGTCAAACGATAATCTTTGCGTACGAGCGTATCAATTGCTAAAAAAAGATTTTGACCTTGACCCGGTAAAAATTCACCTGCATAAAATTATTCCTATGGGGGCAGGACTGGGTGGTGGTTCTGCTGATGCGGCACATACTTTATTATTGTTGAATGAAATTTTTAAATTGAATCTTAGCCAGGATAAACTGCAACGTTATGCTTCATCGATTGGAAGTGATTGTGGATTTTTTATTCAGGAAAAGCCTATGTTAGGCTCGGGACGTGGAGAGATTTTAAGTCCGGTACAGGTTCAGCTTGATAATAAGTTTCTCGTTATCGTAAAGCCGGATATTCATGTATCAACAGCCGAGGCATATGGTGGAATAAAACCCGCTCAGCCCGAAATGTCCCTCACAAAAATTATTGAGCTTCCACTTAAGGAATGGAAGGATAAACTTGTCAACGATTTTGAAAAAACTGTTTTCACCAAACATCCTGTTATAAAGCAAATCAAAGAAAAACTTTATCATGCTGGAGCGCTCTATGCCAGTATGAGTGGATCGGGTTCCAGTGTATTTGGCATTTTTGATAAAGCGGTTTCACTTCAAAAAGAATTTGACGCTTATATTTATTGGGAAGGTGAGTTATTAATTTGAGACTAAGGTCTTGTCGAACTTGCGTTTGAGGTAAGGGTATAAAAGTACTGCGCCAAGAATCACTAACGTTCCCAGGTAAAAATTTCCTTTCATCTTTTCCTTGTCCTGGAAAATGATCAACGCCATAATAATTCCATAGATGGGTTCGAGATTTACGGTGAGTTGAATAAAAAATACGGAAACCCGTTTCATAATTTCAACCATTACAGTGAATGCATATACTGTACAAACCAAAGCAAGGATTGCGATGTAAAACCAATCAAGGAGAGTTGGTATCAAATGTAACTGACCGTCGGTTGCTAAATATTCTTGATAAAATGGGAAGAACAATGTGATTCCTATAACAGCTCCAAGCATTTCGTAAAACGTTATGGAATAAGGACTAATCCGCTTAACAGCTTTTGAAGTAATGATAGAAAAAACAGCGGCCAATATTCCGGATAAAATGGCAACGAGAAAGCCAAGTTGATATTGAAAATCGAAAGAGAAGATGATCACAATGCCTGCAATCACCAGACAGCCAAGAACAACTTCATAACCTTTAATTTTTTTTCCCTTGAATAAAGGTTCAAGAATTGCTGTCCATAATGAAGTTGTAGCAAAACCGACAAGGCTAACAGAAACGTTTGATATTCTCGCCGAGCCAAAAAAAGTGATCCAATGAGCAGCAACAATAAAGCCTGTAAAAATTAACAGGATGGTGTCACCCTTGTTAATTTTAAAGACATCTTTCCTGAACCAGATAACCAAAGCCATTCCTATTGTAGCAACAACGGTTCTTAAAAAAACCATTTCAACAGCAGGAATGGTTATTAGTTTTCCCAGTATAGCAGTAAAGCCCCAGAGAAAAACAAGAAAGTGCATTTTTATATAATCACCGGTTGTTGCCATCAACGCGGCAAATATTTATACATGCTCAAGGCAATAAGGGCAAAGAGTATATTGGGTATCCATACGGAAATTTGTGGAGGCATTGATCCGGCTTCAGCAAAGGTGCGGAAGAGCATAAAAAATATTATGAATATAAAGGAGAGCACAAACCCCAGAGCAATTTGCAATCCTGTGCCGCCACGACTTTTGCGTGAAGAAACAATTACACCCATAAACACAAGAATAAAAATGGTAACAGGTGAAGCAAAGCGGGTATGTTTTTCAACTTCATATACTTCAACGCCTGCGGATCCGCGTGTCTTTAACGTGTTGATGTGGCTTGTCAGTTCGTTCAGCGTCATTCCATCATACTTTCGATAGTCGCTTTCAAATTCCTTTGGGTGAATTACCAGTGCGGTGTCAAGTGTTGATCCGGATTTAGTTCCTTCTTTCACAATTGAACTGGTCATTTGAAATCCACTTTCGGGATCGGGTATCATTTGAAATAAAGTATCGATCTTTTTAATTTTCCAATCGTGCAATTTCCATTTGTGTTTCACGGAATCCCAAACAATGCGATTGGCGGTTAGCTTTTCAATTAACCGGTTGTGATCAAACTTTTCCATTGTAAAATGATAACCGGTTTTTGATACGTTCTGGTAGCTCTGCATATAGAGATAGGTTTGTGGCGCTACCTGCAGGTGAACATTTCTTTTATCATAATAAAATTTGTTTTGTAAGTATTGCAACTCAAAAACTAAACGCGATTTATTGGAGTTGGGAATGATCCATCCATTGAGAACAAAACTAATAGAAGCAATAATTAATGATCCGAGAAAATAGGGAAACATCATTCTCTTAAAGCTTACACCACTGCTGAGAATGGCGATGATCTCAGTATGTGCTGCCATGCGTGCGCATACATACACCGTTGCAATGAAAATAGTGATGGGTGTTATTAAACTTCCAATCCAGGGAATGTAATCTTTATAATAGCCTAATATCTGAAGACTGGTAAGTTCAGCGCGTGCAAACTTATCCATCTTTTCAGTAAGATCGATGACAGCGACAATAGCCAGCAATATCACTACCACAAAAAAGAATGTGTTGAGAAAACGCTTGAGAATATATTTGTCGAGTAGCTTCAAAATTTAGTTGTTGAGCGGATCATTAAAACGGATAAGGTATGACAGGGGCCAGAATTTTCCTGTGATCAACACATCACCTGTCTTTTCATTATACGCTATTCCGTTAAGTACATCTACGTCAGGATTTCTTCGTTTTATTTCGTTCTCCAGATTTCCCAAATCAAATTTACTCACTACCTGCGATGTATTGGGATCTATTTTTAAAATAAGATTGGTTTCCCATTGATTGGCAAAAATATATCCATCAATATACTCCAACTCATTCAGTTTAGGAACGGTTTGATTTTTGTCACGAATCGTTTTTGTAGAAACTTCTTTCAGGCTCAGTGTATCAAGATAGTGAAGTTTGTCGGTGCCATCACTTACAATAAGATTTTTGTTATCATGTGTTATTCCCCAGCCTTCGTAGTTGTAGGTGAATTCACCCAGTTTTTTAAATGAACGCGCATCATAGATGAACCCCTTTTTGTTTTTCCAGGTTAACTGAAAAATTTTGTTGTTCAGTACAGTAATACCTTCTCCAAAAAACTCTTTGTCGAGTGTTACTTTCTTATCATAGGTTGCTGTATTTAAATCAAACACAGCTATCCATGAATCGTCACCACCTGTACTTTCAATTACTTTGTCGTTGTAAAATACAAGTCCTTGTGTAAAAGCATTGGGATCATGTTCAATAACCATTCGAACTTCATACGATGGTGCTGGCTTCTGAGGCGCTTGACTGTTATGTTTTTTTTTAGGTGTGCAGGAAAGCGTTATCCCAAACAATAAAAATGTTACAAAATATTTAATACTCATTATAGCCTTTGCTTTACTTTGTTAACCATTCCTTCTTTCCATAAAGAAAATGTTCCATCCAGTATTCTTCTGCGCGCTTCTTTTACAAGCCAAAGATAGAAGGTGAGATTATGAATGCTAGCAATTTGTGCGCCCAAAATTTCCTTGCTGATCACGAGATGCCGGAGATAAGCCTTCGAATAAAAAGTGCTCGCATAACCACCAACATTTGGATCTATTGGTGAAAGATCATCTTTCCATTTTTCATTTCTAATATTGATAATGCCTTCCGACGTAAATAACATTCCATTTCGAGCGTTTCTTGTGGGCATTACGCAATCAAACATATCAATTCCCAATGCAATACATTCAAGTATATTTTCCGGCGTACCAACACCCATAAGATAACGAGGTTTATCTGAAGGCAGGATATTGCAAATGGTGTCGGTCATTTCATACATTACCTCGTGAGGCTCACCAACGGAGAGGCCACCAATTGCATTTCCTTGTTGACCTTGTGATGCAATAAATTCTGCGGATTCAATTCGAAGATTTTTATAAACGCTTCCCTGAACAATGGGGAACAAAGCCTGCGAGTGATTATATTTAGGTTGTGTTGAATCTATTTGTTTTATGCAACGCTTTAACCAGCGGTGCGTCAATTCCATTGATGTTTTTGCATATTCATATTCGCAAGGGTAAGGCGTACACTCATCAAAAGCCATGATGATGTCCGCACCAATGGAACGTTGAATGTCCATCACACTTTCGGGTGTGAAGGTATGTTTTGATCCATCAATATGAGATTTGAATAACACTCCTTCTTCTGTGATTTTTCTGTTGTCGCCAAGTGAATAGACCTGGTAACCACCGCTATCCGTAAGCACGGGTTTGTTCCAACCGGTTAAGCCATGTATACCCTTCGTTTTCTCCAGTAGTTCAATGCCCGGACGCAAATACAAATGATAGGTGTTGCCTAAGATGATCTCTGCGCCAATATCATTTTCCAATTCACGTTGATGAACGGCTTTCACCGATCCGGCTGTTCCGACAGGCATAAAGATCGGGGTATGGATATTGCCATGATCGGTCTCAATAATTCCGGCTCGCCCCTTTGAGGAAGCTTCTGTTTTGAGTAAAGTGAATTTCATAAAGAAGGCAAAGGTACGGGTGAGAGGTTAATAGTTAAAGGTTAATCGTTAATCGTGTTCAACATTAACAGTTAAGGGCATCTCTAAAAACTATTTTTTTATTTGGCCTCATCCCTTCCCTTCTCCGATAGAGCTTGTCTATACCCATATCTTTTTTGGAAAAAAGAGGAACGGATGATAAATTC
>CAZFRM010000027.1:0-69199 GCA_964521255.1 uncultured Roseivirgaceae bacterium
TTTAATACTATAGCCCTTTGCTTATTATAGCCTCTTAACTTAATGACATTGCCCGTAGGGATTTCCTGTCTGTAGCCCGGAGCTTCAGCTCCGGGTTCAATGAATAATAAATGCCGGCGTGTCGACTGCTCATGTTCTATGAAATGCGAACGATCACGACACGCAAACCACGGGCTTAATCAACGCAGGAAGCAGATTATCTAATAAATAAAAAAGCGTCCCCAACTCCAGTCGGGACGCAAGTCATATTGACCTATTTTTGTAAATGAATTAGTTATTTATTTCCGTATGTTTTTTTACCCAATCTGTCGGGATGATTTTTTCAGCATCCTGATTCTTTTTCCGGTTACTATTTGAAGTATTTCATAATCCTTTCTCTGTCTTCATTTTCTTTGTCTCCTTTATAATATAATTCCACAAGAACAATTCGCCCCTCTTCTTCAAAATGAGCGTAGATCAGTCTGAATCCTGTGTTCACTCCTTTACCCTTCATAGCTCTGCAAGCAATTTTCTTCACCTTGATAACACACGTTGTGAGTCCCAATCCATCAATTCTAAAACTAAATGGCGGTCGCTCTTTTGGCTCTGCGGTAAGTACTTTTTTGACAATGGCGATATCATCCTCAAGTGTTCTATATTTTTTAAGGAGTCTCTTTAAATCTTTCCCATATTCTTCCAGCTCATCAAATGTCATTCGGTTCAGTATTATCATAAACACGGGCAGAAAAAGGTGGCTCTCGATAAAAAGCCAACTCATAATCAATTACGTCGCCTTCTTTCGTTGCCTTCCAGGGCATGTCTTTGTGTGAATAGTCGCTTATAGCTTTGGCAGTGAAATCAATAAATTGGTTGAGCACCTGGTCAATTACTTCAATCTCTCTTGCCGTAAGGTTTTTCAAATCAGGCTTAGTCAAAGGGAAGAATCTCTTTTGCAATAGGCCATAGTATTCAGCCTTGAACATTTTTATTTGTCCCTCATTTTCCATTTGATTTAGAATTTGATCCATGTTTGCCGGTACAGGACCAAATTGAAGTTTTTTAAAAGTAGCCCCTACAAGATGCTCTTCATATCGTTCATAATAATTAAACTCAATGAAGTAGAGTAATTTATTAAGAACCGTTTCACCTACATTGGGCTTGCCGGCACAGCGTTCCAGCACGTAGAGAAGTACTTGCTTGAATTTGTCTACCTGGAGCTTTGGTACTGAAATCCTCTCTTGTGTTTTTTTCTCTGACTTTTTACTTTTCTGGTTGGGTAAATCCTCATCAGTGATTTTGAAGCTTTTAGCCAAAAGGCTGTCCATGGAGACTTCAAGTCTCTCTGAAAGTTGAAGCAGTTCCCCTGCCGTAATGTTTCTTTTTCCTAATTCGATCTGGGCGAGGGAAGGTCGGTGCATTTTCAGCATCCTGGACAATTCCTCCTGAGAATAGCCTCGATGTTTTCGCAGTGCAGCGATACGCTTTCCGATTTCTTCCTGATTTATCATTGTTTTTGGTTTGTTTATGTAAATATATAAAAGTTAGATTTTAAAACAATTTATTGTATGAATATCATACAACAAATTACATACCAATTCTGACTATGAAGGACCCCTACAAACTGAAGGATGACGGAATTATGGAATCACTCGAAGAGTAAAAATGATGGAGACAGGAGATGCGATCAGAAAGATCGTTGGTGTAGGAAATTGAATCTCTAAAATCTTTAATGATTATTAATTAATACCCCCACAATCCCTGCGCCACCGGCAACCTGTTCAGCTCTTGCTTATACATTTCCCATTTGGGTAAAAACCGGTTCATGTACGAGAAGAAAATTTCATTGTGCTTTCTTTCAAGCAAATGAACCATTTCATGTACTACAATAAATTCCAAACATTGAATCGGTTTCTTGGCGAGCTCAAGATTTAGCCAGATGCGCTTTGCTTCAATATTACAGGTGCCCCATTTGGTTTTCATGTGTCTGACGCCCCAGTCATCCACAGAAACGCCCATGATCCTTTCCCATTTTTCAATTAAGGGTGGAATCAATTGTTTTAACTGCTTACGATACCAGGCATTCAGGATCTTTTCACGTTGTTCAACAGAGGTCCCTGGTCTTACTTGTAGTGTGAGGTACTTATTCTGTAGTGTAATTGAAGGCGGCGCATTCTTTTCTTCCAGACGAAGTAAATAACGCTGGCCAAGAAAATAATGACTCTCACGCTGAACATAGTCTCTTCGCGGTTCGCGGTCTTGCTTTTCAAATTTTCTCTGTTGTTTCCTGATCCAACTGATTTTGGAAATCAGGTATAGCCTGATAGTTTCGTCATTCACATTTCTGGGAGAGGATAAGCGTATTTTCCCTTTTGGCGGATAGACAGCCAAATGAATATTCTTTATATCCTTCTTGATCACTTGTATTTTTAATGAACCGATCTCCATCTTTCCCATTTACTTGTAGTCCTTCTGATTCTTTATGATTTCAAAAATGGTTTCTACCTTTTCCGGGTCAGTGACATACCTCTTCACAACGTTCTTTACCTCGCGTTCTTTGATGGTGTTGCCGATCCAATTATCTTTTTTCGTATAGAGAATATCAACGTCCATCATGATAGAAAGCTTTTCATCTTTATCCAGGTTATCGTACAGGGCGCGTAAGGCTTCCGTAGAAATGGTACCCGGATAATCGTTAGCAGTTCCCTGGGGCTGAATTTTGTTAGCAAGCTCTTCATAGCGTTTGAGTTGCTCTTCATACGCAAGGGCGCCTTCTTTTCTAAGCCTCACCAATTCTGCCAGCAACACACTCATGCGTTCATAGTAAGCGGGGTTGATGGGCATTTCCTGTATGATAGCCTTTCGCATATTATTTTCAATGGTCTCCGCCATGGCGGATGTGCTTGCCTTAATTCCTTTGGGAAGTTTATCCGTAGCCGCGCCGATGCCTTGTTCTACGATCAGCTGTAATAAAGACTTATCATCAAAGTTGGAAAGCATGCGGCTGGGATCAGCGCTCAGGTACATATCCAGCATCTGGCGCATTTCCGGTTCGTACTTTTTCAGATCAATGTAATCGTTGCTGGCAATTTTGATGGAGTCTCTTAATTCAGTGTAACCATTCACTTTCTTTTTTATCTCCGCCGCTTCTTTCTCTGAATATCCCGCCTCTGTCATTTCACTTGCCAGGTTGTTGTAGGCTCGAATAAGAGCAACGGTTTCTTTGTAAAGCGCCAGTCGTTTTTCTTCTGTAGCTTTTAATGCTTCGCTATCCTGTGTATTGCCGCAGAAGTAGGTAATATGCTGATCGAGCTGTTTTGGAGAAGGAACGGGCTCTAACAATTGGTGCATGGTTTCAAGCGCATCCTCCAATCGCTCTCTCGCTATCTTCAAACGGTCTTTGAGCAGACCATCGATATCGGACTTCTCAAAGTTTTCGAACGCATCAGATGTATAATCGTTGATGGATTTGTTCAGGCTGTTGAACAGATTTTTGTAATCTACGATATAACCAAATTCTTTGTCTTCTTTCTCCGTGCGGTTTACCCGGCAGATGGCTTGAAACAATCCATGGTCTTGCATCTGTTTGTCAATGTAGAGATACGTGCAGGATGGCGCATCAAAACCGGTGAGGAGCTTATCCACCACAATAAGAAGCTGCATGTTGGCAGGTTCTTCCTTGAATTTTTTCTTCGCTTCCTTTTCAAACGTTTCGCGATCCCTGCCATTGAGCATTTTTTGGTAGATCTCGTATTGTTCTATTTTTTCCGTATCGCCATCACCGGTGGTTTCACCTTTGGTGCTGTCGGCGTTGGGTTCGAATGATGTAATGATCGCGCATTTTTTGAAGCCCATGTTTTGAAAGATCTCATAATAACGGCAGGCTTCGTAAATGCTCCTGGCTACGAGCATAGCATTTCCTTTGCCATTGTGCAGGCGGGGTTTTGTCTTGAAGTCTTTGATGATATCGAATACAATTTTTTCAAGACGGCTTTTTGTGCTGAGCACTTTCTGCATCGTTCCCCATTTCTGTTTCAGTTCAGCTTTGGGAAGATCGTTCATTCCTTTGGTGACGACTTCAAACCAATCGTCAATACCTTTTTGATCGAGCACATGCTGATCTACATCCCGCGCTTCGTATAGCAAATCCAGCACAACGCCATCGGCCACCGCTTCATCAAATTTGTAGGTGTGGATGTAGCGGCCGAATATTTCGATGCTTTTTTTCTTATCTGATTTTAATAGAGGTGTGCCCGTGAAACCGATAAACAATGCTTCCGGTAAAATCTTTTTCATCGCCTTGTGCAGTTCACCGCTTTGCGTGCGATGACATTCATCGATGAAGACAAACAGTTTTCCTTTCGGCTTAAAATCCTGCGGGACTTTCAATTCTTTGATGAACGCATAGCTTTCATCGTCTGATCCGCCAAACTTGTGAATCAAAGAACACAACAGCCAGGGTTGTGTGGCATTGAGTTTTTCGATGAGGTCTCTTCCGCTTTTTGTGCGATAGATCTTTTCTTCCACGCCAAGAAATACGCCTTCAATCTGTTCATCCAGTTCAGTGCGGTCGGTGAGAATTAACAGGCGTGAGTCCTGCACATTTTCCCTTATCCATTTGGCAAGCCAGACCATGCTGAGACTTTTACCACTGCCTTGCGTATGCCAGATGATTCCCCCTTCATTTCGTTGGATAAACTTTTGTGATTCCTTCACGCCAAAGAACTGATTCGGGCGACATAATTTTTTTATTCCTCCATCAAAGAGAATGAAGTTGTGAATCATTTCGATGAGGCGCTCTTTTTTGCATAGCTGAAGCAGATGTGTATCCAAAAGATTTTCCTCCGGCTTGTAGGTATGGTTTTCTTCTTTCCATTTCAGAAAGAATTTTTCTGACGTTTTGGTAGTGCCGTATTGAATGCCCTGTGTATCATTACCGGCAAGCACCAACTGCACGGTGCCGTAAAACCTTTTGATGAAACGGTTTTCCTGGTTATCGAGATTTTGGCGGATGGCTTCACTTACGGGTATGCTTCCTTTTTTTAGCTCGATAACACATAACGCAATGCCATTAACATAGAGAACAAGATCAGGGCGTTTGGTGCGTTCGCCTTTTACCGTCACTTCTTCGGCAATGGCAAAATCATTTTCTAACGGGTTATGCCAGTCTATTAAAAATACCGTTTCTTTTTGATCACCCGTTTCACCTTTTACTTTGACACCGTAGCGAAGCAGGGAATAAACCGCTTTGTTAACCTGGTAAAGATCATTGCTTTGATCGCTGGCGGCTTTTTTGAAATCAAAGACGGCTTTGTTGATGAGGGTGGGATCGTATTTCTTTTTATCCCTGAGGTAAGCAATTAAAATATCTTCTTCAATGTTGCTGTTGTTTTCCCGTTCATACCAATTGCCGAGATAACGATACTTCAATTGTTTTTGAAACAATTTGATTATCCGGTTTTGGGTATCGCGTTCGGGTTTAACGATCATAGCAGTCTAATTTTCCCAGTAAGAAGGGTTTGCATCATTCCTTGTTTGACCGTTCTTAACTTTTCCAGTTTTGCTTCTAGAGAAATAACTTCGTCATCCATTTCTTTAAGTATGGTTGAGATAGCAACTTGCTCATCAATCGGAGGAAGTGATATTTTTATTTTACCCAAGGCGCCACGAGCAATTCTTGTTCTGGTGGACCCCCCACATTTCTCACTTACAACATTCAACCAATTTTTTGTAGAGAACAGACTAATTAAAAAAAAGCGGTCTGCGGATGTTTCGGGTGGTCTAAAAATAGAAACATCAACAGATGTTATCATTCGTTGCTCCTTTAAGTCCGGTACAATACAAGCTCTCCCAGCAGGTTCAGCCAATCTGCAAATTAAGATATCACCTGCTCTCACCTCCTTACACCTTAGGTATTTGAACGAATCAAATGAAATATACTTTTTGGTTTCTTTCGTAATGAATGAACCCTCTCCAATGTTTCCTGTTTGAATTAACCTTACACCATCATTGGTGAGAAACTCTGACTCTATCCAGTCACCATCATCAAATAATTCCTTTTTTCTTTCTGCCAATTCATGTATAGATTTTTCAACCCATGGTTCTGTAAATCCAGGAAGTCTTTCTTTCCCAAAGAGCAATTCCTGCATTGCCCCTTGTTTGATGTTGCGTTTTTTGGCAATGAGTTTTTCTAAACCAGTGATGAGTGCATCCGTATCGGATAAGGCGGTGGCAATGGCGGTTTGTTCGGCTTTGGTGGGAGGACAGGCAAATGGATAACCTTCCATCTCCCATTTTTGAGTATGAACCAAGGCGGAAGCACCGTGGGCTTTATCCTCAATGTCCTTTGTTAATTGTTTTAATGAATGAAGGAAATAGTTTTTGTCAATGGCCTGTTCATTCACATTTACCTTCCATGTATGATAATTCAATAATCCCTTAGATCCATTCCAAATATGTGGCCCAAAAGAAGTTCCTCGACTTCCAGACCAAGCAAAAAGTAGTTGCCCCTTTTCTATTTCTAATTTCTTTTCGTAGGGGCCCTGATAGTAGTTGAAATCATCAGATCCGTTTAGGTTTTGAATTCTTATTATCGGAAGGCCTTCCTTCTTCCATTCGTATGGTTTGAAGCCTCTTCCATTGACCAGCATACACACGTCTCTAATTTTTTTAATGACCCAATCCACGGGTAAGGCTCCAACTTCGGAGTTGATGAATCCCTTATTCAACTCCATACAAATCCCATTTTCTTAAGATGTGCTTTTACTTTCTCTTCCATTTCACCCACTTCATAAGAAAGTTTAGGTAGAGGAGTTTCATAACGTTCCGCCAGTTCTTTGATACGCTGGGTGAGCGCCTGGCTTACTCGCTCCATTTCTGTTTTAATATCTTTCTCCATAACAGCAATCCACTTGTCGTCCACCACCAATGTTTTTATGTCAGCTTCAGTAAGTGTTTTGTAACGTGCCAGCACTTTTGCATTCAAAGCCGCCGTATCCTCACTAAGCTTTGCCTTGGCTTTAGATTCCAATTCTGTTAACGCCAGGTATTTATTCAATACATCAAGTTCAGTTTCCAGCTCTTCAACTTCAGCCTTCACTTTGGTTTTGTATTTGACCTTAGGTTCTGCAGCCATTTTATATTCTACAGTATCTTCAGCTTTTTCCAATTCCTTTATGCGTTTTTGTACAGAAGCTTTGTTTACTTTCTCAAGGGTTGCAAAATATCCTTCTTCACCCGAGTGTTCTTCCACCAAAGCTTCTATCTCTGCAGCAGTGGCCTCTCGTTCCGCTTCGAGCGTTTCTATCGCCTTTTTTTCTTCCGCAAAGAACCGGTCAATAACCAACTGCGGCGGAATGAGATCACATGTCCAGCCTTTGTCTACATCCTTGCCTTGCTTGTTCTTCACCAGGATTCTGTACGGCTCTGCTTTCCAACCATCAACAGCAACCAGGTATACATCGTCCTGCATGGTTTCATTCCAGTAATTCATCAGGTGCTGGTAGATGTCGTACTTATCCAGCAGGTCTTTATCGGTATAGCTTTTTAAAATGTCTTCCGATATCTGAAAGATGACTTGCATTGGCTTTACACCGGGCTTCATGTCTTTCAGAAGTTTTGTATTTCTTTTCTTCCAGTCGGCAAACACATCATCCATGAGCTTGCTGAAGGAAACAAAATCTTTGTGATTGAAAATAGTAGCGTTGATCTGATCGGCTGGAATTTTCAGCATTGAATATTTTGCACGTTTGCTTTTGGAGAATAGATCATTCTTCAATGAAGGATAGACCTTCCAGTATTTCTCAAGGGCTTCAATGTCAGCATTGGGAATATCGCCGTTCAGGTGTGCATCAATATCCTGGATGTCTTCCGGTTCCTGGCTGTCAATGTACCTCGGAATGTTCAGGTTGTAATCATTCTTCTCATCACTGATCTCTTTGAACTTAACCAGCCTGCTGTATTTTGGAATTTCAAGTTGCTTATTAAATACATCCACGATCTTATGGATGTCCTGCTCACGTAAACGGTTTTTGTTTCCGTCTTTCATAAAACCTTTGCTGGCATCGATCATAAAAATGCCTTCACGCTTGTCTGCATTTTCTTTATCCACAACAATAATGCAGGCCGGAATGCCCGTACCGTAAAATAAGTTTGTCGGCAAACCGATGATGCCTTTGATGTATTTCTTTTCAATAAGATTTTTCCTGATCTGCCCTTCAGCGCCACCGCGAAACAAAACACCATGCGGAAGGATACAAGCACCTTTACCTGTACTTTTCAACGATCGCACAATGTGAAGGAGAAATGCATAGTCACCATTTTTCTCCGGGGGAACGCCATACCCTGTGAAGCGATGGTACTGATCATCGGAAGGATTAAACCCGTTGCTCCAGTTCACCAAGGAAAACGGCGGATTGGCGACAACGAAGTCAAACGTTTTAAGATCATCATTCTTTTCTTTAAACAACGGATCCGATAGTGTGCTTTGTCCTTTCGTAATTTCAGCAGTAGGATGGTTATGTAAAATCATGTTCATCCGCGCCAACGCAGCCGTTGCTACATCTTTCTCCTGCCCATAGATCGTCACCGGATGTTCGGATTCATCCACTGCCTTCAGCAACAGCGAACCTGATCCACACGTAGGATCATAAATTGTCTGGCTTCTTTTTGTTGCATTGTTAATCCCGATAACCTTCGCGATTACGCGGCTTACTTCGGCAGGTGTATAAAATTGTCCTTTGCTTTTTCCGCTTTCTGTAGCGAAGTGCATCATGAGATATTCATAAGCATCGCCGAGAATATCATCACCGCTTGCGCGATTCTTACTAAAATCAAGTGCAGGGTTTTCAAAAATGGAAATCAAGTCAGTAAGCTTGTCGATCATCTCCTTGCCCTTGCCAAGCTTATCTTCATCATTGAAGTCGGCCACATCAATTACACCTTTGAGGTCGTTAGCATTAGCCAGTTTACCAATGATCTTATTGAAGCCATCACCGATCTCCTTCTTACCTTTCAGGGCAGCCATGTCTTTGAACCCACCGCCCTTTGGTATTTCGATCAACGCGTCAGCTTTACCAGCATACTTGTCAGAAACATATTTTACGAATAACAAAGTGAGCACATAATCCTTGTAGGTAGAAGGGTCCATACCACCCCGTAGCGCATCGCAGCCCGCCCAGATATGAGAATAGAGTTCAGATTTCTTGATAGCCATAGGTCGTCGGGTAAATCGAGAACAATTTTAAGGAAAGTTTGGGTCATTCTATAGACCCAGCGGATGGAAGTATCGGTTCTGGTTTCTTCGTAGTCACGTTCGCTCGCGCATGCTCACGCGCAAACCACCGCTTCCGCCAGTAGTCGGACAGGCTGGATGACGGCCTTGGAGGAGGGAGGATCGGAAAAGCCTCAGACCCGAACCTCTTCTGTCAAATCCCTCCATTCGGGATTCAATGTATGAATCACGTCTTCTTTCCATTTTCGACTCTTGCCCTTTATGTATTTCTCCCTTTTGATTGCTTCGATGATAGAATCGAAGGGCTCATAGTAAACTAGTGTCATGTTAAATATAAAATGGCGGGTATTTAGTTCACAGATAACGGATCACAGATCACGGCAATACTGTGATCCGTCAACTGTGATCTGTGAACTCCTGATTTTATACTCGTCATTTTACGATTAACTTAACACTAGCTTGCCGAGATTGTATTGTGCGGAAAAACTCTTTGGATTTCTTTTGGTTCGATGCTCCCATAGTCGCGTGGGCAGATCGTTAGTAACGCCGACATATAAGGTAGTGTTACGTTCGTTGGTTAGAATATAAATCCAGGCAGAAGGCATTGCTAAAAATAGTAATGGGTAAGTGTTGAGAGCAAGAGAATGCCTTTCCTTTTTTTAATGCCGTCATTCAGAGCGGGGACTTGTGTGGTGGGTACTGTGCGGAGCAATGAATCCCAATTCGAACGCAGGCACTGTTTGAATTGCTCTTCGTAGTCACGTGCCTGCTAACTTGAAGGAGATCCCCTGCCTGCCACCGCTTGGGCAATAGCCAGGCAGGCAGGTTCGTCCCCCGCAAGCCGCGCACATGCCCTTAGGATGACAAGAAATTTAATTGTATGAAGTGTATCGTTTTCCACCCCCTCCCCCCGCCAGCGGGGGACAAGTGTGTGCATGTGAATAAGTGTGTGGCTGGATGTCCTTTCAACTTTTTGTGCCGAAGGTTTTGAAACTCAGGATGAAAGCTTGATAGGAGGGTGGTTAGTTAAGACGTCTTTTAAATTTCTTTTTTCTTTTTTTAACCTCGTCATTCAGCCAGCCCCGCATGAATCCCAATCGAACGCAGGCATCGTCTTAACAACTTAATCATGGCAGTCCTTTAATCCTATAAACCTGCCCGTCCGGGAGGCGGGTCACGGTTCGGACAATTGTATTAATAATGGAACCGTGCTTGTACGATAGTTAACAGTTGATTCGGTTTGGTACCGGAGATACGATAAACTAATCGATGTTCACCTGTAATTCTTCGCGACCAATACCCGGCAAGATTTCCTTTCAAGGGTTCAGGTTTGCCGACACCTTTAAATGGATCGCGTTTTATTTCTTTGATGAGATCATTGACCTTTTGTAAGGTACCGGGATCGTTATTCTGCCAGTACAAGTAGTCGTCCCAGGCATTATCAGTAAACGCGGTCTGCATGCTTACTACCGGGCGGCTTTGCGTTTACTTGTCTTCTTAGAACCAGGCTTTACAGGTTTTATCTGCTCAAGCTTCAATTCTTTTATTTTCGCCTTCCCGGCTTGGTCCTGGGTAATACTCTCCATCAATCGCTTTGTATTAGAGGAGGTCGATAATAAGTGTGATGTCTCTTCCATGGCGTTGAATGCTTCCAGTGTTAAGACGACGAAGTCTTTTTTCTTAGGTCCGGTGAGCACCAGTATATCCTGCGCTTCCTGAATCTCATCCAGATGCTCTTTCATTTTTTGCCTGAAATCTGTAAAAGTTGCTGTTTTCATAGGGTTTATGCCTGCGCTATATTTCAAATATATGAATTTATTACGTACATAAATACGTACATTTTAATGAAAAAGTTCAGGCTGGATAATAGCAATAAATTAATGTATGAAGTGTATCGTCTTGACAACTTAATCATGGTAATCCTTTAATCCTATGAACCTGCCCGTCCGGGAGGCGGGTCATGGTTCAGACAATTGGTGCGCTGCGCCTTCCACGGTATCCTTCTAACGCAGGTACTGTTTGAATTGCTCTTCGTAGCCACGTTCGCTGCGTCTTCCACGGGATCCTTCGCTCGCACATGCTTGCCCACAACCACCGCTTCCGCCAGTAGTCGGACAGGCTGGATGACGGCCTGGGAGGGAAGGGGAGAGGCTGATGAAGATGTCTTATAAGTTTCTTTTCTTTTCCTCCCTTTTTACACCATCATGGTGCGGATGAATTGTGCGGAGCGAACCTGCTTGCCTCGCGTTTGGCATATGCATGGCAGGCAGGGAATCCCAATCGAACGCAGGCATCGTCTTAACAACTTAATCATGGTAATCCTTGAATCCTATGAATCACGGTTCAGACAATTGGTGCACTGCGTCTTCCACGGGATCCTTCGCTCGCACGTGCCTGCCCACGACCACCGCTTCCGCCAGTAGTCGGACAGGCTGGATGACGGCCTGGGAGGGAAGGGGAGAGGCTGATGAAGAAGTCTTTTAAATTTCTTTTTCTTTATTTCTCGTCTTAACAACTTAATCATGGTAATCCTTGAATCCTATAAACCTGCCCGTCCGGCAGGCGGGTCACGGTTCAGACAATTGCAGCGTTTTATAATTCATAAAGCGTAACTTTGCACATTGAAAAGATGCCCAATCAAATCAACATAAAAGAGTTACTCTACAACCATTGCGCGCAATACGTGGAAGAGCGGATAGCGCGCATTCAAAATGAAATCAACCTGCAACAAGAGGCTGCGAACGAAGAAACAAAGAGCAGTGCAGGTGATAAGTATGAAACGGGTCGTGCGATGGCGCAGTTGGAAATCGAGCGGAATTTAGTTCAGTTGAAAGAAGCAGAGAAGCTTCGGTCTTTTCTCCAGTATATGGTGCGTGAGCATACCGGGGAGGTGATTGTTCCTGGTTCGTTAGTCACTACTTCAAAAGGAGTATTCTATATAGCCATCAGCCTCGGTGCTGTCACAATCGAACAACAAACTTATGTTATTGTATCACCCGATTCACCTGTCGGGAAACTATTGCTGGGAAAACGCACGGGACAAGAAATGATGTGGAGAAATGAAGGATATGCCATTGTTTCGGTTGATTGATAAATAAGTCTCTTGACTACACTATATGGGTAAAATTTCTAAAGAAGGTTTTCCATCGCGGAGTCTGGAAGAGAAAGACCCACTACCCCTAAGTGCTCATCATTTGTTCTTCCTCCCGTTTTTTAGCTGTAGAACATCAATAAAAAAATTATCTTTGATAAGTATCCTCTCCGCAGTGGCAGTAACATGCATGGGAATTTTTGAATGTTGATTGAATTACCTGCACCGCGATAAATGCTGGAATGAGAAATCAACGCCAGGTCGATTTATAATTAACGTGAGCAAGGCATACACCGTATCGTCTAAGCAGGAACGACTACAGGAGATTGTCGTGAAGTTGAAAAATCGATCATAACCTTGGACGATTCCAGAATTTAGGAATCGTCATGATGAAAAAGAGAATAGCAAAGTCAAGAGTAGTGACCAAGACTTCTGTAAAGAAAACTCAGCAAGATACCGCACTGATAACCTTAAAGCGTCAACTCAAAATTGAAGGCGCGCTTGATCGTGTGCGGAAGAAGGCGCTGATTGGCAGTACTTTCATAATCGAATTTATCTATTTAAATAAAATATCCAAATGAAAGTCAGTTTACTGATCCTTTTTGCATTGATAATGTGGTTCCCGGCTTACCAGCAGAACACGGACGTGCTGCACGTAGACAAACTCAAAAGAGAGTTAAGGAGTACCAAAGCGGATAGTTCACAGGCATTGATTTTAGGGCAACTGGCCGAAGTCTATCGCGACAGGATTTCGGATACCAGCTTCTACTACGCGCAAAAGGCGCTGGAGTTATCTAAGCGAATTAATTACCCCCGCGGTGAAGCAAAAGCGCTGCTTTCATTGAGTTACTATTTTTTTAATCAGGGAGACCTGCCTCAGGCATTGGAACTGGGGCTTAACGGACTTGCGCTTGCCAAAAAACTTAACATCCGATATGACCAGGCTTTCGCCATGATCAGGATCGGCAATGTTTATATGGACCTCGGGAATTATCGTGAAGCGCTGAGGTACTATCATCAAACGAGGAGATTGACAGAGAATACAGACGATGCATTCTTTTATGCAGTAACTTTTTGGCGTGCAGCGGACGCATATATGAATCTGAAAATGACAGATTCAGCTCTTTATGATGTAAGAATCGCAGAAGACCTGGCTCAAAAGATGGGTAATAAAATGATCAGTTGGGGAATCGCACCAATAATTGGAGCCGCTTATGCACAAATGGGCAATGATCAATTGGCTCTCAACTATCTTCACGTGAACAAAGGTACTCGTGGTGCGCATACTCTTGCTGTATTTTATAAAGATCGCGGGTTTTATGATTCAGCAAAATATTATGCACATAGATCGTATGATTTTGCCATCAGTAATAAGGTAAAACAAATGGAGATGAATGCAGCCGCGCTTCTGTCTTCTTTATATGAAGCAACTGATCCAGGTAAAGCTTTGCATTTTCAAAAAATAACCATGGCAGCCAGGGAAAGTCTATATGGCGCTGAAAAAATATTAGCAGCCACATCTGTTGCCTTTAAGGAAAAAGAACAACAAAATGAAATCCTTATGGCTCAAATGGAGTATCGTAACAAGATCAAAATTTTTGCTTCTCTGGTAGGATTGGTGCTGGTGATTTTTATAGCGTTGTTGTTATTCAGTAACAACCGAAATGAACGAAAAGCCAATATCTTGCTACAACATCAGAAGAATGAGATCAGCAAGGCGCTATCAGAACTTAGAGCTACGCAGTCCCAACTTATCCAATCCGAAAAAATGGCTTCCCTTGGCGAACTCACTGCAGGCATTGCCCATGAAATTCAGAACCCATTGAACTTTGTGAATAATTTTTCTGAAGTTAATAAGGAGCTGATTGATGAATTGAAAAAAGAGTTAGCAGATAGCAGTAAGCAGTGGGCAGCAGGCAGTAAGCAGTTGGTGGAAGAGTTGATCGATGACGTCAAGGCTAACGAAGAAAAAATAAATCATCATGGCAAGCGTGCCGATGGTATTGTAAAAGGGATGCTGCAACACAGTCGCAGTAGTAGTGGTGTAAAAGAACCAACTGACATCAATGCTTTGTGTGATGAATACCTGCGACTCTCCTATCACGGTCTTCGCGCAAAAGACAAATCCTTTAACGCGAAGTTCGAAACAGATTTCGATTCATCACTTCCTAAAGTCAGCGTAGTTCCGCAAGATATTGGTAGAGTGATTTTGAATTTGATCAACAATGCCTTTTATGCGGTCACCGAGAAAAGTAAACAACAACCGAACAACTACGAGCCAACTGTTTCAGTCAGCACAAGAAGATCAGGAGACAAATTTTTGATTTCAATAAAAGACAACGGCAATGGCATTCCGGAAAATATCAAAGAAAAAATATTTCAACCCTTCTTTACTACGAAGCCGACCGGACAGGGTACCGGATTAGGGTTGAGTTTGAGTTATGATATTGTAAGGGTGCATGGCGGTGAGTTGAAAGTAGAGGCCAGGGAACATGAAGGTTCAGCGTTCGTTCTCCACTTAAAAGTTAATTGATAATTATTATGCGGATACTCATTTATCTACTCCTGTTTTCATTGATACCTTCTTTCTTGCAGGCGCAGGAGCGTTTGTCTTACGGTAAAGCTGTGGCTTTAGCCCCTAACGACTCCATGAAGTTTGTTATCAGCCAGGAAGCAGCATACTATTTTGTAGAATTAAACAGGGACTCCCTGCTGCATTATGTCAACTTGTGTATCGATCTGGCGCAAAAGAATGGCGAGGAACTGGAGGAGGGATGGGGATATGCATCAAGAGGCTATTGTCTTACCGGAATGGGAGAGTATTCGCAGGCCTTTGCAAGTCTCTTGAAGGCCTTTGCTCTTATAGAGGATCCAAAAAACGAGGACCAAAAATGGCTTCCTCCCGGACAAACAGGCCGGCATCACAGGTTATATTATTTATCCTATACGCATCATTTATATGCGATACTGATGGAGGCTGTAAGAAATTATGAGCAGGCTATCTTCCATTTTTCGGAGGGCAAAAGAATTGCCATGGATATAAATGTACCACGTGGTGTAATATGGGCCAATATGAATCTTGGGTTTAGCTACACGGTAATTAATAAGCTGGATTCAGCACGACTCTTTACCGAACAGGCAAAAGAACTTGCTTTGCAAACTCCGGGAGAAAAAAAGTACTTAGCTGAGATGACTTCAACGCTGGGAAGGATTTCGTTGAAACAAGGTGATACGGCTAAGGCAAAGCAATTCTTCCATGAATCCATTCGCGAGGCTGAAGAGCAAAAGAATCACATTGCATTAATCAATACATACGAAAATCTGACAACATTGTATTTCGATGAACATGAAAAAGACTCTGCCTATTGGTATGCCAGGAAGGCATTCGAACATATGCAAACGATTGGCAGCTTCATTAACAGAGGCAGTATATATAAGAATCTCTACCAGATTTACCTGGCAAAAAATCAACCCGACAGCGCTTTAAAATATGCAGAACTTGCATTGGTGACAAAAGACAGCATTGCAAATCGGGAGATCACCAGCCTTGCTGAGTTTCAAAAAATGTCTTTGGGCGAACAGCTTCGGTTGCAAAACCTGGAAAAGGAAAAAATAACTTATCAGAGCAGGGTACGAACCAACGCCATGCTTGCCGGACTCGGTATTTTCCTGCTTATTGCTGCCATTCTTTATCGAAACAACAGGAAAAAACAACAGGCAAATAAAACGCTTGAACAAGCCTTGACGAATCTAAAAGCCACCCAGGTTCAACTCATCCAATCAGAAAAAATGGCTTCGCTCGGCGAACTCACCGCAGGCATTGCTCATGAAATTCAAAACCCATTGAACTTTGTGAATAATTTTTCTGAAATAAATACTGAATTGATTGATGAACTAAAGAAAGAGTTGGCAGATAGCAGTAAGCAGTGGGCAGCAGGCAGTAAGCAGTTGGTGGAAGAGCTGATCGATGACGTCAAGGCTAACGAAGAAAAAATAAATCATCATGGCAAGCGTGCCGATGGTATTGTAAAAGGGATGCTGCAACACAGTCGCAGTAGTAGTGGTGTAAAAGAACCAACTGACATCAATGCTTTGTGTGATGAATACCTGCGACTCTCCTATCACGGTCTTCGCGCAAAAGACAAATCCTTTAACGCGAAGTTCGAAACAGATTTCGATTCATCACTTCCTAAAGTCAGCGTAGTTCCGCAAGATATTGGTAGAGTGATTTTGAATTTGATCAACAATGCCTTTTATGCGGTCACCGAGAAAAGTAAACAACAACCGAACAACTACGAGCCAACTGTTTCAGTCAGCACAAGAAGGTCAGGAGACAAAGTTTTGATTTCAATAAAAGACAACGGCAACGGCATTCCGGAAAATATCAAAGAAAAAATATTTCAACCATTCTTCACAACAAAACCAACCGGACAGGGTACTGGCTTAGGGTTGAGTTTAAGCTATGATATTGTAAAAACACATGGCGGAGAGTTGAGAGTTGAGACGAAAGAAAGAGATGGCCTGCCTACCGGACAGGCAGGAAGTGAATTTATTATTCAATTGCGAACTATTTAAAAAAATGAAAGTCTTTTTAAAAGTAATTTTACTACTCTTGCTGCCATTATTAACTGCCGCGCAACAGGAAAACCCATATTTGAGTAGTTTGTACAGATCTCTATCCGAAGCAACAAGCGATACTGCCCGAATGGAAGTCTGTAGTAACCTCGGATCATATTATTATTATCATGAGGATCGCGATAGTTCAAATTTTTACCTTGAAAAAGCCTTGTCTATTGCTGTCAGATTAAATCTAAAATTTGACGAAGCTTCTATATTGATCAAAAAGGGGGTTATCCTGATGCAGCAGGAAAAGTTTTCAAAGTCACTGGAATTCTACTTAAAAGCGCTAAATATTGCAAAGGATCCCACTATTGAAAAAACTATTTGGCGTTTGTCGCCTGGCCAAAACCCAACGAGGGTACGAATGCTTCTGCTAAGCAACTGCTACGATTTAATCGGATTGCTGAATGCGTATACCGGAAACTGGATTGTTAACACAAAAAACCAATTGAAAAATTATCGGGAAGCCGAAAAATATGCAAAAGCTGCTGGAGACAGAGGACAGATGGCGTATATAAACTTTCACATGGGTGTTGCTTATATGAATGAAGGAAAATTAGATTCAGCACTCATGTTAATTGACAAGGCCATATCAACGTTTACAGATTTGAAAGATCAATCGGGATTAGGTCGTGCAAAGAAATACCTGGGCGATACCTATGAGAAGATGGGAAATTTCGATTTAGCCGCCAATACAATATTACAGGCGACAGCGCTTTTAAAAGAGACAAATGATCACCTACACCTGGGCCTGGGATATATTTCATTAAGTCGTGTATATACAGATTTAGAAAAGAATGACTCCGCTTTGTATTATGCCAAAGAAAGCTTGAAAATTTTTGAAAAGCGAAAAGACCGGGCTTGGAAAAGAGATGCCTATAATCTGCTTACTTCCTGTTATGATCAGTTGGGCATAACCGATAGTGCCACCGTGTATTTAAAATTGGCTAAATCATTGAGTGATAGTCTAAGTATAGAAGAACGAAAAAATCTTCTTGCATTTCAGGACGTTGTTGTCGAAGAGCAGGTAAAGCTGGATAAACTGGAGAAAGAAAAAATCATAACAAAGAGTAGAATCAGAACATACAGTATGATTGCAGGACTTCTTATTCTTTCTCTAATAGGTCTTATTCTGTATCGTAACAACAAAAAGGAAAAGAAAGCCAAAATAGTTTTGGAAAAAGCGTTGAAGGAACTAAAATCTACACAGTCGCAACTCATCCAATCAGAAAAAATGGCTTCGCTCGGTGAACTCACCGCAGGCATTGCCCATGAAATTCAGAATCCATTGAACTTTGTAAATAATTTCTCAGAGGTGAACAATGAACTGCTCACTGAAATGAAGGAAGAGATTGAAAAGGGAAATCTTGAGGAGGTAAAGTCAATCGCCTCTACTGTCATAGACAATCAGGAAAAAATTAACTATCATGGTAAGCGTGCGGATGGCATTGTAAAGGGCATGCTGCAGCACAGTCGCACCAGCAGCGGAATAAAAGAACCAACTGACATCAATGAATTATGCGACGAATATTTACGTCTCTCTTATCACGGCCTTCGTGCGAAAGACAAAACATTCAATGCGAAATTTGAAACCAGCTTTGATCCAGGCGTGGGAAAAGTAAATGTAATACCACAGGATATTGGCCGGGTGATTTTGAATTTGATTAACAACGCTTTCTATGCCGTTACAGAGAAAAAGAAAGAGCTGACGGATGAAAACTATGCGCCAACCGTTACGGTAGCGACAAAAAAATCAAATGAAAAAATCCAGATCAGCATTAAAGATAATGGTAACGGAATACCGGATTCAGTGAGAGATAAGATATTTCAACCGTTCTTCACGACAAAACCAACAGGAGAAGGAACAGGATTGGGACTATCCCTGAGCTATGATATCGTTACGAAAGGGCATGGTGGTGAAATGAAAGTTCAATCAACAGAGGGTGAAGGAACCGAACTTATAATTATATTACCTATATAAATTGCAGCTATGAAAATTCTGGTAGTTGACGATGAGAAAGACACGCAGACCCTCTTTGAACAGCGCTTCAGAAGGGAAACGAAAAAAAGCCTTGTTGAATTTGTCTTCGCTTTTTCCGGGGAGGAAGCCCTTGAATATTTAGCAAAGCTGGATCATGAAGCAGTCCTTATCTTATCGGATATCAATATGCCGGGCATGAGCGGACTGGAACTACTCGGCCAGATCAAGAAAAAATTTCATACACCACCGCCCATTGTGATGATGATCACTGCTTATGGTGATGCGGAGAACTTCCGGATGGCGAAGCAATTGGGTGCTGACGATTTTTTGACCAAGCCTGTTAATTTTACTGAACTGAAACAAAAACTTAACCTCCCTGTCTAATGGCGAAAATCCTCGTGGCCGATGATGAGGCTGACTTAGAAGTACTGATCAAGCAGAAGTTTCGCCAGAAAATCCGGGAACAGGAATATGAGTTCGTGTTTGCCAGTAATGGTAATGATGCGCTGGAGAAATTGAAACACCATCCTGATATTGATATTGTACTGAGCGATATCAACATGCCAGAAATGGATGGACTAACCTTGCTATCACGGCTAAACGAGCAGTCACCGTTGATAAAATCAGTAATTGTTTCCGCTTATGGCGATATGGATAACATTCGTGTTGCAATGAACCGCGGGGCATTCGATTTTATTACAAAGCCCATCAACTTTGATGACCTGCAAATCACCATTCAAAAAACAATTCAATCGGTAAATCAGATCCGGGAAACATTAAAGGCAATCAAAGAGAATAATATTCTCAAAATGTATGTGGACAAGGCGGTGCTTAACTTCATGGGCAGCCGCGAATACGAATCATCACTCCTTGCAAATGAAATGCTGGAAGCAACGGTAGCCTTCATTGACATTTGCGGTTTCACTTCCATCAGTGAAAAAGAAACTCCGGATACAGTGGTCAAACTTTTAAATAATTATTTTGACCTCATCGTAAAGGAAATTATTAGCCAGGGCGGCTACATTGATAAATTTATAGGTGATGCTATCATGGCGGTGTTCCGTGGCGGCTATCACCTCGACAGGGCAGTGGATGCCTGTCTTTCGGTTCGCCATAAAATCTCTTCACTGCCAAATGTCGATAGTTTCAATCCCCAGGTAGCGATTGGAATCAACAGCGGTGAAATGGTCTGTGGTAACATTGGATCGATCACACTAAAAAGACTTGATTACACGGTTATAGGCGATTCGGTAAACACTGCGCAGCGACTTCAATCCGTAGCGGCACCGGGTCAAATTATCATTAATGAATCTTGCTTCAACAAAATAAAAGAATCATTTCATTGTGTCAGAGTTAATGAGGTTTCGCTAAAGAATAAAGAGAAGCCCGTCACTATTTATAATGTGCTGGATTGAGAGAACGATAATCAGGATAAAGAAGAAGCATGAGGAGCTAATGACATTCCAATCTTCTACACATACCGTGAGGATTTTTGCCCTGTTGATAACGTGTACACTATTGGTTTTATTTTGCCCGCTAAAGGCACAGAATAAACAAGCGCGTAACCCGATAATCTTTGCTGATGTTCCGGATATTTCCATTGTGCGGGTAGAAGATACCTACTACATGAGCAGTACCACTATGCACATGAACCCTGGTGTACCGATCATGAAGTCCAGGGACCTTGTCAACTGGCAGCTTGTAAATTATGCTTATGATACACTTGCCAGTGTCGCCGCGCTAAACCTTGACCATGGGGAAAGCGCATACGGTCGTGGCTCGTGGGCAAGTTGCATTCGCTATCACAAGGGCACGTACTATGTCAGCACATTCGCCCAGACAACAGGAAAGACCTACGTCTTCACAACGAAAGACATTGAAAAAGGTCCATGGAAAGAATCTTCTTTTAAGCCATCCTATCACGATCATACTTTATTCTTTGACGATGACGGGCGTGTCTATTTGATCTATGGCGGTGGAAAGCTTAGCTTGGTTGAGCTCACAGCCGATGCATCCGGTGTAAAACCAGGAACAGAAGAGCAAGTTATTATCGAGAATGCCAGTGCACCGGCCGGATCAGACATCAGCCTTCCCGCGGAGGGTTCTCAATTATTCAAAGTAAGTGGAAAGTACTACCTCTTTAATATCGTATGGCCTAAAGGCGGAATGCGTACCGTACTTATTCACCGCGCCGACAATATCAGGGGTCCTTGGGAAGGTCGCGTGGCGTTGCAGGATTTGGGGGTTGCTCAAGGTGGACTTATCGATACCCCTAATGGCAACTGGTTTGCTTATCTGTTTCGTGATTATGGTTCTGTTGGCCGTATACCTTACCTGGTACCGGTTAAATGGGAAGAGGGTTGGCCTGTACTCGGCGTTGATGGTAAGGTTCCGGAAACACTCAATCTTCCACCCAACAAGAAATTGATTCCCGGCATTGTTGCGTCAGATGAATTCAGTCGCAAGAAAGGTGATCGCGCGCTCCCCCTGGTCTGGCAATGGAACCATAACCCTGATAACAAACTTTGGTCGTTTAGTATACGGAGTGGCTACCTTCGTTTGACCACAGGCCGGGTAGACACATCATTCTATCTCGTAAAGAATACATTAACACAACGAACCATTGGACCTGAATGTACAGGCTCAACATCCATTGATGTATCTAAAATGAAAGAGGGCGACTTTGCCGGCCTTGCCTTATTGCAAAGAAGGTATGGCCAGGTAGGGGTTAAATATGAAAACGGAGTTAAGTCAGTTGTTATGGTCAGCGCCGAATCTGAGAAGCCTGTTGAGATGCAGCGGATCCCACTTTCACAGAATAGGGTTTATCTGAAGGCAGAATGCAACTTTGCAAATCTGGCAGACACGGCTGAGTTCTTCTACAGCCTTGACGGCAAAACATGGACGCCCATTGGTTCACAGTTCCGCATGACCTATACGTTACCTCATTTTATGGGATATCGCTTTGGCTTATTCAACTATGCTACCAAAGAAGCTGGCGGGTTTGTCGATTTTGATTTCTTTCGCATTGAAGAGGGGATCTCGAAGTAATCTAAAGGTGCACTACATGAGTCGTCTGATCGGCTCAATGTGGTTACGAAGCGAAGATCCGGAAAACATCTTGTAGTATTCAGAAAAACTTGACTACTTTAATAGTGAAAAGAATATTTTTTGTTCTTGTTATTTTCCTTTCAACCTGCGTGCACGCACAGGAAGTTATCTATCATGTATTTCAGCGGAGCTTCTTTGATAGCAATGGTGACGGAAACGGAGATCTGAAAGGGATACAATTGAAACTTGATTACCTGCAGGACCTTGGTGTCACTTCCATTCTGCTGACACCACTTTATGTATCCGAGTTTTATCATAATTATTTTGCTACTGATTTTGAAAAGATCGACCCTGAATACGGCACGTTGGATGACTATCTGATCCTGGTGAAGGAAGTTCATAAACGCGGCATGAAGATCTACCAGGATGTAGAGATGCAATATGTAACGCATAAGCATCCCTGGTTTGAGGATTCATTTAATAATCCATCGTCACCTTTTACTAAATATTTGTATTACCTCGACAGTGCGAATCAGAAGCCTTTCTTCTTTTATCACGTTCCGGAATTCACTACATACAATAATCTCAAACAAAAGATTATCGTAGTGAATATGAACGAACCGGCGGTTAGAAAATATACCCTCGATGTGCTCAACTTCTGGGTTGATCCAAATAAAGATGGAAAGTTCGATGATGGTGTTGATGGCTTCAGGCTGGATCACATGATGGATGATCTGGATAATTTCAAAATGGTATCCAATCTGTTTGAAAAATTCTGGACACCATTAATTACGGACTTAAAGAAAACAAATCCAGAACTGATTATTATTGCTGAACAAGCTAACTGGTTTTCGCTTGGACTTGAGTATTTCAAAAATGCTGAAGTAGACCGGGTGTTTGGCTTTCGTGTATCATGGGCGATTGAAACATTCAATAAGAAAAATATTCTCGCGGCAGCGGATAGCACGTTTTTATATAATCCTGAAGGCAAAGAACAAATCATCTTCATAGAGAATCACGATACCCGGAGGTTCGCGTCTGTAAAGGATATGACATTAGAGAAGCTTAAGGTTGCCGCTTCACTAAATCTTCTTCTGGGTGACGTTCCATTATTATACTACGGGCAGGAAATTGGCATGAAAGGTAAGCAGATGAAGGGGATGACGGATGGTAACGACATTCCGATCCGTGAAGCATTTGAATGGTATGCTGATGATGGAGGAAAGGGGATGGCATTGTGGTATAAGGATACAGGTTCATGGTGGGATAGTACAAACGTAAAACCAAATGATGGTATATCACTTGAGGAACAAAAAAAGGATCCCGGTTCACTGTGGAATCATTACAAAAAAATGATCCAGCTAAAGAAATCATCACCGGCTTTAGCACATGGCAAGTATCAATCAGCGGAGAATGAAAATGAAAACGTATTATCCTTTCTTCGTTATACCGATAAGGAGAATGTTCTTGTCGTTGTAAATCTTTCATCCTCCACTCAGCACGCGAATGTCAGGTTTGGTGCAACCACAAAATTTAAATCCGCATCCTCTTTACTTACGAAAGAGTCACGACAAATCCGTGATCATGTTCTGGTCATTGATCTGCCAGCTTACAGTACAGGAATATTCAGGCTTCGGTAAGATGTGTGTCGACAGGAAAAAACAAAGCATAGCACAATCCAATACAATCAAAAAATGAGTGATATTCAGCCTTGATCTCAAATCAAAGGTTTAAAGATCACTCAAAAAAATTTATACCTGAAGCTAATGAATAAAAGATTGATCGTTGACATGGATGGTGTTTTGGCCAACGTATATGAGCAATTCATAAATTACGAATTCGCGGAGACCGGCAGGAAAATTTTGATTGAGGAAACACTTGGCTTGCCCGAATGGGAGGCTTTTCGAAATGGGAGTAAACATGTCAGGCAAAAAGGATTTTTCAGAAATGTACCGGTGGTACCTTCTGCCGTAGATGTACTTGAAAAGCTGAACAAAAAGTATGAAGTCTTTATCGTTTCTTCTGCCACAGAATTTCCCAACAGCCTCGAAGAAAAGTACTACTGGATGGAAGAACATTTTCCTTTCATATCCTGGAAACAATTAGTGTTTTGCGGATCAAAAACAATTGTTAAAGGTGATTGTATGATTGATGATCATTTTAAAAACCTGGACCACTTTGAAGGCAAAACATTTTTATTCACCCAACCGCATAATTACGGGCACAACGCGAAATCACACCAGCGAATCAATAGCTGGACTGAATTGGCTGATATTCTTCTTTAGGTCAGTGTTTGGAACTTGGTTTTGCCGTTCAACGTAAGAATCTTCCAATAGATCCCGGGTCTCATCCCCCTTGCCTTGCAACCGGAGATTAATTCTGAAAATCACCTAAATCAATTGACAGAAGAGAGAGTCTTTTTATATCCAGTTAATAAACTACTCAGTTTGATGAACAATTTCCAGTTATTTATAAACATTATCAGGCTGGGAGGGTTGTTAATAAGGGCAAGTGTATACATTGACGTTTGAACCTCAATAATTATATGATATCGAAACGCAAGTTGTTTTTTATTTCATTATTGGCGCTTTCAGCGTACTTCATTTCCTGCAAACGCGAAGAGCCGCAACCACCGCCTGAGGCGTCAACGCTTGATTCGCTTTTGATTGCTCCCTTGTCTGTTATCAATGTGCCGGTTCAGTACAGGATATCTGCGCTAGAGGATATGTTGAATGAAAAAATTAAAGGCATGTTTGTCAAGAAGTGGATGCCTATAAATGACAAAGGAGACAGCGTTTACCTTGAAATATCGCGAAAAGAGCGAATCCAATTAGAGCGTAAAGACAGGACTTTGTATGTTTCTATTCCCCTGTTTATTTCAGGTAAGTTTGTGGCCAGGGTGATTGGTATTAAGGTGAAGAACTCAACACCTGTACAGGCTGATCTTGTGGTCCACTTAAACACAAAACTTCACCTGGATTCGGCGTGGAACCTCGTATCGGAAACAACTATTGATACCATTAATTGGCGCAAGGAGCCAACAATCAAGGTTGGTTTTGTTAATGTAAACCTTAAAAAGCCCATTGAAAATGCGCTTTATGAAAAGGAAGGGAAAGTAATTGAGAAAGCCGACAGTTCATTGCAGGAATTGTTGAATACCCGAAAGATAGTAGAGAAGATATGGATGGATATTCAGAAACCCATTCGCATCAATAAGAAAGGAACGCAAGTATGGCTGAAGGCCTATGCTGAAGATCTCACTGGTCACGTGGAAGATACAGAACCCGATCTTCTCAGTCTTTCTTTCCAGTTGAAGGCGCATACTGAAACTTTGATCGAAGGAGATTCAATACCTCCTTCTAATACCGCGTTACCACCCTTCGTTCGTCAAGACCCAACAAATGACAGCCTGGTCATTTATGTTCATTCCGTGATTGCATTCCGTCATGTTAATGACTTGCTGAATAAAGAACTTCGTGATAAGGAACTTTCGGCTAGCGGATTTACAACAAAGATCAAGAAAATTAACGTATATGGTACTCCCACAGGTATTGCCGTACAAGTAGGCGTGCAAGGCGACATTACTGGTGACCTTTATCTTGCTGGAAAACCTGAGTTTGATACCGTTGCCTACACTTTTGGTCTGAAGGAGTTTGATTTTAATATTAAGTCTGAAAATGCCTTGCTGAACTCCGCCGACTGGTTACTGCACACCACACTGCTTGATCTTATCAAGGAAAAGTTGCTGGTAGATATTCGTCCACTGGCCGCACGCCTTCCTGAGCTTATTATGCAAGGTGTTGAAAAAGGGAAGTCGGGGGAAAAAATCGATATCAATATAGACACACTGTTCGTACGACCGGTGGCTGTTCTCACCACAAAAGACAACATTCAGACCATTGTTAAAGCAAATGGTCGTGCATCGTTGGGATTGGAGGAAAAGATCTTTGCAAAAAAGAAGAAGAAGTAGGTTGAATCTGGAATAATCCAGATATCCCTTTCACTCGTAGCTCGTTCTTTTTATTTCTTTATTTATAGAATCAACAATTGCTTTTACGTAACTTTTTTCACGACTAATGAGGGCATCCATCTCTTCAGTTCCCATTCTTATTCTGATTGCGTAGCGTTCGGATGCCAGGAATATTGCAATTAAGCCTGAAATGCATAGAACCAGACCAAGGCTTGCGAGAATATATGAACTCGTGAACAACGCAATGAGCGCTAAGGATGCTCCCACCGTTATCAATACTATTCCAGGCTTACGGTTAGGCGTAATTTTGGATACGCCAAACTTTGAAATAACATTGAACGGGTAAACCCGATCGCCAACACAAAAAGAGAAATTGTTTATAGCTACTCGCGCCTTTTCGTCATGAATTACTTTTTTGGGCGAGTAATAACTTTTCGGAGCAGTGTACATATGGATTTTATGATTTATTAGACAAGAAGTAACCTTTTTACAAGAGAAATTTATGCCAGAAATGATAATCTGGTAGTTAGCAAAGGGTTACGCAAAAGGACCTGCATAGCGTGGGAAAATTACTACACCCTTTCTACATTATTAAAACAACATGAAGCAACAAATGTTTTTTGAACTGCAAACTTTCTTATGAGTTTTACGCTTTAGACTCAGCCTGATAAATGGGGGATCGGGAATGGAAGAATTATCAATAGAAAACCGATAATGTACTTGACGAAGAACAAACACAATTCCAACGCGCACAAAAAAACTATTCTTAAACCTTTACCGTTTTCCAACCACCTCTTGAAAATAGCCAAAGGGTAAACAATCCTACAGACGTTTCTGAAATAAATACACCCCAAAATACACCCGACTGCTGCCAATCCAGATGAAGGGCCAGGAAATAACATAATGGTATTTGAATAAGCCAGAAAAAGACAATGTTGATTTTCGTTGGAGTTTTAGTATCACCCGCGCCATTAAATGCTTGCACGGAAACCATCCACCAGCCATATACTAAATACGAATAGGAAATTATGCGAAGCCATTCCGCGCCAATGGCTATCACACTTCCATCATCCGTAAAAATGTTCATTAACTTTTGGTTAAAGAAAAAGTATATAACCGAAACGCCAGCCAAAAAGATCATATTATAAACACCGATCTTCCATACTGCGGATTCGGCACGTTCAGGATGTCCTGCACCCAGGTTTTGCCCTACCAAAGTTGCGGCAGCGTTAGACAATCCCCACGCGGGCATCATGGTGAACATCATAATGCGGAGTGCAATGGTAGAACCAGCTACTGCTTCACTGCCTACATCAGCAAGAATGCGCATAATAAAAATCCAGGAAGTCATCGCTACAATCATCTGGCCTACGCCACCTAATGATGTACGCACGATGTTTAGAATAATTTTCCCATCCCAATAAAGCTGTGAAAGTTTCACCTGGATATGTTTTCCTCCTTTGAAGAGCGTCCACAATTGCACGACCACACCAACGCCACGGCCAATAGTGGTAGCGATGGCAGCGCCTTCAATTCCGTATGCCGGGATGGGTCCCCATCCAAAAATCAATATCGGATCCAGAATGATATTAACTGCATTAGCAATCCAAAGAACACGCATGGCAATTGAAGCGTCACCTGCTCCTCTGTATATAGCGTTGATTACAAACAACAGGACAATCACAGCGTTACCACCCAGCATCCATTGCGTATAGCGATAGCCATGCTCGATGCTCCAAGCGTCAGCGCCCATAAGGGTGAGCAGTTCTTTCGCAAAGAAAATACCTGCAATGGCAAAGGGCAGAGAAGATAATACAGCCAGAAAAATAGATTGAACGCCTGACAGGCCTGCCTCTGCTTTGTTTTTCTCGCCAATTCTCCGGGCAATAATAGCGGTCACTGCAGTTGAAAGTCCCATAGCAATGGAGTACAGGAGAAACAGATACGTTTCTGTTAGCCCTACCGTTGCCACGGCTGACGCACCCAACTTACTGACAAAGAATATGTCAACCACAGCAAAAGTAGATTCCATTACCAATTCCAGGATCATGGGTACAGCCAGAAGAAAGATAGCTTTCTTGATATCAATTTGTGTATAGTCTGCTTCAGTACCCCGGATGGCATCTTTGAGTTGTTGCCAAACGGAACGGCCTGGCAAAATGGATGTTCCTCCGGTTGTTGAAATTTCCTTTTGGATTTCGTTCATAACATTATGGTCTTTTCTAACAATCGTCCCTAAGGAGTACGCGTTACACAATTCAGATACGATATCTTTCACACTACGCATTCCACTGAAGAGTGTTTGTTTTTTTTAACTTTATTTTTTCTGATTAAGTCATACAAATTTAGTGAACCAGGTTTGTGGCCCGATGTGTGAATACGACATTATGAGGGGTTGAATGCGCCGCTGAAAAATGGATTGATCATTAAATGATGTTCCAACCTGAGGTCACACTTAATAAAGAATTAATCTCACTCGCAGACATGAGAAAGTTATAAAATAGGAAACACGTTGTATATTCATAAAAGGTTTGATTTAATAAATTTCACAACGTTAAAAGTATATTTTATGATCATTGTCCATGATATTTTTATTTGCAAGCCCGGCAATGCCTCGAAGCTTGCAAAAAAGTTTAAGGAAGCCATGACCGGTAATGAAGAGTTGGTAAACATCATGACCGATATGACTGGCCAATTCAACAAAGTAGTGATGGTGACAAAGTACGAAAGCATGACGGCCTACGAGCAAAGCTGGGAGAAGTACATGCAGGATACAGCCGAGATGAAAAAAATGAATGATGCCATGGCTGGCTACCAGGATATGTACCTCACAGGCTCAAGAGAAATATACAAGGTTTGGTAGAAAGGGCATAGCCAATTAGTGATATACGTTAAAATCTGTATTTATTAATCGTTTAGTGATTTAGTGCTACTTAGTTCATTCAAAAAATCTATGATACAACGAAAAAATAGCAGTAAGCAAATGGCAATAGGCAATTTTGCCTACTGCGATTGCCTATTGCCTACTTTTCAACAGTGGTTAATATCTGTTGATTAAATGTTTTATATTAGTAAATGATGCTCTCATTAATAACTATATAGAGCCCCCTGGATCGTACTAACAATTACTGACGATTATATTCAGTAACAAGAACTTAAACCTTGTTCAAAGACCTAAACTTCTGGTTAGCAGATTCACTAAACAAGAATAGAAATATCATGCCAGCGTTGATACCGGCTTGAAATCAAAAGGTTGTCATCCTCGTTTGGTAAAAAAATTCCACAAGGTGATAACGGATATGTCTGCAAATGTATACAGTGAATGAAAGAGTATAGAAATCAACAATTCCAAAGTACAACATTTCTAACCCCAAAGCCTTCAGTAATTCATTTGTAATGTATTCTGAGTGTCTATTACCTTATATGTAGCTGTTCAATGAAAGTAAAAGAAAATGATGTAGATTCAACATTCATAAATCCAACTCAACCTGACTGAATCATGAAACGAAGAGACTTTGTACTAAAAACAACATTAGCCGGATCGGCTGTGTTGGCTTCACCCTACGTCAGTGCTTTTAGAGGAGCGCCAAATAACAAAGTAATTGTTGGGGTGATGGGTACCAACAGCCGTGGTGAATACCTGGCCACATTATTTTCAGCATTGCCTGATGTTGAAGTAGGTTACATTTGTGAAGTCGATGAAACGGTCTTGCAAAGAACCATCGCAAAGATTGAATCGCTGACAGGAAAGAAACCGAAAGGCTTCACGGATGTGCGTAAACTTTTGGAAGAAAAAGATCTTGACGCTATTGCTATTGCAGCGCCTGATCATTGGCATGCGCCTGCCGCATTGATGGCAGTGAAGGCCGGTAAACATGTATATGTGGAAAAGCCTTGCTCGCATAATCCTGGTGAGGGAGAAATTTTAGTGAGAGCAGCAGAGAAATATAAAAAGCTCATCCAGATGGGCAACCAAAGGAGGTCATGGCCGGGTGTGCAGGAAGCAATGCAATCTTTGAAGGATGGTGTAATAGGACGTCCTTATTATGCTCAAGGATGGTACGCCAATTCAAGAAAGAGCATTGGACTTGGAAAAGAAGTGACAGTACCTTCTACTCTTGATTTTAATCTTTGGCAGGGACCCGCTCCACGTAAATCGTATAAAGACAATCTTATTCACTATAACTGGCATTGGTTCTGGCATTGGGGAACAGGTGAGGCTCTGAACAACGGCACGCACGAACTTGATCTTATGCGTTGGGGTCTCGGTGTAGACTATCCGCTAAAGGTTACCTCGATAGGCGGACGCTTCCACTATAAAGACGATTGGCAAACACCCGATACGCAAACCATTTCTTACGAATTTGCTAACAACACGGCTATTAGCTGGGAAGGAAGAAGTTGTAATGGCTATCCGCAGGAAGGTTCGGGCAGGGGAGTAATCTTCTACGGTGAAAGGGGTTCAATGGTAATTCCCGGAGGCGATAGTTATAAAATCTATGATCTTGAAAATAAAGTAGTGAAAGAGGTGAAGAGCCCGCTTGAAACAGGTGAAACGACCAATACCACTGGCATGGGTGAAAAATTAGACAGTTTGCATCTTCTTAATTTTATAAATACGATTCGTGAAAACGAGAAACTTAATTCGCCAATTGCAGAAGGACACAAGTCTACACTTTTGCCGCAATTAGGTAACATTGCTTTCCGTTCGGGTAAAATTTTATCGTGTGATGCAACGGGTCAGATTTCTGATAAAAAAGTTTATGATGAACTCTGGGCCCGCGAATATGAAAAGGGATGGGAGATGAAATTGTAAAAGTTGGAGAGGCAATTTTAACTGGGTTGTTAAATAAAAAAGGGCTGGTTAGCCCTTTTTTCGTTAACTCAAATTTTCACGTCATTATGCTTTTACACGTTCTGTATCACGACGACTTTTTATTATGTCATGTGCCCTTTTTAACGTTTGCCTTTGCTGGTTAATAAGTGTATGAATATTCTGTGGCAGCTCAGTTTCCTCTAAAGCTTCGTCATAAGCTTTAAGCGCTACATCTTCTCCATACTCACATAATTCTAATACGGATTTAGGACTACCACCTGTAAAAGATGTTTTCAAATCCATCCAAACGCGGTAAAGTTTACCTCCTGCAGTCGTCGTGTCTTCTGTTTCCCCACCTAAGGGTATAATGGCAGATTCCAGCTCATTACGGAAATTACTGCTTTCGGCAATTCGTTCCTCAAACACACCACGGTCAATTAAAGATTTTTCATTGTCTAAATCTTCCAGGGCTTTTTCGTAACCTTCTATACGATCATTGTTGATCTTTATCAGGTCTTGCAGAACATCAATTATCTTTTCATTTTTCATTTTTGATAAGTTTTTAGTTTAAACACCAAATCATAACCACAGAAAACAGAGTTTTAAACTGAAGACTGTTTCTATTACTTTTATAAATATCATGCCATGGAAAGCATGTCTTCTCTTCGATAAAATGAATTGCGAATTGTGTCTATAAAATTCCTCACATGTCACTTTTTATCCATATGACTATTATATTTATCAAACTGTTTCACAACAACATTTTATAATAATATGCGCAATTCTCAACTGACACGAAAGGACTTTTTAAAGCAAACCCTATTGGCCATCACGGGAGCAACCTTATCAATGAAGGTGTTGGCATCTGTTAAAGAAGATGTTTCAGTTGGTGTATGTACATCCTGGGAAAATAGCACCCTTGCAAAACAAGCGGGCTGTTCATTCATTGAGGAAGGTGTAGGAAAAATATTGATGCCTGACAAACCAGTCGATCTTTTTAATCAACAATTGATAAGTTTAACACAGAGTCAACCTTTAGGTGTTCGATCGTTTATATATTTTCTTCCTGGCGAGATGAAGGTTGTCGGACCTAATGTTAATCACGAAGCAATTATCACATATGCTTCCGTAGCTTTTGAGCGAGCAAAAAAGGTAGGAGCCAAAACCGTCGTATTTGGAAGTGGCAAAGCCCGTGAAATTCCATCCGGCTTTGAAAAGTCGATGGCGAGGGAACAAATGATCTCGCTTTGTAAATTACTTGCGCCTGCGGCGGCCCGTCATAATATCATTCTTGCCGTGGAGCAACTCAACCGATCAGAAACAAATTTTCTCAACCTGATGGAAGAAACAGGTGATATTGTGACCAACGTTGGCCATCCAAATTTTCAAATGGTATGCGATATCTACCATGCGCTGAGAGAAAATGATGACCCGCAACAAATTATTAAGTTCAAAAAGCACATCGTTCACTGTCATATTGCTGAGAAGGAAGAACGAACACCACCAGGCACAAAAGGAGATGACTTCACGCCATACTTTCGCGCGTTGAAGAAAATAAAATACAAAGGAGGCTTGTCGTTAGAGTGCAGGTTTAAAAACATGGAAGATGAGATTGGAAAGGCCGTAAAAGTTGTACAAGAGCAGTATAGAAAGGCTTAATAAATTTCATAATGAATTTTGGTTTTAAATAATGGATGTAATGGCGGAACAAAAAACAAAACAATCTGTTGAAAATTTTTTGAATAGAGTTGCTGATGAAGCAGTTCGTGATGATTGTTATACATTGATGGATAGGATGAGAACGATTTTATTTTACCCTTTGCGATTTGATTGTACTCCTTTTTACGATTCAAGTGTCTTCATGTAATTCAATAAATGATTATACTTGTTTATGGCTTTTGAACAATGGAAATTGATGTGCTGTTCGAAATCCAACTTCTCGTAGATCTTACCAATGGTAAACAAAACGTAAGGACAAAATGCATTCGAAGACCTTTCAGCCCTTAAAATACTATATTATCATTCTTCTTATATGTTTAGATGTGGGACGGGGGTATTCCCAAATTTCTATTCCTTTCTGCCAAGAGAAAGCACGGGCTAACTACCCGCTTATTAAGCAATATGATTTGATTTCAAAGTCGACAGAGTACACGCTATCCAACGCATCTAAGGCGTATCTTCCCCAAATTAGTGTTACAGGTATCGGCGCCTATATTTTCAAGGGTTTTCCTTCTGTTACACTTCCCGGAGGTACTGAGAGAGAAAATGAAAAATTTCAGTTTATCGGCATAGGTCAAATCAATCAAACCGTGTGGGATGGCGGCGCCACGCGCGCACAAAAAGACATTGCGAGCGCTGCGGCAGAAACAGAAAAAGCTTCTATTGATGTGGCCCTTCAGGCAATCAGGGAACGAGTGGATCAATTGTACTTCGGCATCCTCATCATTGATGAGCAGGTCAATCAGCTGAACATAATCAGCGAAATGACTAAGCGAAATTTAAATGCCGTAACTATTTCCAAAAATAATGGGCTTGCCTATCAAACGGATGTGGATGAACTGAAAGCTGAATTGCTGAAAATTGATCAGCAAAAAATTGAATTCAGTTTTTCACGCAAGGGATACACGGAGATGTTAGGCTACCTGATTGGCCAGCCACTGATAGAAGATGTTTCCCTGGAAAAACCTGTCATTTCCGATTCGGTGACAAATCTGCCCATTAACCGGCCGGAGTTATCGCTTTACACACGTCAACGAAAGTTAAGTACTGCACAATATTCAGTAAATAAAGTTTATAACATGCCGAAGATTGGACTGCTGGGTGCGGCGATATTAATCGAGCCCGGCACTAGTTTTGGAACAGAGTCGCTTTCCTCACTGGCGCTTGGGGGGGTAAGTGTGTCATGGAATACATCAGGTATTTATAAATCGTCAAACAACAATCAGTTGGAGAAACTTCAACAGGAAAAGATCGCTTCCCAGGAAGAGGCTTTCGTGTTTACTACCAATTTGCAGCTTAGTCAGATCAGAAGTGATATTGACAAACAGCGGGCATTGCTGGCCAAGGATGACGAGATTGTTGCTTTAAAGATAAAAATCCGGAAAGCTTACGAGCTGAAGTACGAAACAGGGATGGGAACCATGAACGATGTAATCGAGGCGACAAATAAAGAGAGCGAAGCGCGTAGCCTGCAGGCGTTGCACAATATTCAATTGCTCATGTTTCTCAATTCCTATCAAACAGCCTCTGGAAATTAAATCAAATGATGATATGACGCGAATAAAGTTAATGCTGACGATATTGTTTATATGCCTTGCCTTACTTTTCTCCTGCAGTTCGAAGAACAACCAGGCCGATGCGGTGGGATCGTTTGAAGCAATAGAAACCATGGTGTCAGCCGAATCAAACGGTAAGATTATGCTGTTTACCATTGAGGAAGGTGACCAGGTAAAGGCGGGTGAAGTAGTGGGCAGCATTGATAGTACGCAACTCTACCTGAGCAAACTGCAACTGTTACAAAATAAAAAGGCTGTGTTGTCGAGCCGTCCTGATATCCACGCTCAACTGGAGGCGCTTCAACGTGAGCTTGACAACGCTATCAGTGACAAGAAAAGAATTGAAAAACTTGTGGCTGGCGAGGTAGCGTCTCAAAAGCAGCTTGATGATGCGAACTCACGGATCGCTGTTCTTCAGTCGCGCATTGAGGCGCAAAAAAGTTTGCTGGGTACAAACACCTCGGCAATTGACGAACAGGCCAGCGTCGTTAACGCGCAACTCGCGCAGGTCGAGGATCAGCTTAAGAAATGCCGGATCATCAATCCCATTCCCGGCACGGTGCTCGCAACGTATGTCAATCCTTTTGAAATGACAAGTGTGGGACGACCGCTTTATAAAGTGGCCAATCTTGATGAGATCATTTTAAGGGCATACATCACCAGTGATCAGTTTGTAAAGATCAAAATCGGCCAGACGGTTGATGTAATGGTTGATGACGAGAAGGGTGGTGCCCGAAAATTTTCCGGAACAATTAGTTGGATCAATAACCAGGCTGAGTTCACGCCAAAAACAATTCAAACGAAGAATGAGCGTGCCAACCTTGTATATGCCATTAAGGTGAAGGTTAAGAATGATGGCACGCTTAAAATAGGAATGTATGGAGAAGTTGCCTTCCATTAATGTATCCGGATTGAGCAAGTGGTACGGCAAAGAAAAGAAAGTTGTCGTTCATGAAGTTTCCTTCACGGTAGAGCGCGGAGAGATCTTCGGACTTATTGGTCCGGACGGTTCAGGAAAAACAAGCATCTTCCGCATGTTGACTACATTGTTACTTCCGGATGCGGGAGCGGCATCGGTTCAGGGCTATGACATTGTAAAGGATTACAAGCAGATCAGGAACTGCGTCGGTTACATGCCGGGCAGATTCTCGTTGTACCAGGATTTAAGCGTGGAAGAAAATTTGAATTTCTTCGCAACGGTATTTAACACCACCATTGAAGAAAATTATCATCTCGTTCGCGACATCTATGTGCAATTGGAGCCTTTTAAAACAAGATTGGCGGGGAAACTCTCCGGCGGAATGAAGCAGAAGCTCGCTCTTTGTTGCGCGCTCATTCACAAGCCGGAGGTATTGTTCCTGGATGAACCTACCACAGGTGTTGATCCGGTCTCCCGAAAGGAATTCTGGGAAATGCTGAAGCGGTTGAAGGCTCAGCAAATTACCATACTGGTGGCGACGCCTTACATGGATGAAGCGAGCTTGTGCGATCGGATTGCCCTCCTTCAGGATGGAAAAATTTTATCGATCGATACCCCGCAGAACCTTTCGTCATCTTTTCCCTATCCTCTTCTGAAAGTGAAGGCGAGTAAAATGTCTGTTGTTATCAAATCGCTAAAAGACTTTGAAGGTGTAACGAGTTGTAATGGATTTGGAGAGTACGCACATGTCGTGATGAAAAATGTAAGTCCTTCAACTTTTGATCAGATGAGCAACTATCTTTCAAAGATGGGACTGCGCGATATTGAAATCAAAACGACTGAACCAACCATTGAGGATGTTTTTATTGGCTTAACAACCTCACGATCATGAAGGCTGATTTTAAGGAGTCGATACGCGCCGAAAAATTAACCAAGCGTTTTGGGGATTTCACGGCGGTGGATGCTATTAGCTTTACCGTACAGAAGGGTGAGATCTTTGGATTTCTTGGTGCGAATGGAGCGGGTAAAACTACGGCGATGCGCATGTTGTGCGGCTTGTCTGTACCTACTTCCGGAACGGCTTCGATTGCCGGATTCGATGTCTACAAGGAAACAGAAAAAATAAAAACGCGGATCGGGTACATGAGCCAGAAATTTTCGTTGTACGAAGACCTTACCGTTGAAGAGAACATATCTTTTTTTGGTGGCATTTACGGTATTAAACCAGCACAGATAAAGCAAAAACAGGAAGGCCTCGTGGAAAAGCTAGGCCTGCAGGATCAGATTAACAAGCTTGTGGGAAGTTTACCCCTTGGCTGGAAACAGAAACTTTCCTTTTCGGTGGCCGTGCTGCATCAACCCGAAATTGTTTTTCTCGATGAGCCTACTGGCGGAGTGGATCCGATTACACGACGGCAATTCTGGGACATGATCTACGATGCTTCAGATTCGGGCATTACCGTATTTGTAACCACGCATTACCTCGACGAAGCAGAATACTGCAATCGCGTTTCGATTATGGTTGATGGCGCCATCGCTGCCCTTGATACACCGGCTCAACTCAAGAAAAAGTATCAGACCGATTCGATGGACGATGTATTTTATGAGCTGGCACGAGGAGCAAAACGAAACGGCAGTTAACTTCAATTGATTGACCATGAATTCATCCATTAGAAACCAGCTTTTTAGCTTTGTACGAAAAGAATTTTATCATGTGCTTCGCGATAAAAAAGTTCTGCTGATCCTTTTCGGTATGCCTGTAGTGCAGGTGCTTTTGTTTGGCTTTGTATTATCGAATGAAGTAAAAGATTCACACATCGTTGTGGTCGATCGAACACCCGATGAAGTATCACGCCAACTGATAGAGAAGCTTGAAGCCAGTAGATATTTTATTGTCGACGGTATTGTTGAAAATATTGTTGATGTTGAATCCGCTTTCAGACAGGGTAAGATCAAAGCAGCGCTTGTTTTTCCTTCCAACTTCCGACAGAACTTGTTGCACAATCAGGTGGCTCAGGTACAGATCATCACAGACGCCACGGATGTAAACGCCGCCAATGCGGTTGTGGGATACCTGACTTCAATTATTCAGGATTTTTCCCAATCGTTAAATAAGAATGAGGAAATACCTTACCAGATCGTTCCTGAAATCCGAATGTTGTATAATCCGCAGTTGCTTGGCGCGCCCAATTTTGTTCCAGGCGTTATGGCGATGGTCTTGATGCTGGTGTGTGTACTGATGACCGCCGTGGCTATTGTAAAAGAAAAAGAGTTAGGTACCATGGAGATATTGCTCGTATCGCCAATACGCCCGTCGTTAGTCATCATTTCAAAGGCAGTGCCCTATCTTATCCTTGCATTCATAAATCTTGTTACCATTATTTTACTGAGTGTTTATGTGCTGGACGTTCCGGTAAAAGGAAATCTTTTTTTGCTTCTTGGCGTAAGTTTGCTATTTATTATCACGTGCCTGTCATTGGGCATTTTAATTTCTATTCAGACGGATTCACAGCAGGCAGCCATGTTTGCTTCATTGCTGGGCATGCTCCTTCCAACGGTGATTCTCAGCGGATTTATGTTTCCCATCGAGAACATGCCATTGCCTCTTCAGATCATTTCCAATATCGTTCCCTCGCGATGGTATTACATCATTGTCAAAAACGTGATGATCAAGGGAGCCGGATTCTCCGCCATATGGCGTGAGACGTTGGTGCTTGTTCTCATGATACTGGTTCTCTTTGGTGTCAGTATGAAAAAATTCAAGATTCGGTTGGCGTAAAAAATAATGGGTATGCACACACTACTTGTTTTGTTGAAGAAAGAATTCCGGCAGATCTTCCGCAACAAGACCATTTTAATTATTTCGTTTGTCGCTCCCATTGTTCAGTTTCTAATACTTCCCTTAGCCGCCAATTTTGAAACCAAGAACATTAACCTTGTTGTCGTGGACCATGACCGTTCAACCACATCACGAAAGTTACTGTCACAGATCACGGGCTCGGGATATTTTCAATTTGTTGACTATACGCCTTCTTTTAAACAGGCGTATCAGTCAATTGAAACGGATAAAGCCGATCTGATACTCGAAATTCAACCCGCCTTTGAACGAAATCTCATCCGGGAAAACCAGGCGAAAGTTTTTATCGCTGTAAATGCAATCAACGGGACCAAGGCGGTTGTGGGAGGAAATTACCTCAATGGTATAATCGCAGGATTCAATAACGATATTCGTGTTGAGTTGATCCCGGGTGCAAAGGGCAAAGGCATTATGGCTACTTCGTCTTACTGGTTCAATCCAAAATTGAATTACAAAATCGCCCTAATTCCTGGTATCCTCGCTATTTTGGTTACCATGATAGCGGGATTTTTAAGCGCATTGAATATTGTCAAGGAAAAGGAATCTGGAACGATCGAACAAATTAACGTAACCCCTATTAAGAAAAGAGATTTCATTTTAGGCAAGCTCATCCCTTTTTGGATATTGGCGATGATCGTGTTTACCATTGGCCTGCTATTAGCTTACCTTATTTATGATATTGTACCCCAGGGAAGTTTGCTTGTGCTTTACGTTTTCATTGCCGCGTACTTGCTCGCTGTGCTGGGCTTTGGACTTTTGATTTCAACATTTTGCAGAACGCAGCAGGAGGCAATGTTCCTGATGTTTTTTTTTATGATGATTTTCATTCTGATGGGAGGGCTGTTCACGTCCATTGACAGCATGCCGGATTGGGCGAAGATGATCACACGCTTTAACCCAGTGAATTACATGATTAATGTCATGCGTCTCGTTATCTTAAAAGCGAGCGGCTTTCGCGATATCCTTCCAGACTTCATTGCTGTGATTGTTATGGCCATTGTGCTGAACACATGGGCCGTATTGAACTACAAAAAGACGAGCTGAGACGGCGAAGAAATGGATACTTATTTTGTTGCAAACTTATACGTGGTAGCCGTTTCATAGACTCTGCCGGGCTCCAAGACGACAGGTGGAAATGCCGGTTGATTAGGGGAATCAGGAAAGTGTTGTGTTTCAATGCAAAGACCGTATCGCTTGTGGTAAACGGCATTGTACTTTCCATGGTAGCCTGCCAGGAAATTTCCGGAATAAAACTGAGCGCCAGGTTCTTTAGTAAAGACTTCCAAATAACGTCCGCTAACGGGATCATAAAGTGCAGCAGCAACTACGCCCTTATTGGTCACGTCATCATTGAAAACAAAAGTATGATCATACCCCTGACCGTTTTTTAATTGTTCGTTATCATCGTTGATGCGGGCGCCAACACGTGCTGGCTTGCGAAAATCAAAGGGTGTACGTGCTACTGATTTAAGTTCACCCGTGGGAATTGAAGTTTCGTCAATGGCAACAAACTGTTCGGCGTTCAGCATGATCTCGTGATCCAGAATGTTGCGTTTCGTGTTGCCGGATAAGTTGAAGTAGCTATGCTGCGTAAGGTTAATTACAGTTTTTTTATCGGTGGTCGCTTCATAGCTTACTTTGAATTCATTGTTGTCTGTAAGCGTGTAGATTACCTTTACATTTAAAGTGCCAGGATAGCCCTCCTCACCGTCTTTGCTAATGTATGTGAATTTAAGAGAAGGACCTTCTGATGATTTATTCCCCTCAACATTCCATAAAACTTTGTCAAAAGATTTGATGCCTCCATGAAGGTGATTAGGTCCATTGTTGATGGCAAGTTTGTATGATACGCCATCAATGGAAAATGTTCCTTTCGCAATGCGATTTCCATAGCGTCCAATAACGGCGCCGAAAAAAGGACTTTCTTTTTGATATTGTTCAATGGTATCAAATCCCAACACAATATCTTCCAGGACACCTTTTCTATCAGGAACTTTTAGTGAGGTTACAACACAACCGTAATTCATTACTTTTAATTCCAATCCGTTTGCATTTGTGAGCGTATACAGTATTACATTACCATCGCTTGTCTTTCCAAAAGGTTCCTGTTTGATCATTAGAATTATTTTTTTGAAGTACGGAATTTATTGGTCTATTAGCAATACGTTTAAAGGCGTACAGTTTTTTTACCCGTCTTTAATTTCATCAGAGTTTCCCGAATGGCAATTTTAGGAAGCGTTTCCATATTCTCTCTTAAATATTCTCTTACCAGTTTCGGATAATGTTTCACCATACTGCGGAGTACCCAGGAGATCGCCTTTGTAATCAGTATTTCTTTTTCACTTTTTAAGCGATCAATATTTTCTATTGCTGCTTTTGCAAGAAGATCATCCTTCACCTGGCTTAATGGCGAACAAAGTAATACGATCGAAGCTCTTCTCTTGTTGATGTTTTTACTTCCAGACAATTGATCAATAACTTTTTTCCACGACGTCCAGTTGTCCGAGATATCAACAGCGAGGTGTTTGCCTGTGCAAAGTGCATCGACTTCTGCCCATCCTATTGTATTATCAAGCCATCGATCAAAGAGTTTTGGATCTACTCTTCGCTGTTCTTTTGTAGCGTAACCCATTAGAATACCTGTGAAGCATTTTTCCGTAGAGGATTCGCCTTTATTCAGACTGGTAAGCAAATCAGAAAATTCTTTTATTGTGAGATCATGGTGATCCTTCATCCAGTCTTTTGCAATGGATCGGAGCACGGGTATGCTGATGGGATAACGCGGGTGATCGTTGCCGAGATAACGGTCAAGAAAAGTATGCTTTGTAGGCTTCCCTGATTTTTTAATAATGCGATCAAGTAATTCTTTGTGATGAGAATTCATTTGTCTTCAGGAATGGCTCTCACGAGTGAGAAAAATTATTTCAATCGACGTTAATTTTTCCGGGCAATACTGGATTGTTCCGTTTCCAACGCGTTCCAGTTTTTCTTCAATTGTTCAAGATCTTCCTCCATGCAGGGATAATGCTGAGGATTGGGAATGGCAGGATAAACTCCGCTCTCAAGATGATAAGTAGAAAGTCCACCTGTCCATTCAAAGTGTGCTGGATCATAAATACTTCTCCACCGGCCGCCCCAGCGAAGACCAAGACTTTCACCAATAACACCAATTTTTCTCCACAAAACTTTATTATCCCATTTAGGCTGACCATTAACTACTGGTACTAAGTCAACAGCAAGGCCATATTGATGTTTTGATTTTCCTCCTTTCGATTGGGTATATTTTTTCCCCATCGAAAAATATTCGGATTGTTTGGCTTTCGTGCGATACGATTCAACAACAGCAAGCTCGATACCTTTGCTCTTACAGATGTTTATCATATTAACAATTTTATCACGGAAGTAGGGGTGAAGCGATTTTAGATCAGCGATCATGGGCAATCCGCCACGATCTTGCCCAAAAGCAAAATTGTTTACGAACAGCCATTCTTTCCATTCCTCAGAGTCACTTACTTGAGCTAAATCTACAACCTGTGTTGTCGTGTCAAACCGGACAGATAAATCAAGCATCAATTCGAGATAATCAAGATCAGAAGGCGCTGAAAGATCAGATTGACCGTAAACAGGGAGGAGAGCGAAGCCGAATAAGATTCCTAAAAGGAGTCGAAAAAATGATTTATTCAAGAAGTCATAAGTTTTGAAGATGCAAAGATAAAAATCTTTAGTCATCTCAAAAATGATTATTTATTTCAAAACTTCCGGCGATGTTAAAGTAAGATTGGCATCGATTTCGATCTCTTTTGAGTAGGCGAGGTGAGAATAAACTTCTGCACTTTTTCTTTTGATTCGATCTTTTGTTTCCAGGTTGCATTCGTATAATCCGAAACGGTAGGTGGGGCCCAGGTGCCATTCGAAATTGTCCCACGGGCTCCAATAATAATAACCTTTTACATCGACACCTTCATCCATTGCTTGGCGAATAACGGTCATGTATTCCTGGATGGCCTGTACTCTTTTTTCATCGTTGTTCGTACAGATTCCATTTTCGGTTATGATGATCGGCTTTTTATACAAACGCCAGTAGCGCAGCATCGATTCATGAATTCCATTGGGATAATATTCCCACATGTCATCATGATTTTTTCCCAGCTTCTTAATTTTGTCGGGCGTTTCAATATACGTGATTGGAAATGGATCATGAGAAATGCGGGCGTAATAACTCATTCCAAAGAAATCCGACTTCTCAAAATGTTTGGGAATGAATTCCATAAACCATAGATCCGATATTTTCGCGGGCAGCCATCCGAGAAAATTTTCATGAGAGAAAATGGCGGCATTGTGTGATATGCCGATTGTATGCGACGGAAATTTTTCTTTAATATAATCGTAAATAATATCGTGGGCTCTTCCCATGTTCTTTACAACCTTAACTGCCGTTATAATATTATTTTTGAATGGAGGAAATTCACCTACGATCCATCCGTAACTTGCGTAGACATTCGGTTCATTAAAGGTGTTCCACGAGGTTACATATCTTCCGAATTCGTCCACAAGTTTTTTACAAAAGTCGATCCACAGATAAATATTATCTTCTTTTTCCCATCCGCCTTTTTTTGAAAACCAAATGGGATTTGTAAAATGATGTAACACCATCATAACGGAAACATTGCGGGAGACAAGCGCCTGGAGAAATGAATGATATTGATTTGTTACTACCGGGTCGAATTTTCCAAGCGGTTCAGGTTGGAGCTTACTCCACATCAGGCTCATTCTATACGCTGGCGCTAACGATGAGATGAGTTCAACATCTTCCAGGAAGCGATGCTCATGATCTGTGGTTCGATCAAACACATGGCCATCGCGCGAACGAATTCCTTTCCAGTCATGATCAACAGCGGTTTCTATTTGATAAGAAGCAGTGCTGGTACCAAAGGTAAAATCAGAAGGAAAAGATATTTTCATTTTATCAATGTGCAAAAATAAAAAAGCCCTCGTCCGAACAGGCAAGGGCTGGGAAAAATTTTATGGGGAGCATTAACCACCGTTGTCTTCTTTTAGTTTGCTAAGCATCGCCTCATATTTTGACTTTACCTCACCATCTTCAGTGATAGCTTTTTTAACTTTGTTATAAGTAGATGCACCTACGTATTCTTTGGCCATTGTTTTGAATGTTGCATTGATCTCTGCTGTACCTTTTTCTTTGCTGGTCTGAATTTCCTTGAGGAATGAAATTTCATCCGGCGTTGCTTTTGCTTCTTCCAATTTTGCAGGATCGTTCGCAATTCTGGAAAGATCATTGTAACGGGCTACGGTAATTTTATCAGTTCCTTTTACTTTTTCAGAAATCTCTGCGAGGAGTTCTATGCGCATTTCGTCAATTGAATCCATCATCACAGCATAGCGTTGTAATTCCTCGTCGCTGACTTTTTCAGCATCTTGTGCCTGCAGGGCGCTGAAGATAGAAAAGCAAAGGACTGCTAGAAAAAATTTCTCCTTCATGGTCTTAATCTTTAGAGTTTTTGAAATTTAAAACACCTAGTATAAGAAGTTGTGATTGATTTGGCAAATCAAATTATAGAAATGGGCATTGATCAGACATAAAACGCTTATCAGGGCGATAAAAAAAACGGGGTCCTTGTTTCGAGGACCCCGCATATCTTATAATAAAGTTTGTTATTTACTTCTGTAAGCCTTCAATTTTTGCAGAAGGGCCGGATCATTAATGGCTTTTAATGGTGCTGGCTGAGTTTGTCCTTCGTCCAGCAGGTAGTAGCCTGAATTGTAGTACAGAAATATTGTTCTCTTATTGTTATTGAAGAATTCTAATATTTCATACAGGTCTTTCTCAAATGAACCCAACAAGAAAAGTTTTCCGTCTTTAAACTGATAATGAAAATCCAGTTTTTTATTGGTGTCATCAGTCTCAACTACTATTGATGAGTTTGAAAGAGTGGTTTTGCTTTCGTCACCAATTTCAGGCTTTTCACTTGCTTGCTCCAACTCCTTAGTAGGATCATATGGTTCAAGGCTGGGTTGCTGTATGGGTGTACCCGTTTCTGCTTTTTTATCGGGTTGAGCAGATGTGGATTTATTATCTGACTCTTCTTTAATCCTTTCCTCTTGTTGTGGAATTACAACAACTTCTTCCATTTTATCATCCGAAATTGTTTCTTCAGAAACAGAAGGTTGTACAGCAGCGGGCTGTTCCTTTGTAATTTGAGTCGCCTCAATTGCCGAATCATTTTTACCAAATAAGAAATACAATCCCATACCCACAACGGCAACAGCAGCAGCGGTTAACCCCACCTTTGCCAGTAAAGAAGAATTGGTGGGTGCTGGTGTTGCGATCTCGCTCAGCATTGCTTTTAATTCTGCAACACGTGCTTTTTTGATTCCTTCTATAAACTCTTTTTGAAGGCCCAGTTCATTTCTTAATGACATATCAGACTCGATCTTTTTCTCAAAATCGAGTTTGTCCTGACCTTTCAATCGGTTTGAAAGGTAGTCGTCTAATAATTCAAAATCTTTTTCAGTTGCCATGTTTCACTAATCTAAAAAGTCATGCTCGCTATACTGAGCCTTAATTAAATCATCAAGTTTCTTTTTGCACTTATACTTTTTGGTTTTAGCAGTATCCGTATTTGCGAAGCCTAACTTGTCTGCTATGTCTTGCATCGACATTTCTTCAAAGTAATAGTACATCAAAACTTTCTTACAGGTATCGCCTAATTGTTCAATACAACGGGCGATAATCTTTTCGCGTTCGGCTGTATCAATATCCATTGAAACAGGCGAATCTTTTTCTTCATTGGAGAGGCGTTTCTTCCTGTCCAGTTCTTTTCTCCACAGATTCTGACATATACTATATATATATGTGCTGATCTTGGAAGTCATTACCAGGTTTCCGGAGGTAGCTTTCTGCCAAAAGACAATTAATGCATCCTGGTAGATATCGCGGGCCTCATCCTCTGTTCCACTGTTGCTGATAACCAGTTTGGTCATCATCCGGTAATACTTTTTGTACAGGAACTCCAGAGCTTTCTCGTCACCCTTTTGGATTCTTTCGAAAATCTCTTTTTCGTTCATGTTCGAGCTCGACTTAAATACCATGATGAATTGTTATGGTAACCTTTTTTACGGGCTTAATTTGTCAATTTAACTGTATTAACCACCCTTTCAGCTTCTGCAATCAATTGTTAGGGTGTCTAAATGCAGGTTTGTGTGCTGAAATGACCAGGGTATCACCCGCTTCAGATGCTTTCTTCAGGCCAGACTTTGCAGCAATAAACCCGTTTCAATCTTAGCAATAATACAAAAACAACAGGTAAAGCTGTGGATATATTAACCTCAAAAAAAAATGACTTTCATTTTGAAAGCCATTTTTTTGAAAACTATAATAATGGTTAGTTCTTAATTTTTGAAATCTCTGTCTTAACAATCTCGACTTTCGCTTTCTTCTCTTTAACACTGGATTGAGATGCTGGCTCATCTGGCACCAGAAGAGGAGCAATCACTAAAGCGACTACGGACATAAGCTTGATAAGAATGTTAAGTGAAGGGCCTGATGTATCCTTAAAAGGATCACCTACCGTATCTCCAACAACGGCCGCCTTATGCGGTTCTGACTTCTTATAATATTTTACGCCGTTAATTTCAACACCTTCTTCAAAGGTCTTCTTGGCATTATCCCAGGCGCCACCGGCATTTGATTGGAAGATAGCCATGAGCACACCGGATACGGTAACACCCGCGAGCATACCTCCTAAAGACTCAACGCCGAACCCTGGTAAAAATGCAATAACTACAGGCGCTGCTACCGCCATAAGACCTGGAACAACCATTTGTCTGATGGCTGCCTTGGTTGATATCTCTACGCATTTTCCATACTCAGCTTTTCCATCGGCATCGTGAAATACTTTTTGATCTTCTTTTGACCATTCTTCCACAGGCTTATCACCATGCTTCTTCATTAGCTCGAGCGCTGCTTTTAAAGCAGGTATGGTAGTGAATTGTCTTCTGACTTCCTCAATCATAGACATGGCTGCGCGGCCAACGGCGCCCATAGCGAGAGCTGAGAATACAAAGGGCAGCATTCCACCGATGAAAAGTCCGGCCATTACATTGGCTTTCGATACATCAATTGAAGAGATTTTTGCGGTAGTCATGAAAGCCCCAAACAGAGCGAGCGCTGTTAACGCAGCGGATGCAATCGCGAATCCTTTACCGATTGCAGCAGTGGTATTTCCAACAGCGTCCAACTTATCCGTTCTTGAACGAACTTCTTTTGGTAATTCTGACATCTCAGCAATACCTCCGGCGTTATCTGAAATGGGTCCATAAGCATCAACGGCTAGCTGAATACCAAGATTTGAAAGCATTCCTACAGCAGCTATTGCGATACCATAAAGTCCGCCGAAATAGAAGGCACCGATGATCGATACAGCAATTATCAAAACGGGTATGGCAGTTGACATCATTCCCACACCAAGACCAGCAATGATATTAGTTGCCGCTCCGGTTGAAGATTGTCTTACAATTGAAAGGACAGGTTTTTTGCCTGAGCCTGTATAATACTCAGTTATTAATCCAATTAGAACACCGCCAACCAATCCAATTACCGTTGCCCAAAAGACTCCTGTGGCTGTGTAACGGTTGCCAAGTTCCGGATCTTCCCATGCGTACAAAGGATCTTTGAAATACCATTCTACCGGAAGCATCCATTTGATAATAAAATAGGAGGCAATGATCATAATGATGGATGAAACAAACTCACCCATATTCAGGGCTTTTTGTGGATCGCCACCTTCTTTTACTTTGACGAAGAATGTGCCTATAAATGACATCACGATTCCAACACCGGCAAGAACCAAGGGAAGAAGTACAGCCGATAAACCGTTAAAACTATCAATAAAACCAGGTACCATAAATGCAGCACCCAATACCATCGTTCCTACTATAGAGCCTACGTATGATTCAAAAAGGTCGGCACCCATACCGGCAACATCACCTACGTTATCACCAACATTATCTGCAATGGTTGCAGGATTAAGAGGGTGGTCTTCGGGGATACCGGCTTCAACTTTTCCTACCAGGTCAGCGCCCACGTCGGCAGCTTTTGTATAGATACCTCCACCGACACGCGCAAAGAGTGCAATTGAAGATGCGCCGAATGAGAAGCCCGTGATAATTGTTAATACCTTATTAAGGTTATCCTGAGAATCAACACCAAACATGTTGGAGTAAATAATAAAGAGGAGACTTAACCCTAACACGCCAAGACCGACAACACCCATACCCATGATTGAACCACCGGTAAATGCTACTTCAAGCGCTTTACCTAAGCTTGTTCTTGCTGCATTGGTAGTGCGAACATTTGCCTTTGTTGCAGCGCGCATTCCAATATATCCGGCAAGGGCAGAAGTAAAAGATCCAATTAAGAATGAAACCCCGACAAGAGGAGAGGAGGTTTCGCTATCTGCGGTAACGCCCAATAGTACGGCAACGCAAAGAGCAAAGATTATTAAGACTTTATATTCGGCTTTCAAAAATGCCATTGCGCCTTCGCGAATGTGCCCGGCGATCTTTATCATTTTTTCTGTTCCGGGATCCAGGTTTGAAATCCACGAACTGCGCCATACTACAAAGAGCAGTCCCAGCACGCCAAAGGCAGGTAAATAGTACAATAGGTTTTCCATGGTGAATTAGGTTTTCGATTAATAAGCCAAAAACCACCTGTCCGGTATTCCTCCGGATCGGATGGTTTTTAAACAGAATCGCAAATATAGGAGAACTTGTAATACACACAACAGCGCACACAATCATTGAAAAGAAAGAATCTTAATTATTATTTTAAAGTGAAAACATAGCTTTTAACGCAAGCCAGAGGTTTTTCTTTTTAGCGTCGTCAAACGAGTCAAGGGCGTCAGCGGCAATGGCGGGTATTCCGTTAAATTGTGCAAGCTGATAGGGCGTGGTATCCAGCCCAGAGGGAATTCCAAAAAAGAGGATACCTGAGGGGTTGTAAACACCAAGAGCGATGTCCTCAATTTTAAGTGCTGATATTATTTGTACGGACGAAAGGCTTAACTTAACAGAGGCTAAAATTTTAGTGAGAAGCTGAACGCTTGCATCATTCAATTCACTCCAGGGGCACGGAAGAATGACAAGTGTTTTGCCGGGAATATTATAAACGTCTTCTGAATAGAGTTCTTGCAAAGCTTCCTTCTCGTTCATACTTTCTTGATATCAAATATTGATTTTAACTCATTTGCTTCAGAAGGTTTCATCCGTCCGGCAAGAATTAACCTAAGCTGTCTTCTTCTTAATGCGCTGTCAAAAAGAGATTTCTCTTCTTCGGTTTGTGGAATCACCTCTGGCACTTCCGTGGGATGTCCATTTTCATCCATCGCTACAAATGTAAAATAGGCGTTGTTACTTTCCATTTTTTTTCCGGAGGGTACGTCTTCAGCTTCCACATCAATACGAACTTCCATCGACGAATGAAATGAACGCGTAACCTTTGCTTTCAGTGTAACAACATTACCTAATTGGATAGGATGTTTGAATGAAATATTATCCACTGACGCAGTGACAACAATACGGTTGGAGTGTCTCTGCGCCGCGATGGCAGAAACTATGTCCATCCAATGCATGAGGCGTCCTCCCATAAGGTTGTTAAGTGTGTTTGTGTCGTTTGGTAGGACTAATTCAGTCATGCTGACGAGCGATTCTTGTGGAAGCTTCTGTTTGCGGGACATGCGCAATGTTAATTATTTGAAATAAAGTGAAAATTGTATTGAACTGGCAAGATAGTTTAAATTGATTCTCGTACCTACTAAGTGTTCGTTTGTAGTTAAGGGATATAAAAATTGTAGAAAAATTTTGCAAAGCATCACATGATTTCATTATTTCGGCCTCTCTATTATGCAAGCCATAGGAAATCATATTAACTCAGTTCCTTCTCACCTTACGGTACGTTTTTTTTCTTACCGCATTTCTTGCATTACTACCATCACATCTGCAACAACCATTACGGGGTAGCTCCCGATCAATGCTACTATCCCCATTATATGGGCTTGTCAAAGCCCGAGTTTTCGAACCAGGTTATTTTAGTTATCAAATATGAAAATTTTAAAGTTTGGTGGCTCTTCTGTTGCCACAGCTCAACGAATACAATCTGTTATTGAAATCATCAAGCCTTATCAAAAGGATGGGGTGGCCGTAGTCTTTTCAGCTTTCGGTGGTGTAACGGATGCACTGATCGATGTAAGTCAGCTTGCTCTTCAGGGTGATGCCGCCTATCGCACCAGGCTTGAACAACTGGAGAAACGCCACCTTGAAGCTGTACGCGAACTACTAAGCGTGCAGAAGCAAGGAAGCACTCTTGCCCAGGTGAAAATAAAAATCAATGAGCTGGAGGATGTTCTGCATGGTGTTTTTCTTGTGAAGGAAAGAACCGCGCGTACGCTTGATTACATCATGAGCTTTGGTGAAAGACTGTCTGCTTACATCATTTCAGAAGCAATGAAAGACAGGAACTTGCCAGCAGCTTTTCTTGATGCCCGTGAAGTGATCAGAACGGATGATCAGTTTGGAAACGCAAGGGTAGATTTTGATGTAACCAACAAACAGATTAGAAATCATTTTGAACAGAACACATCCCTCCACGTAATTACCGGATTCATCGGTTTTTCTGAAAGCGGTGAAACAACAACGCTGGGGCGAAGCGGATCAGATTACACAGCCGCTATTTTTGCGGGAGCCCTGCAAGCTGAAGCTCTGGAGATATGGACGGATGTAAACGGAATGATGACGGCCGACCCCCGAATGGTAAAGAAAGCCTTCACCGTTCCACAAATGAGTTATGAAGAAGCGATGGAGCTTTCTCACTTTGGCGCCAAAGTTATTTTCCCGGCCACTATGCAACCGGCGATGGCAGGTAAAATTCCTATTTGGATCAAGAATACTTTTAATCCGTCGTTTCAGGGTACCTTGATCAGCAATGAAATAACCAATGGAAAGATCATCAAAGGAATATCCTCTATGAATGGCGTAAGCCTCATCAATGTTACCGGTAGTGGACTCGTTGGTGTGGTTGGTGTTTCCATGCGTTTGTTTGGTGCATTAGGTACTGAGAAGATTAATGTAATCCTTATCAGTCAGGCGTCTTCCGAGCACTCTATTTGTTTAGCTATCGAAAGTAAATATGGCAGGCGGGCAAAGGTTGCAATAGAAAGGGAATTTCAATATGAAATTCAAAATGAAGAAATGGAAGAAGTTATTATTGAAAATGATTTCTCCATCGTAGCAGTAGTAGGAGAGGGAATGAAACATAACCCAGGCACAAGTGGACGGATGTTCAGTGCACTGGGTAAAAATGGTGTTAATGTATTTGCCATTGCACAAGGTTCATCAGAGCTTAATATTTCCGCTGTCGTTCGGCAAATTGATATCTCGAAAGCGCTGAATGCCCTGCATGAGGCATTCTTCCTTTCCGATAGAAAAGTGTTGAACGTTTTTCTTGTCGGAACGGGACTCATTGGTAAAGCGCTGCTGAAAATGATGCATGATAATTACAAGCAGTTGTCTGCTGAAAGTCTTCTCGAAGTAAGTGTAACGGCCGTTGCCAACAGTAAGAAGATGCTCTTCAGCGAGGATGGTTTAGCATTTACCTCATCAATTGAGATGATGAAGGAACAGGGTGAAGCCATGAGCATGCATGCGTTCGCAGATAAGATGTTAAAACTCAATTTACCAAACAGCGTTTTTGTTGATTGTACGTCAAGCGAGGAAGTAGCCGGCTTTTATGAGCCTATACTGGATGCAAACATTTCCATTGTTACACCCAACAAAAAAGCCAATAGCAGTACGCTCGAAAAGTACAAGGCATTAAAGAAAACAGCGTTCAAACGTGGCGTAAAGTTTCTGTATGAAACAAATGTTGGTGCGGGGCTTCCTGTTATCAATACAATGAATGATCTGTTACTGAGTGGTGACAAAGTAATATCCATTGAAGCAGTTTTAAGCGGAACATTGAATTACATCTTCAGTTCTTTTGTTGAAGGAAGAAACTTTAGTGATGTAGTGAAGGAAGCTAAAGAAAAAGGATATACTGAACCGGATCCTCGTGATGACCTTAATGGAATGGATGTAGCAAGAAAGATTTTAATACTTGCCCGCGAAGCAGGCTGGGAACTTGAATTAAGCGATATTAAAGTTGAGAACCTCGTGCCGGAATCTTGTCAGGGAGAAATGCCTATTGATAAATTTTTTGATGAACTGATAAAACATGATGTGAATTTTGAGAAAATGAGAAAGCAGGCAGCCAGTCAAAACGAAAAACTCCGGTACATGGCTGTTCTTAACAATGGGAAAGTTTCTATCCAGCTAAAATCTGTTGACTCCGCTCATCCGTTTTATTCGCTTTCAGGCAGTGATAACATTATTCTCTTAACTACAGAACGCTATCACGAAAGACCTATGGTTATTCGGGGACCGGGAGCGGGTGCGGCGGTAACAGCAGCCGGTGTATTTGCTGACATTATTCGCATTGGACATTATGCGAAATAATTGGTTGTTGTATCAAAGTAAATGATCAAGAAAACGATTAAGTGGTAATTTTTATCTGACTTCGAAAAAATGAAATCAATAAGAGCTTTAGCGCCGGCAACCGTGGCAAATGTGACTTGCGGCTTTGACATATTTGGATTTGCCGTGGAGCGTCCCTTTGATGAAGTAATTTTAACGCTAAAGGATGAGCCGGGCGTAGCGATAACCAGTATTAAGGGAGACGAAGGAAGACTTCCTTTGGCCACAGAAAAAAATACAGCCAGCGTAGCAGTGCTTGAATTTTTGAAAGCAATTGGAAGCAGCCAGGGAGTGAATATTGAGCTGCTTAAAAATCTTCCGTTAGGCAGCGGCATGGGTTCAAGCGCAGCGAGTTCTGTTGCTGCGTTGGTAGCCATCAATCATCTGTTAGGGGCACCGATGGAGCGTAAGGAATTGCTTCCATTTGCAATGGAGGCCGAACGCGTCGCCTGTGGTTCAGGACATGCCGACAATGTTGCACCTTCATTGCTTGGAGGTTTTGTGCTTGTGCGAGGCTATGATCCTTTGGATGTTGTTTCTATTCCTACCCCTGATAATTTATACTGTACGCTTGTACATCCTCAACTGGAACTTAAAACAGAAGACTCAAGAAAAGTATTAAAAGTATCTGTTCCGCTGCGTGAGGCGGTGAAACAGTGGGGTAATATTGCGGGATTGATTACAGGATTGATGAAGCCTGATTATGATTTGATAAGCCGGTCAATGAATGATTACATCATAGAGCCTATTCGCTCAGTACTGATACCAGGATTTGAAACGATCAAGCAGTCGGTAATTCAGTCGGGCGCTTTAGGATCAGGAATATCTGGCTCAGGGCCAACGATCTTCGCCCTGAGTAAGGATGCTGGCACGGCTCAGAAGGTTGGTGACATTATTCAACAACAATTCAGCCGGTTTGAAGTGGATAGCGAGATATACATTTCCAAGATCAATCAGCGCGGAGCAGAGATCGTTCAATCATAAGACCAGGAGAAGAATAGGAATGTTTTTTTATAGTACACATAACAAGAATCTGAAAGTAAACCTCCAACAGGCGGTAACGCAGGGATTAGCGCCCGATAATGGTTTGTACATGCCCGAACGGATTCCATTATTGCCAAACACTTTTTTTGATTCTATTGAAAAGAAATCATTTCAGGAGATTGCCTTCACAGTTGCTGATCATTTCCTTGGCGAGGATATTCCAAAAGAGGAGTTAAAAAAAATTGTTGAGCATACCATTCAGTTTGATGCTCCTCTTGTTAAAATCGAAGAGCGTATTTACGCATTAGAATTATTTCATGGGCCGACGCTTGCGTTTAAAGATTTTGGTGCACGGTTCATGTCGCAGTTGTTGAGCTACTTCGCCAGGCAACAGGAAAAAGAAATTGTGATTTTGGTAGCCACTTCAGGTGATACCGGCAGCGCCGTTGCCAATGGATTTCTTGGGGTTGAAGGGATTAAGGTAATTGTGCTGTATCCTTCAGGTAAGGTTAGTGAGGTACAGGAAAAGCAATTTACAACGCTTGGAAAAAATATTACTGCGTTGGAAGTGGATGGAACATTTGATGATTGCCAGCGATTGGTGAAACAAGCTTTTCTTGATGAAGATCTTCGAAAACATTTGTTTCTTACCTCAGCCAATTCCATTAATATAGCGCGACTGATCCCTCAGTCGTTTTATTATTTTCATGCCTATGCGCAGGTCAGGCATTTAAATACGCCTGTCGTATTTGCTGTGCCCAGCGGAAACTTTGGCAATCTAACGGCAGGGCTGATGGCAAAGCGCATGGGCTTGCCGATTGATCATTTTATAGCGGCTACGAACATTAACGATGTTGTTCCGAAGTATCTTGATACAAAGATTTTTTCACCGCGTCCTTCCGAACAAACGATCAGCAATGCTATGGATGTTGGCAATCCAAGCAATTTTGTGCGCATGCTTGATCTTTATGATAATGACTTTCAAAAATTATCATCAGATGTTAGTGGGTTTTCTTTTTCAGATGAAGAGACACAATCAGTGATGAGAGATATCTTTAATCGGAGAGGATATATTTTAGATCCTCATGGAGCTGTAGGTTATCTTGGCTTAAAGAAATATTTAAGCGAGCATAAAAATGCTACAGGTATATTTCTCGAAACCGCGCATCCGGGAAAGTTTCAGGAAGTGGTGGAACGTACATTAAATATGCCGCTGCAATTACCCGATGCTTTAAAGGCTTTTTTGGAACAACCCAAGGTATCCATTAAGATGTCTAATAAGTTTCAAGACCTCCGGCATTTTATCCTTGAACGATTTTAGTTTTCCCGGTTCATTTTTTCCACCCTTTTTCACCCAGAAGAGGCACAAAAGCGAAGAAGTCAAACCGCTCTTCGAACAATTTTCCATCCTTTTTCCTGATTCGCATCATCATTTGCCTTTCCCGGTCGCCCACCGGAATAACCAAAATTCCGTCATCCGCCAATTGATCGGTAAGCGCTGTTGGGATAACCGGGGCGCCGGCGGTAACGATTATTTTATTAAAAGGCGCCTTCGCGGGAAGCCCTTTGGACCCATCTCCATAAAAAAAGAAGGGTTTGTACCCCATTTCAGGTAAAAATTTCCGGGTGGATTCGTAAAGATTCCGGTTGTACTCTATAGTATATACTTTGGCCCCCATTTCCAGCAGGATACAGGCCTGGTAGCCTGAGCCCGTACCAATTTCAAGTACCTTATCGTTCGGCTTGATTTCCAGCTTCTCCGTTTGGAAGGCAACAGTATAGGGTTGCGAAATCGTTTGACCTTCCCCGATCGGAAAAGCCTTGTCCTCATAGGCATGTTCAAGGAGCGCATTTTCGAAAAAAAAGTGCCTTGGAACTTTGCCAATTGCACTCAGAACACCCTCGTCTGAAATGCCTTTTAAACGCAGTTTTTTTACTAGTTTATTGCGCAATCCGCGCTGCTTATAATTATCCTCAAACATGCAATTTTGGGCTAAAAAAGGCATTTTTTACACCTTAACAAAGTTTCAGTAAATCTTTAGGAAAATTCGAACCTATGCTCTTACTTTATGGTTCTCTCCACACAGTGAAAAAGCTTTTTGCCATAGCGTTCACATGTGTTATCCTGCTCTGACAGTAGGTGTGGCTCAGGCCATACGCTACTGCATGGGCAGGTGAGAGTTTATCCCTCCGAGTTACATCATTATTTCCGTTTTCTTAAGTGCCTTCACCAGTTAATTAGCGGGTAAAATTGTGTTATTAAGTACGTGCACCTTGAAATCTTTGAAGGATAGTTATATTTGCCCCAATTATTTAACCTTAAACCTTGATGAAAAATCTTTCCTTGATATTGAACATTGTACTGCTGGTGGCGGTAGGTGTATTGTACTATCTCCATTTTTCAGGACGTCCGGCGAACACGATTAGCGGTTCATCAGCTCAGTCAGGAGATTTGAAGTTTGCGTACATAAAATCCGATTCAGTCCTAAAGAATTACGATTACCTCGAAATAAAGAAAAAGGAACTTGAAGAGCGTACAAAGAAATTAGACCTTGAATACAGAAGTCGCGCACAAGGCTTGCAAAATGATATCAATGATTATCAACGAAACGTTGGCAATCTGACTTTATCACAAGCTCGCGCATTAGAAGAAGATCTTAACAAGAAACGTCAAAACCTTGCCATGTACGAGCAAAGCCTTACGCAAGAATTGATGAATGAAGAACAAAAGCTTAACAAGGAATTATATGACAGGATAACTGTCTATCTGAAAAAATACGGTCAGGAAAAAGGTCTTCAGGTTGTACTCAAATTAGATCCCACCAGTGACCTTCTTTTTGGTGGCGATAGTCTGGATATAACAAAGGAAGTTATTGTTGGTCTCAACGAAGATTATAAAAAAGAAACGTCTTCGCCGGCTGACTCAACAGGTGGTAAGAAGTAAACGGGTATACCTGATGCCATGAATAACACTTAAACCGGTTTCTTAAACGAGCCGGTTTTTTATTTTATTATATTTGAGATCATTCAGTGCGTGAATGGAAAAAAGATTAGCAGGAACATTAGAGTTAAGAACGGATGAACAGCGGCAGGTTGTTCTCATGTTATGTACCGGTTTTTTCATGGGTGTTTTCATAGCAACGTACCAGGTAACTGCTGATTCATTATTTCTTAATCGCCTGGGTCAATACCTTGACAAAGCCTTCCTTATTGCCGGTGGACTTGGCATTATAACAACTTCCTTGTTTACTACATTTCAGAACTGGATCAGGTTCAATGTTCTTGTACTGGTGAGTGTGTCGTTAATTTTCATTTTCACTGTCTCGGTATACATTCTTCTTCATAGTGGTCATCCCGAATGGGAAACTCCGTTGCTGTTCACAATGTATTGCATGAGCGGACCCATTACTGCCGTGTTGCTGTTAAGCTTCTGGGGGATTTTTGGCCGGTTATTTAATTTCCGGCAATCCAAACGTATCATTGGCTGGATTGACACAGGGCAATTGATTGCAGCAATAGTGGCTACCTTTTCCATTCCGTTTACGGCTAAGGTAATTCCGGATACCACCAGCTACCTGCTGATATGTGCGCTCAGCATTTTGATATGTTTTATTTTAATGATTGTTATCTCCTCACGATTTACACTTGTTAAAAATGATCCGAAGGAATTTGGTTCTTCTGTGAGAAAAGAAACGAGCCTCCGTAAAATTCTTGCCAATCCCTATATCTTACTCTTATCATCTTTTTTGTTGGTCTCGATGATAACCTATGTATTCAACCAGTACGCTTTTCAGGAAGTAGTTAAAGAGCAATATCCGACGGAAAGAGAATTGACGAACTTCAACGCCTTTTTCACCGGATCAGTTTATGGGTTGAGCTTACTGATGCAGACTTTTGTAAACAATCGGATCATCAGTAATTACGGATTGCGCATTTCGCTATTTATTCTTCCTATTGTGGTTGGCATATTTTCTCTGGGAGCGTTTTTCACAGGAATATTTGTTGGCTTTGACAAGACGGAATCTCCTGCAGGATTTGTCTTCTTCTTCCTGTTTGTTGCTATTAGCCGCATGTTCAACTGGATGTTACGTGACTCGCTTGAAAACCCGGTCTTCAAACTTTTCTTTATTCCCCTTGATAACCGTATTCGCTTTAATGTACAATCTAAAGTAGAAGGTTTGGTGAATGAAAGTGCACGGTTTATTACCGGTCTGCTGATCTTCCTTTTTGCTTTTCTTCCTTTTATTAAAATCGTCCATTTCTCCATTCTGCTGTTAATCCTGGCAGGCATTTATTTTCTTGTAGTGAACAGGATGTATAATGGCTATCGTTCTCAAATCAAAGCGAAACTGGAAAGCTCTGACTTCCAGCAGGAGAAACTTGAGAAAGGTTTTGCCAAGGTGACATCGCGATTGGAAGAAATGTTAACGGCACCTTCATCTTCCAAAGCTGTATTTTCTTTCAAGCTTTTGGAAAAAATCAACGCTGCCAACATTCCTGCATGGATAAATACACTGATGAAAAATTCGGACGAATCAACCAAGAATTATGCGCAGGAAAGGATGAATGAAATCAAAGGTCTCTCCGTATCGGATAAATATGTAATCCGGTTAGATGAGACAAAGGCCACTTCCGGCGAGAAAAAAATACTCAGCCGCGGTGATCTTCAAATGATAATTGAGAATGGTGGTGATATTACAAAATCAAGAATTCAGAAACTTTGCCGATCGACAAATCCGGATGACAGGCACTATGCCGCAGAGTTGTTGCTTCATACTTCGCGTGATGAATGTAATTCATTTTTGCTTGAGCTTCTCCTCGACCCGGAGTCTAAGGTGAGAAATACTGCGATAAAAACGTCAATCAAAAAGAGCAACCCCGAAGTTATTAGCGCACTGATTGATAACCTGGGAAATCCAGTTTACAGTAATTCGGCTATGAATGCACTTGTGCTTATCGGTGCAGATACTTTACCTGCAATGGAGTCAGCATTTTACCGTAGTGGACAACCAACACACGTCATGCTTAGAATTATCCAGGTAATGGGCAGAATTGGTGGTCAGAAAGCTAAAGAAATGTTATGGGGTAAAATTGATTATCCGAATAAAGTTATTGTTTCTCAGTTGCTGCTATCCTTAGGTGAATGTGGTTTTAAAGCTGGTATCTCCCAGGTAACCCGAATCAAATATGCAATTGAAGCAGATATAGCGGACATCCGGTGGAATCTCAGTGCCATACAGGAGATTGGTGACGAAGGATTTGCAGATCAAATCAAAAAATCACTGCGTTGGGAAATTCAGAATGACATTGAACACATATACATGCTCCTGGCCATGCTTTATGATACACGTTCCATTCAGTTGGTAAAAGAAAATATTGATAGCGGAACAAGTGAGAATATTACCTATGCAGTTGAGTTGTTAGATGTATTCTTGTCTGATCAGTTGAAGCAGCGTGTTATTCCAATCCTCGATGATCTTACCGATAATGAACGTATCAACGGGCTTGACGATTTTTATCCGAGGGTAAAACTTGATTCACGGTTAGTTCTTAAGTTCATGATCAACCGTGATTTCACACAAGCTAACCGGTGGACGAAGGCATGTATTCTCTTCCAGATAGGAACGCAAAGGATGGATGATTTTAAACTGGATCTTATCGCCCAGCTTTTCAATCCCGATCAGCTCATACGTGAGATATCGGCATGGGCACTTTATCAAATTGATCAGAACGATTATTACCAAAACACTCCGCGTCTGGGTGCTACCCTGAAAAAAGAACTAGATGATTTGATTTTGTTCTCGCGCAAGATGACCACGTTTGAAAAAGTTCTCTTTTTTCAACGTATCCCCGTCTTCGAAAATATTACCGGTATTACCCTTTCCTATCTTGCAGATATAAGTACAGAAGTAAGGCTTGGCAGGGGTGAGTCATTGACGCTGGATGATATGCGTAATAATGATTTCTTTGTAATTGTCAGGGGTTCAGTGCAATTCTTTCAACAAGGCGAAATGGTTGCCATCTTTAAGGAAGGGCAATTCGTAGGGGAAATGCTCTCACTACCAAATTTCCTCAATACAAATATCATTGTTGCCCAAACCGACCTTGTTGCATTGAAATTTAATAAAGATCAATTCTATGAATTGCTCGCGGATAATGTGAGCATGTCTGAACAAATTCTGGAACATGTTTGATATTGGAATTTATGAGACGGTCAAAAAAACTGTTTTTATTTATTGCGATTATATTTTTTGCGCTTTTAATCTGGGCAAGCTATGATATCTCAACACGGACTACTTTTCCTGGATCAAAGCCACAATTAAAAGAGAGGATTAAGGATAATTATTATATAGAAGAGCCTGAAAATGTGAAGGATACAATTATTTTAAAGACAGATTCTATCCTTTATTACGATAAAAAAACAGATTTCTGATTAAAATTCTGCGCAATCGGTTGTTAAATTGTTAAATGTGTGTAATTTTACTGCCAGATTAAAGCCAACTATAGACATGACAATCCCCCTTAGTCGAGAACTTTGGGGGATTTTCAGTTATATAGCCCTCCCTGATTTCAGGTCAAATTCCCCGAAAACGTTTGACCTAGAATAATGCAATTCATCTTTACTATTTTCAAATAATCGAATCGGATAATTACGGAGCTCATATCTTCTATTATCTTTGAATCAAGATTAAAGCCAACTATAGACAATGATTATCCCTCGAGGTCAAGGACTTCGAGGGATTTTCTTTTTAGTCCCCTTCATTTGCATCGCATCACGCTACGCTTATTTTTGTATTCTAGCTTTGCAATGAATTGCTTCTCGCCTTTATAATTATCTATCTCACCCTGACTATCTTTCTTGGAGTCCTGGCTTCCCGAAGGGTACATTCTTCAGGCGATTTTATGCTTGCCGGAAGAAGCTTACCGATTGTACTAAGCACAGCGGCATTGTTTGCTACCTGGTTTGGTTCAGAAACTGTTTTTGGCGCATCATCTGAATTTCTTGAAGGTGGTCTATACGCTACTATCGAAGATCCTTTTGGAGCTTCACTATGTCTGTTACTTTTTGGTTTGTTCTTCGCACGAAAACTTTACAGGATGAATCTCCTTACACTGGGAGATTATTTCAAGGTGCGATATGGACGCAAGGCTGAACTGGTTTTCAGTGTTTTTATGATTCCTTCTTACTTTGGTTACACGGCGGGTCAACTCGTAGCCTTAGGTCTGGTTTTAAATGTGGTAACAGGAATGCCTGTTTGGCATGGTGTAGTGATCAGCTCTTTTGTAGTAACGCTCTATACAATGGCAGGTGGTATGTGGGCTGTGTCGATTACAGATTTTGTTCAAAGCATAATAATTATTGTCGGCATTGTGGCGCTTGCAATTGTTCTATCCGTAAAAGCAGGGGGAGTATTAACCGTTCTGAATGAAGTTCCCGCCGAAAATTTTAAGTTTCTGCCATCATTCCATCCCGTTGAGATAATATCGTACCTGGCGGCATGGTCAGTGTTAGGTTTGGGGTCCATTCCATCGCAGGATGTTTTTCAGCGCGTTATGTCATCGGGTTCTGCGAGTGTGGCAGTTAAATCATGTTACTTTTCTTCTGCGTTATATATCACCATAGCATTGATTCCTTTATTCATCAGCCTTTGTGTTAAGCATCTTTACCCGGAGCAGATTGAGGGTGATCTCCAGTTGGTTTTACCGAAGATGGTTATGGCTCACACGGGTATTGGACTGCAGGTACTTTTCTTTGGCTCAGTGCTTAGTGCAATTATGAGCACCACGAGTTCATCAATTCTTGCTCCTGCAGCTGTTCTTTCTGAAAACCTGGTGAAGCCTTTGCTTAAAGTAAAACCGACAGATCGGCACTTACTTTTGTTAACGCGTGTTTCAGTTGTTCTGGTAAGTATAGTGGCCACGGTGATGGCATGCTGGAAAACTAATATTTATGAATTGGTAGCCGGTGCATCAATTTTAAGTTTAGTTTCGCAGTTCATTCCATTAACATTAGGCTTGTATTGGCGGAATGCAAACGGTGGAGGTGCAATTCTTTCAATGGTTGCCGGTATGGTAACATGGATTATATTTGAAATTTTTCCGCTACCTGTTCCGGCATTGGTTCCGGCTGTGTTGGTAGGATTGGTAACTATGGTTGCAGGATCAATTTTGTTACGAAAAGAATTTAAACGTGTATGATTAAAATAGAATTGAGTCGATTGAATGATGCCTTCCACCTGGAAGCAAAAAATGACAAAGGTAATTTTGTTCACATAGATGCATCACCGGATATTGGAGGTTTGAATCTTGGAATGAGGCCTATGCAATTGCTATTGGCAGCGCTGGGGAGTTGCAGCGCCATTGATCTTATCAATATACTTAAAAAGCAAAAGCAGGATTTGAAAGATATTAAGATTACTGTGACTGGCGAACGTGAAAAGGATGCCATACCATCACTGTACACAGATGTTCATGCGCACTTCAAACTTTACGGAGACATCAATGAAGAAAAGGCAGGAAAGGCAATAAACCTGGCTGTTGATAAGTATTGTTCAGTTGCCAAGACACTTGAAAAGACCGCAAAGGTTACACACAGCTTTGAGATTATAAAATGAGCATGGAAATGGATAAAAAGAATTTTGAAACAGAGGCTATTCGCGATCAGCATGCACGGACTCCTTTCAGGGAGCATTCCGTACCTATTTACATGACATCAAGTTTCGTATTTGATGATGCAGAGCAGGCAAGAGCTTTGTTTGCTGATGAAATGCCAGGAAACATTTACAGTCGTTTTTCCAATCCCAATACAACAGAGTTCATTGAAAAAATGTGTCACCTGGAGGGTACGGAAGATGGCGTTGCTACTTCCTCCGGTATGGCTGCTATGTATACTAGTATGGCGGCTATTTTAAGTGCCGGAGATCATGTATTGGCTTCACGTTCTGTATTCGGTTCTACGCATCAGATTCTTAATGCCATTTTTCCTCGCTTTGGAATAACGCACACGTATGCTGATATCACCGAATCGCAGGAAAGTTGGGAAGCTAAGATATTGCCTAACACAAAAATGATTTTTATAGAAACGCCATCCAATCCTGCATTGGATATCATTGATCTTGAGTGGCTGGGAAAGCTTGCGGCAAAGCATAACCTGATTCTTAACGTTGATAATTGTTTTGCTACACCCTATTTGCAAAATCCTGCAAAGTGGGGTGCGCATATTGTGACCCACTCGGCCACTAAATTTATCGACGGGCAGGGAAGAGTAATTGCCGGAATTGTGTTGGGAAAGAAAGAGCTTATAAAAGAGATAAGATTTTTCGCACGCCATACAGGCCCTTGTTTATCGCCATTCAATGCATGGGTGCTTTCCAAAAGTCTGGAGACATTAGCCGTGAGAATGGATCGTCATTGTGAAAATGCACTGGCACTCGCAAAACATCTTGAAGAACATAAGGAAGTGGAATTTGTAAAATATCCTTTCCTGTCCTCTCATCCTCAACATAAGCTTGCTTTGAAGCAGATGAAACAGGGTGGGGGGTTAGTGACATTTGAAGTTAAAGGCGGTGTTGATCGTGGAAGAAAGTTTTTGAATTCACTCAAGATGCTTTCTCACTCTGCCAATTTAGGAGATACACGTTCTGTTGCTACACATCCAGCGTCAACTACGCATTCAAAGCTGACAGATCATGAGCGCACAGCTGTAGGAATTTCCCCTGGACTAATTCGAATTTCAGTAGGCCTTGAAAACATCAGCGATATCATAGGTGATATCGCTCAGGCTATTGAGGCATCGAAATAATTAATCAATTGATCAATTAGCGAACTAGCCAATTCAGATGATTTTAAATCGGCACATCGATACATTGATTAATTGGTATTCCATTGGCTAATCGGCCAATCAATACATGGGCTAATAAAATGATGTAGATCGAAATGGAAAAAGTAATTAATACGTCTCCATTTCAGGATCAATATCACGGGCCCAGGCAAGAATGCCACCCTGAAGGTTATAAAGGTTTGTGAGGTTATGATTCTTTTCCAGCCAGGCAATCACATCTGCGCTTCTTTTTCCGCTGCGGCAATACAAGATTACTTGTTTCTCTTTGTCTATTTTATCGACATTATTGGGCACTTGCCCCATCGGAATAAGTTCGCCTTCTAAATTGCAGATATCATATTCATGAGGTTCACGAACATCAATCAATTGAAAGTCGCTTCCTGATTCTTTTAGTTCTTTAAGTTCTTCTACGGATATTTCCTTCATTTTATTTTCGTTATCGTGCTCCTGTAAAGATTTACTTTTATTCTGAATTTTACCACAAAAAAGTTCGTAATCGATAAGTGTGGAGATGGAGGATCTCGCATTTTGATTTTTTATTTTAATAATGGTTTGATCCATTGTTTCGGCGTCGAACATTAACAGCTTATCATATAGGGGAGTTCCAATGCCGGTAATGATTTTAATGGCTTCATTGGCTTGCATAGCGCCAATCATTCCAGGAAGCACTCCCAACACACCGGCCTCTTCACAATTCGGTGCACTTTCGGGTTCAGGGGGTATGGGAAATAAGTCACGATAATTTGAAGAGTAAGATCCGTCTTTCTTTTTTATGTTAAAGACTGATAGCTGTCCTTCAAATTTCAGGATAGATCCATAAACCAATGGTTTATCCAGAATAATACAAGCATCGTTTAATAAATAACGTGTTGGAAAATTATCTGAACCATCTATGATCACATCGTATTCACTCAAAACCTGCAGGGCATTGTTTGATGATAGTTTTACAACATGCGAAATGAATGTCACATTTGGGTTAAGCGACCTCAAACGTTCAACAGCAACTTCGGCTTTTCTCTTTCCAATGTCATGTGTTGTATAAAGAACCTGTCGTTGAAGATTGGAAAGGTCTACCGCATCGCTGTCAACAATTCCCAGCTTACCAACACCTGCCGCGGTAAGATAGAGCAGAGCAGGACATCCGAGGCCACCAGCACCCACCACCAGCACAGAAGCACCTCGTAACTTAGTTTGTCCTTCCAATCCGAAGTTTGAGAGTACCAGATGGCGATTATATCGTTTTAATTCTTCTTTCGAAAATTCATCCATGTGAATTCAAAGATACATTGAAATCCAAACCTTATTATTGACTGAAGATTTTTTGTGGTATTATCGCTCCCTTAATTAAAAATTTAGAAGTATGACAGAAAGGAAAAATTTTTCAAGCGGTGCTAAATGGGAAGATATTGTCGGCTATTCCCGTGCTGTACTTGTTGGCAATCAATTGGAAGTATCAGGAACTGTTGCCACAGATGAAAATGGTGTAGTGGGTGAGGGTGATTTCTATAAACAGACCAGTTTTATACTTTCAAAGATCAGTAAAGTCTTGGAGCAAGCCAGCTTCAGCATGAAGAACGTTGTACGCACACGGATCTTTGTTACAGATATTACGAAGTGGGAAGAGGTAGGCAAAGCACACGGAGAGTTTTTCAAAGATATCAAACCGGCAACATCAATGGTTGAAGTAAGCGCTTTGATAGATCCAAAATATCTTGTTGAAATAGAAGTGACAGCAGTTAAGTAAAGGTTCATCCATCGCTTGCCCCTAGCCCGCCAGCTGGCGGGGAAACAGCGCGCAGGAATGCCCCGCTGGCTAGCGGGGTTAGGGGTTGCGTAGGAGACATGAAACTTTATTGTTGACACGACACTAGAAACGTTTCAACGCTAACCCGGCTACTGTTTCTCCTATCGAAAGAGAAGAAGTTGCTGCAGGTGATGGTGCGTTACAAACATTTATGACTTTCGCTTCTTCAACAATCATAAAGTCATCTACCAATCCACCGTTTCTATCACATGCCTGGGCACGAACACCGGCGCCACCTTCAACAAGATCATCTTCTTTAACATCAGGCAACATTTTTTGCAATGCTTTTGTGAATGCTGCTTTTGAGAACGAACGATACATTTCACCAAGACCTGTTCGCCAATACTTTGCAGCAACTTTTTGGAAGCCTGGCCACGCCAGTGTCTCACCAAGTTCAGCTAAATTAATATCCGATTTCTTGTAGCCTTCTCTACTAAAAGCAAGCACGGCATTAGGACCGGCTTCTACACCACCACGGGCCATGCGCGTAAAGTGAACGCCCAGGAAAGGAAAGTTTGGATCAGGAACCGGGTAGATGAGATTTCGTACCAGGTATTCTTTTTCTTTTCTTAGCTTATAGTATTCGCCACGAAAAGGAACAATCTTAACATTAATGTTCTGCGATGTGAGTCGTGCAATCTTATCGGAATACAATCCTGCACAATTGATAATCAGTTTGGATGTAAAACTTTCCTTCTGTGTTTCAACCGTAACCCATTGATTGTTCACATGAATATCGGTCACCTTTTCTCCAAGTCTTATCTCGCCTTGCTTTTGCTTCAGTACCTGTGCATACTTTTGCGCTACCAATCGAAAATCAACTATGCCTGTTTGAGGAACAAAAATACCTTCAAGGCCTTTAGCGTATGGCTCATATTCTTTAAGCTCTCCTGCTGTAAGCATTTTTAGATTTTGCAATCCGTTTTCCTGCCCACGCTCAAAGAGTTTCTTAAGCATGGGCAGTTCATTTTCTTCCGTAGCTACAATGATCTTACCGCATAGTTCGAAAGGGACTTCATGCTGTCGGCAGAAATTTATGAGGAGGTTATAACCATGAATACAATTCCTGGCTTTGAGACTGCCCGGCTTGTAATATAAACCGGAATGTATTACCCCGCTGTTGTTTCCCGTCTGATGTTTGCCTATTTCGTTTTCTTTTTCAAGAAGAAGTATTTTAAGGCTGGGATTTTTGTCCAGAAGCTGAAGCGCTGTAGCTAATCCTACAACGCCACCGCCAACAATTATGCTATCGTAGTGCACGTGATTTTTTCCGTGAAACTAAGCATAAATTAATATTCAAATGACCCTTGGTTTAACTTTTAAACTCGCTGTTGTATTAATTCGATTGAACCTGTTTTTTAACACGATTTTATTTTGCTTCAAGTCTAAATTTGACGCCTGATTTTTAGTATACAGCTAACCTGGGACCATTTAATGTCAAATAGATTACTAGTTTTAAGCCCAGACCCATTTGTGCTACTTACTTTTTGGTTGACATGATTCTGATGAAGTTATGGCCGATTTACCAGCGATGTCAGAAAATTGTAAGGATTAAATGATTTTGGCGTACACAAGGCCATATTTTTGGATGCTTTTTAAAGAAAATGTATAATTACCTTGGAATGAAGAAAGCCTTCTTATTAGTGTCTGTTTTTTCAATGCTTACCTGTATAGGGTATGCCCAGAATTACAAGTTGAGAACAGTAGTAGTGTACAGTTTTACCAGGTACATACTCTGGCCAGATACCCATAATACCGGCGACTTTGAAATAAAAGTACTTGGAGATTCACCATTCGTTGACGAACTCAAATTAATGGCTCAGTCAAAGAAAGTGGGTGATCGGCCTATCAAGGTATCCAGGATTAACAATGTAAGTGAAACAGGAAAGTGTCACATTATTATTGTTCCTGCCGCTAAATCGTCTGAGTTAAGTGCAGTTTTACAAGCCCTTGAGGGGCAACCCGTACTGGTTGTAACCGAAGAGCAGGGTATGGGTGCAAAGGGAAGTGACATAAACTTTGTTGATCGGGACGGGAAACTGGCATTTGAGTTAAATCAAACCTCAATCAATAAGAGAAAATTAAAAGTATCGACGGAATTGACCCGCCTTGCCATTCTCATCTAGCTTATGGAACAAGAAAAAAAGAAAGCACGTGTGCGCCTTACTATTGGAAATAAAATCCTGCTTGGCTTTGCTGCATTGATGATTCTTTATATCATAAACGCAGCGATCATTTTTTTTACACGTAATACGATTAATCAAATTGTGACGAATTCTTCAGAGGTTGTTCGTCCATCACAGGATGGAATTAACAACCTCATTTTATTAGTTACACGCTCTAAAATGCTGGCAACGAACTGGGTTTATCTTCAGACTAACCAGGAAGACAAACAAGCCCTTCGGAATCTTAAGAATTATGAATATCCTGAACTGGCTGATGAGATAAGAACGCTGATGCCGAAGTGGGAGAGTGACAGTCAGCGCATGATGATGGACACCGTTTTCACAAAGTTTGATGTAATGCTGAAAGTGCAGGAGGATGGTATTATGTCACAGTTGGTGTCTTTCGATAATTACGAAGATCCTGTAACCAAACTATTAGCAGAGGATGTAGTGGCAAACCAGATCATCCCTATGTCAACTGACATTATTGACTTGCTAAATAAAATTGCTGTAATGCAAAATACGGTTACCGCAGAATCGGATCAAGCCCTTATTAAATCGGTTCGACAGTTGGGTAATGTAACCTGGATTTTGGCTGGTATTTTCATCGCACTGGGAATCATAAGTGCATTTTTACTTATGCGTTCTATTACTGTACCCGTAAACTTCCTGAAGAATATTATTGTGAAGCTTGGCCGGGGTGAACTGGTGGATGATAAAGGTAAGAAATTTAGCAATGACGAGATTGGAGAAATGGCGTTAGCGACAGTCAATCTTGTTTCGGGATTAAAAGAAACATCCCTGTTCGCTGAGAACATAGGTAAGGGCAATTACAATTCATCCTTTAAGCCATTAAGTGAACAAGACGTACTTGGTAATGCTTTGCTTAACATGCGTGGTAACCTTTCCAAAGTAGCTGAAGATGACAAGAAGCGGAACTGGGCTACGGAAGGTATGGCCAAGTTTGGTGAGATATTGCGTACCAATAATAGTGACCTTGTTAAACTCGCTGACGAGATCATAAGAAACCTGGTAAAATATCTTAATGCAAATCAAGGCGCCATCTACATTATGGATGACAATGGTAACGGAGAAGAAGCAACTATGTCTATGAAGGCATGCTATGCATGGGATAAAAAGAAATTTCTTAACCAGGAAATCCATAAAGGAGAGGGTCTTGCAGGACAAGCATGGCAGGAAGGTGATATTGTGTATCTAACGGATGTACCGCAGGATTATATCAAGATAACGTCAGGGCTGGGTGACGCAAACCCTTCAAGTGTTTTGATTGTTCCGCTAAAAGTAAATGAGCAGGTGTATGGTGTTGTTGAAATTGCTTCGTTTACCGAGTTCCAGGATTTTGAAAAGGAATTCGTTCAAAAGGTTGCAGAGAGCATAGCGTCAACAATTTCTTCCGTGAAGATAAATGCACGTACCCAACGATTGCTGGAGGAGTCTCAGGAAATGACGGAACAAATGCGTGCCCAGGAAGAAGAGATGCGTCAGAACATGGAAGAACTTCAGGCTACACAGGAGGAAATGGGACGTAGTCAATCGGAAACAGAAAGTACAATGCAGGCTATTCATGGCTCCTTGTCTATTGCCGATTACGATACAGAGGGAAAGATTGGCAAAATCAATAGCAATTATCTTGAAATGATGGGCTATGTGCAGGATGAAGTGCTGGGTGAGCATCAGCGGATATTTGCTACTAAGGAAGAAAAGTCGAGCGAAGAGTTCCGTCAGTTTTGGAAAGACCTTGTCAATGGCTCCCCGAAGAAAGGGACTTTTAATCGTATGACACGGAAAGGTGAAGTAATAAAAGTAAGGTCAAGTTTTTCACCCATAAAAAATAAAGCCGGTGAAGTAGTTAAGATTATGGAAATCGCTTACGAGCTGAAATAAAATAGCATCACTGATTTACGGTATAAAAGCGTACCAAAGCAAAAAAGCCCCGCGCCTCGGGGCTTTTTTGTTACCTAAACCTAAACCTATGAGAAGAATTACTCTACTCTTGGTTGAGAAAACGAAAGGATGAGGTTAAGGTTACAGGAATTTTAATAAAATGAAATATAATTTTATTAACCAATGATTATTCTACTGCTTTAGTTTTTCAGCAAATACTTTTTTGAATTTTTCCAGTTTAGGTTGTATAACAAATGTGCAGTAGGGAGCGTTACCATTCAGATTGTAATAATTCTGATGATAGTCTTCAGCCTTATAAAAAATTGTATGCGGGCTGATTTCAGTTACAATAGGATTGTTGAATGCCTCTGACTTGTCAAGTTTTTCTTTGTACAATTCAGCGAGTTGTTTCTGTGCGTCATCATGATAAAATATCACGGAGCGGTATTGCGTTCCTACATCTGCACCCTGGCGGTTTAGGGTTGTAGGATCGTGGGTCTTCCAGAAAATTTCCAATAACTCATCATACGTTATTTCATTTGGATCATAGGTAAGTTGTATTACTTCAGCATGGCCGGTTAGTCCGCTACAGACTTCTTTATAGGTTGGATTTTTTACCTTGCCCCCGGCGTAACCAGACTCAACTTTAAGTACACCTTCTACATTTTGAAAGATCGCCTCTGTACACCAAAAACATCCTGAACCGAAAGTAGCGAGCTTAGCGTTTTCAGGAATTGATACATTCTTTGATACCATATCTGTTGTTTGCGTTTTTTTCTGACCACAGGAGCTTCCGAAAATCAGAAACACCATTGAAATAGAAATTATCGAAAGTTTCATCTTCTTCGGCATTTTGTGTTCTATAACCCTAATAAAAACAAAATGGTTTACCCTGCGGGGAAGTTAATGGTTAATCGTTGTGCACTATTAACCATTAACCCTTAACTGCAGGGCAGACGCATCTAAATTTAAAATGCACAATTATCGGTTGTATGTAAATCCCGAAGGGATGAAATGATTATAGGACATTTGCGATAGAGGGTATCCCAAACCCCGAAGGGCAATGTCATTTAAGTTAAGAGGCTATAATAAGCAAAGGGCTATAGTATTAAATAGTTTTGAGGT
>CAZFRM010000028.1:0-53544 GCA_964521255.1 uncultured Roseivirgaceae bacterium
AGCTTCGTGGCCAATTCTCTGCGCGCGGGGACTTCGTTTAAGCCTTATATGTTGGGCGCTGGCTTAAGGTAGTATCTACCGTTGCCGTGCGCGAGGAAAAATACTTTCATGAGAAGTACTGAAAGTAAATATTCTTCTCATTTGATTTTAATTCTGCTGCCCGCGCGTCCGCAGGCGAATGAAAGAATTCATGGTCAGCCGTGACCATACGTTATACGAAGAAATTAATTGCGCATCGGATTTGTGCGGGCATGTTTGCTAACGTTTGAGTTTATGACGGCTGCGGTTTTCGAAGCGCGTTCTTGTCCCACGTGGCTGAACGAAATTAAGAAAACTAAACTTTATACTTACATATCACCCGCAGCTGGCATAAACTTTTTGTTGTGGGGCGTTTTACTTCTCCGTCATTACATAATAAGTCCCAAGTCCAAGGATTACGTTTATTAGCCTGATTTCTCCAGAACCAATTCTTAATTTCTTAATAATTAGTTTGTCGAGTCCTATGTATGTTACGTCTAAATTGTAAGTCCCTTTGACTCCCCAAATTTTAAAATTTCCGTTCTCGTCTGTCGTTGCACCGATACTTTGTCCACCGTTAATATTTGTCAGAGTGACGTTGATGCCTTTTAGATTTTGATAGTCCTCAACGTCTTTTCTTTTCGTTATTTGTCCTGTACTAAAAACAGTACGGTGTCCATTACGCCAATATTTTTATTGTCGATAACCTTACTCTTTTCTCCCTTGACCTCTTTGCATACCAAGTTCCCTTTCTGTCCAAAGGAATAAATTGTCAGTAAGCAGAATGTCCCTATAATTAGTAGTCGTCTCATTGTCCAGTAAAATGCCCCACAACGTTCAATATATAAAGCGTATGCGGATTAAAGAAGACACACTATCAAGTCGTTGAGAATAAATTTACTTGCAGAATTTTGGTCAAACAGATGAACCCGCATATGATTTATATATAATGTTGTGCACTGGGCGTTTATGCTGACGGTCAGTTTACAGGTCATAGTATTAAATGTCTGACAGGACGTCCCTGTTACTTCCTATTTTATAAGTACCTATAAGTCCATTCATATTTGTCAAATAACTAGCAACAGTCTCCCTCTTCATTTCTCCGTTTAATTCGTACTCAATATCAATTTGACAATCACCTGGTATGTCAATCCAAATCGTTTTCGATTCGCCAGTTCTTAATCCTCCTATTTCCGAGTCCTCACACCCACGGATTTTTATTGAAATCAAATCCTCTCCGGTTGTATTTTCAAATGTTATCCGAGCATAATTTAGAAGGATAAGGACAAGATAGGTGTAAAGTAAAGCAATCGGAATGTTTATCATAAACACTAAAGCGGATTTGATACCAGTCCTCGTGTCTACTTTATTTGTTGCTACCCTAACAGCCAGAATGATTAAGTAAATTGTCCCGATAAAAATTGATAGTCCTGTAAAGATGTAGCCGAGCATTCCGATTGTCGTTGACAAAGTGAATGCAAATAGTATTAGAATGATTGTCCCAATGGCAAAAAGGCCAAGGCTTAGTTTTATCGAAAATTTCAATTCATTCATGTTTGTCGTGAAGTAGAATTTGTCCAACGCCTTGTGCACAACAACCGTACATGCGTATTGCTGATATATCTATTTTATTATCCAGCATCCTGGTCGCCCAGCTTTCAGTTGCTGCATCCCAAATATTTGCAAATAGATAATCATTTCAAAACTCAATGTTCAATTTTTCAAGGGGGCTGACGATAGTATTAAGGCTCCTGGTTGACTCATGAGCATAAATTTCAGTGGCTAAAGTGTCTGGATGTACCGAAGGTCGGTGCCGTTTTCAAGCAGATGCGTAGCAAATGAATGCCGAAGCGTTATGGGTCGAAGGGAAGAAGACAAAGCAGCTCAGTGTTTATGGTGTTAGGGCGTGGACCGAATAGAAGAGTTTCCCAGGAACAAAAAAAATCACGCAGCAGAAAATCCACTACGTGATATGTTCAGACTAAACCAACTGTATTGAAAAAATTAATTCTGCAACGTATAAAACATTCATTGGTCATTGGTAATTAGTCATTAGTTGTGCATTCCCAATGACCAGTGACTAATGACCTATGTCCTATGCGACCAATAGCCCGTCACATTTAATCTCCTGGCTCAACTGAATTGTGTTTTGCACGACGGATGTGACGGCTTGTGCGATCCACTTTATAGTTTTAAGATTTTATTTAACACTTTGACTCTGGGCCCGGTCAAAGGTTTAATAGGAGATCAAAAAATTAAGGAATTTTTTTACGAAGGTTGTCGCTTGGTAATAACCTGCATTTCGGTAAAGTGAATCATAAATTCACTCCCCTTTCCAGGTTCGGTGCGAAGGGAAATATCGCCGCCTAATCGATCGACAAGCGTTTTTACAATAGCGAGTCCCAACCCATTAGAGGATTCTCCGCCGGTGGGCTGGGCGCTGAGCTTGCGGAATTTTTGAAATAACTGCGCTTTATCTCTTTCAGAAAAACCCGGCCCTTCATCCTTTACACAGATCCAAAATCCGTTGCCTGATTTTCCAGCAGCTAAGTTGATGGAAGAATTATTTTTTGAAAACTTAATGGCATTAGAAATCAAATTATCGATTATCCTGCCCAGGTAATCCGCATCGGTTGAAATGTCTTCGCTTTCTATCCTTGTTATTTGCAAGTGAATTTTTTTGGCCTCTGCTGCAGGCTTAAACGATTCCATTTTCTCAAGAAGAAAATTACTGATATCAAATGTTGATAGTTTAGGTTGCACATTTTCTTCCAGCATATTTACATCCAGCAAATCTTTGATAAGATCCAATCCCGCCCGGGTCGAGTCTTGAATCAATCTTATATAAGTCTTCTGTTCTCCGTTACTATTATGTTCCTCAAATCCCATGATATCGGTCAACCCTTTGATGCGATTCAGCGGAGCCTTCAGATCATGCGCCACAATGCTCATCAATGTATCCTTCTCATGATTTAAGTCCGACAACTCATGGTTTCTCCTGGAGAGTTTCTCGTTCTGCCGCACAATCTCAGTGCGTTGTGCTTTTATCTCTTCATTCTGTTGTCCTAACTTTTCATTGATCTCTTTTCTCTTGCGACTGTTCCACCAATGTACACCCGCCAGCACACTGATAAAAAGAATGATGATCACCAGCATGGTGTTCTGAAGCTTTTGTTGATTGATGAGCGCTTCGTTTGCCGTTTGTTTAGCCGTTAGAATCTCATTCTCTTTTTCTTTCTTTTCAATATCGAGTTGAAATTGAAGTCTTTCAATCTGCCGCGTAAGATCAACGTTTTGAATGGACTCCTGTAATATCAGGTATCGATTTGTATGCTCAACAGCTTTCGCTTTATTATTCTGGCGCGTATAAATCTTTGCGAGGAAAAAATTTGCATCGTGTTGCTGGAGGAGGTTGCCCGTTCTTGTGGCCTCCTCAATGACCTCATTGAGATATTCAATAGCAGGGTTCAGGCGACCTTCTGCAAAGGAAAGTTTTCCAAGAAGCAGATTAGCTCTTGGAAGCAGGCGACGGTTGTCTGTTCCCAGTATAATCTTGAAAGCTTTCTGAGCTTGTGCATTTGCTTCTTTCAACTGCCCCTGATCAAGTAAAATTTCTCCCAGCGCCAAATCAATTTCAGCGTTGCTGATCTGATCGTGAATGGCGGTAGCAATGGAATCTGCTTTCTTCAGTGATTGAATGGCATTCAGTGTATCTTTTAATTCTTCATATACAAGACCTAATTCCATTAAGGCGGATAGCTCACCGCGAGGTTCACCTATCTGTTTTCGCAATTCATACGCCTGAAGTGACATCTGCAATGCCTTATCAAAGTCATTTTGAGATTTATAAAGATTAGAAAGGCTTCGGCTCACATAAGACAATCCGCTCTTATCATCCACCGCTTCAAAAATTTCACGGGCCTTAATAAGATTTTTATACGCTCTTACCATATCGCCTTCATCAAAGAACAGCCGGCCGAAATTATTATAACAAAAACCTAATTGGATAGAATCACGCTCCTCTTCGGCAATAGCAATAGCACGATTATGATAATCGAACGATGTTTTATAATCACCCTTGTAAGAGCTTGCCAGGCCGATAAAGCTCAGCGGCTTGGATTTCCCAAGCTTAATTTTCAGTTCGTTGCCAAGATCAAAGGCTTGTTCACAATAAAAAATGGTGCTGTCAGGATAAGACAGGCGATATTCAAAGCCCAGCGCATTAAGCGCATCAAACTTTCGAAGGCCCTCCGAGGAGGTGACGACCTTTTTTAAACTATCAATGCGGGAAATATTTTGCGCACCTGAAAAAAGCGGCTGTATGACGAATAAGATAACAAGACCGATAGACCTGATCACGATTTCAACTTTCCGAATTAATACGAAAAATTACGACAAAGTTTTCATTAACCAAGAGCGTATTAATTTTTAAAAGCTACCTAAGCAAGAATGGATTAATCTGATTCAACAAAGTTCAAATCCCTGGAGAAGGTCTCTGAAATGCCACGGAGAGCAATTAAAGCTATAACAATTGTTACCATGCCTATAAGCAATGCGCCATTGGCTATTCCCCACTGCTCTTTTGCCTGGATAAAGAAATAATTAAGTAGAGGAAGCGTACCGCGAATAAAATTAGGAACCGTTGTTGTTACTGTGGCGCGAAGGTTAGTACCAAATTGCTCGGAAGCCACGGTCACAAAAAGTGCCCAGTACCCTACTGAAAATCCCAGGCACCAGGTCATGAAATAATAGAAGAATGTAGTTCTTACCGGGCCAAGCGTATACAGGGCAATGAAGAAAGCTGTCAGCAAAATAAAAATCAGCACAACTTTTTTCCTGCTTTTCAACCACTGACTTAAAAGTCCGCTGCTCATATCGCCAAAGGCCAATCCTATATAACTAATCATTACAGCCTTCCCTGCAACTAAAGGTTCTGGTAATGAAAGTGCAATGCCAAATTCAGGAGAAAGAATTATCAATATGCCGATCACATACCATATCGGTGTACCGATGAGAATGCAGCTCAGGTAACGTTTGAACCGCGTTATATTGGTGAATAGCTTTAAAAAATTTCCCCGCTTAACACCGGCATGTTCTTTAAGCGTCATGAATATGCCTGACTCGTAAACACTAATGCGGGTAATAAGAAGAACGATACCCAGACCTCCGCCAATGTAATAGGCAACTCGCCAGTCAAAAGCATCTGCAATAAAATAGGCCAGCACAGCGCCGAACATCCCTACCGTAGCCACCAGCGTTGTTCCATATCCTCTCACCTCTTTTGGCAAGATCTCAGCCACCAAAGTTATACCGGCACCTAATTCACCGGCTAATCCGATACCGGCAATAAACCGGAGAATAGCATATTGATCAACATTCGTCACTAATCCGTTGGCAATATTGGCCAATGAATAGAGAAGGATTGAACCAAACAACACCGATAGTCTTCCTTTCTTATCACCAAATATGCCCCAGATAACTCCACCGATGAGCAGGCCGATCATTTGAACGTTTATAAGAAAGATCCCTTCACTCAGTAAATTATCTTCAGCAACACCGATCGCGCGCAGGCTTGGTATACGAACAATTCCAAAAAGCAGCAGGTCGTAAATATCAACGAAGTATCCCAGGGCCGCCACAATTACCGGCACGCTGAGCAGTTGTTTCAAATTGTTCCGACTCATTCATTGATCAGGTTAAAGGATTCTTAAATCCATGTCGTTTAGTTAAACTTTATTTTTAAGGGGATGAGTTTATGGAAATTTAACATTGTTGTCCGACTAAAATGTAATATTCATTTCAATCCCTTGATTTTCTTGATGTTTCTTTATCTGGCCTCACTCCTACCTCTCTCCGAAGGAGAGAGACTATGGAATCAAGAAAATCAAGGGATTACGTTGGTGTTCGTTTTTTTAGTCGGACATCAGTGAAAGTTTAACTAAACGACATAGATTCCTAAAAGTAAAAGCTTAACCCAAACTTTCAAAAGTTGATAATCTTTCTGCTAACAGCATACCAAATCAATGCACCAAAAAGTGGAAAAAGAATAATTACTGCTATCCATAAAATTTTCTTTTCCATTTCCTTGTTGCTTTTAAGCACATCAAGAACGGCCAGTACATCAATAATGATTATAATAATGCCCCATATTCTGCCCATATTTTTTTAGTTAGTTATTCTCAAGCATCATACATTTATTAACAATAAACCAAATAAGATTCTCATTAAAAAAATTAAGGTTTGACTTGAAAAAATTGAATTTCCTTCACTCGTAAAAACACAGTATCTGCAGAAACAAGCAGCATGTCAAATTGGGCAGCTGAAGCTGCAATAAAAGCATCGGACATCTTTAAATGATAACGCTTTCTAAAATCAATCACAGTTTCTTTCAACTGTGATGAGTATTCAACTACTGTACATTTGTTTATGAACTTAGCAACCAAGCCAAGATCAGGGGAATTTAATCCGGGCCAGGATAATAATTCTATTTCGCTAATGAAGGACAAATAAAGTTTTTCTTCTTCAATCAGATTGGCTATATGTTGCTTGCCTTGCAAAGCATAGATAACAACGTTAGTGTCCAGGAATAAATTATTCCTCATTGCGCAAGGCTCGTTGAACTTTCAAGGCATTTCCCTTCCATTTCAATTTTCCCATGAATTTCCGGACATTGGTGCCTTTCTTTGACGGTTTTATCTTCCCCAGGAGTTCTTTAATTTCCTTTTTACTATGTTTTTTAGTGATTAAGACTGACATAACATTGAATTTTATTCCCAATATTATAAAACAATTCAAAGATATGGAAGGCATGCTCAAACCCGGCTCATTAAAAGACAAAACAATCATTGTTACTGGCGGAGGCACCGGCCTCGGCAGGGCAATGGGAAAATATTTTCTGGAACTGGGCGCCAACCTGGTGATCACAAGCCGCAAGAAAGAAGTCCTGGACAGAACAGCAGACACACTAATGAAAGAGACCGGTGGCAAAGTGTTAGCCGTGAGCTGTGACGTGCGGAAGTATGAAGAGGTTGAAAATTTAATTACATCAACAGAAAATACCTTCGGACAAATACACGGTGTTCTCAACAACGCTGCGGGAAACTTCATCAGTCCCACGGAAAGACTTTCTTATCGCGCATTTGATACTGTTGTAGATATTGTATTAAAAGGAACGTATTATGTAACGTTAGCCGTTGGCAAAAACTGGATTGAGAAAAAACAACCCGGAACATTTCTGAACATTGTCACAACCTATGCATGGACCGGATCGGGTTATGTAGTACCCTCTGCGTGTGGCAAAGCAGGTGTTCTTGCACTCACCCGTTCACTTGCCGTGGAGTGGGCCAAATATAAAATCCGAAGTAATGCTATTGCTCCCGGACCATTTCCAACTGAAGGTGCGTGGAGCCGTTTGCTTCCTGGTGAACTTGTAAAGAAATTTGATCCTGCAAAACGCATTCCCCTGCAACGTGTGGGTGAGCATCAGGAACTCGCCAACTTAGCAGCTTACCTCATGTCTGATTATTCAGCCTACGTTAATGGTGAGGTCATTACAATTGATGGTGGTGAGTGGTTAAGGAACGGTGGCGAATTCAGTCACCTTGAAGCAGTGCCAACTGAGCTGTGGGATAAGTTGGAGAATATGCGAGGGAAGTAAGCCCGCGTACGAATTTGTAGTGATTTTTCTTTTCCAAAAGAAAAAGTGATAATTAAGAATCCCTGCTAATTTTGACAGATGGATGCTTTACAAATACGGGTGAACGAAAAGGTCGATGACCTTGCTAAGAAAAATCTGCTTCGCTCCCTTAAAGTTTCAAGTCCACATTTAATTGACTTCACCTCCAACGATTACCTCGGGCTGGCAAGATCAGAAGAACTTCATCAGTTAATTAGTAATACAACTCAATCCTTTAATCACCATCTTAATGGCGCAACCGGGTCACGGCTTCTTTCTGGAAATTCTTCCTATGCAGAAGAAGTGGAACAAAAACTCGCCGCTCTGTTCAAGAGTGAAAGTACGCTTATCTTTAATTCAGGATATGTTGCAAACCTGGGCGTATTGTCTTGTCTGCCACAAAAAGGAGATACAATTTTTTATGATGAACTCGCTCATGCGTGCATAAAGGATGGTGCAAGATTAAGTCTGGCTAATCGTTTCAGTTTTCGTCATAACGATTTGAATGATCTTTATAATAAGCTAAAAAGAAATTCGCAAGGACTGACGTTTATAGCTGTAGAGTCTATTTACTCCATGGATGGTGATGAATGTCCTCTGCTGGAATTAATTGCATTAGCAAAAGAATTTAACGCGGTTATAGTACTGGATGAAGCGCATAGTACCGGGATTCTTGGCGAAGGAGGAAGTGGCTTAGCACGATCACTTAATGTTGAACATGAAATTGATATTCGAATTTACACTTTCGGAAAGGCTATGGGTATTCATGGCGCATGTGTGGCATCCTCAGATTATTTAAAAAAGTATATCATCAACTTCTCGCGACCATTCATTTACACAACTGCATTACCCCAACATAGTATTGCAGCGATAGACTGTGCCTTCAAATATTTGGATGGTAATATTGAATTGCAGAGTACATTGAAAAAGAAAATAAACTTATTCAGGCAGCATTGTGATTTTAAAACCAACAGCCATAGTCCGATACAACCAATACTTATACCGGGCAATGATCAGGTAAAGGAAGTTGCAAACTCTCTTAACGAGGATGGCTTTGATGTTCGACCGATTCTTTCACCAACCGTTAAACCCGGAACAGAAAGGCTGCGCATTTGTCTTCATGCTTTCAATAACAATGAAGATATTGTAAGGCTTGCGGAAACCTTAAACAAAGTGCCCATTAAAAGTACAGTTTAATACAGCGGATCATGAACTACTTCGTAACAGCCATTGATACAGACAGTGGTAAAACCATTGTCTCTGCTATTTTATGTGAAGCATTGCAAGCGGATTACTGGAAACCTGTACAGGCCGGGTTTCCCCGTGACCTGGATATGGTGAAAGAACTTGTCACAAATCAAAAGACAAAATTTCACAAGGAAACTTTTTTTCTGAATATGGCAATTTCTCCGCATGCTGCTGCGAAGGCTCAAGGTATTTCTATTAAAATGAGCGATTTCAAACTACCGGAGACAACAAACTCAATTGTTATCGAAGGCGCTGGTGGTTGCCTGGCACCCCTTAATGATACCAACTTTGCTATTGATCTTCCCATTCATTTCAATTTACCGGTAATACTGGTTGCCGATCTTTACCTCGGAAGCATTAATCACACCCTGTTAACTTTCGAGGCACTCATGAAACGAAATGTGAATACAAAAGGTATCATATTTAACGGGGCAACAAATCCTGAAAGCGAAAGAATTATTTTACATCATACTTCACTACCTTGTCTTCTTAGAATTCAAAAAGAAGATTACATCACACCTGAAATTGTAAGAAACTACGCGCAGGTTTTTTTATCAAAATGGCATGAGTGATTTACTGCAAAAAGACAGAAAAAATATCTGGCATCCTTTTACTCCGCTCGATAATGGCGATGAACCTTTGTTGATACATTCGGCAGAAGGAATTTACCTGCATACTGATGCCGGAAGAAAAATTATTGATGCCATATCATCCTGGTGGGTAAATCTTCATGGGCATTCCAATCAGGCTATAGCAAAAGCGGTTGCAGAACAAGCATCCAGACTTGAGCATGTAATCTTTGCAGGCTTCACACATGAGCCCGCAATACGGCTATCGGAAAATCTTCTGAGCATCCTGCCCAAAAACCAATCAAAGATTTTTTTCTCCGACAACGGAAGTACAGCCGTAGAAGTTGGATTAAAGATGGCTTTTCAATATTGGCATAATCAGGGCATGGAAAAAAGAAAAGTAATTGCGCTACACGGCGCATACCATGGCGACACATTCGGTTCAATGGCCGTTGGTGAACGTGGCCTCTTTACCAAGCCTTTCTTTCCTTATTTGTTTGACGTTGAATTTATTGAATTTCCATCACGCGATCGTGAAGAAGAAACTTTAAAACATTTCAGATGCATGATTGATAAAGGTGATGTCGGTTGCTTCATCTTCGAACCTTTGATCCAGGCAGCAGCCGGCATGCGAATGTACTCAGCGTCAATTCTTGATACGTTAATGGATCATGCTCTAAAGAATAATGTAGTTTGTATTGCCGACGAAGTGTTTACAGGCTTTGGCCGCACTGGAAATCTTTTTGCAAGTGACTACTTAAAAAATTCACCTGACATAATAGCGTTATCAAAAGGACTTACCGGCGGTACTTTGCCTTTAGGAGTTACATCATGCAATGATAAAATTGTTGGAGCCTTCAAAGGTGATAGTTTTACCAAAACATTTTTTCATGGACATTCATATACGGCAAACCCAATCGCCTGTGCCGCCGCGAATGCAAGCTTTGAGTTGACGATTAATCCATCGTGCGGAAAAAATATTCAAAGAATAAGTGAGCGCCACGAGAAGTTCAAAAAGGAAATTGAAGACAATCCTGTAATAAAAGAAGTGAGATGTTTAGGAACAATCTTAGCTGTTGAGCTTGACGCCGGAACAACCTCCTACGAAAATGAAATCAGAAAATCAGCATATACTTTTTTCCTCGAGCAAAACATCCTGTTAAGACCACTTGGAAATATTATTTATGTTCTGCCTCCCTATATAATCACTGATTCAGAACTCGATTTAATTTACAATGTTATAAGGGAGTTTTTGAAATTCCTGAAACAAAAAGTCCCGGCGAAAATTCGTCAGGACTTTCAAAAGCAATAATTTTTTTTTGTTGCTGCTTATACTTAAATGATCTCATTATGCCATGACATCAAGGTTTTCATTCTATTAAGATTAGTTCAAGAATCTTATCAAAGAGCAGATTAAAAGTAATCTTAATTTAGTGGTTTGACCTGCAAAGATTTCTGGTATGTAAGGTGAACACGTAGTTTATTGGAATTTGCTAATGTCAGACTTGCAAAATCACTTTCCAATGGAGGGGAGGTTAGCAAATTACCCTGGTTGTCGTATACATAAGTAAGGTCCTGAACCACATCGGTGATCAGGTAATAAATGTTTCCACTACCAAAATCATAATATTGAACGTTGACTGCATTCATACCGATGTACTCGTTAATTATCAGCTCTTTCCCGCTTGCATCCAAAACCGAAAGTGCTTTTGGTTCTTGCCTGATGATGCAATACGATTTTCCGTTTGCTTCTTTCACCAAACTGAAACGCGCATCCAAAGACGATTTCAAAAGTGTTTCACGATTGTGAATCTTACCATCAAGGCTAAACTTGATTCTAAAACCATCACGAGAAACAACAACAAAATACGTTTGCGTTGAGCTACTTCCGCTCTCAACAAAATAATCACCAGCAGGACGTGCATCAAGATTCAAAGGAAATCCTTTTATTGGCTCACCTCTACGATTCATAAGAAAAGCCTTCCCGTTGTTTCCCATCGCTAAAAGGTAATCTTTACCTCGAATGCGATGATGGCGTGGTGTACAGTAAAGTTGGCTTTCAACGTTACGCGGACTCCATCCTTCCAGGCTATTTCCTTCTTTGTCATACATCCATAATTTTCCTGATCGCTCTGCTATAAGAAAACGATAATTCCTACTGTGATCATAATCCAGTAAACTTAAAAATTCAACTTGCTTCGCTTTTATTGTTAGCGGATAGGGTTGAACATAATTTCCAAGCCGGTCAATTATATGCAAGCTTCCTTCCGTTGCAAAAAGATATTGAAGCTTGCCATTTTTGTAGTAATCTATTTGAAACGCTTCACCCACAATTGGGCCATTCATTGCTTTACTCCATAGTACAGTTCCTTTTGATGAAACAAGATGAAGATTGAAGACAGAATCCTGCAGTAACACTTCAGTTGTTTTATCCGCATGATTTCGTACTATATAAGATTTTCCTAACAAGCCATTCTGAAATCCTGTGACGGTTGATTGCGCCTGTTGCTTGCGCTCGGGTTCGGTTATGGGTGGTTGTTGATAAAGCCACGATATATTCGTATAGAAACTTTGGTTAAGATGACTGAATTGAATAGCACCCATGCCCACCGATGAGAACAGGGCCTTGTTGTCTTTTACAAAACCACGCCACTTTTCATTTAACGACTCCCCTAGAATATTCCAAATACGGGGTGTGTTAACGTACAGGCTTACATTAGATTCAAGTAACGTTGATTCGAGAAACTGATTTTGTATGACAGACTTTCCCCACGTATCCTCTCGATCGATATCTTCAAGAAAAAATTTTAGCTCTTCAAGATTTTCAGCAACAATGAGTGTATTGTCAATTGATGTATAATAGCTCTGGTCAAAACCACTTATAAATGGAGAGAACAATTTTTCTGGGAATCTGAATACCGGTAATTCTCTTATTCCATATCCTGAATATCGCTCAAAGAAAACAGTATCAACGCTTAATTTTTCTGAAATAGTATTCATTGACTTTAGCCAACTTTCAATTTCATTGGATTCGATCAATAGTACTTTTGAAAATTTTTGACTGGCAGATTCAACATAGCATACACCAACCTCATTATTAATTGAACTGTATAATTGATTCATGTCCACTTTAAGAGAGGTTGCTAATCGTTGCAATGTATCCGTCAAACTTTTATTGCGTTTAGGATAACTATTTAATTTCATTGCAAAGTCATGGCCGTTACTTATTCCATAACTGACCAGCATAACCGTTCGGTTAGAAATAAATTGCTTTAAACCGAATGATGTAGGGAATTGTTCATTGAAAACCGAGAGCACAGAAACATCTTGCGGATCTTCCAGGCTAAATCCGTTCAAAACCAAATTTCTATCCACAGCTTTTATATCCAGCAACGTTGCTTTGCCAAAATGTTGGATTAAGTCCAGGTTAAAGCCCGGAGCAAATACCGATAGCCACCCGGAAAAATTATGCAGATTTACATACAGGTCTCCTGCGTCATTTTTTAATTTGGGCATTTGGTATACCGAAGCGATGTCTTTTCTAAAGGTTGATTCTTTATCTTCAACAAAGACACGAATTACGTCTTCCACCAGGAAGGGCGTAAAACTTCCAACCCATACATCTTTCAATACTACCCATGAGAAAACAGAGCCGGATGTTGCAAGCTCCTGAATTTTAGTGCTGCTAAACTCACGTTCACGGTATTTAATATCTTTTTTGTTCTTCCAGTCTTCTACCGTTGCTTCGAAGAGCTGCCTTCCTTTTAAGTCATTAAGCGGAATATAGAAGACAAAATCAAATGCGTCCTTTTTAGTAACATGCAGCGATGCGAGCGATCCATTTTTCTGAGTTGAAAGCAGCGTTACTATATTTTGAATAGAGTCTTGTTGCTTGTCGTAGAAAGATGCCCGCTGAACAATTTCCCAAAGTGAAGATGCCTTAACCGGCTCTATACAAGCTGCACAGGCACTGGCTTCATATACGGCCACTGCTCCTTGTGGTACCAGATCCCACGGACTAACGATTTTCTTAAGGAAATATTTTTCGTAAGCAAAGTATCCGGCAACAGCTAACGCAACGATACCAAGGGTGATAAGTAGTGGTGCTTTCTTCACACGTATAAAATGTAGTTCAAAAGTTTGAAGATACGTGGGTTAGACAAATTTGACAAACGGCGCACTTTTAGAACAGGAATCAGGTCTTTTATGCAATATTGTCGGGGAATCGTTTTTTGATGATTAAAAAACAAAAAGCCAAGCTGGCGCAAGTGTTCTGAAGGGTTGGCTGTGTCTTTTCAATATGGCTGTTCCAAACTATTCTCAAATCATTCTCCCGCTCAAGTCGTCAAGCGGGTCAACCAAAATTGTAGTGTTGATAGTGCCATTCGGCGTCACAAGCTCCACTTTGCGAAAAACAGTAAAGTCCGTATTCTTTAAAATCTGACCAAACTCATCGGTTAGTTTTATAATTAATCCGGCTTCATTTTTTACTACCGCAAAGAAGTATTTTCCCTCTGCCATTATTAACCGGTAAATCCGCAAGCCATTGAGCGTTTTAAAAAAATATCTTGAAAGCGTTAGGAAATCCAGAACCTGAGCAGCCCTGGCTATTTTCATAAACATAGCACTTGCTTTACCCGCAGCCGTAATTTCGCCAACACCCACAAAGAGTACAGCTATTGCAACAACATCGGAAGCCGTATGATGAAGAATTGCAAATGAAGAATTTTTCTCGCTGCTATAACGGTCTTTGAGTTGAGACACAATAGCATCATAAGCTTGTCCGTTTACAAAAATTGAATTTATGATGAGGTTAACTTGCTCCATGGTTGGCGGATCAGTATAAGCATCACTTAATAACCTGACAACATCTGTTAACCCCTTAACCTCATTTACCAATCCGTTCCAGATGCCCGTAATTAAGGCAAACTCATATTGCTTATCCTGATAGTCTTTCCATGCACCATCTTTCACCCTTTCCAAAAAGTCATCTTCATCACTTGACATCGTTCGGACAACAGCGCCTAGGCCTGCCGTTGTACCCGTGCGACCAATGTAATAGATTATCAAAACGGTAGGATCATAATTATCTCCCAGACCTGGATCATAGTATTTGGCTGCAATCTGTGTAGATCCGATTACCTTACTCAATCCTTCCGCTACAAGTGCCAATATCTTAAAGGGCACAGAAGTAACACGATGCACCTGCGTAATCCCCTCAGCTATAAATTCCTTGGTATGATCAATAAAATCCTTTGTCAGTCTTTCCTCAAGCCCTGGACCATAATAGATATCGTAATTAACTTTTGAAGATTTTTCAATATGCACCCAAATTGCCAGATCATTTCTACCTAACTGCTGGGTGTAATCTTTAATCTTTTGAAGGGTCTCCTGACCCATCCGATCATCTGTATAAAATACCTTGAGAAAAACATTGCCAGGGCCATCGCTTTGCCTGAGGTTGGCACACAGCTCTGTTACTTTACTCATTTTATCATCATCACCAATAAGATTTGTGTAGTCGTATACTGAACGATTCCGACTACCGGGATCATCTACTATATATCTTAATTATTAATTACTTTTGGCTTGCAAAGGCTCACAAAATGAGCCAAGAATAAAGAGGTAGGCAGTATAGGTGCTTTAGAAATTTCATTCTACTCTTTTTCATAAACATGCAACGTACCTTCATCGTCCAGAACATAGAGCTTATTTCCATAAACAATGGGCGCATTTGGCAGGGTTACTTTACCTTCTCCTACTTCGACAGACCAATCTATTTTTCCTGTATTTCGGTTAATGCAACCCATTTTATAACCCATTGTATGAACAATAAAAATATGGGTGTCCGTAACTGTAAAAGCTCCTAATGGGCCAGTAACTGTAAAGCCATGTTGCTCATACTCCGACTTCATTCCATACTCAACTAACGTCTCTCCTGTATAGGGGGAGATTTCTCGGTAGTGATTCATATCTACATTGATTACCCTATCTCCATAGAGCTGTAAAAGGTGATTAGATTCTCTTTGCCATAGAATCTTACCACTCTTCGCATTTACCCCAAATAACTTTGACTTTCCAACAACTAAGACCACTTCCCCATGTGATAAAACTTTTCCAGAAAGGTCTGTGCCAAAATCATGATACCAATTAATGGATCCGTTAAGAGAATCGATTGAATAGATTTCTTGTCCTTTGCCAATTTTCACCCCGAACACATAGTTATCATTGCTCCCCCAAAGCCTAAAAGGTCCTTCAATGAGTTTACTTATTTCATTGGTCATCAAATCCAATCTCGCTAATATTTTAATTGAGGACTCGTCAACAGAGATTCCTAATAAACTATTATTGATAAGTATTTCGGGAGCTAATTTTACTCCTTCAATCGCATGAATTTTACCAGTTTGCAAATCAACCCTTATCAATCTCTGGAGTGGAAAATATGCAAACACATATCCATCATGATAGAAAAAAATATTGAAGGTTCTACACCCTAAGCTGATTTCATTTTCTGTCGTAAATGTATCAGCATCATAAACCCTAATTACTGTATTTTCTGATGCATCTAAAAAGACAGTCAGAAGCTGGCTGTCTTTGAGATGGTAATTCTTAAAGTGATTTCTTATACTTTTTGAGTATTTAAACATCTTCTTAGTTTATTGAACTATAAAGACCTTATCAAAATATTTTGGCTTGGCCAGATTATCGATAAAATCAGATGTACTTAAAATGATTTCATCTGGCATAAGTTGTTGAAGTTTTCCGCTTGCCATTAAATCATCAAGCAAAGAAGATTTACCTTGCAATGCTGTTTTAAATTGTGATGCTGTAGGTGTCCGCCTGGAAGGATTGAAGATAAATTTCATCTCGTCCAACTTATTGATCACAGACATAGTACCCGTCATTTGATCAATCATGCTAGACTGCCCCATCAAGTTGCTACTCCAACTTTTAAACTCCTTGTAATGAGGCACTCCACTTACATTTGTAACCACATCCGCAGCAAAATCCCTTCCTGGTACGTGCTTAACTTCAAACCCTGTGATGGTCTCCCCATTGAAATACTTACTCCTGTTTCTCATTAAGGCTTCAAGCGTCCAGGAACCTCCTGTAGCTTTAGTCCCTTGCTCACCCATTTCTCGAAGAAAGTCATCATAACCAGATGTCCCCTTAAAATCTTTGGCAAACCCATCCAAGTCGTCCAGCACTTCATCTATATATCGCAAACCATCTGTCCCCGCATTATCACAGGTCTTACACTTTGCGCCACTCTCTGCCAATGAGTTTACTATGTCGTCCAATCTATTGGAAGGAATATCAGGATTATCCATTGCTTTGCGCATCGAGATAAGGATGCTTGGATCTTTTCGCATCTGATTTCTACCTAAGTCTGCAAGTCTTTTCCAACTATCCACCAACTCCGGCTCTTACGCCAACTTTTCAACACTTCAACGAACGTCTTTCGCGACCCTAAAATACACTTTTTTCTTTTTTCAGTTGAAGAAAAAAACTGTGTCCGACTACTGGCGGATCCTGCTACGGAGTGCCAGGCATCCATCGCGGAAAAAGGAAAATGGCCTGATCCCACTTCATCGTTTACCAAAAACTTAATGGCCATTTTTCTTTTTACGGGATGCTGCAAAGCAACTGCGCTTCTTCTTCATATCACCATGCCGTTCATGCTGCCGCTAAGGAAATGCGCTCCGCCTATCTTGCTGAACCAACACCCTTTCTATCTTCATTTGGATTTTTGCTCACGGTCAAGTCATGATGAACTTTCCTACAACGCATATAACGGTGAGTCGCACCCCGCGCGGCAGCACGGGCGTGTGGGGTTTGCAAGGGGAGCCCGTGCTGCCTAAAGGCGCGGACGAACAATAGGCATGGCCGGCCCCCTTAAAGCCCCCTTGCAAAAAAATCCGGCCGGCCAATGCCGTGCAAGCACTTTTTGTTTATGTGAGTTTTTGGCCATAGCCCCGCAGGGAAAAAAATAAAATCAAAAACGTCCGAGCGCACAAGGCATGACAAAAGCGAAGGGCTCGAGCAAAAGCAAGTGGAAAAAATTTATGGAATGTGCGTCAGCAAAAAATGGCGGTGAGTAAAAACAAAACTCCTTTTTCTTTTCATCTGAAGTTTGTTTTTACTCACGGCCATTGCGGGTAAAATTTTTTGCACTTGCTTTTGCATGCGCGTCCGGGCTTTTGGCGTGGCTTGTGCCGAGGCCATAAACAAAAAGTGCTTGCACTCCGCTTCAACCTTTAAGCCTGAGGAACGAAGGCTGATGCACTCGTTCAGTCAGCACTCACGTTCCTTTTTTGGCGGGGGAGCGATGGCCTTGCGCGTGGTGCCCTTCGGGCTGCCAAAAAATTACTACACACTTTCAAGTCGCACGAAAAAAATAAAGGAGCTTAAAGCTCCCATACTTCATTTACTTTTAGGTACTTTCCTTCAGTGGGTTTTTCAATGATGCCACACGTTAACGGATTAAACATTTCTTCAAACAACTGTTTTGCCTTTGCTTCATCCCTTTCCGCCATGTTGATTTGAACTACCACTGGTGCTGCAAACACATTTGTTTGGAACCAATACTCGAAGATTTCTTTTTGCTGTTGCATAGTTTGTAAAAGTTTAATTATGCCGCAGCCATCAGGGAGCGGATTTAAAGGGGCAAGTGCCAGACTAAAAAAATACTATCCGGTGGCTGCGGGATGGAATGTGTGAGGATGGAGATTTTTTTAGTCTGGGCGTAGCGCACACTTGACGCTTTAAATTCCGCGCACCTACCTTTGTGGCAGAAGTAAGCTTTTACTTCAATGGATGGTGCAATGCAATTTGTTCTTTCAGGTCTTGAAGGTTCGCTTGTCTGTAACGTTCTGCGCTGCCAACCCTTCTAAAGCCCGCCAGATATTGCGCTTGTCTCAAGCCTTCTTCTTTCGTCCAGATGGCAATCCGGCTTTGTCTCAACTGACTGAGTTTGTTGATCTGTATATTCAACTTCTCTTGTGCTTGCTGCTTTACTTTTTTGGAGAGCTGCTTGAACTGCCAATGAAGTAAACTGTAATCATCAGCTTGTGGTACAAATAGTTTTTCACTTTCTCCTTTCAGTAACGTTGATCTCACGTGAAGAATAAAGTTGTTCAGTGATAATATTTGATTGGCTCGTAACGGTATCAATCTGCTTTTCTTTTGTCTGCTTTCGCTCAGGTAGATTTGGCCTTTCTCCAGTTGAAGATGTTTAAGCTCGATTTTCATAAACTCCCGCATGTCAACAGCCTGATAAATAATTAATCCTAACATGAGCTTATCACTGTGATAATAAAATCCTTTGTCTGCTTTCGGTTCGTAAGCTTCATAGATGCTGTCCAGTTCTTCCGAAGTCAATAAATTTTGTGGCTGTGTTCTCGGTACACCTTTGATCCTGGTCGTCTGTGCAATGTTGGGCAAGCCTTTATATTGATAGTAATGACTAATGCTTTGTAATGTTCTATTGATGTGGTGTTTGCTTTTGCCCTGGCTTTGCATGTGGCCAATAAAGTTCATCAGCTCTTTGTAAGAAGTGTCTTCTATCGTGATCTGGTTTTCTGTTAACCAGTTCAGGTAATTGTTCACCAGGTTGTTCATCCGGCTGGTATACATGCCCGGAGTAATGCCAACACTTTCCAAGTATGCTTTATAATTCATGTTGTATGTGCGTATAAACTTGTGTGGTCTCCAATGACTGATGTCCTAAGAACTGCGCTATCTTTTCCAGTGTCATCCCGTTTTGCAAAAGATGTGTGGCGATGCTGTGCCGTAACGTGTGCAAGGTGATTTGTTTGTTGATTCCCGCTTTGTCTGTCAAGCGTTGCAACCTAATGTTTAAGCTTTTTCCTTCGGTCTGTTTTCCTTTGCTGTTGATGATCACATAACTACTGCTTTGCTTTAAGAACCATTTACGCCCATGTTCTAAATATTCTTTGATGTCTTGCTTTACACCTTCGCTCATCGGCACGTGTCGCTGTCTGCTGTTCTTCCCTTTGCGCACCAAGAGTAAATTATTCTTCAAGTCAACGTCTTCTATTTGAAGCTCTAACCCTTCATTGCAGCGCAGGCCACAACCGTAATAAATTGCTAATACGGCTCTGTCCCTGTAGCCCCAGGGGCTTGCATCTGTGGCCTCATAAAGCTTTTTGATTTCTTCTTTCGTTACAATGGTCTTGATCGTGTCCGGTGGTTCTTCGATGCTGATCTTTGCTTTGATGATCGATGGATACTCATACCGTTGTAGATATTCATCAAACAGTTTTATCCCGCTCAGGTATTGGCCGATGGTTCTTGTGCCTAAAGCTTTTTGTTCCAGGTAGGTTTTGTAGTTGTGAAGGTGTTCTGCTCTAATGTCTTCAAGGCTTGTGATCTGGTTAGACTGCAGCCATTGTAAAAATGTTCTCGCATAACGATTCCGGCCTTTGACGCTGTGATCAGCGTAACCTAACCTGGCTATCCATTCGGTAAAGCCTTCGAGTAATTCATTGTAAAATCTGTTTTGTAAAACAGGGGTGCCTTGCGTTTTCGTGTTTGTATTAGCCACTACCTTATTTGTTTTGGTTATCAGTTAGTTGAGTGGCTAATAAGGTCAATTAGCCACTGTTAGCCACATTAGCCACCGCATCATGATTATGCTGCTTTCTTCTCATTTCGGATTTGTTGTAAAGCCTGGTCTAACGCATTGGTGATGGTGCTACTCAGTGAAGTATATTCTTCGCGATTGGTAAGCTCGTATTCGTAGCCTTTGTATTTGTTGCCGTTAACGATCTTCACATAACCATACTGCAGCAATTGAAAAAGATAATACTTCAGGTTATGCGGATTAATGCGCATCCATTCACGTACTTCGTGTTTATAAAAACTTCCGCGCTTCTCTTGCTCAAGCTTCGCTTTGATGCTTTCTAAAAAGCTTCTGCAAGCATTGGTTAGCTCGTCACTCTTGGCCAGTAGAACATCTTTCAAAAGCTGGTTCGCTGCTTCAATGTCATCCAGGGTTGTCTCGATGTACTTGGCACCGTCCTGGTCGTGCTTTATTTCCCTTTGGAACTGATGGTAAAAGGTTATCGTCTCAATGAAGGCTAAATAATGCGCGTTCGTCCTGAGCGGTTTAAAGACGGTTTCCGGTATGCACAACTTTTCTGCATAAGGGTTCACAACTTTAACCGGTTGTAAAATGCTTTGAACATCCTGCAAAAGTTCTCTTGCTTCTTCCTCTTGTTGCTTATTGATCTTGCCAGCACTCAATTTTCGCTGATATTCCATAATCGCGTTCTTGTGCTCTTGCGTATTGTCCAGGTAAATCAGTAAGCTCCGGTTGGCATTGTCTTCGTAAAGCTTTTCCCGTGTGGTGGTTCCGGCCAGGCTAATCGGACCTTCTACCGTGATCGTGATCGTCTTTAAATTCCCTTTGCTGTCTTTGATCGGAACTGTTTTACTGATCCGTTTCTTGCTCATGAGTTCCCTGATCGCATACAAGATTTTATCATCCTGCGCCCCGTCCAGGTCTTCGATCAATACAAGCTTGTGCTGTAGTTCTTTCCGATCAAAGTAGTATAAGGCATTCTCTGATAAAGTCGTGATCTCGAGTTTGTCTTCTTCCGGTATCAACTCGCTGATCTTCTCCTGTAAGTACGTCTTTCCCGTTCCACTCGCTCCAAGACTGATGATGTGCAAAGGTTGTTCTCTAAGCCTCGATGTAAACACCAGGAACATGAGTAATCGATTTACTTCTTCTCCAATTACTCCCGATTTTGCTATCAACTCATTAGTAGCTTGCAGTAAGTTGTTTGATTTCAAAAAGTTGGTGGCTTTCGTTCTCTGCTCAGGTGTAACAATCCGTTTTTCTTTTTGCTTTGGCTTCTGTTCTTCGATTCTCGTTTCCCGGTAATGTTCGAGCTCTCCAATGAGCGAAGCGATAGCCAGGTGCATTTCTTTACTGCCAACTTCAAGTCGTTCACTCGCACTGCGGATAAACTTCTGCAACTGTTCGTCACTGTATAAATCCAGGTTGCTTTGCCGGATGCTATGCAACGGACTGTTGCTATCCTTGCGCTCGATCTTCAACGTGATCTTTAGTTTGTCCAATGGATAAAGTGCAATACCTCCGATAACATGAAGCTGTAGACCTTCGTAAGCGTAAGTGATGTAGTCAGGATTTTTTGTATTGAGTTTTCCGGTGCTCAGCGTTGATGTGGTCGGTTCATGCTTAACTTCATTTGAAGAAAAAATTACCGTTCTGCTTTCTATCAAGTGCGTGAGGATCTCTTGCTCATGTGATTGAAGTAAGCTGTTTGGATCTTCTCCTTCCGGTGTATTTACATTGCTGATGGTGATTGCTGGTTTGATGGCCTTTAACTGCTCTGTGTATTTCTCAACCGCTTTCCTTCCTGCTTCGTCTCCATCAAAAAATAAAACCACTTCTTGTAAGTTCTTTAGCTCTCTAATGGCTTGCTCATGCTCTTCTGTAAATCCGTTCGTGCCGTAAAGTGCCAATGACTTGAAGTTTGTATAATGATTAACCGTTAAAGTATCGATGACACTTTCGGTTAGAACCAACGTTGTTGTTTCTTGACTCGGATAACCTGGATACAAGCCTTTCCGGTCTTTGCTGTAGTAGTGTTTTGCAGTGTCGTTGTTAATGATGCTTCTTCCATAAAGGCTGCTGATATTTCCGCTTTGATCTTTCAACGGGAACACAATGCAGTTCTTTAATGGTTTGTACTTGATCCCGTCATTGTATCCGGCTTCGATCTTCACATCGTAAAGATTTCGGCTCTCCAGGTAAGTAATTGCTTTCTTACTGTTATGTAATGATGTTTGAAGTTTGGCGAAGATGGCGTTTAGGTTTTCTTTTGCTGGAGCATTTCCTAAAAGACTTTCTGCCATTAAAATCGCTTCGTGTTTCGTGCATCCCTCTTTGTGAAGAATAAAATCTATCTGATCAATCGCTTTGCCTTTCAGCTTGCAATTGCTCGAGAAGCAAAACACCGTGTTGGTTTCGGGATAAACCTGCATGCTCGGTGTTTTATCATCATGAAAAGGACAGCAAAGCATTTTGCTTGCGTTGGGTTTCAGTCCGTAGTGGGTGAGAACGTCCAGGATGGACAACCGCGATTTAATTTCTCTGATCTCCATCGCTGACGGTTTTTAAAGTTGCACACCAAAAAATATCGCGAAGCTTTCTCAGCGTGTAGTGGTGATCGCTTAATGTTCTGCCAAAATCATCTTCCTCTTTTGATAGATGCACCAGGTCGCTCATGATTTCATCTAACTGATTGCCCAACTCCTTCGGATCATATTCATGCTTCAAAAACTGATCAAGGCGGCTGTAGTCATAGTGGTAAGGAGCCATTAAAAATATTTTTCGTTTGGAACTATCAGACACAAAAGTAACCGATAATACCAATTTCACAATGTCCTATCAGCTTTTTAAGTGTCTTATAATCCCTTACTTTTGAATAAATCAATGATTTTAGGGCATTTTAAAGGCTTTTAAGCAATGAATATCAGTAAAATAATGGCAGACCTACGCAAGGAAAAGGATTGGTCTCAAACAGATCTGGCAACAAACAGCGGTGTATCACGTGAGATGATCGGCAAGTATGAGCGTGGTGATGCTGTGCCTTCTATTGAAGCTGCTAAAAAAATTGCCGATGCTTTCGGTGTATCGCTTGATTACTTAGTGGGTGAAGGTCAAAACGCCTCTTTCGATAAAGCTACCTTAAAAAGATTGCAGGATGTACAGAAGCTTTCCTCTGAAGATAAAGCGCATGTCTTTGCTCTGCTCGATGCGTTCCTGCTTAAAGTTAACATCCAGAAAAATTTAGCACGTTAGATTTCTCATGTACTACATCCTTAAACCTGCTGTCGGCACTGAAGAAACTGGCAATGCTTATCCTGCTGTTGAAAGTTATCAAGATTATGATTTCAATGCCCCTAACTCAGTTTACAAATTAGACTCCGATAAGTTTCCGGATTTCGCTCCTGATATTAGATTTAAACTTGCCAAAGAGGCAAAGCTTTGTGATGTAATAGCACAAGGTACTATTAGCGCATGTGGCCTATTGATTAGCGAAAAATTAAAAAGCCGGTTAGAAGCAGAGAACCTTGTTCCTCATAAATTTTTTCCTGCTACGATTGAAGTCGATAAAGACAAAGTTGAACAGTACTACTGGTTGCATCTCGTTTGGCCTGACGGAGTAAAATATCTGGACTTCAAAAAAAGTAAATTCAAAATAAAACGCGCGAGTAAAGATTTAGGTGAAATACAAATTGAAAATTTGAATGACTTGCATTCAAAGCAAGGAGAATTGGGTTTTATAAAAATGATTCACAACTACGAATACACATTTCTCGATCCAAATTTTGATCTTTTTGTTCACCCATTAAACAAAACCATCTTTGTTTCAGAAAAACTTAAAACAAAGATGGCTGGTTTTACCGGTATAGAATTAACACTCGCTGAACATCTAAAAGTGATCTAATCCAAGATCTAAATCATTCAGCTTTGTAGTGGTTGTTGAGATTGTTTCTTTTACATCTTCCGCAATGACTCTCATGTACTCCGCAGTTTGTGCAGGAGTAAGATTCTTATTAAGAATAGTTTGCCCATTTACCACAGAAGATTGTTCCGCCCACCAATTCATGTGGTCTTCCATTTGCTTGGTTAATTTAGGATGTGGCCCATGTCGTCCTGCGCCAGTTGCTTTAACATACTTCTCTACTGCTATTCCGTTTACACTTCCTGAATTGAATTCAAACCCACCTTCAACACCCTTCTTAACGTATTGATTTTCCTTTAAACTTTGAACTGGAAACAGGTGATGTGCGTCCTCCGTAGATTTGATACCGGTCAAAGAAGTCCTTAAAGCTCCTCTTTGCTTAATCGCGTTTTGAACGGCTTGGCTTCCATAGCTTGAAACGTCTTCAACAAAACCGATACTACCATCCGCATTCTTTATAAAGCCCGCATTGTTAAAAGTTTCTCCTGTGTTGCTTCTGACAGTAATACCATCAAACTTCTTTGAAGATGAAGAAGCGGCCGAAACAAAAAAGTCATCAGAGATTTCAAGTATTTCGTCAGCGCCTTCTTTAAGAAGTTTACCAACTTCATCACCGTTCTTAGTCAGTATTCGCGCTCCGTCCTGTATTGCTTCAAAGGTCAACTCTATCCCTTCGTCAGCAAACTTACTTACGGTGGTTAAAGATTTAATGCCTGTGCGGATTCCATCAGGTGCGTTTTGAAGTCGTTTCCACGCATCAACCAAATCAGGTTCTTCACCAAACTTTTTAAACAAGCTCTCATTGTCAAGATCATCGTCAAGTTTTTTCAGCAGATCGTCCGTCCAGCCAGCATTATCAACCTTTCTAAGAACGTTTTCAGGCAATTTACCTAAATTTTTAAAATTGGTGTTTACTCTTACGCCAAACTTACCATCCCTGGTACGGGTTATCTGTAGCACGCGGTTGCCAAACGGTACGGTGTTACCCTCTGGCGTTACCATAGCCCAGGCTTCGCCAAGCTGCAACTCGTAACGGGGAAGGGATGCGTCAAATTCTATCGCATCTATCCAACGCATCGCCTTCACTACATACTTTCCTGCTTCCTCGTAAAGCTCCAGTATCGCATCCGTACCTGACTTGATAATAAACCGGGAGCTGCTGATCCCAAACTCCAGGCCTTGCCGTAACATCCAGGCTATTGGTTTTATCAACTCATCTCCAAAACGATTAATCATTTTGAATACCGGCTCCAACAAGTCCACCACATACTTTATTCCTTTAATGCTATAGAGTGAACCCTTCACTGCTTCGACCGCTCCGGCGGTAAACAGGGTTATCGCAATTTCAACTGTTATGTTACCCGCCAGATAATGTAAGCCGGTAAGATTGCCACGGGTTATTTTATCCCATTCCCTGGTGGCCATTTGCCAACCCATCCTTCCAATTCCAATTAAGCATTCTTTCGCAATCTTAATCGCGTTGTCCCAGTTCTGTTGGAACACCAATACTACCGCCTGCACCTGCTCATTAACTTCCTCGCGGTATTTAGGGTCCAGTATTAATTTCAGACAGGTCGGCCGAACATCATTGGCAACCTTATAGGCATAACATTTCAGGTTTTAGATAACTTATTTAGTTGTCGTATCTTTGATTTAAAGCATTAAACCAGCTTTTATAAAAAGTTGCTAATTATGGACTTTGGAAGCATTGTAGTGGAACTCAGAAAAGAAAAAGGAATATCGCAAACCGAGCTTGCCGATAAACTGGGAATACATAAAAATGTGTTAGGCAGGTATGAGGGTAACGAGGTGTTGCCATCTCTTGAGATTGCCCGCAATATTGCCGATAACTGGATGTATCTCTGGATTATCTCACCGGAAAGGTCGATGTGGAGATGGACAAAAATACTCGCATTCTAGAAGTTTCTAAGTTTGAAGAAAAAGACCGTGACCACATCTTCTCCGTTATCGATACTTTTATCGCCAAACGAAAAATTCAATCTATTATGTAAACTTAACTCGCTAACTGATGAACTTACAATATATCACCGACAGCAACGGACAAACTACCGGGGTTTTTATTCCCATCAAAGAATGGAATGATCTTAAAACAAAATTCAAAGGTATTGACCAAGTAGATGAAGTGCCCGAATGGCAAAAAGAGATTGTCCGCAAGAGAATGGAACTTTATAAAAACAATCCCGATCAAGCATTAGATTTCGATGCTGCCCTGGATGATATTGAAAAGGGATTGTAATGTATAAATCTGTCATCCTTCCTGTAGCAAAACAGGATATCAAGGAAGCGGCTACCTGGTACAATGAAAGACAGCCTGGATTAGGAAAGCGGTTTACTGCTCACGTAAGGAAAACGGTTCATTACATTCGACAAAATCCTAATGCAGTTGCCTAACGATACGATAATATCAGAACGGCTTTGCTCGATACCTTTCCGTACATGATTCATTTTTCCGTGGGATGATGAGAAAAAAAATCATCACCGTTCTTGCCGTGCTCCATACAGCCCGTGATCCAAAAATCTGGAAGGAAAGGGAATGAAAAAGCCAAGCGCTATGCCTGGCTTTCTATAAACTTTTCATCTATTATCTCATTACCATTATTGAGTAGATAAGCATCAAGGTAATTGGCCATATCCAGCAATCTTCTTAAGTGAACTTTTGTGATTGGCTTTTGAAAGGTCGTTCCTATAACTCCTAAATCAGGGTTAAAAGCAACTATCACCTCATGGTACTTTTTTTTCGCATTAAACTCAGCATAGGCCTTACACTTATTATGGCCTTTCAAAATACCTTCCCTAAAATCTAAAGGTATTTTATCGATATTTGATAAGGTCTCCTTTCCTTCATCTGTATTTTCAAGCCAAGTATAGTAATCAGAATTCTTATCTATAAACTCTGCCCATTTTTCAGGCAGCAGTTTCTGCTTGACGTTTCCTATGTAGTCAAATTTTTCCTTGGCGATCCAAGGGTCTTTTATCTGCCGCAATGCCATAGTTATTTAACAAAATCTTCTAACGCATTAATTTCAAACTTAATACCGGGCCTTGAAGTATTTAGTTTGTTAAGCCACTCCGTTTTTAACGCATCCGTAATATTTTCTTTCGGCATGTAGATGTGTACCTCAGCATTGTTATAAAAAATTGTCTTACCACTCCATTCAATACCATTGACTCCCTTGCCGGCCATTAAATTATCTAAATTGTTTTTAACAGGATTCGAAGTCAGCCAGGTATCGACATTTTTTGTAGTTGTAGTTTTCATTGATATGGCCCTTGATGAATAGATTTTATCTCCAGCCGTTGTAAAACCATCGTAAAAATCTATTGCTTTAAAATTGTCGGCAATATCTGAAGTGTGCCCCCAACCTGATCCTTTGCTATAACGGTAGTGTCCGATTATATCTTCGAAAAATTTCCTTTCTACAAATACCTCAGGATAAACTGCTTTCCATGCATTGCTGATATCATCTAATTTCTGAGCAAGTGTCTTATTTACAAACGTCATCAAATCCACCCATTTCTGATAACCACCTGCATCTGCAATCTCCTTAGCGACATCGCGACCCGGAAAATCATCCATGTACTTGCGTACAAACTCTAATTCTCCGTTTGCCCCCTTCCTTATCGCATCGTCAACATTGGCATCTTTTAAGACTTTCCAACTATCCACCAACTCCGGCTCTTACGCCAACTTTTCAACACTTCAACGAACGTCTTTCGCGACCCTAAAATACACTTTTTTCTTTTTTCAGTTGAAGAAAAAAACTGTGTCCGACTACTGGCGGATCCTGCTACGGAGTGCCAGGCATCCATCGCGGAAAAAGGAAAATGGCCTGATCCCACTTCATCGTTTACCAAAAACTTAATGGCCATTTTTCTTTTTACGGGATGCTGCAAAGCAACTGCGCTTCTTCTTCATATCACCATGCCGTTCATGCTGCCGCTAAGGAAATGCGCTCCGCCTATCTTGCTGAACCAACACCCTTTCTATCTTCATTTGGATTTTTGCTCACGGTCAAGTCATGATGAACTTTCCTACAACGCATATAACGGTGAGTCGCACCCCGCGCGGCAGCACGGGCGTGTGGGGTTTGCAAGGGGAGCCCGTGCTGCCTAAAGGCGCGGACGAACAATAGGCATGGCCGGCCCCCTTAAAGCCCCCTTGCAAAAAAATCCGGCCGGCCAATGCCGTGCAAGCACTTTTTGTTTATGTGAGTTTTTGGCCATAGCCCCGCAGGGAAAAAAATAAAATCAAAAACGTCCGAGCGCACAAGGCATGACAAAAGCGAAGGGCTCGAGCAAAAGCAAGTGGAAAAAATTTATGGAATGTGCGTCAGCAAAAAATGGCGGTGAGTAAAAACAAAACTCCTTTTTCTTTTCATCTGAAGTTTGTTTTTACTCACGGCCATTGCGGGTAAAATTTTTTGCACTTGCTTTTGCATGCGCGTCCGGGCTTTTGGCGTGGCTTGTGCCGAGGCCATAAACAAAAAGTGCTTGCACTCCGCTTCAACCTTTAAGCCTGAGGAACGAAGGCTGATGCACTCGTTCAGTCAGCACTCACGTTCCTTTTTTGGCGGGGGAGCGATGGCCTTGCGCGTGGTGCCCTTCGGGCTGCCAAAAAATTACTACACACTTTCAAGTCGCACGAAAAAAATAAAGGAGCTTAAAGCTCCCATACTTCATTTACTTTTAGGTACTTTCCTTCAGTGGGTTTTTCAATGATGCCACACGTTAACGGATTAAACATTTCTTCAAACAACTGTTTTGCCTTTGCTTCATCCCTTTCCGCCATGTTGATTTGAACTACCACTGGTGCTGCAAACACATTTGTTTGGAACCAATACTCGAAGATTTCTTTTTGCTGTTGCATAGTTTGTAAAAGTTTAATTATGCCGCAGCCATCAGGGAGCGGATTTAAAGGGGCAAGTGCCAGACTAAAAAAATACTATCCGGTGGCTGCGGGATGGAATGTGTGAGGATGGAGATTTTTTTAGTCTGGGCGTAGCGCACACTTGACGCTTTAAATTCCGCGCACCTACCTTTGTGGCAGAAGTAAGCTTTTACTTCAATGGATGGTGCAATGCAATTTGTTCTTTCAGGTCTTGAAGGTTCGCTTGTCTGTAACGTTCTGCGCTGCCAACCCTTCTAAAGCCCGCCAGATATTGCGCTTGTCTCAAGCCTTCTTCTTTCGTCCAGATGGCAATCCGGCTTTGTCTCAACTGACTGAGTTTGTTGATCTGTATATTCAACTTCTCTTGTGCTTGCTGCTTTACTTTTTTGGAGAGCTGCTTGAACTGCCAATGAAGTAAACTGTAATCATCAGCTTGTGGTACAAATAGTTTTTCACTTTCTCCTTTCAGTAACGTTGATCTCACGTGAAGAATAAAGTTGTTCAGTGATAATATTTGATTGGCTCGTAACGGTATCAATCTGCTTTTCTTTTGTCTGCTTTCGCTCAGGTAGATTTGGCCTTTCTCCAGTTGAAGATGTTTAAGCTCGATTTTCATAAACTCCCGCATGTCAACAGCCTGATAAATAATTAATCCTAACATGAGCTTATCACTGTGATAATAAAATCCTTTGTCTGCTTTCGGTTCGTAAGCTTCATAGATGCTGTCCAGTTCTTCCGAAGTCAATAAATTTTGTGGCTGTGTTCTCGGTACACCTTTGATCCTGGTCGTCTGTGCAATGTTGGGCAAGCCTTTATATTGATAGTAATGACTAATGCTTTGTAATGTTCTATTGATGTGGTGTTTGCTTTTGCCCTGGCTTTGCATGTGGCCAATAAAGTTCATCAGCTCTTTGTAAGAAGTGTCTTCTATCGTGATCTGGTTTTCTGTTAACCAGTTCAGGTAATTGTTCACCAGGTTGTTCATCCGGCTGGTATACATGCCCGGAGTAATGCCAACACTTTCCAAGTATGCTTTATAATTCATGTTGTATGTGCGTATAAACTTGTGTGGTCTCCAATGACTGATGTCCTAAGAACTGCGCTATCTTTTCCAGTGTCATCCCGTTTTGCAAAAGATGTGTGGCGATGCTGTGCCGTAACGTGTGCAAGGTGATTTGTTTGTTGATTCCCGCTTTGTCTGTCAAGCGTTGCAACCTAATGTTTAAGCTTTTTCCTTCGGTCTGTTTTCCTTTGCTGTTGATGATCACATAACTACTGCTTTGCTTTAAGAACCATTTACGCCCATGTTCTAAATATTCTTTGATGTCTTGCTTTACACCTTCGCTCATCGGCACGTGTCGCTGTCTGCTGTTCTTCCCTTTGCGCACCAAGAGTAAATTATTCTTCAAGTCAACGTCTTCTATTTGAAGCTCTAACCCTTCATTGCAGCGCAGGCCACAACCGTAATAAATTGCTAATACGGCTCTGTCCCTGTAGCCCCAGGGGCTTGCATCTGTGGCCTCATAAAGCTTTTTGATTTCTTCTTTCGTTACAATGGTCTTGATCGTGTCCGGTGGTTCTTCGATGCTGATCTTTGCTTTGATGATCGATGGATACTCATACCGTTGTAGATATTCATCAAACAGTTTTATCCCGCTCAGGTATTGGCCGATGGTTCTTGTGCCTAAAGCTTTTTGTTCCAGGTAGGTTTTGTAGTTGTGAAGGTGTTCTGCTCTAATGTCTTCAAGGCTTGTGATCTGGTTAGACTGCAGCCATTGTAAAAATGTTCTCGCATAACGATTCCGGCCTTTGACGCTGTGATCAGCGTAACCTAACCTGGCTATCCATTCGGTAAAGCCTTCGAGTAATTCATTGTAAAATCTGTTTTGTAAAACAGGGGTGCCTTGCGTTTTCGTGTTTGTATTAGCCACTACCTTATTTGTTTTGGTTATCAGTTAGTTGAGTGGCTAATAAGGTCAATTAGCCACTGTTAGCCACATTAGCCACCGCATCATGATTATGCTGCTTTCTTCTCATTTCGGATTTGTTGTAAAGCCTGGTCTAACGCATTGGTGATGGTGCTACTCAGTGAAGTATATTCTTCGCGATTGGTAAGCTCGTATTCGTAGCCTTTGTATTTGTTGCCGTTAACGATCTTCACATAACCATACTGCAGCAATTGAAAAAGATAATACTTCAGGTTATGCGGATTAATGCGCATCCATTCACGTACTTCGTGTTTATAAAAACTTCCGCGCTTCTCTTGCTCAAGCTTCGCTTTGATGCTTTCTAAAAAGCTTCTGCAAGCATTGGTTAGCTCGTCACTCTTGGCCAGTAGAACATCTTTCAAAAGCTGGTTCGCTGCTTCAATGTCATCCAGGGTTGTCTCGATGTACTTGGCACCGTCCTGGTCGTGCTTTATTTCCCTTTGGAACTGATGGTAAAAGGTTATCGTCTCAATGAAGGCTAAATAATGCGCGTTCGTCCTGAGCGGTTTAAAGACGGTTTCCGGTATGCACAACTTTTCTGCATAAGGGTTCACAACTTTAACCGGTTGTAAAATGCTTTGAACATCCTGCAAAAGTTCTCTTGCTTCTTCCTCTTGTTGCTTATTGATCTTGCCAGCACTCAATTTTCGCTGATATTCCATAATCGCGTTCTTGTGCTCTTGCGTATTGTCCAGGTAAATCAGTAAGCTCCGGTTGGCATTGTCTTCGTAAAGCTTTTCCCGTGTGGTGGTTCCGGCCAGGCTAATCGGACCTTCTACCGTGATCGTGATCGTCTTTAAATTCCCTTTGCTGTCTTTGATCGGAACTGTTTTACTGATCCGTTTCTTGCTCATGAGTTCCCTGATCGCATACAAGATTTTATCATCCTGCGCCCCGTCCAGGTCTTCGATCAATACAAGCTTGTGCTGTAGTTCTTTCCGATCAAAGTAGTATAAGGCATTCTCTGATAAAGTCGTGATCTCGAGTTTGTCTTCTTCCGGTATCAACTCGCTGATCTTCTCCTGTAAGTACGTCTTTCCCGTTCCACTCGCTCCAAGACTGATGATGTGCAAAGGTTGTTCTCTAAGCCTCGATGTAAACACCAGGAACATGAGTAATCGATTTACTTCTTCTCCAATTACTCCCGATTTTGCTATCAACTCATTAGTAGCTTGCAGTAAGTTGTTTGATTTCAAAAAGTTGGTGGCTTTCGTTCTCTGCTCAGGTGTAACAATCCGTTTTTCTTTTTGCTTTGGCTTCTGTTCTTCGATTCTCGTTTCCCGGTAATGTTCGAGCTCTCCAATGAGCGAAGCGATAGCCAGGTGCATTTCTTTACTGCCAACTTCAAGTCGTTCACTCGCACTGCGGATAAACTTCTGCAACTGTTCGTCACTGTATAAATCCAGGTTGCTTTGCCGGATGCTATGCAACGGACTGTTGCTATCCTTGCGCTCGATCTTCAACGTGATCTTTAGTTTGTCCAATGGATAAAGTGCAATACCTCCGATAACATGAAGCTGTAGACCTTCGTAAGCGTAAGTGATGTAGTCAGGATTTTTTGTATTGAGTTTTCCGGTGCTCAGCGTTGATGTGGTCGGTTCATGCTTAACTTCATTTGAAGAAAAAATTACCGTTCTGCTTTCTATCAAGTGCGTGAGGATCTCTTGCTCATGTGATTGAAGTAAGCTGTTTGGATCTTCTCCTTCCGGTGTATTTACATTGCTGATGGTGATTGCTGGTTTGATGGCCTTTAACTGCTCTGTGTATTTCTCAACCGCTTTCCTTCCTGCTTCGTCTCCATCAAAAAATAAAACCACTTCTTGTAAGTTCTTTAGCTCTCTAATGGCTTGCTCATGCTCTTCTGTAAATCCGTTCGTGCCGTAAAGTGCCAATGACTTGAAGTTTGTATAATGATTAACCGTTAAAGTATCGATGACACTTTCGGTTAGAACCAACGTTGTTGTTTCTTGACTCGGATAACCTGGATACAAGCCTTTCCGGTCTTTGCTGTAGTAGTGTTTTGCAGTGTCGTTGTTAATGATGCTTCTTCCATAAAGGCTGCTGATATTTCCGCTTTGATCTTTCAACGGGAACACAATGCAGTTCTTTAATGGTTTGTACTTGATCCCGTCATTGTATCCGGCTTCGATCTTCACATCGTAAAGATTTCGGCTCTCCAGGTAAGTAATTGCTTTCTTACTGTTATGTAATGATGTTTGAAGTTTGGCGAAGATGGCGTTTAGGTTTTCTTTTGCTGGAGCATTTCCTAAAAGACTTTCTGCCATTAAAATCGCTTCGTGTTTCGTGCATCCCTCTTTGTGAAGAATAAAATCTATCTGATCAATCGCTTTGCCTTTCAGCTTGCAATTGCTCGAGAAGCAAAACACCGTGTTGGTTTCGGGATAAACCTGCATGCTCGGTGTTTTATCATCATGAAAAGGACAGCAAAGCATTTTGCTTGCGTTGGGTTTCAGTCCGTAGTGGGTGAGAACGTCCAGGATGGACAACCGCGATTTAATTTCTCTGATCTCCATCGCTGACGGTTTTTAAAGTTGCACACCAAAAAATATCGCGAAGCTTTCTCAGCGTGTAGTGGTGATCGCTTAATGTTCTGCCAAAATCATCTTCCTCTTTTGATAGATGCACCAGGTCGCTCATGATTTCATCTAACTGATTGCCCAACTCCTTCGGATCATATTCATGCTTCAAAAACTGATCAAGGCGGCTGTAGTCATAGTGGTAAGGAGCCATTAAAAATATTTTTCGTTTGGAACTATCAGACACAAAAGTAACCGATAATACCAATTTCACAATGTCCTATCAGCTTTTTAAGTGTCTTATAATCCCTTACTTTTGAATAAATCAATGATTTTAGGGCATTTTAAAGGCTTTTAAGCAATGAATATCAGTAAAATAATGGCAGACCTACGCAAGGAAAAGGATTGGTCTCAAACAGATCTGGCAACAAACAGCGGTGTATCACGTGAGATGATCGGCAAGTATGAGCGTGGTGATGCTGTGCCTTCTATTGAAGCTGCTAAAAAAATTGCCGATGCTTTCGGTGTATCGCTTGATTACTTAGTGGGTGAAGGTCAAAACGCCTCTTTCGATAAAGCTACCTTAAAAAGATTGCAGGATGTACAGAAGCTTTCCTCTGAAGATAAAGCGCATGTCTTTGCTCTGCTCGATGCGTTCCTGCTTAAAGTTAACATCCAGAAAAATTTAGCACGTTAGATTTCTCATGTACTACATCCTTAAACCTGCTGTCGGCACTGAAGAAACTGGCAATGCTTATCCTGCTGTTGAAAGTTATCAAGATTATGATTTCAATGCCCCTAACTCAGTTTACAAATTAGACTCCGATAAGTTTCCGGATTTCGCTCCTGATATTAGATTTAAACTTGCCAAAGAGGCAAAGCTTTGTGATGTAATAGCACAAGGTACTATTAGCGCATGTGGCCTATTGATTAGCGAAAAATTAAAAAGCCGGTTAGAAGCAGAGAACCTTGTTCCTCATAAATTTTTTCCTGCTACGATTGAAGTCGATAAAGACAAAGTTGAACAGTACTACTGGTTGCATCTCGTTTGGCCTGACGGAGTAAAATATCTGGACTTCAAAAAAAGTAAATTCAAAATAAAACGCGCGAGTAAAGATTTAGGTGAAATACAAATTGAAAATTTGAATGACTTGCATTCAAAGCAAGGAGAATTGGGTTTTATAAAAATGATTCACAACTACGAATACACATTTCTCGATCCAAATTTTGATCTTTTTGTTCACCCATTAAACAAAACCATCTTTGTTTCAGAAAAACTTAAAACAAAGATGGCTGGTTTTACCGGTATAGAATTAACACTCGCTGAACATCTAAAAGTGATCTAATCCAAGATCTAAATCATTCAGCTTTGTAGTGGTTGTTGAGATTGTTTCTTTTACATCTTCCGCAATGACTCTCATGTACTCCGCAGTTTGTGCAGGAGTAAGATTCTTATTAAGAATAGTTTGCCCATTTACCACAGAAGATTGTTCCGCCCACCAATTCATGTGGTCTTCCATTTGCTTGGTTAATTTAGGATGTGGCCCATGTCGTCCTGCGCCAGTTGCTTTAACATACTTCTCTACTGCTATTCCGTTTACACTTCCTGAATTGAATTCAAACCCACCTTCAACACCCTTCTTAACGTATTGATTTTCCTTTAAACTTTGAACTGGAAACAGGTGATGTGCGTCCTCCGTAGATTTGATACCGGTCAAAGAAGTCCTTAAAGCTCCTCTTTGCTTAATCGCGTTTTGAACGGCTTGGCTTCCATAGCTTGAAACGTCTTCAACAAAACCGATACTACCATCCGCATTCTTTATAAAGCCCGCATTGTTAAAAGTTTCTCCTGTGTTGCTTCTGACAGTAATACCATCAAACTTCTTTGAAGATGAAGAAGCGGCCGAAACAAAAAAGTCATCAGAGATTTCAAGTATTTCGTCAGCGCCTTCTTTAAGAAGTTTACCAACTTCATCACCGTTCTTAGTCAGTATTCGCGCTCCGTCCTGTATTGCTTCAAAGGTCAACTCTATCCCTTCGTCAGCAAACTTACTTACGGTGGTTAAAGATTTAATGCCTGTGCGGATTCCATCAGGTGCGTTTTGAAGTCGTTTCCACGCATCAACCAAATCAGGTTCTTCACCAAACTTTTTAAACAAGCTCTCATTGTCAAGATCATCGTCAAGTTTTTTCAGCAGATCGTCCGTCCAGCCAGCATTATCAACCTTTCTAAGAACGTTTTCAGGCAATTTACCTAAATTTTTAAAATTGGTGTTTACTCTTACGCCAAACTTACCATCCCTGGTACGGGTTATCTGTAGCACGCGGTTGCCAAACGGTACGGTGTTACCCTCTGGCGTTACCATAGCCCAGGCTTCGCCAAGCTGCAACTCGTAACGGGGAAGGGATGCGTCAAATTCTATCGCATCTATCCAACGCATCGCCTTCACTACATACTTTCCTGCTTCCTCGTAAAGCTCCAGTATCGCATCCGTACCTGACTTGATAATAAACCGGGAGCTGCTGATCCCAAACTCCAGGCCTTGCCGTAACATCCAGGCTATTGGTTTTATCAACTCATCTCCAAAACGATTAATCATTTTGAATACCGGCTCCAACAAGTCCACCACATACTTTATTCCTTTAATGCTATAGAGTGAACCCTTCACTGCTTCGACCGCTCCGGCGGTAAACAGGGTTATCGCAATTTCAACTGTTATGTTACCCGCCAGATAATGTAAGCCGGTAAGATTGCCACGGGTTATTTTATCCCATTCCCTGGTGGCCATTTGCCAACCCATCCTTCCAATTCCAATTAAGCATTCTTTCGCAATCTTAATCGCGTTGTCCCAGTTCTGTTGGAACACCAATACTACCGCCTGCACCTGCTCATTAACTTCCTCGCGGTATTTAGGGTCCAGTATTAATTTCAGACAGGTCGGCCGAACATCATTGGCAACCTTATAGGCATCAACCACGAACTTGAGATTGTCCACTACGCCATTCCATATACCCAGGCTTAAGGCTATGTAATTCTGCAAAGGAGATAACCAAACCGGATCATCAAGCCAGCGTATTACAGGTTTAAAAACATATTCATTATCGGAAGAATCCCACCACTTTGACTCTACGTGCGCATATTCGAAACAATTCGAAATGATCTTCAGGAACTTACTCTCAAAGTTGAAGTAGTCTATTATATCCGCAGCAGAGGTGAAACGCGGAGCGGATTTCTTATACACTTCACCAACATATTGCTGCACCTGGCCGGGAACCACACCGTAAATGCTTGCCTGGGTTGTATGTTGCAAAAAGCTGGTTGAATAAAATAGCTGCGTTTGTATTTCTCCCGCTTTATCAATATGAACCCAGTAAACAGTATTAGGTAGTGAAGAACCGTTTAACACGGTCTTGATATTGGTAATTATTTCAGCGGGCGTCTCTTCGTCAGTAATGATGGCACGGCCCGTTTCGTCCGCCATGTTGGAAATAACTTCATCCTGAAGGGAATGAAATAATCCGGTATAGTCATAGACTCGTCTTACATCACTGGCAGAAAAGGCTTCATTGGTTTTTTTGCCGGCGTTAGAGTACCATTGCCTTATATTTTTATTGGATGCTTTATAGGCCAGATTAACTTCCGCCTGACCAGAAAATATTTCAGTCAACGCAGTGTATAATGCTTTGAGCTTATACTCAATATGTTTGTATGGATCCTTATAAACATCTGATGGTGTATATTTAAATACAGCATTGATATGGTTTTGGGCCGCAGCATCATCCAGGGTTACTCCCCTTGCTATATAATTGTAGAAATAACGTTCTTCTTTTTCTTGATTTTCATAATAGGTAATCAAACTCCCTACTGCATAAAGGATTTTATCACTATAAGCGGCATTTTTCAAAATGCTTTCTGCAAGCATATCGTTAATAGCCCCTTTTAATCCATTCTGGATACCCTCTACTCTCGCTTTATCACTGGCGAGGTTCTTTAATAATGAGTAGGCATTTTGACCTGGAAGCTTCTCATCTACCCTGATGGGCACAGGATACTTATCAATGTAGATTACATAGCATCGCGTACTTCCAAATTGTTTTTCATGATTGATAAGCAGTGCCCTTTCATTGAGCGACTTTAGCTCTTCATCGTCAAGTTTCCCGGATTTATCAACCACCCAAATTGTATCATTTTCTGAAACTTGAGGGTAGAGATAAACAAGATAATTATTGCGAAAACCAACTCCCTGCCTGTCATTTTCCCGGTTGAATTTTTCCAGTTCGTTGAGTCTTTCTACTCCACGCTTTACCAACCTATCCAAACCACTTTCAGCATGCAGTTTGGTGATCCAGAGACTTAATAAAAGGACGGAATAATATCTCATTCGTATACTAATGCTTTTCAAAATAATTATTTACCAATACTTCCACATGCTGGATAATAGCTTCTTTAACAGATGAAATCAAATCATCCTCTTTGGCCCCACCCTGCATATTTCTCTCGACATATTCTCCATACGGTTTTCCATCCACCGAAAGATCACTCGCCAACAACTCCATATCGCGACTACTCAAAAGGTCTGAGGATAGAGTAAATAGCACCCGACCAAAGAATAATTCACGATTGGATTTTGTAACTGCAAATGCTTCGTTATCAAATGGCATTACTGGGATTGCTTCAAGGGGTTCAAGCAAAGTAAATGTTCCCCAATTTGTATCGGTCTTACCATTTTCTATATTAAAAGGACTTTTTCCGGCAAGAGCCTGTTCTGCATTATGAGCATCCTCTTGTAACCGGTTAAGCAGTGCTTCATTATATTCTCTTCTTATAGATTTCAGCGCTTTCCTGAGAATATCCTTAGCGTCTTTGGATATACTACTGGACCCACCAATTAACCCCCCTCCATCAACCTTCGTCACCTTTGTTTCGCCCGTTGTTTTATCCTTCTGCACCACCCACTGATCTCCGCTTTTATCCTGTAAAATAATGGCTTTGTCCGGTAAAGCCAGTAGCACCTGCATTACTTCGGCGTTGCCCGTTACGTTGCCTTCACGGTCTGTAACCGTAACCAGGCTTGCGCCTTCAACCTTCACCTCGTCAATTTCAATACGATCATACATGAAGATTTTGTCGTAAAACTCCACACCGGCCCACGCTTCACGGTTAGCGCGATGGAGCTTATTCTGCTCTGCCTTCGCCCGCTCTTCCACCTGCTGTACCAGCAACTCGCCAACGCCTTTGGTCACAAAGTTTATTCGCCCATAGGCTACTTGCCGGTTGTCGTTAATGAAGATGCGCTCGAAGCTTACATAGAAAACCGCACCGCCAAGATAGGGTACGCTCACCGTGCCCAGGCCTTTGTACCATCCTTCACCCAATGCCTCAAGGTCTTTCAGCATCATATCCATACCATACGCGTCAATGGTCTGATGAATGAGGGCGTCTCGCAACGGATTAACCAGGGGCGGGGGTTGTAAAGACGGATCGCCGCATTGTGCCACGCGGTACGGCATGGTGCGGAATTTTACTATGTCACTGTACGGTCCGTAAATACCGTTCTGCTTTCCCTGTATCCGGGTTTCATATTCCGTGTCGGGCTCCAGGTCAAAGAGCTTCAGCTCAGGGGTAGCGGCATCGTTAAAACCATCATTCCCCAGGTCGTTGCTGAACCACTCATAATCCTGGTTTGCTTTTTTGTAAAAAACACGATACCCGTCATACCCGCCGGCTTCCCACCAAATGCGGGCGCGGCGGTCGGTCTGGCCTTCGGCCTGCAGCTTCTGCACCATGCCCACCTGAAAACCGGGATCAACGGCGCTATACGTGAATGTGCATACTTCGCTGTACCCGTTGTTTCTGAAGGCATCTTTCCCGTTTCTGTCGATGGCACGGACACGCCATACGTAGGTCATGCCTTCCAGTAAGGCTGGCTCCGCCGGACCATAGACCAGTTGTGTAAATGGAACCGTGGTTCGGAAGACGGGTTGTGTGGAAAGCACCACGTCGTTAGGGTTTCGCCCTTCCGGTCTTGTTTCATGCAGGCTGAATTCATATTCCGTGTCAGCGGCCGCGTTGGGTGATGACGTGTTTCGCGAAAGCCAGGAGAAGACAATCTGCTGCGGCATGCGGGCCACCACCTTACTCCCGCAGGCCGGGTAGTTGATCATCGGCGGCTCTCCTTTTGAAAGATAATAAAAGGTGCTGCCGGCATTGCTTACCTGTATATCCTGGCGCCGGTAATCATACGCAACAAAGCTGATGCGATAGCTTCCTTCGGGTAATGCCCGGGTGCGCTCATACTGGGCACGGTTGTATCCCACAAAATCAAGGTTACGGCTGTCCAGGTAAGGGGCAAGTTCAGCGCCTGAAATAACGGTTGGTACACCGGCTGTAAGGGTAATGGGCCGCGGTATAAAAGTCCGTGATGTTTGCATGATAACTTTCCCGTTCAGCTCAACAATCATCATCAGCCGAAGCTGGTAAGAAGGTAGCGTAAGATCACGTTGCTGCAAGATCACACGAAGCTTCTCACTTCCTTCCGCGGCATAATCGCTGAGGTATACCGAATAGGGCGGAACAAGCTGCGTGGTGGAATGCACCGGGTAGAATTGTGCCCGGGAAGAAAAAATAAAACAAGCGCTTAGCAAGGCCGTCAGGACAAGCTTTCTTATTATTTCCTTATTTACACACCTGATTTTTTCAACCATGCCTGTTGGATACTAAGAAGATATTAATTTCACTTTTATCAACACTTTAACCAACCCTTTAATATTTATCGTTCAACCAGTAGCCGGATATCTTTTGCATCCGTTTCCGTAATAATTCTCACCAGGTAAATTCCGGCTGCCACATCACTGAGCCTTATCTGATGATCCTGTATTTCCTGCACTAAATCCCAATGATGCGCGTAATGAACCATACCAATCATATCATATACCAGCAGGGAAACAGGATATTTTTTGGTAAGCCTTACGGTAACATAGAATTCACCGGTGGTGGGATTGGGGGTTACCGTTGCATTCTCAATAGGACGGTAGCCCGGCAACCGTTCATCAGGCGCATTCGGATCATAGGGATTTACGGTAATGAATTTGGTAATGTTATAATCACAGCCACCGAAGTATCCCGTCATACTCACCACGTAGTCGCCGGCCTGGGTGAACATCAATTGGGCCGCCAGCTCCTGATCATCCACAAGCGTAGCCCGGTCGTCAAATCCCCAATGAACGGAATCCGGTTTTGGAACACTGATATCAATGATCATGAGGGTGTCCAGTGCATTTCGGCGCGTAGCCACAAGGAAGTTCGGCTCCGGAATATCGTTTCGTCGTATGATCTCTGCCGAAGATACTATCGTACATCCGTTAGCATCCCTGGTATAAACTTCATATCGCCCTGCATCTAATTGAAAAGTGGGCGCTGATTGATAGCGGTCGTCTCCAAGAGAAAAGTTGTACGGCGGCGATCCGCCGGAAGGCTGAATGATTATACTACCATTTGTTTTGCCATAGCATACCGGGAGCGTTGTAAGCGTAGTCTTTAAAGGCTCGCCAGGCTGCTTAACTTCTGCACTCCCTTCCACCGAACAGCCTGCCTGATCCGTTACGCGAACGGTGTAGCGGCCGGCAACCAATTCCTGTAAGGAGGATGTGGTTTTGTTAAGACCGGACCAATGGTATTCAAAATCCGCCACTCCACCGGTAACCAAAGTCTCTATTGATCCTGTCGGCTCACCATAACAGCGCGCGTCGGTAACACGTGTATGAATTTCAATGGGTGGATTAACAGCGGCAACCGTTACTTCCCGGATCGTTTCGCAGTTGTTTTTATCCTGGATGGTAATGACATAACGGTCAGCCTCCAGTTCAGTAAAATTACCCACTGCGCTGGCAGGGGTACCGTTAAGCTGATAAGAATAAGGAGCAATGCCGCCTGATGCGTTAATCGAAATTCGTCCGGTCTTATCTCCATAACATACCACATCTTCTTTTGCAATGAGGTGTGATGTAACCGGCTGAGGGTTCTGGGTTATCGCTACGTTTTTCAATACCACACAACCTCTTTCATCTTCCACCTGGAAGGTATGCAAACCCGCAGAAATCTTATCGAAGTTTGGAGATGATTGATAGGGCATTCCGTCAATCTTAAAAGCATAGTCCTTATAACCTGATCCATTCCCGCCGAAAGCATTTAAGGTTACAGTGGCATTGTTTCCTCCAAAGCACGATACATTAAATCCGTTGTAGTCTGATAGCTGGTAAGAAAAGTCTAACGAGGCTTCAGGTGAAGTAATTGAGAAGAAGGATGGCGCTGAGGCCGTACACCCATTCTTATCGGTTAACCTTATTTTATAGTTACCAGCATCAAGCGGTGTATTCTTATCAAAGGCAAAATAAGTTGAGCCATCAACAGAATAAGCATATTGATAGGGAGCAACTCCACCCGATCCTGAAACTTCAATAAAACCCTTATCCTCAAAACAGACGATATCATGAACATCAATTGTTTCAATTTCCAGCAGCGGCGGCTCATAAACGTTAACTACATTAGAAGTTGCATTACAGTGATTATCATCCTTTACCTTCAATCGAAATTCACCTTCTCCTGAGTTAATGTTCAGGCCTGATATTCCCATCGCCACCCAGGCATTGTTGATGTTCCTTTCCCATGTATAGGCATAGCCGCCAACACCGGGAGTACCTCCGGAAATATTGGCTGTTAATTCACCATTGTCCAGTCCATAACAACTGATGTCTTTTTTTGTAACCTGTGGAATAATTTGAGTTGGATGAGCAATCGGTAAAGAGCCGGGATGCACATATACATCATGGCAGGCAGCGTTAGCATTATGGATGGACATGTAATAGTTGCCGGCTGTGAGCGCATTGAATATTCCAGTCGTATTTGAAAAATTTTCACCTGAAGAATTTGTAACATCAAAACGATATGATCCTGAGCCGCCTGAAGCTGTTAATAAAATTGCGCCATCATTGCCGCTATAACAGGAAATACTATCAAGGGTAATACTTTCTGCTCGCAGGGGTTCAGGAGCTTCAACATCAAAATCGATAACGAGTCCATTGCAGATTGAGCCTCCTTTTTCAGTTATCTCAAGTCTGTAATCCTGGCCAGGAGGAAGGGCGCTCCATGTGTACGCGTCATTGCCATCTTCACGTTCTCCATACACGTTTCCATTGCGCAAAAGACGGTAATGGTAAACGTGAGAAACGGAGCGATCAAACGGACCCGATGTGCGATTTGCAGACACCTGGATAACACCATCGCCAGGAAGGTTGCAGGTTGCTCTTGATACAATGACTTCCTGTTCGCGTATTTTTGAAGGTTGGGTGATTTCAAAATTACGAATGATTTGAGGCGTACAACCGTCGCTAACGGTAAGGCTGTAGGAACCGATGGTCAGATTAACCATGGAAACACTGGCTCCTGCAACGGATGTAGCCGCTGTTCTTTGAAGGCCATCGGTAACATTGTTGAGGCTATAATTAACATTTGCGGGGTTTCCACCATTGATTGTAAGGTCAATGCGGCCCGTATTTTCTCCATGGCATTGAATATCAACATCAGCAAACGCAGCCAGGTTGATATTGGGCGTAGGAGCCACAGTGCAATGATTTATTTTCCTTGGACATGATCCCTGTGCACCGTCATTATTAAGAAGAAATATCGTATACACACCCGGCGGTACCTGGTTAATCTCCAATCTTGTAGTATTTGACGAGCCGGAAGTAAATAAGTCGCTGATAAAACATTGTTGAGTAGTGGGGTTGCAATTCAGCGCGTCAACATTACCCTTCATGACAATGTATTTGTATGTTGGCGGCGATGAGCTGATGTTATTAACAATAATTTTTCCGGTACCCTGACCTTCCGGACAAGACTCCATAGTTACCAATGTAGTATTAGCTACCGGCGCCGGCGGCAGAAATTCAAAAAAAGCTGTCGCTGAATTATTCCCTGTCAACTGTGGCCCTATTCCTTTCACCCTGAAATAAACGCGGCGCGTTGCCGTTAGTGGAATACCTGCCTTAGCAAAAATATCTGACAAGGGATGAAATGTAAGGGTATTGGTAGACTGCACTTCTTTTAGATCATACCAATCCGCTGCCCTAAGGGTGGATGGCTTTCCTTGTAAGCAATTGGTAAGGTCTGTGACATAACAACCTGGCGACCCGAAATTTCGATCCGGACAGTAAGTGTTCCAACAACTTTCATAAGCTGGATTGGGTACACTCGTGCTGTCGCCCGCAATATGAAACTGCCACAAATAACTAATACCAGAAGTATTGGTAAGCGTATTTGCCGGAAGCGCTGACAACGATAGATCATAATCACCACATTGTAATGCGGAAGGCCCGTTAATTTTTAAATTGGGAGGCAAATATCGTATGCGGTAATAGATAATAACTTTAGAACCACCTATTTGCGTAGAGTCTTTTAGTTGAGAAGAGAATTCTCCGGAAGGAAAGTGGTTTAAATTAATACTAACTGTTTTCTCCGTTTCAAAAAAATCATCTCTGTGCCCAAAACCACCCTCTGAAGCTTTGCAGTCATCATCACCCTGATTACGTTCCTGGTGGGTTACGAAAACAACGGTGAAAAATGAAGCCGTTCCATCAATAGAAGTTATGATCTGCCTGTTAGGATATCCCGTGCCGTTTCTTGAATTGGTAAATTTTATACAAGGATTTGTCAACAGATTAGCATCCGTCTTAGTGTTTTTGAAAACACGAATACGCGGGCCAAATCCTTCATTGTCATAACCGGACCAGGTCACCTGATCAACCACCATATCAACACGAATGGAAGTCTGTGCCCGCACACAAGAAAAAATTAAAAGACAGGCAATAAGAAGAAAAAAAATTTTAGTAAAAAAATACTGCATCATTAAACACAACTTATGGTCTATGCATTATTGGGTGACCAAAATGCGAGCTGATTTATAAGTATCATTCACAACATTGGTCGCCAATATAGACACTAGATATAATTCATCCCCAAAAAAGTAACCGGAATTTTTTAAGATTCAGGAAATCCTTACGTTGATTAAAAAATACTCGCTCCATTGTTTACTTTTGAGTCTGATTCGTATTAAACCGTTATGTTATCCATTAAAAATAAGTACTGGCAACATTTTTTCGCAGCGCTGCTTTTATTTATTTCATTTTTTGTTCATGCTCAGGAGCATAACTATCAACAACTCACAGCCTTTGAAAATCACGTTATTATTATTTGCCAAAATGTAGAAAAAAATAAAAATACCACGGCACATCTTACGCCAATTGACTTTGGCTCTCTACCCATAGGGATTACACCTAAAATAACAGAAGGCACAGCAATAATTGTCATTGACAGCGCGTATGCAAGTGAACAGGGCAAATGGTTTCTCAGCGCGTATGCGTCTATATTTTTTCCGGGAACGAATAAACCAATTGCATTTGCAGCATCCCACATTGGCTTCAACGAATCGGGATTGATCGCAAGCTCGGGTATCCGGTTAATGTTATTAAGCGAGCAAAGCATTGCCATCAATGAAAATCTCAAACTCGTACTTCCTGCTGACGGCAACAATTTCATTGAGTTTGATTGTGATGGCTTTAAGTCTGTCAACCTGAAAGGAAATTTTATTTTTTCCAACAACCTGCTGCTACCCGAGAATGATGAAGCGCCCCAGGCAAAAGAAGTGGTGGCCAGTTTTGAGATCAATACAGCTGATCTTAATAATATTATGGCCAGCGTCAATATTACTCCCTTTAAAATCAGAGGCCTCGATGACTTTTCTTTTTCCGTTAATGACGCTGTAGTGGACTATAGCGACATTATCAATCCTGAAGGATTCAGCTTTCCCGCTGACTATCAAAATACATTCGGTGAAGAAATAATGCTTTGGCGTGGTTTTTATCTCCGTGATGTCAAAATTCGAATAAAAGGATTTTCCGGTGACAGTTCAGTCACCAACCCCACCCTACAGGCACATAACCTGATCGTTGATGATTTTGGTGTCTCCGGAACATTTTCAGCCAGCAACCTGATGTCTTTATCGCAAGGGTCAGCGGATGGCTGGCCGCTATCGGTTAACAATATTTCTGCCACCTTGCTGCTAAACAAACTAAAGGGAGGTACGCTGGATGGAGAAATTCTGGTACCCTTTCTTGGTGACAAACCAATAGCCTATGCTGCTCGTATGGAACAGTTCGATAATGAGTTGAACTATCATTTCAGCATGGCAACCGGAAAAGACAAAGTTTTTCATACTCCATTAAAGGCAAAAATTACTATTGAAGAGGGATCCATAATATCCCTTTCGCGACAAGATGGAAAACTAATTCCTTCTGCTTTATTGAATGGAACAATGTCGCTAAATGAATCCAACCTCACAGCAACGGGTCTCAGATTTGAAGGCCTCGGTCTTACCACTCAGGCTCCCTATGTATATAGCGGTACTTTTTCACAAACGGGAGATACACAATCCCGGAGCGTAGGTTTTCCGATCAGTATTGACAGTGTTGCCATGAAAGTAGCCCAGGGAAAAGTAGCCCTTGGGTTAGGGGTTTCATTGAACTTTATGAATAAGGAGGATAAAGGATTTTCCGCTTCCACGTATATTCAGGTATTAGCTTCTTTACATCAACAACAGAATGAGCTTTCACCGAATGATCTTGCGGGTAAGCCAGTCATAAAACAAAAATGGGAATTTGATAAAATTACCATCAACGATATTTCGCTGACGTGTAATACAGGACCCATCTTCTTTAGCGGAAGGCTTTCTGTTTTTCAGGATCACCCTACCTATGGAAATGGTTTTCACGGCAATATTAATTTTTCTATCAAAGAGATATTAGAAAGGCCAATTAAAGTGAATGCCTACTTTGGGAGCGTGGAGGATTTTCGGTATTGGCACATAGATGCCTACATACCAACAGCCAATTACCCAATAATACCGCCCCTCAGCTTAAATGGAATTATGGGTGGCGCTACTTATCGAATGGTTAGACAGCAGCCCCTGTTGCCTGATTTCTCCAAAATAAGCGGAGACAAAAAGGAAACTAATATGGCCGGGGAGAATTCGCCATCATCCGTCTATCTTCCTGAGAAAAACGCCGGACTTGGAATTCTTTTCGGCGTAACGATGGTGCTCGCCCAGGAAAACGTAGCAAACGCTGACGCTATGCTTGAAGTAGCTTTTAACAAACATGGCGGTATACGGTATGTTCAATTCAGCGGATCAGCCTTCTTTCTGACAAGCATGAAGGAACGACCTCATGTCAATGGCAGCAACAAAGTTACTACCCCCGTATTTGCATCGCTTAACATGCTCTATGATAACGACAATAAAGTTTTCCACGCCAATCTGTCTACCTATCTGAATGTTCAAAATGTATTGGTTGGTGTTGGCGAAAACAATCGTGTAGGAGAAGCCGTGATTCATATTGACAAAAAGGATTGGTACTTCTACATAGGAAGTCCCAGTGACATGTTTGGCGTCTCAATCGCTAATCTGGCTACTGCCAAAACCTATTTCATGATCGGGACAAAAATTGAAAACCTTCCGCCCTTACCACAAGAAGTTCGTGCGATCCAGGGCGATATTGACATGAGCCTTATGCGCGATGACCTGGCATCGGCAGGTGGCCGGGGTTTTGCTACGGGTGTTCATTTTAAGACCGGCTTTGATTCAGAAAATAAACTCCTTCCTTTTTATGTAGCTATACACATTGGCGCCGGTGCGGATGTCATGATTCGCAACTATGGCATGACAGAATGCGTTGGGCGAAGTGGAAAAATTGGTATTGACGGCTGGTTTGCTTCTGGCCAGGCATATGTATTTTTAAATGGACGTGTTGGAATTCGTATCCGCAGAAGAGACTTTGATATTGTCAACCTTGGTCTGGCCGCTGTCCTCCAGGCAAAACTTCCCAATCCAACATGGTTAAAGGGATCCTTGCACGGCCAGTATTCGGTATTGGGTGGACTGGTTAAAGGTAAATTCAATTTAATGATGGTAGTGGGCGAAGAGTGTGAAATAATAAATCGCGGAAATGAAGTTGAAAATATTTTCGTCATCAATAGTATAACGCCGGGTGACGATGCAGAAGCCAGCGTTTTTACGGCTCCACAGGCTTCGTTTAACACAGCGATAGATACAGAATTCAGCATGATGGATCTTAATGAGAATATTAATTCTTACCGGATTCGACTTGAGGAATTTAGCCTGACAAAAGACAAAACCAAACTTCCTGTAACTACCGAATGGAATGAAAGGAAAGATGTAGCCAGTATTAAAACCAAGGATATCCTTCCTTCACAGTCAACGCTAAAAGTAAGGGTAAGAATTCGCTGGGAAAGAAAACCGGCAAATGGCGTCTGGGAACCTATTGAACAGGATGGCGAATTGTTCTATGAAACAAAAGAAAGTGTTTTCAATACAGGAGAAGCTCCACCTTTCATACCCGAAGAGAATGTAGCCTACAGCTATCCATTAAAAGATCAATACAATTTACACCTGGGTGAAACTAACGGAGCTTATGTGCAGTTGGAGTGGGGTCAGGATTATCTTTTTCCGGTTCAGACCGATAATATTGAATGGCGTTATATCGCTCAATTCAAAAACCCGCAAGGTGTTATACTAGAATCACCGTTGCAATACATTTCTTCAACCGCACGCGCCGTGTTCACTTTGCCGGATGCCCTGGAAAAGAAGACGATCTATACGTTAGCCTTAATTCGTAAGCCGAAATCAACTGAAGCAATTGATGCCAATCTTCGTCGCACAGAAACACAACTTCAGGGAGGTGATGGAAATGAAGTGACGCTCACAACAAATCAGTTGGAAGGATCGATTACACAAGATGTTGAAAAAAGCATTTATGAATCCGTGTTCCGAACCAGTCAGTTCGAAACCTTTCAGGAAAAATGGAGTAGCCTTGGAAAAGGACAAGACTTGTTCACGGTTGTTCAGGGAAATGTATTGTCTTTAGGAAAACGATATGCCAGCACAGAATTATTTGATGAATTCGAATTAAATGGAGGGAAAGACTACGAGGCGCTTATTCAATTAACCGCATCTGCAGAAACAAACTGGTTCAATGGAATTATCGCTCCTTTATTATACAATCAATATCCGGTTGATAAAGATATAACAATTGAATGGCGTCATACGGAAGCGTTGGGGCTTAAACCATTAAAAAGTGTAAGGATGGAGAGTGAACTGACGCCCTACAAGCTGGAGAGTTCTCAAATAAGAGCAGGCCAGGCGCCAGCCAAAAGAGGAAATATAGCCATCGGTTATTATTTATCTTATTACTGCTATTGGGACTATAATGAACTTGTACGTAAAGCGCTTGCAAAACATTTTGATAATCCAAACCAATTATCGCCATCCGTTTCAAAGTTACTAAGCTCCACAGGTTATACGGATTTGCTGCGGGGCGCTTACCCGGTTACATTGACGTATACACTTCCCGGTGAGTCTCAGCCGAAGTTCAGGAACAACATAATATTACAACACTAATGATTACCTCCGTAAGACGACCAAAACAGATGTGGCCTTGCGTGCAGCAATTAAGCTGGATATCTTTTTTATGTTTCAGCGTTTTCACAACTACAGCACAGCAGGCCAACACAATTCAGGCTCTTGCCAAGTCAAAAGCTGATGGCATTTGGCTGAGGTGGGCCCCTGCCAATACCACATTATGGCAGTTGGGAAATAAGTATGGTTACGTTGTTGAACGAGTAACGATTTCAGATGACGGAAACATTGATCCCCAGTCTAAAGTCATGATTACACAAGCACCTGTGAAGCCATTGCTTCAACCGGAAATGGAAAAACTCTCACAGACTTCCGATGAAGTAGCGGCACTTCAAGAACTTATATATCACGAGGAATTTAATAAGGATATACCGAATAACTTCAACGCCATCCTTAAAAAAAATAATGAGCTTGAAAACCGAATGGGAATGGCCCTTCTCATGTGTGACCTCTCTATGCAAGCAGCTGAAGCCGGTGGATTATTTCTTAACGATCCGACAGTCAGCAAAGGAAAACGCTATGCGTACAGAGTAAAGCTGAATTATACTTCAAGTTCATTCCGTGCAGAACCAGGCATTGCTATGATTACCTATGAAGATGAACAACCCTTAAAAAACATAACAGACCTTAACGTGAATTTCGAAAATAAGAAAGCCACGCTCAGTTGGCAGACGCTATTGAATAAAAATATCTATTCTGCTTATTTCATTGAGCGATCGACCGATGGAAAAAATTTCACAAGACTTACCAACATACCCTATATACATATGAGCGAGCATGCCATAGACGAAACGGCTTACTATGTAGACTCATTGGAAAATAATCAGCAGACTTATTACTATCGTATCAACGGAATCAGTCCTTTTGCAGAAACAGGTCCTGCATCAAATATGGTCTCAGGAAAGGGGAAGGAAGATTTAACTGGCGTATTAATTATTCAAAAAGCAGAAGTAGCTGAGAATAGTATAACTATTTCGTGGGAATTTCCGCATGAACTGGAAAATGAGATTGATGGATTCTTCGTATGCCGGTCCATTAATCCTGACATTGCGTTTACCGATCTCAACAAGAAAAAAATTACACGATCGAACCGGGAATATAAAGATCAGAGTACATTGTATAATGCCTACTATGCGGTTCGTGCCCTGGACAAGCAAGGCAATGAAGTTGCACGGTCATTTCCTTATCACGTTCACCAGGAAGATAATACTCCTCCTTCCATTCCACTCCAACTTACAGGAAAAATAAGTCAGGAAGGTATTGTTACGCTTCAATGGCAGCCTAATGCGGATAAAGATATTCTGGGGTATCGTGTATTTAGATCCAATAGCCTTATTGAAGAATCAATAGAAGTAACAACAGAAATAATTCCGGTTCCCCTATTCACAGATACCATTAACATTAACGTTTTAAACAAGAAGATTTATTATTCCGTGGTAGCCGTAGATAAGAATTTTAATAACTCCGAATACACCAAGCCTATCACTTTTAACAGGCCTGATGTTATTTCGCCTGCTTCCCCGGTGTTTACAAAAGTTGAAATGACCACCACAGGTATCACACTTGAATGGACGAATAGCATTAGCAATGACATCAGCAGATACGTTTTGGTAAGAAAGACAACCGAAACAGATAGTGTTTTTATCGTTAGTGAATGGCGAACACCCGATGTTAAAAGCAAGATAACAGATGAACCACTGGTAATGGGATATACTTATTATTATCAGCTCATCGCTTATGACAGTTCAAATAATAAATCTGAAGCCACCTCACGACAACTATTTTTTGAGACCGGAATTCGAAAGGAGGTATCAGACCTAAAAGCAGCAGCCGATAGAAATAACAAAGCCATAAATCTTGTGTGGTCTTCTGAATGGTTGCCCGCCAGATGTCTTATTTACCGAAAAGTAAATGATGGCACTTATCGTATTTACAAAACAATAGAGGGCGGTGCCAATTCCTTCAATGATACTAATGTGTTTATTAGTAACAATTACTTCTACAAAGTGCAGTTGATTTTAAAAAATAATATAAAAACCAATTTATCAAAAGAAGTAGAAGTTAAATTTTGATCGTTGTACTAAAGATATCTTTTAACGTTTGAAGCTATAAATGAAATCAACCATTCAATATAACGGCTGCGTTATGCTTATTTTACTAAGCTATGCAACATTTGCGCAGAATATTGAAGAACTGGGAATTGATAAGGGAGTTAACGTTAGCGGATCCTTCAATGCTAATGCAATAGGCTATACCGTGAATGGCATTGAGCAAAGAAGATATCCCTTCAATTGGTTCTTAAATGGGAGTCTGAATCTTACTTTATTCGGTTATAGTGCTCCTTTTTCATTCAGTTACAGCAATGTAAATCAAAGCTTCAGTCAACCCTTCAATCAGTTTAGCTTTGCGCCTCAATACAAATGGATAAAAACGTATGTTGGCTACAATTCTATGACATTTTCCAGCTATACATTGGCGGGTCATATATTCTTGGGTAGTGGCCTGGAGATAACACCTGGCAAGTGGAGAGTATCTGCTATGTATGGCCGGTTAAAAAAAGCAACACCCTTTGATTTAAGCGATTCTCTCCAATTTACAAATGCTTCATATAAACGAATGGGTTTTGGATTAAAAGTAGGATATGAAAATAATGGCGATGAACTTTCTACAAATATTCTTCTTGCTAATGATGATCCTGAATCCATTCCTTTTGTCTTACCAGAAAGCCAACTTACACCACAAAAAAATATAGCTATTGGATTTGTTGTGCGTAAAAAATTCCTGCAAAAATTTTTATTGAACGCAGAGTATGCATTATCTGCACTCAACCTTAATACGCTTGCTGACAGTAACGTTGCAAGCGATTCTATTGCCCATTCTCCAGGCAACAATCTTATTAAGGGTCTTCTCCCGGAAAATCCTACCAGTCGATATTACGACGCCTTCAATACCAGTTTGGGTTACCAGAGTAGCTGGTATGCCATCCATTTAAAGTACGAACGTATTGCTCCGGAATACAAGACATTGGGTGCTTATTACTTTAATTCTGATCTGCGTAACATTACTATAATACCATCCGCCAAATTGTTACAAGACAAACTGAATGTAACCGGCAATGTTGGTGTTCAGCAAAACAACCTGGATGAGAGTCGGTCTTCCACAACAAAAAGATTAGTGGGTTCAGTACAATTAAATTACACACCAAATGAAAAATGGAACATTTCTTTCGACCATTCTAACTTTTCAAGCTATACAAATTTACGCCCCCAATCTGATCCTTTCTTCCGAAATCAATTAGACACGTTGAATTTCTATCAGGTAAGCAAAACTACCAGTGCCAACATAGTCAGAAACCTGGGTGGAGCTCAACGACCGCAGTACATTACACTCAACCTTACTTCTCAAAAGGCAAGCGATAAAAGCAGCTATGAGGATAGCGATGTACAATCAGATTTTTTCAGCATCAACGCTTCTTATAGTTACACAATGATGTCATCCGGAACAACATTAATAAGTGCAATCAACGTGTATAAAAATTCAATGACAGAAATATCAAGTACTTACTGGGGGCCAACTTTCAGTTTGGTGAAATCCATACTACAAAAAACCATGCGTGCATCTTATATCATATGCTACAATCAAACCTCCAGTACTATAAAAACGAGTCCTGTCTTAAATAATCGTTTTGGAATACAATATGCCCCAAAGCAAACCACTGAAAATTCTTCTGGCCAGCATAGTCTGTCAGTGGGCGTGAATATCCTCAGCAGGCTGGAGAGCACGGAGCAGCAATCATCATTCACAGAGTTAATGGGTACAATAAATTATACATATGCCTTCTGATGCAGCAATAATTAATAAAAAGTATAAAGTTATCAATCCGCGTAGCGCATTTGATTGAACTGACATTGATAACGTAGCTCAACCTTATTCAGGAATATAAATTTGAAGCGAATTTATCTCAAACAAAAAAAGCCTACCTGAATATTCAAGTAGGCTTTTTAAATCCACCTTGCACTAACGCATCGGCGGATACAATAAAAGATAGGCAACGACTTACTCTCCCGGGTGTTACCCTAGTACCATCAGCGCTGGCGGGCTTAACTGCTCTGTTCGGAATGGGAAGAGGTGATCCCCGCCGCTATAGTCACCTTAAACTCTTTAGTGATCTTTTCGGCGGGGTTCCCCGCCGTCCCGATAGCTATCGGGATCACCTTAAGATCAGTAGGCAATTGGCAATTGACAGTAGGCAAATGTGCTCTGTCATGCTTTTCACCTTTAATAAGGTTTGTGATCTGTTTAGATCACTTGTGTTTACCAGGTTTGAAGTGATCCCCGGATTGACAGGTTTTTAATCCTGTTCATCCTTTAATCCTTCCATCCTGATCCAATATCGTTGACATGGTCTGGAAAAAGAGCAGATAAGTAACAAGCACATAGGTCTTGCCTGCCCTAGTTTTAGCGCAAGGCAGGTGTTGGTCAATTGAAGTATACGGGTAATTAGTACTGCTCAGCTTTGACATTACTGTC
>CAZFRM010000029.1:0-45235 GCA_964521255.1 uncultured Roseivirgaceae bacterium
TCCTGCTAAATCTTCTAATCAACTTTGCCCTACACTCCTACTGAGTGTTGTGAGCGGGAGACGAGGTTCGAACCCGCGACCTATAGCTTGGAAGGCTATCGCTCTACCAACTGAGCTACTCCCGCATTGTCCGCCGAAGCTTTAGCGCAGGCGGATATCTTTTCTAGCAGTCCACCTTCGCTGAAGCTTCGGCGGACACGTGGGGGAAATAGGATTCGAACCTATGAAGTCATAAGACAACAGATTTACAGTCTGTCCCAGTTGGCCGCTTTGGTATTCCCCCAACTTTCTTTGTGTGATAAACAAAAGTGTGTTCTCTTTCGACTCAAAAGCCTCCCGGCGGGAGGCTTTTTTAAAAAGAGAGTGCAAAATTATACGCTTTTCCACTTTTTCAAAACTCTTACCTACATTTTAAGTAGAATTTTAAGCGTTGCAGAATATCAAAGTACAACAATGTCTTTTACCACCGAGGGATCAAATTCCTTATGAAAGAGGGCCAGGACTTCACTTTTGTGTAACATGAAATCCTGTTTCATGGAAGGTGAATCAAATTCAACATAAAGTATCTTATTTCTGATCGATATTTTTTTAGTCCGCTTTGCAATTGGCTTACCCACCAGCCGCTCCCACGATGTTACCAGGTTGGTCTCATCAAATTTAGACTCGATGTGATATGAGTTTAACAGCTCACGAATGGCTTGTCCTACGGATTGAAACGGGTTTTTTGGATCTCGTTTGTTGCTCATATCCTTTTCCTTACTTCTCCATTTTGAATCTCGTAAACGCTTACATTACCAATTGCCTTTTGGAGCAATTTTGTAGTCCGGTCAGGCCTGGCGTCTGAAATGAATAACTGACCAAACTCCTTTATAAGTTCCAGCAGCCGGTCAATTCTCAGGTCATCCAATTTATCAAAGATATCGTCCAGAAGTAAAACGGGTTTAAAACCTTTTACCTCTCGCAACATTTTCCATTGGGCAAGCTTTAATCCTATTACAAACGACTTTTGTTGTCCTTGAGAGCCATATCGTTTTATATCTACATCTCCCAACCGGAATTCATAGTCATCGCGGTGAACTCCGAAGTTGGTTCTTTGCAGCGCCAGATCTTTCTGTCTATTATTTTTAGAGCCTTGAATAAAACTACCATTGTTGAGATCAGATGAATAAAGAATGCCCGCGGATTCTGAACCTTCAACCAAAAAATTAAAAAACGAATTGAAAACCGGAATAAAATCCACTACAAAGGCTTTCCTTTTTTCATAAAGCTGTTGCCCTAAGCGGTCTAATATCTCATCATAAGATTCAATAGCCAGTTCATCTACTTTTCCTCTTTCAAAAAAGAGTCGAAGAAGTCCATTGCGATTTTTTAATGTAAGATTGTATTGGATAAGATTATCCAGATAAGTATGATCAATCTGCGAGATTATACTATCAAAAAATTTTCGTCTCGATTCACTTCCCTCTTTAATCAGGTCAACATCGTCAGGGGCCATTAGCACCACAGGATATTTTCCGATGTGTTCACTTACCTTTTGGTATTCTGTGCCGTCCTCGCGAAATGATTTTCGCATGCCAACCTGGTACCCTGCGGCAATTTCATGTTGCCGGCCTTTCGTTAAAAAGGAACCACGTATGAAGAAATGATTAGAACCGTGACGTACGTTTATTTGATCCGCAGCTTGAAACGCGCTTTTGGTGAATGCCAAATAATAAATTGAGTCCAGCAAATTGGTTTTTCCACTCCCATTGGGCCCTACTAAAACATTGATTTTTGGATCAAAATCTATATTGATCTCTCCATAATTCCGGTAATTAAATAAGTAGAGTTTTTGAAGAATCATGGAGTTTTACGGGGAATTCTTTGGCGAATGATCGTTCGGGTCTTATTTTCGCACCTCAGATTCAAAATTAGGTATATGTCAACGACAACCAAATCGAACTCAAAAGCTGCTGATGTGAAGAAAGCTGACAAGAAACAGGAATTTTCAAAAGAAACTTATCTGCGTTGGTATGATACCATGCAACTCATGCGGAAATTTGAAGAGAAGGCAGGACAATTATACGGTCAGCAAAAAATAAGAGGTTTTTGCCATCTCTACATTGGACAAGAAGCCTGTGTAGCAGGAGCTGTAACCGCGCTTGAAAAAGGTGATAAATGGATAACTGCTTACCGTGACCATGCGCACCCATTGGCACTCGGGACTAATCCGAAAGCTATAATGGCTGAATTATTTGCAAAGAAGACCGGAAGTTCAAAGGGAAAAGGCGGCTCAATGCACATTTTTGACAAAGAGCATGGCTTTTTTGGCGGACATGGAATTGTTGGAGCACAGATACCTCTTGGCGCCGGGATTGCCTTCGCTGAAAAATATAATAAGACCGGCAAACTATGTATTTGCTTTATGGGAGATGGCGCAGTTCGTCAGGGTGCATTTCATGAAACCCTCAATCTGGCGATGCTATGGAAGGTTCCTGTGATTTTTGTAATTGAAAATAATGGATATGCAATGGGCACCTCTGTGAAGAGGACATCCAACGTTTATGAGCTTTATACATTAGGGGATGCTTACGATATGCCATCAGAAGCAGTCGATGCAATGAGTGTGGAAGAAGTTCATAAAGCCGTAAGCCGTGCGGCGGAGAGAGCTCGCAAAGGTGAAGGCCCAACCCTTTTGGAATTCAGAACCTATCGATATAAGGGACATTCAATGTCCGACCCGGCCAAGTACAGAACCAAAGACGAAGTTGAAGAATATAAGCAACGCGATCCGGTTGAAGTTGTAAAACAAACCCTTCTTTCAAAGAAATTTGCGACCGAAAAGGAGATTGAAGCAATGGATCAAAAAATAATTACCATCGTTGAAGAAAGCGTGAAATTCGCAGAAGAATCCGAATATCCTGATCCATCTGAGGCATTTCAGGACATTTATGTACAAGAGGACTACCCTTTCATAACAGACTAATCATTTTTGTTAAGACTTATCTAATTTGTAGTTTTGCGCCCGCTTAATGGCCAGCAAAAGCTGGGTATCATTAAGGTTTATTAATTAATCAAATGGCAAAGAAAAAAGAAACGCATAGCGAAATCCTGGAGAGTTCTGAAGCATTGGCACAAAAGCTGGAAGTGGCAGAAGGTTGGATTGAAAGCAATCCTAAAATAGTGATTGGTATAGTTGGAGTAATACTCCTGGTTGTGGGCGGATATTTTGGATTTAATTATTTCAGAGACAAGAAAGATGTTGAAGCTCAAAGGGAGATGTTTCAGGCCGTCTATTATTTCGAGTCAGATAGCCTTGATTTAGCATTGAATGGGGACGGAAACAATTTAGGATTCCTTGATATAGCAAGCGAATATGGTATTACCCCCGCTGGCAACCTCGCCAGTTATTACGCTGGGGCAGCCTATTTAAAACAAGGCAAGTATGAACTTGCCCGCCTGTACCTTGAGGATTTTAAATCAAAGGATTTGCTGGTACAGGCTCGTGCCTACAGCCTTGTGGGTGATTCGTACATGGAAGAACAAAACTACCAACAGGCTGCAAGTTTTTATGGCAAAGCTGCCAACTATAAACCCAACAAGTATTACACACCAACTTACTTAATGAAGGAAGCCCTTGCTTATGAAAAACTAAACGACACAGCAAAAGCCATTAGTACCTATCAAAAAATAATTGATAACTATTGGGAATCTCCAGAGTATCAAAATGCGAGAAAATTTAAAGCTCGCCTGGAACCTAACTCATAAATATTTTAGAATTAATTTTAAAGGGATAGAAACACTATCCCTTTTTTTATTTGATAAAAATCTTAACCTCATACATTTTAAGAATGGCCGGCTCACACAAATCAGGAACTGTAAAAAGCGACAAAGACTTAGCTAAGAAGAAATTCGGTATTGTAGTCACGGAGTGGAACGAAGAGATTACAGAAGCTTTGTACGAGGGAGCCGTCGCGTCTTTGAAAGCGCATGGCGTAGGCAAAGATAATATCATAAGAAAAAATGTTCCTGGCAGTTTTGAATTATCGCTTGGTGCTTTATGGATGGCCGAAGAGAAAAAAATCGATGCTGTAATTTGCTTAGGCTGTGTAATACAGGGTGAAACCCCTCACTTTGATTATATCTGCCAGGCTGTTGCTTATGGAATTACACAAGTCGGCTTGAAAACACGAAAGCCTGTAATTTTCGGCGTGCTCACTACATCGAACAAGCAACAAGCGCTTGATCGTGCCGGCGGTAAGTATGGAAATAAAGGTGAAGAGGCAGCGCTAACAGCACTGAAGATGCTCGACTTTTGAAATTTTGATTAGCCAATTTTAGTTTAACTTTTGGTTAAACATTGCCGCTATGCTTTCGAAACAGGATCACGTTGAGTACTGGAAAAGAGAAGCGACGAGATACTGGGAAACCGCTCTTTACCTGATCAAAGGCAATCAACATGTGATGGCTTTATTCATGTTCCATCTGGTTATTGAAAAGCTACTAAAAGCTCATTGGGTAAAAGATAATGTAGACAACTTTCCTCCAAGGACTCACGACCTTCAATTTCTGCACAATCAAACTGATCTGGATTTGCTTGCTGAGGATTATGATTACCTGGCTATTGTGAACCAATGGAACATTGATACGCGTTATCCTGATTATAAGGATAAAATCTATTCAATCGCTGATGAAGCCTATTTAAAAACGCAACATAAAAAGATCAATAATCTCCGCACATGTTTACTCGAAAAGCTTTAAATAAATATATCAATGGATTCATCGAAGAACTTAAGAGCCAGGGGTACAAACCGATGAAGGCTATACTATTTGGCTCTTATGCGTATGGCAAACCCAATGAACTTAGCGATATAGATCTTGCTTTATGGGACGCGCGATTTAAAGGCTGTGGTACGCACGATGTAGAACCCATTGCCACCCTGTTGTCAAAGTATCCGTTCATTGAGTTACATCCTTTTGCCCCTGAAGATACCCCCGAACAAAATCCATTTGTTCATGAGATAACAAAAAAGGGACACCTTATCACTATACCTTAACCCGCATTTTTTCACGAGGGACAACAGAAGTTATCTCTCAATACTTTGGTGAAAACAATCACATTACATTTTGAATCAGTGATTATTTTCACCAAAATCATTTTACATATTCTTCACCACTTCCTTTGCAAATTCAGAACACTTCAAAAGCGTTGCACCTTCCATCATGCGGTGAAAATCGTAGGTAACTTTCTTTGCAGCGATAGTGGCTTCAAGACTTTTTGTTATCATATCTGCTGCTTCATGCCAGCCGAGGTATTCAAGCATCATAACGCCTGAAAGAATTACTGAGCCTGGATTCACTTTATCCTGGCCTGCATACTTAGGGGCCGTGCCATGCGTTGCCTCAAAGATAGCGTGACCGGTATGGTAATTAATATTTCCGCCGGGCGCTATACCAATACCCCCAACGATAGCAGCAAGCGCATCGGATACATAGTCACCATTTAAGTTGAGTGTGGCAACTACGGAATATTCATCTGGTCTTAACAATATCTGTTGTAAGAAAGCATCAGCGATAGAATCTTTGATAACAATTTTATGGCCCCCTTTTTCAATTACCTGCCAGGGGCCGCCATCAAGATCAACCGCACCAAATTCCCGCTTTGCTAAATCATAACCCCAATCGCGGAATCCGCCTTCTGTAAACTTCATGATATTACCCTTGTGAACCAGCGTTACGCTAGGCTTCTTGTGAGCGATGGCAAATTCAATTGCTGAACGAACAAGTCTCTCTGTGCCTTCCTTAGAAACGGGTTTGATTCCAATTCCTGAAGTCTGAGGAAACCTTATCTTTTTATAAAGTTTTGGAAAGGCTTCATTAAACAAGGACATGAATTTCTTATTGTCATCGCTGCCTTGTTGAAATTCTATACCGGCATATATGTCCTCCGTGTTTTCACGAAAAATTACCATATCTGTCTTTTGAGGTTCCTTTACCGGTGAAGGAACTCCTTTAAACCATCTTACGGGGCGAACACAAGCATAAAGATCAAGCTCCTGGCGAAGCGCCACATTCAATGAGCGAATGCCACCACCAACGGGTGTTGTGAGCGGTCCTTTAATTCCGACAAGATATTCTTTGAAAGCGGTCATCGTTTCATCCGGCATCCAGTTATTTACTTTCTTGAAGGACTTCTCTCCGGCCAATACTTCCATCCAGTTGATCTTGCGTTTGCCTTGATAGGCTTTTTCCACTGCTGAATCGAATACAAGCTTGGAGGCAGGCCATATATCAATACCGGTACCATCGCCTTCGATGAAAGGGATCGTTGGATTATCTGGCACTACCAGCTTACCATTCTTAATGCTGATCCGCCCAGTGTCGGACAAGTTTTTCTGATCGCTCATTTTGCTTTTTTATTTACCTATAATAATTAATTGACAGACAAAAGATTTGGCTCAGCCGTGTGACGATTACCGAAAACAAAGCGTTATCCAAATACCCTAACGTCCAAGGGTCGGATTTTTTCGGGGCGCAAATTAAAAAATTAACTTCATTTAGAAAGTACTTTATTTGGATAGCGGCCTAAGCATCATAATATTCATTCATGAAACCGATTGTTCTAATTCTTTTTGTCTTTTTCGTAAGCCAATCAACACGTATTGAAAAAGCAACCTCTCCACAGGTTTGTGTCAGTCAGGAAGAACAGAAACTCTATGATCTGATCATGAGTTACCGGAAATCAAAGAACCTGAAGCCTATTCCGTTATCGTCCAAGCTTTCCCTCGTAGCACAAGTACACGCCAGAGACCTCGTTGAAAATTTCAAATTTGATCCGAAAGGAAAATGCAATCCTCACAGTTGGTCAAAAAAGGGGAAGTGGTCAGCCTGCTGCTACACCAACGATCACAAGGCAGCCCAGTGCATGTGGGATAAGCCGAAAGAGATTGCAGACTATGAAAAGCCGGGGTATGAGATCGCTTATTACAGTTCAAAGGGGGCAACGGCCGAAGAAGGATTAGCCGGCTGGAAAGTAAGTCCTGCTCATAATCCGCTCATAATCAATTCTGAGATGTGGAGCAAGGTTGAATGGAAAGCGATCGGAGTTGGAATTTATGGAGAATATGGAATTGTCTGGTTTGGGGAAGCTGAGGATTCTTTAGTTCCTTCCCTTTGCCTGAATTGATGAATCCAAATTATCAAGCCTGGTAAGTTTTTTGGTTGGTTTATGGGAAAATAAAGTAAGTTTACAGTTTACTGTAAACTGTAAACTTGAGCACATTTTCCCGCATACTGGAAGCCCTGACAACAAAGGGAGAACTTACTGTTGCCGAATTAGCGGATAGTTTAGGTCTGTCGCGGCAAATGATTCACCGTGCCCTTAATTCATTGCAGGCCGACGGAAAGATTGAAAAGCTGGGCCGTGCACCGAAAACTTTTTACAAAATCCGGGAGAAGGTTCCCTCAACCGAGCATACTGAAGCGAAGTTTGACGAGGAAACGCTAAAGTTTCTAAAGGAGCATTTTTTCCAGGTTACGGAAACCGGGTCGCAACTCGAAGGAATTGATGCCATGAAAATGTGGTGTAAAAGACAAAAGCTCCCACTAGAAAAAACAATCCAGGAATTTATAAGCACCCGAAAAAAATACCTCGAATATTTTCTCCCTTCAGGAGTCATTGATGGAATGGATAAACTTAGCCACACCAAAGGCTTTCGTCAAGTCGGACTGGATGCTGTTTATTATCTCGACTTCTATGCCATCGAGCGATTTGGCAAAACCAAATTGGGAGCGCTCATGCATTTTGCCAAGCAGGGTCAAAACAAACAACTCATGGATCAGATCATCACGCTCATAAAAAACCGTGTGCTGAAATTGATAAAAGATCTTTCTATTAACGCTGTTGCATACATACCCCCTACTATAAAAAGAGATATCCAATTCATGAAAGTACTCCAGCAAAAACTTAACATCCCTCTTCCTCATCTTGCCATTGAAAAGGTAAAGGGTGATATCGTGATACCACAAAAGGCATTGAGCAAAATTGAAGACAGAATACGTAACGCTCAATCCAGTCTGGTAATCACCGAAAAAAGAAACTTTAAGCGAGTACTGTTAATCGATGATGCTATGGGCTCCGGTGCAAGCTTGAATGAAACAGCCGTTAAACTTAAAAACAAAAATATTGCGAAATGGACTGGCGGGCTGGCTATTACCGGAAGCTTTAAAGGATTTGAAGTGATTCAGGAAGTCTAAAATTATTTCGATAAACACAAGTACCTTCCCGCCGCTCTCAATACTTCTCTTTTTCATTCGGAAAATCCTTTGCTTTCACATCCGTCACGTAATGACTTACTGCTTCGGTTATAATAGAACTGAGATCAGTGTATCTTCTCAGAAACCTGGGTTTAAATTCTTTAGAAATTCCTAACATGTCCTGCATGACCAATACCTGGCCATCAGCATCGGAGCCGGCACCTATCCCTATCGTTGGAATGCGTAAAGATTCGGAAACTTTTTTTGCGAGGTTAGCGGGTATCTTTTCAAGAACGATTCCAAAACATCCACATTCCTCAAGCAATTTTGCGTCTTCTAATAATTTTTTCGCCTCCTCTTCTTCTTTTGCACGAACCGTGTACGTTCCAAATTTGTAAATGGATTGAGGTGTTAAACCCAAGTGACCCATGACAGGAATTCCTGCGCTTAGTATTCTTTGAACGGATTCCTTGATTTCACTTCCTCCTTCCAGTTTTACTGCATGAGCACCCGCTTCTTTCATTATTCGGATAGCAGAGCGGAGAGCTTCGCCTGAACTTCCCTGATAAGTTCCAAAAGGCAAATCAACAATCACCAAAGCACGATCAACAGCACGTACAACTGACGCTGCATGATAAATCATTTGATCCAGGGTAATGGGTAAAGTGGTTTCGTAACCGGCCATCACATTGGAGGCAGAGTCTCCTACAAGAATGACATCGATCCCTGCACCATCAATAATTTTTGCCATGCTGTAATCATATGCTGTAAGCATTGCAATCTTCTCACCACGGTTTTTCATCTCCTGTAGCTGATGAGTGGTGATTTTTTTGATCTCGGATTTTTTATGGACAGACATGATGTATGATTGTTGCGACGCGCAGCTATGGTATCAACTTAAATATCTTAATTTATTGTTGCCCGACTAAAATTTAGTATTCGTTTCAATCCCTTGATTTTCTTGATGGTTCTTTATCTGGCCTCACTCCTACCTCTCTCCGAAGGAGAGAGAACTATGGAATCAAGAAAATCAAGGGATTACGTAGGTGTTCGTTTTTTTAGTCGGACATTAGTGATCTTAATTAAATTCTGATCAACGTTAGCTAACTCACCTTGCGATAAATTTCCTAATCTGCCAATCACTAATTCCAAGTTTGGAAACGGAAATGGTATTAATACAATTTCACCTTTATTCATTTATATCTTTCCTTCAGGTCTGCTATCGAATAAAGGTCTTCCTCTTCTTCCAGAAAATTAAATGCTTTTGAGTCCACTGTGAGCTTCTGAATCCCCTCCGTCAGTAATTGATTTTCAATTTTATTTAACAGGAATTCAGCGAAATCTGAAACCTCTTTTAATTTTTGATCCGGTAATTTAGCCAGACTATCAATCGTCTTTTTTATTAACGTTTCTCTTGTCATCTGTACGAAAGTTAAAAGTCAAAATTAATGAAATTTCTCTTGCCGGATTCGAACTGTTATTTGAATGCAGATGTATAGTATTTTTACCGGCTTTAAGACAAATACACCCCAGTCTCCTTACCAAGATTTACCAGCACATGATCATCGATCGTAGTTGACAACTCGTAACCAGTATAATTTGGATAGATAGGGAACAAGGTATGACTTCTGTTAACCAAAACTGCCGTTTCAATTTTCTTTACTTCAATATCAAGAAATGGTTTTAATCCATAGGCAAAAGTGCGGCCGGTGTTTAGAACATCATCAACAAGAATGACACATTTCTTCCTGACCTCCTTTACATCACAGTCCAGTGTTACATCGCTTTGCTGGGGAGCAAGCTTATCGATACCCACTTTTACCAATTTCACCACAATGGGGGAAATAGACTCAAGCTCTTTCATCATCGCTTTTGCCAGCACATAACCCTGCCCATCAATGCCTGCCAGCACCAACTGTTTTTCTTTAAAATTATTTTCATAGATCTCAAACGCCATTCTGCGAATCTTTTGCTTCACCTGGCGGCTGTCGAGGATCAGGCTTTTTTCTTCTTCCATAGCATGTGCTTATGTATTGCAGGTGTTTAAGATTTGAAATTCAAAACACAACCTTAATGGTCAATTATTTTTCATTGCCGCAAAGGCACCAGGACACTAAGGACATTCAACATTCATTTTCTCAAATTCTTACTTCGTAAATCGTCCCTCGTACTTTTCATTCGCTTCATTTTCTAGTTCGGTATCGGCAATGTTCTGCTGTCTTTAAAAGTAGAAAGTATCACCATCGTCTGGAGGCTGTCAACAACATCTATGTTTGAAACTTCCTCAAGCATGAGCTGTTGATACGAAGCGATATCCGATGAAACAATCTTCAAAATGAAATCTCCCGCACCCGTGATGTGATGACACTCGATCACTTCCTCAATCTGGTTTATGGAAGTGATGAACTTCTCAATGTTCTCTTTGTTGTGACCCTTAAGGGATACCATCACAAAAGTGCTTACCCCGAGGTTTACACTGGAAGGATCAATGACAGCATGGTAGCTTTTTATAACCCCGGAAATCTCAAGTTTATTAACCCTCTCCAATGTTGGAGCGGGAGATAACCCGATTTCCTTGGCAAGTTGAGCGTTAGTAATGTTTGAATTATTCTGAAGGATTTCCAGGATCTTCCTATCCGTGGCATCGAGTTTAATACGGTTTTTCATAAGTGACAGAGCGAGCTTTTTCCAAATAATATTTGGTTAAAAATAAAGGAAAATACTAAGCTTTGAGGGACCATTCAGAAATTAATATTCCAGCCCTATATAATTTGTCTGAAACTGTCATGTAGGTCTGCACAGTTTTGTTGAGTATCCAGGGGATGAGTCCTGGTTTGTTTCCTTAGAACTGAACATCAAAATAAATCTCCTTCAACGGTACTTCAATGGAAAGGCTTTCTAATAAAACAACATCATTCATATTGATTGTCTCTGATAATAGCCAGTTATTATTAGGTTGCCTGACAAACTTTTGAAGCCTGTATTCCAGTGAAGACACTACCCAATATTCTTTCAGTGATTCGACAGACCGGTATAAGGTAAACTTTCCGCCAGTATCGTAGTCGGCAGTGGTACGCGAAAGAACTTCGCAGATAAAAACAGGGTTAAGCAAAGTATCAAATTCATTGTCGAGAAATTCTTCTTTGCCACACACCACACTGATATCAGGATAGGTATATAATGAATTAAGCGGAACATGAATGCGCATATCAGAACCATAGGGATGACAGCCCTTTCCCTTTAGTTTCTGATGGAGGAAAGCATAAAAATTACCACTGATTAGATTATGTTGTCTCGTTGCTCCAGACATGGCAAAGATTTCCCCTTTGAAGAACTCACTCTTGTACGCGGCCTTTCGTTCCAATACAAGGTATTCTTCAGGAGTGTATTTTCTTTTTTGATCAGTTACAGCCATTGTGAGTATAAAGATAGCGAATAACTAAGATTTAGATAAAGCGAGGTGCTTAACTACCGTCATTGCGAGGAGAGAAGCGACGAAGCAATCCCATCTTCGAAGCCATTCACGTAATGCGATAAGTACGCTTCGCATGAAAGGAATTCCTTCGCAAAAGATCATCTCAAATTACACGCAGGTTCCTTCGAACGTGGGATTGCTTCGCTCCACCTCACATGCCCTCGCTTCCGCTACCAATGACAAGAAATTTAATTGTTTGAAGTGTATCGTTTTCCACCCCCTCCCCCCGCCAGCGGGGGACAAGTCTGCGAATGAGTGTATGTCTTGTCATCTCAACTTTTTGTGCCGAAGGTTTTGAAACTAAGTGGGAGTGCTTCGCTCCACTCACATGCCTTCGTTTCCCTTACCAATGAAAGCTATTTTATTTTCTTTTGAATTAATGTATTCACTCCAACCGTATAAGCATATAGCGCTGCCGGTACAAACTGTAGTTTTATTCCATCATGCTCTACGACTGCAAATGTATCAATTGTAGTTACCAGTGCACCGGTGAGCTTATTCAGCTTGCAGAAGATCAATAAAGAGTTCAGCTTTTGCGGATGTGCTATATAATAGTTGCTCCATTTTATTTCGAGCGCCCACTTCGGTTTTAATGACTTGTCGTCAAGACCCACCATATCTACTTCACCCTGAAAGCGGCCCTTTGTCCACCGGGCATAGTGTGGTATCATCCACTCCCGGTGCAGCCATTGTGAAAAAATAGCTGTCTCCGTCATTTTACCCATAGCGTCATCGGTAGGTTCAAGTGGCGCAAACAATGCGCTCCGCAGCGATGGATTTGTAAGGTATATTTTAAAATAATCGGCCCGTTTAAATTTCTGTGCGCTGTCATCCACCCGGTGAACGATCCTGATCAGGAAAGCTGCTTCCAGGTAGGTGAGATAATTGTGCAGCGTTTTTTTATGAATGCCCGAAGTGTTCGACAATGACTGGTAAGAAACTTCTGCCCCACTGTTATAGGCCAGCGTAGCAAAGAGCTTGTTAAGTTCCTGCACATTTTCAATGCCATACAGGGAAGGTAAATCGCGGAGCAAAACCTTATCAATAATATCGCTGCGAATATAACGGCCCGGGTTTGCCTGTATTGACGAAGAAAATATCACTTCCGGATAACCGCCAAAATTGATATACTCGATGAACTGCCTGTTCAGGTCTTTAATGTGGGGTGTATTAAAGAAACGCTGAAAGTTTCCTGCCCACTCAATTTTATCTTCCGTAACCAGGTGCTGCATACCTTTCAGGTGAACATATTCGTGAAAGGTCAAAGGCGGAAGCATGAAGTCGGTAAACCGTCCCGCACCACTCTCGCGGCTTTTAAGCCGGAGCGCAGCAGCAGCGGAACCTGAAACAGTAAAACGCGAATGCCTGTAGCTGTCAACCAATACTTTCAGGTGAACTTCCCAATCAGGCAGGTATTGTATCTCATCAAAAAACACAAACCACCCGTTATGGGTATGGTCGGCTACAGCTTTGCGTGCCAGAGCAAACAATTGGTCTAACCCGGTATTGAGAAAGATCGGATTTTCAATGTTGATCAATACGATTTTACGAGGTGACACACCATCCTGGATCAGCTTGCTGATGGTATGGTTCATCATTACCGTTTTCCCCACCCTGCGTGGCCCCATGAGCACTGTCGAGCGATGCACTGATTTATCAGCTACAACATTGTAGAACAGGTCAAAATACAATCGCCTGGGCATCCGGTCATAGTCACTATCGATTTTTCCCGATGTCCACCAGGGATTTTCAAATTCAAGCCTCTGCAAAATTAAATCCTCAGAAACCGGTTTTAGTCCAAATTCTGACATTTATGTAAAAATTAACGTATCAAAAGTAGTTAATTATCACATTTTAGGCAATAATTAGATAACAAATACAATAATTGGAATTAGTATTTACAAGGTGGTGAGGAAGATGAAAAGTATATTCCTGTTTGGCAGTGGCATCAAGTCATTTCCAAAGGTTCAATCCTGTCATATTCCGACTGGTGTACCCGTTCTTCTTCCAAATCAAAACGGTTCTGAATATTAAGCCAAAATTCTGCTGATACATTGAAAAATTTACCCAACCGCAAGGCGGTATCGGCAGATATATTCCTTGTGCCACGGAGCAACTGGCTAATCCTTGTCTGGTCTACATGGATGGCCTTGGCCAGGGCATAGGCTGTAACGTTCATTGGCTCCATGAAATCGAGCTTCAAAATTTCTCCCGGGTGTACATTTTTTAATTTTTTCATAGCGCTTACCTCATTTAATGATAATCAACTATTTCAACTGCATTCGCATTGCCGTTTGACCATTTGAAAATAATCCGCCATTGATCATTTATCCTGATGCTGTAAAATCCATTCAGAGAGCCAGAAAGTTTTTCAAGCCTGTTCCCCGGCGGAACGCGGAGATCATTGATTGTAACCGCAGAATGAATATGGACCAATTTCCTCCTCGCTGTTTGCTGAATAGATGGTGGAAATTTTTTAGATATATAGCCATCCCAAATCCGTTCCGTTTCTTTGTCCCCAAATGAATCAATCACAAATATTGATTTTGCTAAAATACTAATGCAATGTAATACTATTGTACTACGTTAGCAACCACTAATCATTTATTAGTCATGGTAATGTGCAGACTCCTCATCCTCACCATTTACTAACTTCTTCGAATAAATCTTTCCACTCGGGATTCATTCTATTTATTAATTTTTCCTTATTAGCCCGGGAACCTCCTTTGATCTGTTTCTCCCGATCAATTGCTTCTTCAATAGATCGGAAAGGTTCATAGTAAACTAACTTTATAAGATTGTAGCGAAAAGTAAAACTTTTGAGATATCGTCCGCTCTTATGATCCATAACCCTGCTATATAAATCCGCTGTTACACCAGTGTATAATGTGGTGTTATGAATGTTTGTCATAATATATACACATCCTCCTCTTGTCATTTTGAAAAATAATAAAACTCCGCAGAATTCTATATAACTACCGTCATTGCGAGTTTCAAAACCTTCGGCTCAAAAAGTGTGATGACATCCATTGCCCACCGTCATTGCGAGGAGGAACGACGAAGCAATCCCCAATTCGGAGGTGTACACGTGAAGTAACAGTGCTCGGTGGATGAAAGAAAATCCTTCGAAATGGTTTACTTTAAATGACAAGTGCATTCCTTCGAATATGGGATTGCTTCGCACCAACTCACATGCCCTCGCTTCCGCTCCCGCCAGTGGTCGGGCAGGCGCAATGACGGATGGCGATGTAACACTCCTCACCTAACGTCATTGCGAGGAGAGGAACGACGAAGCAATCCCCAATTCGGAGGTGTGTGCGTAAAGTAACATCACGCAGTGGATGAAAGAAAATCCTTCGAAGGGTTTACGTCAAGTGAAAAGTGCATTCCTTCGAACGTAGGATTGCTTCGCGCTAACTCACATCCTACGCTTCCGCTCGCAATGACGGTAATGTGAAGCTTCCTCGCCCAACGTCATTACGAGTTTCAAAACCTTCGGCTCAAAAAGTGAGATGACATCCATTGCCCAACGTCATTGCGAGGAGGTACGACGAAGCAATCCCCAATTCGGAGGTGTACGTGTGAAGTAACAGCGCTCGGTGGATGAAAGAAAATCCTTCGAAGTGGTTTACCTTAATTGACAAGTGCATTCCTTCGAATGTGGGATTGCTTCGCGCTACCTCACATGCCCTACGCTTCCACTCCCGCCAGTGGTCGGGCAGGCGCAATGACGGTGGCGATGAAACACTCCTCACCCAACGTCATAATGGTAAGAATCAACGTTGAATCACGAAGCGCTGGGTTTGTTTGATCCCGGCAGAACGGAATACTAAAAAGTAAACGCCCGCGGTCAATTCCTCCAGGTTCAGCAGGGTATCGTTGAATCCTTCAGAAGCTTCAACACCATTTTCAAAGACCATCTTGCCCAACGGATCATAAATACTGATTTGTACGGATTGATCTGCAGGAGAAACCCAGTCAAGGTGGATGTTGCCCGGAGACGGATTGGGATATGGAGCCATAACGATGACTTTGTTATCTATCGATGAACACAAGGTATTGTCCTCTGAATTATTATCACCTTCAATACGGGCTTCAACACAGAGGTATTCCAGTTGACCGCCTTTAACAATGTTAAAATCCAGTGTGTACAAAATGGACGAATAGGGAGGAACAGGCTCATTAACGGTTTGTTGTATTTCAATTCCGGAAAGATTGATCTTTAAGTTTAAATTCTGAAGCGTAACATTTCCTTTGTTGTGAATAATAAGCTGGGCCGTCAACAAACCATTTATATTCTCTGAGATGGTAAGGTTTTCCAGTCCAACGTCGATAAGTGGGAGAGCGGCCGTTATCACCTTGCTGAACGTGTGACTGCAATTCTGTGCGTTGAATGCCGTGAGATCAACCACATAATTTCCGTAATCAAGAAAAGTAAATTGAGGAGACACTTCTGTTGAGGTTGAATTATTGGGGTCATTAAAATTCCAGAAGTAGTGATTTGCATTGGATGATGTGTTGTTGAAGGTAACACTCAGCGGCGGCACACCCACTTCAGGCAAAGCTGTGAACGATGCTGTTGGCGAAACACCGACGTTAATACTTTTTGTGTTTTTATAATTACAACCTGAAGCTGTTGTTACGCTTTGCATCACACCGTAAGGGCCTGTATTTACATAAGTATGCCTTACCGGCGAATCCTCTCCTGTTGCAGCATCACCAAAGTTCCAGTCATATTTTGAAACAGGATCTTCGTAAACCACCGTGGCATCCGTGAATTCAGCTTCCTGACCGGCGCAATTTTTCTGCACCGTAAAATCCGGAACTAAAGGCAATGGCACGACAACGTTCTTACCGGTTGAGGCGATACAATTGTTATTCCCAACGGCATTCAAATCAACCGTATAACTTCCGGGATTATTAAAAACGTAAACAGGCTCAGGCGTTGTGAATTGCGTTACCCCTATTTGCCAGCTCCAGCTTTTGATATCACTTTGAGAAGAAGTGGTAAATGTTACCGGTACATCATCGCATGCCGGAGTATTCAAAATTTCAGCTAAGGGAGATTGAGCAATAGTAACGCTTTTAGTGATTGAATTCTCGCAACCATAGTTTGTGGTGGCTGTTAATGCCACATCGTATTGCCCTGCACTTGAATAAGTGTGCACAGGATTTTTTAATGTGGATGTATTATCACTGCTTCCACTATCGTTGAATTGCCACAGCCATGAAGTGATGTTACTATCGGTTGGGTTAGGTGTTGTGTCTGTAAATTGAGATGGCGAACCGCTGCAGGAGAATGGGGGGAGTGCGAGTTGGAAGGTGGGTTGGGGGAGGGAGTAGATGGGAAGGGATTTTGTTTTGGTATTTTGGCAGCCGTTGGGAGAAGTGGTTTGAAGGGTGACATTGTAAACGCCTTGCATATGAAAGTTGTGAACAGGATTGGGAACATCAGAAGACTCACCATCGTCGAAGTTCCAATGATAGGAGGTTATATCACCAGTGGAATTGTCACTAAAGATTATTGTATTATCTTCACATTGCCCCTCAGAAGTGAAATCAACTACAGAACCTTCGAAAACAGAGATGACGCTTTTAACTATCGAATTTTCACATCCAGGAATAGATGCTCTCAGCATTATATCTTGCTGAATAGTCTGATTGAATTCCAAATCAAGATCCTCTGCATTACTTCGCATTACTCCGTTGACAAACCACTCCCATGTAACTGAAGAACCCACATCAATCTCCGAAATGTTCTCAAATAAATACATTTGGTTTGTGCAAATCGGTGTGGTCTCAGGAAAATTAAAATTAGCAACAGGCTCATTATAAATGGAAATAACGTGTTGAACATAATTGCTGCAACCCAACGAATTTTCAACAACCAATTGTGGAGAGTAGGCACCAGATACAGAGTATTGATGAACGGGGTTTGGGACAGAAGAAACATTGTCATCACCAAAATTCCAGTAATAGGTAACTACAGGATGATCAACACTGGATGAAAAAGAAATTTCCACGCCAGCACATTCTTCATCAGAAAAATCAAAACTCACAATTGGTGACTCCTTATTGCTAACATTAATTGGATGCGTAACCGATTCATTATCGGCCAATCCGAATGCAGTTAGAGTCGTTTGATAGCTACCGAATTGATTGTAAACTATCGTTGGTGATTCTTCTGTTGACGTCTGCGTATTTGTTCCACAATCATTAGGAAAATTTATCAGAAAAATTCTATTCGCTGACCAGCTAGTCATAATAGATTTCCACTGTGACCCTTCTTTTTCTATTTCGATTTTAAAGGTATTCACGAACATCCCATATTTTCCTAGGACAGTAAACGTATAGCTATTCTGAACATCAGTCCCAAAATCCGTCCTTATCAAATCTCCTGAGGATGTGGAAATAAAACCTAAATACTTACTTGCTTCTTTCTTCAGACTAATACTATAAGGGACATAGCTACTCAAAGCCGGAATTGTTATATTTGTTGCTATAGGATCACTGAATAAATTTATTCCGAATGAAAGTCGATGAAGTGTTTTTGATGTATAGCCTACAACAAAACCATACCAACTACTACCTTGCTTTATTATTGAAATATCACCTATTGCATTGACGCCGGGAATGTTCGAGCTCAATATGATATCTGCAGCGGACGGCAATCCGGATAGGCTACTGCCAAGTCTCAAAATTCTTATAGCCTGTTGTGAGGTGTAAAAAACAATCCAATTCTGCCCATCAAATACTACATCAATACCATTGTTAAGTAAATCCGCAGCACCAGATAATAATACATTCGTTGTGGGTGACGAATTATTAATATTGTTCCCGAGATTGATCCTTATCAATTTGTTATTAGTTCTGTTTGAAACAAAAATGTAGATCAGGCCATTTTCAACAACAGCCTTTAAATCCTGTGGACCCGATAGCATACCACCAACATTGCCCATGTTTACAATTTCCGGATCCTGGTTATCAAGTGAATATCCAAAATTCAGCCTGGTGATAGAATTGTTATTTATGTTCGAGACGAAGCCATACCAATTTCCATCAAATTTAACAAGGGATGTTCCTACGGGGACTGATAAAGACGAAAATGCTTTCTGTACTACATCGAGATTATTTTCACCCAAATCTCCCGAACAAAAATCCCATTCATAACTAACTGCATTTGAAGATTGATTTATGAAGTCAACAGATTGCTTCAGGCAAACATCATACTCCGAATCAAATGCAGGGACTTGTGCCTGAATGGGAAACAATAAAAAAAACTCAACTAAAATAACAGCAACCTTTAAGTACAGGTAATTCTGCCTAACTAAAGCCGTAGGTTTAAAGCATTGTAGACTCATAAGTTTCGATACCACACAATTTAGTATAGGATAGATCAATGTACTAAAAAACATGTGCACTCCATTGGAATTAGTGGCATCACCATTCAACCATTTCCACTGAGTCGCAAAACAAAATCAATTGACTTACTTATTCTATCAATGTTGCGGTATTTGGTGGCTATCGTTGTTTGATGGCCATTCCTACCTTTACAAATCAGTTTATCAAGGGTCTCAAAAACTCTTGGAGCGTCTTTGTCGAAAATGTCATAGATACAACCACCGCCTTCTTCGTTAAGAATTTTTGCGTCATCACCAAAGGGCAACGTCGTTAGAATTGGAAGATCCGCGGCCCAATATTCACCATGTTTTATTGGAGAACAATACTCAAGTGCTGAAGCAGGCTTAATTGTCGCAAAACCAAAATCAGCAGCGCTCAAATAGGATGGAACTTCCGTATGCATGACTTTCTCTACAAATACACGTTCCAATGGAATAGATTGCTCATTAAGTCTTGATAAAATATTCATACGATTCATCTCTGAAAGAACGACAAGAAAAAATTCCTCCTTCCAAAAAACAAATGCTTCTCGAAAAATGATAAAAGCCTCATCATCTAAATATAAGTCTCCAAATTTTCCAATATATATACCCACGACTGCGTTGTTCGCGATTCCCAACTTTGTGCGCATGCGATTTCTAACAACATGATCAAAGGCAAATTTCTCAAGATCAACCACACAAGGAAGAACATAAAGCTTTGAAGGCGTTAACCCATCACTAACAAGCTTTTTATAAAACGTAAATGAAACAGGCAACAATGCAGTTGCTCGTTGTTTAATCAAATGTTCGAGCCAATACTGAATCCAAAATTTAGGGCTTGATCTTTTCCAAGTTCCCGAGCTAATCATATAAAGCGAGTGAGGCTCAAATGAATCAACGACATATGGGATTTTAGTAACAAAATTTACTAATGCCCCCAAAGCACCAGCCGACGATCCTCTGCACCATAGCAGATCAATGCTGTTTTTTCTTATAATATTCCGCAGGGCAAAAGGAAGTGTAAGAAAATCGACGAACTTGGAAATTCCACTTTTTCCTCTGCTTACCAAAGGTATATGCACAACCCTGTCTTCTCTAAAAACCGGTTCAGTTACCTCCGGTTCAATTGTACAAAGTATGATCTGCTCGATACAGTTTTTCTTTTCAAGTGCAGAAATAATAGGAAAAACTGTTGCTCTTGTAATCCCCTCGGTTGCACTCCAATTGGATAAAAATAAAATATTCATAGGGAGCTATTTCAGTATTTCACGAAAAGCTTGGCCAATTTCACCAATATGTAAAAAGGAGAGAAACATAATTTTCCTGGTCTTAAGTCTAATAATAACCTTATCCAAAAGACTCAACTTGTTCAAAACATTTAGCCTTTTTTCTAATTCGCGATAGCCCTCACCGAGTGCTTCAATATTTTTCATAGCAGAATTATGTCTGTTTCTGTAACAATAAGTGGTTCCCTTCACAAAGGTATAGGTGCCCCAATCAGCTAACTCGATATAAAATAGTAGATCCTCTCCGTGCCTCATTTCATTATCAAAAAAGAAGTCGTTATTTGACCAACGGATCATCCAAGTGGGCCCAAAAAAACACTGATCAGAAAGATGTAATAATTTCCTTAACGGCTTTCCGATAAATGTCGGCCGCCATATGCGCTGAAGTTCATCAGAATTTTCTGAAAAGATCTCGACATTTCCATCTACAAAATAGATTTTATCAGATTCGCTGAATTTTTTCAATCTCAATTCCAATGATTTTGGTGGAAGCCAATCGTCTGAATCAAGAAAACAAAGATAGTCACCCTTGATATGCCGTAGCCCAACATTTCGGGCTGCACTTACTCCAGCATTGTCTTGTCGAGTTATTTTTACTCTACTGTCGTTCAGAGAAATTTCTTGTAAAATTGACCACGAATTATCAGTACTTCCATCATCAATAATCAAGAGTTCCCAGTTTGAATGAGTTTGATTAATGACAGAATTTATCGACATAGTCAAATATGGTGCAGTATTGAACACCGGCATGATAATACTAATAAGATCGTTTCTGGAATTCATTCTCTAAGATCTCTTCAATACGATCGATTTGCGTGTCATAAGTATTATCCAGAGCTATCTGATTTCGTAGTTGTCGCTTGCCATCGCTATTCCACGAGCCTAGGTTGTTCACTGCTTGATGGAACTTCTCAGAAAACTCCTCATTCAAATTACTCATTAATACTATATTTTTTTCCATCAACTGCTCGTATTGAGCTGTAAAGGTAGCAACAATCATTTTCCCTGAACCAAGGTATTCCATCATTTTATGAGGGTTCTCAAGTTGGTGCTTGTACTCATTCGCTCTATAGCAAAGCAACAAAAGGTCCATTTGTTTATAGAATGAAGAAATTCTATCGGATGAGATTTCTCCCAACAAAATTACGTTGGCATTCCGCCGCAATCTCTTCACAGCTTTATTAGATAGAGTAAATGGACCAGCAAAAAAGAAACCAACATGAGGGTGGTGGGTGATCACTGTCAGAATACTTTTCCAATCAATATATTTAAGGTTTAAGTTTCCCGCATAACCAACGCGTACAGAAAAATTACTCTTCGGCAGCTCGAAATAGCTATCATGTGACTTCAAAGGATAACCATGATTAATAAAAAAGCTTCGTCGATTGTATTTCATTTGCTTACTGACTATTGAATCCGTTACACCAAGGCAGATGTTTGCCGACCGCGCAGCAGTCTCAAACTTAAAATCCTGGTTAAAGTCAACGATATGCGAAATCGAAAGCACTGCCTTTGGCAACACGGAAAAATCAAAAAAAACCGAATTATCGAAGGACCACAATACATCAAACTGAACACGACATAACTTTTCCAACTTTTCAAATTTCTGACGAATAAAGTATCTCTGAAAAAGTTTTGGATACAACCGAAGTCCCTTTGGAAATCCGCGGTAGGAGACTTGGAGTATATTTCGATAACCAGTTTCCGTCAATGATTCGGCTCGTGTAGGTGGACCTAGAAAAAAAATCTGGTTATTTCTTGCTGCCAAGTGAATTGCGTAATGATGTTTTGATACAAAAATATGTTCCCATGGTTCAGGAGAAATGAGGAGAATTTTGAGACCTGTTAATCGCATAATAAATGTACACTAGCGGCTTCTGCATTAAGATAAATATGTACTATCTCTGAGTCAATGACATTGTGTACAACACTTGAGACATCAAGGTGCTTAGAGTAATAATTTAAAACATTGATTCTCATCTCAGCTATTTCCCGGTATGCCATTTTCTTTGCTTTTTTAATTATCTCCTCAAGATCATCTTCATTATTAAAGTAGAGACAAGTCTTCATGTGTTCTAATGGAGGAAAAAACATTTGCCGATATTGAAGAATTGGAATACATCCAACTGACATTCCCTCGACGATAAAATGAGTTTGTGGCATCACAATACCTGGAGGCACAAGAATAAAAGAACAATGGGAGAGCACTTTCAGGAGATCAGTTGGGAGTATATAATTCTCACTCCTGTCAAGAATAAGAACAGTACATATTTTTTTTTCTTTTATTATCAAACTAATATCCGCAGTGGTTAGGTCTTCTTTGAACGATCGCTTTATGAAATCCAATAACGTAACTCGATCCAGCAATGCAAATGTTTTGCTGATTGCTGGGTTCCTGTAGGACGACGTACAATTACCCACATAAAAAATTCTAATATTTCTATTCAGATTGCTTCCATATAATCGCGAATCTCTATGATAACCATAATAATACATAGTATCTACCATACACATCGGCACCATATAATTGTTTGGATGTGGGGTAAAAGAAAAGTAGTCATACCTTAATAGTTTATGATTTACCTTTGTCGCGCCCAGCCTTTTATGGTCTGTAATAATGATAGGATTGCCTTCACATGTAAACGAATAGATGACAGTAGGAAGTTGACGAATAAATTCCTTTGTATACCAGTGACCCAAAAAACCGAACGAGGGTCTTATAACTACATCGTATTTTTGATCAATTAGAAAGTGACATAGATTCATAAAATATCGATGCGAAGTATTTTCCTTCATTAAAAAAAATACGGTATTCTGTTTTGCATCATGCCTCATAGAAACAGAAAACAGAATCCGTTTCACTAATAAGTTATATAATAGCCACCGAAGATAATTTAAGAAGGATTTTATTCTTATGAGCATCATCGTAACCCTATAATCCTTAGTAAATGATAACTGAGATCACGGTAGTATTGTCGACCCTGCAACGGATTCCTCGCAATTCTGAAAATAGCCTTGAAAAGGCCCTTAACCCATTCTCCAAACCAGAAATGTCGAAATTCAGGCTTTATCCATGTATTTTCCCATAAATGCACGGCGAGTGATCGCTCCGTAGTAAACTTCTCGAAAGGCTCATTTCGATGTGCCGCTCCCAGAGGGTATGAATAAAAATATTCCGATGGATAAAATGCGATCTGACCATGTGTGGTGTTGAAAAACTGAGACCATCCAATTTCATGAAAAAAATGAGTTGCTATGTGTGTGCTTGGTGTATCCTTGAACGAAACAAGTTGATCATAGTGTTCAAGAAGCTTTTTAATTGCAGGATTTCCTTTATCGCATCCTATTATTCCCATTCCAACATCTGTTTTGTTCATCATTCCACAAACAAAATTGTGATTTAGTATGCGATCAAGATTTGACAATACCAAAAAATCATAATCGATGAAGATGCCACCAAAATTACAAAGAGCGTAAAGTCGAATATAATCAATCAAGTATCCGTAGCGTTTCTTTGCGATGGCATCCTTAAGATAGGGATGGTCGATTGGACTGTTCTGTTCATCCCAGCGCATAATTTGATAGTCGGGCAAATGATCAGTCCAACTTTTGTGGCACTTTTCGTTCAACAAACTCGGCTTGTTAGGGCCAAGCCAACAGTAGTGTAAAATTTTTGGAATCATATATACAAACCAAGTATTCTCCACATTGCCACTTGAGCAAATCTCCTATTTACTCTCAGCATTCGGCCAATCAAAGTTGTTGGAATCTTGATTCGGAGATAGGTACTAAGTTCCTTAAGTGTCAACTCAATGTCGCGTCCATTGACTATTTCAAAATCAAGTAGTTCTCTAAAATGATTCGCAACACCTGTCTGAAATAATCCCTTGTTGATATTATGTTCATTGTAATGATGCTTAAACAAATCGGCCACTACTTTGCAAGTTTTCGCTGCCTTGGATGAATGAGTTGATTGCTGTTGATGAACACGGTATTCGAAAAGATAGTCATCACCCATACCTACAAAACGATAATTGTTGAAGCACAGCCTTAACCAAAGGTCGTAATCTGCAACAATATCATAGTATCGAGGCAACGAAAATCCGTTAACTTTTTCAATAGCCACCTTCTTAACCATTGTGGACAAGAGGGGCAATGTGTTTTTCTTTACAAGTGATGGTAACAAGTGTTGACCGTTACAAGAAAAAGATCTCACCCTCCATGGTTTCTTAACTTCACCAAAATAGTATCCTGAAGAAATTATTACGTCGGCATTCGTTGACGCAGCCAGATTTATTTGCCTTTCAACCTTGTTTGGCAACCACCTATCATCAGCATCTAAAAATGCCACCCATGTTCCCTTGGCTACAGCTATCCCTCTTCTTCTTGCAGCGGCCATGCCAGAATTAGCGATCGCAATCGATGTTATCCGACTGTCCCTTTTTTTATAGTCATCAATCAGTGAATGCGTCCCATCAGTAGAACCATCATCAATAACTATTATTTCTAATTCATCGAATGTTTGCTGAATCACTGATTCCAAGGCTTCACCCAGGTAATCTTTCGCCTGATAGGTTGGTATTATAACTGTCACTCTACATTCGTTCATTGCTACCAATTGTAAGTTCTCCGTAATGAAATACATTACTCCCGGTATTGGTCAATATCATTTCAATTTCTTGTCTATCGCTAACCTCATCATGTATTTCGATGGCAAAATATTTTATTCGCATTATTATTTTCTCAATAGCAATCCGATCTTGAAATATTTTCTTCTCCGAGCCTTCTATATCCATCTTTAGTAAGTCTAACGTTTCAAAATTGAATCTGGAAAAAAGTTCTTCAAGTGTCACACCTATTACATCAAAATTGGACATCTGAGCTTCTTCCACCTTAACCGACCATGATTTTCCGTCTCGGAAACGACTTGAAGTTTTTAAGAATTCATTAGTACTCCAAAGGGCCGAATTTATACATCCTTCCACAGATAATTCGTTGAATTTGAAATTTTGAACTAGCAGTTCAAAATTTTCCTTGTCAGGTTCGATTGCTACAATATTAATATTGTTAAAAAAAAAATTAAAATAGATTGAGGTGAGACCGATATTAGCGCCAGCATCAATCATGGTTAGCGGTGTTGTCTTTGTTTGGAGCAAATCTACTATCCGACGATACTCCTGATCGACGAAGATTTGTTCAAATACATTTGGATCACTCGAGGGGAAGTTTCTTAGGATAACCGTCAAATCCTTATTAAGAAATCTGTACTTGCAGACAAAACGGTCACCTTTAATACTTGTAATCTTACCATTACATTTCATTAAGTGAATATAAAATCTCAATTTTGTCTCACCCTTAGCATAGGAGATACCAAGGAGTTTTAAGCTATAAAATGCTAGAATCCCCAAACACCACAAAAATGGTATTCGATAAATTTCCTGTATTTTTCGAAAATGATTCATTCAACGGATTTTGAATGTTACTCCTGTATGGTTAACCTTATCATGATACGCACAAATTACACTTTTTAAAGCAGCGCGATATGCCTGACCAACACGTTCACTCGAATAGGCAAAGGATGTGGTTGTTTTTACGTATGCTGAGTTATCACAGATTCGCAGTGCATTCATCCATTCTCGTTTATTGGACGATTCCAGTAGCATTCCAAACCCATTCACTATTTCTGGAATTCCGCCAATGCGAGGGGCAATAACATAAGCACCACAAGTCAACGCTTCAGCGCATACAACGGAAAAAGTTTCGTATTCAGAAGGATGAAGGAACGCCTTACACCTCCTCATATATCCTGCAACTTGTTCACTTTGCAATGGACCTATCATATCAATTTGATCATGAACCTTGTGCACATCAATCCATTTTTCCATTCCCTTCCATTGAGGACCATAACCTCCTATTTTTAAGACATATCGCTGAGATACGTTGAACTCAATAAATGCCTCCATAACCGCTAAAGGATTTTTGGGAGTCTTCCACTGACTAACCATGAAGAAAAAATCCTCCCGTGGTACAGATTCATCACAATAGAAAATCTTATTATCAACTACATTAGGCACAATGAACGTTTCGAATTCCTCTCCTGCAAATCTCTTAATGTCATTTGCTAGTGCTTGGGAGACAGTTATAACAGGTATTTTATGACGAAAAATTCTTTGAACTCTTGGCAAACTTTTATTTACTCCAAAATTGAAGTGATAAGCACTCCAATGTTCCGAAATTACTACTGGCTTGTTAACACCTTTCTTAATACAATGCCAGTAACTAAGCATTGGATAGGCTATATGGAAATTTACTACATCATATTTCTTATGGATTTTCTTGATTTTGAATTGATAGTACAACCAAAAAAAATATAACAGTTCAACTAAAAACCAAACCCTGAATGGGAAGTAAGTAATAATCTGCTCTAGATTTTTTTCTTTGAAATGATCTCTTTTAAGTAATGAACCGAACTTGATCTCAAAATGAATGATATCATTTTCTTCTCCCGTTAAGGCTTTAATATGATTTCTAATCCAAAGAGATTCCTTTGGGTTACGGCGGTTAGGAAACCAATTTGTAATATGAAGAATTTTCATCAATCATTTTTTTCTACACACCATGATCTCAGTAGTTGGACTTTCTTTGGCAAACTTCGTAGTCACGGAGTCAACCACAAACAGGAATGTACCAAGACAATAACCCAAATATTCTCTCCCAGGAACTATCATAAGTAAAAACTGCCAGATCTTAGCAAGGATTTGGTTACCTGAATCAACTGGATAATTCATAAAATAGAACACTGGAGCTCTGTAAAGAATATCAAAACCTTTCTTTTTGAGCAAAACCTCATAGTACCGTAAACTACGGCTTACATGATGTTCAAGTCGCTTCTCACCTGTTCTCAAAAAATTCTCTGTAAAAAAAAATAGCCCTCCGTTCTTAAGTGCCTGACTTATATTTTCAATTGCCGATTCTAATTTAGAATCCTCGACTATATGAAATAGTACATCAAAACAACTAATGACATCAAAATGCCCCTGCAGTTTATCCTCAGTAACGTCTTTAACATAAAAATCAGAATCTCCATATTTCATCTTCAAATTCATTACGGCTCGCTCGCTGATATCAACTCCTGTTACATCGTAATTAAGAGTCTTCCAGAGATAGATGTAAAATCCTGAGCCTGAACCGATATCTAATACATTCGAATGGCTTTGAATACTAAATTTATTAATCGTTCGCTTAAAATTGATCTCTCTTACCTTGTACATCCACTTATTGAAATGTTTACCCATTCCTAGAAATCCTACAGATTCCAATCCAAAATCGCCACTTAATCTTTTATTCCAATATGATTTATAATCGAACCCCATTCAAATACTGAAGCCTATTATTAATAAATCCAATTCGTATTCGGAAATACTCTACCATAGTCATAACTACCATGTACATTAAAAAAGGAGCCATTATCAACGACAGAAAATGCACACACATCTTCAGCAACGTCAAGTTGTTCCGTTTGAGGTTTATTTATAAATGTATGGAGTGAGTAGTACCCCCTTGTAAGAAAGTTTCTGTTTATTCTTAGAACCACCCTTTCTTTTGTTATTATTTTCGACTCGGCTGAAAAAACTCTTGATTTTAGATGATCCAATACAATACAAAAGATATTGTAATCGTGATTGAATTTATCAATGTTGTAGACAAGGTCATACTGAACAAAGATATCCTCATCATGAAAAAATTCGTCTTTTAAAATTCCCTCCTCATTCCTCAAAGAGATTTCTTTAAAAAAGATTTTTTTGTGATGAGAGCCTGATCCGTTGTAGTGGGCTTTTAGCAATTGTTTCCTTAAGTATTCTTTTATCACATTGTCTGTACTCCCTTCCATTGCTAGTCTTCCTTCTTTAAGGAATATTCCTTTAGAACACAGATTCTGGACAGCTCCCATATTATGACTTACAAACAAAACTGTCCTCCCTTCATTCTTGCTCACCTCATCCATCTTCCCCAAACATTTTTTCTGAAACTCTGCATCGCCCACAGCAAGAACTTCGTCAATGATTAATATCTCTGGTTCAAGGTGTGCCGCTACAGAAAATGCCAGCCGAACTTTCATGCCACTGCTATAATGCTTTACCGGTGTGTCAAGAAACTTCTCCACGCCGCTGAAATCTACAATGGCGTCAAACTTCTTTTTTATTTCGGCACGCTTCATTCCTAAAATGGTACCGTTGAGGTAAATGTTTTCGCGGCCGGTCAGCTCGGAGTGAAAGCCGGTGCCTACTTCCAGCAGGGAAGAAACTCTTCCGTTAATTTCAAATCGTCCTGTGGTCGGATCGGTTATGCGGGAAAGTATTTTTAACAGTGTACTCTTCCCGGCGCCGTTCCTTCCAATAATACCAACGGCTTCTCCTTTCTTTATTTCGAAGGAAACATCTTTCAATGCCCAGAATTCTTCCTGTGATTGTCCGTTGGAACGCCCCAGCAGCCTGCGAACCTTGCCGGCAAATGATCCACGCAAATCGCCTTCCACCTGGTGGCCGATGAGGAATTTCTTTCCGAGGTTTTCAACGCGTATGGCTACATCTCCACTCATAAATTCTGCAAAGGTATGGCCACTGGGGCACTGAAACACTGAGGAAAGATAATATTTTCTCTTTGTGGCCACTGAAGCACTGGAGCACTGAGGAGAGATATATTTTCTCTTTGTGCAACTCAGGGCTCTTTGAGGTCTTTGTGCAATAGCATTTTCAGAATCAGGATTGGAAAACCGCCCGTGCAAGATGTTCCATATTCTTCCAGGAGACTACTTGTTCATCCCCGTATGCCTCACCTGCAAACACTACTTTGAAGTCGGCCGGTACAGTCGTATGAAGTGAATTCCAGTATGCCTTCATTCTAAAAAAAGACGGATTGAACGTCTGCGATGCCTTTATTTCAATGAGGTGTACGCGGCCAGCCGACCGGCATACCAGGTCGATCTCATTCCCGGAGCGATCGCGCCAGAAGTATAACGGGGTAACATCCTGGCTAAAAGCTTTGTACTTGAGCAATTCCATTACCACCCAGTTTTCAAATAACGCCCCCCTGGCATGATGACTTTGCAGATCGGCTGGCTTGAATGCCTGAAGCAGAAAGGCAGCCAGCCCTGTGTCATAAAAATACAGCTTCGGGGTCTTGACCAATCGTTTATTGAAGTTTTCAAAGTATGGGTTAAGGGTAAAAACAATAAAGCTGGCCTTTAATATGGACAGCCATTGCTGCGCGGTTTTGGCATCAATACCCGTTTCGTTGCCAAGCGCTGTGTAGTTTACCAACTGCCCTGTTCTGCCTGCACAGAGCTGAAGGAAAAGATTGAACTTATCAATATCCTTTACATTCACAATCTGCCGGACATCCTTTTCGATATACGTTTGAATGTAGTTCCTCAACCATTCGGCAACATTAAGATCAGGCTGAGCATACAGGCGCGGATAACCGCCTTTCACGATGACTTCATTTACATTGTCAAAATTTTTAACCGGCTTTATTTCAGCAAAGCTCAACGGAAGCAGCTCAAAAACAGATACGCGGCCCGCCAGGCTCTGCGTTACCTGTTCCATCAGGGCAAAGTTTTGCGACCCGGTAATCACCACTTTGCCAATCAATTGCCACGAGTCGGTGAGACCCTGGATATACGAAAGCAACTCCGGTACATGCTGAACTTCATCAATCACCACCCCTGCATCAATCTGACCAAGGAAACTGCGTGGATCCCGCCGGGCAAATTCCCGTACATCCGGAAATTCCAGGTTATAGTAGGCGTAGTTCTTAAAGATGTCACGAACCAATGTGGTTTTACCTGATTGGCGCGGCCCTGTTACCAAAACAACCGGGTAATGCGCCGCACTTTTTTGTATTTTGTCTGCTAATTGCCTGTAAATCATAGAGTCAAATATAAATATGGCTAATCAGGAATGCAAGTCCTGATTAGCCATGTAGCGCAACGAGCATAGGAAAATCCATCGCTCACCCTCTGACTCCCTGAAGGGAGTACCGCTGCGCGCAGGCCCCACCAATTTCAGGGCTTGGGAGAAATAAGAAGAATGGCTGTTTTGCAGGTGCATTACGTAATCCAATTTAAGTAATTGCCGGGCTAATCACTTTGAGCCTCGCTTCGGGAACTTCTAGCGTTGGGTTTACTTCTTATGAAATTATTTTCCAATGTCCACCCTTATCAGGGCCTATGCGTTTCAACAGATTCCTGGCAGTTAATTGCCTGAGGTATCGTTGAACCGTGCGCTCTGTCAATCCTAATTTTATACTCAATTCTTTGGCCGACAAAGTGTTGTTTGCCTTCAAAAGGCTTAAAATTTTAGTCTCGTTTTCTACGACACTTTCTACGACATTTTCTACGACATTTTGACGATTACCACTTTTCACCTTTTCCAACGAGGGGAAAATCATCCTGACATAATTATCTGAAAAGTAAAAATTTTCTTTTCCATAACTCTTCAATATCCGGGGGATGCCTGACCCTAATTGTTCCACCAGTTCCATGTCCCTGAAAATGCGCATGAGTTCTTTGTTCCCCGGAATAGATACGCCTTCAAAAAATTCATCGCGTGTTATGCCTTCAGGCAAACTTCTCCATGCGAGGTTATCTCAAAGCGGTCATCAAAAAACTCAAACTTCGGGGCTGTTTCGTGTGTGTAGTCAATCTGACCACAATATTATTTCAAAAAAATATCCCTGGTGTTTTTAAAATTCCTTAACGCGTAAGTGTCAGACGCATATTCAAGTTCTCCGGCATAGACTACGTACCCCTTACCGGCCCTGGAAGTGACTTTCTGAAAATAGCTGATCGCACCCGTCATTTTGTCGTTGAAGGTCATAGCTGATTTTATTTCAATGGGCGTGAGCATTCGCTTGTTCTCAAAGATCAAATCCACTTCATTGCCATTGCTGTCGCGATAATAATATAAGTCAGCAGGCATAGCGGCATTGAACCGTGTCTTTAAAATATCAGCCACCACCATATTTTCGAACAACCCCCCGATGAGCGGGTCTCTGCCAGCTTCGGCCGGCGTTTGAATACCCAACAGGTAACTCACTAATCCTGGTTCTGTAAAATATATCTTTGGGGATTTGATGAGTCGTTTTCCAAAATTTTCATAATACGGGTGTAACCGGTACACAATGAAGGAAGCCTCCAACACCGACAACCATTGTGATAATGTAGCAGACGAAACGCCTACATCATTGGCCAGTGAGTGCAGGTTGACCACCTGCCCGATCCGGCCGGCCAAAAGTTTGAGAAAAATATTGAAGTGAGATAAATCCCGGATGTTGATCAACTGCCGCAGGTCTCTTTCAACATAGGTCTGCAAGTAGTTGCCATACGCTGTGAACGGCTCCTGCTCCTGATCGTATATGCGAGGCAAAAAACCTTTCGACAGGTATTCGTCCCGATTGAGAGATATGCCTGCCTGTGCCAGTTCGTAGATAGAAAACGGCAACAGTTTCAAAATAGCCACCCTACCCGCCAGCGACTGGGTGATGGATTCGTTGAGCTGCAACTGGTTGCTGCCCGTGAGAATAAATTGCCCATTGGCACGGTGGTTATCCACCCAATCCTGTATGTATGACAGTAATTGTGGCTCGCGTTGTATCTCGTCAATAATCAGGGGCGGGGCAAACCGGTGAAAAAATGCTTTGGGATCAGTGGCAGCCAGGTTTCGAATGTCCGGTAGTTCCAGGTTAGCGTAGTTGTATTGGTCAAATGCCAGGCGCGCCAGGGTGGTTTTTCCAGCCTGCCGCGGGCCAATCAGTGAAACAGCAGGGTACTGGCCCGCAAGTTTGAGAAGTTTTGCTGTTAATTCCCTTTTTATCGGCATTTATGTAATTTCACAATTGAATTTTAAAATTACATAATTAAGATCTGCTGAAAAAGTTAATCCCACTCTTTTCCCGCAGAAATTCGCCTGCCTTTGCCGAAACGGCTTTGTGCAGGCAGGCTGATCGGATGCACACAGATTTGCGCTGAAGATTTATCGGCGACTTTTTCTGCGTATTTCAATCTGTGATGTACTGCCACTGAGTGTTGTGTCATATTTGAGTTGACGGGTCATCCATCGCTTGCCCCTAGCCCGCCAGCTGGCGGGGAAACAGCGCGCAGGAATGCCCCGCTGGCTAGCGGGGTTAGGGGCTGCGTAGGAGACATGAAACTTTATTGTTGACACGACACTGAGGAGAAATATGCTTTCTCTTGTGTAAACGCTGTGCCTTAAAGTGTATCCTGACTCAAGACCGCGAAGTTAACTTTGAAAATTCTACCGGTGTATAAACCGGTAGCGAAGAAATTTTATGCCTGTAATCTTTTTTATTACGGGTGACGAAATAATCGGCACGGGCACGAATGGCAGTATAGTATTGCAGGGCATCTTCCTTATCACGAAAAGGAGAATGAAGGGCCTGCAGAATAGATTCTTTCCCGGAGAAAACCACTTCGCAGGCTCCTATAAAATCAGAAAGCCTTGTCTGAGCATCTTTGATTTTATGGATGTCAAAGGAAAGGTAGAAAAGATTGGCCAGGCTAATTTCCGAGATAACCAACCGTACTATTCCTTCTATAGCCAGGTGAAGCAGTGTCGAAGAGGTTTCAAAATGGGGCTCCCGCTTTGAAATGATATCGAAGGCTACATCGGTATCCAGGAAAACATCAGGCAAACTTCCCTGCAACATATTTTCTAATGAGTCTTTTATCGTTTGAAGTTGTTTTGATGTGCTTTGCCTGCGACAGGGTTTTTAAAAGCCGTTCGGCTGCCCGTTGATTTTCGGATTTTAAAGTGTTCGGCTCTTTATTATCAAACATCTCTTCAAACATAGCTGAAATGGATTTCCCCGTTTTGCGCGAATACTGCCGGGCAGCTTCTACAACGCTTTTCCTTACGGTGAGTGTAAGTTTGGTTTTCATATACACGTGCTTTTATCAAATATACGTGTACCTGGTGATTCTTTCAAATGCCAGATACTGTTGAGGCACAAAGCATTGGGGAGAAATTTAAATCTATTAATGAGAGCATCATTTACTAATATAAAAAACATTTTATCAACAGATATTAACCAATGTTGAAAAGTAGGCAATCACAGTAGGCAAAATTGCCTATTGCCATTTGCTTACTGCCATTTTTTCGTTTGTATCATAGATTTTTGAATGAACTAAGTAGCACTAAACGATTAATAATTATTTAAGAGCTTTCAAAAAGCCACGAAAATTATTTCGGTTAACAACGGTGTTTATCGTCTGGTAAGTTTCCGTAAAAGTTTTAGGGAAGCTGGCTTTCTGTTTAGGTGAAAATTTAAACTCAAAACCATAAATTTTTCCGTTCATCTCTTCCACGTAATCTACCTCCTGTTGCTGTTTGGTGCGCCAAAAGTAATGCCGTTCGGCTATCCGTGCGTAAGAATTTGTTTTGATTCGTTCGCTGATCAAAAAATTTTCCCACAACGCGCCCACATCCTGGCGCAAAACAAGTGGCTGGTAGTTGCGGATAACAGCATTGCGCATACCATTATCATAAAAATATATCTTTCGGTTGGCCTTGATCTCATTGCGCAGGTTGCGGCTGAATGGTGAAAGTGTAAACACTACAAAAGTTTTTTCCAGCAGTTCAACATAGGACGCCACTGTCTTTGAATCGGCTCCGATCAAATCGCCAACTTCTTTAAAAGAAACTTCGTTGCCCACCTGAAAGGCAAGCGCCTGCAGCAATTTTTGAATCAACGGAGGTTTCTTAATGTTGCCGAGCGTAAGTATGTCTTTGTATAAATAACTTTCGGCAATTTCCTGCAATACGTCTTGTTGGCGTTGCGGATGGTTCAGCACATCCGGATAAAAACCAAAGACCAAACGGTTCTCCAGGTTTTGTTCTGCTTTCAACATCCCCTCAGCGGCTTCATACTCTGTCCACGAAATGGGCCAGAGGTTGTAAGTCCATTTTCTGCCCGTGAGCGGCTCCTGCATTTTCTGGTTCAAGTCAAATGCTGATGATCCGCTCAGGATCAACTGTACTCCTGGAAAATTATCCACGATTAATTTTGCGGTGAGACCAATGTTTGGTATGCGTTGAGCTTCGTCAATGAACACAATGTTATTAGTGCTTATTAATGCACGTAATTGCTCCGTATTGACATCGGTAAAAAGGCGTATAGCGGTGGGATCATCGCCATTTACGCTCAGGCACTGACCAGCGTATTTCCCCAAAAGTTTGTTGATCAGGGTGGTTTTACCAACCTGCCTGGGGCCGATGAGCAAAATAGCTTTACCCGAAAAAAAATCAGCCCCTAATTTTTCTTCAATTAAGCGGTTAAACATTTTATAAAGTTATGCTTTTATAGGATTTAATTCCGATAAAGTTATAACTTTTTAGGATTTAATTCCGATAAAGTCAGCATTTACTAGATTCAATCTTTAAATCTGAGGCAAAATCCGTAAAAGAAATTCTCAGTCTTCGAAAATAAAAAGTTGGCTAAACTCATCTCAATGATGAACCTGAGCATTTATGCCCGCTTCAGGAAATAAGTTTAGAAAGTATATTTACAGCATACAACGGCAAATTAATTAACGTATCGCCTACCCTGAAATCTGCCATCGACGTTCTTACCGAAATGTGGGGAGTGAACTTTTCCTGGTACACTTTGAGGCTTTTCGCCTGGAGGTTTTCTTCAGCTTTCACCTCTATAGGCACCACCTGTCCCTCCCATTGAAATAAAAAATCTATTTCGGCCCGGGTGTTTTGAGCGGACCAATAGTAAATACCCCCTGCGTTCTGCGTAAGAAGTTGCTGCAACACGTATTGCTCGGTAAGGGCTCCTTTGAATTCAACAAACAACTCATTTCCCTGCAGGATGGTTTTGGCATCCAGCCCGGACATAGCGCCCAGCAAGCCGACATCCATTAAAAACAATTTGAATGACCTGGCATCTTCGTATGCCTTTAACGGTATGGAGGGTTTACTCACATTATACACTTTGTGAACAAGCCCGCAATCCGTCAACCAGTTTATAGCCACTTCATACTCCTTCGCCCGGGCTCCCTGGCGGATCAGCCCATAGATGAATTTTTTGTTTTCCTTTCCCAGTTGTGAGGGGATGGAGTTCCATAACATGCGGATGCGGGGCACAATGGCATGTGGTGCGTGTTTTGAAAAATCCTGTTCGTAAGCATTCAATAAGTTCTGCTGTGCCTCACGCACTTTCTTAAAATCCCCTTCTTTTATAAAGGTGAGTACAGCTTGCGGCATGCCGCCCACAAAATAATATTGCTTCAACCGCTCAATGAACTTGTTTCGGAAGGCAGTGATCATCGGCCAGTCGGGTTTATCCAGCAACTGCACAAGCGACTGATCTCCTGATGCTTCCAGGAACTCAGGGAAAGTCAATGGATGCAAATCAAGGAAATCTACTTTGCCCACAGGAAAGGAAGTCTTGTTGCCCAAAGCCACACCCAGCAAAGAGCCGGCAGCCATCACATGATAGCCGGAGGCGTTTTCATAAAAATATTTCAGAGAAGTGAGCCCCCCTTCAGCCTCCTGGATTTCATCTAAAATAATCAAAGTATCCTGGGGATCGGGCATAAAGCCGGCCTCGATGGAAATGGCTGTGAGCATGCGGGTGATGTCGAAATCCGCCAAAAAGATGCTCTTGAGGTGAGGGCTGCTCTCGAAATTAAGATATGCGCATCGCTTATATTCCTGGCGGGCAAACTCTTTCATCAGCCAGGTTTTTCCAACCTGCCGGGCACCACTGATAATCAGTGGTTTACGGTCATTTTTTTGTTTCCATTGGAGCAGGGCACTCAGTGCTAACCGTTTCATGGTATAAATATAACACTATTACGTACGTATAATTGTATTGCAATACATTTTTACGTACGAGTTTTTGTTGTCCTGGTTTTTTTTAGGAAATATCTATCGATGAAGTATGAGAAAAAACGGGGGAAAAGAGACGAACTTTGGACAAATTACGTTACATTAGTGGACAATTTTCCTAATGTGTATGAGAGCCTATAGAAAATCAAAAAAGCCTGTCGATATGGTCAAAGACCCTGAGCTGGCATACGTTAAACCAGCATCAGCACAGCCGCTTTCTGTAGAAAAACTGCTTGATGTGGCCCCCGCGCAACTGACGGAACCCCTCAGCCGGGTGAACATATTTCGCAAAGGGTTCAGGAAAAAATCATTTGACCGTTTAAAGGAAGTCACCGGCCTCGATTACCAAACACTGGCGCTGGCTTTATCGGTTTCCACCAAAACGCTGCAACGCACAGAAGTTTTTGATGTGGTCCAATCAGAAAGGATGTATGCCCTGGCTGACCTCTATGCTGCCGGCATGTCGTACTTTGGCGAAGAAGGATTTAAACGCTGGATGGACAGGCCGCTCTTTACGCTGGGCAACCGCAGGCCAAGTGAGCTGCTTGATGTTTCGGAAGGTATCGGGCTGCTACGCACCGAAATTATGCGGCTGCAGCATGGCATTGCCGTATGAAAATTTTCAGGATTGCCCTCAGAGAATTTTGTGATGCGAGCGGCGAAGGCGCCAAGCAATATGGCGGGCGATGGAATTTGCCGGGGTATCCGGCTTTGTATGGTTGTAACAGCGTGGCGGCAGCCCTGCTGGAGCGACTGACAATAGACCCCGAATTATTTTCGTCAGAGCGGTACACATTGTATTCAGTTATGGAGTTTTTGTGTGACGATTCATTGATATACAAGCCCTCAGTAAGCGAGCTTCCAAAAGGCTGGGATGCTATTCCGGCCTCGAGAGTATCTATGGAGTTTGGTACCCGGCTCATTCAATCGGGTACACTGTGTTTTGAAGTTCCTTCCGTGGTGGATACCACATCGCACAGCTATTTGATTAATCCCTTGGCAAAAGATTTCACAAAAGTGCATTGGCAAGTTTACCCGCTGCTGCTGGATCAGCGTATTGTCAGGTGATTGCCACTGAGGCGCTGAAGCTCTGAGAAGAAATTACCACTCAGGTGATCCAATCTAAATAATTGGAAGGGCTGATTACCTGGTAAGTGGCCTCCGGGTAGCTTTTTATTGCCACTGGGGCACTGAAGCTCTGAGAAGACATGTTATTTCCCTTAGTGTTTCAGTGCCTCTGTGGCAATTTATTTCCTCACACGATATCAGCCATGATTCGTTCAACTTTCTTAAAGTACAGCAACGATGAAATAAAAAGCAGCAACACGATTCCAAACGATAAATAAGCAAATTGATTAGGCGCCTCCCCTCCCAATATCGACCATCGGAAACCTTCCACCACGCCAGCCATGGGATTGAGATAGTACAGTGCGGTTCCCCATCGCGGAAGGTTGTTTACAATTGTTTCACTCGGATAGGCTATTGGCGTAGCGTACAAACCGAATTGTACAAGAAACGGAACGACATGCTGAAAGTCACGGTAGCGGATCGTCAACGCGCTTAGCCATATCCCAACAGCAAGCGCCGAAACGATAGTTAATAAAATAAAGAGGGGAAGAAAAATAATATTTGCTGAAGGGGCAACACGATATATTATCATCAGTACGATAAGAATAGCAAAGGCGATGAGAAAATCCACAAACCCGACAAGCGCTTTTGATAACGGAATAACCAGTCTTGGAAAATAAATTTTCTTCACCATCTCCTGCGCGCCGATGATGGAGTTGCCGGATTGATTAAGCACAAAGGCAAAGTAGGTCCACGCCGTCATACCCGAAATAGCAAACACAGGATATGGAATCCCTCCTGTATCAACTTTCACAGCACGACCAAAAACGACAGTGAAGATCAGCAATGTTGCCGCAGGCTGAACAAAGGCCCATGCCAATCCCAAAAATGTTTGTGCGTAACGAACTCTTAGATCGCGATAGGCGAGAATCAAAAAAAGATCTTTGTAATCAAACAGCTCCTTCAGATTAATGGAGAACCTGCTTTTACTGGCATCAACTACTATGCGGGGTGAAGACATGGGTTGAATTTTTCTGAAAAGAAATCAGGCTACAAGCGGCGTGTCTACAGATGCTATTTCTTCCTGTAAAAATCCTTTTAAACTCAGATCTTCATCAACATCCGGCCAATGCACGGCAATTCCGTCTCCCAGCAATTCGTAATGAGCAAGCTCTGCATCTGAAGCACGGCTAAGCCGTGTGGATTTTGAGATTTCTCTTTTTAGTATCTTTTTATTATTCAAAACAACTAACATCAGGTCAAGCGACCGATAGAAATGGATACCTATCATGCGCAAACCTTTCTCTACGATCAATTGCTCCAATGCATCATATTTATTGTCTAAAGAATTCATACCATTTTGCTTTAAAAAGTTCACAATTACTATTTACTATGAAGAGTATCTCCCGTTGTTCCTGATTTTTGAAATTGTAGAAATACTGCTGCTGTACGGGGTCTAACCAGATTTTCGCGTAACCATTTCCTTTTGAAACATGAATATGCAGCGGTTCACTACGGTCACTGGCATAGAAGTGAAAGCGATACCCATTAATGAATGCCGCTGTAGGCATATTCAAATTTTGTATATATCCATAAGATTCAAATATTACAATATAATAAATCAGTATACAAAATAAATAAAATGAATATTAACATATAACGCTGTTGGGGTGTACTGCACTTTTACAAGGATATTTTTTGAGGGTTTTCTAAATCCTGAACTGGATCCAGCCCGGAACTTAAAAGGTTTGTGCAACACTTCGATTAAAAAATAATCAGACTTCTTTACCGGGTTTGGATAAAAAAGTTCGGGTGAATTTTATATTTGCCTTCAATGAATCTGTACGATGTCTTAGACGATTATTTAAGCGAGGTCGACCCGCCGACTATGAATAAAGCCTTGAGCATTCTCCAATCACATGAAAATGAGCTGGAAGTTTCAGAGGGCAAAAAAGGTTACAAGATTATTGTGCCCAGTCAAAGCCGGAGTGAACCTTACCAGGTCCACATAAGGTCAACTGATTCGGGACTTGAAGTTACCTGCAACTGCCCTGCTTATAAAGAGTATGGCACCTGCAAGCATGGTGTGGCGGCTGCCCTTTACCTGGAGGAAATCAATGAAGATGATGAGGAAGATTTTGAAGACTATGAAGAGTGGGAGGGTGATTTTTCCGATGCACAAGACACGGTAAGTTTTCGCATGCCTGAATTCAATTTAATACAACTGAAAAAAATGGCCGGCGCTCCCCCCGAAAATGCTATCATCAACTGGGAGAGAAAAACTAAACTTGTTGAGCAAAGTAATAACCGTCTCTATTTTCATGTTATCAAAAACAGGAATGTATTTTACGAAGTCAATATACGCTTCGATGGGAAAGACTGCTACGAAACAAATTGCGATTGCTATGAGACCGGGAATACGATCTGCATCCACACATTAGCCTGCTTTTACCATATCTTCTTAAAAGAAGGCCCTAACTTTTTTAAACAATTCAAAGACCTCACAATAGAAAAAAACAAACTACTTCAACCCTATGGCCTGACGGTTGATGATCCTGAAGCTGCTTTATTTACATGGGAGTTAAATTATTTTGGACAGCTAAAGTTAACAGGTAAGCCTGATTACATTGTGCCCGCAGGAAACACTTCTTTTCTTCATGACCTGAAAAACAAGATACTTGACCATGGGCAGCGTCAATCACTCTTACGGCCCAAATTACCGGATGATGTGCTGACCGATTATGAAATAGGAATTCTTTTCAATTTCACTGTACAGCGCCATATCGGCTTCGAACTGGATGCCCTTCAGATTCAGGAGAAAAACGGAAAACAGAAAATTAAAAAGCTCAGCATAAACAACCAGGCGAATTATGCTTTGTTACAGCCCCTGAGCGATGAACTCTTTCAGCCATTGATAGAATTTTCCGACCAGCGGCTGGTGGAATGGTTTGCCCAATCAGGCAACAGTTATTTGAGAAATTACGCCAACCCCTGGCACTATACCTCGGAAGGCGACGCAAAAAAAATACACGAACACTTCATGGAACTGTTGCGTTCCATGTGGCCAATGCTTTGCGAATATCCCTATGTGTTCATGCTTAAAGAAGGGCGGTTCAGCCAGGCCAACATTAAACCGGTAAAGGTAAGCAGGCACAACCTTGCCACAGGCTTTCGTTTTACACAGGGAGAAAAGTTTATCACGGTAGAGCTAATGGCTATCATCGATGGGAAACACTTTAAAGGCAAAACAATACCGTTGCTCCGGAATTTAGTTTTCCTGGTGGATGATACCTTACACTTACCTGCCAACGATAACATTGTCAGTATTCTCGAAAAATTCAGGCACGGAAAATTACAATTTCCATTGGCTGAAAAGAAGAATGTATTGCTTAACCTTATTATTCCATTACGGGAAAAGTATGAAGTTGAAACCGATGAAAATTTGAATTATGAATTACAACAGCCCGCTCCCCAACCGCGTGTACTGCTAAGCGAACTTAACGAACAGTCGCTGCTGCTGCGCCCGCAATTCCTGTATGGAGATGACCTGGTTGACTACGGAGCAGAAACCGACATCTTTAGTGAAACGGAAGATGGCAAGCTCGTCATCACCAGCCGCAACAAAGCAGAAGAAAAAAAACTTTATGATTTTTTACGCACCCTCCACCCACGCTTCGCCACACAAAATAACAACCAGCATTATTACCTGCCTTTTAATGAAGTGCTGAAGAACAACTGGTTCTTCAATATGATTAAACAGGTGGAAGCTACAGGCTTCCCGGTTTTCGGATTAAAGGAATTGAAAAAATTCAGGTATAACACCAGCACACCCAAAATAAAGATAGAAGCAGGGAGCGGCATAGACTGGTTTGATCTGAAAATTACAGCGCAATGGGGCGACCAGCAGGTGACTTTGAAAGACCTCCGCAAAGCCATCATCAACCGCCAGGAAGCTGTCTTGCTGGACGACGGAACCCTGGGCCTTATTCCTGAAGAATGGCTAAAGCAATACCGTACCCTATTGAAAATCGGTAACGAGCAAAACGGATCGCTGAAGATAAGCAAGCTTCACTTCAGCATACTCGATCAGTTAGATGCCTCTATCGATAATCAAAAGGTACGTGAAGAAATTGAGCAAAAGAAAGTCAGGCTACGCGAATTTGACAAAGTAAATACCGTCAGTCCTTCCGGGGAAATAAAAGCAACCCTTCGCCCTTACCAGCTTGCCGGCTTTCAATGGCTCAACACCATCGATGAACTGGGATGGGGTGGCTGCCTGGCCGATGATATGGGTTTGGGCAAAACCCTGCAAGCCATTGCATTTCTGCAAATGATAAAAGAAAAAAATCCCGGATGCACGAGCCTTGTTGTGTGCCCTACATCGTTGTTGTTTAACTGGGAAAACGAACTGCAAAAGTTTTGTCCTTCGCTCAAGTATTATGTATACTACGGTCTTCAACGAAACTTCAGCGATGAACATTTCGAAGAATACGACCTGGTGCTCACCAGCTATGGAATTATACGCAACGACCTGGAGGCGCTGATGAAGTTTCAGTGGCACTATGCAGTACTCGATGAAAGTCAGGCCATAAAAAATCCGGAAGCGCAGGTAACGCGGGCGGTCTCACATCTTAAAGCAAAAAACAAGCTTATTCTCAGTGGCACGCCCGTTCAGAATAACACGCAAGATCTTTTCGCCCAGTTTAATTTTCTCAACCCGGGCTTGTTGGGCAGTCGCGATTTTTTCAAGGAAGAATTTGCCAATGCCATAGACAGGAACCAGGATAAGGACAAAGCAGGAGAACTCCGGCGCTTAGTCTATCCGTTTATGCTCCGGCGTACCAAAGAGCAGGTAGCCCGCGACCTGCCTGACAAAACGGAAACCATCATCTGGTGCATCATGGGAAAAACACAGCGCAGCATTTACACTGAATACAAAAACTACTACCGGGACTTATTGCTGAAAAAAATCGATGAGGACGGTATCGGTAAGTCGGGTATGTATGTACTGGAAGGCTTATTGCGACTGCGCCAGATCTGCGATCACACGGCTTTGCTCAAAGACGAACAAAACGCAACTGAAGAATCTGTAAAGGTCGAAGAGCTTCTTCGTGAAATCAGTGAGAACACAGGTGAACACAAGTTGCTCATCTTTTCTCAATTCACGGAAATGCTTGCGCTGGTCAGGGACGAGTTGAAGAAAAATAAAACATCGTATTGTTATTTGGATGGCAGTACGCCGGCCAGCAAAAGAAAGGAAGAGGTAAACCGTTTCCAGGAAGATGATTCAATCAAAGTATTTCTTATTTCTCTTAAAGCCGGTGGTGTAGGTCTCAATCTTACCGCAGCCGATTATGTGTACATCATTGATCCCTGGTGGAATCCTGCGGCTGAACAGCAGGCGATAGACCGCACACACCGTATAGGGCAAACCCGGAAAATTTTCGCTTACAAAATGATTTGCAAAGACACGGTAGAGGAAAAAATTCTGCAGCTCCAGCAACGGAAAAAGAATCTTGCTGATGAACTGGTAAGCGAAGATGCAGGCTTTGTGAAAAAACTTACGCGTGATGATGTTGCGTTTCTTTTTAGTTAGCGCTTCGTCTCTTCACAAGATAAAATGTGTTGGTAAAAAATACCCATTCATCACTGTACCGGCATGGGATGTTCGCAAGTGTTCAACTAGACTCTATCACCCTTCGAAGCACGTCATACCGATATTATCGGTATCCCGTTTCTGCGAACGACAATAAGGCGATGCATTTTCACTGAGATGCGATATTCGGAGGATCTAATTTCGCATGTATCTGCAAATCAGTTGCGTGGTTCTATTTTGATGAGTTGATGGGGGATGCCGAATGGAACATGCGTGCATCTGATTAAGTTGCCTGCTACCAATGACAAGAAATTTAATTGTTTGAAGTGTATCGTTTTCCACCCCCTCCCCCCGCCCAATGCTATTAAGTTAAGGGAATACATCCATTGCACGCCCTGTATCCCTAAAGGGCCAGCGCGCTGTGGTTCTCCCTTCAGGGAGTTAGAGGGCGAGTGGTGGCTTAACTTAATGACATTGTCCCCCCGCCAGCGGGGGACAAGTCTGCGAATGAGTGTAATTGTCATTTCAACTTTTTGTGCCGAAGATTTTGAAACTCGGCATGACGGCTTCGAAGGCATCCCGCAAATATTAAGACCCGGTAAAAAATATCCATTCATCTACTGCCACAACACATGCATCGGTACGGCCCAAAGGTTTTTTCCAAAGGGAACCACTTCCTTGCCAGTGTAAAGGACTAAGCCTCCGGCAAAATCTTTTTTTGTCAGCTCAGCCAGCAATTTTATTCCTTTAAAATCATCACTGCTGACAAATTCTGATTTCTTCACTTCAATGGCCACAACAGATCCATCCGGTTTCTCGAGAACAAAATCAACTTCCTTTCCATCGCTGGTCCTGAAATGTAAAAGCTGCGCCCGCACATCGCTAAACGATAACTGCTTGATCAATTCCGTAGCAACATAGTTTTCCAGCACATGCCCGAACAATTCCGGTTTATTTTTTTCCAGTTCATTGATATCCGCATCCAGCATGTGGCAAAGCATAAGCGTATCTGTTAAATATCCTTTCGGCGCTTTAACCAGTCGCTTGCCAATATTTTTGAACCAGGGGCTAACGTCAAAATTCAGGAACATCATCTTAAGAATATTCCTGTAAAATTTTCCGGTGACGGAATTCAACCCCAGGCTCCGTGCTATATCTGAATCATTCATCAGGTTTCCTGCACGCGTGGCCAGCATCCGGAGAAGACCCGGAAGAAGCGAGATGCGCTCCAGTTCTGCCAGCATCCGCACATCGCGTTGGAGCAATGTAGTTAGGTATCCGTCGAACCATATACTTCGTTCCCTGAAATCCCGGTTAGAAATCTCGGGAAAGGTGGCAAACTTTATAGCCTCCGTTAGTGCAATGCCACGGTCTTTCAGTTGTGAAAATTCAAGGGTAAGAATACGCTCCAACCCATTGCCCTTCCCTCCCGAAGCTTCGGCGGTACAGAAAGGATAAAGTGTTAACGTACTCATCCTGCCCACCAGCGCGTCAGACAACTTAGGCAACGCAAGAATATTGGCAGAACCTGTCAATAAAAATTGTCCATTGACACCTGAACTTTGCTGAAGGCGCGACTCATCTATCATCACTTTTAGTGCCCGGAAAAGTTCGGGAGCCATTTGTACCTCATCAATGATCAGGGGTTTTTGATGTCCGGCCAGAAAAGCATCAGGAGACGATGATGCTGCAGCCATTTGCGTGGGTTTGTCAAGCGACACATAACCGGCAGGTTTTTCCAGGCTACCTACTTTATCGCGAATATTGTGCACCAGCGTGCTCTTACCAGATTGTCTGGCTCCGTTTAAAAAGACTATCGGAGACAATTTCAAAGCTTCTAAAATCCTGGCTGTAATATTTCGTTGAAGTATTTCCATTTTATGAAATATTCGAATTTAGAACAATTCAGTTGATTTTCTTTGTAAATTTAAAGTTTAACTTTAAATATTTTAAACTATAGTCTTAATTTTACAAATACTTGTGCTTTGTCATTACATTTCAAAAGTGCGCTTTGATGACGCTGCGGCTTAAAAAATCATAAGTGTTCAGACAGCTTTCAAAAAGTCCACCAAGCACCTTCGGTGTTGAAATGATTCCCCGGCTTATGATCAGCAAAGTGTCACGCCGTTGAAGCCAGCTTTTTTGATTCCTCTGAATTTTCATTTTTAAAGTAAGATGCTGGCTGATACAGGCGCCTTATTATCATGCCTGCATGCAGTTGGGTGTAATTCCCCATTTTTCCCAAAGGAAAATAATTTCTTGTGCTAACGGGAGCAGTG
>CAZFRM010000030.1:0-42398 GCA_964521255.1 uncultured Roseivirgaceae bacterium
GGTGTGAGAGGCGCACCTCGCTGCGAGTAGTAGCGGGGCCGTCTACTCGATTGGCGGTAGTTTTTAGTCTGCAATCCAAAGTTCTATGGAGTCTTTTATAGTCCACTTTCCATTTTCAAACTTTAGCAACGAACGCATTCCTGTGCTTGCTATTTGGTAGTCAACTACTGCAAATCGATAATTACAAAGTGCAATTCCTATTACCCTCGGTTGAGTATAGATTGCTGTCCAATTCCTATTCATTGTGGTTGTCAACAGTGTATCCAAGAAGTCCTTTTTTTCATAGTACTCCATTTCCTTCTCAAAGGTGTTGGCTTGTATAAATTGTTTTGCAACACAGCGGTATTCCGCTAACATGAATAGAGTCTTTACGCCCTTAAACTTAATATCGGGATGAAAGGAGAAAAGTGTGTCTGTAAATGTATAATCCAAATTGGCATTCAGGGAATCTATATCACATTGGGTTGTAAATGGTATGTCATCTTGTATTACAATGTATTTTGTCCCAGTGAACCAAGTGCGATCACCCCATGCATCCCATCCAAATTTCTTGTAGTCAAATGGGTCAAACAGTGCCCGATGAATTGAATAGATGATATTTGATGTCGAGTCCAGAGTCCGAGTTTTTTCTAATTCACGTTTTGTTGCTTTGTGCCAGTTATCAAGAAACCTAGTCAAAAGCTTTGTCGACTTGGTAGAGTAGGCTTTCTCTAGTGCACTAGTTTTACGCGCGCAAGTTTTACTTTGTCCCAGAACTGAAACACTTAAAACAATCACTAATATATGTGTAAGTAGTATCTTCATTTAAAAATTACCGCCAATGTAATTTGTATCCGTCGTTACTTTTTTCCCTTCCAAAACAAAAATAAAATTAAAAAAAAGTAATGACGGATACATGGTGTTATGTTGAGTTTTGTAACGATCAGTTAACCACTAGCGACAGCGTTCCTACAAAACGTAGTTGAAACAGTTTTTCCCTTTCTATTCAGCAGTCACGTTAATTTTAGCTGACATATGATTTTTAGCTCCGGCTAAATGTCCGTTTGGCCGTGGTACAGGACTAAATCCTCAAGCAGGTTTATAAAAAATTTTCATTGATAACACCAGTTAACGTTTCCCATACTTGATTTTGTCATCCCAGAACGCTAACTTTTGCCAAGTCTTTCTTGACGTCTCAACACGTCAACAAGTGCGAACTTGAACGGTCTCACCGGAAAGACTTGAGTCGCATGCTGCTCCCGTTATCAATTCCATTCTTTATAAACCTGACTTGACCCGCAGTCCTGTAAAATTAACTGACTAGCTATCCAGAACTGTTTCAATTCAACATAACAACCGAACATACGTATTGCTGATATTTCTCTTTTATCGGGGTGCTGCTGCATCTCAAATATTTGTAAAAAGAGAACCATTTCAAAATTCAATGTTCATTTTTTCAAAGACACTAATAATTGAATTTGTGAAGGCATAAAAAATTGAAAGCCTAATTGAGATCTCAGGCTGAAATATTACAACTACTCAATAACAGCAATCTTTCCCACAAAACTTTCACCACCACCTTGCGTTGCGCTGAAGATAAGGTACATTCCTGTTGATGCTCTTCTTCCATTGTAATCACGCACATTCCAGGTAGCGGTTCCGCCATTGGCTTGTGTTTGCCAGATTAATTTTCCGCTTACATCGGTGATCTTAACAATCGCATCAGTTGCCAAACCGCTTATACCCACCGTTCCATTGAAATCTGGAGTGACAGGGTTTGGAAAAACTTTCACGGATTGAAAAGTGAACTGACTTTCTGTAGCATCTGATCGAAAAGATACTATTCCCTTATCCGTTGAAAAGAATACCTCGCCAGACATGGGATCGATGGCAATGGATAAAATTACATTTGAAATCAACGGACTGTTTTCTGTTGTAAAACTGTAAACTAACTCTTCCCCTGTTGGATTGAATAACCAAACACCCCGTTCGGTTCCAATCCACTTTCTATTACCACCATCAACAGCAATAGCGGTGATCTTTTCATCACTCAATAAATAGCGGTTATCAAAAATCGGAAGTATGGCATTTATACTTGTAGAAAAAGCTTCAGCAGGATTAAAAAAATAAGCAACACCTTTATCCGTGCCTACCCAAATGTATCCATCACGATCTTGTGCAATAGCATAAACATTTCTGCTGGGCAATCCACCAACACCCGCTTGATTAGTGAGGTAGGCTGTCTCATTTATTTCCCGGTTGAATACGAACAGCCCTCCGCTTTGTGAAGGATTTATTATTGTCCAAACACTTCCCGCATAATCAATCAGTAAGTCGAGTGGAAAACGTGCGGCTGACAAACTAAAATTGAAAGCCTGCCATGCATTGTCTTTGAATAAATGGAGGGGAGAAGAAGCGCCGTAATTTCCAACCCAAAGTCCATCGGAAGAATTTTCTATTGCTGATATGTTAACTCTGTTCAGGCCAGGGCTCAGATTGATTAACGAGCTGTTCGTTTCATTGTATATCACAGCTGGATTTGAAATGCTCCCCGACTGAACACCATAACCAAAAGACGATGTGTAAAGTATTCCATTTGCAAAGTCAATATCGGTGATATCATTAACAGGAGAAATTTCCTGCGACCATTGTGCTGAAGAAAAAATGCTGACAACTCCCGGATTTCCTTTCGGTTGTAGTGTTGACGTGTATCCCCCCTGTAGCGCATATAGTTTTCCATCTAAATACTTTAACCGTGTTGCTGATGTAAATGCGGGACCATTTGGGAGATAGTTTGAAAAAGACCCGCTTGCATCTGACAATAAACCATTGCTTGCATCTCCAACCCAGATTTTTGATTGATCGTCTTGCAAGGCAAACTTTGGTGTCGTTATTAATGATGACGAAACTTCTGTTAATGCATTTGATGCCGGCAATTTCCATACATGATTGCTTTCGCAGATGAGTAAATTATCAGTGGAGGCTGTGAGTGATTGAAAGGTGATATTCTCCAGGAAACTCTCTTTGCTCCAGAGACCAGATTCGTAATTAAATACTCCGGCGTTATTAACCGTAGCATAAATCTTATGGTTGAATATTGCTACACCTTGAATCGTTCCAGCAAATTCATTTTCATCAAATCTTTTCCAGTTGTTAAAGTCGAGAAGATTATCATCCAGATCTCCCGCAAGTACCCCGTTAGTGGTAGCTAAGAAAATACTATCACCTTTAAAAGCGCTTTGATTGATGCCGATCAATTCTCCGGTTGAGCCAAGATCACGCCACGTTTCTTTAACTTCAAGTTGCGTCATACTGAATACAACTACACCATAATCGGCAGAGAGGTAAGCAAATCCATCGCTGAAATTTATATGATTGATCTTCTTTGATCCGGGAATTGTTGGATTGGTTAACCGGTCAAAATTTGTAACAACATTTTCTTTTATGATGTCAAGGTTGCCATCCGCATAGGCGACCATCAGTTGATTCGTTACCTTATCATAGTTAATAAAACTGATCGTTGATCCTGTAAGTCCGTTTAATTTTGAATAGCTGGTTAAGCTATATTCATCGCGATCAAGTACAACGATTCCATTTTCTGCAGCTCCGAAGATTTTATCATCACTAAACGTTACGCTATTGATGTTGTTGTAAGAGATATGCATGCGCCATGCACCTAACGGAATATCCGTTTGCCCCAATGCATCAAACAGTAACAATGAAAAACAAAAAGATAAAATCAGGCTGATAAAATTCTTTGTGCCCTCTGTGGTTCTTGGCGAAACTCTGTGCAATGACATTAACATCCGCTAATTGACTAATCCGCTAATCGATTCTTCATTCCCTCAATAAATGCTTTCCTGCTCCTCGCTTCATACTCCTGCTTTTCTCCCAACATAATTTGCTTCTCATCATCTGCAAGCCGGTAAGAAAACGAAGCAAGCTCACCGGTTTGTGCACAGATGGCGTGAACTTTTGTGACAAACTCTGCTACCGCGAGCAAATAGGGCATAGGCCCGAAAGGCTTGCCTTTGTAATCCATATCAAGGCCGGCAACGATCACGCGCTTTCCATTATTCGCCAAAGTATTGCATACATCAACCAAAGCATTGTCGAAAAACTGTCCTTCATCAATGCCTACTACATCACAATTCCCCGCCAGCAAAAGGATGTCGTTAGCAAATTGCACGGGTGAAGATCGGATAGCATTTTCATTGTGTGAAACTATTTGTTGATGATGATAGCGTTTATCAATGGCAGGTTTAAAAATTTCAACTTTTTGCTTAGCAATGATTGCGCGGTTGAGCCGGCGAATCAACTCCTCGGTTTTACCCGAAAACATGCAGCCACAGATCACTTCGATCCAGCCTGCACGTTCGTCCTTATGTCTTCCTCCAAGATGGGGTTCTACAAACATGGATGCAAGTTAACAGACGGTGGCGATTTTTTTGAGGAAGTTTGTATTCATTAAAACCTGTAGCCTAAACTGATCCCTCCCCAATGAAAAAAAGTATGGTTATTAAAAATGGGTGTATAGCCAATTCGAAATAAAAATCTTTCCTGAACGGGCTGGTATCGATAGCCTATAAACATCGTTCCGTACACTCCAATTTGGTAGTGTTCAATATTTTCATCGTAGTGATCACGATAATACGCGAATATCATTCCGCTGCTTAAGTCAAAATAGTTTGGAGATTTACCAAAGTATTTACCAGCCAAGATGGGGATGATGAGATTTTTGTTAATAAAACTCAACCCTATTTTGCCTGTAAAGTCTTTTGCGAAAATCCGTTCATAGTTAACAGAGTAAATACCACCTTCTCCCAGTACACCCACTTGAATAGAATTTCTAAATACATCTTGCGCACTGATTTTCAGCGTTAGCATCAAGAGGAGTGGTATGATGTAACATTTCATAGAAGGTTTTTAAAGTATTATACACAATCAGATTTCTGCGTCCAGGTAAGAATACTAAAATCTTTAATTTCAATTTACTGAAATTTCACTAATTCGTCTCACTCCCCATTACCCCTTTTACAAGCTAGCAGAGCAATTTGAAATATGTCCAAAAAATCACTTTAACTCTTAACTTTGTTGACTAGTATACAAATACCTACATTAGAGCGTTTGACTAATTATGGAAGAAAAAATTAATCTGAAAGCGATCGCGCAGTACAGTGAAGAATACGCTGACAAGGTGCTTGATTCTTTCTTTTCAGGAAACACAAAAATATCTGGCCCGGAAATTTTGAACCTCTGTGAGCTGCGGCAGATTAACTTGTTTGTCATTTACGAATTGCTCAAAGCCTGGAAAGAGGAGAACGCAAAAAACCGCAGTGCATTTTTTGACTACTCCGTTGAAGCTGTTAAAGAGGCCATGGAGACGCTGATGAGCACACTCTCAAATCATATCTCCATTAGCCGCGAGCATTTTTCTCCTTTATTGAAAAAAGCAACTTACAACACCTTGCTGCTTGTCTTAGATCCATACGATTTTTTTGCTGACCTTATCGAAGGCCAAAATGATAAGATCACGGTCGATTCATTCAGGGAACAATTAAAATATTTGAAGATTAACCGACCACCACTGGAGCACTTGCTTCAAAAACTAGAGCAAAAAAATGAGACAATAACTTCAGGTAATGAGGCCTTCGGAATGTTGGACAGCATCCTGGAAGAAGTGAATTTTACTCCCGAAGACATCGATGGTTATCTTGCAAAATTTTCAGGCGTTGTGCCGGTTTCCATAGATCGTTTTTATGAACAGAAACCGCCGGCTGAAAATAAGGACGAAACAAAAATTGAAACCTCACCCTATTTTACTCCCGCTGCTGTCGCTTCACAAACGCCCGCGAAACCAACGGTGAATGAAAAACATGTTCAGGAACCAAAACCTACATTGGCAGACAATTTTAAAAAGATAGCGAAGATAAAAGAAGGACTTACCATCAACCAGAAGTTCATGTTCACCAAGGTTTTATTTCACGGTGATTTTGAATTATTCAGCAAGGCTATCGATGACCTTGACCGGCAGGATAATTTACAGGGCGCCATGCGTTACATTGAAAAGAACTATGAAGAATGGGATCGCGAAAGCGAAGAGTTCAATGAGTTTATGGAACTGGTGGAGAAAAGATTTGGGAATTGAGTTTGATTAAATTCTATGCAATACCTGCGTACGATTCGCATCTAGTTTTAGCAGGATAAAGAGCAGAATTGTAAAGCTCCACAAGGAAGAACCTCCATAACTGAAGAAGGGTAGCGGAATACCAATGACAGGAAATAATCCAATGGTCATTCCTATATTAATTGAAAAATGGAAAAAGAGAATACAGGCTACACTATATCCATACACTCTTGCAAACCTGCTTTTCTGTCGCTCAGCAAGAAAGATCACGCGAAGAAACAACGCCACAAATAAACTGATAACAAGAAGACTCCCTATCCACCCTTGTTCTTCACCAATGGTACAAAAGATAAAGTCTGTACTTTGTTCGGGAACAAATTTAAGTTTGGTTTGATTGCCATCGAGAAAGCCTTTGCCTGTCAACCCCCCGCTTCCTATAGCCACTTTGGACTGATAAACGTGATACCCCACACCGAGCTGATCAAGATCAGGGTTTAGAAGTACACGAATACGTTTTTGGTGATGCTCCTGAAGTACGTTATTAAAAATAAAATCAACACTCTTAATTGTGCCCATTAGCATTAAAGCCGCTACCGTTATTACGGTGATGCGTTTCTTTTTTTTCTTGCCGAGAAGAATCAAAGTAAGCCACACACAGCCGATGATTGCGAATAAGATGTACTCATTCTCTACAATCAAAGTCAGGACGAAGATGATCGCTATTCCAATTCCGATGAGGATGAGAAAAGGAGACATTCCTTCGCGATAGAAAACCAAGACGAAAGAAGTGAAAACAAGCGCTGTTCCGGTATCTTTTTGTAAGAGGATCAATGCCATTGGGCCAAGGATGATGGCGAACAAGATCACTTGGTTCCGCAGTAAGTCCATGCGGAACCCAACCGTACCGATGTATTTAGCCACTACAAGCGCCGTGGCAAATTTGGCAAACTCAGAAGGTTGAAAGCCAAATGAACCGATGCGTAGCCACGCCTGGTTTCCTCCAACCTCACGTCCTGAGAAAAGAACGATTACACACAAAAAAAGAACGAAGCCGTAAATAACCCATGCAAAGGTTTCATAGAACCTCATATCAACAATGAGGATGGCCATGATGATGACTACACTTGAGGCAATAAAGATTAATTGTCTTCCTGAATTGATAGAGGTGTCAAAAATAGATTGATTCGCATCATATGTAACGGAGAAAATATTAAGCCATCCCCAAAACACAATAACGGCATACAGCGCTACCGTGATCCAATCCATTTTTGTTGTTATCTTTTCCTGCCTCATCAGTGTCCGAATTCTCCCTTTAATACATATTCTTCAATTTGTGGACGCTTGGTTGCGCCGAAAAGATATTTCTCAATCATAAGGCTCGCGATAGACGCTGATGCGCGTGCCCCTTGTCCACCATACTCAACGTATACCGCTACTGCAATCTTCGGATTTTCTTTAGGAGCAAATGCAATGAACACCGAATGGTTAGGAAGGGGTTCATTTTGAACGGTTCCTGTCTTTCCACAAACAATAACATCTTTTAGTTTCGCACGATACTGTCCCGTTCCCGATTCTACCACAGTTTCCATCGCGTCTACAGCAACACGAAAGTGTGCTGAGTCAATGGTAGTAATACGCTTTTCTGTGAATCGTGAAAGCGGCATACCTGACTTCCCGATTGATTTCACCAAATGAGGTGTATAATAGAAGCCCCTGTTAGCAATAATTGAAACGAAGTTGGTCATCTGCAGCGGCACTACAAGATTTTCTCCTTCACCAATCGCAATGGAATAGATGTTTGAAAATTTCCAGGGCCGTCCCCGGTAAGCACGATCATAATATGCAGGGCTTGGAACCAGGCCCCCTTTTTCATTGGGTAAGTCGATACCGAGAGGTTTACCAAAGCCGAAACTTCTCATGTGTTTATTCCATTCCTCCAACCCAATCCATGTATCCTTGTACGTGTCATTGGAAACTCCTTTGTTCAGCATGCGACGCAGTACATTATGAAAATATGGATTGCATGAATGCGTTATTGCGCCTCGCAAATCTTCATTGGTGTGTGACCCATGGCAACTTACTATTCCACCGGCGCCTTTTCTAACGCAGGGAATACGCGTTTCCGGGGTAATCACCCCCTCCTGCAAAGCAACCATGGATTGAGCGATCTTGAAAATTGAACCTGGCCTGTATTGCGCCATTAGCGGGCGATTGAAAAGCGGTTTGTTTGTATCGTTGCTGATTAATGTAAAGTTGGAACTGTAGTCTCGTCCTGTTAAAAGATTAGGATCATACGATGGGCCAGAAACCATTGCCAATACTTCACCCGTTGCTGGTTCAATGGCAATAATACTTCCTGATTTACCTTTCAACAGAAACTCTCCATACTCCTGAAGGTCAAGATCAATAGTGGTAACCAGATCTTGTCCGGGAACGGAGAGTGTATCATACTTACCGTCTTTAAATTTCCCTTTGATAATACCATCCTTATTTCGGAGAAGATACGATACACCGCGCTTTCCTCTTAAGTATGATTCATAATAACTTTCAATGCCGCTTTGTCCGATGTAATCGCCCTGTCGGTAAATCTGAGAAGTATCTCTTTTAAGTTGTGCTTTTGAGATTTCACTTACATACCCCAGTGCATTTGCAAAAGCTGCCGAGGTGTATGCCCGCGTTGTTCTTGCCTGGATATAAAAACCGGGAAACTCATCAATATGATCCTGAATTTTAGCAAAGTCTTTATTTGATAATTGCTTAATAAAGGGAGTCGGTTGTAGCTCTGAGGCTTTTCTATTGCGAATTTCCGTGTATAAAAGGTTAAACCTTTCTTTGAGATTTTCTTTTGTTATATCGAATACGTGACAAAACTTCGCACTGTCTAATTGCTTCATATCCTTGAGTATGATTAACAAGTCGTACTCAGGACTATTAAAAACGATTAGCTTCCCGTTACGGTCATAGATAAGACCTCTTACGGGGTATTGAACATCTTTGCGTATAGCGTTGGTGTCGGCGAGTTCTTTGTAAATATCATCCACAACCTGGATAAAGAATAACTTCGCCAGGAAGATAACGGCTACAAGAACAAATACGAGTTGAATAATTTCTCTTCTGCCTTCATTCATAATCGCCTCCTTTCAGCAAATAAAAATTGAACGATCAGTATAACAAGCATTGTCAACAAGGTGCTGGCAAATACTTTCCACAGGGTAAACCAAAAAATTCCAAAACCACCTGCTTCAATAAAAAACAATACTGTATGATGTATGAAAACAAGTGGTGTAGCGTAAACCACGAACCACTGAATTCCATTTATTGCTAAAGTAGGTGAGGTATTGCTGTCGTATCCTCCTTGTGGCGTGTTTAAATTTAACCAATAATTCCGCAGGTACATAATCAATACACTGGCTGACGCATGCATACCTAATGAATCGTAAAAAATGTCAATGGTGAATCCCATCAGGAATCCGATGCCCATTAATAGGAGTGTATTAATTTCAACGGGAAGCAGGATGAGAAAAGCGATATAGATAAAACAAAAGGCCGTATGAAAGAGCACAACGTTTTTCATTACGAATACCTGGAGCGCAAGGTAAACGAAGAAGGAAATAATTTGACCGATCCCTAATCTGCTCATCGTAACACTTCTTTAGTCAGCGTTTCAAGTGAATCTTGTTCGTCCTTTAAATTGCTTTTTACCACGGCCACATAAGTGAGCTGTTGAAAATCCTGCAGGAGGCGAACCTTCAATTGATAAAACAGTGCTGCATTACCCAACTCTATTTTGTCGATAGTACCAATAATAATGTCTTGAGGAAAGATTGCATTGTAACCAGAGGTCACAATTGTATCTCCAACCAACGGCTTCACATGCCGGGGAATATAATTCAGGTTGACGAACAGCGGATTAAGACCATCCCATTGAACGGTGCCAAAATGCCCGGTACGTTGCAGCATGGCCGATACCATTACACCGGTATTAAGTATTGAAGTTACCACGCTGTAATGCCTGGAGGTGGCTTTTACTTTTCCTACTACTCCGCCACTGCTTATTACGGCCATCCCTTCTTCTATACCTTCATTAGAACCTTTGTCGATAGTAATAAAATTGGTAAAACGGTTAACGGAATTGTTCACCACTTTTGCGTTGGCAAACTCATAACGGTTTATAAGAGCAGTATCCGTAATGACGGTAGTAGTGCCCGGCAAAATTTGCATTCGCTGTTCAAGTCGTGTACGCAGTGATGCATTTTCCTCCGACAGACTGAGGTTCGTTTCACGCAATGAAAAATACTCCCTCACGCCATAAGAGAATCCATTAAGATTGGCCACTATGGCATTTGAGGAGTTAAAGAATTGAGCGCTTTGGTAGTGATTACTGGACACGATGAGCCAGGCACACAAGATTTCAAGTGTTAAAAAGATGAAGAAGGCACGATATTGAAAAAAGAAAATGAATAACCTCTCCATGAAATTAGGTCATCAGCACGGCACGGAACGATGTCATATTTTTCAAAGCCAACCCAGTACCCCGCACCACGGCACGCAACGGATCGTCCGCTACATGTATGGGTAATTTTGTTTTCAAAGCTAAACGCTTATCCAATCCGCGAAGCAAAGCACCACCACCTGTAAGATAGATACCACGTTCATAAATATCAGCGGATAATTCAGGAGGAGATGTTTCAAGGGCTTTTAAAACAGCCTCTTCAAGTTTAGAAACCGATTTGTCTAAAGCAAAGGCTACTTCAGAATACGATATCTTAATGGTTTTGGGAATACCCGTCATCAAATCGCGGCCACGAATCTCATAATCTTCGGGTCCGTCATCCAGCTCCGTCAGTGCGGATCCCACTTCAATCTTCACTTTCTCAGCAGAGCGCTCACCAATCAAAAGGTTATGCTGGCGACGCATATAATCCAGTATATCCCGGTTGAATGTATCACCGGCAACCCGAATAGATTGATCACAAACAATTCCGGAAAGTGCTATTACAGCAATATCAGTCGTTCCCCCACCGATATCAACAATCATGTTGCCGATAGGGGCTTCTATGTCGATTCCAATACCAATCGCGGCGGCAATGGGTTCATGGATCATATATACTTCTTTCGCTCCTGCATGTTCAGCCGAATCGCGAACAGCACGTTTCTCTACTTCAGTAATCCCGGAAGGAATACAGATGATCATCCGGTGAGAAGGTGGGAACAGGCGTTTTCCGGTGTCGATCATTTTGATTAAACCACGGATCATCATTTCAGCAGCATGGAAATCGGCGATTACGCCTTCTTTCAAAGGTCGTATTGTCTTGATGTTTTCATGCGTCTTTTCATGCATTTGCATAGCTTCACGACCAATGGCCAAGACTTTGTTAGAACTCTTGTCGATCGCAATAATAGAGGGCTCATCAACTACGATTTTGTCTTTGTAGATAATAAGGGTGTTGGCAGTGCCAAGGTCCATGGCAATGTCGCTTGAGAAGAAATCAAAAAATCCCATTTATTAGTTGAAATAAAGTGTTAAAAAATGTGCTTTGGGGAGACCTGCTACAGTAGTGGGTCTTTTTCAAAATTGTGCCAATTTACCAAATAATCAAACTGCGATTCAAAAATGTAAGTTTTTTCAGAAGTTTTCGTAAGCTTCCCCGACAAGTGAATTAGTGATAAGTTAATTGTTAAAAGTTAATCGTTAATTGGGAGCAACTCATATATGTGACATGGATCTACAGGTAAAGGATATCAAGATCATTAGTGTGATCTGGCAACTGTGATCAGTGATTCTCTGGCCGATTAACATTTAACTTTTAACGCCTGCCTGCCGGCAAAGGCAGGACTAACCTTTCCACCTAGTGCTTGAAATGTCGGATGCCGGTAAAAACCATAGCCATGTCATGTTGATCGCAGAAGTTGATTGAATCCTGATCCTTAACCGACCCACCGGGCTGAATCACGGCCTGAATGCCAGACTCCCATGCGATCTCAACACAATCCGGAAAGGGGAAGAATGCATCGGAAGCCATCACAGCGCCTTTCAGTTCGAAGCCGAAGGCATGCGCTTTTTCAATGGCCTGCTTTAATGCGTCAACGCGGGAAGTCTGGCCGACACCACTGGCAATGAGTTGACCGTTCACGGCGAGTATAATGGTGTTCGACTTGGTGTGCTTGCAGATTTTGCTTGCGAATAATAAGGCATCGATCTCTAAAGAGGATGGTGAACGTTTGGTTACCAGTTTAAGGTCCTCCTTTCCATCTGTTTTCAAATCGAGGTCTTGTTCTATTACGCCATTGAGAATACTCTTGAACTGCTTCTTTTCTGCCAGCGATTTCTTTTGCAATAAAATCATCCGGTTCTTTTTCGATCTCAATAAATCAAGCGCTGCCTCATCATAAGCAGGGGCGATTAATATTTCGAAAAAGAGTTTATTGAGCTCTTCGGCCGCAGCCAGGTCTATCGTTTTATTGGTTGCCAGCACGCCGCCGAAAGCTGAAATAGTATCGGCCTGAAAAGCTTTCAGGTACGCCTCTTTAACATTTTGGCCTGTTGCTACACCACATGCATTGGTATGCTTGATAATGACAAACGCCGTCTCATCTTTGAATTCACTAACAAGGTTCACGGCAGCATCAACATCTACAAGGTTGTTATAGGACAATTCTTTGCCATTCAATTGTTCAAACAATCCATCCAGATCACCAAAGTATCTTCCTTGTTGATGGGGGTTCTCACCATAGCGGAGAATTCGTCCGTGCTGATAGCTCCTTTTAAAACTTGGAATATCGAATGATTGATTAAAATAATTGAAAATGGCAGTATCGTAATGTGATGTAGCATCAAATGCCAGGGCAGCAAATTTTTTTCTGTCGATAAGATCTGATGTGCAATGTTTAGCTTCTAACAGATGCAGAAGATCATCATATTCATTCCGTGATGCAACGATAAGGACATCCTTGAAATTTTTTGCAGCTCCGCGGATAAGTGAAATTCCACCGATATCAATCTTCTCAACAATTTCATCTTCGGCCGCTCCCTTCGCCACGGTTTCTTCAAAAGGATAAAGGTCGACAATCACCAGGTCGATAGGGTTAATGTCAAATTCTTTTGCCTGACGTTCATCGCCCTCATCGTCTCTTCTAAAGAGAATGCCACCAAAAATTGCAGGGTGAAGTGTTTTAACCCGTCCTCCAAAAATGGAAGGGTATCCGGTAAGGTTTTCAACCGGTGTTACGGCGTAGCCAAGCTTCTCTATAAATTCTTGCGTGCCGCCTGTTGAGACAAACTCAACCTTATGGCTGGCCAATAAGTGAATGATGGGCTCCAGGTTATCTTTATAGTAAACGGAAATGAGCGCTCGGGAAACTTTACGGTTTGACATTGGTTCAGGATTGAAAATTGAAGGTGCAAAAGTATTAAAAATGCTAAAGGGCTCAAGCGGCTTTGCTATGTTCCTTAAAGTATTTTATAATTTCAGAGTAGTATCTCCGAAGTTTGTTTCCCGCAGATTGCGCAGACCGGCCTGCATAGGCAGGTTAACGCAGAAATTTTAGTGCTGGATTTTCTGCGCCTATCCGCGAAATCTGCGGGAGCTAAATAATCGCATCTTCAAATTCCTCAAACAACTTTTCTATTTGTCTTGCCTGCCGCCTCGTATGTAAAGCAAGAAAATAAATGCAGTGATATACATCAAGCTTGCCAATGGTATCGTTCACTTTTGTTTCATGAAGCATGCCTTCTCCATTCTTTAGCAAATCAAGATGATCAAAACACTCACCCAGTTGATAGCGCAGTCTGAATCGTAATTGATGCAGCGATTCATTTTCCGTGACATACTCAGCGGGCTTTGTCCAGTGAGTAGTTAAATCCGTTTCTTCAGGTAGTGATGAGCAGAGTTTATATTGATTCCTCATTTCATCGGTGATTCGTGCGGTCTCTGCATTCGAAAGAGCTTTCGATGATGCTTCGTTTATGGTTAGAAGTAATCTATGATTTGTTGTAGTCACGTGATCCAAAAGCTGCAACACACTTCTCCCTCCGGAACTGAAATGCAGGAACTCCTTTTTCTCATCGAATGTACGATCGAGTAAGGCGAATGCGCTGATCAGCTCCTTGTTTATGGTTGATATAATATTTTGTATAGTCATTGTTTCGATTAAAATAAAAAAGCCCAGATGTTATTCCGGGCTCTCGTATTATTAGTTTATCGTTGACGACTAATGTATAACACAATCCCGGACAAAAAAATCAATGTCGCGCATGCGCACGGCCTTTGATTTATTGACGATATGTAGTTGTGATGTGTTCATGTGGACAAATGTAAAAAAGTTTCTGATTGCATGTGTTAAGTTTTGAAAATTTATTCAGGGATACGCTAAAACAAATGACACATGTTAATTTATAAATCTGAGACCTGCTAATGCAATCCCTCTCTCCTTTTTCGGTGAGAGGTATTCTGAATCTTCAAGTAGCAGAAACAAAAGATGGGAGTGACTTCTACGCTTTCATCATCAGGTCTAAAAGTTTTCGATCAAGTTTCTGACCATGCCAGTCTTCATAATTAACATCTTCTCTTCCTGAGTTCAGCACACCAAAACTTCCGGAAAATTCCCAAAGGGCAAATCCGATTTTGTTTTCACTCAAAATTCCCAACACATCCTTGAACCAGGCGAGGAAAACTTCGTGTGGAGTTTTATTCCAGCAGCCGCATTCACCACAGTGAACACCTACTCCTTTTTTAACTAACTCAATCCAGGGGGCATAAAAATCATCGAGCATTTTTTTGCTCAGGTATTGCTCACCAACTTGTCCGGGCCATTTTGGTTCAGGTAAGTTGTCAACATCTTTAAATGCCCACGGCGCCTTGTAGTGCGAAATAATTCCGGGATGATAACCCCGGCAACTTTGTCCGATGTTGAGGTCTGTAATTTCGGGAATTACTTTTGTGCCTACATCATTTCCATCAGCAATTACCATGTGATCAGGATTTTCTTTTCGAATGGCATCAGCCGCAGCCTTAGCAACTTTGCGATACACATCTCCCGGAACGGTGCTGCGCTTTGAATGCTGATCGTTCATGTCTTCGCGCATGGAGGGTTCGTTAACAAGATCAAAACTTATTTTTTTGCTGGACACATTCTTATAACGTTTTGCCCACATGTTCCAGTGAAAACAAAATGCATCGAGTGCGGCCTGATCTTTCCATAGGTTATAAGGTTCATTAAAACCCGCGTTGACGCAATAGCCCGGAGCGCGGTGAAGATTGAGGCTTACATGCAGATTGTATTTATGAGCGAGGGAAACAAGTCCGTCAATTTTATCAACAGCCTTCTCATCAATCTTGTAAACATCCTCCGGTGTTATATTTTTAGCGCGATCAATATTTAAATAGGAAGGATAAGCCATGGGTATCCGAACAAAATCAAATCCCCAGTCCTGCATCCATTTAAAATATTCTTCTTTTGCTCCCTGCCATGAACTGTTCACCGGATTGGGTGAAAAGAAGTCAAGAAGGTTAAATCCTTTCCAGCGTGGTAATTTGTTTTCCAATCTTTCCGCTGAAAGTGCACTTGATCCTGTGACACTCAACGCGGCTGTTGCAAGAGCAGCGTTTTTAACAAAAGTTCTGCGATCCATATCAATTGATTTAAACCACTACGAAGATAGGCGCTTTGAGTAACCTGGGTGAAATAAATTACTCCTCCGGCATATTTCCGGTTTTTAAATAGAACCATTGTACTATAAATTGCGCCGTTATTTAAAAATGTTAATCTTAAGTTGAGAGATGAAGAATAGAATTTTGTGTGGATTGCTGGTGTTGCTCGCTCATGTGTGTTTAGCACAAGCAGTAGATATTACGGGAAAGGTTGTCGGTAAAGAAAACAGGCCTGTTGAAGGTGCTTACATTCATGTGTTAAATACAAACCTGTGGGCATTTAGTGATCAGGAAGGAAATTTCCTTCTCCACTTAAATCCCACAAAATATGTAATTGAAATTACAGCAGTGGGATATGCAAGTGCTCAGGAAACAATTCAAGTTTCATCAGCATCGAATTCAATTACTGTTCAACTGGTGGAGGCTGCCATGCAACTTGATGATGTTGTTGTGACTGCGGAGAAAGTAGAAGGTGATGTTCAAACTATTCCGTATAGTGTTACCGCAGTTACTTCACGACAAGTAAGTGAATTTCGTATGTGGAACAGCAAGGATATAACAGCGGTTGTTCCGAATTTGTATTCAGCAAATTCCGGTGATAATCGAAATGTAACATCCATTCGGGGAATTACAACAACTTCTTATGATCCTGCAGTAGCTACCTATATTGATGGTGTAAATCAATTTGGCCTTGATACTTATATCGCGCAGTTATTTGATGTGGAACGTATTGAAGTTTTGCGTGGGCCACAAGGCACACTCTATGGCAGGAATGCAATGGGAGGTGTGATTAATATTTTAACCAAACAACCAACGAACAAGAGATCTGGTTTTGCGGAAGTCAGTATAGGTAATTATGGCCAACAGCGGTATGGTTTTGGTTTTCGCACACCCCTGGTTTCAAATAAACTTTTCCTCGGTGTCTCGGGTGTTTACGATTACACCAGTGGATTTTATACCAACTTGTATGATAATTCTGACTTTGATAAAAAGTATAGCTACACGGGTAATTATTATCTTACTTACCTCGCCAGTTCCAGGTGGGCTTTAACGTTGAATTTTAAACATCAAAACAATCGTAATAAAGGAGCCTTCCCGTTATCAGGCACCGTTGATGATGCATTCAATGATCCATACACTGTAAATCAAAATGCTATTTCCGATCTGGCGGATAATACAATCAATGGATCGTTCACAGCGGGTTATTCAGGTTCAACTTTTAATTTCACTTCACTAACTACTTATCAAACCAATTTCCGTCAATACAAGCAACCCATTGATGGCGACTTCTCTCCCATCGATGGCGTAACTATTATTAATGATTATGGAAAGGATTGGAATAAAGTAAAAGTATTTACAGAGGAACTAAAATTTTCGTCAGCAGCCAATAGCACGTCAAATATTAAATGGACTGCGGGAACATATTTCTATCACCAAAATAATCCCGTGAAACAGGCAACCCATTTCGGAGAAGATGCGGCATTCATTGATCCTGATGCTATTCCATTCAGTTCTATTTTGAATACATCAACTGGAAAGAGCACAGGCATTGCTGTCTATGGGCAGGCGACTCTCTCTATAGTTCCTGAAAAGCTTGATATAACGGTAGGGGCACGCTATGACTATGAACACAAAAAACAGCAAGCCTTGAGTGATTTTTATTTTGATGGAGTGCCCGACCCTGTCGCTCCAATCCAACCGGATACATCGGCAACAACATCATTCAATGCTTTCTCACCAAAGATCAATGTTGCTTTTCATCTCACGGAAAACAATAACATTTATGGTACGTACAGCAAAGGGTTCAGGGCAGGAGGGTTTACTCAGTTGTCACCTGATCCTTCTCAGGGAGCGTTATATGCTTACAAGCCGGAGTACAGTAATAACTTTGAGGTAGGAATAAAGAATGTTTTTTATGATCGAAAACTTCAGGTCAATTTCGCTGCATTCTATATTAATGTGAACGATGCGCAAGTGCCAACATTAATTTTGCCTCAAGCTATTACGGTTACAAAAAATGCGGGAGAGCTTACAAGCAAAGGTGTTGAGCTTGAACTGGCAGCGAATATCCTGGATGGATTACAGATAAATTATAATGTTGGATATACTGATGCTGAATACACCTCGCTTACCATTCCTCAAGACGGAGCAGAAGTAAATCTGAAAGGGAACAAACAAATATTTACGCCTGAAATAACATCCATGTTAGCGCTTCAATACAGTTATTCTCTTGGAACAAAACGCGATCTCAAAATTGTAGTAAGAGGTGAGTGGATGCACATTGGTACCGAATACTTTGATCTTGCCAATAACATTAAGCAATCACCTTACAATTTACTCAACACGAGAATTGGATTAGCGGGAAGAGATTTTGAAGTGATGTTCTGGGGCCGAAACCTCTCGGACAAAAAGTATATTGCCTATGCTTATGATTTTGGCGCTACACACCTTGGCGATCCGAAAAACTGGGGCCTGACATTTGTCAAGCGTTTTTAGGGTAGTTTCGGTGCTAAAAAGGGAAGGATAAAAGTCCAAATAAGTCATTAGTCAGTAGTCATTGGGAAAAACCTTCCAATGACTAATGACCAATGACAATTTTATTCTCCACTATAATCGAGGAAGGTTCTCTTTATATCCTTGTCCGTTACTTTGGCAGGAGAGCCTTTTGAATAGGCATCAAGTTCGAGGAGTATCAGCTTTTGATCACTCATGGCTGATCTCAGTTTCTCAATGTCTTTTTCAAATTCAGGATTTCTGCGTGTTGACTTCAGCGAATACTTTCTTGCAAATTCATCCCCGGCTGAGAGAACTTTATTTTTAAGATCAATTCCAATCTTCATTTTCTCCAGAATATCTTCCTTCGATTTGCCAATCACTTCGGTGGCCTCCAAAGTACCAAGTGTAAGAACTGTAGTTCCGCCAACACCCGAAACAACTTTAGCTTGCTCCGTCTCTAATGCAATGGGTGAAACACCAGTAACGGCTCCCAATGAAGCATTTAAAACAGAACGATTTTTCTTTCCCTTCTTCGCTTTCTTGTAATCATTGTTAAGCTTCTTTTGATTCGCATCCAACTGATCCACCAGAAGCAAAGCCGAGATAAGGCTGTTGCGATATTTTTGAAATTGATGCGCATCCTTTTCGATAAGATTCTCAGCATCTATCACCTGCATCATCACTTTGCGTTGTGTTCGGTTATTGGATTTATCAAGAACGTAGAAAGTGATATCGACAAGTAATGACTTCTTAACTTCTTCAACAAAGCTGTAGCCTGGTGTCCACGTGAATTCATACTGAAGTGGAGTGTTTTCTTTCAATGAAGAAGCAGGTACACGCCGATCATTAGAAACGAACATTACATTTTTAACATTGTCGTCTCCATTGGGATCAGAAACATAGATCTTAAGATTGATGGTTTCATCTTCCTTTATTTTGAAAATGCTGTCGCCCGGGACAATCAAAATTTCAGGTGGCAGATCTTGTTGCGTCTGTTGAATTCTCAACTTGCCTTTGGTTTCCAGTTTGTCGGGCTGATCCTGAACGATAAATTCAACGATCAAAGGATTTGAGCGCAGTGAGTAAAACTGGCTTCGTGAGGGCGTCCAACTAAACTGGCCATTGGAAGATAGGGTCGCCCCTTCTGGCATTTGTGAGGGAATGGACCTGACAACAATCGGATCACCGTCGGGATCGTAAACAGATTCGCTTGGTATCTGGTAATTATTGGCAGATGACTGCCTTACATAAAACAAAGGTAACTCCTCAACAACAGGCGGCCGATTCACATGATTAACAGTAAATGTTACCGGTTTTCGAATCCGCTCACCAGTGGGCAATGTCGCCTGGAAAATGACGCTAAAATCTTTAGTGAGTTCTACCCGATCAACCAGGTTGAACGATGGTTTCCAATAAAAATTTCCAAGTGTATCGAATTGAATACCAAGGTCGGTTGCTCCTTCAATGGTGAAGAAAGCGGGAGAATAAGGATTAGTTTTTACCTGAAAGGAATTCACCTCGTTTTCATAAAGAATATTCCAACCTGATGAATCTGAAAAAACTAGTTCGGGAGATTGCTGTGCGTAAGATTTAAAATGAGCCAACAAGAGAAAAAAATAAGCAAACCTTCTAATCACCATCTAATCCGTTAATATTTCAACTTTTGAAACGGTAAATTTAAACAAGATATTTCTTTGGGATATGCCAGGTAAGAAAAAGACCGATAACAACTTCTTTAATGATGTATATGAGGTTGCAAAATTAATACCGCGTGGGCGAGTTACCAGCTATGGTGCAATTGCACACTACCTTGGCACGCGCATGAGTGCGCGGATGGTAGGTTGGGCAATGAATGGCTGTCCTGCCAATGTGCCAGCTCACCGGGTTGTTAACAGTCAGGGGCTGCTCACCGGAAAACATCATTTTAAAGGTGCCAGGACTATGCAGCGCCTTCTTGAGAAAGAAGGGCATAAGATACTTAAGGATAAAATTCAGCACTTTAACGACGTGTTCTGGAATCCATCAGAAGAATTGCTTTAAGGCAAGCCATTCCGAGAATTATCTCTCCCAAACTTGGAAAATCCTTAGTGGGTCAAACGCGAAAATAGCTCAATTTCAAAGGTTGTATCTGTGGCACGGCATTGGTATAAGGTGATGCAAATGGTCAGTTTTATGGGTAACCTTAAGACATTTTTTGTAGCAACGGTCCTGTTATTATCTGGTTCCGCAGTAATGGCAGGGCCTAGCGATGACCAATGGAAAATTTTAGGCGGAGGAAATCAAGATCTGTTTGTTGTAAAAACCGGAAAAGATCTTGTAGGTGCAAAAGTTCAAATCTATTCAGCATCAGGCGAATTACTCACCACGCAGATCACGCAGAAAAGAAAAATGTTCATCGATTTTAAGGATGCATCTTTTGGGGATTACACCATTAAAGTCAGCAAAGGTGACAAGATGAAAGAGTTCAATTTCAAAAAGAAATAAAGATTTCAAAAATAGTGGGGTTGGTTTTAATCGGGTTCAGGTCGTTTCACGAAAAGAGGAACGGCCTTTTCCTTTTTTAAGGATTTATCTTTTTATCCTCATTCTTCCTTGAAATTAAAAATAACCCAAGAAATGTGATGATACCATTGACAAGAACAATCTCATAGCCGAATTCATACCCACCTAAAAATCGTTTTGAATTAAGACTTAACAAATAAGAAATAGCGGGTGAAAGAATACAAACCAGGGGGACGAACTTATCCGTTACTTGTCGTTTTGTCAGAATACCAAAAGCAAAGAGTCCAAGCAAAGGCCCATAGGTGTAACCCGCGATACTTAGAACAGCATCAATAACAGATCGTTCATTAATTTTCCTGAAGATTAATATTACAATCAGGAACATAACGGAGAACCCGATATGTACTATGAGCTTAAGTCTTTTACGTTGTACTTCCGGTCGGTTTTTAAAATTCAGGAAGTCGTAGCAAAACGAAGTTGTTAATCCCGTAAGCGCCGAATCTGAACTGGCGTATGTTGAAGCTGTAATGCCGAGCAAAAAAAAGATTCCGGTGATAAGGCCTAAATGATTCAGCGCAAGCTGAGGGTAAAGGTCATCGGTAGCTGTAGGAATAGCAACTCCCTTCTCACCTGCATACAGGTAAAGCAATGCTCCTAAAACTAAGAACAATGCATTTACAACAACAAGAAGCAGACTAAACCAAAACATATTTTTCTGCGCATCACCAATATTTTTACAGGTGAGATTTTTTTGCATGATCTCCTGGTCAAGCCCTGTCATAGTAATGGTAATGAAAGCGCCGCCTAAAAACTGCTTTACGAAAAACAGTGGTGAGTTAACATCTTCGGTGTAAAAAATTTTACCAAGTCCTCCTTCATGGATATTAGAAAACAAATTATCAAACGATAGACCGAGTTCATCAGAAATGTGATAAACGCTAATGCACACAGCGAGAATGAGAAAAAAAGTTTGAAATGAATCCGTCCACACAATAGTTTTTATTCCTCCCCGAAATGTATAAATCCAAATAAGAAAGATGGTAATAGCAACAGTGACGAAGAATGGCACTCCCCATGCCTTAAATAAAAAAAGATCCAGGACGTTGGCTGCAAGGTACAATCGCAGAGAAGAGCCGATGGTTCTTGACACAATAAAAAAGGAGGCGCCTGTTTTATAGGACCAAAAACTAAAACGATGCTCAAGATAGGTATAGATCGATACAAGATTAAGACGGTAATACAAAGGGAGAAGGATAAGAATAATTACCATGTATCCTACCCAATAACCCAGTACAACCTGGAAATATCCGAAACCGATTTTGCCTACGCTACCGGGAACAGAAATAAACGTGACGCCGGAAATAGAGGAGCCAATCATTCCGAAAGCAACAAGATACCAGGGTGATTGACGATTAGCTGTGAAGAAAGTATGGGTATCTGCTTTTCGTGATGTGAAATAGGCAATGGTTAAAAGTATAAGAAAATATCCTATGAGGATGTAGAGCACCAGGCTTGATGACATTCCAAAAATGTTGTTAAAACACAAAGATTAGGATTATCACACTAAATCCAAATATTGCCTTGCCGTAAATGCCGGGATAATCCTTAACTTTGCTTTCTGATTTTTCGAAAGCGTCGTAATGTTATGGGAACAGCATATCAGGAAGAGGTATTAGTTGATGTGGTAGAGGCCGTTGAAACAACTGATGTTATGGACCTGGTTGTTTTCAATGATGATGTAAACACCTTTGCACATGTAATTGAAACGTTGATTCGTGTTTGTAAGCATAGCACAGAACAAGCTGAGCAATGTACAATGATCATCCACTACAAAGGCAAGTGCGCTGTGAAAACAGGATCATTTGATTATTTAAAACCCATGCGGGAGGCTATCTGCGAAGTTGGAATTGACGCCCGCATTCTGTGAGCATTTCAAAAGATAATCCTTAGCGCTGTGGACTTTTCTTCAAAACTAATCGAGGAGGCTGTTAATCAAATTTCAAAACTTCCTGGAATTGGAAAGAAGACTGCTTTACGTCTTGTGTTGCATCTTATCAAGGAGAGGGAGGAGAGTACTTTTTCCTTAACCGATGCGCTAACTAAGCTGCGCACAAACATTCGCTTTTGTACATCCTGCCATAATATTTCTGATACGGAATTGTGCGCGATCTGTAATAGCCAAAGGCGCGACCAGAGTTTACTGTGTGTTGTTGAAGATGCAAAGGATGTCATGGCCATTGAGAATACAGCACAATACAATGGATTGTATCATGTACTGGGAGGTGTGATATCGCCTATCAATGGCATTGGCCCGTCTGACATTAAGGTCGAATCATTGGTGAATAAACTCAATCATGGTCAAACCGTGATACGAGAAGTGATACTTGCGTTAAGTCCTACCATGGAAGGCGATACCACAGCCTTTTATATTAACAAGCGTATTAAAGAATTATCTGTAAAAGTAAGTGTAATAGCGCGTGGAATTCCTGTTGGCGGCGATCTTGAATACGCAGACGAAATTACCCTGGGCCGCAGCATTACCGGCAGAACACTTTTCAATTAATCAATTATCAATGTGCCAATTTTAATCGATACATCTGCACATAGGTTAATTGGCCAATTAATTTATTTCCGTCTTCGGAATTAAATTATTTTCTTTGCACGCTTTCTATTAAAAAATTATGAATCGATTATCTAACCGTCTTGAGGCCATTGAAGAATCAGCTACACTGGCAATGGCACAAAAGGCTCGTGAATTTAAAAGCCGCGGTATCAATGTTATAGGACTAAGCCTCGGTGAACCGGATTTCAAAACTCCCCAGCATATTTGTGAAGCAGCGAAAAATGCAATTGATGAAGGCAAATATTTTGCTTACCCTCCTGTTGCCGGCTACCAGGATCTGCGCGAAGCATTGGCAGCAAAGTATCAGAAAGAAAACAACGTTCCTTATAAGGCGGAAAATATTGTGGTGTCAAATGGTGCAAAGCAGTCTATTGCAAATGCCATGATTGCATTGATAAACCCCGGAGACGAAGTGATTGTGTTTTCTCCATACTGGGTGAGCTATGATGCACTGGTAAGGCTGGCTGAAGGTACTCCTGTGATGATAAAGGGTACTTTGGAAAATGATTTTAAGGTGACAGCGGAACAGTTGGAAGGAGCTATTACTTCAAAGACAAAAGCAATAATCTTTTCTTCTCCTTGCAATCCGACAGGGTCTGTTTTTTCCAAAAAGGAATTGGAAGCAATTGCCAATGTTGTGCTTCAGCACCCGAATATTCTGGTAATTGCAGATGAAATTTACGAGCACATTAACTTTACGGGTGAACAAGTTAGCATTGCATCCTTTCCCGGAATGTTCGACCGAACTATTACGGTGAATGGATTTGCAAAGGGTTTTGCCATGACGGGCTGGCGAGTTGGATACATTGCTGCTCCAAAATGGATTGCAGATGGTTGCAATAAAGTTCAGGGTCAGATTACGTCAGCAAATTGTTCTATCGCCCAGCGTGCGGCCCTCGCAGCAATAACCGGCGATATAAAACCGACGGAGAAGATGGTTGAAGAATATAGAAAGAGAAGAGACATCGTTTATAATTTATTGAAAGAGATACCGGGTGTAAAATCGAATTACCCCGAAGGTGCATTCTATTTTTTCCCTGATGTAAGCCATTACTTTGGGAAGTCAGACGGCAAGACAACAATTAAGAATGCAGATGACTTCTGCATGTATATGCTGGAACATGCACATGTATCGTTAGTTCCGGGCGATGCTTTTGGTGATCCCGCTTGTATACGATTGTCATATGCCGCCTCCGAAAAGGATCTGATTGCAGCGTTAACACAGATAAAGGAAACTCTGTCTAAACTAAAGTAAATTATTGCAAGTCAAAATAAAGCCCGCCACATACAGCGGGCTTTTTGTTTATAGCGGTTGGGAGTTATTGTATTTTGCGTTTCAAGGCATTGACCTTTTCATCCATTGCATTAAAAAATTTGTTTCTTTCTTTTTCGCCGGTTGTACTAATAAGAACGGCTTTATTCAGCAGGTTATTGAGGGAGCTCTCTGTTTGTTTGCAAAAATTATCCTGCGATGTTGCTATATATTGAAGCGTATTTTGAGTAAGGAAAACAATTCGATTACTTCCCATTTTGAAGAAGATGGTATTGTCAGCAATGAGAATTTCATTTTTGTATAAGCTGAATTTTTCACCCGTAGAATTTTTAACGCCGGCCGCTGCCCATTTTCGAATATTGTTTAACATGGTTGAAAACTGATCAACAAGATTTCGGGCATCATCAGGTTTTACAAAAAAACCACAATCGTAAGTGAATTCAATTTGTCTTAGAGTAATATTAATCGTTTCATCACTCCACAACTCTGTTGAGGGAAGTAAGGCATACTTATGCCAAATTCTTTTTGCCAGAGTAAGAAGTTCATTGGAAACAAGGTCTGGCCTGAATTTTTCGTTTTCGAAGCTCGCTCCTAAAACAGTTTTGATCCAAAAGTAAATCTTAAAGGCAGTGAGCTCAGGAAAATCAAAATGATAGAAAATTGGAACATCTTTCGCCGAATAAACCAATTCTTTTTCCGGAGAGGCATGAATCATTTCCAGGTTTGCCATAATTGATTTAAACCACGCTTCAAATCCAAAATTTTTATAGTCTACACTTTGATAACGAAAGGTAACTGTATTTGAGTTGGGGGAAAGCAGAGAATCTAAAGAGACCGCATAGCGATTGCAAATCAACTTGACTTCATCCAGGGATAATATTGTTTCTCCCCTGATTCTCCGGTAGGCACTATCCCGGCTTATGTTTAGTATTTCCGCGAGATCATCAGCGAAGGATATATTAGGAGGTATCCTCTTCTTCACTTCATCAAGGAAGATGTTTTGAATGTTGTTAGCAGCAATCATTTGGTTAGGTAGGTATAGCGGGGAGAGGATACTTAAACTAATATAGTTAATATCAATCGGTTAACGATAACTTTGAGCAAAAACATTTTTTCAGGCAAAGCTTTAAGGATGCCGAGACAAATACACTCGTTTTCGCGGTAGAATATTTAGAAGAGAATAGGTTTATGAGTTCACCAGAATACCCTTTTTCAGGGAGTCAGGATTTTAGTTTTCGAATTGCTTATCCAACGGTGCTAACTTTTCCAGATCGACCAAAACTGCCTTATCGAGTGGTGTGTCTTTAATAACGTTGTAGCTATCCCAGAACTTTTTATTGTAGGGCCTATCCTGATACTGAAGTCCGTAGTTCTTCATTTTCTCAGTCGATCCGATTCTTTTACTGGTAAAAGGTTTCACTTCATTGATAAAAAGTTGTTGATGTAATTCCGTTTCAAAATTAAGCTTATGTGTTGAAGCATCATACCAGTTTAATTTAGACGTCACACGCATGAAGTTCAGGTACATTCTGTTCTTGTACTTCTTAAAATCAATGACTTTTTTAAGCCCATCGAATTTACTGTACATTCCCTTGCGTGTTTCAATCACTTCGTCTGTAGGCCCGCTTTCATACTCAAGATGAATAATGGAATAATCATCTGTATCAACAAAAAGCTTTAATGAAAATATATCCTTGTATGATAAAACGTAAATGCGATGACCATCATAATAGGAATTCTTTTCACGAACAATTTTTTGAATGAAGTCTGACGCAGAGTTCAAATAATGGTACCGTATGTCATTTTGAAGGAGAAGGTCTTCAAGAAGGTTGTCCTGATCGAAGTAAGCTGTAAAGCGATTCTCATAACCCAGGCTTTGTCTTACCTCAATAAGTTTTACCCTTTCTCTTAGCTTAAACTTATTTCTTGGCTCCTTGTAATTTTCATCAAATATTTCAACCGCAGCTTCCAGCAATGAAATATAGGTTCCGCCAACCTTCTTTACATCGCGATAAAATCCTTCAAGCATAAACGGCCGCATGGGGTAATTATCATTTATTTTGGAAAGCGCTATGTGAAAGATATCTGCCCCGGTAAGGGAATCGGCAACCACCACTTCATCAAGCATCTTTGAAACCCTGTCCATCAAAATAAGTTGTGGTTCATGGGAAATAAGTGACCAGACGGGGGCCTCAAAGTTTGTATAGCCCAGCATGCTGATGACCAAAATTTCGTTACGGTATTCGTTCGGTAAATGGAAATCAAATTCACCCTGAAGGTTGGTGATTGAATTGATGGGCTTACCCTTAATACCTATTGATGCGTAGGGCAATGATTCCCCTCCGGTTCGGTCGGTAACTTTACCGGATATAGTAATAGTTTGTGCTAGGGGAGAAAGCCAGACAAGGCAAAGCATAAAAGCCAATAATACCCGCATGACTACTTGCATAAGCTACCAAGTTGGCAAATGGTTGTCGTCTTTCAAATTCAAAGTATGTTATTCACTCTTTTTACATAATTATCGCTTAATGGTCGAATTATTCGGGTTTTGGTTTTCCAATACGTAACTTTATTAGTCAATTTACGGGAATGAATTTTTTAGAAAACATACCGAAGGTGTGGAAACGGGCATACTTCATTCTTTGCCTTTGGTATGCCATTAACTTTGCCGTAGGTACTTTTTTAGAATGGCGATTCGAAAACCACTATACCTACATCTTTTGGAATGCGCTGTCTCTGTACGAGATGTTGTGCCTCCTTATCATTCTTATATTACTGTACGCCAATTGGCTATTTAAATTTAATGTTTACATACAAGTAGCCGGTCATTTTATTGGTGTGATGACTCATTTTTTTATTATGGGTTCATTATCCTATTACCTTGAGGATTATGTAGAGGGCTTTGATCATGTTGACAACTGGAAAGACCATTTGCTCGGCTTGTTGAAATGGAAGGGACTTCACTTTCACGATCAATATATTATTTCTATAGGTGTTTATTATGTAATACGCTATTTTCAGGGCTTACAGAACCAGGTGCAGGAAAAAGGCGAGCTGGCTATCAAAAATCGGGAAATGCAAATATCCTTACTTAAGTCTCAAATTAATCCTCACTTTTTATTTAATACACTTAACTCTATTAATACACTAATTGGATCAAGTAAGGAGCAGGCACGGAAGGTGATCACACAATTATCTGATATTTTTCGGTATGCCCTGGATTCACATAGTGACCACATGGTGAAATTAATTCATGAACTTGATTTTATTGATAGCTATATTCGCATCCAGCAAGTGCGGTTTGGAGACCGGCTGCAGTTTATAAAACAGGTCGACTTCTCTTGTTTAGGTGTTATGATTCCACCAATGATTTTACAACCCTTGGTGGAGAACTCTGTGAAGTATGGCATAGCTCCAAAGGACGACGGTGGTACTATTATTTTAACCGTGAAGCGTTTCAATAATATGATTTTCTTTGAAGTTAAAGACGACGGATTGGGCTCAAACGCTACCAAAGTTATGGATGGAAGCTCCAGCGGCGTTGGCATGAAAAACACGGATGAACGATTAAAAAATATTTTTGGCCCGGGTTCCGGCTTGCGTATTCGCTCAAATGAATATGGCTATTCAGTTAGCTTCTTTATTCCATTTGAGGAGCAAGTCCTGCAACCGGCAAGTGTTAGTGAATTTAAAAGTAAAGCTGTATGAACATTACTTGTGTCGTAGTTGACGATGAAAAATTAGCGCGTGATCTTTTGCTGGAGTACCTTCAACAGATGCCGCAGATCCAGGTTATCGGTGAATGCTCCAAAGGGAAAGAAGCCGTTGAAAAAATTGACAAGCTCAAACCTGATCTCATTTTTTTGGATGTACAAATGCCCGGCATGACGGGCTTTGATGTGCTGGAAGATATTGTTCATGATCCGTATGTAATTTTTTGCACGGCCTACGATCAATATGCCATTAAGGCTTTTGAAAAAAATGCTGTTGATTACATTCTGAAACCTTTAGATCAGGAGCGCTTCAAACTTGGTGTTGAACGTGCCATTAACCGGATGAAACTGGAGCAGAACAATGTGGGTGAACTTCTGCGGAACCTGAAGACCGAAAATAAAACGTCTTACGACTCGCATATCTTTGTCCAAAAATCTGAAAAGCTTCTTAATCTTCCCGTTGAAGAGATTGTTTACCTGGAAGCTTCCGGTGACTACACAATCCTCACGACCAAAAACGATCAGTTCGTAAGTTCGTCAGGTATTGGAAAGCTCGAAGAAATTCTTAATCCCGAAACGTTTATCCGCGTGCATCGCAGTACGATTATCAACCTTAACTCGTTGAAGGAAATTGAAAAACACTTTAACGGTGGTATGGTGGTGAAGATGCAAAACGGAAAAAGCTTTCCGGTGAGCCGCACCTATGCAAAACTCATTCGGAAGAAGGTAGTCTAGGGAAGGTTAATAGTTAAAGGTTAAAAGTTAATCGGCTTTAGTTGTCAGGGCAGAGCCTTTCTTTCTCGCTCGTATCAGTATAACAACACCTGCAAGCACCAGGGGAATACTAAGTATTTGCCCCATGTTTAACGTTAAGTTTTCTTCGAAGGGTACCTGGGCTTCTTTGAAGAATTCATCAATAAATCGCAAAGACCACAGAACGATAAGGAATACTCCGAAGATAAAGCCATTGCCTACCTGATCGCGTTTGAATTTCCAGATGTAAAAGAGAATGGCAAATAAAATGAAACAGTATATGGCTTCATATAACTGGGCTGGGTGCCTCGGTGTATTATCTACCAACTGAAAAATAAAGGCCCACGGAACATCGGCAGGTTTTCCAAGAATTTCTGAGTTCATCAGATTGCCAAGCCGGATGAAACCCCCTACTATACAAACTACAATCACAAGGCGATCGACCATCCACAAATAATTGTACTTAAGCTTGCGACAGAAGAAATAAAGCCCAAGCAAAATGCCCGCAGCCGCACCGTGACTTGCAAGACCAGAGTAAGGAGGAAGAATAATTTCCAGTGGGTCTGTGATGAATACGGATGGGTCATAGAAAAGGAAATGACCAAACCGTGCACCAAGCAAGGTGGCAATAACAATATATAGGGTTAGTGTATCAACATCTTTGCCGGGTCGGTTTTCAATTTTGAAGATGTAATACATGATTTGCTGGGCAAGAATGAGGCCCAACGCCCATGAAAGTCCGTACCAGCGGATAGGTAAATCAATACCGGGGATGGTAAAAATATCAGGATTAACATTCCAGTTGATAAAAGAAATAAGAGATAATAGCATATACTAGAACTGTGGTAAGAAGCTTATTGATAAGAAAACGTTCCGAAAGGGCTGTTTACGGTAACTTGTTTATTGTCGGATGCTTCAACATGTCCAATAATTTTTGCATCAACATTAAATGATTTGGAGATAGAAATGATCTGCGGGGCATACCTCTCGTCTACATAGAGTTCCATACGGTGGCCCATGTTAAAAACCTTGTACATTTCTTTCCAGTCCGTTCCGCTTTCTTCCTGAATAATTTTAAAGAGCGGCGGAATTTCAAAAAGATCATTTTTTATCACGTGAAGATTATCAATAAAGTGTAGCACCTTAGTTTGTGCCCCGCCACTGCAATGGACCATTCCGTGAATATGTTGTCTTAGCTCTTTTAGCACCTCCGTTATTACAGGTGCATAGGTTCGTGTTGGCGATAAAACCAACTTGCCAACATTAACATCCAATCCCGGAACGGAATCAGTAACTTTGTATCTACCTGAGTAAACTAAATTTTCCGGAACACTTTGATCATATGACTCGGCGTATTGGACAGCATATGTTTTGTGAAAAACATCATGCCGTGCAGAAGTAAGCCCGTTACTGCCCATTCCTCCATTGTAAGCATCTTCATAGGACGCCTTGCCAAATGATGTCAGCCCAACAATAACATCACCCGCCTTAATGTTTTTGTTATCGATAATATCTTTTCGCCTCATGCGTGCGATCACTGTGCTATCAACCACAATCGTTTTTACTAAATCGCCAAGGTCTGCTGTCTCACCACCTGTGCTGATAATGGACAGTCCATGATGACGGAGCATTTCAAGTACTTCTTCCGTTCCATTAACTATAGCGGCAATTACCTCACCCGGAATTTTGTTTTTGTTGCGGCCAATAGTGGAGGAGAGAAGAATATTTTCAGTGGCGCCCACACAAAGTAAATCATCAATGTTCATGATGATTGCATCTTGCGCAATTCCTTTCCACACCGAAAGGTCGCCGGTTTCTCGCCAGTAAATGTAGGCGAGTGAAGATTTCGTTCCTGCGCCATCTGCATGCATGATGTTGCAGTAAGAAGGATCATTGCCCATAAAATCTTCAACCACTTTGCAGAATGCTTTTGGAAACAGTCCCTTATCTATTTTGCTAATGGCCTTGTGAACATCCTCCTTGGATGCAGAAACTCCCCGTTGATTGTAGCGGTCAGACATTAATTTTGTTGAATCTTCTTTACGGATTGCAAAGGTGCAAATTAATCATGGTTGAGGGAAGGAATCTGACGAGAAGTTGTTTAGCCACTAAGTCACAAAGACACGAAGAAATGCACACTATTTTGTGCCTTTGTGGCGAAATCAATTAGAAAGCTTTTTAAAAAATTCCCACATCACAATTCCCAGGCAAACCGAAATGTTAAGTGAATGCTTCGTTCCGGACTGAGGAACCTCAAGAGCAACATCCGCATGGGAAATTACCTGTTCGCTCACCCCATGCACTTCATTACCAAAAACAAGGCAATATTTTTTCTCCGGATCAGGAATGAAATCATGGAGCTTTGTGCTCTCCGATGTTTGCTCGACTATAATAATAGTATAACCATTTTCTTTTAGCATGATCACAGCCTCTTCAGGTTTTTCAATGTACTCCCACGTTACGGATTCTGTGGCCCCTAGGGCTGTTTTATGAATTTCACGATGTGGCGGAGTTCCTGTTATTCCGGTGAGAATTATTTTTTCCATTCTAAAAGCATCAGCAGTTCGAAAAGCTGAACCTACATTGTGCAGGCTGCGAACATTATCCAGGAGAATTGTAATGGGAAGTTTATCAGCTTCTTTGAATTGCTCAATAGAAATACGACCCAGTTCTTCCAGCTTTAATTTTTTCATGAAACAATTAATTCACTAATTCCACATCAATTCTCTCCTCCCCAATCCTGATCTCAACTTCTTTGACATGAGGTTTTAATACTTCCAAAAGTTTTTCCTGCATTTTTTTTGATGCATCATTGATAAACGGAGCCTGATTGGCGTAACGCCTCGCATCCTGAGTAAATGCATTCACAGCTTTTGCACGATCTTCTTCATACACCCAGTTCCAAATACCATTTTCATCCCTGAATTGCATGTCGCCCATTGATTCAACAGAAAGAACTTTCGGCTTGGGAAAAACCACAATGGCTTTTTTCTTTTCAATGGTGATGTCAAATTTTTCGTTGAGATCAAAACCAGCTTTTGCATCGAACGTACCGGATACTTCTATTTCTTTAGTGCTCCCCATCCAGGTGTTTTTCCATTTATAGGTATGTCGAAATTTCTGTGACAGAGTGGCCAATTCTAAAATGTTGGTCTGTTGTTGAACCACAATGGTGTTGTTCACTTTTATTTGCGGAGTAAACTGAAACAGTTCCCTCAAATCTTTCCCAATTTGTTTAGCCCCTTCATAACTTTGCTCTGCGAATTGACGAGGTATCACGACCAACAGCACATACGCCGTGATGCTTATAGCAGTTAATAAAATGATAGCAAGAATAATCTTTCGGTTACTGAACATCCCCTAAATATCGGAATTATCAATAACGCACTACAAGAATTATTCTGTTGTTTTCCATTTCAACGAAAGCGACCTTATATTCGCTGGCATGAATGGAGTGAAACTGAAAGGAATAATCTTGCCGCTACTACTCATTACCGGAATGGCCACAGGACAATACATACCAAAATTTGATGTACAGGGACACCGGGGCGCACGGGGCTTGAAACCGGAAAATACCATTCCGGCTTTTCTTGTTGCCCTGGACAATGGCGTGACCACGGTAGAGATGGATCTTGCCGTTACCAAAGATGGTCAACTGGTAGTCTCCCACGAGCCGTGGATGGCATCCGAAATTTGTCTCGATATGAATGGAAAAGAAATTGAAGAAAAGAATGAGAAGAAATTCAATATCTATCAGATGACCTATGCTGAAGTACAACAGTTCGATTGCGGATCAAAGAGGAATCCTAAATTTCCACAACAGGAAAAGATGGCCGTCAGCAAACCTCTTTTACAGGATGTGATCGTGGCAATTGAAGATCACATCAAGAGTTTTTCACGATATGAAGTAGATTATAATATTGAAATTAAAAGTTCGCCGGAAGGGGATAATAAATTTCATCCTGATCCTGAAAAATTTTCAGATATGGTTTACGAACTTCTCGATCAATACCTTCCAATGCAAAGAATAGTTATCCAATCATTCGATTTCAGAATTTTAAAGTACTGGCATAAAAAGTATCCTCAAGTGCGACTTGCTGCGCTGGTTGAAAATACACGATCAATCGATTCAAATTTAAAATCGCTGGGATTTAATCCTTCGGTTTACAGTCCGTATTACAAATTGCTAAACAAACAGAAGGTGACTTATTTACATAACAAGAGGATTCGTGTCATTCCATGGACTGTCAATGAAGATTCAGATATGCTTTCCATTAAAGCAATGGGCGCCGATGGGTTCATTACCGATTATCCTGATCGTCCCCGAAAATACAAAATGACATTGGAGTTGAAGCCAAAACAATAACTCAAAAAAATTAAGCAGTACTGCCTATTGATTTATTTCTTTCTGTATCCTTGCAGATAATTTATCACGAATGTCCGACTAAAAAAACGAACACCTACGTAATCCCTTGATTTTCTTGATTCCATAGTCTCTCTCCTTCGGAGAGAGGTAGGAGTGAGGCCAGATAAAGAAACATCAAGAAAATCAAGGGATTGAAACGAAGACTACATTTTAGTCGGACAACAATGATAATTTATCTCAATTCTTAAACCACACATTCGCAGCTAATCTTATGACAAAAAAATACGACGTGTATGGCCTTGGCAATGCTTTGGTTGATATAGTTACCGAGGTCGATAACGATTTCTTTCAAAAGAATGAAATAGAAAAAGGAGTAATGACCCTTGTTGATGAAAAACGCCAGCATCTCTTGATGAAAGTTATTGACATGAAGAAAAGTAAGATGGCTTGTGGGGGATCTGCCGGCAATACAGTTATCGCTGTAAATCAGTTTGGCGGAAAAAGTTTTTACTCATGCCTTGTAGCGAAAGATGACCTTGGAAGATTCTTCCTGGAGGATCTTAAGCGAAATGGTGTTGAGACAAATCTCAGGTATGAAAGTCTACCAGAAGGCATCACGGGCAAGTGTCTTGTAATGACCACACCCGATGCTGACCGTACCATGAATACTTTTTTAGGAGTAAGTTCTTTTTTCGCACCTGAGCATATCGATGAAGAGGCAATTAAGAGTTCGGCTTACATTTACCTTGAGGGATATTTGGTGGCGAGTCCCAAGGGACTGGAGGCGATGAAGGAGGCAAAGAAAATTGCAGAAAGAAATAAAGTATTAACATCGTTAACACTTTCTGATCCCAACATGGTGCGTTACTTCTCAAAGCAACTCGATGAAGTAATTGGTGCCAGTGTAGACCTGTTGTTTTGCAACGAGGAAGAAGCATTGACATTGTGTGGTACGGATGACATGAGTGTGGCAAGAGAAAAACTCAAACAAGTTGCCAGACGGTTTGCCATTACGTTGGGTGCCAATGGTGCTTTGATATATGACGGCGATACATTTATTCAGATTGAACCTTATAAAGTAAGGGCTGTTGATTCAAATGGCGCGGGTGATATGTTTGCCGGAGCTTTTCTTTATGGAGTTACCAACAACCATAGTTTTGCGGAGGCCGGAAAACTTGCGTCGCTGGCATCTTCCAGAATTGTTTCTCAGTTCGGTCCGCGGCTTGCTCCCGCCCAGGCGGTAAAGGTTTTGTCCGATTTAATCACGTAGTTTTAGGTATACGACATTAGCGGATGTGTTGATTAGCCGATTCAATGAATCAATTATCAATGTACCGATTGGGTGCGATCATCGGCTAATTATTCAATAATCATTTGCCGTTAGCAGTAATTTCTGTTTTTGACGTGCGACTAACCATTTCAAATTGTATTTTAACATTCTCAAAAAACCCAGTTATGCAAAAAATCTTAATCACCCTGTTACTAATTCTTTTCGTTGTTGCTGCAAGTTCAGGTCAGGCGAAAAAAATTGAATTTACCGAGTATGATCTTGAGAATGGCTTACATGTAATACTCCACCAGGACAATACCACACCCATTGTGGCGGTAACCGTTTTGTACCATGTGGGCTCTAAAAATGAAGATCCCAACCGAACAGGCTTTGCTCATTTTTTTGAACATCTTTTGTTCGAAGGTTCAGAGAACATCAAGCGCGGTGAATTTGATAAATATGTAACCAACGCAGGGGGTATTAATAATGCGAATACCAGCTTTGACCGAACTTTTTATTATGAAGTTTTTCCATCTAATCAACTTGAGCTTGGCTTGTGGCTTGAATCAGAAAGAATGTTTCATGCAAAAATTGATCAGGTAGGAGTTGAAACGCAGCGTGAAGTAGTGAAGGAGGAGAAACGCCAAAGAATGGATAATCAACCGTACATGTCGTTTCAACATGAGATGTTTAGCAAGGCCTTTAAAGTTCATCCGTACCATTGGATTCCGATAGGTTCAATGGAAGATTTGAATGCTGCAACCCTTGAAGAATTTATTGAATTTTATAAGACGTTTTATGTTCCAAACAATGCTACGCTTTCAATTGCCGGTGACATTGATATAACCAAAACAAAAGAACTTATTGGCAAATATTTCAAAGATATTCCAAAAGGGATTAAAGAAATACCTAGGCCAAATGTGGTAGAACCGTCACAAGAAAAAGAAATCCGTGACGTCGTTTTTGATAATATTCAACTTCCTGCTGTATTTGAAGGTTACCACATTCCTGGTCAAGGAACAGAAGATGCCTATGCTATAGAGATGATGAGCATAATACTAAGCGGAGGTCAAAGTTCAAGAATGTATAAAGCTCTTGTGGATGAACAAAAGAAGGCGGTACAGGCAGTTGCATTTCCGTTCCCAACAGAAGACCCCGGGCTTTATGTTGTACTTGGGATTGCAAATCTTGGTATAGATATAAATGATCTTGAGAAATCAATGGATGCCGAAATTGAGAAGGTAAAACAGGAATTGATTACAGAAAAAGAGTTTCAAAAAATCAGGAATCAAATTGAAAGTCAGTATGTGCAACAAAATTCTTCAATGGCTGGCATTGCCGAGCGTTTAGCTGACTATCATGTTTACTATAAGAACACCAATTTGATCAATACGGAAATTGAACGATACATGAAGGTGACGCGTGAAGACATTCAGCGTGTTGCTAAAAAATATCTCAATAAAGAAAATCGAGTTGTGCTACATTACCTTCCGAAGTCAGCACAAAGCACATCCGAAGAAACTCAAATAGAAAAAAGTAATTAAAGACTCAGACTTATATGAACATGAAAAAGATATTATATACAGTAACGTTAATTTTATTTTTCTGCCAAGGGTATAGCCAGGCAGTAGTAGACCGCACAAAGGCTCCAATGCCTGCTCCGGCACGTGAAATCAAAATTGGTGAGTACCAGAGCTTCACATTAAAAAATGGACTTCAGGTTTTTGTTGTTGAGAATCATAAACTACCCCGGATACAATTTTCCCTTGAATTGCGGAACGACCCCATTATTGAAGGCAGTAAGGCTGGTTATGTGTCAATCGCCGGAGACCTGATTGGAAAAGGAACAACAAGCCGTACAAAAGCTCAATTGGATGAAGAGATTGATTTTATTGGTGCCGTTTTGAACACAAGTTCCAGCGGAATTAATGCATCAAGTTTGTCAAAGCACACTAATAAGTTGTTGGAATTAATGACAGACGTTTTGTACAATCCCTCTTTTCTGCCGGAGGAATTGGAAAAGATAAAAACACAAACGATCTCAGGTCTTGCTGCACGGAAAGATGACCCAGAAGCAATAGCAGCAAATGTTCGTACCGTTCTGGTGTATGGAAAGAATCATCCTTATGGTGAAGTACAAAGAGAGGAAACGGTTAAGGCTATTACCATCGATGATTGCAAAAAATATTATGCCACATACTTTAAGCCCAATAATTCATATCTCGCCATTGTGGGAGATATTGATTTAAAGAAGGCGAAGAAATTAGTGGAAAAATATTTTGGCAAGTGGCAAAAGGGAGAAGTGCAAAATCCCACCTACACAATGCCCAGTCAACCAGAAAAAACTTTTATAGCCCTGGTTGATCGTCCTGCTTCAGTTCAATCTGTAATTAACATTGCATATCCCATTGAGTTGAAGCCCGGCACACCGGATGCAATTAAAATCGGAGTGGCAAACAATATTCTCGGCTCCTCAGGCCTTTCTTCCCGGCTCAACAAAAATTTACGGGAAGACAAAGCTTTTACTTACGGAGCACATTCATCTATCAACAGCGACAAGTTGGTTGGTTCCTTCGACGCTGATGCCAGTGTTCGCAATGAAGTTACTGACAGTGCTGTGCATGAATTTTTACTTGAACTCAGGAAATTGTCAAAAGAACCTGTTTCTGATGAAGAGTTGTCGGCAGCCAAGGCATATATCTCAGGCGCATTTGGTCGCTCATTGGAACGGCCGCAAACCGTTGCCAACTTTGCGTTGAATACGGCTCGCTATAATCTTCCCAAGGATTACTATGCCAACTATGTTAAAAATGTAGCAGCAGTATCAAAAGAAGATGTATTAGCGGCATCACAGAAATACATTCGCCCCGAAAATGCTTATATAGTTGTGGTTGGAAAAGGTTCTGAAATTGCCGACAAGCTGAAGCCTTTTGGGGAAGTGAAGTATTATGATGTTTATGGTGAAAATTATACGCCCTCTGAAACGACTAGCCTACCCGCCGGACTTACCGCAGATAAAGTATTGACAGACTACGTCGCTGCAATAGGAGGAAAAGAAAAGATTGATGCCATCAAAACTATTAAAGTGAGCAGCAAGGCATCTGTGCCTGGCGCTGAACTTATTATTAATAGTGCTCAAAAAACACCGAATAATGCAGTCATTGAAATAATGGCGAATGGAATGACTTTTCAAAAAATAGTCACTGATGGAAAAGATGTGAGTATGATGCAAATGGGGCAAAAGGCTCCGGTTGATGAGAGCATGAAAGAGGGAATGATTTTGGAAAGTTATCTGGTGCCAGAGCTGATTTTCAAAGATAAAGGTGTAAAAGCTAATCTTACGGGAATCGAAAAGGTAGAGGGTAATGATGCCTATGTTGTAGAGTACACCTATCCATCAGGAAACAAGAGTACATCGTATTTTGATGTGGCTTCACATCTTAAAGTGCAAACCATTAAAACCATGGATTCTCCGCAAGGCCCGGTAACTCAAACCACTATTTACCAGGATTACAAAGAAGCGAACGGGGTCAAATTTCCATATACAGTTTTGCAAAGCTTTGGTCCTCAGAATCTCAAGGCAGAAATAACATCGCTGGAGGTAAATGTCCCCCTTGAAGATGCGCTCTTTAAAGTAGAAAAGTAGATTTTCTGCGTTTTTGAGGTTCTTTATGGTTTTGTTTGCATTTCCACAAATGATACATATCTTTGCAGCCCTCATTTATTGAGGTAAACGTCTAAAGGTTATGAAAAGAACGTATCAGCCTTCGAAAAGAAAGAGAAAGAACAAACACGGGTTCAGGGAAAGAATGGAGTCTGCGAATGGCCGTCGCGTGCTTTCTTCGCGTAGAAAGAAAGGAAGGAAAAAACTTACCGTCTCTGACGAGAGGACTTTCAAGCGCAAATAATTAGACGCTATTCCTGTCTCAAACCAGGGCGTTAATAATGTAATTTCGCCTTATGGGTTTTACTTTCAGGAAAGAAGAAAGACTTTGCAAACGGAAAATAATTCAGGAACTCTTTGAAAAGGGTTCCTCTTTTTATTTACATCCCTTTAAGGTTATACTACTACCCCAACCAGAATCTCCGGTTCACCAGGTATTGTTATCCGTTTCAAGCCGTAATTTTAAAAGGGCGGTTGACCGTAACCTTATTAAACGGCGAATGCGTGAAGCGTATCGATTACAAAAAAGCAAGCTTCCGGAAACTAAACTGGCGCTTGCATTCCTCTATTCTGCCAAGGAGATTCTTCCTTTTCGGGACATACAGCAAAAGATGTTACTGGCCTTTGCCAGGATTGAGAAGCTGACCAGGAGTTCAAACGATTCCATTCACAAACCATGAATGTGATCTGAATCATTCGGAATTCGTAACTATCTTTACATACCCGGGAATGAAATAGATTTGACCCTTGTTCTTCCGATATGTGGAGACGTGCGAAGCGGATATTTTTATTTGTAATAATAGTGGGGCTTACTGTTGCCTTGCGTGAGCCTGCTCAGGAGTATTTCGATATCGCCAAGAGCCTGGACATCTTTGCTACCTTGTTTAAAGAAATCAATGCCTATTATGTTGATGAAGTTGAGCCTGAAGGATTGATACGCGAGGGAATTGATGGCATGTTGGCCTCTCTTGATCCTTACACCGATTACATTGCCGAAGATGAATTGGAGACTTTTCGCATCACTACTACAGGGCGATACGGTGGCATTGGAGCATTGATCGGAATAATAAATAATAAGGTTGTTATTACAGAACCTTACGAAGGATTCCCGGCTCAGAAATCAGGTTTGAAAGTAGGTGATGAAATTATTTCTATTGACGGAAAGAGTATCAAAGGAAAATCTACATCTGACGTAAGTACGCTGCTTAAGGGGCAACCGAAGACCGAGGTAGTAGTAAAGATCAAACGACTTGGTGTTAAGGATGAATTGACGTTTTCCATTCGCAGGGAGAAAATAAACATCAGCAATCTTGCATATCACGGTTTAATAGATCCTGGTATTGGCTATATTAAATTAGATGATTTCACGCCCGGCGCCGGTAAGGAAGTTTATAGCGCTGTTCTTTCGCTTAGGAAAAAGGGAGCCACCAGGATCATTCTGGATCTACGCGAAAATCCAGGAGGAATTTTAAACGAAGCAGTAAATGTTGTCAGCATTTTTATTCCTAAAGGAGAAGAAGTTGTATCCACAAAAGGGAAAGTAAAAGAATGGAATAAAACATATAATACTTTGGATAGCCCTTTAGATAAAGAGATTCCATTAGTAGTGCTTACAAGTGGAGGCAGCGCTTCTGCATCTGAAATTGTAGCCGGTGCACTTCAGGATTATGATCGTGCTGTTTTAATCGGACAAAAAACTTTTGGCAAGGGATTGGTACAAACAACACGACCGTTATCTTATAACTCTCAGTTGAAGGTAACTACTGCCAAATATTATATTCCCAGTGGCAGGTGTATTCAACAATTGGATTATTCACATCGTAAAGAAGATGGCACTGTCGGAAAAATTGCAGACTCCTTAAGAACAGAATTTACTACACGTAATGGGCGAAAGGTTTATGATGGTGGCGGACTTGATCCGGATATTAAGGTTGAGGACCAATACCTTGGGGCGGTAACTATCGCATTAATTTCAAGAGGATTGATTTTCGATTATGCAACAAAGTATTCGAATGAAAACGCTCCACCACAAGATTTCAAATCATTTGAATTAGCGGATAACGAATACAATAAGTTTGTCAGTTGGGTTAAGAGTCAGAACTTTTCTTATTCTACATCATTAGAAAAAAGTTCATCCGATCTTTATGCGGCTGCGCAAGATGAAGTCTATTTTAGCAATCTTGAAGGCCAACTAAAATCACTTAAGAATACAATAGAGTCCAATAAAACAAATGATTTAATACGCTTTAAATCTGAAATTAAACAGATCCTCGAGCGGGAAATTTCTTTTCACTATGCAGTTCATAAAGGAGACGTTGAATATTCTTTTGATAAGGACCAATATATTATCCAGGCCCGTAAAATTTTGAATGATCCCGTGGCTTATAAAAAGATACTTTCACCACAGTAATAAATGGCCCTCATCTTAAGCATAGAAACGTCCACCGAGATTTGTTCAGTTGCCTTATATGATTACGATCAATTAATCACATCAGTTGAAGTTCACATTAGGCAGTCACACGCATCAAAGCTTGCAATCCTGGTTGATCAGGTTTTGCATACAGCTGATAAAACAACAGAAAGTTTACAAGCTGTGGCAATATCATCAGGTCCGGGTTCTTATACAGGTCTCCGCATTGGCACTTCATTGGCGAAAGGAATTTGTTTCAGTTTGAACATACCGCTAATAAGCGTAGGAACACTTGAATTGATGGCACATCAAATGAAAAAAACATTTGGTTTTTCTGATTACCTGTTGTGTCCAATGATTGACGCCCGGCGAATGGAAGTGTATTGTCTTTTGACAGATGGATCCGGTACAATCACTTTACCCGTTGATGCAAGGGTAATAGATGATAAAAGTTTTTTTGATTTTCTGGAGAATCAAAAAATAGTTTTTTTCGGAAACGGGGCAGTGAAATGTAAGAGCATTATCGAACATAAGAACGCAATTTTTATTGAAGGTGTTTATCCGAATGCATCGGCATTAGGCCAATTGGCTTTTCACAAGTGGAAGGAAAATATTTTTGAAGACCTGTCACACTACGAACCTTTTTATCTTAAGAGTTTCGTGGCCAAAAAGCCGAGAGCCCTTATCTGATGAGATGAACGAAAACCGATACCAAAATTGTTTTTAGCACAATGGAAAAAGAAGAAATAGTTAATCGTGTTGCTAGTAGTTCTTTGGTCACATTTGACCTTGAGGATTTGTATCAACCGGGTGATCGTGTTGTAATTGATATCAAGGAACAGTTGTATGAAGGTTTGATTTTGAAAGAGAAAGAATTTCGTTCGTTCATCAAAGAACATCCCTGGAGTAACTATGAAAATAAGTTTGTAGCCATTACATGCTCTGCGGATGCAATTATTCCTACCTGGGCATTTATGTTGGTGGCGGTTGCACTTCAACCCTTTGCTAAAAAAGTGATCTTTGGAACTTTGGATGATCTGGAAAAAAATCTTTTCATGGATGCCTTAGCAAAAGTTGATTGGGAAAAATACAATGATGCTAAAGTTGTTGTGAAAGGATGTAGCAAAATAAACGTGCCTGTTCAGGCGTATGTGGAAACGATTAATAGGTTAAGATCCCTTGCCGCCTCTATTATGTTTGGCGAACCATGCAGCACAGTTCCGTTGTTTAAGAAATCTAAAGCTTAACTAATTTCTGAGTTAAGTAGTTTGTGGATAAAATTATTTGTCTTCCGTTGTTCTCAAGTCAGACAACTGTTAATTTTGACCCCCTTTATTAACGAAGAAGGTTGAGGAGAAAGATCTGAACTAAAAAAAATTGAATGAGTGTTGTTAGGAAAGCTCTTTCAATTATCTTTGCGCTCCCAAATTTGATAAATGTGCTTTTTCAGAAGGAATAAGCAAATAATTTACGGGTGTAAAACCACATTGATCTTGGCAGAGATGCTTTTAGATTGAAACGTTCTTTGAATGGATGATAATTGATAGCGGACTCTTGGAGATTCTTGAAAGG
>CAZFRM010000031.1:0-41356 GCA_964521255.1 uncultured Roseivirgaceae bacterium
CGTTCCTCTTTTTTCCAAAAAAGATATGGGTATAGACAAGCTCCGAAGGAGAGAGACTATGGAATCAAGAAAATCAAGGGATTGAAACGAATGCTACATTTTAGTCGGATAACAATGTATTTATATGATTGAACGGTACAGTATCACTTGCAATGCAGAAAGTATCCGCGAACGATTTTCGGTGGATGTACCGGATTTTTATAAACCGCACTATAACGCTGCACCCACACAATTACTTCCGGTCGTTACGGCAGGCTCACAGGGAGTTTCCTTATTCTATTGGGGAATACCACCCGACTGGGCAAAAAATAAATCTGTAAGTGAAAAGGTTATTAACATTAAGGTAGAGTCACTGCGCGAAAAACCTTCATTGCGGAAAGCCATGTTTAAAAAACGCTGTATTGTTTTGGCCGATGGATTTTATGCCTGGAAAAAATTAGGCAAGAAAACCATGATCCCTCATCGGTTCGTTATGGAAAACAAACAGCTCTTTTCTATTGCCGGTGTATGGGAAGATTTTGAAGACATTGCCGGTGAAGAAAACCACACGTTTATGATGCTAACTGCGCCGGCTCAGGATATAGTAGGCCCAATCACGGAAAGGATGCCATTGATTTTGAACAAGCAATCTGAACAAATATGGTTGGATGAAAAATCTGACGAAGGAACGTTAAGCAATCAACTTATAACAAAACCTATTGAAGGGCTGACTTGCTATACGGTTTCACCACGAATAAGCACGAGCACAATTGATGTACCTTCGCTTATCATACCAACGCCTCCTGCAGATCAACATGGAAACCTGACATTGTTTGAATAATTGATTTACAACCATTCCCAAAAATTTTCGCGGTGAATAATTTTAGTCTCGCTGGGGTGATAGGATTCAATAAATGCTTTAGGAAATTTCACTTTTGCGCGGGCATTCCATTTTAGTTCATACACAGTAATGTTTCTCTTTTTAGCATTTTCAGGGATTATAATCCCTAAAAACACGAATATTTGGGGATTACAATCCCTAAAATACCGTTTTATAAGATACATCGTGAAAAATATGTGCAACCCTGATACGCAGTGAACTCTCTATGTTATCCTCGTACAGGGTACCCGTACCGAGTCCCTGCGGCAGAGTTGTATTGTAGTTGGCAGTAAACTGACAAATGGCATTCAACCCGATATTGGATTCAAGCGCTGAAGTGATCCACCAATTAATTTTCATACGTTCGGCTTCTTTAATCCACTCACTGCAATGTTTTAGTCCGCCGTGCAAAGTCGGTTTTAGAATAATGTATTGTGGACGAATCTTTTTTAAAAGCTGATGTTTTTCATTTTCTTTTCCAATGAGTTCTTCATCGAGCGCTATTGGAATGGGTGAGTCGCTACATATTTTTGTCATCTCTGCCTGGTTCGGTTTGATTGGCTGCTCAATTGAATGAATAGAGAATTTTGATAAGGCATTTAATTTGGTTAGCGCATCATCGGTTGAAAACGCGCCGTTGGCATCCAATTTCAATGTGATATTTTCCGGTGAATATTTTAAGCGTATAGCTTCAAGCAATTTACATTCTGCATCGAAGTTTAATCCACCTACCTTTAATTTTATACAGGTAAATCCCTGCGCTACTTTTTCATGTACCTGCTTCATCATAAAATCTTCATCACCCATCCAGATGAGTCCATTGATGGATATAGGTTTACCTTCAATGAAGCTGTTTTTGAAGATTATTTTTTTACCTCCATTCAGAAGATCGAGCAAGGCAGTTTCCAAAGCGAATGTCACGGAAGGAAAGTCAGGGGGAACTAAGTCATTAACCTTTTCAAAAACATTTTCTGATGTTAGCGCACTAATTGATGGAAGTCTGCTCATAACAATGGAGAGAATATTTTCCAACGCAGGCAGGTGGTCAATACTCAATCCTGGTAAAGGCCCGCATTCACCAATACCAAATGTTGATTCATCACCCTCCCTCCATACTTTAATAAACCAGGAGGTTTTTTCCTTCATTGGCCCACGTGAGGTACGTGCATCGAAACGAAAGGTGAACGACCGTTTAAAAAAACTTCCCTGAAGAGACATGCTGCAATGTTACAAAGAAAAGTTTTACCCGGTTAACTTTGCCATCTATGCAACTTCTTCTCCAGGATTTTACCTACGACCTTCCCCATGAACGCATCGCGCTTTATCCATTAGCCGAGCGTGATCAATCTAAACTACTTTTTTACAACGAAGGAAATATTCGTCATGAAAATTTCTCACACCTGGCTGAGCTATTGCCAAAGAACAGTTTTTTGTTTTTCAATGATACAAGGGTAATTCCGGCACGTATCCTTTTCAGGAAAGACACGGGTGCAGAAATTGAAATCTTTTTGCTGAATCCCATTCATCCGTCACCCGTGATGACAGAAGCAATGCTTGCCAAAGAATCATGTATTTGGGAATGTACCATTGGTAATTTGAAACGGTGGACACAGGATTTGGTTCTTAACAAGAAGATCAACAATACAAAACTCGAGGCCCGTCTTACTAATCGTGAAAAGGGGCACGTGCAATTCACCTGGGATTCTTCACAACCTTTTAGTGAAGTGATTATTGATTCTGGTGAGACTCCCCTTCCACCCTATTTGCACCGTAAGCCTGAATCTTCAGATCGTGAGCGTTATCAGACTGTTTACTCTCACGCAGATGGTGCAGTTGCTGCCCCAACCGCAGGACTTCATTTTACTTCCTATACATTAGAATCATTGAGGGCAAAGGGCATTGGTTCAGACTTCCTAACCCTTCACGTAAGCGCCGGCACATTTCAGCCCATTAAAAGTGAACACGCCGATGAACACATCATGCATAATGAGCAGCTTATTATAACAAGAAAAAATCTTGAACATTTACTGGATGAAACAAAATTTATTATTCCTGTGGGAACCACTTCCATGCGCACGCTTGAAAGTATCTATTGGTTTGGAGTGAAATTATTGACTAACGCTTCTGCTGAATTCATCATCACACAAAACGATCCTTACCGGCAATACGACAAGCTCCCTTCAACAAATGAATCCATCAAAGCTGTATCAGATTACATGACTCGAAATAGATTGGAGAATCTTACCGGCAATACCTCGATCTACATTATGCCCGGATATACTTTCCGGGTCTGCAAAGGACTTATAACAAATTTTCACCAGCCGGGTTCTACTTTACTTTTGTTGGTGGCTGCTTTTATTGGAAATGATTGGAAGCGAATTTATGCAGAAGCTCTTAAAAATGATTACCGGTTTTTAAGTTATGGAGATAGTTCGTTGTTGATACCGTGATTGATGTAGCGATGTACCAATTATCTTGGAGCATAATTGGTACATCGGCACATCACCTAATCAACCTTCAACTCATTCAAATCAACAACACGAACCTCAACTCGTCTTCCCTCCTCCTTACTTTGCAATTGATCTTTCGTAGCGCCATATCCTTTCGCTACAATCCTTCTGCGCACAATGCCGCGGTGGTTTACATAATCAAGTACAGTAATGGCCCGCTTGTTCGAAATATCACGGTTAAATTCTTCCGAACCTTCTGCGGAAGCAAAGCCGGAAATTTCAATACCAAGGTCTTCGTACTTTTTCAAATCATCAAGCATTTTATCTAGCTCTGCATTGTATTGCGCTTTAAGGTCGCTCTTGCCGGCATCGAAATATATTTTAACGAATTTAGTTAGCAAGGTCTTATCATATGCCGCACTCTTCTTCACTTCCTTTTGCTTCTTAGCTTCTTCCATTACAACAAAAGTAGGAAGGGAGAAAATCGTCTTACCATCCACGTTCTTTTGCTCAAACTTGCTCTCATCACTTTCATCATAGTAGTATGTTCTCGTAGCTACTTCAATTTTTGAATTTTCTTTCTCATTGAAGTTTATAGCATCGATAGGATTCTTTAACTGAATAAGGTCAACGAGGTAATCAATTCCTTCCTGATCACCGGAACCCATCAGATCAATCATCATGTCGTACACATCCACGTCGCCGCCCTGCACAAGTTTGGCTTCATGGGTTTTACGAAGATCAGTCTTAATGTCCTGGTTGGTATCATAAAAAGCATTCTTCACCTGTACCTGCTGTCCGACCACTACATCAAATTGCTTGATAGTTTTGAGATTGATCTGCTGATACAACTCGTAAAAGTACGACTGGTTAGGTATGTTAATGTTCAACGTGTAAGGAAGGAATCCTTCGGACTCAATGACGATGTCATAATCTTTTGCGGGTGGAAGGATAACAAGGTAATTACCCGTTTCCGGATCAGGATCATAAACAAAGTCAAGTTTCTTATCCGTCTCATTGTCGATCACATAAATCTTTGTCTTGAGAGGCTTGCCGGTCTCTGCATTCAGAATCTTTCCTTTGAGCATGGTAAGCGGAATATTCCTGGAGTCTTCCGGCATATCAATAAAATAAATATCCTGTTCGCCTTGTCCACCTTTTCTGTTGGATGAAAAATATCCGCGGGTTCCGTCGGCAATAAGCGTGAAGTAGTTATCATCGGCGGTTGTATTAACCGGGTAGCCCATATTTTCGGGTTTTGTCCAATGCCCGTTTACGAAAGTAGATTTGAAAATATCACGCCCACCCATCGTGTTATATCCATCTGAAGTAAAGAAAAGCGTTCGCTGATCGGGATGTATGAAAGGCGCATCTTCATTATCCTTTGAATTGATTTCCGGACCCATATTCACCGGCTTTGACCATGAACCATCCGCACCTTTTTCCACTTTGTAAATATCCATTCCTCCTTGTCCTCCCAGACGGTCACTGGCAAAGTAGATCACCTTTCCATCCGGTGTTATACTCGCCGTCGATTCAAGGTACTTAGGGGTATTAATTGTAGGCGCCAGCAAGGATGGCTTTGACCAGGTCTCTCCCGCACGATCAATTACAAACAGGCTACCCGGATCGTTAGTACCACCCATAAAGATCAACATACGCTGACCATCGGCAGATATTCCCGCAGTGCCTACATTGTACTCCGATGCGATAGGAATGACCTTTGGTTCAGACCATGTTCCGGATGAATTGTAGGTTATATAAATCTCTTCAATAAATTTATCTCCCGATCTTGTTTTACCTGTATTTGGACGTAAGGCCGTGAAAGCCATAGTACTTTCATCCGCCGATACCACGGGGTTATATTCCGTGTACTTTGTGTTAACAACAGTATTCATCGATGTAACCCTGGTGCTACGAGGTATTGACATGAATACCACAGCATTGTTACACATGTCAAGGGCACGGTCAGCTTTTGCCATCGATGCCTTATCAGCCTTATTGATTAATCCCTTATACTTTGTAAACGTTTCGATTGCTTTTTGAAGGTTTTCATCCTTTAAATACAATTCCCCCAAATCGTAATAGACAGAGGTTGGAATTTCTTTAGCGTTCTTCAAGGCATACTCCAGGTAAGGTATACCTTTTATTTGCTCATCTATCTGAAAGGATTTTTGATAGCAAACGCCGGCCTTGTAATGGACCATGGGATTTTTCTCGCCAGCATTGATTGCCTGTACAAAAAGCGGCAGAGCCTGTTCATAGCTCTTTATGCCATAATATCGTTCGGCATCTCCAAGGGTTTTGCTTCCCTGTGCAATGACTAAAGAATATACAGACAGTAAAAGAATAAAGGTACAGAGTGACTTTAGCATAAAGCGATAGATTAAAAAGTTTGACGCAACTACAAATATTGTCAGGTGTTAAAAAATAAAGTTCAAAAAAAACACTTTAGATGCACGCACGTAATGTATTCGTGCAAAATTGACTGGTTTATCTGGACACAATACCTGCTTACATCCTATCCGCTAAATTGCCCGCTGCTTAGGATTTTCAATTGAATATACCGAATTTTAGCGCATGTGGGCCTTTTATTCAAAGTCGAACAAAGGTCTATCGCAACTTAAAAAGGTTTAAATACGGGCTATTGAAAAAATCGGTACCCGTGTGCATCAATCCTCCATTGACGTAATTTATGGCTAAACAAAAAGAATTAACTGGCAGATCGTAAATGAAATTTGAGATTGATGTATTGATTATATTTTCTTCCCGCGACAATGAGCCGGTCGACAAAAACGAATCGGGATGGATTTCTCAGTTCAAGCGCTTCCTTGAGCTGATGCTTGCACAGGTGTTGGGTGAGAAGCCTAACATTCTCCTGAAAGACGAGCATGACTCACTTACTTCACCAAACCTTGACAATGTTGCTACCCTTGTAGCCATTCTTTCAAAAAATTTCATTCAGTCCGGTCAGTGTTTAGATCACCTCGAGATGTTTTACAAGGCATCGGCATCATCAGGGACTCCAGGAAAAATCAATCGGGTCTTTAAAGTTTTTAAAAGTCCGCTGAGCAATGCTGAGCAGCCATCACGCCTCCGCGAATTAAATGGTTATGACATGTACCAGCTTGATCCAAATTCTGGTGAAACGAGCGAGTATACGGATTACTTCAGTACCCATGCTGAAAGACAATACTGGATGAAAATGGTTGATCTCGCGTACGATATTTATGATACCCTCTTGCAATTAAAAGGTGAAGGTTCATTGATTGATAACCGCATCTATACACGTAAGACAATCTATCTTGCAGAGACCGGTCATGATATGACGGTGCAGCGAAACATTATCAAACGCGAGCTTCAGCGCCATGGTTACCTGGTGCTTCCAAATCAAACCCTTACCGGAAAATATGCTGAACTTGAAAAGGTAATTCAAAAAGACATTGAAGAAAGTGATCTCTCCATTCACCTTATAAGCGCTGCCTATGGTGAAATCCCGGAAGAATCAGATAAATCACTTCCAGAATCCCAGCTTTTATTGGCCGCACAAAAAAGTAAGCAGGCAAACGATAGAAATATAAACTTTTCACGTCTCATCTGGCTTTCGCCAAACATGGCACAACTAAGCGAACGGCAAAAAGTATTTGTTGAGAGAATAAAATCTGACATAGAGTCTCAGGACAATACTGAAATTCTTCAAATGCCGATAGAAGATTTCAAAGTGATCATGCGCGAAGAACTTCTGGATCAGATAACGCAACCGGGAGGCAATCATGAAAATAACCGTATCATTTACCTTATGCATGATCGTATCGATCATCATGACATAAAACCTTTCGCTGAAATAATTAAAGAAAATGGTTTCCAGGTTTTGATGCCAGAATTTGAGGGAGACCTTATGTCGGTTCGAAAAAAGCATATTGAAAACCTGATTAATTTTGATGCGGCTATCATCTTCAAAGGAAAAGTAAATGAACAATGGGTACGCATGAAAATGCTGGACCTGCTCAAGGCCCCTGGTTATGGAAGAAAAAAACCTATCATTGGAAAAGCAATCATCTCCGCTCCCGGATCACAACTAAGCGGCGATGCTTATAAAAATCACGATATCCGCATTATCCAGGGCGACATACAAAAATCATTGGATTCTCTCAAAAGCTTTCTTTCAGAGTTTGAAACTTGAAGAATCAACACCCTTATCCTGATCATCCTTTAATCTATCCTGGTCATCCTTTAATCCTTAAATCCTGGTCCCCTTTTACTTTTTAAATTCATTTTGCACCTTGCCTTCAGAATATGAATGCGATCAAGGAAACCAATTTCAAATTTGAAGGACAAACCGGGTTTTACCGCGGCAAAGTAAGAGATGTATATTATTTCGGGGAGATCATGGTAATGGTTGCTACCGATAGAATATCTGCTTTCGATGTAATCCTTCCACGCGCCATTCCCGATAAGGGAAGAGTACTAAATCAAATTGCAGCTTTTAATCTGAAAGCCACAAAAGAACTTGTTCCAAACTGGGTAATCGACACGCCCGATCCCAATGTCACAATTGGTTACAGGTGCAAACCATTTGCGGTGGAAATGGTTGTGAGAGGATATCTTGCCGGTCACGCATGGCGTGAATATCGCGCAGGTAAAAGAACGCTGTGCGGTGTAACTCTCCCGGAAGGATTAAAAGAAAATGATAAGCTTCCCCATCCTATTATAACACCTACAACCAAAGCGGCCGTTGGTCATGATGAAGATATTTCACGAGACGAAATATTATCGCGGGGAATTGTGAGTGAAGAGGATTACAACAAATTGGAATCATATACCTATAAGCTTTTTGAAAAAGGAGGCGAGTTGGCAAAGCAACGGGGACTTATACTCGTTGATACAAAATATGAATTCGGAAAATTCAATGATGCTATCTATCTCATTGACGAAGTGCATACTCCCGATTCCTCCCGTTACTTCTATGCCGATGGCTATGATGAGCGCCAAAAATTGGGTGAACCGCAAAAGCAGCTTTCCAAGGAATTCGTTCGGCAATGGCTTATTGAAAATGGATTCCAGGGAAAAGAAGGCCAGGTTGTTCCTGAAATGACCGATGCCATTGTCAACTCAATATCCGCCCGGTATAAAGAACTCTATGAAAAAATGCAGGGCGAAAGCCTTTCAAGCATCAATTATTCCCTGATTATGGGCCGGATTGAACAAAACATCGTGAATTCAATAAATTCTTTTAATTTAGAACCGCAAAGTTGAAAGTGCCCGGAAACGGTACTTATAGAAGTAACTCCTTTTTGAAATGAAATACACGATCGATAAACAAGAGAAGTACAGTTTGCTGAGGCTTCACGAAGAAAAGTTAGATTCCAGCGTAGCACCAAATCTTAAGTCGGAACTTATCACCTTGCACGCAGAGGGTGTAAGAAACATCATTCTTGATCTTTCAGAAGTAAAGTATACAGACTCATCAGGATTGAGTGCATTGCTTGTTGGCAATCGTATCGTTCAGGAGGACGGCGGTATCTTTATATTAACTTGTTTGTCGGATCATACCCTTAAGCTAATCAAGATATCCCAACTGGACAGCGTGCTAAATATTCTTCCCACCGTTGAGGAAGGCGTTGATGCCGTGTTCATGCATGAAATTGAAAAGGATCTGAAAAGCGGAGAAGTGAATTAATTACCTAAACAAAAAGTTTTATAGAAGTTTCTTTACCTAACCTTTATCTTAATTAAAATGACCAGGGCGTGTAAATGCTTTGGTCATTTTGTTTTTATTGCTTATTTGTGAAAGGAGTTTTAGATAGGTCATTGGTCAATGGTCATTTAGGAATGCACCTTCCAATGACTAATGACTAAATGACGCAGCAACGGATGGCATATAAATAGAATAAATAAAAATAAACCTTTTAAGCTTGTCTTTTAAAGTTACAATTCTTGGTTCAAGTGGTGCAGTGCCTGCGCATGGCAGATTTCCCTCTTCACAACTGGTGGAAATTCAAAACCGTTATTTCCTTGTTGACTGTGGTGAAGGTTGCCAGATGCAGCTTATGCGCTATCAAATAAACTTTCATCGCATAGGTCACATCTTTATCAGTCATTTGCATGGCGATCATTACCTGGGCTTAATGGGATTGATCTTTACCATGCACCTGCAACATCGCACAAACGATCTTCATATTTATAGTCATCGTGGCTTGGATGAGATCATAACAACACAATTCAAATATTCCAATTCGGTCCCGGGTTTTAAAATTCATTTTCATCACCTGGAAAAAGATGAGCATACGATTATTTTTGAGGATGATGCCTTATCCGTTGAGACACTCCCCTTGCTTCATCACATTCGATGCTCCGGGTTTATCTTTCGCGAAAAAATAAAACCCCGTAGGATTGATAAGACCAGACTTCCGGAAGGCCTATCCATTCAGCAATTAGCCGGCCTGAAAAATGGCGAGGATGTTGTTGACGAAACAGGAAATGTACTTTACCGAAATGATGCTCTTACATTTGATCCGAAACATTCCCGCTCCTACGCGTATTGCTCGGATACAGCTTTCAGGGAATCAATTATTCCGTTGATCAGAAATGTTGATCTGCTCTATCATGAAGCTACTTTTGCGCAGGAAGAAGAATCGAAAGCAATGGAAACACTTCATAGTACAGCACATCATGCCGCACTAGTTGCCGCTAAAGCCGGGGTGAAAAAATTATTGATAGGCCATTTCTCTGCACGCTATAAGGAACTGGATTCTTTACTGTTAGAAGCACGCATCACCTTTACCAATACTTTTCTCGCCCAGGAAGGTGAAACATTTGTAGTGGAAGAATAAATATTGACAAGGAAATAAATTTGCGATTAACGAATAACCTTTAAAGGCATCTCTAAAAACCTCCGCTGTCCTTCTCCCATCGGAGAAGGGAAGGGATGAGCCTGCCTGCTGCAAGCAGGGCCAATAAAAAAATAGTTTTTAGAGATGCCTTTAACAATTAACTTCCCTCCATGATTACCGATAACACATTAGAGCAGAAAAAAAGCAGGTTATTCGTGATCCTGGCCGGTATATTTATTACCAATGCGCTGCTGGCTGAACTGATCGGAGTCAAGATCTTCTCAGCAGAAGCAACCGTGGGTCTCGTTCCTGCAAAACTTAATATTTTAGGTTTTGACATGAGCTTTAATCTTACGGCAGGCGCCGTTATCTGGCCTTTTGTTTTTATCACTACTGACCTTATTAATGAATATTTCGGAAAACCTGGTGTGAAACGAATAAGCTTTTTAACAGCTGTGTTAATTGCTTACGCCTTCCTTGCCATTGCATTTGCCATGTACCTCTCTCCCGCAGATTTCTGGCTTGACGCCAATAATCGCGATGATGATGGTAACTATCTGAATATTCATCATGCTTTCAATAAAGTGTACGGACAAGGATTGCGGATTATCATCGCATCCCTTATAGCTTTTCTAATCGGGCAGTTTGTGGATGTTTATACCTTCCAAAAATTAAGGCATGTCACCGGGAGTAAAAAGCTTTGGCTACGCGCTACCGGTTCTACGCTTGTTTCACAATTGGTTGATAGCTTTGTGGTTCTTTTCGTTGCTTTTTATGGAACGTTTACCAACGCACAAATTGTAGCCATCGGTATCACCAACTACATCTACAAATTTTCGATTGCTATTTTATTAACACCGCTTATATACCTGGGGCATTATTGGATCGACAAGTACTTAGGCAAAGAAAATGCAATGAAAATTTCAGAAGAGGCGTCTGACCAAAGTAAAACGTTTTTGTAGAAGAGCATTTTATTTCACTACCATTTTTCCTGATTTTATTTCTTTAGGATAGTCAAACAATCCTAACTCTTTGATAGCTTCTTCTACTTTATGGGGCACAAATTTTTCCCACCCTTTTTCACCGTGCCGGATCATCGATAACACATTATCAGAAATAATATCAAGGAGGCCGGTATCCGCATCGGTTATATCTTCAAGTTTATCGTTGTCCATCAGATAGCGGAATAAACTTTTAAGGTTAGCGGGCAACTGTTGTTCGAAATCCTTTAGTGTAAAGAGCGTTTTGTCTTTTCTCAGGGCAGGATAAATATAAAGTTTAACATTTGTACCGAACAGGGAAGAAAAACATTCCAATATGCCTCCCCGGATATTTTCGTAGGTCCTTTCCTCGAAGACTTTTTGCAGAGCGTATATACCCATCGTTATTCCGATCTTCTTCCCCTTTGTGATGCGGGATAAGTAACCGACAAGACGATAGTATTCGAAATAGTTGGAGATAAGAACGTTTTGCCCCAACGAACAAATAATATCCGCACGATGAAGGAAATCACGCTCGTCAATTTTACCATCCGGACTCAGATCATTCAGTGTCAATTCTGCCACCATCTCTATTTTTGAACGGTCTACATCAGGCTCGCGCTTGAAAAGCCTGCGCGATGTGAAAAGCATATCTACATTTACATGAGTAACCGGGCGAAATCTTCCCCGTAAGACGAGCACATTTTTTTTGTAGAGATAATCCGAGGGCTGAAGAACGCTTCCATCAGGGCCAAACATAGCCGCTTTCGAGAGGCCGTTCTTCACAAGTTTAAGCGACATTAACCGGTTATCAACATGCTTGAAGTCTGGTCCTGTGATCCAGAATGCATCGATTTCAATACGTCGTGTAGTTACGCCATCCATCAGTGAGAGCAATATCGCTTCAGCGTCGTGCAGGTACATGCATCCATAGAGCAGGTTAACGCCAACGATACCTACAGCCACTTGTTGCAGCAGCGGATCATTATCAAGCATTTTAACATGTATGGCGCAGTCATTAGGCTCACTCTCCGGACTAAGCTGAAAGCGAAGTCCCATCCATCCGTGGCCCTGGTTGGTCTGATCATAATTCAGCATCTCAACCGTATCGGCAAAAGCAAAAAAACGTGTGGTAGCAATTCGATGGGGAAGGCGTTCTTTCAACAATGGGTATTCATGATCCAGCATTTGCAGCAACCGGTCTTCACATACATAGCGATCACAGTGGCCATAGATGGCATCGCTAAACTTCATGTCGTACGCCGACATAGTTTTGGCTATGGTTCCGGATGCACCCCCTACTTTAAAAAAATTAGCGGCAACTTCCTGTCCTGCACCAATTTCCGCAAAAGATCCATAGATCGCTCTGGACAGGTTAATTTTAAGCGCCTTTTCCTGCGTGGTAAGCTTCCTGAATTCGTCCATAGTGTTCCCTACGTTACCTGTATCCGTAATTTATACATTTCACCTTAGAAAGGTTTCCAATCCTTTAACATTTTTAGAACGAAAAAATTTACAATCGATTGAAGAAAAATAAAAAAAATTGTAGGCTTTGGAGTAATGAATTGATCTTCAGTTAAAGGGAAAACCGGGCTTGTGCATCTTTTTTAATTTCCTCCCATTCATCGGGTGGCGGAGGGGTGCCCTTTTTGAATTCCTTAAGCAACCACTCAACAAGATCTTGTTTCATGCCGAATTGCTTAGCCACATCCTGACAAAAATCAACTTCATCCTGGTTTACTACATCATCGGCATACACCATTAGTATGAGGTCATACAACAAATTCATTTTGTCATTATGATTATCAGGGACAATGACATTGAATTTCTCTTTTGAGTCGATGAGTTCCTGGACCTGCCTTGTTTTCAAACCATAACGTTTACCGATCTTAAAAAGCAATTCAATTTCCTTCTCATGCATATGTCCGTCAGCCTTCGCCAGGGCAAGAAGATTTTTGATGTGATTCCTCTTGTAGGTAAGATATTGGTGTTCAAAAAATCCGATCATGGGGTAAAAGAGTTAATGGTTTAAAAGTTAATCGTTAAAAGGTGAATCATTACCGCTAGTAGTCTACAAGTAATCAATTGACCAATAACTATTAACGGATAACTTATAACTAAGCTAGTGTCATGTCAACAATAAAGTTTCATGTCTCCTACGCAGCCCCTAACCCCTAAAGGGGCATTCCTGCGCGCTGTTTCCCCTTTAGGGGCTAGGGGCAAGCGATGGATGAACCGTCAACTCAAATATGACATGACTCTAAGCTGCAGGCTTTACTTCCTCCTCCTTCAATGCTCTTCTCAGTATTTTGCCTACGTTCGATTTGGGTAAAAGCTCACGGAACTCTATGTACTTGGGTACCTTGTATTTTGTCAGGTTTTCATAACAATAATTCTTTAACTCTCCTTCGGTAAGACTTTGATCTTTTTTTACAACAAAAATCTTAATCACCTCACCGGATTTTTCATCAGGAATACCGATGGCAGCAACTTCCAGCACTTTACTGTTACCTGCCACTACGTTTTCTATCTCATTCGGAAAAACATTAAAGCCTGAAACTTTAATCATATCTTTTTTCCTGTCGACAATTTTAAAAAACCCTTCTTCATCCATGCAACCTATGTCACCCGTCTTAAACCAGCCGCCGGGATGGAACACATCATCACCATCTTTTTCCCAATATCCTGACATCACCTGAGGCCCTCTTGCACAGATCTCGCCTGTAGATCCTGTCGGCAGTTGATTTCCCTCGTCATCAAAAATAGCCACTTCCGTGCTGGGCATGGGCAGACCAATTGTTCCTATTTTATGCGTTCCGTCAAGCGGGTTGCAACATAGTACCGGGGATGTCTCACTTAAACCATAACCTTCCACCAGGGGCTTACCGGTAACCTTTTCCCATTTTTTCGCCACAACATCCTGTACAGCCATACCACCTCCCACGGCACCTTTTAAGTAACTAAAATCCACCGTTTGGAAACCATCAAAGTTAAGCAAGCCATTGAACAACGTGTTAACTCCTGTCACAATGGTGAACTTATGTTTCTTCAATTCCTTCACGAAACCTTTCATGTCACGGGGATTCGTAATCAATACATTTTTTGCACCCGAAGCCATCATCAGCACACCATTCACTGTAAGGGCAAAAATATGATACATAGGAATAGCTGTAATGACTATTTCTTCTCCTCCAGTGTCCAGGTATGGTTTGAACCAATACAGGATCATGGAGTTATGTGCGACGATATTCCCGTGCGACAACTTTGCTCCTTTTGAAATGCCAGTAGTGCCACCGGTATACTGAAGTACGGCAATGTCGTTCAGGGATAATTCAGGTTTCGAGTATTTCAGTGTGGCGCCCCGCTTAAGCGCATCGTTGAATTTAATAGCTCCGGGTAAATGAAAAGGCGGAACCATTTTCTTGATATGCTTTACAGCAAAGTTTACAACCGCTCCTTTAATCCCTCCCATCAAATCTCCGATCTCCGTGATGATAACATGTTTAATAGAAGTATTCGCAATGATCTTTTCAAGATGTGTGGCAAAATTGGCCACAATAACAATAGCAACTGCGCCCGAGTCCTTGAACTGATGCTCCATCTCTCGTGGTGTATAGAGCGGATTGGTATTGACCACAATTAGTCCGGCTTTTAAGGCGCCAATAAATGCAATGGGAAACTGTAACAGATTGGGCATCTGAATAGCAATACGATCTCCCTTTTTTAATCCCAGCTCATGCTGAAGAAAAGCTGCAAAGTGAGTTGACAGTTCATCCGTCCTGGTATAAGTAAGCTGACATCCCATGTTTTCGAATGCTACCTTCCCGCCATATTTTTTAAAACAATCATCGAACAACTCCAGGATGGAGTTGTAATCATAAAGCTTGACGGCGGATGGAATACCTGAGGGATACTTTTTTATCCATGGAAAATCTTTCATTACTCGCTTTTAAAAAATTTATTACGTTTATTGAATACTCAAAGCAAACGATTGTTTGCTACGAAATCAATAGTTGCTACAATGAAGATGGAAGATATAAAAAAGAAAAGACCTACCCTTCTGGTAGGTCCTGCTCAATTAAACATTATTAACCTAAACGTGAGCGCTGTAGAGGGAGGGCTCGAACCTCCACGGAGCGGTTAGGTCGCCAAAGGCTGGACTTTATCCCGTGCTCTCCACCCTCGAGACCGGAGGGCTTGTCTGCCAATTTCAACACCCTACAATATTGACTAAACGTGTGCGTGTGATTCAAAATTCTTAACAAAACAACGAGTATATGTGATATATAACAACGAATTAAATAATCATTTACACAATTTTTAATAAAATAATATAGTTTTGAATTTTTACTAAAATATCATTCAACCTTATGGCTGAAAATTATAAAGTTGACAATACAGACTTGAAAATTCTGGAAATTCTGATGCAGGATGCAAAAAAACCCTATACAGAAGTAGCCAAAAGGGTTTTTGTTTCAGGAGGAACAGTTCACGTTAGAATGAATAAAATGGAAGAGGCGGGGATCGTTGAAAAGACTACTTTAAAAGTCAACTATGCCAAGCTCGGCTATGATATAACAGCATTCATTGGCATTTATTTGCAGAAAAGCGCATTATACGATTCTGTTTTGGCTGCTTTGAAGGGAATTTCCGAAGTTACCAGCATTCATTATACTACCGGTAATTACAGCATGTTTGTTAAAATTCATTGCAAGGATACAAATCACCTGAAAGAAGTTTTACATGATAAAATTCAACAGGTGGAGGGCATTGAACGAACGGAAACGATGATTTCCTTAGAAGAAAGCCTTGACCGCAATTTAAACCTGGCCAAGGATTAGATAGGTAAATTCGTATCTGTTGAGTTTAAGGTCTAAAAGCTCCTTTAGTCGTTTTTATATCGAATTCGAAACAATTTATCCCTTTCCGAACTATACTCTAGTCATTTTGTTTTAGATTTGTAAGTTATTTAAACTTAGTCTAAATAGGCTATATGAGTAAGGAAATACTAGAAGAATGGACCTCTAAAGAGTACGAGCACGGTTGGATAACCAACATTGAAACCGAGTCTGCCCCCAAAGGTCTTAATGAGGATATAATCCGGTTCATTTCGGCGAAAAAGCAAGAACCTGAATGGCTCCTTGAATGGCGCATGAAAGCCTATCGCCAATGGACTAAAATGAAAGAGCCCACCTGGCCAAATGTTAAGTATCCGGCCATCAATTATCAGGATGTCATCTATTATTCTGCCCCCAAGCAAAAAATCAAGCCCGGGAATCTTGACGATGTCGATCCTGAGTTATTAAAGACATTTGAGAAACTGGGAATATCCTTACTGGAGCAAAAAAGACTTACCGGTGTAGCCGTTGATGCAGTGTTGGATAGTGTATCCGTGGCAACAACTTTCAAAGAAAAATTGGGCGAGCTGGGCATTATCTTTTGCTCTTTCAGTGAAGCCGTGCAAAAGCATCCTGAACTCGTGAAGAAATACATGGGTTCTGTAGTTCCTGTAAGTGATAATTATTTCGCTGCACTAAACGCAGCTGTCTTTACGGATGGCTCGTTCTGTTATATACCCAAAGGCATACGATGCCCGATGGAGCTGTCAACTTACTTCCGGATTAACGCAGCCAATACCGGTCAATTTGAACGCACGTTGATCATAGCAGATGAAGGCTCATACGTAAGTTACCTTGAAGGTTGCACAGCACCGATGCGGGATGAGAATCAACTTCACGCTGCTGTTGTAGAAATTTACGCCATGAAAAATGCGCAGGTAAAATATTCAACCGTGCAGAACTGGTATCCCGGCGACAAAGAAGGTAAAGGTGGTATTTATAATTTCGTAACTAAGCGAGGACTGTGTGCTGGTGATCATTCCAAAATATCATGGACACAAGTAGAGACCGGTTCAGCCATTACCTGGAAATATCCTTCCTGTATTTTGAAAGGTGATTATTCTTCCGGTGAGTTTTATTCCGTGGCGGTAACAAATAACTGGCAGCAAGCAGACACCGGGACTAAAATGATTCACATCGGAAAAAATACGCGTTCAAGAATTGTTTCCAAAGGAATCTCTGCAGGACATTCACAAAACAGCTATCGTGGACAGGTTCATGTTATGAAGCGTGCTGATAATGCGAGGAATTTCTCACAATGTGATTCGCTCTTAATGGGCGATAAATGTGGCGCGCATACATTTCCATATATCGATGCTGAAAATAATTCAGCTCGTATTGAACACGAGGCGACAACATCCAAGATTGGTGAGGATCAGATCTTCTATTGCCTGCAACGCGGCATCGATGAAGAATCTGCCGTCGCCCTTATCGTAAATGGTTATGCGAAAGAGGTACTAAACCAATTGCCAATGGAGTTCGCGGTAGAAGCACAAAAGCTTCTGGCCCTTACGTTAGAAGGAAGTGTAGGGTAGAGAACTAAGGCAATCAATTATCACTTAAATTCATAGAAATAAAGTAAGATGCTCAAGATAAAAAATTTGTGCGCAAAGATTGGAGATAATCAGATTCTCAATGGAATCAACCTGGTAGTTAAACCCGGCGAAGTACACGCTATTATGGGTCCTAATGGATCAGGTAAAAGTACACTAGCCTCTGTGTTAGCCGGCCGTGAAGATTATGAGGTGACGGATGGCTCCATCGAATTTCAGGGTAAAGATCTTTTAGCATTAAAACCTGAAGAAAGAGCACGCGAAGGTATTTTCCTGGCGTTCCAATATCCCGTTGAAATTCCCGGCGTAAGTACTATAAATTTCATGAAGACTGCCGTAAATCAAATACGAGGACACCGTGGGCAACAGCCCCTGGATGCAGTGTCGTTTCTTAGCCTCATGAAAGACAGAATGAAACTGGTAGAAATTGATCAGTCTCTTTTAAATCGTTCATTGAATGAAGGTTTCTCTGGCGGAGAAAAGAAAAGAAATGAAATCTTTCAAATGGCTATGCTGGAACCTAAGCTGGCTGTATTAGACGAGACCGATTCCGGCCTTGACATTGATGCCCTCCGCATTGTTGCTAATGGTGTAAACAAACTTCGTTCAAAAGACAGAGCTACAATTGTAGTTACACATTACCAGCGTTTGCTCGAATATATTATTCCTGACTTTGTTCATGTTCTTTATAAAGGAAAGATTGTAAAATCCGGCACAAAAGATCTCGCCCTTGAATTGGAAGAAAAAGGGTATGACTGGATTAAAGATGAAGTAGCGGCCGTTTAAAACTCTTTATAAATCATGAGCCTCACCAGTGTTAACAGAAATATAGCAAGCGACATTCTAAACCAACTCGAAGCCGGTATCGATGTTTTTCCTGCATTGCAAAAAATCCGCAGACAGGCATATGAGACTTTAAAGGGTGCTGGCCTTCCCGGAAATAAACACGAAGAGTACAAGTTCACGCCGCTTTCAAAAGCCCTTGAGAAATTTGATTTTACTTCAAGGCAAACAACAGAAAGCACATTAGAAGTAGCGAATGGTTTCTTTATTCCGGGAACAGATGCTTACACAATTATTTTTATCAACGGTGTTTACAAACCGGAATTATCCAGCGCTATTCACACAAAAGGCCTGACGGTAAAGTTACTTACTGAGGTATTAGAAAATTCTCCCGAGACAATACAACCCTATATAGCATCCTTTTCAGAAGCTATTCAAGATCCTTTTACGGCATGGAATATCGCCGGCTGGGACAATGGATTATTCATTTCGGTTGACAACAATGTTATCGTAGATAAGCCCATTGCCATTTATAATATTATTGATAGTCGAAACAGCCCGGTGATCAATGTAAACCGAAATCTTGTTGTCGTTGGAAAGAACAGTGAATTGAGTATTATACATAAGATCAATTCTATTGGTGATCACCCTAACTTTATAAATACCGTCACCGAAGGCATTGTACTGGAGAATGCAGGATTGAATCATTACAGCGTTCAAAATGACAGTGGAGACCACTACCAGTTCAACCGCACGCATATTCTTCAGTCAAACGCCAGCCGTGTAAACTCATATACGCTATCACTGGATGGTAAACTGATACGCAACAACCTGCAACTTTCATTGAATGGTGAAGGTTGCGAATCACACATGTATGGATTGTATTTGCTGAACGGCAATACCTTGGTAGATAATCATACCGTAGCAGATCATCAAAAGCCAAATTCCTTTAGTAACGAATTGTATAAAGGCATTATGGATGACCAGTCAAAAGGTGTTTTCAATGGGAAGATCTATGTAAGACCTGATGCTCAGAAGACAAATGCCTTTCAGTCAAATCGCAACATCTTACTTTCAGATGGCGCTAAAGTCAATACCAAGCCTCAATTGGAAATATGGGCCGATGATGTAAAGTGCTCTCACGGCTGCACCACTGGCCAGTTGGATGAAGAGGCGCTCTTTTATTTACAGACAAGAGGCCTCAGTAAAAAGAATGCACAGGCTATGCTGTTATATGCATTTGCCGGAGAAGTAATCGATACCATTAGGATTCCTTCCGTTAAAGAATATATGGAGAAAATCATTAGTGCACGTCTTCATCAAACCCGTTAAGATCATGACTACCGCCTCTCCTACCATAACGTTAAACATTGATAAGGTCAGGAAGGAATTTCCGATTCTTCATCAACAAGTGAACGGCAGAAATTTAGTTTATTTCGACAATGCTGCTACATCACAAAAACCAAAGCGTGTTATACAGGCTTTAACAGATTATTATCAGGGCTATAATGCCAACATTCACAGGGGCATACATACCCTGGCGGAAAAAGCAACGAAAGCGTACGAAGAAACCCGTGAAACCGCAAGAAGTTTTATTAACGCCTCTTCCATTGAAGAAATAGTATTTGTGCGTGGCGTAACAGAAGCTATAAATTTAGTAGCCTCTTCGTTCGGCAAAGCATTCATAAAGGAAGGTGATGAGATCATCATCTCCGGGCTTGAGCATCATTCCAACATAGTACCCTGGCAGTTTGTTTGTGAAGAACGAAAAGCAAAGCTGAAGATCATCCCTGTTAATTCAAGTGGAGAACTTCTTCTGGAGGAATTTGAAAAACTTTTGTCTCCCCGAACAAAAGTTGTTGCCCTTAATCATGCTTCAAACAGTCTCGGTACAATTAACCCCGTTAAAGAAATAGTACGACTGACACATGCGCAAGGGGCCGTTGTTTTAATTGACGGAGCACAGGCAGGTGCACATCTTGAAATAAATGTTAAGGATCTGGATTGCGATTTCTACTGCCTGTCCGCCCATAAAATGTATGGACCTACCGGTGCCGGTATCCTCTTTGGAAAAAAAGAGTGGCTGGAGAAAATGCCTCCCTACCAGGGCGGTGGTGAAATGATCAGTAACGTTACATTTGAAAAAACGACATACAACAATCTCCCTTATAAATTTGAAGCAGGCACACCTAACATAGCCGATGTAGTAGCCTATAAATATGCAATGGAGTTCATCAATGAGCTTGGGAAAGAAAACATGGCAGCGCACGAACATGCATTGTTAAGTTATGCTACAGAGAAAATTGGTTCACTGCCTTCTGTTAAATTATATGGCACTGCGAAAAATAAAGTAAGCGTTCTTTCCTTCACGGTTGAGGGAATTCACCATTTCGACATTGGGCAGATGCTGGATACAAGGGGTATTGCCGTGCGCACAGGTCACCATTGCACTCAACCCTTAATGGATCATTATGGTATTGAGGGAACGGTAAGAGCCTCGTTTGCTGTTTATAATACTAAAGAGGAAATCGATCAACTGGCGGAAGGATTGAGCAGGATTATTAACTTTATGAAAAAATAATCTTAAACCTTAAAGTTGTGCATTATGAAAAATGAAGACAAAATTGTTGAGCTTCTTGCTGAAATGGTAAAGGGACAGGATAGGCTTGCTGGCGAAGTGTCCCAAATGAAAAGTGAAATAATAAAGCAAGGGCTGCAAACTGCAGAAAATTCCCGCGCCATTCTGAAGCTGGCTGATGAGATCCGGTTAGTAGCTGAACACGAAAAAAGGATTTCGAAACTGGAATTAGCCGTTTTTAAATAATGTCACCCATAAATAAAGTACAAGATGAAATCATTAACGACTTCTCCCTTCTCGATGGAGATGCGGAAATGACAGTGCTTTACATTATGGAATTAGGACAAAAACTTCCGGATATGCCTGAACAGGACAAGACGGAAGAAAATGTAGTGAAAGGCTGCCAGTCCAAAGTGTGGCTAACGGCGAGAATTGACAACGACAAAATTCACTTTACGGCAGACAGTAACACTGCTATTACCAAAGGCCTGGTGAGTTTACTGATAAGGATTTTCAATGGGCAGTCCCCGCAGGAAATTCTTAGCGCTGATCTTTACTTTATGAGCCGCATCGGAATGGAACGGTTTATAGGAACCCAACGTTCCAATGGTTTTGCAGCTATGATAAGGCAGATGAAATTGTATGCGCTGGCATTTAAAACTAAAATGGAAGTGAAGTCATGAACGAGCAGGCAGAATCACAGGAAAAAATTCAGGAGGCTAATATTCCGGACTTCAAAGAAAAGATCGTTAGCGCAATTAAAACGGTTTATGATCCTGAAATACCAGTGGATGTTTATGAACTGGGACTTATTTACGAAATCAACGTGTATCCTGTCAATAATGTGTACATATTGATGACGTTAACCTCGCCCTCATGTCCATCAGCCGAGGTAATTCCGGGAGAAGTGGAACAAAAAATAAAAACAATTGAAGGTGTAAACGATGTAAAAGTGGAGATTACTTTTGATCCGCCTTACTCGCAAGACATGATGTCGGAAGCCGCTAAGCTGGAACTTGGATTCATGTAAAAGTGTTGTAAAAGTTGACTTTAAAGCCTGCTGGCCGGAAGCAGGAAAAATAAATATCAAATTATAACCTGCCCATCGGCGAGCAGGCCTGAATCGAAAAACTGTAAACTATTATGTATCCTGAACAACTTGTAGCTCCGATGCGCGCAGATCTCACCAGCGCGGGATTTAAAGAATTAAAAACAGCAGAGGAGGTAGATAAATATTTGGCTGATCAAAAAGGAACTTCCCTGGTCGTGATCAATTCGGTATGCGGATGTGCAGCAGGAGCTGCTCGTCCGGGTGTAAAATGGGCTCTTCAGAATTCTGATAAAAAGCCTGATTCCCTGGCTACTGTTTTTGCCGGCGTTGATAAGGAAGCCGTCACAAAAGCTCGCGAGTACACGCTACCTTATCCACCTTCTTCGCCATCAATAGCTTTGTTTAAAGATGGTGAGTTGGTACACTTCGTTGAGCGCCATCATATCGAAGGCCGGAATGCCCAGATGATCGGACAGCACCTCGTGGAGGTCTTTGAAGAATATTGCTAAAGCTTAAAGCAGAAAGCTTAAAGTAAAAAAGCAGAAGAATGAATCTTCTGCTTTTTTTATCTAATGCCAATACACATCTTAAATAGCACAATCTGCTTCGGCTTTAAGCTTTGCGCTTTCTGCTTTTAGCTTTCCATATCCACCACGGGATTTGGTTTACCGCTTCTTTCTTTGTCGAGTATTTCATATCGCGAGTAATTGCTCCGGTATTCCGGAACGAGCTCTTTCATTAACGCAACCATCTTCAGCTCATTCCTGTCAATAACCAGGTCATTGAACAGTTCAATATAACGGTTGATTTCAGGATAAGGATATTCCTTTACCTGCGCGATCATTATTTTTTCATGGTGGGTTGGCAAAGTGTTTTCCTGGTTATTCAAAAGCTCTTCGTACAGCTTCTCCCCTTCACGCAATCCCGTATAAACAATTTCAATGTCTTTACCTGGTTCGAATCCCGAAAGCATGATCATTCGCCGGGCAAGATCAAGAATCTTTACTGACTGCCCCATATCAAAAAGAAATATCTCTCCTCCTTTACCCATAGCCCCTGCCTCTAATACCAACTGGCAGGCTTCAGGAATGGTCATGAAGAACCGCGTGATCTCCGGGTGTGTAACGGTGATAGGACCTCCCTGTTCAATTTGCTTTTTGAACACAGGGATTACCGAACCATTAGAGCCCAGCACATTGCCAAACCGCGTTGTTACAAAACTTGTATGAGGCTGCCCTGAAACTGCAAATTCATTATTAAGAGACTGCACATAAATTTCAGCAATGCGCTTGGAGCATCCCATCACGTTCGTTGGATTCACAGCCTTATCGGTTGAAATCATAACGAACTTTCTCACCTTGAAATCAATTGAAAGGTCAGCCAGTATCTTCGTTCCAAGTATGTTACAGGTAATCGCCTCTGCCGCATTACTTTCCATCATGGGCACGTGCTTGTAAGCGGCGGCGTGAAATACGATTTCAGGTTTATGCTCTTCAAAGATCGAAGCCACACGACTGTGATTTGTGATGTCTGCCAGGTAAGGAAACACATGCGCCCTGTGGCCGATAGAAAGAATCTCACGTTCAACTTCAAAGAGAGCGCTTTCTGCCTGGTCTATCAGAATAATGGAATCAGGATCGTAGCGGATCACCTGGCGAACAAGTTCACTTCCTATGGAGCCCGCTGCTCCGGTTATACATATTCTTTTTCCCTTTAACTGGCGCTCTACATTCTGACTATTAATATGAATGGCATCCCTATCGAGCAGGTCTTCGATGTGAATGTTTTTTATTTGATTTAAACTCAGCTCTCCACGCACCCATCGTTCAGCCGGTGGTACAATACGCGCCTTCACCTGGTTTCTTAAGCAGATGTCTACCATTTCATTCTTTATTTCAGGCGAAAGGTTTTTAACCGTCAGGATTAGTTCGTCAACGTTAAAGGTGTTGATGAGTTCCTGCAGATACCTTGGGTGTGCGCTGTATATCTTAGTACCATCCAGCACTTTGCCAATTTTGTTTTCATCATGCTCTACAAAGCCAATCACCCTCGATCCGGCGGAAGAGTCAATAACATGCTTGGTGATTATGCCTGTATGTCCTGAACCAAAAATGAGTACATTTGAACGCTTCGCTAATCTTCGCTTGTAATGAGAAAAGATATACTTCACCAAAAGACGGTAATTGAACAGGAAAAGGAATGAGGCGAGAAAGGAAATAAAAACAACGGAATAAGGAATAAGGTTAGCCGAAACGTTATAATAGTAAATCAGGTTTATTCCACAGGTCATTAACAACGTGAGCATGACCATGTAAAATATCCGAACACCGTCCTGGGTTCCCGTATAACGAATAATCCCTCTGTAGCTACCTGTGGTTAGAATAGCGATTAATCCACAAATGGCTTGCGCTACGAGACAAACAAAAAAATTATTATCCAGGATATCCTCAATGACGAAATTAAATCTAAGTCCGTAACTGATTACCGTTGATAAGAGCAGTATACCAATATCAAGGATGATGATTATCCACCGTGGCAGGATTTTAAGGTTGTCAATTAGCTTAACAATTAGCGTTCTCTTTCCACTCATAGGGTTAGTCAGCGTTTAACAATTCGAATGAAGGAGTGGTCATCTGCAATTCTAAAACACAGCATATACAAACCACTTGGCCAATGAGCGGTATTAATTTCCCAGGATTCATGTTCTGGCCCGGCCGAACAAATATAATTAACTGGAGTTCCATCTGATGATAAAACATTAAATAATTCAATCAACGGTAACCGAAAACGAATGAAAAGTCTCTCGTGAGAAGGATTAGGATAGACCTGAATATTTATTGTGCCGGGAGAATACTCTACATCGGTAACAACAAAGTCAAATTTCACCTCAGGTTCACAATAGCCTAACGCAACTTTAACGCTATAAATACCTGGCTTATCAGGAACCAGCGTTTGCTGATCCTCGCCCGGCAATATTTCTCCTTCAAAGTACCATTGATTTCCCGCTGCATAACTGGAAACCATTATACCGTCACTCAGCGTAATGGTCACACTATCATAAGCAATGATCTCTGCCACTACAGGCATGCGTGCACTTTGACAGCCATTGGAATCCAGAGATGAAACGTAATACGTCCTGGATTTTGTAAGTATGGGTGTAACATAACGGGCACCGCTATATAGTAATACGGTATCTTCTTCAGTTTTATACCAATGGTAATCCCGGATGGAAAGATCATCCCCGGCCATTAATGTCATTGATCCCGACTGGCAGGCAACATCTCCTTTCACTTCCGGCGGCCTGGTGATGATCTTTTCGACACGAAGAAGTTCATTCATAGTACGTGTGGCACAAGCGCTCATCGCCACAAGCTGAAATGAATTATATCCTTCTGTTAAATTCTTGCCCGGAACGACGAATGATCCGGAACTTTGATTAAAACCGGTTGTGATCTCCTCACCCTCATACATCAATTTGTACATTATTCCTTTTTGTGGTTGTACCTGAATGACCAGGCTATCCTGCCCGCAGAGTTTGTGTGGCACTGTAACTTCCGCCTCCCCCGGCATGGGAGAATCTATTATTAACGTAAGAACATCCACAGATGTCATGCCTGAAGGGAACACAAGTGTCGATCCGGCTTTGTCAATTTTTATTTTCTCTCCTGTTATCGCGTTGTAAAGATGAAAGTCACTTCCTTCCAGGAGGCCAAAGCCATTGACAGCAAAAGTCACTTTATTACTGGCTTGTACCATGGATATTTTAACAGGGATTTCCAGGTGGCAACTGATTTCACCGACAGCATTGATCGCCACACTTACATTGTCATCGGTGACAAACGAAAGGGACAGAAAATCATTTAACAGCTTAGGCGTATCGTAATTATCCAAAGCGCCCGCTGCTCCTTCCCGTAGTCGCAAAAAAGTCTTATCGGACAAGTCATTCACTTTTACTTCCAGCTCGATATAGTCCAGCGTGTTTCTTTTCCGGTAAAACGTAGCCCCATCGGTGACTTTGGCTGTTTCATGGAGGGTGAGTTGGGGATCGTTACCGGTCGTCCTGACCCAAAATGACTGCCCGGAGGCAATTAACCCATTGGTAAGCTCGCCCACATCATCATCCCAATAGCGAAAACCGCCGCGTTCATTATCACGAACTGCTATTCCCATACTAACATTATCGCGCTGCCATCCTGCGCTGCCCCAACGGATGGCACAGGGGTATGGGTTGCCGATGAGGTTCCAGCCGTCAGCATCTGGATCGCCTGTGGGGGTATAGGTTACAGGAAATGGAAAATCACCCTGGTTAAGTGTTCCTGTCACATCCCATATCGTTGGGTTGACTGCTTCGCGTATGAAGACGGAATAACCGAGGCCGGGTGTTAGCAGATTGTCCTCCGAATTACCTGTTGAAGGATAAGGTTTCCAGCCATCATTCAGTCCGCCGTGCTCTTCATCGTAGAAAAACATGGACGGATTGCCGGAACTCATACCCGGTCCGGTACTGGGGTTGTTAAAGATGCCTGTGATAGGAAAGTCATCCATAAGAGAAGCTACAGTCGCATTTTTTACCGGAGAGGATATGTAACGGTATTTGCGTCCTATTGCTTTCATAAAGCGTTGAACAGTGACATTTCCTGTAATCGAACTTCCATCGGGAAGAATACCAACCGAAGCTGTTTCTTGCGACGAAGAGACAAGCGTCAGATTACCGTTCGAGACAACTTCAGAATTCCCGGAGAGAACGGATAACAAACCGGTAAGCAATACAGGGGTTGTAAGTATAACAGAGGAGCCTCCGCTTTTATCGATCGTTATGTTTTGAATAGTATGACCGTTCGCTGAAAGTGATTGTGTAGTTGAACCATTAAATGTCAGGCTTCCTGCTCCTGCAATTGTTCCATTTTGAAAAGAAACATCGCCGCTTACAGGAATGGAGTACTGGCCTAGATTCAGATCTCCATTTTCCACTATTAAATTTCCTGTCTGAATATCATTTAATAATGACACTCCGAAAAAATTATTGATGATCATCGTTACTCCATCAAAGCCAGGAACAGAATTGCCGATGAATTGAGGAACAGCCCCTTTGTATTCAACAATTGATTCCGGGTAAAAAGAAATATCCCCGGCAATATTAATGTTACCATTAGTCGCTTTGTGAATTGCTCCTGAAGCGCCACCCCAACCTGTTATGAGCTTTCCGTAAACTTCCAGCGACCCGCCGTTTGTGTTCGATATTACTGACGTTCCGATATCAACAGCGCTGTTTGAATTGACAATGAAATTTAATCTCCCGGACATGGTGCCGGTAGATTCACGGATAAAATGCTGAGTATCGTTTCCAGAAAAAATCAATGAGCTGTTGGTGGTAAGGGACGAAGCCAGCATTGCACCGTTTAATAATAAAAGATTCCCCTTAAGAATCAATTCAGTTAATCCATGTTCGGTCTCTGAAGATAGCCTTATCGTCCCTGCGGAATTAATTTCCAGGTTTTTTTCAATCGTTACAAAGGCACGCCCACGGGTTGTAAAATAAGACGTGCTTGTTGATGTAGATCGATAAATAAAATTACCTCCGATACTTAAACGATTGTTTTGTGTAGTAGCAGAACACCATACCCTTGATGCTCCTTCAATGATGAAATCACCGCCAATGGTAAGATTCAAATTTTGTGAATCGGCGAGCCGCAGAAAATTATTGTTAGTGTTCTTAACGGTGAAGTTACCTGCTATCGATGTTAATTGCCCGCCAAATTCAACAAACAGGCCCTGCGCCGGACAATCATAAATAACATGACCAAAATGCTGGTTTAAATTTGAAAATGTCCCTCCACCGGTTAAGCCTGTTATTTCAAGGGTAGAGCCAGGAGCCCAGGTGGCCAATGGTATAGCCGAGCCCGTTGAAGAGTTTGTTCTGAAGACAGAGCCATCACCAAATGTTGCATTGATCGCAGTTGTTCCTGTTAGCGAAGCATTATTGCTGCAAATGATAGTACCGTTTACATCCAGCGTTCCCGTTCCACTAAGGGTGAGCGTACCTCCGGGAAGAATAGTAACCATGGCTCCACTTGAAACATTAAGCCTTCCGTTATCGGTAACATTAACATTGTTGACAGATAACGTACTAGCTGAAGGGATAGTAACATTGTGGGAAACTGTTACCTGGGAATCAGGATTAGGAACACCACCATCCCATGTGGTGTCTGAACTCCAGTCTCCGTCCTTGACGGAAACGATAACCTGCGCATTTACTTTCTCACATACACACAACGCAATCGCAGCAAGGCATAGGAGTCCATGCTTGATTTGAGAGGGCATGCGCGAAGATAAAAAAGAAATTTATTTGAGCAAATAGGGGTTGCATTTAGTAAAAAAAATTCGAAACAAAAACCACTACTAAACCTGTCATCCTGAGTTTGAAAACCTTCGGCACAAAAAGTTGAAATGACATCCAGCCACACACTCATTCACATGCACACACTTGTCCCCCGCTGGCGGGGGGAGGGGGTGGAAAACGATACACTTCAAACAATTAAATTTCTTGTCATTGGTAGGGTCGCAGTGCCTGGTTTGCGCGTATGAACCTGCCTGCGGTAAGCTGGGGATCTCCCTGAATGAAAGGATACTACCATCGTTAGTATTCTTTCATAACGTAGCTGCTACTATCGAAGAAACACTAATTAATAAAAAGTATCTGATAGACACCTACGCCCAATAAACCACCTACTATTGGTCCAACAACAGGAACCCATGCATAGGACCAATCGGAAGAACCTTTATTGGGTATAGGTAGAATGAAATGAGCGATACGAGGACCAAGATCACGGGCCGGATTGATAGCAAAGCCGGTAGTACCTCCAAGGCCGAGGCCAATGGATACAATCAGCAAGCCTACAACTAGTGGATTCAGACCATCCGTGAATTTATTTGCACCAATAAAAAGTAATCCTAACACCAATATTGAAGTGGCAATGATCTCACTCAGCAGGTTGCTTCCCAAAGACCGTATAGCCGGACTCGTACAAAAGACGCCAAGCTTTACACCAGCGTCGTCGGTTTTGCTCCAGTGCGGAAGGTAGTGTAACCAAACAATCACAGCGCCTGACATTGCTCCGGCTAACTGGGCGAGACAATAGCCAGGAACAAGACGCCACTCAAAATCTCCGCTTACAGCAAAGGCAATTGTAACGGCAGGATTTATATGAGCACCACTGAATTGGCCAACCGCGTAGATAGCCATTGTTACCGCAAGCCCCCAACAAATCACAACGGTGAGCCATCCGGCATTTTCAGATTTTGTACCTTTTAATAATACTCCGGCAACGACCCCGTCGCCGATGACTACTAGTAAAAGAGTACCCAGGAATTCGCCGAGATACGGTGACATAAGTTAAAATTTACATCGTTAAGGAAATTGAACTTATCAAGAGACAACAAAAAACCTGTTTATGTTTTTGAATCAGTTAAACATAAACAGGTTTTATACTCATTAATAAAATTTATTTTACTTCGGCAACGGTTTGACTACGTGTCATTAAGCCCTCAACTATAAACTTTCCTAAGGCTTTTCCTTCATCGCTACCTACATCACAGGCACGACGATAATGTATTCCACCATATAACCTGCTTACAGCCGCTTCTTCCGATGCTTCAAGAAATGAACCAAAGCTTCGTGCTGTCAAACCAAATTCTAATTCCGTTGAATCCGTAAATGCGAAATTCTCTCCAAACAAACCGGTAAGGGTTACCGCTGCGGCGCTTGATATAACGCTATGGCCACTGGTATACTCAGGGAATGGAGGAGTCTGCAGCAACGGCGTCCAGTTTTCATCAATGTATTGATTGATGTAAGTCTCCGGCCGGATTAACCGGCTTCTGTATTTCTCATCCCAACAGCTTATAAATCCGTCCATCAGTGCAATAGCTACTCTTACATAGGCTTCTGAAGATTCAGAAAAATTCTTGTTCGATTGCATACATGCCTGGTTAGTAATATTCATCCAATGGCCTCCTGGAGAAATTTTCTTTGTGGCAAACATAACATGACCTTTTACATTCATCATGAAAGGATTGCAATCCCAGAAACGAGCAATCTGAATTTGCTCCTCCGTTAGATTTTTTCCGGTTTCATATACTTCCAATGCTTCTTTATAAAATTCGGTATCCTTCTCTTTCGAAAAAGGATGCGGTGGAGGAGGTAAGAACTGGGCAGCTGAATCAATAAAGAATGGTCTGATTTTATTCCAATGCGGTTCAACTGCATCCATATAGGCAGGTGGTGTAGGTTTCCAGGTGGATGGATCTTCAACAATTGTGTACTTGGGGAATGACCGTGTCTGTTTGTAATTATCCTTGGAAGACCATGCCATAATATGAGCAGCCACTGCATTGCCATAATTGACGGATCGTTCAAATATGTCATTAGGAATGCCCGTATCTTTAAATTCTCTCATTATTTCATTGTAGAAAACTTCCATTTTATCTTCTGAAAAAATAAGAGCCTTACCTACCGTCAATGCCGCCTGCACTGACGCCAGCGGTAAACAGTATTCTTTTCCTTCTTCAGGCTTAGGAACGGGTTCGAGGCCATGTACTTGTCCCGCTAAAGAAACAAATTTCGGATCTCCCTGAATGGCCGATTCATAAGCAGCGATACTGGTGTAGGTGTAAATACGGCTCGCCACCGGGGGAGAAAATATATCGTGTACGATTATATCAGTAATTCGCTTAATTGAACGATGCAAGAACTCAGGGTTACCTGCCTCCGACTGCCATTGCTTATCAGGAGTCCCATTACAAGAAAAAAGCACAACAGCTAAAACTAAGAATCTACGGATCGACTTCTGCATTGGTTAAGGATAAATTGACTCTTCAAAATTAACAAGTTCATTGAATAGTACACACGTTTGCCGCAACTATTGAAGAAGAGGATTTAATAACATTGACTTGTAAACGCGTAAAGAATTATTATTACGTGCAATTAGCAAATAAAAATTACCTGAAATAGTAAGCGAAACAATGTCTCTTACTTCTCCTTCAATTTTCAATCCTGACTGATTCTGGGGTACCGCTTTAAAATTACCTTTTCCATTACCCACTAAAAGTAAGCCATGACTGGCATCATACCGGCCCACTTCAGGTTTTGCTCCGTATAAATTACCGCCAAGAAAAATATCATCATTTCCATCACCATCAAGATCATGTACCGCTATTCCGTATACAGGAGAAAATTGTGCTTCAACCGGCAGAGCCTGTAAATGAAATTTCCCTTTCCCGTCATTTATTAACAGGGAAGTTCGTAATTCATACACTTCAGAGTGAATTGCTTTTCTCAGTTCTTCTCCTGAAAAAATATCTTGAATCCTCTCATTCTTATAGTCTTCATATTTTAAATATTTCTTCTTCAAACCCAGTAGCTGCTTAACAAGATCATGCCGCAGTACCAAAGGGTATGATGTATCATCGTAGTACATGCAGATAATTTGCTCAACATCATTGTTGTCATCGAAATCTCCGGTATACATCTCCAACGGTTTTTCTACACTGCATTTAAATTTTGAGTTCAGCCCGTGATTACCGACAACAAAATCAACATCTCCATCCCGATCAATGTCGACAGGTACAATTCTGTTCCACCAACCATTGGTTTTACTCAGGCCGGCTTCTTTTGTAGTATTTACAAATTTTCCGTTCTCTTGTTTGAGTACTGTAATCGGCATCCATTCACCGGAAATCAATAAGTCAACATCTTCATCATTGTCAATATCTGACCAGCAAGCGCTCGTTATTAATCCAATTTTTTGAAGCCCCGGCGCTATGTCATTTGTTACATCTGTAAAGCGTCCAGTCCCATCGTTATTTAAAATATAACCATTTACCGGATAACCATAGTAGTGTGGTTTCAACCGGGTTCCAACAAAGAGATCAATATCTCCATCCTTGTCATAATCAGCTGCTGCTACGCACGATGTGCTCTCGTATAGGGTTGGAAGTTGATTGGTTGACCTGGAGAAATTTCCTTTTCCATCATTAACATAAAGTCGGTCCATCAACTCCGGTGTGCCCGCGGCAAATTCATTGCCGCCACTTGCTACATAAAGATCCAGATCACCATCGTTATCAACGTCAAGAAAAATACAATCGGTATCTTCAAAAATCTTGTCTTGTGCGAAAAGTGATTCGTTACTTCGTATAAAAGAACCTTTTGAATTTTGTATGAACAAGGCACCGGGGGAATTCTTAGCTCCGCCAATAAAAAAATCCTCAAGCCCATCATTATTTACATCACCTTTACATATTCTGGGCCCTTCCGTACTCACCATATGAAAGAGAAGGTGACTCATGTCAAAATCGACAAAATCACTTTCCTCGTGCGTATAATCAAGACCAATGGCTTTTGTTACATCGGATAAAATGGGCACATGCTGAACTATATCATGATCGGGCATCACCTGTATGGCATCAGATTCTTTCAACTGCAAAATCTGGTTAGTTGGCACATCCGTTAATTCTGTGATTTTTCCTGAGGGCCAGGTAACAGTGATGCGTTCTACGATATCGGTTAAGCCTAAACCAAAATTCGGACGAGGATCTACACTGGATTGAAAACCCCGCATAGGCATTTGTTCACCATACATTTGAAATGAATCAGCACGGATAGTAATTGACGCGCCGATGGCATTGGTGTTTAGTCCTTCACCTTGCAGAACAAATTTCAGGTACTTGTTTTGAGTTTGTTCATTTGTTCGGTTTTTAAAAATAAAGGCAGGCATATTCACATTATTCACAACCAGATCAAGGTCGCCGTCATTGTCGAAATCACCGTACGCTGACCCATTTGAAAAGCTGGGCATACCAAGTCCCCATTCTGCTGCGCGTTCCTTAAAACTTAAGTTACCCATATTCTCAAATGCACTATTGGAAATTTTATTTGAAGGAATAGCATCAATCATCTTTTGATAATCAATATCTTCCTGTGTAAAAAAAGTTTTGACTACTTCCGTGTTGGCGATGTATTGAAGATAATCCTGATTGGTAAGGTCTTTATAAATTCCATTCGCCACAAAAATATCACGGCGTCCATCATTATTCATATCAAACATTAACGCGCCCCAACTCCAGTCGGTGGCTTGTATACCCAGCAATCTTCCTATTTCGGAAAATGTAGTGTCTCCATCATTTAGCTGAAAACAATTTCTGACAAACTGGTGATGATATCCGTTTTCAACATTGTACTTATAAATATCCCAGTTGTGAAAGGTAGTGACGGACTTGATTCGTTCATTGGTTGCCGGTAGCATATCCGTTACAAAGATATCCGGCCAGGTATCGTTGTTAATGTCGGCAAGGTCAGCACCCATTGACGACATGCTGATACTTTTTATGGATTCAGTAAGTTGTTCTTTAAAAGTTCCGTTTCGTTGGTTGATGTAAAGATAATCCCGTTCGAAAAAATCGTTAGAGACATAAACATCAAACCAGCCATCTTTATTTACATCGCCCACGGTTACACCCAAACCAAAACCGATAATGCTTCCATAGATACCGGCTTCCTCACTTACATCTACAAATTTTCCATTTTCATTGCGCAGCAACTTATCCCCGCCGAGAGGATCGCGTCGTGGTCGCTCCGCTTTCATAAGATTAAAATTCCCGACTGAAACATACGAGTTGTTGAGAATGTACAGATCAAGATCGCCATCATGATCATAATCAAAAAAAGCTGCATGGGTTGTAAGGCCTTTGTCATCCACACCATACTGAGCGCCTTGCTCTGTAAAAGTAAGATCCCGGTTATTAATGAATAGTTCATTCTCCCGGTTGTCTCCTTTCACACCACCTGAATTGCAAACATAAATATCCAACCATCCATCACCATTCACATCAACCATACTTGCACCCGTTGACCACGTGTGCACACCACCCACGCCGGCTTTTTCAGTAATATTTTCAAACTGAAAATTACCTTTGTTTAAATAGAGTTGATTTGCTTTTTGATTAGACGTAAAATAAATATCAAGGAGGCCGTCATTGTTGATATCCCCCAGCGCTACGCCACCACCATTATAAAAATTCCGATAGGTATAGATATTAAATTCCTCGTCATACGCCAATGCGTTAATAAAGTCAACGCCGGTGGACGAAGCTGGAAGACTTACAAAAAGTGAATCTTTATTACCCGGTGCCTCAGCACATTGACATAAAATCAAAGACGACATTAAGAATAGGATTAAGGCCGGATAATTCAGGCGGCTTACCAGGATTCGATGTTGATTACAAGTTTTAAAGAGGCTGTTCAAAAGCATTTTCAACAAAAAGATTAAAATAACTTTATACTTCGTTTGATTTTCGGTTAATTGATTATGTTTAAGTGATTTTTGAATTTTGTTGAAATCAAAAGCAAAGTAACAGGAGAAACTTAACGAGACAAGATTTAAAATCATTAAACAGTAAACGATTGCACCTTTGTTGAAATATAAATAATAATATGAAATATAATCAGGTCACCATTAAAGACATTGCCCGCGAACTTGGCATCTCCCCTTCTACCGTTTCACGCGCTCTGAAAGATCATCCGGACATCAGCCCGGAAACAAAAAAAGCAGTAAATGAATTGGCCGAGAAGTTAAATTATCAGCCCAATATTGTTGCGCTGAGTTTACGCCAAAGCAAAACAAATACATTGGGTGTAATTATTCCTGAAATTGTTCACTTCTTCTTCTCCACCGTTATCAGCGGAATTGAGGATGTGGCTTACAGTGCCGGCTATAATGTAATTCTTACCCAATCCAACGAATCATCACAACGCGAAAGGACCGATATGAAGGCCCTGTTCAACAGCCGTGTTGATGGCATGCTTCTGTCCCTTTCCAGGGAAACGACAACGTTTGATCACATTGATTCCATGATGGCTAAGGGCGTACCAATGGTTTTCTTCGACCGTGTTTACGATCACCCCAACGCCAGCAAAGTAATAGTTGATGATTTTAGCGGAGCAAAGGAAGCAACGCTTCATCTCATCGAACAAGGTTGTAAGCGAATTGCCCATATTGAAGGTTCAACAAACCTCGATATTACCAAGCAGCGTTTGGAAGGTTATCTTGAAGCGCTCAAAGAAAAAAATATGCCTATAGACAAAAGCCTTATCATCCCATGCCATGAAGCCTCCATTGAGGAAGGGAAAAAGTCGACGGAGAAATTGTTGTCTATGACACCGCTTCCCGATGGAATTTTTGCCACCAACGATCCGGTAGCAATGGGCGCCATGCAAGCAATCAGAGAAAAAGGATTAAAAATCCCTCAGGATATTGCTGTTGTAGGATTCAGTAACTGGCTATTCAGCTCCATGATGGATCCGCCACTTTCTTCTGTTGATCAACCGGGTTTTGAAATGGGGCAGGAAGCCACAAGGCTTTTGATCCGGCAAATCGAAACCAAATCAAAAGAAGACATCGATCCAAAGCCGGAAACAAAAGTATTGAAGACAAAACTTATTGTTCGCGCTTCTTCATCTAAAAAGGGTTGACCTATAATCCCTTCAGGCAATGTCATTATAAACGCACCACACGCTACCCTCTAACTCCCTAAAGGGAGGACCACAGCGCGCTGGCCCGTTAAGATACAGGGAGTCCAAAAATCTTGCACTTGAATACACATCTGCATTCGATCAGCCTGTCTGCACGAAACCGTTTCGGCAAAGGCAGGCGAATTCTACGGGAAAAGAGTGGGATTGACTTTTTAAATCTGAAATATTGTAAGCGATGAAATATGATGGCGCGACAATTTGAAATGCAACCGAGGAGACACTGAGAACCACAAAGAAACCTCTGTGTAACTTTGAGCTTCTTTGAGGCCTCGGTGTAATAACTGTATTCCCCTTAACGTAATGACATTGCCCTTCAATGGACTTAAATCGTTTACGGAGTTTTGTTATTAACTACATTCAAATCATAAACGTATTTAGTGTTACATTAATGCACAATTAAGTTTATCGTGCATGTCTAATAAACGTTTAGGAAACCTTTTATCTTTTCATCAGCATGAGTTTGGTATTACGGGCGAAACTACCAATGGAAAAATTCAACTGACTGTTTACAGCGAATCAATTTTTAAAGTAAGCGCTACGCAGGATTCGTTCGAGGATTTTTCTTATGCTGTAATAGCGCTACCGGAAAAGAAGATTCCATTCAAATTGATTGATCAGGGTGAAACGCTGTTAATTCAGTTAAAGAAATTTACTATTCGCATTGAAAAAAATCCTGTTCGGTTTATTTTCTTAACACCGGATGGAAAAATTATTAATGAAGATGACCCCCTGGGAATTAGCTGGAACGGAGAACAAGTTGCTTGTTACAAAAAACTTTTTCCGGAAGAAAGATTCATCGGGCTCGGAGAAAAAACCGGGGGCCTCGACCGAAGAGGCTCAGGTTATCAAAACTGGAATACAGACAGCTTTTCCTTTTCGCCCAAGGAAGACCCGTTGTATTGCTCCACTCCTTTTTATATGGGGCTACATAATCATCTGGCTTATGGCATCTTTTTCGACAATAGTTATAAAACATTCTTCAACTTCGGAGCATCCAACAACAGGTTTTCAAGCTTCTATGCCGATGCCGGCAACATGAACTATTATTTTATTCACAATGATTCTGTTGCTGACATCATCAAAGACTATACATTTCTTACCGGACGAATGGAAATGCCACCCGCCTGGAGTATTGGCTACCAACAGTGTCGCTACAGTTATTATCCCGAAGCGGAAGTAATACGTTTAGCGGAAACGTTTCGTGAGAAAGAAATTCCTGCGGATGTAATCGTACTGGACATCCACTACATGGATAATTATAAAATATTTACCTGGAGCAAAAGGAATTTCCCTGACCCAGGCAGTCTTATAAAAAAACTGGAATCACTCGGCTTTAAAGTTGTCATTATTTGTGATCCGGGAATAAAAATTGAAGAGGGGTACGCTTCATACGAAGACGGATTGAAAGATGACATATTCCTGAAATATCCTGATAACACAAATTATAGCGGGCAAGTATGGCCTGGGTGGTGTCACTTTCCGGATTTTACGAAAGCAACCGCACGATTGTGGTGGCAGAAGCAAATGGAAGTTTACACAGATCTTGGCATCAGCGGTTTCTGGAATGACATGAATGAAATTGCCACCTGGGGAAACATGATACCGGAGAATATTGAATTTGATTTCGATGGCAAAAAAGGTACCATGCGCAATGGGCGAAATCTTTATGGCTTTCAAATGGCGCGTAGCACATACGAAGGAGCAAAAGCTTTACTAAAAGGTAAGCGACCATTTAATTTAACGCGCTCAGGATTTTCGGGTGTTCAACGCTACGGCGCTGTGTGGACGGGCGACAATGTTTCATACGACGAACATATGATTCTCGGTGCACGTATGATCAGCAACATGGGACTTGCCGGGTTGGCTTTCGCAGGTTATGATATCGGTGGTTTTGTTGGTGAAGCAAATGCAAAATTATTTGCGCGATGGATTGCGATAGGAACTTTCTCACCATTCTTCCGGGGACATTCGATGATAAATAGTCGTGATGCAGAACCCTGGTCGTACGGCGAAGAGGTAGAACAGATCGCCCGCAACTACATCAAATTTCGGTATCAACTTTTTCCATACATCTACTCTTTGTTTTACGAAGCAGTGGAGACAGGAATACCTATTCAACGATCCCTTGCCATTGATTACCCTTTCAGCAGCAAAATCTACGACGGGAAATACTACAACCAATATTTGTTTGGTCCATATTTCCTGGTTTGCCCTGTTGATTCTACGAAAGAGCTGATGAAGATTTATCTACCGGAAGGTGAATGGTACTTCTTGTTCAATGGACATAAATATTCAGGTAATGTTGAGATTACGTTAGACTGCCCGCTTGACAAGCTTCCGGTATTTGTAAAAGCTGGTGCATTGATTCCTATGCAAACTGCAAAATCAAATATTACAAGCAAAGACGACTTGTTAACGCTTCATGTTTATTCGGGAACAAGTACTACATCCTTCACCTACTATGAAGACGATGGCGAAACATTCGCCTATCAACAAAATGCTTTTTATAAACGCAGGGTTGATTTCTTACCAGCAGAAAGAAAACTAGTAATCGGAGATGTTGAGGGAACCCTTAACACATCCTATAAAAAACTTAAAATAGTCTTCCATGCATTCATGGATCTTCATGATGTTACTGTAAACGGATTCCATCATAAACTACACAAAGAAGATTGCAGGTACTTTACTCCTTTAGAAAAGTTTGATCCTTTTTACGATCCAACGCCTGAACCTGCCGAACATGTACAGGCTGTCGAACTGGATAATACATCCGGTCAGATCATTTTACACTGGTAAACCTTTACGCGTTCACACATAACACAAAATCACAGGTTAAGTATTTCTTGTTTGATCTTCTCAAAAACATTCTAACAAACTTATTGCTAATCCAACGCTTTTGCTGATTTTAGCAAGCTGAGCAAACGATTTCGCTAAGCGAACTCCGTAAGCTCAATGCCTTCTTATTTCTAAATCATTTGATGTATATGAATACAACTCTCCCCAAAAAACCCCTCATGAGTTTTTGGCAGATCTGGAACATGAGCTTTGGCTTTATGGGTATTCAAATGGGATTTGCTTTACAAAACAGTAATGCCAGTGGTATTCTTAGAAATTATGGAGCTGAAATTGAACAACTCTCCTGGTTTTGGTTAGCTGCGCCAGTTGTAGGTATGATCGTTCAGCCGATTGTCGGCCATTACAGTGATCAAACCTGGAATAAACTTGGAAGGAGGAAGCCATATTTTCTGACAGGAGCGATCCTTTCATCGTTTGCTTTATTGCTGATGCCAAACGCATGGATATTGGGAGAATTCGCACCCCTGGTTTTTGTGGGTGCAGGGTTTCTCATGATCATGGATGCCTCTTTCAATCTTGCCATGGAACCCTTCAGAGCACTGGTCGCTGATAATCTCTCTGACGAGCAACGAACGCAAGGATTTTCTGTTCAGACTTTTTTAATTGGCATCGGCGCTGTTATTGGCTCATGGCTTCCTTATCTGTTAGCTCAGGTGGGCGTTTCCAATGAAGCAATCGAAGGTGTGGTGGCGGACAATGTTAAAACAGCATTTTACATAGGCGCATCGGTATTTATCATCAGCATTTTGTGGACGGTTATCAAAACAAAAGAATTCCCTCCGCAAGAATATGAAAAGTATCATGGCAAAGGTGAAAGTCATTCAACCGGTCTGGGAAACATTTTTAAAGACTTTTCTAAAATGCCAAGAACAATGCGTCAGCTTGGCCTTGTACAGTTTTTCTCATGGTTTGCTCTTTTTGGAATGTGGGTCTTCACAACGGATTCTATTGCCACACATATCTTCAACTTACCTGTAACGGACAAGAGCTCTAAACTATACCGCGAAGCGCAGGATTGGACAGGTGTTATTTTCGGCGTTTACAACCTTGTCTCTGCTCTATATGCGTTGACTTTGCCAGGCATTGTAAAGGTGGTGGGCCGCAAGAAAACACATGCCATATCGTTGCTTATAGGTGGCATCGGCCTCATTTCAATTTACTTTGCCCCTAATAAGGAGTTTTTGATTTTATCCATGATCTGTGTAGGAATTGCCTGGGCAAGCATTTTAGCTATGCCTTATGTAATTCTCTCCAGTTCCATTCCTGCGGGCAAGATGGGTATCTATATGGGCATCTTTAATTTTTTCATAACAATGCCTCAAATCTTAAATGGAATCATTGGCGGCCCGATGGTTAAGAGTATCTATAACAATCAACCGGTTTACGCCTTAGTCCTTGCCGGAGTTTTTATGATCTGTGCGGCTATTAGTGTAGTCTACGTTTATGACCCCGCAGATATTCCACTGAAAGAGAAGTAACACCGGCTAAATGGCCCTATCCAAAAATCATACAAGTGATATTTAGGGCGTTTTTCATTTATTTTTTGAACCCTAACCCGTTAAATTGGGCATTTGATTTGAAGTACAGCCCTCAAACTTTTTAATATGAACTTGAAACATTTAGGTTTTTACTTTTTGATCTTTTTGGTTGGCGGCTGCAGTTCAGGTAAGAAAGCCTACGAACGCGGCGACTATTACGGATCGGTGATGCAATCCATTCAACGCCTTCGCCAAAATCCAGATCATTCCAAATCGGTTGAAACACTAAAAAACGCTTACCCTTTAGCGGTTGAATACCTGGAAGGGCAGGCTAATAATGAAATTGCTTCCAATTCATCTTCCAAGTGGCGAAATGCCATTGAGTCTTATACCATGATCAATAACATGTATGAGGCCATCAAGCAATGTCCTGGTTGTCTGAAGGTCGTAAAGTCGCCTAAGGAATATTACGCCCAAATTGCACCTTTAAAAGAAAAAGCTGCTGAAGAAAGTTACAATGCGGGTATCAATGCATTGATGAAAGGGAACCGTAATGATGCACGACGCGCCTACTTCAATTTTGTTGATGCACAAAAATTTGTTCCCGGTTACAAAGATGTAATTGAATACCTGGATAAATCAAAATATGAAGCAACCCTTAAAGTTGTTATCGAACAAATACCCGTACCGACACGATACAACCTGAGCGGCGGATTCTTCCAGGATAAAATTGAAGAGTTCCTTCACTCTAACTATCCCGACCAGGGCTTTGTAAAATTTTATACACCAGGAGAAGCCGCATCCATTGAGCTTCCTTCGGCAGATCATATTATGCGTATTCAATTTGATGACTTCACCGTAGGAAACACAAAGATGACGGAGAAAGAAGAAACGCTCACAAAAGACAGCGTTAAAATTGGCGATACAAAAGTGGAAGGAAAAACAATTCCCGTATATGGCACTGTAAAAGCAAAGTTTACCACTTATCGCAAGGAAGTTTTGTCCAGTGGATTGTTAAGCATGATTATCGTTGACGGCAAGACCAACGGGGTACTAACACATAAAAAATTTAATGGTGAGTACGGCTGGGTTAGTACATGGGCACGTTTCAATGGCGATGAACGGGCCTTGACAGATAAGCAACTTGACCTATGCAAGCTTAAAGAGATGCCCCCTCCGGGTAACCAGGATCTTTTCCTGGAGTTTACCAGACCAATCTATAATCAGTTGGTTCCGGCTATAAGAAATTTCTACCAGAATTATCAGTAACGCTTCGCGAAGAATAAGGTATCAGTTAAGTGCAGGGCAAACGCATCTAAATTATTTAAGCCTGAAAGGCTGATATTATTATAGAATCCGGGCAATAATGACCTGGAGAATCCCGAAGGGATGATATATTTCACCCCTTCGGGCAATGTCATTAAGTTAAGGAGCATTAATAGGCAGGTT
>CAZFRM010000032.1:0-40608 GCA_964521255.1 uncultured Roseivirgaceae bacterium
CTCTGCCCTCATCCTCTTAAAAAACCCACCTTCTAAGAAGGTGGTGGTTTAGTGTTGGTGTTGCTTATCAGTATCCTTTAACTGCACGTACAAGCTTGCAGGTGGAATTATCATACGTTCAAAAGGGACAAAAAGTAGAATTGAAGGCAGAATCTTCTGAGTCAATCTATTTAGATCATAGAAATTTTCTTATTGAATATATGGAACTCCCCATCTCTGCAAAGGTTAGCATAACGCGGAAGCCAAAGATTGATTTTTACCTTACGGGTGGAATCAATTTATCGTATTGGATTGGAGGTAAAGTTGATGTAGATGTTTATGCTGATATGCTGGATACAAATCCATATCAATACTCTGAGACATGGCCGATTAAATTTGAAAGTTCTGCCTCGGGGCCTGCAGGTGATACGTTTTATATAACAAATCGCTTTGATATCGGGATTCACGTTGGTTTTGGAACGTTCTTGTTTAATAGGTTTTTTATTGATGCCAGATATGTTATCGGTTTATCGGAGATAGAATTTTTTAAGGGTGCTAATGCCGGTAACCGGGTTGTTCAATTTTCTATTGGGCTACCTATAAAACTTAAAGTTTCAAAACAGTAAACTTATAAACATGCTTTGCCGTTGTTCTTCACAGGCAAAGATGGATACACGAAATAGTTAAAGAACTATAGATGTTTAATAGATAAATTAAAAATGAATAGATGAAACGAATGATCGGAAAAACAATCCTTACCGTCTTTCTAATTTTTCCTTTCACCCTTGCCATGAGCCAGGTCTCATTCGGTGTAAAAGGAGGGATGAACCTAAACCATTTGGTAATAACCAACCTTCCGGATCAGGTTGAGTATGATACCAAAGCATTGTTATCTTATCATGCTGGTGTTTTCTCTAACATAAAATTGTCCGATAAATTCTCGGTCATCCCTGAGTTGCAGTTCATTCAAAAGGGATATAAGATGATTGATAATTATGCTACACCATCCTATGAGGCTAATCATAAAATCAACTACCTGGAATTGCCTCTGATGATTTCTTACACACCTGTAAAATTATTAAGCATTGAGCTTGGTCCCACGGCCGGGCTGAGCATGGGAACAAAAGTGGTGTCTGATGCAGGCAGTAACAGCATCAATGATCTCTATGAAGATTTTGAGTTTGGCCTGACAGGTGGGCTGCGGTTTAATCTCAATGAAAAGTTTTCTATTACTGGAAGATACTACTATGGTTTGTCAACCATAATGGAAACCTTTTTCACGGAAGATGGCATAACCGGAGAAACTTCAAAAATGTATAATCATAATGTTCAGTGCGCGTTGTATTATGTTTTAAAAAAATAAAACTTATAAATATGAATAAACTCTACCGTTGCTTTACAATTTTCTTTATTGCGTTCATATTATTTAACAGTTCTTTCGCACAATACATACCTGTTCCAAGTACCATAAAAACTCCTTATGGCAATGTTCCTTATACAACCTACATGTACAACCGGATGGACTATTACTATGGTACGAAAAACATCAGCGCTAAATATGAGTTCAAAGCAATAATGAAAAACGGCGAACAGAAGGTTTTTAAATCACGCATAAACCTTGATGACTCCATTCACTCGCTTACCTATAAAGAGGACGGCATCAAGAAAAAATTAACACCAAAGGAAACAGTTGAGATATTTCGTTACGGCTTTAGTGGAAAGAAAATAGTTGGCATACCAACCGATAGCTGCTGGTTATTTAAAGTACTGGAAGGCAAGATCAATGGCTATTCGTTTTTGTCAGAAGAGAGCACCACTTACCTCAGCGCATTCCAGGAAGGAGATGGTGAAATACTTCCGTTAACAAAAGACAATGTGATGTTTTATGTGGGTGATGATCCGAAGAGAATTAAATGGATAGAGAAAGGCAATTATGTAAAAGCGATTTTGGATTATAATAAGGAGTGAGGGGTGGGTTTGGGCCCTGCCTTTGCCGGCAGGCAGGCTCACCCGTCCATATGTGTGCGGCATCCAAACTTGCAATGCCCTCTCCCCCGAAATAATCGGGACAGGCAAAGGAGAGGGAAATAGTGTGTAGGTTGGATAAATTTATTTGATATCTTTTTTAATAGGTGACAATGTATATTAAGCCTTTAAGCACTACGAACTTTGTTCTCCTCTCTTTTGGAGAGGGGCATTCGAAACTTTCAAGTTGCAGGAATTTGGATGGGGTGAGCCTGCCTGCCGGCAAAGGCAGGGCCCGAAACACAATCATTTTGAAATACCTTTTAACGATAGCACTACTCATTATTTTTCTCCCTGCCTTTTCCCAGCAAGACAGCACCGCAATACCGGAGCAAAAAAGCATTATTGGATCAGTACGAAAAAAACTCAATCAACTCAGAGGCTCAAATGTTGCTGACACAATCAAGGTAAAATCTTTAGCGTCTGACTCCCTTGCATTAAAGGGATCAAAGACAATCGATTCAGTTAGTGTGAAGATTGATAAATCAAGACAAAGCCTCGAAGAGAAAGCGCAATTGCAAAACAATCTTGACACACTACAAAGTGCTGAGTGGGGAGAAAAGGTGATTCAAAAAATTGATTCCATACAGGATGTACCTGACCTGCCTGCCGGGCAGGCAGGTGCAGAACTTTCTAAAATAGAAGACAAAATCAACAAACCACAGCAATTCATCAATCAGAAAACGGATAGCATCACCTCATTGTTAAACAGACCCGCTGAAGTAGTTAATAAGAAAATCGACGACGCTCTTGACAAGGCAAACAACAAGATCGACAGCCTTCAGAACAGGGCCATGAGCACAGTGGAGACAACCGAAAACAAAATCCAAGGGAAGGTAAATAAAGTTACGGATGGTGAGATCCATGTTCCGGGGTTGGATAAAAGTAAGATAACCGATGTTGGCATTGATGATGTTTCTATAGGGGACGGCTCGCCACTTAAAGAAGTGGAACTGGGAGAAAACATCAACGTTGATGTTCCCGGATTAAATACGGAATCCTTAAACCTGGAAGTTTCTGAAATCAAGCAATTGGATATCAATAAGTCCATTGACATACCGGATGCCAATAAAATCAAAGAGCTTACTGAGGTTAAAGAAGTGAATGAAGTCAGGCAACAGGTCTCCGGAGAATTAGACAATGTTGACGCTCAACTTGCTGAACTGGAGAAATATGAAAGCGAGCTGCGCAAAGTGAAGGAAGGAGATTTAACAGACCTTGAGAAACGTTCTGAAAGTGAGCTCATGAAAATCGATGCAATGAAAGGACTAACGGGCGAAGCACAGAAAGCAGCGGAGCTGCAAGCCCAGCACCAGGCCATGATTCAAAAATACCGCGACAAGAAATTATTGCAGGAAGAGATCAAACGAAAGTTGCAGAATGTTGCAACAGAGAAAGTCAATCATTTAAGTCCTCAGTTTAAAGAAGCGCAGCAAAATATAGCGACAGCGAAAAAGAAATACGAGGAAGTAGCCAGCCTTAAAAGCGATCTTCCTAAACGCAGAACAAATTCCATGCGTGGCAAGCCTTTTTACCAGCGCTTACTTCCCGGAGCGACCCTGCAAGTTTACAATAACGACAAAGTGATTATCGACGGCGGATTACAAATAGGCTATCGTTTCACGAGACGATTGACCGGCGGACTCGGAGGCGTTTACCGCATTGGCATAAGCGATGAATATGAGTATTATGTGCAAAGCATGAATGTTTTTGGTGGCAGAACCTATGCAGATTGGATGTTTAAGAAAGGATTTTCATTCATGGTGAATTCGAGGCGCTGAAAGTGAAAGTTGATCCCCTGGTACAGCAGCATACCAGTAAGGAAGACCTGGAAGATCACGCATACAACGCCTATGGTGGAATAGGAAAGCAGTTTAACATTTCCCGGAAAATCAAAGGCAGTGTGTTGGGGTTATACCGGTTCGAACTGGATGGCTACATGCCTGCATCCAGTAAAGTAAATGTGCGGTTAGGTTTCCATTACGATTTTGCAAAGAAGAAAAGGCAATCCTTTTTAGCAAGGGGCAAATAAGAAACACCCTATCCAGAACTTGTGTTATCATCAATGGCTGAAGTTATACCATACAGCAGATAAAGCGTTCAGCAGGCTACAAATGAATCGGTAGTACTCTTATAAATAAGGTTAAGGGCTATGAGAGGAAGAAATCAACAAATACTATTCCATTGGGATAAAAAAAAGAACAGAAAACAGATGTGAAATCGTTATCTTTGGAAGACCAATTTTTAAAACTATGGACATCCAGACAGAGAAATTACACCTGATTGAGGAACTGGCAAGGATACAGGATATCCACATCATTGAACAGATAAAGCAATTGTTAAAACAAAAAAATAACCCGGTAGTTGGATACGAAATTAACGGCGATCCCATTACCCGAAAACAATTGATCAAGCGAATAGAGGAAGCAGAAAAACGAATTGACAATGGAGAATACGTTACCCAGGAAGATTTAGAAAAAGAATCAGAGAATTGGTAATGAAGCTATATCGGGTAATCTGGGATAGCAAAGCTAAAGAAGCGTTAAAGGCAATAACCCTATTCATCAAGGAAGAATCTCCCACTGCAGCAAAAAAAGTCAGGAGAGAACTTTTGAAACTGACAGCCAGTCTTAAACATATGCCGGAACGATTTTCAACGGAGCCTTATCTTGAGCATAAAGGAAATGATTACCGATCCATTTCTAAATGGAGTTACAAAATTATTTACAGGGTAAACGAAAATGAGGTAAGAATTTTAGAGATCGTTCACACGAGCAGAAATACAACAATAATCGAAGCTGTCGAGTAGCCCTTCATGCGAACTGAAATGAGCGAAGTAGTCTGAGAAAAAAAATTACGCGAAAACGATTTTGAATTATAATGGAGAGTGAGGTTGGGATTGGGTGTGAGCCTCACCCATCCAGGTGTGTGCGGCATCCTGTCTTGCAATGCCCTCTCCGAAGGAGAGGGAAATAGTGCGTAGGTTGGATCAATTTATTTTGATATCTTTTAATAGTTGACCATGTATACTAAGCCTTTAAGCACCACAAACTTTGTCTCTCCTCTCCTTTGCCTGTCCCGATTATTTCGGGGGAGAGGGGCATTCTACACTTTCAAGTTGCAGGAAATTGGATGGGGTGAGCCTGTCTGCCGACAAAGGCAGGGCGCAAAACAAAAGCGATGCAACAAATTCACTTGCAGCATCGCCATAGAAAATCAATTTGTGCTAAGTGGAATTAAATCAACTCAACAGCCGAACTCACTTTCCACTCTTTGTTAAGTACGAATGCTTTTTCGATGCGAAGGCGATACTCAGATTCTTTTAAAGAAAATACAATCGTGAAAGGAGCGGTAGCAAGATTTTGCTGCGGTGTGCTATACTCGATGCGCTCATAGCTTACTTCACTCCAGTCAATTCCTTTTTTCTTTCCTTCGTTGATGATGCTGGTAAAGGATTCCTTAAGTGAAGGTAGAATTTCGCTTTCATAACGCGCCGCAAATTCCGCTTTGGCTTCGCTTAATGTATTACCGTAGATGACGGCGTTCTCATCCATTATTTTGTGAAATTCTGAGAGTGTTGGAAACAGGTTCACATAAGCTTCAATGGAAGAATTTTTCAACGCCGCTACCACTTGTTTACCTACTCGTTCAGAGGAATTTTTTGTAACAAATGGATTAGGTAATGCTGCTGTACTTAAGATTGCAATTGCCATAAAGATGATGGTTGTTTTCATTGTTCTATTTGAGTTAATGTTATTTATTTGTTTGATGTTAATTGAATTTGAAGTTCTGTTGGTGAGATAGGCATAGGAACAAGATTGTCTACCGGAGGTAACGATTTGAGGTAACTGAACACAGCTTTCATATCATCATCGGTCATGTTCCTGTACATTTCCCAGGGCATAGGAGGGAGCAGGTCACGAGAGCCTTCAAGTCCTTTATATTTTCCTTTGCGAAGTGCAGTCTTGAATTGTTCAAATGTCCAGTTGCCTATGCCTGTCTCATGCGGTGTGAGATTAGCAGAGTAGGATACACCCCACGGTCCTACGAACGAGGTCAATCCCATTCCGAACATTACCCAGTCTTTGCTGGATACAATTGGAGGTAACTTTTCATTCCTTGGATGGCCTGATAACAATCGTGTTGTATCAAGTTCCATTCCGTGCGTCGAGGGATCCTTAGGTGAATGACAGTCGTGGCAGGCACCAATGGTAACGAGGTACTTTCCCCGCTTGATCAATTCTTGTTGAGAAAGCTCTGGTTGAACTACTTCTGTTACTTTGCTTTCCTTTTGCGAATCACAGGCTACAAGGGTAATCAGGTAGCCTATTATCAATAGTTTTTTCATTGTTTGGTTAATTTATGTGTGCTTACACGCAGCCAACAGGATTGTGGGTCTACGCAAAACGGAGAAAAATCTACGCGAAACCATTAAAGTGATTTGGTACGTTGGATGTTTAGAATCTAATTGATTAGCCAATGGTTTTAAAGGCAGTTGATATTGTATGGTGTAGGATACACACATTCATACTTCAGAATGGATATGTATCAGTATAAAGTGCGAAAATTAGAATCAACTGTTTGAAACCTCAATCAAGACCTTTACGTGTTAAGTCACCAGTTACAAAACCCCAACTGCCTTGTTTACAGAATACATTATCGTAGACAATCCCAATGTTCCTCCGTCGTTGAAACCAGAGATTCCTTATGGAGAAAAAATCAATGTGTCATCCGGTAAAAATCTCCCGAAAAATCATCCTGCATCAGGAGTAGAGTTGAATGATATTTATATGCCGCATGCTACGGTTCGTACCCTGCAAGGCGCTTTCAAACAGAACGCAGTATTTGTCAATCAGAGCAACCAGGGCGCAGATCTTGTTGCCAGTTGTTTCTTTATGGATGGCAGTGTTACCACTACGTCAAAAAATTCAAAAAGTTCATTCATAAAAAAAGGGTTTCATTGTTTAAAGTATGATCCCGATAATGAATACAGGCATTGGTGCCCTCAGAATAAGTATTTTGATATTGCTCATGTTTCTATTGAGCCTGATTTTCTTTTCAGCTTATTGCCTGATGATGAGCATTGGTCAGTTGAGTTAAAGGAACGAATTACCCGGGGAGAAAGATTTTTGGCTGATGTCCCGCCTGCAATTTCCGCTGCTCAACAAAGAGCGCTTGAGAATATTATAAATTGTCCCTTGACCGGAAAGTTAGGATTGCTGATGTTAGAAACATCCCTCATTCAGTTGATGCTGCTCAATGTACAGGCACAGTTTCTTCAGAACTCAGCAAAAAAAGAAGAGGGTCACACGCGACGCGACCGTGATATGATTGAAGAAGTAAAAGATTACCTGTCGAAGGCTTTTTTGGAAGAGCATTCCATTCCAGATCTTGCTAAAAGATTTGGAACCAATACCAACAAGCTGATGAGTTTGTTTAAAAAAGTTTTTAACATCAGCGTTTTTGAATACATCAGTGATATGAAAATGAACTATGCGAAAAGGAAACTTCTTGATGAAGGTTATTTTGTCGCTGATGTATCGCGTGAAGTAGGATATAAAAATCCAAATCATTTCTCGGCAGCCTTCAAGAAAAGATTTGGTATCAATCCTTCACGATTGAAATATTCCTGATTGAATCTGGTCTCCAAAGTTATTGCACAGAGGTCTCAAAGGAGGCACAGAGTTTCACAGAGAATTTTATAGCAGACGCTTAAGGTTTTTCTCTTGTGTCCTCTACTGAAAATTCTTTGTGATTTCTATGCGATAACTACTAATAGTCAATCATTAGACTTAGGAGGCTCCTACGGAGCCGAGTATTAATGGTCATTGTTTCTATAAACAGGAAACTCCTACGGAGTTGCAATGGCAGAAGATTCTGCTTATAGGATATAATTTTAGGCAACTGGCAAATCCCAAGAGAGCATCTGAAGATTTGGAAAAATATTCACTGAAATTTGATTAGCTATTTTTTAAAAGAAACTTTCAAGAAGTTACAATGACTAGCTCCGTAGGAGCTTCCTGTTTATAGAAGATAAGGTAAACAAACAATGACGGCTCCGTAGGAGCCTCCTGAAGAGTTGATGAAAAAAAAGCTCACCATTTTGATGAGCTTTTTTATTCACCTTATATTATCGATAGCCAAGTATCAATCCATCGCGATTGAAATATTCCTGATTGAATCTGATCCCAAAGCTGTTGCACAGAGGTCTCAAAGGAGGTACAAAGTTTCACAAAGAATTTCATAGCAGACGCCTAAGTTTTTTTCTCTTGTGTCCTTTGTGAAAATTCTCTGTGAAACTCTGTGCAATAACTAAGCGCAACAACTACCTATAATCAAGATTAACATTTCCACCTGACGTTGACATCACCACCATGATACCTCCTCCATTCATGCTTCCACGGATTCTGTCTTTTTCTGCTTCCCCGTTGAAGTTTACTAATTTGGTGTTTACACGGTTTCCTTTTAAGTCAAGATCAAGACCAAGTCCGCTGGGTATAGTTGCTGTAATACCGCCACCACTTGTTTTTAACTTCATATATTTTTCAAGTCCGCTGATGTTTGCGTGAATACCACCACCACTTGTGCTGGCGTCCACACTTCCATTCACGTTATCAAGACGAATGCTTCCACCGGACGTGCGTACATTCAGCTCGCCTTTAGCATCCGTTAAATGGATTGATCCGCCACTGGTATGGGCGTTTAAGTTTCCGGCGTAACGTTCAATGTTTATGCTTCCTCCGGAAGTTCCCGCTTCTACATTACCTTTGACTGCATTCATTGATAAACTTCCTCCACTGGTCTTTAATTCCTGATTTCCGCTTACACCTGACAAACTGATGGAACCACCGCTTGTATTTAATTTACACGCCATAGCTTTGGGTACGTAGACAGTGAAGGAAATGCTTGCGTTGTTATTTCCAAACCAATTTGAGAACCCATTTTTCCTTTCAGCAGTAGCGGTAACCCGTGAACCCGACTGAGAGACTTCAATTTTGAATTCGTCCATAATCTCTTTAGCATGTGAATCATCGCGTGTTATCCAATGACCGCCCTTCCTTACATACATTTCCACTCTTACTTTGTTACTTTCCTGGGCAGATACTGATATACTGCCACCGGAAGTTTTCACCAGTAAATCACCTGCCTGGTCCAGCGTGAACTCTTTTGTCATGTAGGGTTCTCCGTCCTTTATGAAAGGTGCTGCAGAGCATGCTGTAATGATGATGATAAGGGCAACGCCCCAGAGAGATTTTAGATTTGTGTTCATATTTGATTGTTTCGATTGGTTTGACGCAAGATTAGATTAAGTCGTTACAAGAATTCTTTTCAACCTTGAAAAGACATTTAAACCCATCCCAGGGTTGCATGGATGCATAACTTTTCAATAAGCATACCAAGGGTGTGTTGTGTGTATTTTCTTTAATTCGAGGCCATTATCGTGTACGGAGTGTTCACAAATGTACGGCTCTGTTCATTTGTGACCGCTTAAAATATAAAATATCCGGTCGTTTTGCCGATCAAAATTATGCTTGCTTAACTTAACCTTACCCTTTAACTTGTTGAGAACAGACCTTCCGCATTTCTATTCAAGAAATTTCTACGATACCTAAACGCATTATGAAACCCAATAAAAAATTAAACCGAAGAGAGTTCATTGGTTCAGCAGCAACCGCATCGCTGGCTTTTACAATTGTACCCCGCCATGTTTTAGGCGGAATGGGCTTTGTTCCTCCCAGTGAAAAGCTAAACATTGGATATATTGGCTGTGGCACACAGGGCATGCGTGAAATGGCCGAGCTTATTACAAACCCGAAAATTCAAATCGTTGCTGTTTGTGATGTGAATAAAAAAAGCACAGATTATATCGACTGGTCTCTCAATGGAATTCGTGATGATATCAGGAAAACCTTAGGTGATTCTTCGTGGGGAAGTGACTTGAATGGTATTCCCGGAGGAAGAGACGTTGGACAGGAGTTTGTTGAAAAGTATTACACAAAAAATGATAAAGGCAAAAAATTCAAAGGATGTCCATCCTACATAGATTTTCGTGAACTACTCGAAAAAGAAAAGGACGTTGATGCATTGAAGATCATGACCCCTGATCATCTTCATGCTGCCATGGCTATAGCTGGGATGAAGAAAGGGAAACATATTGTGATGCATAAGCCTATTGCTAACCGTATGTATGAAAGCCGGCTTTCCATTGAAACAGCGCGAACTACAGGAGTAAGCACGCACCTGCTCGCATGGTCACAACGACCGGGAAATGATACTACCAAAAAGTGGATTGAAGCAGGGGCTATTGGTACATTGAAGGAAATTCACAATTGGTCTTATCGTCCGGTTTGGCCACAATGGGACAGGATACCAAAAGAAACTCCTCCCGTACCGACAGACTTTAATTGGGATCTATGGCTTGGCCCGGTGCCTGATCGTCCCTATCATCCAAACTATACGCATTGTGTTTTTCGAGGATGGTATGATTTCGGTGGAGGAAGCATCGCGGATATGGGACACTACAGTCTGTGGCCAATGTTCATGACATTAGGTATCAATACACCTCCTTTGAGCGCTGAAGCTTATGCCACAACAACGCGACAGGTAGTAGATCATGTAAGCCGTAATGTGGTCAACGATGCTGCCTTTCCTTATTCGTGCATTGTACGTTTTAAATTTCCAAAGCAGGAGACATTGCCTTCTTTTGATCTGTTCTGGTATGACGGAGGTATGAAGCCGCATACACCGGAAGTTATAGAGCGCGAAGGAAAAGATCTGCCCAGTGAGGGAATGATGTTCGTTGGTGATAAGGGAATAATACTGGGTGGTTTCCGAAATGAAAAGCCGATCCTCTTTCCTGAAAGCTTAAGGAAAGATTATACCGGACCTGATCCTAACGCAGATGAAGATGTAGAACGTGGTGATGATATCTGGATAGATGCATTTAAAGAGAAGAAGCAATCGCCGGGAAGTTTCTTATATGCCAGCGCAGTTTCTGAAACGATAAACCTTGGTGCTGTCGCTTTGCGGACTCGAAAAAAAATCATTTACGATACAGCAAAAATGGAAATCACCAATATACCTGAGGCTAACAAATATTTAAAGCGTGAGTATCGTAAGGGGTGGGAGTTATAAGGATTTGTGAATCCATGTCATTAAGTTAAGCTTTATTTTATTTGGCCTCACCCTACCTCTCCAAAGGAGAGGAGTTTATTGAGCTTAACTTAATGACATGGATCAATGAAATATTCAGTTATTAAAATTATTTGGCTAAAACGGACGGCATAGGCTATGATAAAAGATGATATCTCTCTTGCGCAGTGGGCACTGGTGGAAGAGATAAGAGCGGGCAAATGGAAGACACTTGATTTTCCGAAAATTGCGCGGGAAGATTTTGGATTGAATGGCATTGAGTTCGTAAACACTTTATTCGAATCGCCTACTGAAAGCTATTTGCAAACATTAAAGAGGAATGCAGAAAACTATGGTGTAAAAATGGTGCTGATCATGTGTGATGAAGAAGGTGACGGATGTATGCCTACAAAAGAGGGAAGAAAGCAATTTGATATCAATCATCGTAAATGGATTGACATTGCCAACTATCTTGGTTGTCATGCCATCCGCACAAATTGTCGTGGACCTGAAAATGTAAATAAAGATGAGGCAATCAAGTGGGCTGCCGAATCGTATAACATGCTACTTGAGTATGCTACTACTGCAAAAATCAATGTTGTTATCGAGAATCATGGCGGTGTATCAAATGATGGTGACTGGATGATAAAGCTGATGAAGGAAGTGAATAGCCCTTGGTTTGGAACCTTTCCTGATTGGCGAGAACCTTATCAGGATTTTAATAACTATGAATATCTCGTAAAAACATCACCTTACGCTAAGGGCATGTCATATCGCAATCAACCTACAGAGGAACTTACGGCAAGGATGATTAAGGTTGCGAAGGAATCAGGTTACAAAGGGTGGTACGGTATAGAATCCAAAGGGAGGGAAGAAATTAAAAAAGGTAAAATGCTCCTGACTAAATATCTTTTAAACCAATAAAACCTTTTTCTATGAGATTAAATAAAGTCATGCAATTAGTTTGTGCATTTGCTGTATCCACCGGAACATTAGCAGCACAACATATGAAAATGGGTGAAGTTCTTTTCATCAGCAATTCAGAAGTAAAGAAAGATGCTAAAAGCTTTCAGCAATTTCTTCAACAAGTGAATCCAACATTGGAGAAGAAAAATTCAAAAGCTTATTTATTCCAGGCTGACCGTGGTGACCGAAAGGGAGAATCATTATTGGTTTGTTCTATGCAAAAGGAAAAAGATCGTAAAGGTCTTTCAAAAAATCCTTTTACCGATAAAGTTTTTTCAGCAGGTGGTAATAGCCTGGCAAATTTTATCAATCCTGATCGTTACACGGAATATCATCTTATCGGCGGTAAAGAATTCCCGAAGCTGCCTGCCATAGATCTTCTTGGCATTCATTACATAAAAGTTAAACCTGAACGTGCAGCGGAGTTTGATCAGTTTGTCGTAGAGAAGTTACATCCTGCTGTAGGTCATCTTCTTCCTGACATGCAATTGCTTTATTATAAAGCTACAGCCGGTGACAACGCAGGCTCATACATAACTATTTTCGCCATTCAATCTACAACGGCGCGTCACAGGTATTGGCCCGAAGGAGAGCCTGAAACAGAATTAGTAAAAGAAGCCTTTGCTCCACTGAATGACCTGGCGAAAGAACTTTCCGATTACCTCGTAGAGGGATCATACCTGCTACCAGAATCAGGTGGAGGAGCTGCATATTTTGAAAGTCGCGAATGGACCGATTTCGTGGTAATAAATTGAAATCATTTTCTTAAATCTAAAAAACAGTAAAATGAAACCACTATACATTTTTATTGCAATTGCCTTCATAAGCATTCCCGTAGTTGCTCAGGATGGAAAAATTCCGGAGGGATTTGTATCATTGTTCAACGGAAAGGATTTGAATGAATGGAAAATTCCGGACGGAGACAATGGGCATTGGAAAGTTCTTAATGGTGTAATCGACTATGATGCTGAGAGTGGAGCAAAGGAAAAGGACCTTTGGACAAAGAAGTCATACAATAATTTTGTGTTGTACGTAGATTGGCGAATCAAGGCCACACCCTGGAAGAATCCTAACGTACCCCTTATCTTACCCAGCGGCCTGCATAAGCTCGATGAGAACGGAAAACCGATTGTCATGACAGTACCTGATTCAGATTCAGGAATTCTTCTGCGCGGTGTTGGTAAATGCCAGGCGAACATCTGGTGCTGGCCTATTGGATCAGGTGAAGTTTACGGTTACCGGATGGATGAGAAGATGTCGCCTGAAGTAAGACGAGGTGTAACGCCTAAAGTCAATGCCGATAAAAATATTGGCGAGTGGAATACCTTCAAGATCACCATGAATGGCGACCGCATGAGTGTTGAGCTTAACGGCATTCTTGTAATTGATAATGCTCATGTGCCGGGAATACCGGAGAGCGGACCCATTGGACTTCAGCATCATGGCGATAAAAAGAATGGAGAATGGGTAAGTCCACCGAGTCTTGTTCAGTTTAAAAACATTTATATAAAGGAACTTTGATTTCGGTTGAACATAAATTAAGCAGACTATGTTTAACAAAGCTATTTGCAATGGTTGGATGAAGTGTAAGTTGAAAATTTTATTTTCGCTATTACACCTGCCTGCCGGAGTCATGGGCCAAGCGCTGGCAGGCAGGTTTGGTCACGGTGGACAGTTATGTTTTCAAAACCTTCCACTACAAATAGCCAAACGTTAGTCAGAATCTTAGGGAGGCTTTGCGGATAGACAAAACTTCATTAAATTTGCCTTATGCAACTACTGGTAGACATAGAATTTGATCAACTGCTGAAAATTGTTAAGACACTGCCCGCTGGACAGTTAAAGCTGCTTAAGGCGGAACTTGAACGGAAAAGAAAAGTTAAAAAATCAAAGATAGATTTGGAAACTTTACTTTTGACCGGTCCCGTAGCGACGCAAAAACAATTATCAGTGATCAAAAACAATAGAAAAGCAATTAACCAATGGCGAACCAATTAATATTGGTTGACACCTCCATTCTCATAGATTACTATCGCAAGACCGACAAAGCCAATTCCGTTTGGGTCGCATTAGTTAGACAAGGATATGAATTTGCAATTTCTGCAATAACCAAGTATGAAATTTATTCCGGCGCTACTGCTTCCAATTAGCTTTCTGGGACAGTGTTCTCCAAAAGATTACAATTATTCCTTTTGACGGCAATACAGTTGACATAGCCGTTAACATCAATAAGGATTTAAAACAAAAGAGGAAGCAGATCGGTATTGCCGACCTGTTTATCGCAGCGACAGCAATTTTGTATGACCTCCCGTTTGCTACATTAAACAAAAAGCATTTCGATAGAATAGAAAAGTTGAATGTACTGGGATAAGGCGAACACCCAACAGAAATTATTTAATATTCGGGTTGATTATTTTGATTTTTATTAATTCACAATCCAAATCGGTCGAGCCGGATATACCTGGGATATTAAAGGCACAACGAATTGAGCTGGTGGACGGCAACGGCAAAGTTCGTGCACCCTTAATATTCTCAACAGCGACAATTTGAAATGCACGCAACGAGAGTTTTGTTGCTGTTGCCACATTATTTATTTTTCTTATAGCTAATGGAAATTCCTGACCGGCTGGTCTTGTCAATGGTGGTTTCATAATTTGATAGTCCCTCAACATAATCAAGAAACTCTTTAATCCCCCCATATGCATTTCTGACGTTATGCGCAGTGAAGCAACCACCGGTTTTTAACTTGGGATCTATGTCTTTGAAGTATTGTGCGTACCAATCTTTGTCTGCATCAGAGAATACAAAATCGAATGGACCTTTTAATTCTTTCACAAGTTTATGAGCATCGGAAAGTCTGAAATCTACATACTCACTTAATCCCACTGCCTTTAAATTTTCGATGGCTTGTTTGTACCGTGCCTCATCAATCTCGAGGGTAATAACCTTACCTCCTGTCTTACTCAATGCCCACGCAATCCAGATTGTGGAGTGCCCTGTAGAAGTTCCTATTTCCAATGCAGATTTGTAATTGCCTTTGATGATCAGATTGTACAGTACCTGGCCGTCTTCATAGGGTACATTGAGATCATGCCATTTGCTTCGATGTTCGTCAAGGAATTTTTTTACAAGCTTATCGCGGTCCGCCTGACTTTGCGAAAAGGCATTAACAAAAATTAAGCAAACGGAAATGGTAAGAATCAACTTTCTCATATTGATTACTAAATTAGTCAATTCTTTGCTGACGCCAACCTGATACAGGATAGACCTAGTCAGATATTATTTAAGGAAAGAGTAAATTTTCACATCAATTAACATTTGTCCTTATACATGAATAAATGGTTTTGTTTTTTTGCGTCTGTTGGGCTTTTGCTTTCCTGTAAACGTGATAGCAGCAATGGCAAGCATGGAGATGAAGATTATTTGAAGCTGTCCGTTGAAGACAGATTAAAACCTGAACATGCAACCCAATCTTTTTCTGTTTATGACGGCTTGAAAATTCAATTGTTTGCTGCTGAGCCTATGGTGGTAAATCCAACCAATTTTGATATTGACGAAAGGGGAAGGGTATGGGTTTGTGAGTCGTATAATTATGCGGTGTCAAAAGAAAATCAAACTGAGCCGGGTGGAAGAATCAGCATCCTCGAAGATACCGATGGTGATGGTAAGGCTGATAAAAAAACAGTGTACTATGAAGGAGAGGATGTGAATATTGCATTAGGCATTTGTGTTTTAGGAAACAAAGTGTTTGTGAGCCGAAGTCCCGACATTCTTGTATTTACAGACGAGAACGGGGATGACAAACCGGATAAAAAACAAAAACTCTTTACCGGTATGGGATGGCCTGGTGATCATTCCGTGCATGCAATTGTTTTTGGACCTGATGGTAAACTATATTTTAACATGGGCAATCGGTCAGGTCCGGTATTGGATAGCGCGGGGAAAATAATAATTGATCAAGCCGGTAATGAAGTGAGGCAGGATGGTGACGATTATATCGGCGGTATGATTTTCCGTTGCAATATAGATGGAAGTGCATTGGATGTAATTGGTCATAATTTCCGAAACAACTATGAGGTAGTGGTTGATTCATACGGTAACCTTTGGCAGTCGGATAATGATGATGATGGAAACAAGAGCTGTCGCATAAACTTTATTTTGGAATATGGTAATTATGGGTTTCTCGATGAGATGACCCGGCAAAACTGGACTGCACAAAGAACCAACATAGAATCAGAAATTTATAAACGTCATTGGCATCAGAACGATCCGGGCGTAGTTCCTAATATGCTGATCACCGGAGCAGGATCACCGGCAGGTATCACGGTCTATGAAGGAAAATTGTTGCCTGAAGTTTTTCATGGTCAACTTTTGCATGCTGATGCCGGACCTAATGAAGTTCGTGCATATCTACCGGAAACAATCGGAGCAGGATATGAAGCAACGACACTAAATATTGTTAAGAGTAAATACGATCAATGGTTCAGGCCTGTGGATGTTTGCGTTGCACCCGATGGATCGTTGTTCGTTGCCGACTGGTATGATCCGGGAGTAGGAGGTGGCGCTGCAGCAGATGCCAGCAAGGGACGAATTTTTCGCGTGGCTCCGGATACTAAAAAGTATAAGAATTTGCCTATTGATATATCCTCTATTCAAAATGCAATTGAAGCGTTAAAAAATCCGAATCTCTCCACACGGTATCTTGGCTGGATATATCTTCATAGCTTAGGCGATAAAGTAGAAATGGATTTGTTGAAATTGTTTGAAGGAGATGACCCGGTTGTTCAGGCAAGGGCGATTTGGTTGTTAGGAAAAATTCCAGGAAGGGAGAAGCATTATATTCAGTTAGCCTTGACTCATCAAGATCCTGCTATCAGAATAATTGGAATACGATTGGCAAGACAATCAGGTTTAGCTTTTGAATCATTAATTGAACCTTTCGTGCGTGATTCATCAGCAAAAGTAAGAAGGGAAATAGCCATTGGGTTACACCTCATCACTACATCACATGCTGCGGAAGTCTGGTCGGAGCTTGCGCTTCAGTACGATGGAGAAGACAGGTGGTATCTTGAAGCGCTCGGCATTGGAGCCTCACTTCATTGGGACGAATGTTTTTCATTATGGAAACAAAAAGCAAAAGAGAATTGGAACAACAAGAGCGGAAGAGATATAGTATGGCGTTCACGATCTTCCCAGGCTGTTCCTCTGTTAGCGGAACTCATAAATGATCCATCGACAACAACAAAAGATAGGTTGCGCTATTTTCGCGCTTTTGATTTTCATGAAGGAAAAGAAAAGCAAGAAGTATTATTAAAATTATTAAATGGTACGCATCCGGCTCAGGATGAAATAACTTTGCTTGCCCTGCATCATCTGGATCCTGAAAAAATTGAGATGACTTTGGTTTTACGATCAGCTTTAAATAAAACGCTGGCCAGTGTAGAGGGAACAAGGGAATATGTAGCGCTGGTAAAAAAATATAAACTGACTGATAAAAAAGATGCGTTAGTAAAATTGGTAATTCAGAATGGCGGCAACGAGACAGGTACAGAAGGGGTTCAGCTTTTATTGGATGAAACATTTAAGGGAATGGATTTGCTTAAAAAAGCGTCACGGCAAAGTGATGCTGATGCAACTGCCATAATAGAATCTATGCAACTCCTGGGGTCAAAGCCTTCGCTTGATTTATTGACCTCGATTGTTCTTGACAAGGCATACTCATTACCTGTTCGGAAGGCCGCCGTTATGGCGCTGGGTAAGAGTTGGCCGGGAGAGTCAGCATTGCTTGCATGTGTTAAGGTCGATGGATTTGATGAACAGCTAAAGCCCGTTGCCGGCAGTGTACTTTTTAATGTTTACAGAGTTAGTTTGCAGGAAGAGGCTGCGGAATATATTCCTCGTCCCGCCGCTTCAACTGGAAAGCAATTGCCTCCCATAAGAGACCTGGTCGCCAGTACAGGTAACGTAGAAAGGGGAGCAGTGGTGTTTTCAAAATATTGTAAAACATGCCATATCGTTAATGATGTGGGAACTGACTTCGGACCACAGTTATCTGAAATTGGAGATAAGCTTCCAAAAGAAGGTATCTTTCGTGCCATAATGTTTCCCAGCGAAGGAGTCAACTATGACTATGAAGGCTATGTATTGATTATGAAGGATGGATCAAGCGCTATGGGTATCATCGAAAGTGAAACCGGTGATTTTGTAGCGTTGAAGATGATGGGGGGTATTAAAGAAAAATATGATGTTAAAAATATTGTCTCAAAGCAGCCCAATGAACAATCACTCATGCCCGACTTGTCAACCGTGATGACGGAAGAAGAATTGATTGACCTTGTTGAATATTTAACCATCCTGAAGAAAGACCAATAAAAAAGTATTGTTGCATTTTCGAACACTGTTTTTTTGAAAGATAGTGGCTATTATTGTAGTGACATTCATTTTCAAATTTTACTTACTATTATCCTTTCCGATAAACCAACATCCATGATTATTAGAATTTCAAACTACTGCATTAAGGTGCTGTGCATTTGCCTTGTGTTAACCACGGCTTGTTCTCCCACTAAAAAAGAAGAAGGGAAGCTTGGTTCCAGCTTCGACATTGACAGTCTCATCAGAGAAATGACACTCGAAGAAAAGGTTGCCATGATCCATGCAAGCTCTTCCTTTACATCAGGAGGCGTTTCGCGTCTCGGTGTTCCCGAGTGGACAATGTCTGATGGACCTCACGGTGTGCGTAAAGAACACGGTCGTGATTGGAATCGTGACATTGGGGCAAGTGACTCTGTAACCTATCTTCCTGTAGGCGTTACCCTTGCATCGACCTGGAACCCAGAGCTCGGTTATGAATTCGGTAAAGTGCTGGGCAGCGAAGCGCGGGGAAGAGGTAAGGACGTTATTCTGGGCCCGGGAATAAATATTATTCGCACGCCTTTGAATGGTAGAAATTTTGAATACATGAGTGAAGATCCGTACCTGGTTTCACAGATGGCGATAGGTTATGTTAAAGGTGTGCAGGAGCAGGATGTTGCGGCTTGTGTAAAACATTTTGTTGCAAACAACCAGGAGATTGAGCGAAATACTATCAGCGTAGAGATGAGTGAACGCGCGTTAAGAGAAATTTATCTTCCCGGTTTTGAAGCGGCCATAAAAGATGCCGGTGCCTATTCATTGATGGGAGCTTACAATAAATTCAGAGGCCAGTTTTGTACACACAATGAATACCTTGTCAATAAAGTTTTGAAAGAGGAGTGGGGATTTGATGGCGCTGTCATCAGTGATTGGGGTGCTGTTCATGATACAAAAGAAGCTTTGCTCTATGGCACTGACGTGGAGATGGGAACTGATTTGTCTATGTTACCCACACCTGATTACAATAAATTCTTCATGGCTAATTCAGCAATTGAAATGGTAAGGACCGAACAGGTAGCCGAGGCCGTTATCGATGAGAAGGTTAGCCGTATCCTTCGCATCATGCAAAGAACAAATATGTTTGGTGAACGCAAAGCGGGCGCTGTCAACACAAAAGAACATCAGGCTACTGCATTGAAGATCGCAGAAGAAGGCATTGTACTGCTTAAGAATAGCAGTGCCCTTCCGTTAGATAAGCAGAAGGTCAAATCAATTGCTGTAATTGGCGCCAATGCAACACGCAAGCATGCCGGCGCGGGTGGAAGTTCACAAGTAAATGCCAAGTATGAAATTACGCCGCTCGCAGGGCTTCAAAATCACGCGGGATCAGTAAACATTACTTATGCTCCTGGCTATGAAGTAATAAAAGACAAAGGGGCCAACGCCCAGTTAATACAAGAGGCTGTTAAAGCCGCTGCGGCTGCGGAAACTGTTATTTATGTAGGTGGATGGATACGTGGTTACACCGACGAATGGAACGATAATGCTTATGATACTGAAGCGCTTGATAAGCCCAGTCTTACCTTACCCTTCGGACAGGATGAGTTAATCCAGGCCGTGATGAAAGCTAATCCAAATACCATTGTAGTGTTATTGGGCGGAGCAGCAACTGACATGACCAAATGGGGAGACAAAGCAAAAGCTATTGTACAGGCATGGTACCCTGGAATGGAAGGCGGCAATGCCCTGGCGAAAATACTTTTTGGTGAAGTGAATCCGTCAGGAAAACTTCCCATGACTTTCCCGAAAAAACTTACGGATGTTTCTGCACATGCTTTAGGAGAATACCCAGGGCACGATGGCAAAGTTATTTATAAGGACGACATCTTTGTTGGTTACCGTTATTTCGACACACAAAAAGTTCAACCCTTGTTTGCGTTTGGTCACGGACTTTCTTACACAACGTTCGAATACGGAAAAGCTGAACTGATAAAGAATGGTGAAGAAGTATCAGTGAAAATAAAGATAAAAAATACCGGTAGCCAAACCGGTGGAGAAGTTGTGCAGGCGTATGTAAAAGATGTACAGGCTTCCGTTTCCAGACCGGAGAAAGAGCTAAAAGCATTTAAGAAAGTTTTTCTCAATCCCGGAGAAGAAAAGGAAGTGGAATTGACATTAACCAAAGAAGCTTTCCGGTTTTTTGACGAGAGCAAAATGCAATGGGTACTGGAGCCCGGAAAATTTGTAGTTCAGATTGGAAGTTCTTCAAGAGACATCAGACAGACTGCAGAGGTGGAATTGTGATTGGAGTGACTATTAATTTCACTATCACAACACTCTTATTATCTTTTGAATAGAAATAAAACGCTGGAGTAACCCTTTGGTAAGCCTCACCGGAGGAGAAGAATCAGGGCGAGATGATCGCATTTATTTTCCTTAGGATGATATCGATTTCCTGCGCGTCCTTTTTGATCTTGTGAATGGCCTCGGATGATGAGTTGCTTTGGCCTTCTAATTCAATCAGGTCAATAAGTCCAAGCACCCTGGCTAACGGAGCACGTACATGGTGAGCGTTGACAAAAGCATATTCCATTAAAGTCTCTGCTTTGTTTTGTGCTTCGCTGATCTTTTCAGAAATTATCTTCTCCAGATCATTACGGATGGTACTAAGTTCTGCTTGTTGCGCGTGGAGTTGCCTGGTCTGATCAATGAGTTTATCTGAGGATTTTTTCAATTGTGTGTTTGTTAATTCGACTGATTCCCTGTAGGAAAGAAAATTCTCTTTAAGATAAAAGGTAACTAAAATAAGGACCGCCGTATTCGCCAGAAAATCAACCTCCCGGGATAGCAAAGAATAATTACTGTTGGCCGATGAAAATGAATTCAGGATAGTAGTGTAACTGAAGAGAAATATAACGAGGCCATAAGCCAGCAAGGATATGATTTGTAAAAATCCATGCGACGTAATGACAATGCCGACCATGATCACCAACAATAAATAAGGCACCGACCCATTCCAACCCCCTGCGTTATTCCATGTGAGAACGGAGGTAAGCAGTACCTGGGAAATGAAAATGAAAAAAGCTGCTTTGAAAAACCTATGGTATAAAGCGAAAATAACCGCGAACAGAAATAAGTTAAAGACCCCCAACAGAAGTATAGGCTTGGGAGAATCAATCATATACTCATGCGCGAGCCGGATAAGGCGAAAAACGAAAGCAATCATTATTCCGTAGCCAAAAACCCGAACTTCAAAACGTTGGATAATGTCTTTGCTACTCTCCATTGCTTTCATGTTGCGTAAGTTCATCTTTGAGTTTTTGAACTACCAGATTAAGTTCATCCACCTGTTCCTTTAACTTGGTTTCCAAAATACTATTTTCAGGCAGACCGGTAACGTAGGCGCTAATCCTTTTCAGCGGCATTTGAAGTGATTCGGTTGAGAGCCACATGTAGTCCTTCATTGCTTTGTTTTGCCGGCCGATCTGGTTTGAGTGATTCTTTATCTCCTCCACCAGACTCGCATTTACCGTATGAAGCAATCGCTGCTGCTCGGTAAGTTCCTTATTCTGCATTCTGATGGTTTTAATTTGTTCACTGAGCTTTTTGCGCAGTTTCGTAATGCGATTGCTTTCACGGACAAGGGCGCTTTTAAAATATTTGATGAGGACCAGGAGAGCCAACAGCGTTGTAAGGTAGTTGTCGAGGCTGGTTGTAAAATGTTTGAAGAAATTCTTCGTCAACCATCCCTCAAAACGAAGATCAAGGTTGGCCACGAGAATGAATGCGGCATACAGGATCATCATAAAAACAAACTGTTTCCTATTGTAGGCAAGGGCAAACAGAACGCCCAGTGCCATGATGTTATATTCAGTTGAGCCAAGAACACCACCAAACTGGACATAGCTGAGGATTAAAAGAATAAGGAGAATTACTCCGACAATCAACGGTATGCGGGGAATCTTTTTAAAATAGATCAACAGGCACAACCCGCAGAAAACCAGGAAGATTAATACATCGATCACTAATCCTGTTGTGTGGACTTTATTGACAATGCCCTGCATCACAGATTTCAATGTTCGAAGTGCGGCAATAGCTGTGATGACAAACCATACTTGCAGCTCAAATGGCCTGGCCTGTAAATCTTTAAAGAAAGAGGGTATTGGGTAATTCTTTTTCAACACACATCCACTCAATATGAAGGCACAAATATACTTCATAATAGTATTAGTATCGTGCCTCAGTCCGGCAGAATTGTATTTTGATCAAATGGTTTTTAAACTTTTTCTTAAATTCAAAAAATGATAATTCCTATGCGCTACTCTGCTTTCCAATGCACATGCTATTTCCCGGGTGAAAGATTGAAAAATGGTTTGATGAAATTATTACTGCTGATCTTCTCCATTTTATTTTTTACGATAAATGCATTTTCTCAAAACTTAAAAATAGCCTCAATACCACATGCACTCTTTTGGGAAAATAAACCTGTAGATTTTAAGATTAATGATTCTTCAATCACCATTGTTGCGGACGAGAAAACGGATATGTTCCGTGATCCCAATGCAACGTACAATACCGACAATGCTCCTAAACTTTTATTCAAAGCAGATACTGACTTTGTACTTTCAGCATCAATTGAACATTCCTTTTCAAACAAGTGGGATGGAGGCGCCATCGTTATTAAGAGCGACAGCGTTAACTGGATCAAGTTCTGCTTTGAAAAAGACTATACAGGAGCGAGAAGAATTGTTAGTGTAGTAACCAAAAACATTTCCGATGACAGCAACTCAGTGGAGATAGCAGAGGATAAAATTTTTTACAAAGTGGCTAAAGCAGATAATGTTTTTACTTTGTATTATTCTAATGAAGGAACAAAATGGTTTTTAGTACGACACTTTCAGTTTGATGCAAAGCCCGGCTTTACGGTAGGTTTTTTAGCACAATCACCCACTGGCAAATCATGCGAAGTTACTTTTTCTAATATCCGGTATGAAGCAAGGAAGATCAAGGACCCCTACACTGGTGAGTAAAGCAAGTGACTCGTAAAGCTTATCGAGATGGTCGTGGCTTCCTTGGGGGATTGGATCTGTTAGCAGAAGATTTATTTCCAGGCCTTTTGAAGAAGCGTTTCTTTTGACTGGTTCCGTTTGTTGCTTTTGGTGTATAATGCGGACCAGTGCCCAATTCTTCGGGTAGCGGAACCTTTATGACCTCCTTACCAATAAGGTTTTCAATTCTTGAAAACTTTTGTTGATCTCTCTCATTGATGAAGGTGATCGCGGTACCGGTATTTTCTGCACGAGCTGTTCTTCCAATACGATGCACATAGTCCTCTCCATCGGGAGGAACATCAAAGTTTATGACAAGGCTGATTCCTTCAATATCAATACCTCGTGAAAGTATATCCGTGCCAACAAGTATGGGAAGCTGCCGGCTTTTAAACTCACGCAAAATTTGTTCACGTTCTTCTTGCTCCAGGTCGGAGTGAAAAGCTTTTGTGTTGAAACCACGATGCTTCAATTCGACAGCAAGTTTTTTTACATTTTCCTTAGTAGATGCAAAGATGATGACACTGCTGTACGTGTCATTGTTTAATATTTTTTTGATTAGCGGAAGCTTCTGATTATCATAAACAACATATGCTTGTTGTTGAATCCCTTCTGCAGGTTTAGCAATGGCAAGGTTTAGCTCATGGGGAGAAATTAATATCTTATGCGCCAGCGTTCTGATCTTCGGAGGCATAGTTGCTGAGAATAGTAAGGTTTGTCTCTTCTTTGGAAGATAGTTGATAATGCGGTTGATGTCGTCGTAAAATCCCATGTCGAGCATGCGATCCGCTTCATCAAGTATAAGGTGCTCAAGGTGATTGAGATTTAACGTCCCTGCTGCAAGCAGTGCAATTAATCTTCCCGGTGTAGCGATAATAATATCGGCTCCCGCCTCCAATGCTTTTTTCTGTTGATCCCACGCGGCACCATCGCCGCCACCATATACAGGAATTGAACTTACACCCAGGAAATAAGCCAGCCCTTCAATCTGCTGATCAATTTGAAATGCCAGTTCCCGTGTGGGTGCAAGAATAAGTGTATTCAAATGCCGGGTCTCAGCATGAATGATTTTGTTAAGCACAGGAAGTATATAGGCGGCTGTTTTACCTGTTCCTGTTTGTGCGCAGGCTACCAGATCTTTTCCTGCTAAGATTACTGGAATAGCCTCTTCCTGGATAGGAGTAGGCTTGGAATAACCCATGGAAAACAAACCTTCCATGATACGGTCGTCAAAATTAAAATCGTGAAATGTCAATGTGAGAATAGATTAAAAAATAATGTATTTAAAAATGTGATTCGGTTATTAGGCTATCAATTGGTGAAACTGTAATTGCCTTCTTTTGGTTCAAAGGTAACGATTCCTTTTCTCACAAGGAAATCGGACCTGCCATATTACTTACTTTCAACCTGCCCATTCGTTGAAGTGCGACTTCCGTTTAAGATTAGGGTATTATTTGTCGGCTGGATATCAGCCATGTGATTATTCGGGTCGATTTCAATTTTCACGATACTTTCTTTACTGTGGTTTATGATGGTTTCATAAAAAGGATCAACCCAAACCCACGGATTACAATCGATTCGCTTTTGTACCTTATTGTCTAATGGTTTGCTGCCAAGTGTCTCATTCAAGGGAATGTAATAAAGTTCTTCAGTTCCATCATTTAATGTCACCACAACCTCAACAGGCATCGGTAATTCTCCTGATCGTTTGAGCCTGACAATTGTTTTTCCATTTTCTTCTGTAACCTTTTCAATACCGTAATCAATGCGCTTGGTAGTGTTGATCCAGTAGTTATAAAACCAGCTCAATTGCATGCCGCATTCTTTTTCCATTACACGCATGAAATCATTGGGTTCGGGGTGGCGAAATTTCCATTGATCATAATAGCGTCTCATGCCTTTGTAAAAATTCTCTTCGCCAATGATGTATTTTATTTGTTCCAGAAACATCGCCCCCATACCATAGGATGCTACACTGTACGCACGGTTGCTGGTATAATAGTCAGCATGCTGGCTGGCAGGTTCCTGTAAACCGCTTTTCACTAAACCGAAATAACCCGCATAACTTTTTTTGTGTGGGGGATCAGATTGATTGAAGATTTTTGCCATCGACTCATGGCTGGCAAAGTCCGAAAAGCCTTCATCCATCCAGGGATGTAACAATTCATTGGAGGCAAGAACACCGTGAAACCAGCTATGGGAAATTTCATGAATCATGGTACCGGTGAGGCTACCAATAGCGCGTTCACCTGTTATCAATGTGCACATCGGGTATTCCATACCTCTGTCTCCTCCCTGAATGATGCTGTACGTATCATACGGATATTTACCATAAGTTTCATTCATGTATTGAAAGTGCTGAACTGCATAGCCACGTAGTTTATTCCAGTTTTCTTTAGTGTTTTCATTTTTTTGATAAAAGAAGTGAAGCTCGGGTCCATCGGGCACCTGAACTTTTTCATGTGTATAATCAGGATCGGCAGCCCAGGCAAAGTCATGAACATTTCTGGCGATGAAGTGCCACGTCAAGTTTCCTTTTTTGTGCTTCACCTTCGTTCCTTCCTTTTCATATCCATAGCCTATTTCATCACCATTTTGAAGAACGCCGGTTCCTCCAATGATGTATTTAGCATCTATGGTGATCTTCACATCAAAATCACCCCATACACCGTGAAACTCACGGCCTACATAAGGATAAGCATGCCATCCCCTGAAATCATACTCAGCCATCTTCGGATACCACTGGGTCATGGAGTAATCAATTCCTTCAATGTTATCTCTTCCGCACCGTCTCACCTGAAGGGGAACTTGCGCTTCAAAATCCATTTCAAATGTTGTCTTTGAATTGGGAAGAATAGGTTTTGGTAGTGTTACTTCGAGCAGCGTGCCATTGGTTTCGTGAGTAGTTTCAATGCCCTCGTGCGTAAGTTTTTTTATTCGCTGGTAGCCTATTTCATTTTCTTTCAAATGTAATATGCGATCCTTCACCCGTGGATCGGGGTCGGCAATGGTGCGTGAACGTATGTCCATCATACTTCCGGGCTGAAAGGCATTGAAGTATAAATGATAGTAAACTTTGGTGAGGGTATCGGGGGAGTTGTTGTGATAAATCAGTCTTTGATGACCGGTCAATTTATGTGAATGAACATCAAGCGAAACATCCATTGTGTACTCTACACGTTGTTGCCAACGGTAATCCTGGGCATGGATTGAATTGCTAAAGATTGCAGAAAATAAAACCAGCAGCCACTTTGTCTTCATTTTATAAGAAGTAAGGCGGCAAAATATCGAATGACAGGCGGAGTTACAACTGCATTTTGCGAGACTTCATATTGATGACTTATTCGCGCAACGATAAATCTACCTTGCTCTATGGTCAGGGTTTCTCCTTCCAGGGTTTTCGGGATGCCTAAGATTGAAGCAAAGGAATGCTAAAAGATTAATTATTTTTTGTGTTGCAATCGCTCTTACTGCTGCTCTTTGGGTTGCTGCCTTCGTTCACCCTGCTGGTGGCGTTGTTGTATTTGCCGGAGAATAAGCCTTGTAAATTCTCTTTCGGCTGTCCGAAGATTTAATAATTTTTGTGCAGAGATTACATTCATCATACGGCCGGAGTATTCTTTTTCAAGATCAAGCTCCTGTTGTTTTACATTCAATCTCAGGTCAACCAGTTCCTGATCGGATTTTCCTTCCCGCTTTGCGCTGAAAAACTGTTGACGGATCTCCTGGCGACGGCCTGAAAATTCTCTATAGATCGGCCAGAACTTTTCAGCTTCTTCTGTAGTGAGGCTGAGGCGATCGGTTATATAAGCCGCTCTTGCCGCGTCAATGCGTGCCTTTGCTTTAGGATCCCGTGGCGTTTGCGGTTTATTATCCTGCGCGATAACAGGCAGGGAAAGCGCAACGCAAAAAAGTATGTTTATCAAGCGCTTCATATTTTTAAAAATCATTGAGTTCAAAAGAGTATTCATCTAATAGTTCATCTAGTTCATTTTGATCGACATCGATATTGTAAACGTCACTTTCAATAGCGGTTACTTCTTCAGTACTAAACGAAAAAGATTCCAGTAGTTCATCCGTTGTTACATCAACATCTTCCAGATAGGCTATTAGGGATGGAGTATCCACTGAAGCCAGGAGTTCCTCAGCGTTCTTATCATCCTTGATATTAGTTCTGAATATCCACACTCCGATCATAGCAATGGCTAGCACCAGAACCTGAATGTGATACCGAAAATGATAGATGAAGGAAGGTTGAATTGTTTCTTTCGCTGCTACTCGGGATTGTATGACACCGGGCAACTTTTCAAAGTATCCATCTGGTACTTCATAAATGTTCTTTTTCGGTATGTCGTTCAGTTTCTTCATTTTGGCTTTTGACTAGATTTTCTTGAAAAAGTTTAATGGTGACTTAAAAACTCTTCGATTTTTTTTACCGCATGGTGATAGCTGGCTTTCAAAGCGCCAACGCTGGTATTCGTCACTTCAGAGATATCCTCATAGCTCATTTCATCATAATATCGCATGTTAAACACTGCCCGTTGTTTATGAGGCAGAACAAGAAGTGCCTTTTGCAATTTGAGCTGGATTTCATCACCGGAAATATGATTGCTGCTGTCAAGTTTGGAGGAGAGTTCGCCTGCAACATCGCCGATAGGAAGAAAGAACCGTCTTTTCTTTCGTTGAAGAAAGCTCAGGCATTCATTCGTCGCAATGCGGTAAATCCAGGTATAAAGCTGGGAGTCTTCACGAAAACCGTCAATGTGTTTATGAACCTTAATGAATACTTCCTGGGTCAGGTCATCGGCATCGTCATGGTCTATTACCATCTTGCGAACATGCGCATACACTCTTTGCTGATACGAGCGTACCAACAAATTGAATCCATAATTCCGGGTATCGGGGTTCCGGATTTTCGTTAAGAGCTCTTTGTCGTCCAAGCGGTCCTGGTAAAAAGTAAATCCTTAGATGGTCGAGAGGGGTCTGGGTTTAATGGGCAAGGTCGATATTTTTTCACTCCACAGCTTCCAGGGTGTCGACAAGAAGCTCAAATTGCTCCTTTGAATGAGTTGGGAAATTGGCAAAACGCAAGTGATTGCGCTGGTAAATACCATATCCCGGACCAGGTTTAATACCTTTTGTGTTAAGGGCATCCGCGACCTTACCAGTATTTTCTCCGCAATCTGCGACAATTACTGTTTTTGATTGAAAGGCTTTTTCCTTTACAAACGCGTTCATCAGTGCATGCCGGTTCAGTAATTGATAAAGTAAAGTTGCTTTATAATCAGTTTCTCTCCGGATGTTTACAATACCACGCGCAAGCATATCAGATGTTATGCAAGCCAGCAGATAGATGGCGAGGACATTCGGGGTCTCGGGTGTTTGGTTCCTGCGACTGTAATTGTGTAAGCTATCTAAATTGTGATATGATCCTGTGCTTATTCCTTTTGAAAGAAGTTGTTGTGATTTGGCAAGGCATTTTTCATTAACTAACCAGACACCTAGTCCGGCCGGTAGTCCGAATCCTTTTTGAACAGAAAAAAATACGGAATCGATTTTACTGTAATTGAATTGTGGGTAGGGCAGGGAAGACACAGCGTCAACAACTATTAAGGTTTCTTTATTGCTATCAGAAAGTTTGTCGATGAATTCAATAGGCAGAGAAACGCCGGTGCTTGTTTCATTTTGTGTAATAGCGATGAGCTCGGTATCCTTTTTAATTACAATGTTGTCATTAAAACCATAGCCATCTTCTGCCTTAATCATTGCCGCATCTCGTTTTAGTTGCAGTGCAGTTTCATAAAATCGTTTCGAGAAAGCGCCGTTCACTAAATGTGTACACGAATGTTCAACAAGATTCTGAATGCTGCGTTCCCAGATTTCTGTTGCTGAGGAAAGAAAAAATATTTCAAACCCCGGCGGTACAGAGAGTAAAGCTTTCAGATTTTCTGTAGCATGCTGGTAGATCTTTTCAAATAACTTGCTGCGATGCGAAAGAGACGGAACGCCTTCTCTAAAACCTTTCTTCAAGTGTTGTTCGACAGTAAAGTAAAGCTGGGATGGTCCGGGATTAAAATTTAACATACTAAACAAAGGTGTTTAAACGAGAGGTATGTTTATTAAAAAATTAGAAGTTTATCAAGATACCGCCGTATTCTTTATTATCATATTTTAGCGTCTGAATCCACATGGATTTGGGACACGTTTGCTGAACCTAACATTTAAACAAATACCGAGTGAAGCTTTCAGCCAAAACCAGGCCTCACCCCGATGTAAATCGGGTCCTCGCCCTAAAAGCAGGATAACAGTGGAAGGTTGCGGAGGACGGCAGCTCAAAACCTGTCTATTTTGAGGTTCAGAAACACCTCTCCAAATCCAGTGGGTTTTTTTATTCTGCTAGCGAGACAGGGGTTTAGCAGAACTCCTTCTTCAAATTCCTTGAGTGAAACAATCGATATCTTTATTCGGATGAAGAAGCTTTTATCACTACGCCCCATTTTTTATTGCTGAGATTAAATTCCTTCTTTAGCGCTCTTTTATCGATTACTTTTAATTCTATAAAAGTCTTATCGTTTATCATATACAAGTCTCCCTCGTAGTCTCTTGTCAAGACTTTATTATTTAAAATGTAAACAACATCGCTGTCCTTGTCATAAGATGGAACCACTTTTACATATGAAGACGATTTTGATTTGAAGTAATACCAATAGATCTTCTTTGCAAACTCCTTCGTGAAGATGTAGATGACGCCATTTTCTCCTTCAGGACCGGCAATCTTAATAGCGTGATCAGCCTTTAGTACGCTTACCATTGCGATTTCATTCGGTTCATACGCATTCAACACACCTTTGTTAATTCTTATGCTGTCCATAAAAAATATGGGATCACCCTTCTCAAAAAGTATAACACTGCTTTCAGGTTTGGGAAAAAGACTGTAGCAGGATAGTACAAGATCTATTGCCTCAACTGGTTTGTCGTAATAGTATGCTTCATTTATGGGGAATTGTGGTTGAATACTTTTATCAATTTTTATGTAAAAGGAAATTGTATCATTGGAGAATTTCCAATAGCCTGAACAATCTCGGGATTTCCATTCATTTATGAATGACGGGTAAATTTCAAAGACATCACGAAGGGTCATACTTTTCACGTCAATCTCAGCACCATTTGGTAGCCTGCCCGTAAAGTCTTTTGTCAATCTTATTTTACCGATATAGTCTAATTCATTTCCCTTTTGAAGGATCATCCCGGGATATTGATCGGAATAATAACCTTCTCCATTCGTAAACCTACCATCGTGCCCATAACAGGTTTTGGGCAAGTCCATCTCTTCTACATTCACGATTTTAAAACCAGCAGCACTGTTGTCTAAATCAAATAATCGTGTTTTACAAAGACAAAAATCTGAAACACTGATTTTTTTCATGAGTGCAGAATCTATAACGGGGTCATCTGATTGTGATTTACTCCTTGTGCTGGTGACTAAAATAAGTAATAGTGTAATAAGGTAATATCTCATAGCGATTTCAACCGTTCAAAAATAGTTGATTTGTCTTTCTTCGTGAGCATCACTCATTATGCAAAGATAATTAAAGTGTGGTTACTCGGATTTTTTGTTTGCAACTTGAGTTTGAGTCAGATCGGTTTATTATATTCCCATAGAAGTTAGCAGAAAAATGAAAGCATATCCAAGCAAATTGTGTGGTTCTATTTAGGCGTGCTAGAATCAACTCGTGGTTCTATTCTGGTAAGCTATCCAGGGGATACCGAACAGATGGTGCGTGGTTCTATTTCAACTCCTGCCGTCGGCATGGCGCTTCGTAGGACTGCATGCTGCGTCCGAAGATGTCATGCCGCGCCAGGAAGCTTACTATGAAATGCTTGCTAAACTCGCGCCTGCGTGCCGACCGCGTGGTGCTGAGCTATAACGGTGGTGCAGGCAGTATGGCGCGCAAGGCACGGCATCCCCTCAATTGCTCACTGCCTACAAAGTGCTGCACTTGCACTGAGAATCTTGATCGAAGGAAAATGATGGAGAATGTTCCTCGAATCGGTGCGCCGGGTTTGTGGTTCTATTTAAGTGTGCAAAAAATAATTCGTGGTTCTATTCTGATGAGTTATCCAGGGGATGCCGAACGGATCCATGTGTGGTTCTATTTCAAATCGTGCTATCGGCATGACGGCTTCGATGAGTCGCTTTGAAAAACGAATGAAGTGAATTGGCGTCTAAGCTGGCTTACTCTATTTGTATATTTCAAATCAAAATTTGAAATCGTTTGTTGCCTTCCTTCTCTCAGGCTACTTTTTTAAGACAAACGCTAGAAAAAGGAAACCGTTAACGATATTTACGGAATACACATTATGGATAAAAACCTTAAGGATTTTCTTTTAAATGGCGATCAAACATTTCTGCCGCATATATCGGTTGATTGCGTCATCTTCGGTTTTCATGAACATCATCTGAAAGTATTACTGCTCAAATGGAAGGAGGGGGGACATTGGTGCCTTCCTGGCGGATTTGTACAACATAATGAATCTGTTGATTCGTCAGCTAAAAGAACATTGAAGGAACGTACAGGCTTAGCGGACATTTACCTTAAACAGTTTCATACTTTCGGAGAACCGAAACGTGATCATGATAAATCCCTGATCAGGAAGAAACTGCTGAATGGAAGCTGGTTTACTAAACGTTTTATTACAATAGGCTATTATGCGCTTGTTGAATACTCAAAAGTTTCGCCTAAACCGGATTGGTTATCGGATACTTGTACGTGGTTTGACTTGCACAAAGTTCCCAAATTGATTTATGATCATAACCTTATTATTGACAAGGCACTTGAAGCTTTGCGATTGAGCCTGAATGATGTCCCTGTAGGATATAACCTATTGCCTGAAAAATTCACCATGCCTGATCTTCAGGATCTGTACGAAACAATATTGGACAGAGAACTTGACCGGAGGAATTTTCAAAAGAAAATGTTAAGCTTTGGTATACTGGAAAGATTGGAAGAGCGCAAAACAGGCGGAGCACATAAGTCGCCCTATTACTACAAGTTTGACAGGAAGAAATACGACAAGGCTATGAAGCAGGGTTTGAAGTTTGGTATTTGATATTTGAAACCTGAGCTAGTAGGCAAACAACCCAATTGTTATAAGGCCTCCATAAAACTTCATCGAAGCATTCAACATTTTATCGGTCGCATAATCTGATGCGCTGGTATTTTTCAAATTAAATACTACTTTTATAATCCGAGCCCTTTTCCTATTTGTGTAGGAGATTTTTTTAGCGTATCGAGTTCTTTTCCACTTCAACTCAGGAGATTTTTTCAGGAAAGAGGCAATAATAAGTCAGTCATATTTAACCTTCATGGTGCTATGAAGCGATGGATTATTGTTTCTATTGTAATGTATGTTAGTGTAAGTGCCCATGCACAAATCACAGGCTATTCTTTTGGCCGGGAGATTGTAATCCAGGGATCACAGGTCAGCGGATCATTATCAAATTTTCCTGTGTTGATAAGTATTTCCCATGCCGATTTACGGCATACCAGCAATGGAGGCCATGTACAAAATGCAAATGGTTACGATATAGTTTTCTCTTCAGGATGTACGACAGCACTTCCACATCAGATTGAACGATATACATCTACTGGAACTACCGGAACGTTGGTTGCCTGGGTTCAGGTTCCGTTGTTGAATGCCGGAGTCAATACAACCATCTATATGTATTATGGAAAAACAGGAATAACAGTTAATCCATCAACCGATAATGTTTGGGATGCAAATTATGTTGGCGTATATCATTTAAGTAATGAGAACTTTACTGATGCTTCTGGCACAGGCAATAATGGTATAAACTCTGGTACTAATAATGTAACAAATGCAAAAATCGCAGGCGGCAGAAACTTTGATCCTACCGGAGAATATATTCAATTGCCAACGAGTGGATGGAGTGCTAACTCAGGTACTGTATCGGTTTGGGGATCATCAGATGCTTTTACTGGGAATCATCAATACTTTTTTGGACATACATCACAACCTTCATTTAACAACAGGATTCAAATATATACAGATGATAGTAATGGTTATCTTGATGTTGGTCTTGGAAATAGTCATGCTCTTGCAGGAGGAAATATCTTTGATTTAAATACGGGCCAGTGGTATTATATTGTATTAACGTGGAATGCTGGAAATTATGCAGCTTATGTTAACGGAAATTCAGTAGCAAGCGGAACATATGCACCATTAACAGAGATTGGAACGCTCGCTGATATTGGAAATCAGGGCGAGCCCGCGATGCGCAATGAATCTTTTGATGGGCAACTTGATGAAGTAAGAATTTCCAATGTTAGTCGTTCTGCAAACTGGATTCTTACTGAATATCGTAATCAAAATTCACCGTCAACATTCTATTCTGTTTCAGCAGAGTTAACGGCAGATGTAACCTGTGCACTTCCTGTTGAACTGCTGCTTTTTGAAGCAATAGCTGATAATAGAAAAGTAAAATTGATATGGTCAACAGCAAATGAATCCAACAACAAAGATTTTACAATTGAACGATCAAAGGATGGTGAGAACTGGGAAGAAGCATTTACCATTGAAGGAACAGGTAACAGCAATAATAAAATGAATTATTCACAATGGGATCATTACCCACTTAATGGCGTATCCTATTATCGATTGAAACAAACGGATTACGATGGAAAATTTACATATTCATGGACGAGAAAAGTAGATATTGAATCGGGTTTTATTTTTAAGGTTTATCCGAATCCATCAAAAGGTGAATTCATCGTTGAAATGGAAGAGCCCGAAAAAGCAAGTGTCAATTTATTTAACAGTCTTGGTCAACCTGTTTCAACCACTCAAACTATTATTAGCGGAAGCATTATCGTTAGTGTACCTTATAACAACAAAGGAGTATATCATTTACAGGTTGATAACGGAAAAGATGTAAAGCGGCATCTGCTTATATTTGAATAAGGAAATTGTTCAAACGTTCGCGTGCACCGGCTGAATTTAATTACTCATAAGTTCCAATTTCTCCGACTTTTTCAGACGGTCCTTCATGCCGGAAAATTCTCCAATGAGGTCTTCAAGGACAATCACTGTGTCGGATACCTCCCAAACAATGTAGCGGGCAAAACTGGGCTTATCGTTTTTTTTGCTTTCTTTCCATCGGGGCCATAGACCGCGTAAAAGCCCCATCTCCAAAGGGGGAGATTATACAAATCATTATCTACTTTGTACTTTTTCTACCACTCTCCCTTTTTTCCAAATTATCTTGTTGTTCTTAATGTCAGTTATTCTTTCAAATGGTTCACCTTCAATCAAAAGAAAACTGGCTTCTCCGTTTTTGCGTAACAATCCAAATTTCCTAAGAGAAAACGCAGTATAAGCGTTTGTAGTTGCTGCCTTGATGACATCAATAACAGGAACTCCGGCTTGAGCAAGAAAAATCAGTTCTTCGTATAGCTGGTTTCCATAATTCATACTGTGGTTAGGGGCGTCTGTTCCTGCCAGAATAAGAATCCCTCTTTCGTATGCCCTCTTTGTTTCGTTAAGCACATCTTCAAAAGACAATAAGTATCTCGACCATCCTTTTGCTTCACCCGCTTCAATTGTACCTTTTATAACGGATAGGGTAGGTATAATAAATAAGTTATTGTCAGCCATTGAATCAAGCTGTGTATCGGTAATTATTTTGTCATACCAGATATGAGCAAAGCCATCAATTCCCTGGCTGGCCAGTTCTACCGCATTGTCACATTTAGTAATGTGTGCAACAGCAATTTTTGAATGCTTGTGAGACTCTTGTATCAATGCGGATGTCTCTTCACGGCTCAATGTTTTATACAGGGGCTCTTTTACTATTTTTATAAAGTCGGCATTGTTTTTTACACGATCAGTTACAAATTGCTGAGGTGTTAATGAGTCGCTGATGGTGGGGATAACAACGCCAAACTGAGTTCCGTGCTCACCCGGTGCAGTAGCCCCAAGGTTGGACGAGTAGAAACGGGCATAGGCTATCGAATCATTATATTTTCTCAGCCTATTGGCAAAATCGTCTTCGGCAAACATGTCCAGCACGGCAAATACCCCTGCCTGCAAAGCCTCTCTCATGTTTTCAGGATCGGCTACATGAAGATGTGCGTTTACCATAGGCGGAATGATTGTTTTACCCGTTCCGTTGATAACGATCATGCCCAACTGTACGGAGATATTCTCCGCGATTTCTTGAATTACTCCATCCTTAAACAAGATGTCAATGTTTTTGGAAATATTTTCTCCATCAAACAGGGTAACATTTTTAATGAGTGTAGCCGTAGGTTGCCCGACTACAGATGCTGTTACAAAAAACGGAAGCGTTAGTATGATTGTTAATCGTTTTAATCTCATGGCATATTCTTGTTTTGCAAGCTTCACTTCTTAAAATATCTCAAATCTAAGTTTTTAAACTATTTACTATTTCCTGAAAATGTCTTTTTCCATGAACTTACCTTCCCTGTATCCTTGCCCATTCGCACAATGATGATCTTCTCATCAGGAAAGATGTACAGGTATTGTCCCAGATGGTCCCAGCCAGAAATGATATAGGCTTTCTTATGGTCGTTACTGAAGATCCACCATATTTTTTCATAATGAATTTTGTCTCCGAACTCCTGAACTTTATTTTCCGGTAAAACGACACAACTCTCCTCCATCCATTTCCCGGAAACAACCTGCTCTCCGTTCCAGTTTCCTTTGTTCAATACAAGTCTGCCTAACTTGGCAAAATCAATTGCCCTGATGTTCAGACCACTTTCCATTTGGTCATACCGGATTGACCGCTGTCCATGCTCCAGGAACCGGAAAATTCCATCCCCAATCTTTTCCAAATTTTTTCTTCAAAATATTTTGCCGGGGATTATACGAAGAAATTAATTGTGCATCGGATTTGTGCAGGCATGTTTGCCACCTTTTTAGCGGCAGTCCTTTCGTTTCGGATAGTGTTTTTAAGCAGATTCTTTTCTGTTTCTTTACACAAGAATTTTAATACAATTAAGATGGCTTTTGAGTGGTTGAAGTGGCTTTGTCCAAAGCCAGGAAAGAACAGATAAGACCTGCCAACCATATCAAAGACCTGACCCAGTTCATTCTTCCCCATTCAGAGGCAACTTTTTTGAGCGTTTCCGTATCGGGAAGCTGTTCTGAAAGAAACATAATCTCATTTCTGGGATAAAAATAGGTAAAGGTTAAAATCATAGAGGATATATAGCAAAGTAAAGCTATCCCCAGATACAACCGAATTGAAGTTGATTTTTTCCAAAATAAAATTAATGCCAGCACAATCAAAATCAGGTTTGTAGGGTCTATCAGTTGAAAAAAAGTACCAGGATTGGCAACTACAAAAAAATCTTTGGTGGCTGTTATGGAATTAGGGACATTGCTTTCCCAGTTGGCTGCATTGACTATAGAATTGTAAATATTGGTAAAAAACAATCCGCTTGAAAACGCTACAATAGTATAAAGAACTATCTTTTTCATATTCATTATTTCAATTTTAGTAAAAGTCACTACGAAGAAAAAACACTACTTTTTACGTTCCTCGAGTTGTTTGATATAAATTTCCAAATACTTGTCAATCGGAACTCTGTCATAGTTTTCGTAGATATCTACAAATTCACTAAACTGGAAATACCCGTATTTCTCGGGTTGCACGCCCAGTTCCCAATAATTCTCATTGAACCATGTGATGCGGTTTTCCTCACCTTTAGGAACAGGGTCAGGTACTTTCTTTAGAAATGCCTTGGCAAAGCGGTAGCATTGTTCCAATTCAGCAGATTTACCCACACTGTGCCAGTAGTTCATCGCAAGGAGGTTGACTTCTAACTCTTCCCGATACATAGCTTTAGGGTCGTGAAGTCCGTAAGCCGCCACCAGCCCATGACCCAGCTCGTGTGCAATAAAAAACCCGTTGAAGAAGCCGGCAAAAAACTTTTTGGCTTCGGCTTCATTGTCTGAATAGGTGACAAAGAACGCCTTATGCTCTGAGGGCAATTCGTGATATAGTGAAGTAACAACGTTTTTGCTTTTTGGGGCATAATATACCATACCGGGCGTGGTGTAAACCACAAAACCCACCTTGAAATCTAATTGAGGCCTAATGGCATTTACCCGTTTGTTGAAATCGGCAACCATAGGTTTTGCATCACGAACCAGTGAAGCAGAATCGGTATAAAGAGAAAACAGTTTGTCTTGTGCATATAAGCCCGTCATAGACACACACAATAGCGTGGTAAGAATAAAGATTGATTTTTTCACACTTAGTCATTTTTATTTCTGCAAAGCTATCTATGAGAAAAAAGCTGTGATAGTAGAAAAACGACAAAATCAAATCCTGTCCCAATCCAACTGAAATTGTAAATGTTCGTCCGATAATTCTTTGTGTACGAGGGTAGGCGTAAGCTTGGCAAATTCCTTGAAATCTTTGATAAAGTGTGTTTGGTCGTAATATCCTACTTCATTTGTCAAATCTGTCCAGGAGATGATTGGTCTGCTTTCGAGAATTTTATATGCCTTATGAAATCTGGCTATTCGTGCATACATCTTGGCAGGCATACCTAATCGTTCTTTGCATTTTCGCTCAAAATTACGAATACTCATACAAGCCATTCCAGCAATCTTGTCCATATTCGTATTGTGGTTTGCCAACAGGTGTTGCAGGGCAAAATCAATGGGTAACGGTTCTTTTACCTGGGATAGTTTTCTGAGAAAATACGACTGTACAATACTATCCAATTCGTTTAAAGAAATAGTGTCGTGAGATTTGTCTAAAAGTTCTTCTATCTCCCTGCCTACAACTTCTCTGGCACTGTAACCATTGTCAAATATTTCGGTCATCGGAATATTCAAAAACCGGTTTAGCCCTCCGGGCTGAAAAATAATTGATACGGTTTTATGGCTTTCTTCTACCAATAGTTTGAAGGGAGTAATTTGTGCTCCTATCAACGTACAGGACGTAACGGTATTGAAATTGTTCTCGCCTGATTTTTTGGATTTAAGCCGGGTATAAAGATTGATGAACATTGCCTGGTCGGGCGAGGGCATATAATTACCTTCTATGCTAACAGGAATATTGCCGAAATCAGCTTCTATAATAACGATATGCCTTATCAGCGAACGTAATGCAGGATGAATATTGCATTGTTCTGTACGGATATTTGGCGTTAGGTTGTTCATTTTTTACTGACAGGAGCAATGGTTAATATTTTATTCTTTTCCTTGTTTTTACTTTTGTTTTATCGGGGTTCCAAGATTGCCGCTAACGTTTATGTTTATGACGGCTTGGGTTTTCGAAGCGCGTTATTGTCCCAACGAAATTAAGAAAACTAAACTTTATACCTACACGTCACCCGCAGCTGGCATAAACTTTTTGTTGCCGGCTGGGCGTAGTCAGTCTCTGGTTCCATCTTTAATAAATGTATTGGTCTTTGAGTTATAGGTCATGAAGAAAGATTGCCCCATTCGTCCATCATCTTCTACTATTTCTATTGCTTTTTCACTGTTGTCAGTTTTTTTCCATGCAGTAACGTTTTTAAAAATAATAGTCATAACATTGCCAACTGGACTATCTTCATTTTTAAATTTTATTGTGTGCCTAACTTGGTTTGTCTTTTTATCTATTATTTTTAATTCTGATATTCTTGCTCGATAATCTTCTTCTCTTTTATAGTAAACTCCCACGATATATTCTTCTCTTTTATAGTAAACTCCCACGATATATTCTTCTCTAAATGAAGATGACATTAAAATCTCGGTTGGGTTATTGACCATCTCTCTTTCTGTGTCAATTAATCTTCCTGTTTCAGTCAAAATTATTTTATGATTCTTTTGGTCTGATTTCCATTGTCCATTTAATGATTTGTTACCCCATTGAAGTGTTAATTTTGCAAAGGCAATGTTGTCATGGTATTCGATTAGCTCTAAACTCTTGTTATTAATCAAATATCCTTCCAATACAATGGGTTCATTAATATTTTCATATTTATATGTCCCAGAGACAGGTATTGAGTCTTTGGAGTTAGCGTTTATCTCTCTTAGTTGTATATATACTTTAACATTGACTCCAGCTACTTGTCCTTTGTAGGTATAACATTCATACCATCCCGCAAAAGCTTGTAGTGTCAAGATTTGTAATAGAATAATTAATAGTAGTCTCATAAATTCAATTCAGTGTCGTTCTAACAGCCTTTTGTTGGGGCTGTAATTACTTTTTCTGGGCTCTACTTATAGTTTCAAAAATGTCGGTCGTTGAAGACTTAACGCATGTGATCAGTAAGCCACTTTTAGGACGAGACAGTCGCGCGGTGGGGCATTCTTCATCGACTACGTTTTGAAAACGAAATCATTTTTTCGATAAAGTCGTCAATAGATTTTCCAGGTTGTTCAATGTCATCTTAAATCCTTCTGTAAAGCCCATTTCAATCATCTTCTCCATGCGGGCAAGCGATTCATTATAAATAGTAATACGCACTATTGTCCTTCCGTTTTGCTCGCTGAAATTAAAATCCCAATCAGAACCCGGCAATTCAGGGTTTTCATCTTTGTCTGCAAAAGCATTATACATTTTGAAGTTGGTTTTTGGGCTAATGGAAGTGTATTTCTGAATTGCCCAACGCTCATGTCCTTCCGGACTTACCATAGCATAAAATCTTCGCCCACCAACTTTAAAATCCATAAATTTTGTTTTTGATACCCAGGGTTTAGGTGCCACCCATTGGTCAAGGATTTCTGCTTTGGTAAAAGCATCCCATACCAGCGAAAGGTCGGCGTCAAATTCCCTGGTTATGTATACCGTTTTTGTTGCTTTGTCAACGGTAAAATCAAATAGCAAATTGTTTTTCATTTTTTTTGTCTTTTTAGTGTTAATAATACTTTGTCAAGTTGATTGAACTGGGTTTCCAAAATCTTTTTGAATTGCTCAATCCATTTATCAATCTCTTTCATTTTGTTTGCGTTGATGTGATAATAAATTTCCCTTCCCTTTTGCTCTTGCTTCACCAGTTCACAGTAAGCACCCGACCAAATACATCTTTACATAAAGGTATTGAATCTGTTGCTTTGT
>CAZFRM010000033.1:0-40572 GCA_964521255.1 uncultured Roseivirgaceae bacterium
ACGCAGATTTGCGCTGAAGATTTATCTGCGACTTTTTCTGCGGTATTTCAATCTGCGATGATCTGCGGGAATGTATGTTCAACCCAGATAAAAAACTGGAGAAACATCATCAGCATCAGGCGTATCTTCATAAAACCGAGGCTGCGTGATGCACCAATTGTTTCATGTAGCGAAGGGAAAGAATCGTGGCGAGGTCAACTTCTTCAATTCCAGCCACGGCGTGATTTTTAACAACAGGTAAACAATACTCCGACACCAGGTATCCGTCATAACCTATCTGCTGCAATGTATCGGTAAATACCTCGTAATTAATTGGGGCCCCCACACCAGGAGCGGGTTCCTGTATAGCGTCACCGTTTTTAGCCTCACTGAAATTCCAGGCGCCAAAATGGGTGTAAGCCAAATAGTCTTTACATTTAAGGACAGCCTCTCTCACATAATCATCCTGCTGACGCTCGTAAAAAAGAGGAACATCAAGGCATATCTTCACATTTTCACGGTCAATTTCTTGTACCATGGCCAGCACATCTTCATATCCTGGTCTAAGGACCGGTGCATGATTTTGTAACACCAATGTTATTCCCATATCAGCCGCCTGAGCAGCAACTTCGCGGATACCGTTTATTGCGCGTTGCCACAAACGAAGGTCAGTTGGATATTGAGGTTTAAAATAATTTCCCCGGTCATATTGCGCATACATGGCCACATTCTCTTCGTCATTAATGATTCCCGGCCATGCTGCAAAAACTTTTACCATTCGTACATCAAGATCATGGGCGAGTTCAAGTACCATGCGCATCATGGCAAGGTTGTTTTCCCGATCTTCCATATAGCGGCCGGCGAAGTTTGACATGCTTTCAATGCAGCACAGTTCAATGCCCATTTCACCGGCCAGAAACTTAATTTTTTCCCGGTCTGCTTTGCTCAGATCAAGCGGAGAAGCTATTGGTCGTTTAGCCTCAATGGCAAGTCCGCCAAAACCCAGTAGCTTGGCTTTATGTATTTGTTGTTCTAGTGAAAGGGCTTTGCCGGAATAAAATAGTCCGGAGTAGGAAACGGTTAGCAATGCAAATTTCATATAATACTCGTTAACGTTTAGGTTAAAAATGGGTCAGCTTAAATTACTAAATGGGAGTTTTAAATGCTACTGTTTTTACAGAAGCAAACAAGGTTTCATCCCCTCATACAGTTCGTTCATATCCCCTTCGCAACAGTGTGCTGGTTTGGGTGTATTCTGCCCCTGGTTGTGCTGGCCGAATAAAGCGTATTCATTGTGAGCGCAATTGAAAAATTGCGTTGGCAGCTCATCACAATCCTCTCGCAATTTGAATGACAATTGAGTAGATTAAATCCATCAATTCCAATTTTTCCAATAACAAAATAGAAGCATCATGAATCCACTTACCAGAAGATCATTTATCGTGCAGGGTGCTGCGGCATTTGCAGGCGCTACATTACTCACACCGTATTTACTTCGCGGTGAAAACCCTGTAACCATCCCAGGACCTATTGGCTTCCAGAGTTGGATTGTGCGCGAATCCATTGAAAAAGATTTTCCCGGCACGTTAAAGAAAATGGCAGGATTGGGATACAACAGCATTGAGATGTGTTCGCCTCCCGGATATGCCAGGATGGGATTTGGACCGTTGGAAAAACTAAAAGCTCCTGAGTTGAAGAAAATTATTAAAAATGAAGGCTTCACCTGCATCAGTTGCCATTATGGTTTTAGTGAATTGAAGGAGCACACACAGGAACGGATCGACTATGCTAAAGAACTTGGCCTTGAGCAAATGATCGTCTCGTCCTTCGGGTTACCTGATTATGCAACCTTGTCAGATTGGAAAAAGGCAGCGGATGAAACAAACAAACTGGGTGAACTATCCAGGAAGTCAGGAATTCAAATGGGCTTTCACAACCACAACAACGAATTTGAAAAGTTAGAGGGTGAGTTGATATACGATGTGTTGCTAAAACAATTGGATCCATCGTTGGTCAAAATGCAGTTTCAGGTTTCAGTGATCAGCATCGGCTACAAAGCCGCAGACTATTTCAAAAAATATCCGGGGCGCTTCATTTCCGCTCATCTTTATGACTGGTCAGGAACGGGTACAGAATTGGTACCGCTTGGAAAAGGTAAGGTGGACTGGAAAGAATTCTTTGCTGCTGCTAAAATTGGTGGTGTGAAAAATTATTTTGTTGAGATGAGTGAGGGACTGAAGGAAAGTGCGGATTTTTTGAAGAGCATGTAATGCCCTCATCAGTAATCGTCGCCAGGTGGTGGTATTGTTAGTTTCTGAAATTGTTTTAAAAGTCTTTCGTACAGGCCGTCTTCTTTGGTGTAGCCGGTAATTTTTACAAGATCTTTGCTTGAGGTTTTGTTTGTTACCGGTGGCGTCATGCAGCTTACATTCATTCCAACTCTTTGCATGGCGTAGGTTTTATTCGTAAACGAATTTGTATTCGATACGTAACCGCACACTTCAAATGTTCTTTTCGAATCGTCTCTTATGATTTGCCAGAATCTGGTGATCATGGTTTTTATGCTGAGGTGTAAAGGTAACAGACGATTTGTTGTATCTGTTAAATCCTTTGAAGCAATTCAGATTTTCCCGACTAAATTGTGTGGGTGGAGAGTTTACCCCTCGCCCCGAATGGATATCCTGTGTCGAGAACAATCCGCAACAAAGCTATTATCTTTAAGTCAACGAAGTCTTCGTTTCGAAACCCCGAGCTCTAAATAAACCCACTAACTATGAGCAAACTTACCAACCTCCTGCAACAAGTAGCCACCGCAAGAAATGAATTTATTGACGCGACTAAAGGATTAAGTCAAATACAATCTGTATTCAAACCTACCCCGGAATCCTGGTGTATTACTGAAAATGTTGAACATATGTTTTGGGCTGAACACGGAGGCATTAACGGCATGTGGAAAACCCTTGAAGCGTTCAGGAACAACAAACCCATTTTTACCGGTGAGCCCATTCATGATGGTTTACCTATTGAACAAATCATCGAAAAGACCTGGAAAGAAAAGGAGTTGGTTCCTGAGGTCGCCAGGCCGCGATTAGGCGGACCGTTATTATTTTGGACGATCTCACTGCAAAACCTCCAAGAACTTTTAGTCGGCCTGGCTAAAGCGCTTGAAGGTCATGATTTAGAAAAAATTATTCATCCTCATCCCATCTCAGGCCCATTGAATGTTATTCAGCGCTTTGAATTTTTAAGGTTCCACCTGAACAGGCATCAAAAACAAGTCGAGAACATCAAAGCTCATCCGGATTTTCCTAAATAATAGTGTTATCGGTTATCAGCTATCAGTTAATGGGCGGACAGTTATCACATATGGGAAATTTTCATACAATAGAAGGCCAGGTCCAAGGAGCTTTTTAATGCAAACCGGACCATTATAGATGGTAAACCCCGTAACCATCGAACCACGGGGTGGCAAAGCTAATCCCACCCCCTGAAATAATGCAGGTTTCTGGCCGTGTGTGACCGTACACGGTAAATTTCTTTAAAAAAGCCTGTTACCAGGGAATACTCTACTGCATTTATAGGCAACCACCCCGCTTCCGTTAACTCAACAACCTTAGTCATGAAAAATTATAGAATGCATCTTAAGCTTCTATTGTACTTACTCCTTATGGTCGCGGTGGTTTACCTTATGTTCTTTATCGTCGCCAGCATAACTAGTAGTCAATAGACGCTGAAGTTCCTCAAAGAGGAAACAGAGAATTTAATCTCGCAAGGGCATTAGCGCCATGATCTCCGAAACGAAATCAGGTAATTAACGTTCCCGTTTGGAATTCATTGTCACACAATTTAACCAGTAGCATTTGCTTCCTGGAAGAATACCATTTTAGGTACATCACCTAAACAGACATTGAATCAAACTTTAGTACTTTTGCCCCCTATGATTCAATTTGAAGAATTTACACTCGATAATGGTTTGCGCGTGATTGTTCATGAAGACCAAACGGTGCAGATCGCTGTGATGAATATCCTGTATGATGTAGGCTCCCGTGATGAACAGCCCGATAAAACAGGATTCGCGCACCTATTTGAGCACCTTATGTTTGGAGGTTCTAAAAATATCCCAAACTATGACGAGCCCCTTCAAAAAGTAGGAGGAGAAAATAACGCCTTCACTAACACCGATATCACAAATTACTACCTGACGGTTCCTGCATCAAATATTGAAACAGGATTTTGGCTTGAGAGTGATCGCATGATGAGTTTATCTTTCGATCCGGAAGTTCTGGAAGTACAACGTAAAGTTGTCATTGAAGAATTCAAGCAACGTTATCTCAATCAACCTTACGGAGATGTCTGGCTCAAGCTAAGACCGCTTCTTTACGAAGTTCATCCTTATAAGTGGGCAACGATTGGAAAGGAGCTCAGTCACATTGAAAATGCTACCATGGATGATGTGAAAGATTTTTTCTTTCGCTATTATGTTCCTAATAATGCGATAATGGCAGTGGCTGGTAATGTTTCTTTTGATCAGGTCAGGAAGCTTACGGAAAAATGGTTTGGTCAAATCCCCGCTGGTAAAAAGTGGAAAAGAAAATTACCGCGGGAACCAAAGCAACTGAAGAAAAAACAAACTACGGTTGAATCAGACGTTCCGGCTAATGCACTTTACAAAGCGTACCACATGCCCGGAAGATTTCACAAAGATTTCTACGCAATAGATTTATTAAGCGATATTTTGGGTAGAGGTCACTCGAGCAGACTTTATAATCAACTGGTAAAAGAAAGGGATATATTTACTTCGGTTTCTTCATTTACTATGGGAACAATTGATCCGGGTTCACTTGTCATTAGTGGTCGTCTGAAAAATGGAGTTGCTTTAGATCAGGCAGAAGAAGAAGTGAATAAGGTTATAGAAAGTGTGAAGGGAGAAATTTTAACCGATGAATTAGAGAAAGTAAAAGCACAATCAGAATCTTCGCTTGAGTTCGGGGAAATAGAGGTTATGAACCGGGCTATGAATCTGGCCTTTGCTAAATTATCAGGTGATGCTTCACTGGTAAACAAGGAGGGTGATAAGATCAACGCTGTATCAGCAAGCGACATTAATCGTTGTGCCCAAGAGATTTTTCGTGAAGAAAACGCCAGCGTAATGTATTACAAGGCGAAGAAGGCCAGTTAATTTTTTATCGATAAAAGTTAGCAATGAAAATACGGATAGGCATGGGATTCGATGTACATCAGCTTGAAGATGGCCGCGACTTTTATCTCGGTGGCATCAAGCTTTCTAATGCTCTTAAAGGTGCTATAGGTCACTCTGACGCAGATGTATTAATTCATGCCATTTGTGATGCGTTATTAGGTGCTGCCAATCTTCGCGATATAGGATTTCATTTTGCCAATACAGAAAGTCGCTGGAAGGGAACGGATAGCAAATACTTTTTAAAAGAGGTGACGGCTTTGTTGGAAAAGGATGGATGGAAGATCGGCAATGTAGACTGCACGGTTTGCCTGGAGAAACCAAAGATCAATCCACACATTGAATTAATGAAGAAAACCCTTGCTCCATTGATGAACATTTCAGAAGAAGATGTTTCGATTAAAGCTACGACCAATGAAAAACTCGGATACGTTGGTCGTGAAGAAGGTGTTTGCGCATATGCTGTTGCACTAATCACCCGGTAACATGCAAGACATTGAGATCATCATAACAGGTGATGGTTCCAGTTCTCTTTTAAATACGTCCCTGAACGAAACATATCACTCCCGTCACGGCGCAATTCAGGAGTCAATTCATGTCTTCATTAATCAAGGCTTAGAATATTTTTTAAATGAAAGTCAAGTCGATAAAATAAAAATCCTCGAAGTAGGTTTTGGAACCGGATTGAATTGTCTTCTCACTCTTGAACACGTTCTTAACACGAAGAAAGAAATTCACTACACAACCCTGGAAGCTTATCCCCTTGATCAAAGCATTTGGACACAACTAAACTACAGTGAGGGTTTGACTGAAAGACAAAATTATTTTAACAATATTCATAACGTTGCGTGGGAAACGGATCAAATAATAACCTCAAACTTCTCACTCAAAAAACAAAAGGGGCGAATACAAGAAATTGATTTACCCTCAAACTATTATCACATTATTTACTTCGATGCATTTGCACCCAACAAGCAACCGGAGATGTGGAACCTGGATCTACTCACTAAAATTGCACGTTCTTTAGCAGATAATGGCGTATTCGTTACCTACTGCGCCAAAGGCCAACTGAAGCGTGATCTTCGCTCATTGAACTTATCAGTTGAAACATTGCCCGGTCCTCCCGGAAAGATGGAAATGATTCGCGCATTAAAGAATTGAGTATGTTATCCAAACTTTACGGCATTTTTTAGCCGGTAACAATTCTTTAAAATCATATTCCCTGCAATCGTTGACGTTTGATACAAATCAAAATTGGCTGTTTCATTTGTAAAAAGATTCAAAAAATTCCTGTAAAACAGAAGTTAGTCAAAATTTTATGCGGCTTTTTTGATAATTTACCAAACTGTTTGAAGTATTAGTACCTTTTGCAATACCCGATTTTAACCTTACCGAATTGAAAATGAAAAAAGACTCCAGACGTGGATTGTATACCCCTGAACTGGAACACGATGCGTGTGGCATTGGATGTATCGCCAATATTAATGGTGCCCGATCATTTGATATTTTAAGTGATGCACTTTCGATGCTTGAAAATATGGAGCACCGCGGAGGAAGAGGGTGCAATCCTAAAACGGGTGATGGTGCCGGCGTTTTGTTGCAAATCCCGCATGAATTATACCAGGAGGAATGCTCAAGCCTGGGATTTGAACTTCCGGCAGAAGGGAAATATGGCGTGGGAATGGTTTTCTTCCCCAGAGAAAAACACGTAGTAGAAGCAGCACGTAAAATTTTATTAGGCGCCGTTGACGAATTGGGATTAGAACTGGTAGGGTTCCGGGTTGTTCCTGTCGATCATAGTGTACCGGGTCCTGGCGCCTCTGAGGTTGAGCCGACTATCGAACAGATTTTTGTAAAAGCAAAAGATGAAAATTTATCGGCAGAAGCTTTTGAAAGGAAACTTTTTGTTTTAAGAAATTACGCATCTCACCTGGTGAATCGTAATGTAAAAGGGAATAATAAAGAATTTTATATTGCGAGCTTATCAGCTAAAACCATTGTTTACAAAGGTCAGCTCCGTACCGAGCAAGTCAGGAAATACTTTTTTGATTTGCAGGATTCCCGCGTGCTCACCGCTTTGGCCCTTGTTCACTCGCGCTTTTCAACAAACACTTTTCCAAACTGGAAACTTGCTCAGCCATTCCGTTACATCGCGCATAATGGTGAGATCAATACCATTCGCGGAAACGTGAATAAAATGAAATCAAAAGAGGCGTTGTTCAAATCAACCCTTTTCTCAGATGATGAAATCAAAAAATTAGTTCCCATAACAAATCCTGAAGCATCGGATTCCGCTAACCTTGATGCGTTGGTGGAAATGCTTGTACTATCAGGTCGCAGTATTCCACATGTAATGATGATGCTGGTGCCTGAAGCGTGGCAGGATAATAAATTAATGGACCCTCATCGTAAAGCATTTTACAAGTATCATGCATCCATGATGGAGCCCTGGGATGGGCCAGCCGCATTAGTATTTACTGATGGCAAGCGCATTGGAGCAACCCTCGATCGAAACGGTCTTCGCCCGCTGCGTTATTGTATTACCCGCAACGGAAGAATTGTAATGGCATCAGAAGCAGGTGCATTGCCAATTAAGCCCAAGGATATAATAGAGAAAGGCCGCATCACACCTGGCAAAATGATTATGGCTGATCTTGAAAAAGCCAAAGTGATGTATGACGATGAGGTTAAAAAATCAGTTTACCAAAAGAAACCTTACTACAACTGGATCATTCAAAATCGTCTCAAGCTTCGCCTCGAACCAGAGCCCGAAACATTTGAGGAAAAATTTGATGAGAGCACGTTGCTTCAACGGCAGAATGCCTATGGATTTTCCCGCGAGGACTTGAAAATGATTCTTGTTCCTATGGCAGAGAAAGGCTACGAGCCAATCGGATCAATGGGTGACGATACACCGATAGCTGTGTTGTCGAAAGAGAGCCGGCATATTTCCAATTACTTCAAACAGCATTTTGCGCAAGTAAGCAATCCTCCAATAGATCCGATTCGCGAACGTCTTGTTATGTCACTCTTCACTAGAGTTGGCGTGAGCCTTAACGTTTTGGAGGAGACTCCTGAACATACCCGGCAGATTCATATCTCTCAACCTGTTCTATTCAATACGGACCTCGAAAAACTCAAGCATATGCAAGATGAGGGTTTTGACTATGCAGTTATGAATTGCGTATTCAAGGCCGATGGTAAGCCAGGAAGAATGGAAGAAAGCCTTGCGCGAATTTGTAATGAAGCAGAAGATGCCGTTCGCAGTGGCAAGAAGATTTTAATCCTCTCCGACAAAAATATCAATAGTGAGTTTGCTCCTATCCCTTCTTTAATAGCAACCGGTGCCGTTCACCACTATCTCGTAGAAAAAAGAATTCGCACGAAGGCCGGACTGGTAGTTGAGGCCGGCGATGTTTGGGAAGTTCATCACTTTGCAACGGTAATCGGCTATGGAGCGAGTGCCATTAATCCATATCTCGCTCTTGAAACAATTCACACGTTGAATGCCAACGAGGAATTGTATAAAAAAATGCCTCAGGAAGAAGTCTTCATGAACTACAGGAAAGGAGTCGGCAGTGGATTGCTTAAGGTAATGTCGAAGATGGGGATCAGTACACTTCAGTCTTATCAATCAGCGCAAATATTTGAGGCGCTCGGCCTGGGCAGTGAAGTGATTGATAAATGCTTCAGAGGTACCATCAGTCGCCTTGAAGGATTGTCATTTGATGATCTTGCCAAAGAAGTTTTAGTTCGTCATGAACTGGCTTATGAAAATTTCAGTAACACTTTACCCGAAGGTGGTGTTTACCAATGGAAACGTAAAGGTGAAAAACATTTATTTGATCCCGAAACTATTCACTTACTTCAGTACTCAACCAAACGTAACGACTATTCGCTTTATAAAAAATATTCTGAGAAGATAAATAACCAGACCAAAGCCTCGATTACAGTCCGTGGCTTGTTTGAATTCAAAAAAAGAAATTCTATACCACTTAATGAGGTAGAACCTGTTGAAGATATCTTCAAGCGTTTTGCAACGGGCGCTATGTCATTCGGATCAATTTCATTCGAAGCACATACCACATTGGCCATTGCTATGAATCGTATTGGCGGTAAAAGCAATAGCGGTGAAGGTGGTGAAGATGAGATTCGATACGAGAAAAAAGAAAACGGGGATTGGGAACGTTCGGCAATCAAGCAAGTTGCTTCCGGCCGTTTTGGCGTGACAAGTTATTACCTCACCAATGCTGACGAGATTCAAATTAAAATGGCGCAGGGTGCCAAGCCTGGAGAGGGCGGTCAATTACCGGGTCACAAAGTGGATGAGTGGATCGGTCGTGTGCGTCATTCTACTCCTGGTGTTGGGCTTATATCTCCTCCGCCTCACCATGATATTTATTCTATAGAAGATCTCGCGCAGCTTATTTATGATTTGAAGAATGCTAATCGCACGGCGAGGATCAATGTAAAACTTGTTTCTCAATCAGGTGTAGGGACAGTTGCTGCCGGTGTTGCTAAAGCAAAAGCAGATGCCATATTAATTTCGGGCGCAGACGGAGGTACCGGTGCATCACCGATAAGTTCAATGCGTCACGCAGGATTGTCCTGGGAATTAGGTCTTTCAGAAGCTCATCAAACACTTGTAAAAAATAATCTGCGAAGTCGTGTAGTATTACAAACCGATGGACAGATCAGAACAGGACGTGACATTGCCATAGCAGCGCTTCTCGGCGCAGAAGAATGGGGTGTAGCAACAGCAGCACTTGTCGTTGAAGGATGTATCATGATGCGCAAATGTCATTTGAATACTTGTCCTGTGGGAATTGCTACACAAGATGAATCGTTAAGAAAACTTTTCACCGGCGATCCTGACCATGTGGTTAATTTCTTCCACTTCCTTGCGCAAGATCTTCGCGAAGTAATGGCTGAACTTGGCTTCCGAACAGTAAATGAAATGGTTGGAAGAACAGATATACTTCGTGTTCGTCAATCACTCGACCATTGGAAACTGGAGAAGCTCGATCTTTCTCCTATTTTATATCGTGAGCCAATGAGCAATCATGTTGGCGTTTACAAACAAATCGAGCAAGACTTCGAATTGGAGAAAGTGCTTGACAGAGAATTGATAAAAGCAGCTAAACCTGCACTCGACGCTGGAGAACCGGTGACGAAGAAATTTAATATCCGCAACATCAACCGCACAACCGGTGCAATGTTGTCAAATGAAATTTCCAAGAAGTATAAAGGAAAAGGTTTACCTGAAGATACTATTCAGTTTGAGTTCAAAGGTTCGGCAGGTCAAAGTTTTGGTGCTTTCGTTGCGCCGGGAGTAACGTTCAGACTGGAAGGAGAAGCAAATGATTATTTTGGAAAAGGGCTATCCGGTGGAAAACTTATCATCTACCCTGATCGTGAAGCAACGTTTAAACCTGAAGAAAATATCATTATTGGTAATGTTGCGTTTTACGGCGCTACTGCAGGTGAAGTTTATATTCGCGGACAGGCTGGTGAACGTTTTTGTGTAAGAAATTCCGGCGTGGAGGCAGTTGTAGAAGGTGTAGGCGATCACGCTTGTGAATACATGACCGGTGGCCGGGTAGTTATATTAGGAAAGACCGGTAAAAACTTTGCGGCAGGTATGAGTGGTGGAATTGCCTACGTATATGATGCTGACAATGGTTTTGAAAAGCTTTGTAATATGGAAATGGTAGATCTCGAAACGCTTACAACAGAAGATAAAGACGAGATCAAACTGATGATTGAAAAACATCTTAACAATACCGGAAGTGAACCTGCAAAAGCGCTGCTTGAAGATTGGGAGAATGTTTCAAGCCATTTCATCAAAGTAATGCCACGAGACTATAAAGCAGTTTTGATGAAAGCTAAGGCCAAACAAGCTGCAGCAGAACCGGTTGTGGTTGCTAAATAATTAAATCAACGATATAACAATTAGGATTAGAATACGATGGGGCAAATTGATGGATTCATGAAGTTTGACCGGGAGATGCCAAAATCCCGTGATCCAAAAGAGCGTACAAAAGACTACAAAGAGGTTTACTTCAAACAGACCGACGAGAAACTTCATCAGCAGTCAGCGCGATGCATGGATTGTGGCGTTCCGTTTTGTCACAGCGGATGTCCCCTGGGAAATAATATTCCTGATTTTAACGATGCCGTTTATCAAGGCAAATGGGAGGATGCTATTAAAATATTAAGTACCACAAATAACTTCCCGGAATTCACTGGACGTATCTGTCCAGCTCCTTGTGAGGCAAGTTGCGTGTTGAGCATCAACAATAAGCCCGTTACTATTGAATACATCGAAAAGTCTATTGCAGAAAAAGCCTTTGAAAAAGGTTACATCAAACCTAATCCTCCAAAACATAGAACAGGAAAGCGCGTGGCTGTAGTAGGCTCAGGTCCTGCAGGATTAGCTGCAGCAGCCCAACTTAACAAAGCAGGTCATTGGGTTACAGTGTTCGAACGCAGCGACCGGATTGGCGGATTGCTCAGGTACGGTATTCCTGATTTCAAACTTGAAAAATATGTTCTTGATCGCAGGATCAGAATAATGGAAATGGAAGGAATAATGTTCAGGACCAACGCGCATGTTGGAGTAAACATTAGTCCGAAATTATTGCAGGATGAATTTGACGCACTGGTATTAACCGGAGGCGCTTCTGCTCCAAGAGATCTTCCCATACCAGGAAGAGACCTTGATGGTGTTCACTTTGCGATGGACTTTCTTACCCAACAAAACAAACGTGTTGCCGGTGACCGTATTTTTTCTGGTGATATATCAGCGAAGGATAAAAATGTTTTGGTAATTGGTGGTGGTGACACAGGATCAGATTGCGTGGGAACCTCTAATCGCCAGGGAGCAAAAACAGTTACTCAAATTGAGTTGCTCGCAAAACCTCCCAATGAAAGAGCTGAAACAAATCCCTGGCCTAACTGGCCGATGATCCTGATGACTTCCTCCTCTCATGAAGAAGGAGTTGAACGTCAATGGGCTATTCTTACGAAAGAATTTATCGGTGACTCTCGCGGCAAACTGCAAGGTTTAAAAGTGGTTGATATTACATGGGGAGTTGGAGCAGATGGAAAAATGGGCTTCAAGGAAATCGACGGAACGCAACGAATAATTCCTTGTGAGCTGGCCCTTCTTGCCATTGGTTTTGTTGGAGCTGAAAAAGGACAACTCATAAACGAGTTAGAAATTGAACTTGATGCTCGCGGCAATATTAAGTCTGAAAATTATATGACAACTCAGGAAGGTGTGTTTGCCGCCGGTGACATTCGTCGTGGGCAATCACTTGTTGTATGGGCCATTTCAGAAGGACGTGAAGCAGCAAAAGCCGCTGATACCTGGCTTATGGGTTACTCGCACCTCGAATCAAAAGACGAATCTTTTGTGAAACTTCCTGAAGAGATTTAATCTATTGCACTGAGTTGCACAGAGAATTTTTCACAAAGGACCCGGAGATATAGACTAACCTTTCAATTCCAGATTTGTATTTTCTTCGTACTCCCCTTAAGCACTCCGTGCTATGACCATCTCCATGCGTAATAAAACTGTTGCACAGAGCTTCACGAAGAATTCCACGAAGGCACAGAGATATAATCCAAAGCCTTTCAATTCAGGCTTGTATTTCTTTGTGTAACTCTCTTTTTGCTCCGGGTACTCTGTGCAATAGCCATAAAAATCAAAGTTTCAATTCTCCTCCAATAACCATAATTTTGCAGACCTAAATAAAAAAAAGTGTCTGGCAAAATAGTGAACATTGGAACGGTGCAGATGGCTTGTACTGCAAACCCTGATGAAAATCTTAACAAAGCAATCGCAGGTATAAAAGAAGCAGCTTCTAAAGGCGCGCAGATCGTTTGCCTTCAGGAGTTGTTTCGCTCTTTGTATTTCTGCGACGTGGAGGATTACGATAATTTCAAATTGGCAGAACCCATCCCCGGCCCTTCAACAGAAACTCTGTGTAAAGTTGCTAAAGAGAGTGGCGTGGTAATCATTGCTTCGCTTTTTGAAAAACGAACGGAAGGCATTTACCATAACACCACCGCTGTTATTGATGCTGACGGAAAATATTTGGGTAAGTATCGCAAGATGCACATCCCGGATGACCCTTCGTACTATGAAAAATTTTATTTCACACCGGGCGATCTTGGTTATAAAGTATTCAAAACAAAATTCGCCACCATCGGTGTGTTGATATGCTGGGATCAATGGTATCCCGAAGGAGCCCGCATCACTTCGTTAATGGGAGCTGAAATGTTATTCTACCCAACGGCAATTGGCTGGGCTACATCACAAGATGAGCTTACAAACTCTGAACAATTTAATGCGTGGCAGACCATCCAACGCAGTCATGCCGTGGCGAATGGAGTTCATGTGGTGAGTGTTAACCGTGTCGGTTTTGAACAAAACGGAGCTATGAAATTCTGGGGAGGTTCATTCGTTTCAAATCCATTCGGAAGAATTTTATATCAGGCCCCTCACGACAAAGAAGAAGTTAATGTAATAGCAATTGACCTCAGTAAAACCGACAGCTACAGAACGCATTGGCCATTCTTGAGAGACCGGAGAATTGATTCTTATCAACCTATCACTAAACGTTTTATTGATGAAGAGTAAAGTTATAGCACAGAGGAACTCAGAGAATCACAAAAATCACAAAGAAAACTTCTTCGTGGTTTCTCCGTGATTCTCTGCGCATCAGCATAGTTATTACACAGTTACAAGAACGTTAGCTAAATGTTAGAAAACGAAATATCAAGGAAGATCATAGGCCATGCAATTGATGTACATAGAGCTCTTGGGCCGGGTTTGTTGGAATCAGCATATCGTGAATGCTTGTATTTTGATTTAGTGCAGAGAGGCTTTGATGTTCACAAAGAAAAACCAATGCCTGTGATCTATAAGGATGTTAAACTTGATCATGGGTACAGAATTGATTTGTTAGTTGAAAATAAAGTGGTTATTGAAATTAAAACTGTTGAATGTTTTACAGATGTCCATATCGCTCAAATTCTAACCTACCTGAGACTGGGAAATTATAAGCTAGGTTTGTTAATCAACTTTCATGTCCCAGTTCTAAAGGATGGAATTAAAAGAGTGATCAATTGATTCTCTGTGCAACTTTGTGACATCTTTGTGAACTTTGTGCAATAACATATGATGAATAAAACTCCTCTCCAACTCGGCTACTACTTCCCCGCAGAATTTGCAAAACATAGCGCTACGTGGCTAAGCTGGCCGCATAAAAACGAATCATGGCCTGGAAAGATCGCCTCTGTTTATCCGATCTACGCTCAGTTTATAAAACTGGTGGCAGAGGGTGAGAAAGTAAATATTAATGTGGTGAATGAAGCGATGAAACATCAGGCGCTTCATTATATCAACGAAGCAAAGGGAGATAGTAAGAACATCAATTTCTTTTTACATCCTACTAACGATGCCTGGTGTCGTGATCATGGTCCTGCATTTCTTATTAACCCTGATGCAGACCAAAAGAAAATAATTGTCGACTGGGGTTATAATGCCTGGGGAGATAAGTACCCTCCCTATGAACTTGATGATGTCATACCAACTTTAATAGCCGAGCAATACAACATTCCGGTTGTACATCCCGGTATTGTAATGGAGGGTGGATCGGTTGATTTTAACGGTAAGGGTACTGTTTTAACAACCACTTCATGCTTGCTTAACCCTAATCGGAATCCTCACCTTAGCCAACAACAAATTGAAGAATACCTTCGGAATTATTATGGTGTTAGCAACATACTTTGGTTGGGTGATGGTATCGTTGGAGATGATACCGATGGCCACATTGACGACATAACACGTTTTGTAAATGAAGATACTGTCGTTACCGTTATTGAAGATGACCGGCACGATGACAACTACAAACCATTAAAAGAAAATCTTGAAACATTAGAGAAGATGAAACTTGAAAATGGAAAATCGATCAACATTGTTGAACTTCCTATGCCTCATGCAGTTCACTATGATGGGATGAGGTTGCCGGCTTCATACGCTAATTTTTATATCAGTAATAACTATGTTGTAGTTCCAACCTATCGCGATGATAAGAATGATGACAAGGCGCTGAATATTTTACAACAGTGTTTTCCAGATCGTAAAGTTGTAGGTCTTGATTCAACCGATATTATTTGGGGACTGGGTTCATTTCATTGTTTGAGCCAGCAAGAACCTGCGGTGTAAATTACCGCTCGAATTCGTAGGCCTTACCGGGCGTAATTGCCATATCGAGCCGGAAGTCTTCAGAGAAGGTGTCAACGATTTTTTCTTCGGGAGGAAAAAAAGAAAGGCCAATCTTCCTGGCATCTTTTCGGCAATCTTTAAGAAATCGATCATAATATCCTTTTCCATAACCAACTCTATGACCTTCGTTGTCGAACGCAAGTAGTGGAACAAGAATCATGTCAATGGAAGATGGATCAGTTATCGTTCCTTCAACCGGTTCGGGTATTCCCCATGCGTTGAGTTTGAGTTTGCTTTCTTCAAGGTAGTAGCTTTCTATGTTATCTTCATGATTAATCTTAGGTATGGAAATTTTAACATCAGGATATGTAAGCTGTACCTCTTTTATTATTAACCACGTGTTCGGCTCACGATTTTTTGCAATGGGTAAGAAAGAATGAAGTACATCAACAGAGGAAACATCAATCGCTTTAAAAAATGTTTCACAAAGCAATTTACTTAGCTGTTCGTACTCAGCATCTTTTAAAGTAAGGCGTTTATGAAGATAAACTTTTCGTAACTCCTGTTTGGTCATTACTCAAAGATAACAGATTAATTAGCCAATGGTCAATTAGCCGGTTAGCCAATGCACACAAATTGTAATTAGCAGAGTTTAAGTAAACGACATCATTCGTAGGTGAAGATGTTGAATTGAAAATCAAATGGATCAAAGGAATCAATCAGCTTTTTTATGAAAAGGGGATCGGTTGAATAAAAGTTTAAGAAGTTATCGACTCTTTCCTGTAAGCTGTCGTTGGGGAAAAGATGATCTTTAACAGATTCAATTTGCCGAAGCTTATCATCGTGCTTTCGTTTTTCAGCGCGAAGTATTTTTCGTTCAATTCGTGCTAAACCATTTTGTGTGCGTTTGTTTTCCGCACCGACAAGAGGACCTAATGTTGTGTCAATGTTTTCGGCACGTTTCTTTAACGCTTCAAATTGTGATTTTATTTTTTCCAACTCTTCCTCTATTGTCAACCGGTGATTGGAATTTTTTGTTACCCAATGATTAAACAATAAATTCTTTTCCTCAAACAACTCAGTCAATGCTAATCCCGTCTTCTCATATTTTTTTGCAACATGAGATTCAATCACCATTCCAAAATTTCTCGGTAACAAAACAGGAAATGGAATTTTATAATGATCAAATACACTCTTGAGCTGTAACCAGTAAACAACCTCAGCAGGACCTCCCACATAGGCAAGGTTAGGAAGAATTACTTCCTGGTATAGCGGCCGAAGAATTACATTCGGACTAAATTTTTCAGGATTGGATTCGATTTCTTTTAAAACTGAATTCTTATCGAATTGAATACCGGAATCAATTACTTTATACTGGTCGTTCTCTTTTTCAATTCTATTTCTTAATTGATCTTCGAGGTAAAAAAAATTTATATCCCGGCAATAAACCTGCGTTTTATAACCAAGAGCATCCAGTTTTGAATTCGTATCATCAACAAGTTTTTTTGCTGTGTGATGAATGATATCATCTTTAATGACATCTTTAAAAAGTGACTTCAGGCGCGATGAGTCTCCGTCGATTACAATAAGTCCTTCATCCTTGAAGAGTTCATTTACATAATACCGAACTGCTTCACCAAGTTTTTTATTTTTCTTATAGGCTTCAGTAAAAAGACTTTCATCACCGGGAATACTATTTAATAATTCAGGCAATCCTTCGGTTGAAAATCTGCCTACCGCTCCTTCCTGTTTTGTGTTCCAGACATATTTCTTCCCAAACAATCGAAATGATTTTATCTCTTCATAATCATGATCTTCGGAGGCCATCCAGTACACAGGAATGAAATTGTACTGAGGATATTGCTGCTTTAATTTTTTGCAGGCATTGATAACAGTAACAATTTTATAGATGAAGTATAAGGGGCCCGTACAAATATTTAATTGATGCCCGGTTACAATAGTAAACGTTTTATTGTCTTTTAGAAGTAATAAATTTTTTGACACCGCTTCTGTTGTGATCAATCCTTTGTACTGTTCGTTAAGCGCCTGAACAAGTACATCACGATGGTGTTGATCGAAACTACTTTGCTTTTCCTTTATTTGATCTTCAAAGTTTTCGGGTGTTGGAAATCTTTTATAAAAAGGTTTAAGCTTTTCGTTCGGTTGAATATAGTCAAGGAAAAAATCAGAAAATGACTTGGTCTGGGAAAGGGGGACTTTTGTCAGGCGCATGTTCAACAACAGGTAAGGCTTGAAGGTGGATAGCTAGAAAACATAATCCGAATAACGTCAAATTATTTATAAAGTTCTTTCCCGCTGAAATAAAATCCTCAGGCTAATCCACCCACTAAATCAAACTCCGAAGCGTCTGTTACTTTAACATTTACAAAATCACCAATACGGAGATACTCACTTGTCTTAATAACAACTTCATTGTCAACTTCGGGAGAATCAAATTCAGTTCTGCCAAAAAATTCACCACCTTCCATCCGGTCAACCAATACCTTGTATATTTTCCCAATGCGTGCCTGATTCAGCTCTAATGAAATACCTTGCTGTAATTCCATCACGGCATCCATTCGTTCCTGTTTTGTTTCAGCAGGCACATCATCTGGCAATGAAAAGGAATGTGTATTTTCTTCATGCGAATACGTGAACACGCCAAGCCTGTCGAAGCGGGATTGCTCTACAAAATTCATAAGATCATTGAAGTCATCTTCCTTTTCTCCCGGATGGCCGATAATCATAGTAGTGCGAATGGCAATGCCCGGTACCCGCTCACGAATAGTCTGTATAAGTTGCTCAGTTTTTTCACGCGTTGTTCCGCGACGCATAATTTGTAACATACGCGATGAGCCATGTTGCAAAGGTATATCCAGGTAATTGCAGATGTTGGAACGCTCGGCCATTACATCCAGCGCGTCCATTGGAAAACCTGTGGGAAATGCATAGTGAAGGCGTATCCATTCAATACCTTCTACATCGGAGAGATGCTTCAGCAAATCAGCGAGGTTTCTTTTTTTGTAAAGATCAAGTCCGTAATAAGTTGAATCCTGTGCAATGAGCAACAGTTCTTTTGTTCCATTCTTTGCAAGATTCTTTGCTTCCAAAACCAGTTCTTCTATTGGCCGCGAGATATGTTTTCCGCGCATGATGGGAATAGCACAGAAAGAACAAGGACGATCACATCCTTCCGAGATCTTCAGGTATGCATAGTGTGACGGGTTGGTTAATATCCGTTCACCCACCAATTCCCGTTTGTAATCTGCTTTAAAAACTTTAAGTAATCTGGACAAGTCGCGTGTGCCAAACCACGCGTCTACTTCAGGAATCTCTTTTTGAAGATCATCTTTATAACGTTGCGAGAGGCAGCCGGTAACATAGACCTTGTCCACCATCCCCTCATCTTTGGCGTCAACGTAGCGAAGAATCGTATCGATTGACTCCTGCTTGGCATTGTCAATAAAACCACACGTATTGATTACCACTACGTTGGTATCATCTTCTTTGGATTCATGAACAGCGTCTATACCATTGCCCCTCAATTGGGTTAGCAACACCTCGGAGTCCACCTGGTTTTTTGAGCAGCCGAGTGTTACAATGTTTACCCTGGTTTTCCTGTTCCCCTTCGTTTTCATTCGTTTTCCCTTGTAAAATATGGCGACCGACAGCTCGTTCTAAATTGGGAAATAGCGTTGACCTCCATCAAAAATCCCCGCAAAAATACTAAAAATAAACTGGCCGGAAATTTGGGCTAAGGGCACTTACTTTATCTTTACAGCCGCAATAGAATGATGATTAAAAAAGTAGTTTGGTTCTTGTTTTTTGGCCTTTTAGCGGTGTCTTGCCTGGATGACCCGGATTGTTATAACCTCAATTCAAATGTAATTGGCATATCCTTTAAAAAAATAGCGGACGGAAAAGCTGACTCAATCTATTTATATGGCATTTCCATAGAAGGTACGGATAGTATCTTTTACGGGAATCCATCAGGATCTATTGTAACTGATGTACAACTCCCCCTAAATATTTTACAAGATCAATCTCCTATTACGTTCTTAAGATTTGGTAATGCGGGACCTTTCACGAATTCCCTTTTGCTGGGCTATGATACCAAAGCTCAATTTGTATCCGAAGATTGCGGGGAACGATTTATTGTCTCCAATTTACATGTTCTTTCTTCTGATTTCGATTCGACACGATTGGTGAATGCTTCACCTACACAAAACCCATCTACAAACATTATTATTTACAGGTGTCCGATTCCTAATGTAGTTCGGTTTAGTTTTCGTCAATGGAATACAAACGAAGCGGATACACTCGGAGCGGCATTGCCGGTTCTTTTTAATAGCATACAGGATGATTTTTCAAACATCACTTACCAGACCAGTCAAGCCGTAAGCACGATTCGATTGCCAATCAATAGTGAATCGAATGCCACAACATTTAATATGGATATTAATAGCTACGGCAACACATCGATAATGCTCAATTATACCAGCACGACCCAGGCCTTATATATTCCATGCGGTGAACAAAAGTTTTTTTCGCATCTTACGATGCCCGCAATTACCACTACGTTTGATAAAGTAGTCGTTGTCAACGATTCTATCCAGGACCCTCCTCGTACAAATATCACTTTCTTTAAATGCCCGGTAACCAACCTTGTAAGAATCGCTTTCAGGGAATCAACCAGTAGTACAAATAATATTTCGGTTGATATTCTTAAGATAACCGCTGATTATACGGCCGAGGAATTTTATGTTGACCAAAAGGCATCATCTGTAGAGTTACCACTAAATGAAGCGGCCGGTACAACTACATTCACCTTTAGCTTAGCGAACGGGGACAAAGTTCTCACATTGAATTACGATACAGAGGAAAATCTTTATCATGAAGTTTGTAACCAAACTGAAATGTCTTCGCTTACTATCGGATCATCTTCAGGGTTTACAAATGCACCCACAGTTTTAGAACCAACAGTAACCTTCCCAACCCAAAATAACATTGCGGTATACCCTAATAACTAACATATTGATTCTTTTAGTCCTTCCCTTTTTCTGTGCAGCACAAAAACAGAAAAAAGGCAAGAAGGATACCCTTACCGTTAAGGATCATATTCCTACGGGTATCCGGATAGGCACGGATGTTCTAGCCTTAATAAAATCATCTGTTGATGATACTTATTCAGGTTGGGAAGTAAATGCCGATGTCGATTTCTATCGTTACTTTCTTACGTTGGATGTAGGAAGCTTGGGCCGAAATTATCAAACGAATGATGACCACTATTCCAATGATGGTAATTATTTCAGAATTGGCGCAGACATGAATTTTCTTCCGAAAGATCCCAACGAAAACGTTTTGTTTTTTGGTGCACGATATGCAAGAAGTATTTTCTCGGAAGAATACATCGTCAATGCCGACGATCCTGTGTGGGGTGTGATTGATGAAACGTATACCAATACAGATATTTCAGCCCGGTGGTATGAGTTAACCGGTGGAATTCGTGTAAAAGTCTGGAAGGTATTCTGGCTGGGTTATACTGCCCGCTACAAGTTTGGATTAAAAACAGATGACACACCTACTATGATTCCGCATGATATTCCGGGCTACGGCCGGATAGATGATAAAAAATCAGCGTGGGGATTTAATTACCTGGTGCTGATTAAAATTCCATTTCGGAAGAGGGATATTAAACCGGTTAATTAATCAACTCCGTACTCGCAGATGAAATTCACTAAGTCAATATGCTTTATCCTTTTTTGTTGGTTTCTACTTAATTGTAGTGCGTCTAGATCCACCACAGTTGGAAAAATAAAAAAAGATTTCGAAGTCTATAAAAAGATGACAACATACTTCGTGGACAAAAATTACCATGAAAATTTTAGCAGGTACCTTGTTTATGATTGGAAAAAAATGAAAGATAAGGATTCTCTGTTTTTAGAGTTTATGGTCAAAAAAGATATTAAGAATGTTTATTCGATTGGCGGTACCAGTGTTCCAAATGGAGTATTCAAAGATAGTGTCTTGGCATATCAGTTTATGTATATCCCAATATTTGGCAAAAGAAGAGAACTAGTTTTTGATTTTTCTTCTGAGATTGAGGATCAGGGGAGACAACAAGGAAAAATAAAGTTCGAAGTGATTGACAATGGTGTTTACTATGTAGAGTACTAACCACGACAATGTACTCTGCACTTCGGGCATACAAGCTTAAATAAACCAATAGCCCATTTGTGACAAAAGAAGAATAATACAAATTGAACGAATAGTAAAACGATGCGAGTACAAAAGGAATTATATAGCGTTTGAAAGATATTGATTAATGATAAAGTAACGGCAAAAAATATCCCGGGTTTTTCTTTTTGTAAAAAGTAGATAATTATCTACCTTTGGTAGGTCAATTAAAAATACAGCAAAATTAAGTCGTCAGAATTTCACAGAATCTCAGGAAGAATGGATGGATTCACGTAAGAACTTCCGGTAGCCATTATATCTATGAAAAAACCGGCCGCTCCATTCCTGTGCCGTTTCACGGATCGCGCGAGATTGGAGAAGGATTAAGGAGAAAACTTATCAGAGAGATGGGGCTTGAATAACAAAAACAAAACTAATATGAGAACTGTAAAAATAATCATTGAAAAAACGAAGGACAACTACGATGCGTACGCAGAGAACGTTGAAGGTGTATACGGTGGTGGTGAAACCCCTGAGCTTGCAAAAAAGTCAATAGTTGAAGCCATAAATCTGCTGAAGAAATACAACAAACCTGAGAATGTACCAGCTATTTTAAAAGGTGATTTTAAAATCGTGTATCACTTCGACGCGGAAAGCTTGTTGAAGTATTACAAGGGCATTCTCTCCGGCACCGGCATAGAGAAGCTTACCGGTATCAGCCATAAGCAGATAAACCACTACGCCACGGGCACGAAAAAACCGCGCCCGGCGCAGTTGAAAAAGATAGAAACAGCCCTTCACAAACTGGGGCGCGAACTTCTTGCAGTAGAGCTGTAGTTTTTAATTCGACACTAAAAACAAAACCTAAATAGCATAAGCTTCATTTCTTAAATAAAGAATCAACAAACTCTACCTTGTTGAACACCTGAAGGTCATCTACCTTCTCACCTACTCCGATATACTTTACAGGAATTTTAAACTCATCGGAGATGCCAATCACTACACCGCCCTTTGCTGTTCCATCAAGTTTTGTAATGGCTAATGACGTTACATCTGTTGCTTTTGTAAATTCTCTCGCTTGAACCACGGCATTCTGACCTGTGCTGCCATCTAATACAAGCAGTACTTCATGAGGAGCATCAGGAATAACTTTTTGCATAACGCGCTTGATCTTCGAAAGCTCCTGCATGAGGTTTACTTTGGTATGAAGCCTTCCGGCAGTATCGATGATGATTACATCAGCATTTTTTTCCACGCCTTCTTTCACGGCTTCAAACGCAACAGCAGAAGGATCCGTATTCATACCTTTCGCTACAACCGGAACGCCAACCCGCTCGCCCCATAACTTCAGTTGATCAACCGCGGCAGCACGGAATGTATCGGCGGCTCCTAATAGGACTGACTTGTTTCGTTTTTTAAATTGGGCTGATAACTTTCCAATGGTTGTGGTTTTACCAACACCATTAACACCTACCACCATTATAACAAATGGCTTCTTTGATGCTGGAATTTCAAAGTCATTAACGTCATCGGTATTATTTTCAGCAAGAAGGGATGCTACCTCTTCTTTGAGAATTCTATCTAACTCAGCGGTGCCAAGGTATTTGTCCCTCGCCACCCGTTCCTGGATACGTTCAATAATTTTTAATGTAGTACCCACACCCACATCACTTGATACCAGAATTTCTTCCAGGTTATCCAGTACTTCATCATCCACTGTTGATTTACCTACTATGGCTTTGCCAAGCTTGGAAAAGAAACTCTCCTTTGATTTTTCAAGCCCTTTGTCAAGGCTTTCTTTTTTGTCTTTTGAAAAAAGATTGCTGAAAATAGACATTTGAAAATGTGAGTTGGATCGTAAAGATGGAAACAAAAAAAGTCCCGGAGGGACTTTTCAATAATGCTTTTATCGCTGATTATTTTTTAGCGAGTATTTCTTTCACTAATTCAGCGGGCACAATTTCTTCCTTAAAGGTATATGCACCGGTTTTCTCAGAACGAACCGCGCGAATAACTTTAGCGTAGTTCTTTCCATCAGACTTCTTCAGGGATGCAACAACTTTCTTTGCCATGGTCTTGTCAGTTAATAGTTATTAGTTATTGGATGTTAACCAATAATGAATTACTTAATTTCTTTGTGTACAGTATACTTTTTCAAAACCGGGTTGTACTTCTTGAGTTCAAGCCTTTCGGTTGTGTTCTTACGATTCTTTGTGGTAATGTACCGGCTCATGCCAGCCATGCCGGTGCCTTTATGCTCTGTACATTCCAAAATGACCTGAATCCTGTTGCCTTTCTTTGCCATTTCTATTAATCAATTAAATGTTAACAAGATTTCCTTTTGCTCTCGCCTCCTTCAATACAGCGCTAATACCATTCTTGTTAATGGTCTTGATAGCCTTTGCGGATACTTTTAAAGTCACCCAACGATCTTCTTCAGGAAGGTAAAAACGCTTCTTTTGAAGATTTGGATAGAATCTGCGCTTAGTTCTATTATTAGCGTGTGATACGTTATTTCCCACCTGAGGACGCTTTCCGGTAATTTGACAAACTCTCGCCATAATCAATAATTTTACCCTTTTGAAAAGGGACTGCAAATATCGCTAAAAGGCCACCATAAATCCAAAGAGTCATTAAAATTATCCTTAATGAACCTCATAAAAACAGCCTGGAAACTAATTTTTTCGGGTCAAGGTCAGTGAAATTGTCGATTACCAGGTCAACATCCGCAAGCTCATTAGTTGGGTGTGTGGTGGTTATGCCAATTACTTTGCACCCGGCGGCCTTTCCTGCAGCGATTCCAGAGAGGGAGTCTTCGAAAACGAGGCATTGATCAGGGGGAATTTTAAGCATGGCTGCGGCTTTAAGATAAATTTCCGGATGAGGTTTGCCATTTAAGACATCACTGTCATCCAGAACGATAGGGAAAAAATCACGGGTTGATGTTTTCGAAAGAGTGAAATCTACATTTTCAGAGGGTGCGGAAGTGGCCACCACCCGTGGATAATCATATTCATTAAGTTTTTCAAGAAAGGGTATTAACCCATTTACCGGTTTAATGTCTTTAGAATAAATTTCCCGGAACAGTGCTTCCTTCTCATCGGCATATTGCTGAACGGTTTCTTCAGGCAGATTACCAAACAAACTGATAATCCAATCCCGGTTCATGCGTCCATATATCTTTTCATGTAGTTGCTGGTCGCTGAGATCATATCCATGTTGCTTGCAAAATTGTTTTAAGGCAATCTTGTGAAATGGATTGCTATCGACGATGACTCCGTCCATGTCAAAAATAAAACCTATCAATAGATCCATGTAATTAATAAATTACAATTCTTCGCGAGTAGGTCTTATCATTAATAAGAATCCGCAAGATATAAAGTCCTGTGGCAAATTTCGCTACTCTAAGTACGTAGGGTTGGTTAGGTGTGATTGCTATCGGATTTCCCAGCTCCTGTCCTAATGAGGAAATCATTTGAAGGGTAGCATATCTGTCTATCTTAACATTCAACTCCTTTGATTGTTCCACAGGAACAGGATAGATTTCGATCGAAGGATCTTCTGATAAGGATGCACCCCCGTCATGCCGGAGCACCTGTACACCGCCCATGATGTTTCCGGTTACGATTGAAGGTTTGTCTGTGTTGAAAAGATTGGCAACTGCGGGCCAAATGCGACCTCCCAGATTTCGAGCCTCATATTGTTCAGTAAAGGTGTTATAAATAACATGGGAAATGATGTTGGTTTCTGCACCTTCTTTGTAGCTGCTAATTATTCCAACCGTTCCAAATTGATCTCCTAACACCAGGTCATCTTTCCCATCAGCATTCAGGTCAGCGGATGCTATTCCAAGGCTTTGCCGCTCGACGCTTGGCCCAAGCTCTAAGTAACTATTATCGGTCAGTGTAAAATTGAAAGAGCCTTTGGGACCATTATTTTTCCAATACTCCAAAGAGCCATTACTTTTTCCTATCAGAATATCACTGATGCCATTGCCATCAATATCGGTCATATGAATGTTCTCTGTATACAATAAATCAAAGTCAATGGTATTTAATAACTGGCCGGAGAAATCAACACCTTTATTGCTCTTGTTGGCTAAATAATAAAGATTGGTTTGTCCTGTTATAAAACTGGTTGCTGTTAGCACAAGATCAACCTTACCATCGGCATTAGCATCTGCAAACTGTGGCTTAATGTTATAGAGAAGAAGGGACTTGATCGATTGATAGTCGTCTGTAACAAATTGAAAAGAAGGCTCTGAAGCAGTTCCAATGTTCTCATAAAAATAAATTGAGCCTGACAGACTTTCAGCATCAGCGTTGTTACCGATGATCATATCATCATCGCCGTCTCCATCCACATCAAAAAAAGCAGGCACAGCATTATCACCAACATCGATCATTTGATTTTGCAGAAAATTCTTTTCGCTAAAATCGAAAGAATGAATTTGTTGAGACCCTACATTGTGATAATACCAGTTGGAATTTTTCAAATCAACTTCCAGCAAATCCTTTCTGAATATGTTCGGCACGACTATCAAGTCGCTTACATTATCAAAGTCAACATCTTCATAAAAGGGTGCGGGGAAGTGAGCAAATGAAGCCGGGTTGGTTATTGGAAAATGTTCTGCAGTATTGAATACAGCATTTACAGCATCACCTTCATTACGCAGTAAAAATAAATCAGAGCACTCTGCTTCAGAAAACAAAAGATCCTGATCCTGATCGTTGTCGATGTCAATAGCAAGCATGGCCTTGCCTCCGGCGTGTTTTATCCGGCCACCACTTGAGGGAGGACATGCTTCATTGTTAAATGCAAACACTCCACAATCACATTCCAAAAAGCCGCCCCACTTTTGTGTTACTCTTTCAAAGGCCAGTGAATCACATGTATTACTGATGTTCTGATGATATTCCACTGATCCTTCACCCTGGTATCGCATAGCTAAAATATCCAGGTCACCATCGCCATCGATATCGGTAATGGAAGGTAGATCATCGAATTGAAGTTGAAGATTAGTCAACCCTGAAAAACCTTTGGTTAAGAGAACTTCACTTTTGGGAACGCCTGGAGCTATGAAGAAATAATATTGTTCCCATGTCAATGGACCACCCGGTTGTGTTACGTTTGTAAAAACCCGAATACCCAGAATATCTCCCGTAAATAAATCTTTTTTCCCATCACAATTATAGTCGCGCAGGAGAAGCCAATTGGTAAGCGGCGGGAACATGCTTTCAAATTCAGGTGCATAAATGTATTTACCCGATTGATTTATGTAAGTGATTACCTTATTTGCTGTGCGATCAAAAAGCACAAGGTCAGTTTGGTTGTCACCATTTACATCCAGCGTGTTGTACTGAGCTGCATTCAGGCCACCGCCCCACGGTATTGTAAGATTGTGTTGATTACCATCTTTTACAGGAATAGACTGATCGATCACATAGGTAAATTGTGATTTCACCAAAAACGGGCAGCACACCAACAAAATTCCAACAATGATCCGCATGTAAATTTTTTTCTACTTCATAACGCTGACCCACGTCAACCTGTTATCTTGGACCTGCAAGATAATCATCATTAAGGAGATTCATTTCATCTATGAATATTCAGGAGTTGTATACAAAATATCAGGAAACGGGTAAGGTATCGACAGATACAAGAAATATTTTACCCGGCTCTGTTTTTTTTGCGCTGAAAGGTGACCGGTTCAATGCCAATGAATTTGCTGAGGAATCCATCGCAAAAGGTGCACGATACGCCGTGATCGATGAAGAAAAATATGCGGTAAATAATTCCCTGGTACTCGTTCCAAATGTATTGGAAACACTACAGCAATTGGCGCGCTTTCATCGCGATCAATTAAAAATTCCGGTTATTGCCCTCACCGGTTCAAATGGAAAGACCACCAGTAAGGAATTGTTAAATGCCGTATTGAGCTGTAAGTACAAAACACACGCTACAAAAGGAAATCTTAATAATCATATTGGCGTGCCACTTACGTTGCTGGCAATCGACAATACTATTGAGATAGCAGTAGTGGAAATGGGGGCCAATCACCTGGGCGAGATTGCATTGCTTTGTGAGATTGCTAATCCTACACATGGTTTTATTACCAACATCGGCAAAGCACACATTGGTACATTTGGAGGATACGACAATATCATTCGCGCGAAATCAGAATTGTACCAGCATTTGATACAAACAAAAGGAACTGTTTTCATCAATTCACAAAATCCTATTCTTGCCAATATGGCGAAGCGATTTGAATCGCCTGTATTTTATCCGGCGAAAGGCGATTACTATCATGCCGAGTTGATTGGCGCTGATCCTTATTTGCATTATGCGTCGGAGAATGGTGAGGAAGTGAAGACAAACCTCATTGGTACCTACAATTTTGAAAACATTGCTGCAGCCTTATGCATTGGAAAGTATTTTGGCGTTGATGAACGTGAAGCTAATCGCGGCGTTTCTGAATATGTTCCTGCCAACATGCGTTCTCAAATGGTTAACAAAGGTTCGAACACCATTATCCTGGATGCCTACAATGCTAACCCCAGCTCTATGCAAGCCGCCATTGAAAATCTTTCCTCTATGAAATCAGACGGCAAGGTTTTAATTCTGGGTGATATGTTTGAATTGGAAGAAGAAAGCGAGAAGGAGCACAAGCTGCTTGGCGATCTTATTAAAGAGAAAAATTTCAATCAGGTTTATTTGTGCGGAACTCTGATGCGAGCTGCGTACGAAGTTCTACCAACGGCAAAGTATTTTTCAAAGAAGGATGAGTTGATCGAGGAAATAAAAAAGAGCCCTATAATTAAGTCCACGATTCTCGTCAAAGCGTCTCGTGGAATTGGCCTGGAACAAATAGTTGAATATCTATAACCTATTACTGAATTGCTTATGCGTATCAGGCACAGCATTAGAATTTTTGCATCGTCATTTTTATTAATGACTTGTGGATTCATTGAATCTGTCAATGGGCAACAACTTTATCAAATGCCCGCAGGACAGCAAACACGCTGGACTAGTTTTGAAAATCCAACGGCTGCAAAAGGCAAGGGTGGTATGGAGAATAAAAGCGCAAAGGGACATCCTTCCGAAATGGTGGCCGCGGGTGAAACGAAAATATTAATGGATGCAAAAGGCGCTGGCGTGATTCAACGCATTTGGCTTACCATCAATGAACGCAATCCAATCATGCTGCGCTCGATAAAATTAGAGATGTATTGGGACGGTGCTTCCAGGCCTGCGGTATCCGTTCCGCTCGGTGATTTTTTTGGCATTGGATTAGGCAGAAAAGTAGCTTTCCAAAATGCATTGTTCTCCGATCCGGAAGGAAGGTCTTTCAATTCGTACATACCCATGCCCTTTCGTACCGCCGCAAAAATTCAGGTTGTTAACGAAAGCGATAAGCCCTTCATGCTTTTTTACGATGTTAACTATCAACAGGTAGAGAAGCATTCTTCAGATGTACTTTACTTTCACGCGGCATGGAGAAGAGAAAATAAAAATGAGTTACAAAAGGATTTTGAAATTTTACCAAATGTAAAAGGTAAAGGCCGATACCTTGGAATGAACATGGGCATCATTACCGATCCCAGTTATCAAAAAAGTTGGTGGGGTGAAGGTGAAGTAAAGATATATGTTGATGGCGATAAAGATCTTCCAACATTGAATGGAACAGGCACAGAAGATTACATCGGAACCGGTTGGGGTCAGGGCGTTTTTGCTCATCAATACCAGGGGTGTCTTGTAGCGAATGACTCTGCCCGTCAATGGGCATTTTATCGCTATCATGTTTTAGATGCTGTTTACTTTCAGCATGAATGCAAGGTGGCCATTCAAATTATGGGAGGTGATATGCTTGATAAGGTGCGTGAGTACAAAAAGAATGGCGCTTCGCTGATACCCGTAACGGTCAGCACTGAGAATGATTTTTTAAAGTTGTTCGAGCAAGATCCGGTGCCGGATTTGATGGATACAAAACTCCCTCACGGATGGACCAACTTTTACCGGCAGGATGATGTTTCAGCTACGGTATATTTTTACTTGGATAAACCTTCCAACGAGCTTCCCGCACTTGCTCCACGTGAACAACGAATAGCAGCGCTGCCAGAGAAGTATTAGTCTTTTATACATTTTCTTAAGATTGCCATTCTTCATCCTGTTGATTAGACATGGAATATTTTGTGCAACTGAGTGGAACTTGTAAAAATGCTTTTCAAGTTCTTCTGCAGCTCACTAATAAACAATTTGTTCTCATTGAGAGTTAAAATGAGTATATTAAAAAAGGTGAAGTTGTCCTGTTCCGAATTTTTGATTTTTTCAATATAGACGCTGATCAACTTTCAGGAAGGACACAATCATGAGAGCCAATGAAAGTAGCCATTCTCATTGTTTTATGTTTCATTTTCATCGTGGCATCGGGTCAGGAGCAGCCTGGGCGTGTTTCTAATCAGCTTTTCTTTAAGCACTTATCCGTTGACGAGGGTCTCTCCCAGCCCACTGTCAACTGCATCATCCGGGACAAGCGGGGGTTTGTGTGGATCGCCACGGAAGATGGACTCAACCGATATGATGGGAATAGATTTAAGATCTTCCGCCATGATGCAAAAGACTCTACCACTATCAGTCATAGTGTTGTCTATTCCCTTCTCGAAGAGAAAAGTACCGGCAACCTGTGGGTTGGTACAGCCAATGGCCTTAGTTACTTTAACCGGTCCACGGAAAGTTTTACGCGCATACCCGCAATCAATAAACCGGGAACTGCCTATTCCGGCCTGGCCATGGATGATGAAACCAACACATTATGGATCGCCAATGGCATGGGCGGGGTTCGCTACCTGAATGTCAACGAAGGCAAGATACACGACCTGGATCATGACGATCTTAAAAATATTGTTGCGTGGACCCTTCAGTTAAAAGATGGCAACTTATATATTGGTACAATAGCGCAAGGGTTAAAGGTTTATAACACGATCAGTAAGACTGTAACGTCTTTTAATTCCTCAACGCAGGAAGTATCGGGTAATAAAATCCGGTCACTTTTGGCAAGCGATGATTACGTATGGATTGGCACACAAGGTGAAGGGCTATACGCGCTGGATTATAAAACTCAAACCATAGAAAAACATGTATTTGACCTGAAGCCTCAGAGCCGGGGCATCTGGGCGCTGGCCATGGACAAAGACAAAAATTTGTGGATCGGCACAGACGGCAGGGGCCTTATCATATACTCACCCATAAGAAACGATTATAAAAATTTTAACCCCTCGGAAAAAGATCCGCATGGCCTGAATGACAACACCATTCGCTCCATTCTTATGGAGTCTTCCGGAGATGTTTGGCTTGGCACCTATATAGGCGGCGTAAATTATCATCCTGAATTACCCCTGAAGTTTCTTCTCTATAAAAAAGAATATGGCACTCCCTTTACACTTAGTGATCCCTCTGTGATGTCATTTGCAGAAGACGATGATAAGCTGTGGATGGGCACTGACAATGGGCTGAACGTTATGAAAGATGGGGTGATAAAACCTTATGGTAAAATTATTTCTACCGACCGGGCCGAAGTCATTCTCTCCCTGCTAAGGGATAAAAGCGGAGGTCTTTGGATCGGAACCTACGATCTCGGCCTGTACCATCTCGATAAGAAAAAAAACATAACAAGTTATGTTCATGATCCCAAAGACCCGACAAGTTTGCCGCACAACATCGTGTGGGATCTTACGCAGGATTCCCATGGAAATATTTGGGCAGGAACCGAAAATGGTATAGCTCGTTTCAATCCAATAACCCGTCAGTTTGAGAACAGCAGGAACAAACCCAATGGAAAGAAAGCAGAGGTTTTTGACTACCCGGGAATCAGGACCCTCCTTGTTACGAGCGACGGGTCTTTGTGGATAGGTATTTATGGAGACCTCATTCGGTATAACTATAAGACGGATCAGGTCACACGCTTTACGAATATCACCGATGGCCCTAAGAAGATTGAGGGTGTAAGAGTAATATCTCTTTGTGAAGATAAGAATAACAATGTATGGGTAGGCACATATGGCGATGGGCTCTGCAAATTCGATAACAGCACGCAAAAATTTTCCATTATCACCCAGCAGGAAGGCCTTCCAAATGATTTCGTTCTTGCCATGCATCCGGGCGTGGGTGATGATCTCTGGATGACGACCAATACGGGTATTGTTTATTTCAACATCCGGAAAGGCACCTTCCTTACGTTTGACCAAAATTATGGTGTACAAGGCAATACTTTCAATCGCAGTTCTTCCTGTCAACTAAAGAACGGCGACCTTGTGTTTGGTGGCGCCAAAGGCTTTAACATTTTTACACCGGTAGAAATGCATTCCGATACTACCAACCTTACTATTCTGCTAACGGATTTTAAGATATTTAATGAATCGATCCGACCGGGAAGCAAGCTGATGCCCAAGAGCATTACCGAACTCGATAAACTGGACCTTCCTTATAAGGATTCGCGCCTGATCAGTATTCAGTTTGCCGCCTTGCAATTTGTAGCGCCTCAGCAAGTACGGTATACCTATAAGCTTGAAAATTTTTCCAATGAATGGCAGGATGCAGGCAATGGTCATACCGTTACCTTCACCAGTCTTGAGCCGGGCAATTACAAGCTGGCGATCCGTGCTTCCCTCAATGACCAATCCTGGGGGCCTGAAAAAACCATTGGCATTGTGATCCGGCCTCCCTGGTACCAAACCATGACGGCGAGAATTGCCGGCATCGCTTCATTGGCGCTGATAGCATTTACTTTTTACCGCCTGCGAACGCGAAGCCTTCACCATCAAAAGCAGAAACTTGAAAAGCTGGTGCAAGAACAGAGCAAGGAAATTAAAGATCAGAACGATGAACTCGCTGCACAGAATGAAGAATTGTTGGAGCGAAATGAAGAGCTGGCCGCACAGAAAGAGCTGATGGAGGATCAAAACAAAATATTGCAGGAAACGCAACGGCAAATGGCAGAGTTAAATCAATCGCTGGAGAAATTAGTTGCCGTCAGAACCAAATCCTTAGACGATACGATTCATCAGCTCAACAAAACCATTCGTGAACTGGATGCCTTTGTGTACAGCGCGTCACATGACCTCATTGCGCCATTGAAATCCGTTCTGGGACTTATTCAACTTTCCCGAAAAGGAAATGAAGGCAACGCCGAGTTAATGACCTATCTCAACTACATGGAAGAGAGCATCAAGAAGCTCGATGAGATCATCAAAAATATGATTCAGTATTCACGTAATTCAAAACTGGAATTAAAGTACGAGGCCTTGCAAATCAGCAAAGAAGTGGAAGAGTGTATTCAGGATTTCAAATTCATGAAAGGTTTTGATGAGATCAACTTTCAAATTCAGATCAATCCTAACGCCCAGGTAGTAAGCGATAAGCAGCGCCTGCGAATCATCCTTTCTAATCTCATCGGCAATGCCATTAAATATTATGATCCTTCAAAACCAACACACGAAGTTTCCATCAAATACGAAAATGGAAGCACTACATGGAAGCTCAATATCACGGATAATGGAATAGGCATTGATAAGCGATACCTGAGCAAAGTATTTGAAATGTTCTATCGCGGAACAGATAGGGCATACGGTTCCGGCCTCGGCCTGTACATTGTAAGGGAAACCGTTGACCGCCTCGATGGCGAAATATTTATTGATAGCGAGAAAGGAAGCTGGACAAAGTTTGAATTGATTTTTCCAGTGGAGGGAGATGAAAATTAGGGGAAGTCAGAAAGACAAATAATTAATTATTCAATCATACCCTTCAATTTATTTTTTTTACCAACAGTGGATTATCCTCCACCTGATTTTAATTTTATTTCTAATATTGTCTACATCATTTTAATTCAAAGTCATGAGAAAAATATTCGCACACCGACATATCCTTTTTACCGGCGCATTGTTATTGTTAGTCATGAGTAATTCAATAAAAGCGTCAAGTGCTGACACTATCGAAGGGCGATGGGACATGACCATTGAAAAAGATGGGCAACTGCTCCCTTCATGGTTAGAGATTGAACACTCGGGAGTTAAAACGCTTGTAGGTCGGTTTGTGTACTCTGGTGGAAGTGCACGACCTATCGCTGAAATTAAAGTTAACAATGGGAAATTTAGTTTCTCCATTCCTCCACAGTGGGAAGAAAGCACACGCAATATTGATTTTGAAGGTCAGCTTGTGGGTGATCAACTGAAAGGTACAATGGTTTTTGTCGATGGAAAATCATATCTCTGGACAGCGGTGCGTGCACCGTTGCTGAAAAGAACAAAGGAACCTGTGTGGGGAGAACCCATTAAACTTTTTAACGGTGTTGATCTCAAAGGCTGGAAGGCAATAGGTAATACTAATCAATGGGTGGTTGAAGATGGAGTTTTACGGAGCAAAAAGTCTGGCGCTAACCTCGTGAGCGAACAAACCTTCAATGACTTTAAACTTCATGTTGAATTTCGCTATGAGAAAGGAAGTAATAGCGGCGTTTACCTTCGGGGCCGTTATGAAGTACAAATAGCAGACGACAAAGGAAAAGAACCGTGGAAAGGATATTTCGGTGCCATCTACGGTTTTCTCACACCAAGTGAAATGGCCGCTAAAGATGCCGGTGAGTGGCAATCGTATGACATCACGCTTATCGGACGAATGGTTACTGTTGTAGCCAATGGCAAGACCGTTATAAGCAACCAGGAGATTCCCGGTATCACCGGAGGCGCACTCGACAGCAATGAAGGTGAACCCGGACCGATCTATTTTCAGGGCGATCATGGGCCGATTGATTTTAGAAATATTGTGATTACACCGGCGAAGTAAGCAGGCAAGGGCAGTGAGGCAGTAGGCAAAAAGGCAGTAGGCAAAAAGGCAGTAGGCAAGAGGCAATGAGCAGTAGGCAAAAAGCAATGAGACAGTAGGCAGTAGGCAAGGGCAGTAGGCAATATCAGGATATGAAAGTCAGGAAGACCGAAAATTCAAAAGAATAGAAGTTATTAGTCAGTAGACAGATGGAGTCATTTGTAAACAGAAATTACTGAATTGTGTTTAAAAAAATATTTTTTTGTGTTCAATAAATGCAAGGATATTATATAACCTTGTTGCGTTTTGAAAATTACAGTCTGATGGGTTCCAGTCCATGCCAACAGTGAACTTTGAGCTTCATTAAATCGTGGCGGATGCCCAGTTATTTACTAGTGTCGTGTCAACAATAAAGTTTCATGTCTCCTACGCAGCCCCTAACCCCTAAAGGGGCATTCCTGCGCGCTGTTTCCCCGCCAGCTGGCGGGGTTAGGGGCAAGCGATGGATGAACCGTAAACTCAAATATGACATGACACTAACCGTAAATTTCCAGATGATGACACATGATATTGTATTATCGTGTAAATTTATAAGGGAATGAATCGGATTCGATTACTACGTTTTACGCTTCCGTTAAAATCAACTGACTCAAAAGAGCGATTAGTCCCGGAACAATCAATATGATCTTAGACGATTTTCAATTTCCCCGGATCAAATATTACGACTGTATATATTACTGAAATTCCTGGTTTTGATTTAACCCTTTCATAAAAACAAATACGATAATGGATGAAAAGAAAATACAGAAGCTGGATCTGGCACTGGTACAAGCTTCAAAAAAAATTAAAATACTTAATACATTGTCCTGGCCAGCAGGCATAGAAGAAAAATTCCTTGAGGATTGGAGAAGAGGCAATCCACAATTACCTGAATTCAAACCTGAAGTTCCTGATGTAAAACAAAGCATATCTGAACTTGATTCAATCACTGGTCAGTGTGATCAAAGTGAGCCCGTCGAAAAATTTCTGGCCGATACTGCACAAAGCTATGCAGATGCAGGAAGAATGTTAAGTGCCATCGGCACACCTGATTTTACACGCTATTCCACCCGCATTTATGGACGGCCCGATATGATTTACAAGCTACAGGGAAAGAGTGCTGTTGATGCCGCAAAATTCTTCATCGAAATAACGGATGATCTATTGGGAAATATTCATGTTCAGCCAACCTTGCTTGACACTTCAGCCACTGAATTTGCCGGGTGGTTAAAAACGGAAGTTGAAGAATTCTTTGAGTATGATACCGTGGAAGTGGTACTCGATCAGAAAATGTCATCGAAAGCTCTGGTGGGAGCAAGTCGCATAAGGATTCGTGGAAGCGCTGTATTTTCTCAGCTTGATAAGGACCAGCTCCTTTACCATGAAGCATTTGTTCATACCGCCACACGATTGAATGGAAGGAAGCAACCCAATTTAAAGTCATTGGGTCTTGGTGCACCTAGAACTACACGGACACAAGAAGGAATAGCTGTCCTGGCGGAATTGATTACCTGTTCAATTGATATCAACCGGTTAAGAAGAATTGCCCTTCGTGTGATTGCGGTTAAAATGGCGCTGGAGGGTGCAGACTTTATTGAAGTGTTTAAATTTTTTCTTAATGCCGGACAACCCGAAGAAGAATCGGTGCGGTCGGCTCAACGAATATTCAGAAGTGGTGATGTTAAAGGGGGAATTGTCTTTACAAAGGATGCCGTCTATCTCGAAGGACTTTTAGAAGTCCATACCTTTCTACGCGCTGCGATTCGTGACAACAAACCTAACCTTGTCCGCAATCTTTTTGCCGGTAGGCTTACCGTAGCGGATGCGTTACGATTAGAGCCCTTGTTTGAAAGCGGCTGGCTTAGCCCCCCTGTTTATTTACCGCTCTGGGCGACAGACTTAAGGCGTCTGGCGGCAGTAATTGCCTTCTCAGTATTTGCATCAACCATAAATCTCGGAAAGGTTTACCTGGAACGGGCCATCGAATTAGAAGATGAGATTAAGGAGGCCAATTATTTAATTAATTGATAGAGCAGAAGTTTTCCCTAAAAATAAAATATCTGGATGAAGTGAGCTATTGAGATGATAAGCTTTCAGAGAAGTATTTAATCCGTTTTTACTCTATCGCCTGAAATGTTTTGTGAATATTTTCATTAACTGTTTTAGTTTACCGCTTTAATAGAGTACACAACTCCCTTGCGCGTGGTAAAAGAAGTGACATAACCATACGTTGTTTTTTTGGACTTTACATTTACACCGGAAATTTTTAAGGGGACGCTCGAACGAACAACACATTGCTCTCCCTGCAATGATTTGATACTTGCCGTTTTCAATTTTCCTTTCGCCCAAAGCATATCAACTTCGAATCCTCCCCTCGCGCGAAGTCCTTTAACATCGCCTGATTGCCATGTATCAGGAATAGCGGGCAACAAATGAATTTCTCCGGCATGACTTTGTAAAATCATTTCTGTAATTCCGGAAGTTCCTCCAAAATTACCATCGATTTGAAATGGCGGGTGAGCATCAAAGAGGTTTGGATAGGTACCTCCTCCGTCAGCATAGTCCGTTCCTTCCACACCCGTTAAAGTAAGTTGTTCCCGAATTAATTTGTGCGCATGATTTCCATCCCACAGTCGTGCCCATGTATTTATCTTCCAGCCTTTCGCCCAGCCGGTTCCGCCGTCGCCGCGAAGCTCTAAAGATTTTTTCGCGGCTTGGGCAAGGTCGGGTGTTTGAAGGGGATGAATTTCTGATCCCGGAAACAGTCCATAAAGATGAGAGATATGACGATGATGTGGCTCAGCATCTTCCCAGTCTTTGTACCATTCCTGCAGGTTACCTTTCTTTCCAATTTGATAGGGCAATAGTTTGCTTTTCTTCTCAACTAATAATTTTCTAAAGTCTTCATCGCGATTCAATTTTTCAGAAGCCATTATTAAGTTCGTGAACAGATCACGGATGATGGCGATATCCATCGTGGTAGCAATGGAGACCGTTCCTTTCTCTCCTTTCTCGGTGATGAATACATTTTCAGGAGATGTTGAAGGCGCCGTAACAAGATTTCCATTCTTATCCTCCACCAGCCAGCTCAGGCAAAATTCTGCAGCTTCCTTCATCAATGGATAAGCCGTGTTGATAAGGTAGTCCAGGTTGCCTGTAAATTGATAATGTTCCCACAAATGTTGTGATAGCCACGCACCGCCCATTGGCCAGTTCGCCCACATAGGACTTCCGCTCACAGGATTTGTTGTTGCCCAGATATCCGTGTTGTGATGTACGGTCCAGCCTGGTGCATTGTAAAAGTTTTTTGTAGTCTCACGGCCAGTGACAGCCAGGTTCTTAATTAAGTCTATCAAAGGCATGTGGAGTTCCGAAAGATTACAGGACTCCACCATCCAGTAATTCATCTCGGCATTGATATTCGTTGTGTAGTTGCTGCTCCACGGTGGCCGTACATGATGATTCCAGATGCCTTGAAGATTTGCAGGCATTACACCTGGCCGTGAAGAAGAGATTAGCAGGTACCTGCCAAATTGAAAATATAAAACTTCAAAACCAGGATCAGCAGCTCCTTTGGTGTAGGCTAAGAGTCGCTCATTCGTAGGCAGGTTTACTATGGGATTGCCATTCAGCTTAAGTGAAACACGATTGAAATAACCTTCATAATCTGCTATATGTTTATTCTTAATCTGCGCATAGTCTTGCGCCCATGCGTTGTCAAGATATTGCGTAGCAAGCTGATGTTCATCCACACCATCTTTATCAGGGCATTTATCAAAGCCGTTGAAACTTGTAGCAGCAGTGATATACAAAACAACTTCCGACGCATTGGCCACTTTCAATCCAGCATCCGAACGATCAACTTTTCCATCGATGCTTTTTACTTTCACACGCCATTCAAAACGCATTCCTCTGCAACCAGTAGGGTCATTGTATACAACCGGTATCTCCATTGTTTGCAAATAGCTTGGGTCTACATGAGAGGGTGCCTTACCACGCACGATTAGTTCATTTGCACTAACTACATCAACATTAGCATACAAAGAATTTGCTGTTCGAATCTCAAAGTTCAATGCGCCTTTCTCGCTTGCTGTAAGTCGAATGACAATTACCTGGTCCGGAGCAGAAGAAATGATTTCCCTTGCATACTCAACATTGTTTACTTTAAACCGTGTAGTTGCCGTTGCCCTGCTTATATCAAGGTCACGATAATAATCTGTAGGCTCGCCATTAAATGTATGGGCTAAAAAAACATCACCCAACGGCACGTAAGATTCTGTGAAAGGGCCTTGCATCTTCATGGCAAGTTCTTCGGCCCGTTTATAATCTTCGCTAAAGAGCGCCTCACGCAATTCTTTCAAATAAGAAGCTGCCATCGGGTTTGGGTTTCGATTCACAGGTCCTCCCGACCAAAGTGTTGCCTCATTTAATTGCAAATGCTCTTCCTTCGGATCGCCAAATATCATAGCTCCTAATCTTCCGTTACCAATGGGCAATGCTTCATTCCAGTTTTGTGCAGGCTTATTGTACCAAAGTTTTAAATCGTTCTGTGCATGAAGAGAGGTGACTGACAGAATAAGTAGAAAGAGAACTTTTTTTGATCGGTGGATTAGCTGCTTCATGATATTGATATGATTAAGATCATTATTCGCCTTCGATTGTCATCGGTTATTGAGTCTCCCTAAAAAAGTATAACCATTCCATTTTTCATTTTGAAACTATCTCGGCTGTTTGTTTCAAAATCAAACGTTTCATTTCCATGTAGCGAAAAAGAGGCCGCTCCTACAGCAGCAATTCTTCTCATAAACTTTCGATGAGAATTTTTCATTTCATGATATTATGCAGAATGGAGTTGGTCAAACGGTTGAACAAGTCTAATAATTAATCTATTGATCTCAAATCCATGCTAAAACAACATATTTTTGCCCAAACGTTGAATAAATGAAGTCAATCCGCTGTATAAAGCCAGGAAATCTGATCATTGAAGAAATAACTGAACCACACCTTTCTGATGCCTGTGCCCTTCTCCGAATAAACTGTGTTGGTATTTGCGGAACAGATCTCCATGCGTTTCGAGGCAACCAGCCATTCTTCAGTTATCCCAGAATACTTGGCCATGAATTAGCTGCTGAAGTGATTGATGTTGCTACAAATCATGATCGTATAAAAATCGGTGACAAGGTGGTTGTAGTACCTTATATCAATTGTGAAAAGTGCGGTGCCTGTCGGGCAGGAAAATCAAACTGCTGTCAAAGTCTTCGCGTTTTTGGAGTTCATACCGATGGCGGAATGCAGGAAATCATATCTCTTCCAACTCGCTTATTAATTCCTGCCAACGACCTTTCATTCGAGGAGATTGCTATTGTAGAACCATTGGCTATTGGTGCACATGCTTTGCGAAGGGCACAAACAAAAAAAGACGACATCATAGTAGTAACAGGGTGCGGGCCGATCGGCATAGGCATTATTCAACTTGGTAAATATATTGGCGCAACTGTGATCGCGGTGGATATCAATGACTATCGCCTGAAGGTTGCAAAAGAAAATTTCGGAGCCGACTTCATTGTCAATGCCTTGCAATCACCTGCTGATAAAATTAAAGAATTCACTAATGGTGACTTAGCGCATTGTGTTTTTGATGCGAGCGGAAATAAACATGCCATTGAAGGCGGCACAGCCTATATACGGCATGGGGGATCATTTGTACTGGTGGGACTTTTCAAAGGAGAACTCTCTTTCCAACATCCACAGATACATGCCAAAGAAACAACATTGATGTGCAGCCGGAATGCCACATCAGAGGATTTCAAATTTGTAATGCGTGTATTGCGGGAAAGAAAATTCAATACGGACGCATACATAACAAAGAAGGTAGACTTCAAAACCATTATAACTGAGTTTGACTCCTGGGCAAGTCTTGAGTCGAAAGAAATAAAGGTAGTTACAGTTTGGAATTAAGCGGAAGCACGAATTACATGATACGCTTTAAGCCAAGAATGTAGGATGTCTTTTCTAATTACTTGCCATTGGATTAAAAAAGCCGAATAATTTGTGATGTAAAAATTCAAAAAGCCCACATTTGTGAGCTTTTGAATTTTTTAGTGGACTTTGTGTGATCCTGCTGGGA
>CAZFRM010000034.1:0-39913 GCA_964521255.1 uncultured Roseivirgaceae bacterium
AAGTACGTATGGTGTGGGTATGTAGAGACGCGATGCATCGCGTCTCTACATCATCATCATCTACACATCTTACAAATGAATCACCTCTCCATACGCCGCAGCAGCAGCTTCCATAATGGCTTCACTCATGGTAGGGTGAGGGTGAACTGATTTTATAATTTCATGCGCTGTGGTTTCCAGTTTGCGAGCGGCAACAACCTCGGCAATCATTTCAGTCACATTTGCGCCAATAAAGTGTGCGCCTAACCATTCACCATACTTTGCGTCAAAGATTACTTTCACAAAACCATCTGTTGCACCGGCAGCTTTTGCTTTTCCGGATGCGCTAAATGGAAATTTACCCACCTTAATTTCATAACCGGCTTTTTTTGCCTGTTCTTCAGTATAACCAACAGATGCAATCTCAGGTGAACAATAGGTACATCCGGGAAGATTATTATAATTCAATGGTGAAGGATTGTGCCCTGTAATTTTCTCTACGCATATGATCCCTTCTGCCGAAGCCACGTGTGCTAACGCAGGACCTTTTACAATATCACCGATCGCATAAACACCGGGTACATTAGTCTTGTAAAAATCATCAACTACTACTTTACCTTTATCGGTCTTTACACCCACTTCTTCCAGTCCAATGCCTTCAAGGTTAGTTGCGATACCTACTGCAGAAAGAACTACATCGGCCTCCATTTTCACTTCTCCATCAGGGGTTTTAACGGTGGCTATACAGGCACTTCCTTTGGTATCAACTGCTGTTACTTCTGAGTTAACATAAATTTTCATTCCCGCTTTTTTGAATGATTTATCCAAAGCTTTGGATACTTCTTCATCTTCTACCGGTACGATGCGCGGTAAGAATTCAACGATAGTAACTTCGGTACCCAGGGTTTGATAGAAGTAAGCAAACTCAACACCTATAGCACCAGAACCTACCACTAACATTTTCTTTGGAAGTTTATCCAGGATCATCGCCTCACGGTACCCGATGATTTTCTTTCCATCGATCTTCATGCTGGGTAATTCACGGCTTCGTCCGCCAGTAGCCACAATGATATGCTTGGCTTCATAATCGGTTTTCTTGCCGCTGGCGTCGGTAACTTCAACCTTGCCACCCTTCTTGAGTTTTCCAAAACCGGCGATATGATCAATTTTATTTTTCTTAAAGAGGAATGTTACGCCCTTGCTATTGCTATCGGCAACGCCACGGCTTCTTTTTACTATTGCTCCCAGATCGGCTTTAGCATCTTTTACCTCAACACCATAATCGCTTGCGTGCTTAATGTATTCAAAGACATTTGCACTTTTAAGCAACGCTTTGGTAGGTATACATCCCCAGTTCAAACAGATTCCGCCAAGCTCAGCTTTTTCTACAACGCCTACTTTCATTCCTAATTGGGAAGCTCTGATTGCGGCTACGTAACCACCCGGACCGCTGCCAATCACAAGAAGATCATATTTTGACATAATACCTTATTTAAATTCGGTGCCAAAGATAAATCCCTGACTGCTCTTTCAAAAAATTAAGGCGTTTAAAATTGACTATTCTTCATATGAGTAAAGATTTGGTGTGTCTGATGACAACCCTTTAGCTCTCATGACTTGCCAAATTTTCTTACCGTTAACGATTAACTTTTAACAATTAACTTAACATAATCTGTCAAAGTAGAACTAATTTTAACCGTTTAAGACTAAAATTCAAGAAAAGTCAAATATCAAATACATCAAACAATTCATCACAAAATCTATTTTCTATGGGACTACTAAATGGTAAATCTGCGCTTGTAACAGGAGCTTCAAAAGGAATTGGTCGTGCTATCGCGATACGCTATGCTGAAGAAGGAGCTAACGTTGCCTTCACCTACTTATCCAGCGTTGAACAAGGACAGGCCCTTGAAGCTGAACTTACAGCTAAAGGTGTGAAAGCAAAAGGCTATCGTTCCGATGCATCAGATTTTGCTCAGGCAGAAAAATTGATCAATGATGTAATTGCTGACTTTGGCACTTTAGATATTCTTGTCAACAACGCAGGTATTACTCAGGATACTTTACTCTTACGCATGACAGAAGATATGTGGGATAAAGTAATCAACGTGAATCTCAAATCATGTTTCAATACAGTAAAAGCAGTCACCAAACAGATGATGAAACAAAAAAGTGGTTCCATCATTAACATGACATCAGTGGTTGGATTAAAAGGCAATGCAGGCCAGGCAAATTACGCTGCCTCCAAAGCCGGGATCATTGGGTTTACAAAATCTGTTGCCCTGGAACTTGGGTCTCGTGGAATTCGCTCCAATGCAATTGCTCCCGGTTTTATTGAAACTGAAATGACAGGCAAGCTCGATGAAAAGACTGTTCAAGGCTGGCGTGACGCCATCCCCATGAAGCGTGGTGGCAAACCTGAAGACGTTGCTGATGCTTGCATTTTCTTAGGCTCCGACTTGTCTTCCTATATTTCAGGGCAGGTCATCCAGGTAGACGGTGGGATGCTCACTTGATGAAATCTTAGCCCAACTAACATTATATAATTTAGATGGAGGGTTACCTCATCGTAATTCTTTTATCTTTACTTGCCCAAACGATCCTTGACCCCTGTGCAAACCAAAGTTTCAGTTGATGACGAAGTAAGAGAGCTTCTTGCGAGAGCTTATGATTCAAGAATCAATAATCTCTCGCTAAGCATCAAACTGTCTAAACGGGCCGCATCTCTTTCTAAAAATACTTTTCCAGACTTATTTATACGATCGCTGAATCTTCAGGCCTTATGTTTGATGATCAAGGGTGAATTTAAGAATTCGCTTGAGCTCTCAGAAGTGGCTTTGGTTCATTGCGAAAAGTATAACGATGTAAAAGGGATCGCTGACGCCAAGTATAACATTGGCAGCATTCATTATAAAACCAATAACTATCACACGGGGCTTCAATATCTTCTGGATTGCCTTCAGATTTATAGACAATTGAATGATGCACACAATGAGGCCCGGGTATTAAAATCGCTTGGCACCATTTACGAATATTTCGGTGATACAGCCAATGCAATTGAAAGCTATGAAAAGTGCATTGAAGCGGCTGAACGATTGAATGATCTAAATCAAATTTCGAATGCTTATAATCCCTTATCAGGAATATATTTAGATGAAGGAAAGTATGATGAGGCGATGACTATCATTCAAAAAAGTATTTCTATAAAGCAAGGCACCAAAGATGTAAGAGGTTATGCATACGCATTATATGGCAGAGGTAAAGTTTATATCAAACAAGAAAATTATTCTCAAGCCATAAACGATCTTGAAGAAGCAAGACGTATACATCTGGAAATGGGTGATCGCTTAGGTGAGAGTATGGCGTTTTATAAACTGGGTGTGGCTTTCAGGGAATTAAAAAAATTTAATGAAGCAGAGTCAAACCTCCGTGAGGCTATTTCTATTGCCGAAGCATTAAATATCAAATTCATTCTCTTCAAAGCGTATTACAATCTGTATTTACTTGCCCTGGAAAGGGGCGACGTATTGCACGCATTAAGTTGTCTTGAAAAGTATACTTCACTCAAAGAAACTGTCATTAATGCTCACACCCATAACGTGGTGAAAAGCTATGCGACACTTAAGAAAATTGAATCGCTTGAAAATGAAGCCAAGGTTCAAAAGGAAAAAGCCGTAATCATAGAGAAGAAGAACAGTGAGCTTGATTCCTTTTTTTACCGAATCTCCCACGATCTGAAAGGACCAATATCATCTTTACTCGGGCTTTATAATCTCGTGAAACTTGAAATAAAAGATGTTCCCGCACTCCACTACTTTGATCTCTATCAATCTCAAATTGTGCGATTGAATAACATTGTTACCGATCTCATCAACCTGGCCCGGATGAATCATAATGCGCAAACCAGGTCAAAAATAAATTTCAATTTGATGGTTGATGATTGCATTCATTCATTTCACTACCTCGAAAATTTTAAAGACATCAAGTTTGTCAAAAAAATAGAAAACGATCTGGTGTTTATTTCTGAATGGGCCATAGTAAACACCATTCTTCAAAATCTTATTGAGAATGCCATAAAATATCATGGCACAAATGAGCCCTATGTTTCCATTGACATCTCCAAAATTTCTGACAAGATCCAAATATGTGTTGAGGATAATGGGCAGGGGATACATCCTCAACATCAACCGAGAATATTTGATATGTTCTTTCGCGCCAGCACACAAACCCAGGGAACCGGCTTAGGACTTTACATACTGAAGCGTGCAGTGGAACGATTGCAGGGAGAAGTTTTCTTTATGAGTACACCACATGTGGGTTCATCTTTTACGGTGTCCTTGCCGCTAAATCCTAATAATATCCACTAACACTCGTAAGCGAATTCAAAAAAAATCTTTACTCCTTTTGGAAACTAAGCTCTTATGGGCTACGTTTGCAGTGTCAAGTCGAGCAAGCACATCCTGCTTTATCGATTTATAAAGAAGCGCTGAGAGACAGGCTCTATGAAGCGCTAGCAACCTGTAGAAAATACAAGGTGCTAATTCCTGATCCGCTAAAAAACGGCGGAAAATATAAACCGATTAAAATGAAAAATTTAATCCGATCTATTCAACAAGCGTTACGTTCCCAAGGGGTTCGTGCTTTCATCTCGCAATTACCGCAGTGTATCCAGCAATCCATTTGCGATTTCTTTGACGACATTATGCCTTTGCCTAAAGGCTGCTGTTGTTGTTGCAACTGTTGTTAACCGCTGTTAATAATCAAAACAATATTTTACCTGCAACGTAAGCCAGACAAATGAGCAATGTCCTTGCTCGAATCATAATCAAATCTTAAAACATTAAAAAAATTACGACCATGTCAAAATTACATTTCGAAACCCTTCAGCTTCATGCCGGCCAGGAAATTGATCCTACAACGCGCTCAAGAGCAGTTCCCATCTATCAAACAACATCGTATACATTCAGAGACTCTGAACACGGTGCCAATTTGTTTGCACTCAAGGAGTTTGGAAATATATATACACGTATAATGAATCCTACTACGGATGTGTTGGAAAAACGCATTGCTGCACTTGAGGGCGGAGTAGCAGCATTAGCAGTTGGTTCAGGACAAGCCTCTCAATTCATAGCGTTGAATAATATTCTTCAGGCAGGTGATAATTTTGTATCAACATCATTCCTTTACGGCGGTACATACAATCAATTTAAAGTATCCTTCAAGCGCCTGGGTATTGACGTCCGCTTCGCTGAAGGCGACACTCCGGAAGCTTTTGAAAAACATATTGACAAAAAAACAAAAGCGCTTTTCCTGGAAACCATAGGTAATCCCGGATTTAATATTCCTGATTTTGAAGCCATCGCTTCGGTTGCGAACAAACATGGCATTCCATTAATCGTTGACAACACCTTTGGCGCCGCAGGATATCTGTTCCGTCCGTTTGAACATGGAGCACATGTTGTTGTAGCCTCAACCACAAAATGGATCGGTGGTCACGGAACATCTATTGGCGGAATAATAGTTGATGGTGGAAACTTCAATTGGGGAAATGGAAAATTCCCTCAGTTCACCGAACCATCAGAAGGTTATCATGGACTGAAGTTCTGGGATGTATTTGGTGAAGGCAATCCACTGGGACTTCCCAACATCGCTTTCATTATTCGTGCACGCGTTGAAGGTCTTCGTGATTTCGGTCCGGCATTAAGTCCATTCAATTCATTCCTTTTCCTTCAAGGATTAGAAACTTTGTCGCTTCGTGTTCAGCGTTCTGTAGATAACGCATTGGCATTAGCACAATGGCTTGAAAAACATCCAAACGTAGAAGGTGTGAATTACCCGGGTCTTACAAACAGCGCTTATCACAAGCTCGCAAAGAAATATTTGAAAAACGGATTTGGGGCTGTGTTGTCATTTGCAATAAAGGGTACAAAAGAACAAACAACAAAATTTGTAGATAACCTGAAATTGCTGAGTCACCTTGCCAACCTGGGCGATGCGAAGTCATTGATCATTCAACCTTCAGCTACAACACATCAGCAGTTATCAGAGGAAGAACAAATTTCAGCAGGCGTATTGCCGAATTTGCTTCGAATCTCTGCTGGCATTGAACACATTGATGATATTAAAGCTGACTTGCAACAAGCATTTGAAAAAGTTTTTAGCAAAGAGCTTGTGGAGAATTAGTTAATGGTTTTCCGTTATCAGTTAATGGAAAACTATTAGCTGATAACGGCAAACTGATAACCTATAACTTAAGTATGGAGAAAAACGATAACACATTTCATTACGACAATAATTTTGAACTGGAAACGGGCGGATCATTGCCCGGCTTTCAGCTCAGGTATACTACATTAGGAAATCTGAATGCGAATCGCGACAACGTGATTTGGGTATTTCATGCCCTGACAGGCAATTCAGATTTTACAACATGGTGGGGTGAGTTGTTCAAAGAAGGAAGTGTGTTTGACCCGCGACATTACTTTATCATCTGTGCGAATATGCTTGGCGGATGCTATGGGTCGACGGGACCGTTATCCATCAATCCTAAAACGGGTAAGCCTTTCTACCACTCGTTTCCTTTCATTACCAACCGGGATGTTATAAATGCTTTTGATTTATTAAGACAACATCTTGGCATCGAAAAAATTCATACGCTCCTGGGTGGATCGTTAGGTGGTCAGCAATCATTGGAGTGGGCTATCGCACAACCGAATGTTTTCCAGAACATAATACCAATTGCATGCAACGCCTGGCATTCTCCCTGGGGAATAGCATTCAACGAAGCACAGCGACTTTCTATTGAGGCAGATCCGACATGGAAAGAAAGTGAAGCACGCGCAGGCGCCGAAGGACTTAGAGCTGCACGCGCCATCGGAATGATTTCTTATCGTCATTATAATACATTCCTTAAAACGCAAAACGAAAAAAGCGTTGGCAAGCTGGATGATTTTCGGGCAGCATCCTATCAGCGATACCAGGGACAAAAATTAGCCAGTCGTTTTAATGCATTCACGTATTGGATACTAACCAAAATAATGGATAGCCATCACCTGGGCCGGGGAAGAACAAGTGTAGAAGAAACTTTAAAGGAGATTAAGGCTCGTACATTAGTCGTCGGGATAGACTCAGATATTTTATTCCCGGTAAGTGAACAGGAATACCTCGCTCAACATATACCAAATGCCCGCCTTGAAGTGATGACCTCGCTTTATGGTCATGATGGATTTCTGGTAGAGTTCGAGCAGCTTAACAATATTTTAAGAAAGTTTTATAAAGAAAAAATCACCGTACTGTCATGAGGAAGAATTTAACACTTGGATTATTTGGGTTTGGTTGTGTAGGACAAGGCTTATACCATGTATTGGAAGAATCGCAGGGCATCAAAGCGACTATAAGAAGAATTTGTGTAAAGGACAGAGATAAGAAAAGATCATTGCCTGAAGAATACTTTACGTTTGACAAAGAAGATGTTCTTAATGATCCTGAAATCAATGTAGTAGTTGAAATGATAGACGATGCTGACGCCGCTTATGAAATTGTAAAGACCTCTTTGAAGAATGGCAAGCATGTAGTCACCGCTAATAAAAAAATGTTGGCCGAACATCTTGAAGAGATTTATGAACTTCAGCAAAAGTATCAGCGGTCTGTTTTGTATGAAGGTGCAGTTTGTGGAAGCATACCCATTCTTCGCAACCTGGAAGAGTATTACGATAATGATCTTATCAAGAGTATTGAAGGGATTTTTAACGGATCGACCAATTACATTCTCACTAAAGTTTTTGAAGAAAATAAAAGTTATGCAGATGCTTTAAAAAAAGCCCAGGAACTTGGCTTCGCAGAATCCGATCCTCGTCTGGATGTGCAAGGTTATGATCCGAAATATAAACTGGTAATCGCGATAGCCCATACCTACGGTATTTTTGTAAAACCGGAAGATGTAGTAAACATAGGTATAGATCGTATTTCAGATTTAGATCTTAAGTATGCAAGAGAGAAAGGTTATTTCATCAAGCTTGTGGCCAGGGCTTTTAAGATTGAAAATAAAGTATATGGGTTTGTGATTCCACAGTTCATTGAGCCTTCCAATCCTTTCGCTCCCATTCGCAATGAGTACAACGCTGTTTCCGTCGAAGGTGCATTCGCCGAAAAGCAACTCTTTGTAGGCAAAGGTGCAGGAAGTTATCCAACCGGTTCGGCCGTATTGTCTGACATATCAGCCCTTACCTACGATTACACTTACGAATATAAACGTCATCACCGTGTTCATGATATTGCTTTTTCAAATGATATTTCAGTGGAAGTATGCGTAAGCTTTAAAGAAGGAAGTCCTGTTTCCATTCAAAATTTTACAAAGTTCGATTCGGGTTACGCCAGCAATGGAAAGCAATACATGGTGGGTCATGTAAGCCTTGAGCAATTGAAGGCCTGGCTGGAAAATGAAGACATTGGTATTATTTTAACACCCAATGGAAAATTTCTTCCGCTTACTCCGGTAGCCCAAAACGGAAGGGCAAATCATAAAACGGTTTAAATATTTACAACATATTTCACGAAGGCCTCTAAGGGGGCCTTTTTCTTTTATTGGTTGATTCTGAGCATCAGGTAGTTAAAATAAAAATGCTGGGTGGGGTATTCGTGAAAAATCCTGTCATTTTCCTCCTGTTTCTGGAACAAGTAAATATATTTGTATCCTTATAAAACCATTTTTTGATGCTTATTTTATCCTCTATTGTCGCCTTTACACTAATCATTTTGTTGCTGGTGTTTATTCTATTGGTAGCACAGAAAAGACTTGTTCAATCTGGCCCGGTAAAAATTGTAATCAATGGAGATGACAGCAATCCCATCGTCGTTTCAGCAGGCAGTTCCTTGTTGTCAACATTAGCCAATCAAAAAATATTTCTTCCTTCAGCTTGTGGTGGCGGCGGTACATGCGCCATGTGTAAGTGTGTCGTAGAAACAGGTGGTGGTGATGTACTCCCTACAGAATTAGGTCACCTTAGTCGCAAGGAAAAGCTCGGCAATGTAAGATTGGGCTGCCAGGTAAAAGTAAAGCAGGATATGAAGATTCGTATTCCTGAAGAAATTTTTGGAATCAAGAAATGGGAATGTGAGGTGGTATCAAATTATAATGTTTCGACCTTCATAAAAGAATTTGTTGTTAAACTTCCCCCAGGGGAAATACTGAAGTTTGAAGCCGGTGGGTACATTCAAATTGATGTACCTACAACCACGGTTGATTACAAAACCATTGAAATTGAACCCCATCCCGAACTGGGACATAAACCTGAAGTTTTCAAAAGTGATTGGGATAAGTTTAAGCTCTGGGACCTTCAGATGAAAAATGATGAGCCCATCTTCCGGGCTTATTCCATGGCCAACCATCCCGCTGAAGGAAACATTGTGATGCTTAATATCAGGGTGGCAACTCCACCCTGGGATAGAACAAATAATAAATGGATGGATGTTAATCCTGGAATTTGTTCATCGTATGTTTTTGCAAGGAAGCCTGGTGACAAGGTAACTATCTCAGGACCTTACGGTGAGTTCCACATCAATCCTACACAACGGGAGATGATCTACATAGGTGGTGGCGCTGGTATGGCGCCTTTGCGTGCACAGATTTTCCATTTGTTCCATACGGAAAAATCAAAACGTAAAGTTTCGTACTGGTACGGTGGCCGATCGAAAAAAGAATTGTTCTACGTTGAGCACTTCAGAAAAATTGAAAAAGAATTTCCAAACTTCAAGTTCTACATCGGGCTTTCTGAACCACTGCCGGAAGACAATTGGAAAGTAAAGAAAAGCCTGGATGACAATGAGGCTGATGGATACTTAGGATTCATCCATCAATGCTTGTTTGACAATTACCTGAAGAATCATCCTGCACCTGAAGATGTTGAGTATTATTTATGCGGCCCTCCATTAATGAACGCCGCTGTTTTGAAAATGCTTGATGAGATGGGCATACCCAATGAAAATATAAGGTTTGACGATTTCGGAGGATAAAATCGTTTCCAAAAAATCTCAACTTAAAAGAGGCCGCATAAGATGTGGCCTCTTTTATTTTTTCAATTCATTCACTAATAAACTGAAAGTAAAAAATCGATTAAATCAAATGTGATTCGGTGGCATGAGAAATTCACTTTCAATTCTGATTACAACCTTTTGGCAACTGCATAGTGTCTAAATGAGAAAGCGATAAACATGAAACCTGGCTTCAGTTTACTATCACCCCTTGCCTTCATTTTAATTTTATGCACTGCAAGTCAGTGTCATGAAGATTCTGTTTCAAGTGGAGAACAAACATCGGAGTGTACAAAAGGCAACATTCCAACATGGATTGACGAAGTCATCGCAGATACTGAACAAAACGGTTCCAGGGGAGAAATAATCCGCTATAAATACAAAGGTCAATTGGTTTACTTCATTAATACATGTGTGGGCTGCCCGGATTTTATGTCAGTAGTTTACAATTGTCAGCAAAATGAATTGTGTAAATTTGGTGGATTTGCAGGTTTCAACACGTGTCCTGACTTTAATCAAAAAGCCACTGATAAGGAAGTTATTTGGAAAAACTGAAATAACTACCCTATGTCTACTGGCCGAGGGTTTTGATGAGAGCTATAATTTTGTTAACTAGCATACCCTGAAAACTTAAATCGATTGAAAAGGATCTTCTCTATATTCTTTCTTTTCATTTTCCTATTCAATGTTGGTGGATACTATCTGGTATTCTTAGGACTTCGAATTAATGCTGACCAGCAATTGGCTGGCAAACTTGATCGTGATCAATACGCCAATGAAGATACGCGCCTCTTTAAAATACCTTTAACACTTCCGTATGGTCTTAACCAGGAGGGATATCAACGAGTGGAAGGAACATTCAAACACAATGGTGAGTTCTACAAGCTGGTAAAACAAAAATTAGAAAACGACACGCTTTATATTGTTTGCATCAAAGACCATCAGCAAAAAATACTTACGGATACATTTGCCGACTATACCCGATTGTCTAATGATCTTCCGGCCTCATCACAAAAAGATGGCTTAAACTTACTCTCCAAGCTCAGCAAAGATTTTGAAAGAAACATCCTGATTGAAATGGTAATGACGGATGGCTGGTTCTTGAGCAAGTACTATGCAAATTGTTCGTCCACCTTGCTAACGGGTGAGAAAACCATTCTTTCCCCGCCACCCAAATCAGCTATCTAAAATTTTTTCATTTTCGTTTTTGAGGTGACCTGTGTGCCGATGTTTAAATAAATAAACATAGTATAAGGTTCGTGCTCAAAAAACACTTAAGAAAATGAGCAATGCTTGCAGGTTAATACAAGCATACTTAATCAATCTACTTATACCTATAACCCAAACAGTATGAAATTAAATTTTTACGCATTTCTTGCGATATGTATTCTCTCGTTAACAGTTTTGTGTTTAGAAACTAATGCACAAGGATGTGTTGCCGTTCGCAACATGGCCTCAACCTGTGGAATTGCATTTGATAGCCTTCAGCATAATAGTCCATGGCAATTCAGTCTGAACTACCGCTATTTCAGATCATATAAACATTTTAGAGGATCTCATGAAGAAACCGAACGTGTTGAAGAAGGAACCGAGGTTATCAATAACGATAATTCAGTAATACTTGGAGCCTCTTACACACTTAACAACCGTTGGAGTTTCGCCGCAATAATTCCATTTGTTTACATAGATCGTTCTTCACTTTACGAACATAAAGGAAATAACAGCGGAGAAAGATATGTTACAAGTTCAAAAGGCCTCGGCGATATCAGGTTGGCAGCTTACTACGCAATCATCCCGGAAACAGTAAAAGGAAATTTAACGTTTGGCCTGGGTGTAAAGCTTCCTACCGGTGACTACAAATACCAGGATTATTTTCACAGACCTGAAGGGCTTGAGCTTCGTTATGTTGATCAATCCATACAACCTGGCGACGGTGGTTGGGGCATAACAACTGAATTTAATTTCACTCATCTGCTCACCCGCAATTTATATGGTTACGCTACGGGTTTTTATATGTTCAATCCCATGAACACAAATGGGGTTGAGAGAAGCGCGAATTTGACGGACAATATTCCGCTTTCTAATGAGTTTTCGGTTGCCGATCAGTTTCTCTTCAGAGTGGGCGGGCGGTACGTAATTAAAAATTTACAACTAGGACTTGGCTTTCGTGCGGAAGGAATTCCTGCACAAGATGCGATTGGTGATAGTGACGGTTGGAGAAGGCCGGGGTACATTTATTCTGTTGAACCTGCCGCCATTTATACGATTCACAACAAGCACACCTTTGGCTTAAATGTGCCGGTTGCCCTTTACAGGAATCGCACAAAGAATACGATTGACATTGCACGCACTGAAATGCGTGGACAAGATTTCCATGGTGATGCGGCCTTCTCCGATTGGCTTTTATCTGTGTTCTATGTAATAAGACTTTAAAAGCTATCCGATACAAAAACAAAAAAAGAGGGACCAACCAAGTCCCTCTTTACAATTTAACCTAAACAACCAAATGAATATTTTATTACAAAGCCGGAATCTCAAGCATTACAATCGTTCCGCGGCCTTCTTGTGAATCTATTTTGATGGAGCCATTGAGTTTATCAATCGCTTCTTTAACAATATACAAACCTAAACCTGAGCCTGCTCCATCATCGGTAGCGCGGTAAAACATTTTACAAACATTGCCAATATGTTCTCTGGCAATACCCTTACCGTTATCTTCAATGGAAAGTTTGGCTTTCCGGTCATTTACCTTAACATTCACTCTGATTACAGGATCTTTTCCATTTCGATAGCGAATAGAATTTGATATTATATTGTTCAGAATAACCTTTAAACGCCAACTATCACTAAAGAATGGTTTATCCTGGTCGATGGAAATTACTTTCTCTACGGTCTTATCATTAGATGTTGCAAACTTTAAGTGATTAAAAGTCTCATCGATCAGCGGTTCAAAGAAAATTTCCTCCCGTCTTACTTCGAGTCTGGAATTTCGGGACTGGTCAAGAATCTCTTTTATGAAATGATCTTGCTGAAGCGCACTGTTGTTAATCATCTCAAGATACGTTTGCTTCATTGTATTGTCTTTGTCCTTCCTGGCCAGGTTAATTAAGCCAAGCACAGAGGCAATAGGCGCACGTAAATCGTGAGAGACACTGTAAACAAAATTGTCCAGCTCGGAATTGCGTTTACTCAATTCCTGGTTGGTTCGTTGCAATTTTTCTTCTGCCTCCCGTCTTGTCCTGACTTCATCATTCAACTCTTTGGTTCGCTCCTGAATAATGTTTTCCAAATTCAAATTGAACGACTCCAGTTCATGCTGCACCGTTAAACGCTCATGCACCGTGGCTGATAATATTATTGTTGAGATGCTGACTACGCCTATAAATATCTGGAGTAAGATCATGGAGTGATCAGAGTACGAAAGCACAAAAGGCCCGGTTTGCTTTACTGTTATATAAATCGAAAAGAGAGAAGTAATGACAACACCGGAAATTGCTACCAGTAAATCAAATCGAAAAGCTAACCATAATAAAAAGGGAAGACATAAAAAGGGAAGCGCCCTTTCCATTGTTTCGCCAAGATAATCCAATTGTAAGAGCAGAAATATTCCAACTATACTTGAAATGAAAATGCCAATCTCTACAAACTTTCCGGTGTTAAAGTTGAATTTGTGCCACCTCACACAGGCCAGAATAAAGGGTGTAAACAGAAGAATGCCTACTATATTACAGACCCACCAGGAAAAGCCGGTCTTCAAACAGTCTTTAAACCATATAACACCATTGGCCCAGAGACTTACACTACCTATTCCAGCTCCTACTGCACACATAAAAAGTGTTACAAACAAGAACCGAAAGGCGTTACGGGCGTGCTTGAACGGGTAATCGTCTTTAATCCATTTCTTTATTAGAAAATTGCCAATAACCGCCTCAACGGTATGACCCACCGCTATAAAACAGCTTACTGTTATGATCGTTTGAGTTGGTAACGTCGCGTTATTCCAATAAGCCATTAAGTTGGCAACCAGGGCCCCGATGGTAATGCCTGGCCATGTGGAACGCCCCAGCAGTATTAATAACGCAAAGGCTATTCCAGATGGCGGCCAGGTTGGTAGTGCTGTGCTATCGTGAAAGGCTAAAAAATACCCCAACCGTGCTGATATGTAGTATAGCACAGCTACCAAGATAATCTTTAGGTCAGGGTGGTACTTAAGTAAAAGTTTGGTATTAACCATTAATCAGCTCATGGTCAGATCAATATTACATTATTAATCCTCTTTGACAATCATTTTAGTCGTGGCCCACCGTTTTACGGGTTGTGTTGTCAATTTTTAAGGACGAATGAATTAACAATGCCTCTTACCGGTTTGAACGCAGTTCGTAAAATCTTTAAAAACAAAGGTTTAAATATTCAAATAGTTGAAAGCTGATATGAATTTGAATTCTATATTCACCCTGATTTATATTACTTAGCACAATGGATCTAACCATTTTTTTCTCACCCATAGATGAGTCTGTCTATGCTGACATTGAGTCAACGTCATCCTTTGCAAAGAATATCAGCTTTTTTGGAGATAAAATGCCAGATTATCGTGGCGCTCAGGTGGCCATTTTTGGCGTTAAAGAAGGGCGGGGCACCCTCAAAAATACCGGTACCTCAAAGGGGCCTGACGAAATACGGAGAAAGCTTTATCAATTAAAGAAAGGAATCGGAGGATACCGGATTGTCGATCTTGGTAACCTTAATCCGGGTCATGACCTTGATGAAACTCATGTTAGAATCAGTGAGGTCTGCAGGATACTCCTGGAAAATAATGTGCTCCCAATAATAATAGGAGGCTCACACGACTTAGACTTTGGTCAGTATACGGCTTACGAGACCATGAAAAAGCTGATCAGCTTTTTAAATGTTGATGCTTACCTCGACCTTGAGGATAAAAGTGACTCCATTGCTAACCGAAAGCATATCCACAAGATCTTATTGCACGAACCAAACTATCTTTTCAGTTACACTCATCTTGCTTATCAAACCTATCTGATCGATCCCTTGTCTGTGGCCGTGTTGGAGAAACTTTACTTTGAAGCTTTTCGAATTGGCCAGATCAGGTCAAATCTCAGTGAGATGGAGCCTACTATCAGAAATGCTGATATGCTATCTTTTGATATTACCGCCATCCGATCGTCTGATGCACCTGGAAATGCAGAAGCTCAACCCTTCGGACTTACCGGTGAAGAGGCTTGCCAGATTTGTTGGTACGCGGGACTAAATGAAAAACTTAGTTCGATTGGTTTCTACGAATACAATCCTGAGTTTGATGATGTAAATAAAAAAACTGCTTCTGTGGTAGCAACCATGGTCTGGTATTTTATTGAGGGTTTTTGTCATCGTAAAAATGAACAGAACTTTCGCAGCAATGATTTTATGAAATACGTTGTATCCATGCCGGGAAATCTGGAAACATTAAATTTTTACAAAAGTAAATTCAGTGAGAAGTGGTGGATGGAAGTACCCTATCCAAATGGACGTGAACGTTACTCAAGAAACAGTATTGTACCCTGCAGTTATAACGATTACCAAACGGCAGTGAAAGGTGAGATTCCGGAACGTTATATTAATACCATGGCAAAGCTTATTTAAATCTTAAATGAGTTTTAACCATACATTGTAAACCTGATAACCACTAATAGCTGTAACAACAGCAAAAATTACAATCAACAATACATTATAAAGAAATGCTGGCCTGTACCTTGGCGGAAGAATATTTTTATCATTCGCTATTACTATCAATAGCAATACAAGAAAGGGAAGTATAATACCATTCAAGGCCTGAACAGTAACTATAAGTGAAATAGGTCTAAAGCCACTGACTCCGGAAATCAGACCCGTTAAAATCACAATCGACCACACCATTACAATTTTCCATTTTGTCCAACCAAAAACAGTAGAGGCAATAACAGATGCGGCATAAGGCGCTGTTATTAATGATGAAAAACCGGCACCAAACAGTCCGGCCGATAATGCAAATACACCGGTTGATCCAATTTCATTTTTGAAGCTCGTTGCTAATCCTTCGAAAGTTGAGAAATCATGAACCATGGTGCCGGCAATTAAAATAAATGCTGTTATGACACCACCAAAAAAAATAGAGACAATCAAACCAATTCGCATCAGGGGAATACTTTGCTGGCTGCTGATTCCAGAACCTAAAAAAATATTATATGGAACAATGGTTGTACCTAGAATACCCAGAATTAAAATCATCGACCCATTGGGAAATGAGGGTTTTACTAATGAGCCGAGCACATGATCAACAGAATACCGGGCGGAAAAAGCAAGAATAACAAAAGCAATTGCCATTATTACCACTAGCACCATCATCAATCCTGAAACCCAATAAGGTCTTTCCAGCCAAAGCAATAGTGCCGCAATCAAAGAAATCACAACCATTAAATATCTTGTGTCCGTGTTAGTCACAAAATTTAATCCTTCCACAGCACCTACAAGATTGCCTGCTTCAAATGCAGCACAACCGGCGATTACCGTCCAGCCAATAGTAAATTGTAAGAATCTTCCCCAGCGGTCACCAAACTTAACTCTGAACGTCTGCCCCAGGCTCATTCCCGTAGAAATGGTTATTCGCGCAGCCATTTCCTGAACTACAATACAGGCAATAGTAGCGAAACTCACCGCCCAAAGTAAATCCAACTTAAATGTTGATCCAGCCAGTACCGCAGTGGTTATAGTGCCCGGTCCAAGAAATGCGGCAGAAATAACGGACCAAAGAACGATACTGGCAAGTTTACCGTTTTTCATGTATTAATAAATTTAACCTTTGCAATTCCGATTTCATAACCATTGGAATTCTAAATGGCGAACTTATGTCCAGCGGATTTTACAGGAAGAAATTAATTTGATAGTAATTAATTGATGCTATTGTATATGGCCCTTCATATGCCCCCACTAAAGGAAACTTAAAGTAAATTAAAGCACATTATTCAATTGCTCTTTAATTTTCTCAAGCTCTTCTTTCATCTTAACAACGTGTTTTTGAATCCCGGCGTCGTTTGCTTTTGAACCAATGGTGTTTATTTCTCTTCCGAGTTCCTGTGCAATGAATGACATTTTCTTTCCATTGGATTGCGGTTCTCTCAATGCCTCCAGAAAATAATCAAGATGAGATTTAAGTCTCACTTTCTCTTCATTGATATCGAGCTTCTCAATGTAAAAGATTATTTCCTGTTCCAGCCTGTTGTTATCGTAGCCTTCTTCTCCAAAAAACGATGCGATATTTCCTTTCAATTTATCACGGACCCGCTGCACTCTTTTTGGATCAAGTTGTTCCACCGATGTCAATTCCCTTCTTATCATATCGCAGCAATCCTTCAACATTTTCCCCAACACTTCTCCCTCTTTTATACGGAATGATTCGCATTTTTTAATGGCATCATTCAAACATGATTTTACCTGATTCCATTCGACCTCAGAAGCTTCTTCCTTTACCTTGTTTTGAATCACTTCCGGAGACTCAAGTGCCAGGGAAAAAAGATTTGCCTGCATGTCACCTACACTGTCCGCTAATTTTCTCAGTTCATAATAATAAGCCTTGAAAAGATTTTCATTGTAGGTTTGCTTTGTTTCATTTTCCCCAAGTCGTACGTATTCAATGGCCAGGGAAATTTTACCGCGTTCAAGTTTTTCACTGATGAGATTGCGTACCTCTATTTCCTTTTCAGAAAAAGCCTTTGGAAGCCGGAGATTCAAATCCAGAAATTTGGAATTGAGACTTCTGATCTCAACGCTGATCTGAACATGGGGATCGTCCAGCACAGATTGGCCAAACCCTGTCATTGACTTAATCATAATACTTGCAGGAACTTTAATATGAACGCAAGATAGAATTTTTGAATTTGTAATACGAACGCATCAGAAGTCGAAGCCAAGGGTAACGAAAAGCCTTGCATCCTGAACTTTATAATTTTCAACTGGCCAGGCAACATCAAATTTCAGATAATACCCAAGCATGACCGATCTCATTCCTACTCCATAGCTATACAACCAGGGATTCAGATAATTTTTAAGCTGGGCTTCAAATGGACCACTTTTTATTTCCTGGTAGCTAACGCTGTTTTGCGAATTAAAAGGCGGTTCGCCTGACCAACTGGTTCCCATATCGTAAAATGCAATAAACTGCATGTTCCTGAAGAAATTCGAAGATATCGGACTTCCCGCCAAAGCTCGCGCTAATGGCACTCTTAATTCGGCATTGAACAACAAAGCACTGTTACCAAATAAAGTCGCATAATCAAAACCCCTTAAGCCGGTAGCATATTCGATAAACAACAAGTCCTGATTATCAGTATAAATTCCGAGGGGATTAGGTTCGCCTTCGCTCGTTGTTCCGCTTTTCTGACTATCATTAAAGAACCAATTATCCATTCCTCCTAACAAATATTTTTTAGGAGAGCGTCCGAAGAAAGTGCCGCCAAAACCTCTGACTGCAAAAATTATTTCCCTGTATATCTTTTGATAATGCCTGATATCCAGCGATACCTGGCTAAAGCTTAAGTCTTCATTGTTCAGGCCCTGATGATGAACGAAAGACAATTTACCCCGTGTTCCTTCAATGATATTCATGCCTGTGGTAACTGAATTGTCATAAACGAGTTCACTTCTTAAGCCTCCGTAAAAGTTATTGACCGGTTCTTTGAAAGGTGGAGCGTTTTGTAAATCGGCTACAGGCCCAAGACTAACGGATCGTGCCATCTCAAACAATGGCTTAACCGTTATGCGACTGCGATCACTAAGCGGGAGTGATCCGCCGAATTCTAACTTAATCAATGAATAATGATAAATGTCTCCTGTATTTCCTTCAGGTTCCCATCGAATAGCCTTTCTGTCTACCCGTGCACTAAAATCGATGTACGCCGGCAGGTACTGAAACTCAGCATAGGCATCGCTATTTCGAAGATCAATGGTAGTCATTAGGCCGCCATAGAATCTGTAGTTCTCAAGCATATCGTTCATCTGCGTTTCAATGAGAATACCAAGTCCTCGCAGAGGATCGATTACTAAAGATGTTACAAGATTATCAGCGCTAAACTTAGACTCATACGGAAAAGGACCCGTGATTCTGTTTTTCTCTCTTGCCTTCTGGTAGCGCGCAAGGAATGATTCGCTGGGTCGTGTTTCTTTAGCTGGTTCTTCTTCAAACTGGTAATCATCCGTATTAACTGTCGCTTCCTTTTTTTGTTCAATAATGGATTTTATACTTGTGCTATCACTACTGGTCTTCACAGAATCTAAAGGTACCTGAACTGAATCTGCCTGAATGGGCACGACCACCTGAAGTGAATCTGTCACAATAATCGTTGAATCAGATTTAATTTCATTGGTCAAAGAATCTGTTTTCACCTCTTTGTCAATAGTGTCTTCCTGAGTTGGTTGTGATTGTTTAAGCCGTTCATTGAGGAGATCTTTAATGCTCATGTTTTTGCTTTGCTCTTGTTCTCTCCTATCACGGATTACACGTGCTTGTTGAATTTCTTTTCTTCGGGTTGCTGGTGTAAATATTTGTCTGTCCAGGCTGAAATTTGAATTTATAAATATGTTCTCACTTCTGTTTTTTATTGTAACAAGAGCAAGCTTGCGTGTGGCGAGATTAAAATCATACTTTTTTATACTGGAAGAAAAGTTTGTGATCTGCGAATAGATACCGGTTTGCCGGTTAAACCTGAAGAGATTGATAATGCCGCGCTGATCACTGAGATAAATAAAATTGTCACCATCAATTGCTTGCGGTGCAAAATCTTTGCTAAGGGTATTGGTTACGCGTGTTAATTCGGTCTTTGTGGTATCGAGATCGTATATAAATAAGTTATAGTTATTAGTCAGGTTCTCAATCGGAACGGTTTTACCTGTAATCAATGAATCAGATGTTCGGTTTGAAGAGAATACCAGTCCATTTCCACCGGGAATAAAACTGGGATCAAGATCATCGTAAATATCATTTGTCAGGCGGCGAATGCGATCTCTTCTTGAACTGATCAGGAATAAATCATTTTGTCCTTCAAAATCAGCGCTTAGGATGACGAGTCGCCCGTTGTTTGAAAAATCAAGGCTCCTGACATTGCTGAACTTGTCAAGCTCCCGTGGAAGCTTCGTCTTTGTGCTGAGGTCATAAAGCCAGAAAACATAATCTCCTTTCTTCAATCCTATTACACCCAACGTATGATCATCGGCCCAACTGATTAAGGGAAGATTAAAATCCACACGCTGACTGCTAACTTTTGAACCGCCCGAAATGATCACCATTTCCTTTTCTTTGCCCAGTTCTTTGACTTTAACGATATATCTTCCCCGATCATTTTCTGCATAGGCAATGTACCTGCCATCAGGACTTATCTTAACCGTTGTAAACTGCGTAGTCTTATTGTTATGGAAGGTGAAAATAGAAGAATCAGACGGCTCGATGTAGGATTTGTTGACCACCGCACCCATTTCGCTGTAGTATCGCTCCCACTCAACCATGAGTTGTTTGAAGCTAATGCCCAGGGTGATAAGTATGCTTTTTTCTTCATTCCGTGTAACCCGGGTATAGTTCAGAATGTTGGCAATGTTACTCTTACCATATTTTTCTGCAATGAAATTCCACATTGACTGGCCTGCCAATGCTGCTTCAGTACTGGTGAGCTTTCCTAATTTTCTTGATTTTTTATTGTGAAGGAATTGACGAATAAAGTCATCCATTTCCGAGGTCCATCCTTTAGAAACATAATAGGATGCCCCACTGACAAACCATTCCGGCAGATTCAACAAAAGTGCACTTTGAAAAATATCTTTCAGGTTGCCTCCGAACATCATTTCATTAACCATGAGATCGGATATTTTATAAAGCAGTTCTTCTTTAAACTCCTGTATATTTCCCAGGTGAGCGACTTCAACATAAGGTTTCACAAATTCTGTTTCACCGCCAACATTATACGTGGATCTATTCAAGCCAACATTGCTTTGTCTTAAATCAGCAAGAGAATTGTAAAGGAAAACTTTAGTTTTAAAATAAGGAGGGTAGCCAATAATGTCGGTTATCCTGTCGAACTCGCTCTCAAGATATTCGAGCGCTTCACGGGCAACGTCTTTCCTGGCATCATAATAATAAATGTCGAAATTCTCGCCGCTCAGGTATTGCCAGTTAAACGATCGATACTGAATTCTATTCTTCCCAAATTTTTCATAGGCCATCTGGCCGAAGCAAGGTCCGGCAGCAATACACAAAACTGTTAGTGTGGCTAAAATTCCTCTTCTCAGAACCATAAAATCTAGCGAGAATTCCAATATAATGATTTATAGCGATTAATGTCCACCTCTTTATTAATTACACCTGAATTGTCTAATGAGCGGATTAATACCTCCGAAAAATAAGGCGAAAGACTCACCCCTTTAGTACCCATACCATTAAAAATTAAAACGGTTGGGTGGTTTGGATGTCTTCCAAGAATTGGTCTCCTGTCAGAAGTTACGGGGCGCACGCCGGCAGCCTGTTCAATAACCTGGTAATTAATTTTCACCAATGATTCAAGATTCGTTGTTAATTCTTCCTTTCCTTCCCTGGTTATGTCAACACCTTCAAAGTCATTACGATAGGTTGAGCCAATTCGCCAGCGGTTCTGCCCTTCAGGAACAATGTAAACCCCTCTATTAACGAGCACATCGTTCAAAAATTTTGCCTCTACCAAGAGGGTTTCCCCTTTTAACGGGCGTATGGGAAGCCAATTAAAAAAATTATTTGATGAAAACTTAACGCCATCGCAAAAAGCAATATAGGAAGCTGTATAATCCTTATACCTGACACCAGCTTCGTTTATTTCAAGATTATTATAGTCAAATAATTCATCCCGATAACTTTCTTCCTCCCGCAACCACTCTCGCACGGCTGCAATGTATTGCTTCGTATTTATGTATCCGCTGGATTCTAATAGAAGGCCACCAAATTCATCAAGTAGTTCGGGATATTGACCGGATGTAAAAACGCTCTTTATAAATCCCGATAGATTATCATCCACGCTTGCACCCATCCATTCATTTTGCTCCGTTATAGATCGAAAAGGACGATAAATAGGAATTGAATGGAAGAACTTTGTCTTAGTTATAGCTTCGACTTGCGTATAGAATTTTACCAGGTAAGGGAACAATTCATCCGCCAGCCAGGTCTTACCCATTTTTTTTCCTGTTACAGGATTAAACAGCCCTGCAGCAATAGCAGATGAGTTATTTTTTGAAGGCTGGTCAAAAACCAATACTTTTTTCTTCCTTAAAAGGAACTGAACAGCAAGGGCCGAACCGGCTAATCCCTGACCCACAATAATACAATCAAGCTGATCTGTTTTCAATCGGTGAAATTCGATTCTAAATCATTTAGCCCAAAGTTAAAAATCCCAGTATTTTTGAGGTGATATTTAATTGATATGTTAAAGGTAATTTCTTTTGTTTTTAATCCTTTCCAGGAAAACACATACATTATTTATGATGAGACGAATGAGTGCGCTATCATCGATCCCGGGTGTTATGAAAAAGAAGAACAACAAGAGCTATCTGATTTTATTGATGATCATTCCCTCCATGTAAAATTTTTACTCAACACACATTGTCATATCGACCATGTATTGGGGAATTCTTTTGTCAAGGATAAATACAAAGTTCAGTTATCTGTGAATAAAATTGAAGAGCCTTACTTACGTGCCGTTGTAACGTATGCTCCCAACTACGGATTTAATAAATACGAAAGTTCCGAACCAGATGCTTACCTTGATGAGAATGATATTGTAAATATTGGCAACCAAAAACTCTCCGTAATTTTTGTACCCGGTCATTCTCCGGGACATATCGCTTTTTATCATGAGGAAAGTAAATCCCTGATATCAGGTGATGTTCTTTTTTACAACAGCATTGGCCGAACGGATTTGCCCGGAGGTAATCACAATACTTTAATTAATAGTATCCATGAAAAACTTTTTACCTTACCTGATGATGTAATAGTTTATCCTGGTCACGGACAGGAGACAACGATTGGCTTTGAAAAGAAAACAAATCCATTCTGCGCTATTCCACTAACCAAATAATTAATTAGCAAATGGGGATGATTAGTGAATTAGCCAATTTGATGAACCCATTATCAATGTACCGACCAGGTATGACCAGTTGCTAATTGGCTAATACAGGAAAACTCATCTCGCTTCTTAACTTTACTCTAAAAAATAACAATGCTTCGTCAACTCCCAAATTTTTTAACGTGTTGTAATCTTTTGTGCGGAGCGCTGGGGATACTATATCTCTTCAAAGGTGATGGTGAATATCCCATCGCCTATTTTGTTTTGCTCGCAGGCATCTTTGATTTTCTTGATGGTTTGGTAGCCCGTGCATTGAAAGTGCATTCGCCAATAGGAAAAGAGTTGGATTCACTGGCCGATGTAATCAGCTTTGGTCTTCTTCCCTCTTTTTTTATGTACGCTTTGATAGGTGAACAATCAGACAGCAATTTTCTTCCTTACATAGCCTTCCTCATTGTTGTTTGCTCTGCCATTCGTCTCGCCATTTTCAACATTGATGAGACGCAGACTGATTCCTTTAAAGGCTTGCCTGTTCCCGCTAATGCAATGTTTTTGACAGGACTTTCCTTCCTTCGATTTGATGGCTTGCAATTTATTTTTCACCCCGTCACACTATGTATTATCACCGTGGTTTTCTCGCTTTTGCTTGTATCGAGAATTGACCTTTTTGCCCTTAAATTCAAAGATTTTACCTGGCATTCAAACAAAATCAGGTTTACCTTTCTTTTTTGTTCGGTATTACTGCTTGTAAGCCTTAATTTTGCAGCGATACCGCTCATTATAATTTTGTATATTTTTTTGTCGTTAGGTGTGTTGGTGGCTTCCGGGAAGAGGGTTCAATAAATTAGCTGTGTGTCATTTGAATTGAAATACAATTTTCTTCGGTTCTTTTTAGTGCTGGGAATTAACCTGACCATTGCAGCAGGGGGACAGGCGCAGTCTGTTTTGGCCTCAGGGGAGTGGCACAAATTCGCTGTAACATCAAACGGTGTTTACAAAATCAGTTATGATTTATTAAGAAAGACAGGAATTGATCCTTCCCGGATTGATCCAAAGCGAATAAGAATCTTTGGCAACAAGGGAGGAATGCTTCCTCAATTGAATAGCGCAGCACGTCCCGAAGATCTTACAGAACTTGCCATTTATGTGAAAGGAGAAGAAAATGGTGTTTTTCAGAAAGACGATTATATTCTTTTCTATGCAGAAGGTGCAGACCATGTGGCTTTTAATTTAAGCAAGGAAATCTTTCAATACGAAAGCAATCTCTACGACACGAAGAACTTCTATTTTCTCACCATAGGGGAAACCCAGGGAAAACGTATAGTCAACAATACAAACGTACAAGGCGATTATCCCGTTATCCGCGAGTTTAATGACTATCGCTATCATGAAATTGACAACCACAACGAACTGAAATCGGGAAGGGAATGGTTTGGAGAAAAATTTGACCTCACAACAGAATTGACATTAAAGTGGGATGTCACCGGCATTGCGGCAAATACAACAATAAAAATTGTGAGCGATGTAATGGCTCAATCTAACTCAGGGTCTACGTTCAAATTATTTCTTAACAATCAATCCGCGGGTGAGCAGTATGTACTTCCAATCCCTGCCTTTCAATATGCCGAAAAAGGAAATCACAAAAGGGATACATTGATACACAACACAAATACATTCTCTCTTCAGAATGCTTCAAATCTTGAATTCAAATATCAATATGTGAAAAGTGGCACAGGAAGATCCATCGGCTATCTGGATTTTCTACTTTTAAGTTTTCAACGCACGTTAGCCCTATACAACAACCAAACTATTTTCAGATCATCTTCCAGTATTCAAAATACCCACTCAACATTTGAAATCTCCTCTTTCACAAGCGATGCAATAATCTGGGATATAACTAATCCCTACGAACCAATGCACCAGGAATTTAAAATGTCGGGTGATAAAGCACTTTTTACTTCTGAAACTTCTACATTAAAAGAGTTCGTTGCTTTCAACAGCAAACTCCCGGAGCCAACATATGCTAACAAAGTTTCAAATCAAAACCTGCATAACCTGTCAACTCCCAATTTAATTATTGTAACCAACGATGCTTTCCGGCCGGAGGCTGAACGGCTTGCTCTTCATCGCCAACAAAAAAGTGGCTGGTCTGTTATTGTGGTTACGACACAAGAGGTTTTTAACGAATTTTCATCCGGCCGACAGGATGTAACGGCTATCCGTGATTTCACAAAGTATCTATACGATAAAAATCCTGACGCGTTAAAGGCGCTGTTATTATTCGGGCGTGGTTCCTATGATTATAAAGATAGATTGTCAAATAACACCAACTATGTTCCTACGTATGAGTCACGCAATTCATTGTCGCCGCTTGAAACCTATTCTTCAGACGATTATTTCGGCTTCATGGAAGAAGATGAAGGGAACTGGTATGAAACAAATCCACAGTATCATTCCATGGAAATTGGCGTAGGCCGGTTGCCTGTAAAAACATTGAATGAAGCGAGGAATGTAGTTGATAAAATCATCACCTACGAAACCAATTCTTCCGCTCAGGGATACTGGCGCAAGAGAATTGTCTTTGTAGCGGATGATGGTGATGGAAACCTGCATAACGATCAGGCTGATCAGCTTTCCCGGTTTGTAGAATCCGATCATCCTGAGTTTGATACAAAAAAAATATACCTTGATTCCTATCAGCAAATCCTTCAACCTGCTGGTGAAACCTCACCTGACGCAAACAAAAGTATTGTGAACGCGCTGGAGCAAGGCGCTTTGATCATCAACTATACAGGGCATGGTAATGAAAAATTATGGGCACACGAACGAATTTTTGATGACCTGATTATCGGGTCTCTGACGAACAATAATTATCCTTTGTTTGTAACCGCAACCTGTGAATTTGGCCGCCAGGATGATCCCGCACAAATCAGCAGCGCCGAACTTTGCCTTACACAAAGTAACAGTGGTGCAATAGGATTGGTGAGTACGGCAAGACCGGTTAGTTCAAGTACAAACTTTGAGTTGAATAAAGCATTTTATAACACCGTATTTCAGTTTGAAAACAATGCACCTCTTTCGTTGGGAGAAATCTTCAGGCGGACAAAGAACAATAGCATCAGCGGCGTTTCCAACAGAAACTTTTCATTGCTGGGTGATCCTTCCCTTCAACTGGCAATGCCTAAGCTCCACACCAAAGTCACGGAAATAAAAGCAGGCGAAACAACAGATACGTTAAAGGCCCTTTCCAGGGTTATCATCAAAGGTGAGATTGTTAATGAAGCGCTGGAGAAAGTAACCGGGTTTAACGGCATATTGCAAACCACCCTTTATGACAAGGAAACTGAATTTACAACCTTAGGAAACGAAAATTCTCCATTTAAATTCAAACAATGGTATAACGCAATTTACAGAGGACAAGCTAAAGTAACTGACGGAGAATTTCAATTAGAGTTTGTGGTTCCAAAAAATATTGCGTACCAGTTGGGAAATGGAAAACTGAGCCTCTATGCTTATGACAACAATCAATCAACAGATGCAAGTGGTGTAGACTTCGATTTTGTTGTCGGCAAAAGTGAACTTAATCCTGGAAGTGATATTACTTCACCGGTAGTGCAATTATATTTAGGCGACACAACTTTTCGAAATGGAGGTATTGTCACCCCAAATACAAAACTAATCGCACGTCTGTCTGATGAAAGTGGCATTAACTTATCAGGTTACGGAATAGGTAACAACATCATTGCCATATTGGATAATAAAGAAACTTTTATTCTTAATGATTATTACGAATCAGATGTAGATAATTTCACAAAAGGATGGATTTATTTTCCGCTTAAAAACCTTGCGCCGGGTCGCCATAGTATTACAGTAAAAGCCTGGGATACCTTCAATAATCCCGGGGAAGCGACAATATCCTTCGTGGTAACGGATGGTAATGAAATAGTTATTGAGTCATTCGGTAATTATCCCAATCCATTTATTTCAGAAACCACCTTATTCTTTACGCATAATCGCTCCGGAGATGACCTGGAAGCTTTTGTGTCAATTTTTGATGTTACAGGAAAAGAACTAAAATCGAAGGAATTTTTTATTACCGTAAGCCCGTACCAGGTGGATTTATTGAAAATTACAGCAGAAGACGACTTTGGGAAAAAACTGAAGGCCGGTTTATACTTAGCCCGCCTGCTGGTACGTTCCCTATCCAATGGCTCTAAAAGTGAGCAGGTTACAAAACTAATTGTGTCGAATTAACTATCTTTGAACCCTGAATTCTGATCTTGATGAAGTCCAGCGCCAGATATTTGATAATTGTTTCAGTTTTAATCTCCGGAAAGGGGTTTGCTCAAAATCCAGTCGATTCTCCGGATGAACTTCTTGGTCAAACTAAAGCAATTACTACCGCTGTACCTTTTTTGTCCATTACGCCAGATGCGCGCCACGCCGGACTTGGTGATGCAGGTGTAGCCTCCTCACCCGATGCCAACGCAAGTTATTGGAACCCTGCCAAGCTTACTTTCATAAATAAAAAATACGGCGGATCAATATCTTATACACCCTGGTTGGGAAAGATCATCAATGATATGTCTATCTCCTATTTGTCCTTGTTTTACAAAATAGGTCGTGAACAAGCAATTTCAACTAGTTTGAAATACTTCGACCTTGGCGACATTTTTTTTACACAAGATGGTGTGGTTGGCGATCTTTACAATCCACGAGAATATGCATTTGATTTTACATACTCCCGCAAGCTCACAGAAGAACTTAGCCTTGGATTGACAGGTCGGTACATTCACTCTAACCTTACGGGGGCATTTAGTTCTGGCGGAGTTGATGCAAGACCCGGCCAGAGTGTTGCTGCCGATCTTGGAATATTTTACACCAAGCAACTGAAGAATGCCAAGAGTTCTAACCTTTCGCTTGGGGCTTCCATATCAAACATTGGCGCTAAGATCACCTACTCGGACAGTAACAATAAGGACTTCTTACCAACCAACCTTCGGCTGGGGGGAGCTTTTACCACTGAACTTGACCCTTACAATACCATAACCTTTCTTCTTGATTTCAACAAACTCATGGTACCTACCATTGATGAAGGTCAATCCCTGCTGAATGGAATGTTCAGTTCGTTTACCGATGCTCCCGGAGGATTCAGTGAAGAAATTCACGAGATCATGACTTCCATGGGTGTTGAATATTGGTATCACGAGGTATTTGCAGCACGATTGGGCTACTTCCTGGAAGCTACTGATAAAGGCAACCGTAAATACCTTACTGTTGGAGCAGGATTTAGAAGAAATAACTTTGGATTTGATATAGCGTATCTTGTCCCGACTAATAAACGTGAACATCCGTTAGCAGAAACCCTTCGCTTCACGTTGCTATTTCAGATAAGTGAAAATAATGGAGAACTAAACAATTCGGTCACTGACTAAAAAATGTTAGACAGACGTGTTGCGCCGGCATTCAACAGGGATTTTGCTTTTAAATTAATTGAACCGGAATTCGAACAACTTCCAAATGGAACGAAGATTCTCTTCGTAAATGGCGGCGATCAAAACGTTATTAAAGTTGATTTAATTTTTCCCGCCGGCAGATGGAATGAAGATTTATGGGGAACATCTTACTTCACTACCAATCTCTTATCAAAGGGTACTACCACTAAAAGTAGTTTTGAAATCGCATCACAGTTCGATCAGTTTGGCGCTCATCTGGATGTAGTTGCAGGAATGGATTTCGTTACATTGTCCCTTTATTCACTTACCAGGAATTTATCACCTGCCCTTGATCTCCTCACTGAAATTATTCATGAATCAGCTTTTCCTGAAAAAGAGATTCAGCAGTTGAAGTCAATCTACATTCAGAATCTTAATGTAAACCAGGAAAAGACCAGCTTCCTTGCTTCAAAGCTGTTCAGAAAAATACTCTTTGGAGAGCAACATCCTTACGGGAAAGAACTTGATGAAAGTGATGTTGAAAAAATACTTCGTGATGATGTGACAAAGTTTCACAAAACATTTTTCCATCATCTAACCGTGATTGTGTCAGGAAAAATAGAACCCTCAAATCGAAAAAAAATACTGGATTCATTTTCATCTTTCAAGGATAAAAAAGTACTGGAAAAAACGCATCGCGGTGTTGCTTCTTCTCTTTACCAGCATCACATGGATAAGATAAATAGTATTCAAACCTCTTTGCGTATCGGAAGAAAGATCATCGAACGAACGCATCCTGATTATGCTCTTTTGATACTTCTTAATCACATCCTGGGTGGTTATTTCGGTTCGCGTCTCATGAAAAATATCCGGGAAAGCAAAGGATTAACCTATGGGATTTATTCATCCGTACATGCATTGAAACATGAAAGTTACCTTACTATTGGCACGGATGTAAACAAAGAAAACAAAGCTCTTGCCTTTGAAGAAATCAAAAAAGAATTACAACGTCTTTGCCTGGAAGAAATACATGATGACGAGCTTGACACGGCACGCTATCATTTTATAGGAAGTTTTCAAACTGAGTTATCAACTTCCTTTGCTCATGCGGAAAAAATCAGGGGTATTATTCTATTTGATCTTGGGATGGATCATTACAACAACATTCTGCAGAAGATAAGTAAAGCCGATTCTACAGAGCTTTTAGCAATAGCCAACAAATACTTTACACCCGAAAGTTTTTACGAAGTTTCAGCAGGCTGATCTTATTAATCGTTTAGTGATTTAGTGCTACTTAGTTCATTCAAAAATCTATGATACAAACGAAAAAATAGCAGTAAGCAAATGGCAATAGGCAATTTTGCCTACTGCGATTGCCTACTTTTCAACATTGGTTAAATCTGTTTTGATAAAATGTTTTATATTAGTAAATGATGCTCTCATTAATATGAAGGGCTGTGCTCTACACGAAGGCCAATACCCAACATTCCCCTCAGTGTATCGGCACGCATGAACTGCTCATAACGTATGCTATACTTCCCAGGGTTTTTAAAAATGTACCCTTTTTGCAGTTGAATCTGATGATCATAGATGTCTCCCAGCACACTTTTCCCTAAAGGCTTACCTGTCTTCTTATCAAATAAAAATTCTGTGACAAGTTCCTTCTCCAACACTTTGCCGGTTGAATCAGCAAGGTAATACGTAAAGTATAAATTGGCATTGGGGTACGATATCTCGTTACGCACGTTCACGTAGAGGTTATACTTTTGATTGACATTATCAATTGTGAATTCAAATTGAGGTTGCTCGGCGACTGCCCAATACCTGTTTTCAAAATCAAAATTCTGCTCGTAAATGCGGCTGGAGTCACATGATGCAAAAATCAATACAACTGCAATAAAGGAAAGTCGGTTCATCTCCTTTGGTTCGGTCTGTTATTTTTGTCTCCTCTCTTTTTCTTTTTATTTTTTGCTTTTGAGCTGAACTTTTTGTCCATCCTTTCGAGGTCACTGTTAAGTTTTTGAACGGTTTCTTTTTCAGCTTCTATATTCACTTCAAGACTGGCCGGTTTTTTTCCTTCTCGGTTCATCAACAAAATTTCATTTACCCGCCCGATGTTTACCGGAAACCAGGTGTTGTCGTCATTGTATCCAAACCACATAATTTTTCGGAAGATATCAGTCTTTTGAAGAATAGCCGAACCCTTTTCTGTTAGCAAAGGGCCTTCAACTTTCGGAATATCTTCCAGGGCTTCCATGTAGGTTTCCAACTCGTAATTCAAACAGCACTTCAGTCTTCCGCATTGTCCCGAGAGCTTGCTGGGATTTAACGAAAGGTTTTGGTATCGCGCAGCGCTGGTAGTAACGTTTTTAAAATCACCCAGCCAGGTAGAACAGCACAACTCACGACCACAAACGCCAATACCACCTATTCGTCCTGCTTCCTGGCGCAAGCTGATCTGGCGCATTTCTACACGTATCTTAAACTCTCCTGCCAGCACCTTAATCAATTCGCGAAAATCCACTCTATCATCAGCTGAATAGAAGAAAGTCGCCTTTGTATTATCCGCCTGGTATTCAATATCGGAAAGTTTCATTTCCAATTTCAAATCGCGAATGATTTCTCTTGTGCGATAAAGTGTAGGCATTTCACGCTTCTTAACTTCTTCAAATTTTTCAAGATCCTTCTGATGTGCCAGGCGATATATTTTTTTTACCTGATCATCATTGGGTATTTTCTTTTTTTGCATCTGCAAGCGAACAAGTTCACCTTGCATGGAAACATGGCCAATGTGATGTCCGTTTGGAACTTCCACCACAATAGCGTCACCGGTTGTAAGATTTAGTCTGTCTGTATTTCTATAAAAATCCTTTCTGCCATTTTTAAAACGGACTTCCGTTATGTCAAAGCGCTCTTCCGATGGCATGTCCATGTTAGACAACCAATCAAAGACGTTCATCTTATTGCATCCACCCGTAAGGCACGCGCCATTGTTCTGGCACCCTGCCACTTTATCTCCTTTACCTGATCCACATGCACATGCCATAACAAGAATATTATTTCATTTTCAACAAATCCATTCCGATATCTTTCCTGAAATATGCTTCATCCCAATTGATATGAGAAATTTCACCATACGCCTTTTTTCGGGCGTCTTCTAAAGAATGTGCTAACCCAGTAACGGCCAGCACTCTTCCACCATCAGTCACTACTTCATGCGTGTTTTGCTTAGTGCCTGCGTGAAAAACAAAAGCCTCAGACTCACGATTTAACCCCTGAATAATCTTCCCTTTTTCATAGTCACTAGGATATCCGCCTGAAACCATTACTACCGTTACTGCATGATGATCATCAATTTCAAGTTTGTAATCCTTTAAACCACCTAGTGCTGTCGCGGTCATCAGTTCAACAAAATCAGATTTTATGCGTGGCATTACGGCCTGTGTTTCCGGGTCACCCATGCGCACATTATATTCAATCACATAAGGGTTGCCTCCCATATTCATCAAACCAATAAAGATGAAACCTTTATACGGTATTCCTTCTTTTTTAAGACCGATAATCGTCGGCTTCACAACACGTTCTTCCACTTTCGACATAAAAGCAGCGTCAGCAAAAGCAACCGGTGAGACTGCGCCCATACCGCCGGTATTCAGACCCGTATCGCCATCGCCAATACGCTTATAATCCTTGGCTTCCGGAAGTATAACATAATCCTTTCCATCGGTGAGAACAAACACAGAAAGTTCTACACCCGTCAAAAATTCTTCGATCAGGACCTTCGAGCTTGCCTCTCCAAATTTTTTCTTCAACAGCATTTCCCGAATCTCTTCCTTGGCCTCTCGTTGGCTGAGACTGATAATAACACCTTTGCCTGCAGCGAGGCCATCGGCCTTTAATACAATGGGGGGTTTGCAGGTAGAAATATAATCCATTGCCTCATCCAATTCAGGAGCACGAAACACTCTCGCCTTGGCTGTGGGAATTCCATTGCGAAGCATAAACTGTTTAGAGAAATCTTTACTCCCCTCCAACTCAGCGCCTGCTTTACCCGGGCCCACCAGGGCAATCTGCTTCAGTCTCTCATCACTTTCAAAATAATCACGAATACCTTTTACAAGTGGAGCCTCTGGTCCGACAATAACCAACTGAATACTTTCCTCAATACAAAACTTGCCTAGCGCAGTAAAATCATCAGGTGAGATCGGCAGGTTTTTGGCCAGGAGAGAGGTGCCTGCGTTACCTGGAGCAACATACAGGTTCCCGCAAAGTTTACTTTGCTTCACTTTCCACGCTAATGCATGCTCACGTCCGCCATTACCTACAATCAAAATATTCATGAGGCCTTTCAGGGTTTAATCCCAAATATAGTGGTAGAAATGGGTTTTTCGGAAATAAAAAAGTCAGGTTCAGGGATTTATCCACCGAGCCTGACTTTTTTGCTTAAGGAAAGCTAGTTAGCGTATTCAGACATGAATTTTATCCGCATCAACCGAATCTCCTCTTCGGTATAATCACCGTTGGATACATTGTTCATTGCTTCCTCCAAACTGTCGGTATGCGAACTGAGGAAGTAGTCCAGCAGGTCATCTTGTTTGTGTTTATCAAGGACCTGATCGATATAATAATCAATATTCAATTTTGTGCCCGAATAGCAAATGTTCTCGATCTCGGTCAACATTTCATCAAAGGTGATGCTCTTCGAGTCAGCAATTTCTTCCAAATCTATTTTGCGGTCGATTTGCTGAATAATAAATATTTTGATTTTGGATTTGTTGACTGATGATTTCACCACAACTTCCTGTGCCGTTTCAATATCATTCTCGTCAACATACTTCTGGATAGCATCAATAAACTCATCTCCGAATTTATTCACCTTGCCCATACCCACACCATTAACCTGGGCAAGTTCTTCCTGGTTGGTTGGATACGTGGTGGCCATCTCTTCCAATGAAGGATCCTGGAAAATTACATAGGGCGGAAGATCTCTTTCTTTTGCAATGCGCTTACGAAGCGTTTTAAGGATTTCAAAAAGTTTTTCATCATAGGCCTTGGCTGCGCCATTTGATTTTTCCGAGGACTCTTCTTCCTCTTCGACTTCTGTTGTAAAGTCATGGTCACGTGCAAGTTCAATCGGATAAGGCTTCTTCATAAATGATTCGCCTTTCTTTGTGAGCTTGAGCACACCAATATTTTCAATATCCTTTTCGAGGTATTGATAAATGAGCGTTTGACGTATTACTGCTTTCCAGAAATCCGGCTCCTCATCACCACCCTTTCCATACACGGGTAAATCGAAGTGTGCGTAACTCTTTACATATTCATCTTCAACACCCCGGATAACATGAACAAGGTGATTGAGGCCAAAGCGGGCATTGGTCTGCTTTACTGCCTCCAATACAAGCTTAACATATTCTGACCCTTCGAATCTTTCTCTTGGATGAACACAATTGTCACACATTCCGCAGTTCTCTTGCGTGTATTCCTCACCGAAGTAATGCAACAGTTGTCTTCTTCTGCACACAGGTGACTCTGCATAGTATTCCATCTCCTGTAATAATATGCGCGCGTTCTCACGTTCCTGTACCGATTTGTCTTTATTAAATTTCTCCAGTTTACTAAGATCGTTATGGCTATAGAACATTAAGCAATGTCCTTCCAATCCGTCACGGCCCGAACGACCGGTTTCCTGGTAGTATCCTTCTAATGATTTTGGAACATCATAATGCACTACAAAGCGAACATCGGGTTTGTCAATGCCCATTCCAAATGCAATTGTAGCTACAATGATATCCAGTTCTTCGTTAAGAAAATCATCCTGGTTTTTAAAGCGTACATCCGGATCAAGACCGGCATGATAGGGAGCTGCATTAAACCCATTCACGTTTAACAGTTGAGCTATTTCTTCAACCTTCTTTCTGCTCAAACAGTAAATGATCCCTGACTTACCTTTATTATCCTTAAGAAATTTGATGAGCTGTTTTTTAGTTTCTTTTTTCGGCCGCACTTCGTAGTAAAGATTCTTGCGATTGAATGAAGAGACGAACACATCCGCTTCCTCCATTTGCAAGTTCTTTTGAATATCGATCTGTACCTTGGGAGTGGCCGTAGCGGTCAATGCAATAACAGGTTTATCTCCCAATATCTGGATCATGGACTTGATCCTTCTGTATTCCGGACGAAAGTCATGTCCCCATTCTGAGATGCAATGTGCTTCATCAATGGCAACGAAGTCGACATTAACCTTCTTCAGAAATTCCATTGTTTCATCTTTCGTCAGCGATTCGGGAGCAACATACAAGAGCTTCACGTTGCCATTCATGCAATCTTTCTTAAGCCGGGTGATCTCTCCTTTACTTAATGTTGAGTTTAGGAAACGGGCATTCACTCCATAGGCGTTCATCTGATCCACCTGGTTCTTCATTAAGGCTATGAGCGGAGAGATGACAATGGCTAATCCATCGAGCATCATGGCCGGCAACTGATAACACAAAGATTTACCAGCACCCGTCGGCATAATGACGAACGTATTTCTTCCCTCCAGCAAATTGCGGATAATTATTTCCTGATTTCCGCGGAACTGACTATAGCCAAAGACTTCCTTTAGTCGTTCACGCAATGCATCTTTCTCTTCAACCAACATCATTTCAATACTTGAAAAATTTTATTAACAAATCTAATTCTGAAAAGGCAATGAATATAGCCAAAAATCTTAAAAAAATTGCACGGTTTTTTTATTTTAATCAACCAGAAAATAATTTAAATGGCACTTAATGTTCGGTATCGATTTCGAGAATTTTTAGTGATAATAAATTCTGCAAACCGCATTGAAACATCTAACATGTATTCAAATAGTAAGACAGATCAAAATAAAAGTTGCCATGAAATTAGTTTTGTCAGTCGCGCCTTTTTTTAATATATAATCATTATATTACTCTGCTTCGGTTTTTGTCCAGAACAAAAAACAAAGCATCAATGACTAAACGCAGGTGGGAGAATGTTGTTGTTAAATGGATAGCTTGAAATTTTTCCGGATTATTAAGGGGTGTACCTTAGTGCTCATTCATTTTCAACCGGTAAACCTATTTTTGTAAAAAAGTCCAAAAAATTTGGCGACTGGTATCACCTTCACACATATATTAGAGTCAATTATCCGAAATGAATAAGAATTTTTTTGTTGTACTAATGGCTGGGGGCGTCGGCGTACGTTTTTGGCCCTATAGCCGAAACTCTAAACCCAAACAATTTCTTGATGTACTCGGCACAGGAAAATCACTGTTGCAGTCAACGTATGATCGGTTTTTACCGATTTGCCTGCCTGAAAATATTTATGTGGTCACACACGAAGAACATGCCGACCTGGTGAAGCAACAGCTACCTGAACTTAAACAAGAACAGATCCTTGCTGAGCCTATGCGAAAAAATACAGCGGCCTGTATTGCTTATGCCAGTTATAAAATTGTTCAACGGAATGAGCAGGCAGTGGTTGTGGTAAGTCCATCGGATCATTTGATTCTTAAGGAAGCAGAGTTTCAACAGATGATCACGAAGGCTGCCGATGAAGCGAAAACTCAGGATAAACTAATAACAATAGGAATAACACCTACACGACCTGAAACAGGATATGGATATATCCAATTCCACACGGACAACACTTTTGCAAAGAGGGTAAAAACATTTACAGAAAAACCTGAGCTTGAACTGGCAAAAAAATTCCTTGATAGCGGCGACTTTGTCTGGAACTCCGGAATATTTATCTGGGGCATTCAGGCTATTCTTAACGCCATGCATGAGTTCCTCCCGGAATTGACAGAATTTTTTGAAGAAGCTTTCGCCAGAATACCAGCCGAAGGTGAGAAAGAAGCTATTCTCACGGCCTATTCACAATGCAAAAATATTTCCATTGACTATGGCATAATGGAGAAAGCAAAAAATGTTTACATGTGTCCCGGGGATTTTTCCTGGTCTGACCTTGGATCGTGGGGGTCCATTCATGAAATTTCTTCAAAGGATGGAAATAACAACGTGGTTAACGCCAATGCTCTTTTGTACGACACACAAAATTGTATCGTTAAAGGATCGCCTGACAGGCTTATCGTGGCTCAGGGATTAAATGGATACCTGATTGGTGAATTCGGAAATGTCGTTATCGTGTGTGAAAAGGATCGCGAAGAACAATTCAGAAGATTTGTGAACGATGTGAAAGGCAAACCAAATTCGAGTGAGTTTGTATAGTCTGCTGAGTTTTTAGATACTGCGTTTTGAGTTACATTAATAAGTTGGGTCTGCTGAAAAAATCAATCCCACTGTTTTCCCGCAGAATTCGCCTGCCTTTGCCGAAACGGCTTCGTGCAGGCAAGCTGATTGAATGCACGCAGATTTGCGCTGAAGATTTGTCTGCAATTTTTTCTGCGGTATCAACCTCGTTTTTGTCTTACCACTTCATATATAGCAATTCCTGCTGCAACGCCAACATTGAGTGAATTAATTTTTCCTTTCATTGGAATTTTAGCCAGTTCATCCGCATTGCGCAGCAATTCTTCATCAATGCCATCTTCTTCAGAACCGAAGATAAGCGCAACAGGACCAGTTAGCGGAGTATCAAAAATTTCTTTTGTGGCTTTCTCGGTAAAAGCTACTACACGAATACCGTTGTCATGTAAAAACCTGATTGTTTTTTTGAGATCCTTCTGACGGCAAACGGGTACGTGATTTAAAGCACCGGCCGAAGTTTTCATTGCATCACTTGAAAGTGGCGCGTTCCCCCTGTCAGGAATTATAATTCCATCAACACCACCACATTCTGCCGTGCGAGCAATGGCACCAAAATTTCGCACATCTGTTATCCGGTCAACAACGATGAGAAAAGGTTCACGTCCTTCACTGTAAGCCCGATCAATAATATTATCTAATGACGCATAGCTAACCGATGACAAAAAGCAAATTACGCCCTGGTGATTTTTAGTGGAAAGTCTTTTTAGTTTTTCTGCGGGGACAAATGCAATTGGCGTCTGATGTTCCTTTGCGACATTAATCAGTTCACGAACCAATTCGTTATTCAATCCCGATTGAATCAACACGCGTTCAATTTCCTTCCCGGCTGTAATAGCTTCAATAACGGCACGGGTACCATATATCATATCTGTTTTTTCCACTTCTTAATTTTTTATTGAACTATTGCAGATCACACTGATTACTGCAGAAAAATTACTTTAATACATCAGCGGAAATCAAACTTAAAATCTTGCATTCCTCCAAAGATCGATAACCTGGTACCAGGTATCCTGATATTTTTTATTCCTGATCAATACATAATTATCCGGATCAAATAATGTGGGTGATCGAACAAAATCGAAAGTGATTTTATAAAGGTTATTCTTATAGGTCCATACTTCCCTGTCTTTAAACTTATAGAGTTCATCCGGTAATCCAAAAATGATATAGATCATTCCGCGGTCCGTTTTCCATCCTTCCTTATAGGAAGCAAAATATTGATTGGACTGCTCAACACGCTGAAAATAATTTCGCATAAAATTCTTTGCTCTATCGGTATTGCCCGTAATGCTAAGAATTACACGGTCAAATGATTTCTTATCACCGCGTGCATCTCTCAATCGCTCTATTTCCTGTTTTGTGCAAACATAAATTAAAGGATCAACCAGGTTTTCGATTTTGGCAAACTTCGGATAATCATCATATACACGAAAAGAAAAACCCTGATTCGAAGTTGTATCTCTTTGAACAAGATATAATCCCTGAGCAGTAAAAGTTGTCGGTTGACCGGCGGAGATTATAATTGTGGAGTCTGTCCTGATTACAGAGGGCACTTTTGCCTGACCTTCAGAAAATGCAGGAGCGCCTGCCGGAAAATCAGCAGCATAGTAGGATGCTATCCATGATTGCTGATTGTCTTTAAAGTTCTTAATCAAATACGTTGAACCTGATATTATAAATGACTCTATCCGGGGGTTAGCCTCTTCATTCACCAGAAGGCTATTTACCGGATATCCCGGAAGAAGAAATTCGTAAAATATCCAGGCCTTTTTTGCAAGGTTATCCACAACCTTTGCTACCAGAATTTTAGGCGCTTGCTCATTTGTAAATGAAACCGTTTTAAGCATAGTGTCATTCGTTTTTGACACAGATATCTTTAAAAGGGAATCGTTAAGAAGGACACCTTGCTTGTCACTTAACGCATCCCGCTTCTCCAACTGGATAGAATAGTTATGTATGGAGTTACTTTTATCCTTCAACCGTAAATGCACCAGAACAAACCATTCATCCCCGCTATGGATAGGTTTTATCTGGAGCGAAAACTTTTCGTTGGAATTGTATAAATAATTGTAGTTAATCTCCTGCAATGCCTGTCCCTGTGCTTGCCAGGCGGCCAGGTAGACCAAAATAAACCACGTGTATTTCATAGATGGTTGAAAATTAAAGAAGCTTTCGGAATAATTCCCTTTGGTTCGCTTATTTTTACTGCCCTTTTATGGCAAAAGTATATTCCACAGAAATTACATCAGAAAAGATTACCTCTGACAATCCCATCCACCAACGGCTATTCAAGGCTTATGTTGTTGCGAAAGACTATGTAAGAGGGAATTTTCTTGAAGTTGGGTGCGGCGAAGGACGAGGCATTAATACCCTGTTGCCCCTTGTGCATCACTATGATGCAGTTGATAAATTGAAAGATGTACTGGACGACCTCAAAAGCCAGTACCCATCGGTTAATTTCATGAGCATGAACATTCCCCCGCTTCATGGTCTGAAGGATAATACCTATAACAGCATCGTTAGTTTTCAGGTGATAGAGCACATCCAGAATGATGTACTTTTTCTTACAGAGCTCCATCGCATTTTGAAACCAGGGGGTATTGCATTGATCACAACACCCAACAGAAAAATGTCGTTGAGCCGCAATCCCTGGCATGTTCGGGAATACCTGGCAGAAGAACTAAAAGCATTAGCCGGAAAAATATTTAGTAATGTAGAGATGAAAGGCATTACCGGAAATGCCAAGGTGATGAAGTACTATGAAGACAATAAACGGGCTGTACAGAAAATCACCCGTTGGGATATTTTTAATCTGCAATATCACTTACCTGCGCCTATTCTGCGCGTTCCTTATGAAATTCTGAACCGGTGGAACAGGAATAAACTGCAAACGCACGACTCCTCACTTGTATCCAACATTCATCACCACGATTACCTTGTGACGGATCATGCAGATGATGCGCTGGATCTTTTGTTGATTGTACACAAATAAGTTCTTGCAAAAAAAAATCCTTAACGCATAACACTAAAATATTTTTACCTCGAACCAAAGAGTCTAATCGAGATGGAATTCTTTAAATGATTAACTTTAATTTC
>CAZFRM010000035.1:0-39003 GCA_964521255.1 uncultured Roseivirgaceae bacterium
AATTTCTAAGATGGAAAAGACTCTCGCATTCCTAAAAAGCTTATCAAAGAACAACGACCGTGAATGGTTTGAAAAGAATAAGCCAAAATACCTTGTCGCTAAAGAAGAATTTGAAGTTTTTATTTCTGCCCTGTTAATTGAGCTGACCAAGTTTGATGGAACACTCACCGGACTTGATCCGAAGAAATTCATCTTCCGCATTTATCGCGATGTGCGTTTCAGTAAAGACAAACGGCCTTACAAAACAAATTTCGGTGCAGGAATTTCATCCAGTGGAAAGGGTCTTGGTCGCCCTGGATATTACCTACACATTGAACCAGGAGGGAAAAGTTTTGTGGCAGGAGGTCTGTACATGCCAGAGCCGGAAGTGTTGAGCAAAGTGCGGCAAGAGATTGATTATAACGGTGAAGTCCTTAAGAAAATCTTCAACAACAAGAAATTCAAAAGCTTGTATAAAGATTTTTGGAATGAAGATAAACTCAAGACTGTGCCCAAAGGATATGTTAAAGATCACAAATACATTGAGTGGTTGAAACTCAAAAGCTTCATTGTAACACATGAACTACCGGATAGCGTTGTTACAAATAAGAAATTCATCAAGACCGTGGCCGATGCTTTCAAAACGCTTAAACCATTAAATGATTTTTTGAAACAAGCGACGGATTGATTGATTAGCGAATTAGCCGATGAATCGGCTAATTGACTCATCGACAAATTAATTCTCCCAATCAAAATATTCATCGTCCTCCAACTCCAGCGTTTTCTCTTTCTGTTTTCCCTTTGTCTGGAAAGCTTCTTTTAATTCCTTTACCTCTTGCTTCAGGTCGTTACTGATTTTTTTCTTGACAGATTCCGTATCGTAAACAACCCTGTAATCGTCCGTCGTTCCGATAACTTTAAGAAAGAGTTTGCTTTGGCCTTCACCACTTTCAACAGCATTACCCGCTTCACCAAGGTTGATTTTTTTATAGCTACGTAACGGCGCTACCACTCTGTAATCAATTCGCTGATCAAGCGTGTGTGTTCCGCTAATGTTGATGTTGGTGACATTGGTGCGCACTTCCATTTGCGGTAGATAAATGGTTTTCTTTTCAATGTGGATTTCATTTTTAAGATCAGAGAACCTCACTTTGTTAAGCCCTTCATCGTCCAGGTATTTGCCTAGTTTTTTAATGGGTTCAAAATTATTCAGCTCACCATTTCTGATCACAACGCCAATGTCTGCAATGAGCGTTTCTGAAAATAGTTTTAAGTTTTGATTCAACGCCATTTCCATGTTCACATCAGCGTAGGCTTGCCCCTTCAAATGCTTATCCTGAATAAACGTTTGTCCGAAATTCTCAAACACATAAAATACACTGTCGGCATAAATGCCATTGAGTTTGAATGTGCTGGTAACAGCAATAGCCTTTGGATTTTTAGCGTCAACAATTCCCGAAAAAGTCATGTCTCCTCCCATGGATTTCAAATGGATATTCCTTGACACAGCCATTTGATTTTTTACCAATAGATCTCCTCTCACGTTTTGAGCGTTGAAACGTTTGTAGCGCAATCCTTTTATATCGCAATTGAAATTAAGATTGATATTGCGTGAAATAGTAAACTCATATTCTCCGGATTTCTCTTTACCGCCTTTTCCAAACCCAAGCGCGAAGAGCTGATCAAGGTCGATGAAATTAGACCGCAAATCAGTTTCTATCCCGATAGGTTGATCTTCAAAAAGAAGAAACGTAATTACATTCTTAAAGAAGCCATTTAATTTAAAATCACTGTTGCCTACCTGTGCCGTTACATCGCTGAGGGCAAGGTCATTGTTGTTGAACTGCAACACACCATTGACATTCTTTACCAGGGTATTATTCGTTCCATACAAAAGGGAAAGGTCATTCAATGTAACGGATCCGCGGGTAGAGGTTTTCGTTGCTGTTGCACGACTCTTCAGCAAGGAAAGTCTTCCTTTAAAATCGAGGTTAGCCATAAGACTGCCCCGAACACTTTTAATATTTTCTACCGGATAGAAATCAAACACAGCGGCTGCGTCAAGCTCTCCTTTAAAGCTCAGTTGTACATCAGAGTCCTTGAAATCCTTAACTGTTAGATCTGCTGTGAAAGCCTTATCGTTTAATTCTCCCCGGATATTTTTTAAAATGAGGACGGCTTTTCCTGGATCAGCAACATCGCTGCTGGCAAATGATCCTTCCATTGTTGCATGCTCAATTCGCGACTTGTAATCCGGATGAAAGAGCGTTGCGTCATTAAAGCCAAACTCCACTGATAAGGAAGGACTTGTCTTCTTCGTTATCTCTCCCTTCAACTTTGCTTTAAAGTACATATCGCCCTTGCTCTTATATTTCTCAAAACTCCTTGCTGTTTTTTCGGGGAGAAGAGAAAGCAACGTTTGAATGTCAGTGTCCTTTGCTTCTGTAGAAAGGTCGACATAAGTCTTTTCTTTCCATTTGTATTCACCTTTGATATTGAAAATTGAATTTCTTAAGGTGAGTGTGGAAGGATTAATGGAAAGAATTCTTTGCAGGTCATCATAGATAAGATTGGCCTTCACCTTAAATTTTTTCCCCGCAAACAATTCCACCTGGCGTACCTTTATTTTTTCTGTCGTCAGGTCGCCATCTGCATCAATGTTATAAATGTCTTTCGCCGTTTTAATAGAAGCTGCAAGATCATCACTTTGAAATGAGTATTCCTGCATTGCTTCAATATCAACGTAGTGTACTCTTGTATTTTTCAGTGTGACATTCTTTAATTCAAAACTTATAGACCCGCCTTTGACATCAGGATTTTCTTTTGCAATGGTATAATTATTCACACCTTCTGCATTGATCTTAAGATTGGTTTCGCTGTCGCTGATCTTCAATCCTTTTACATTGTATTGGCCATTCCAGAGGTCAATAACATTCAATTGAAAGGAGACAACTTTCGCGGTTAAGAGTGGGTAAAGCCCAGGATGACTATCTTCGACATAAACATCATTGAAAACTATAGAGAGATTGGGAAAATCAGCAAACCATGATACATTCATTTTACCGATCTTAACCGGCGTGTTAAGATTCTTGTTGGCTTCGCGAATAAATTCATTGATGATCCTGTCTTTGTAATAGAAGACCGTTGCAGTCAGGGTAATGAACATAACGCCTACTGCCAGTAAAAAATAAAAGAAGATCTTCTTAGCCCTGGCCAAATGAATAATGGTTTTACAAAAGTAACGGGCAAATGTCAAACCATTTTATAGAAGGGCAAAGAAATTGTTGGGAGGAAGTCGTTAAGTGGAGTTAAGATGGGTTTTCTTGTTGGTTTCTACGCTTGGAAATGAATTGTGGCCTTAGGTCGCCTGTATTTTTTAGTATCTTTGAAAATGGACAAACTTGGGTTTATCGAAATACGAGTTTCTGGCTTTAAGGGAAATATAGATTTATCGCCCGATAATTTTGATATAAGGGAAATCATACCAATTCTTGAGAGCGCAGAGAATCTTCTTTATCCTGGTGATAAAAAAGACCGTCCTACTATAAGTTACAAGATTGAAGAGGGTTCTGTTAGGCACCTTTTTAAGACTTCTATTCAGTATATAATTGGATTTAATGCCATAGTAGGGCAGCTCAGTCAAGTTCAAAACATAGACTTCTTAGATCTTCCTACGGCAAAAGCCTTTGAAAATATCCAGCAGTTTGCGACTAAGACAAATTATTCTTTCACAATTAAAACTTCACTTGAGAAAACAAACCAATTAACTATTGATAAATCAACCAGGTTTCTCCGGACAGAGGCTCTTTGGGTTGATGCTGAGTTTTATTTCTATGGAAAAGTTACCAATGCAGGGGGAAAAGATAAGGCAAACATCCATGTGGTAACTGAAGAACTGGGTGTTGTTCGCATTCAAACTCCTATTTCATTTTTAGAAAAATATGAGGATAATTTGTTGTATAAAAATTTTGGTGTTCGAGCCGTGGGGAAACAACATTCTGAAACCGGAGAGGTAGACACATCAAACCTAAAGTTCGTCGAACTTCTGGATTATTTACCAAAATACGATGAGCACTATCTAACATCTTTAAGAGAGAAAGCGAAGAATTCCTGGCTACGAGGTATTGACCCAGATACCTGGTTAAGAGAGGTCAGAGGAGGTTATGATGAATAAAGGTGTTTTGCTTGATACCAGTTTCTTTCTCCGATTTTTAAATGACCAGGATCCTTTATTTAAGAATGCGGAAGGGTATTTTAAGTACTTTATTCATAAAGAAATCGCAATGATGATTTAGTACCATTTCAATTGCAGAATATTGTGTGGGAGGAGATGTTCATGAATTGCCACTTAGGAATCTGCAGATAATTCCATTTAATCTTAATCATGCAAAAAGGACGGGAGAGTTTGCAAGAGTAGTATTCCAGAATAAGCAAGTTCTTCAAATTAAAGACCGAAAAATAATTCCAAGTTATTTGCTCAGGCCGATGTGGAACCCTCGATTGAATACTACCTTACTTCTGATAGCGAAAGTTTTAAAATCTATAATATAATAAGGGTCAATGCTTCTCCGAAATTTCAATTCATCGATCTAAACATACCTTGTTCTTCCACTTTTGGGGTGCTTGATTTTTAATCCTTGTTATTCAAACAAATCGCCCTGATCTTCTGCCCGGCTGAGCAGCTTTGCGTCGATGGCTTTATCTGCTTTGGCGCCCAGCTTCTTCAAATGTTCAACCTTGCTCACAATATTGCCACTTCCTACGGAAAGCTTCTTCATCGACTCTTCATAAAACTTTTTGGAGGAATCCAGGTGGCGGCCAAGCATAAGCAGGTCATCCGTAAAGCCAACAAACTTGTCATACAAATCTCCGGCTCTTTTGGCAATTTCAATTACGTGACGGTTTTGATACTCTTGTTTCCATACGTTCTTGATCAATTGGAGTGATGGTAACAATAAAGTGGGGCTCACAAAAACGATTCGCTTTTCCAGTCCTTCCACATAAAGATCGGGATCATTTTGAATCGCCATGAGGTAAGAAGGTTCCAATGGAATAAACATGATCACAAAGTCAAGTCCATTGTCACTGTAATTGCGTTGGTAGTTTTTATCGGAGAGTAAACGCATGTGCTGGCGAATGGATTGCAGATGGGCTTTCACATAAGAATCCCGTTCAACGTCGGTCTCGGCATTCACATAACTATCATAGGCTGTTAAACTAACTTTTGAGTCAATAATGATGTGACGCTTGTCTGGAAGATGAACAACTACATCCGGTTGTTGCCGTCTTCCTTCTGATGTTGTGAAAGACTCCTGCACTACATACTCGCGATTTTTTTCAAGGCCCGATTTGGCGAGGATACTTTCCAAAATCAATTCACCCCAGGCACCCTGTGTTTTTGTATCCCCTTTTAATGCTCTCGTCAGGTTACGGGCGTCTTCACTCATCTGAACATTTAGCTCCTTTAAATTTCTAAGTTCATTGAAAAGTCCAGCGTTCTTCTCTATTGAATCCTTATGCGTTTGGTCAACGCGCTTTTCAAATTCAGTGATCTTTTCACCCAGGGGTTTCAGTAAGTCAAAAATATTGGTCTTGTTTTGTTCCGTAAACTTCTTGCTCTTTTCTTCGAAGATGTCGTTCGCGAGGTTTTTGAATTGTGTTGTAAACTTTTCCTGAAGATCGCCAAGTTGCATTTTGTTATCTTCAAGTTTTTCCTCCAGTTTCTCCTCCAGGTTTCGATAATTTGCCTCGGCCGTGGCAAGCTCATTATTTAATTCAAGCACCTTAGCACGCTCGGCCTCGATGGTTTTCTTTAATTCAGCCAGTTGCTCGGTAAGAACTTTGTTTTTTTCTTTTTCAATCAACACTTCTGATGAAGAGGCTTGTTGATCAGCGGCCGACTTAAACCTTGCGATTAGCCAACCCGCAATGCAGCCTACAATTATTCCCGTAAGTATCAGAGCTATTTCCATAATGAGGGTAAAGTTATTTCTTATTTGCGTCTTTGCTAAGAGAATTAATCCGGAACGATGATATGTTCTGACAAGCTGTGTCAATTGTCATCAAAACCATTCCCCTGAAAATGGTTAACTTTGGAAATTGAGTAGCAAGAAAGATAAAATGACTGACGTTATCACTTCAAGTAGTGCCATAGCATTGGAGGACAAATATGGCGCTCACAATTATCATCCACTACCCGTTGTTTTAAACAAGGGCGAAGGCGTGTTTTTGTGGGATGTTGACGGCAAACGTTACTACGATTTTTTATCTGCCTATAGCGCCGTGAATCAAGGACATTGTCACCCGAGAATCATCAATGCTTTGATTGGACAGGCAAAAGAACTCACGCTCACATCACGGGCTTTTCATAATGACAAGCTGGGATTAGCAGAAAAATACATCTGCGAAACATTTGGTTACCAGAAGTCGCTCTTCATGAACAGTGGTGCGGAAGCAGTTGAAACGGCTATCAAGCTTGCGCGCAAGTGGGGCTATACAAAAAAACGAATCGCAGAAGACCAAGCTGTGATCGTATTTGCCACTCAGAATTTTCATGGAAGAACAACAACGATAATTTCAGCGTCAACTGATCCAATGGCGCGTAAAGGTTTTGGTCCGTTCATGCCAGGCGTCGAGATCATTGAATATAACAATGTCGAAGCAGCGGAGAAGGCGTTAGCCAATCCAAATGTTTGCGGACTATTGATTGAACCCATTCAAGGCGAAGCTGGTGTTTTTGTGCCGGACGACGGCTATCTTAAGGCATTGCGAAAAGCTTGCACCAAGCATAATGTACTTTTCATCCTGGATGAGATTCAAACAGGAATTGCACGAACCGGCAAAATGCTTGCTGCCGAGTATGAAGAGGTTCGTGCAGATGTTCTTATTCTTGGTAAAGCATTGTCTGGCGGTGTGTTGCCGGTATCCTGTGTGTTGGCGGATGATGATGTTATGTTGGTTTTAAAACCTGGAGAACATGGATCAACGTTTGGTGGAAATCCATTGGCTGCTGCTGTTTGCATGGAAGCATTGCAAGTAGTGAAAGACGAAAAGCTTGCCGGGAATGCTTACCGCCTTGGTTTTATTTTCCGCGAGCGAATGAATGCGCTAATTAAAAAGACAGATAAAATAAAATTAGTGCGCGGTAAAGGATTGTTGAATGCCATCGTGGTGAATGATACACCGGAAAGTGATAGTGCCTTGAATATTTGCCTGCTATTAATGAAGAATGGTTTACTTGCCAAGCCGACACATGGCAACATTATTCGTTTAGCACCACCCCTTGTAATCACAGAAGAACAGCTTCACGAATGCTGCGACATCATAGAGAAAGTGATTGAAGCATTATGAAATAAGTACGAGGGAAGGTCTAATCCAAGATTTCTGATTTGCATTATTGATTTAGGAATTATAAAAAGAAATCAATTCTTCAAAGCATGCCGGATAAGAAATTCATCATAATCTTCCTTGTATGTAGGAACATCAGGAGCAAGAACAATAGCCTCTTCGTATGATGTCATGGCATCAATAATAAGGTTATTATTTTCATAAAATCCAGCAAGGATCAATTTATTCAAGGCGGTAGGTTCACTTACCGTTCCTTGTATTTCATCCAGTAACTTTTTTATACTTTCCTGTTGTGAAGAAGTCAACTTCTTTATTAAGTGTTGCTCTGAAACAACCTTAGGATCAGCCTTTGCACTTACTTCAAGGAGTATGGCATTTTCAGTTGCAAAATTCTTACTGCCGAGGTCTATCTCCAATATATTCTCAGGTGTTTCAATTTTATCGAGAACATCGTCAAACAAATTACGAAAGGTTACAACATAGGGGCCACTGGCTTTTGTGTCCCACCGGATAATAGCTTTGTTGTTATACAACCCGGAAGATTGATTCGGTGGGAGGATAAGATTTATAGCTGTTTTTTCCACAGCGCGATGAACGGCACCCGTTGCACTTAAGCGATTCTTCTTCGCCTCAGCGGAGTTACTGCTCAGAATAAAATCTGTATACTTATTTAATACACTGGTTCCCTGGCTTGCTTTAGCAGTAAGATCGGCTACTTTGTAATTACCGGCCTGCTTCAATTCCATTGGCTTGCCTTTGGCACTAACTAATCCTACATATGCATTTTCTGAAAGCTTCAATTCATCTGTTTCCTTCAGACTTTCCCCTGTTTTCAGTGGCTGCCATCCGCTTCCGGACTTAAATTCATTCGGACCTTTGTTCGCCAACACCTTAAAAGCATATTCCTGGCTGAATACCGCTGTTGATAGCACCATTGCAGTGAGGAAAAAGGTCAGTTTTTGAGTATTCATGGGTTATTAAAAATTTCAATGTGTGAATCATTGCAAAGACCCCATTTCACTATTCCGCCCAACATGGTCTTTCAAATTACAGAGACTTATATAGGGTGATCTTCAACCTGAGATATCAAATTTAAGAAAATCAGACATCATTAGTTGATAACACCGGTTGCGATTTCCTGAACTTCTTTATCAGGGTCTTTTCAAGGCTCTTGTATACATCAAAACATGGGCCAACAAGGGCAAGTGCAACAAGAGTAAGTGCCAGATCGAGTTTGAAATTAAACATGGCAAAAACCAAAACAATCATTGCTGATACGACGATGATTTCAATAATCTGAATAACAACCTGTAAAGCATCAAACCAAATAGGGAATCTCCGGTCAACCCAATTTAAAAGGTATACATTAAGAAAGCACACGATGAGCGCTATTGTGTACTTTAACCATTCGGGCAGCTCATTAACATAATCTTCGTTTAAGATCATTGCTACGATATTTGCGTGAACCACAGCGCCAAACATATCAGGATTTGCCCGGCCGGCAACCTTCGAATTAAGCGGCGTAAAAAATTTATCACTCCACGATGGATCTCCGTAGTAGTCGCCTAAGAATCCGATAATAACAATCTTATCTTCAAACATGCTGGGCAAATACTCACCGTTAAATAGCTGTGGCCAATCCAGGGCGTAACAAAGAACATGAAACTCGGCAGAACTTTCCATTTTCTCCCGCTGTGTTCGAATCTTTACATCCGGTATTTCCGCATTTCCCCTGAAGTTTATTATTTCTTCCTCTTTATTGCGCGCTAAAAGTTTTAGTGTTTTGGTGGAGTCGTACTTCATGACAATTCTTGTAGCGAAAGCGATCTCTTCCTTTCCGTTAACTTCAATTTTCGGTGCAAAGGTTTTGCAAATTTTAACATCTTCCTCATAGGTTGCACCCGTGAATAAGTTCGCAAAAGCACTTTCGGCATTAACACGAAACTTCTCATCTGAAAATTCAATTGAATCATAAACATCAATTGCGTCTTTATGCGCCAGAGAATCGGTTTGAAGTAACCGCGATACCAGCACTACATTCTTTGCTTCCTGAATGGCATTGCTTAATAGCAGATTGCCCAGTGTATCCAACAATTGAGGACAATTAAGGGTATCAGTAAGTCCGCCTTCACAATAGAAAAAGCTATCAATACCAATTACCCTGGGATGATGTTGACTGATAATTCGAATTTGCTCTGCAATGGCTCTTCGATTTGGAGCTATATTGACAATAACGATTCGTTCATCTGGCATGGGCTCAGGTCTTAATGTTGAAAATACCCAATCCGTTAATTCAAACTCATCTAATGCTTGAGAAATGGGGTCGAAGGCGTTGAATAATTTTAAATCCGTTAACTTTGAAAGACCCCACATGGTGGAGAAGACAATGAAGGTAACAGCAAAGCCCTTTATGATTAATCGCTTCATTCTGAAATTTCATCAAGTAAATTCAAAAACCAAAATCAAATCACGTTGAAGTCCAGGCTTACCTTGCAAGAATACTATACCGGGATAACTAAAAGTGATCCAGTCATTTTAGCCCAGGCCATTACATTAGCTGAAAGCACATTGCCGGAGGACCAGTACTTAGCAGACGAACTTCTTAATAAAATTCTGCCAGCCACCGGCAACTCTATTCGCATTGGTGTAACCGGTGTGCCGGGTGTTGGTAAAAGCACATTTATTGAAGCTTTCGGTAAATACATAACATCGCTCGAAAAAAAAATTGCAGTACTCACCGTTGATCCTTCCAGTCAACTCACCAAAGGAAGTATACTGGGTGATAAGACACGAATGGAAGAACTTTCAAAAAGTGATTTGGCTTTTATTCGTCCTTCTTCAGCCGGTTCTTCCATCGGTGGGGTTACCCATAAAACAAGGGAAGCCATCTTGCTTTGTGAAGCCGCTGGTTATGAAGTCATAGTTATAGAGACTGTGGGCGTTGGGCAATCTGAGGTTAGTGTAAAAGACATGGTAGATTTTTTCTTGCTGCTTATGCTTCCCGGCGCAGGTGATGAATTGCAGGGATTGAAAAAAGGGATTATTGAAATGGCGGATGCGCTGGTAATTACAAAGGCAGATGGCGACAACATTAAGAAAGCCAAAGAAACACAGGCAGAATATCAACACGCGCTTCACCTTCTGCCTCCCTCACAAACATCGTGGGAGGTAAATGTTATGTTATCCTCAGCAATAAAAAATGAAGGTATAAATGAAATTTGGAAAATGATTCTTGACTATCATTTACTTTCGAAGCAAACCGGAATTTTTAAAGAAAACCGGGAACAACAAAACATAAAGTGGCTGCACGATTACTTCAATCACCTATTGCTTCAGGATTTTTCACGGTTGCACAACCTCAATGTCATAATGAAAGAGGCAGAAGATAAAGTTCGAAAAAAAGAAATCCCTGTAAGCAGAGCGGCACGTCTTTTAATGGATGCCTATCAGGATGCTATACGGGGTAACAAATCCTGAAACCAGAAAGACGAATTAACTTCGCTGATGGTACCATCCTGATTTTTCTTTTTGAACGAATACGTACGATTCACAACTTCCTTCAAATCAAATTCAATTTTTCTGTTGAAGATCGGACCATCGTAAACGAATGTGTGAAACTCTCCATTCTCACCACACGGATCAATTTCTTTAGGAAATGACTGAAGAAGAGTATGATCAATTGTTTTGCCTAAATATTGCTGACCAAAAAGCGAAGCATCAGCAGAACAAATTAACGTTTTGAATCCGGCATTAATAAAATCCTGTATGATACGTGTTGAATCCAATTTCCAAATAGGGAAGACAGGGAGCAGTTTCGCTTCATGCAAAAGCTGCTCTCTGTATTCCTTTAAGTCTTCCAAAAAAATATCACCAAATACAATCGCTTCAATTCCTTCTTTTTTGCTTTGGTTATAAAAAGAATTCATCAATGAAGTGTAAGCATCATGATTGTCTGAAGTTTTGAGGTATAATTTTTTCAACGGCAGGTTCAGCGCCTTTGCCTGCGCTTCAATTAATTCTTCCCGTACACCATGCAAACCAACACGCCTCGTATCCGCTCCAATTACCGTGTGAAGACTTGCTACTTTATATTCCCCTGAAAGTAAAATTTTGTGAAGAGCAAAAGCAGAATCTTTTCCTCCGCTCCAGCTAACACTCACCACTTGCTTCTTGCTTTTATCGTAACCATAAGGACAATGCCTGCAACCACTTTGGCAACAATAGCCACGTTTTAGATGATAGCTTCGCGTAAAAACGAACAGACCGTTTTCGATATAGTAATCTTCAGAAGGTAACTGTGTTTTTATCATTGACATATTTAGATCACGAACCACCAGGTAATGCACTTACTGTGATCGGTTAACCGTGAACTGAATTAATGAAACACAACCTCCGTAGGACTAATTCCTGCATCAAATGAATTTTTAAAGTCTCCTTCCTTTGAATAAACATACACTTTACCTGCTGTTGCAAAATTGAGTGCATCTGTAATATAAATGTCACCTGTTGACGGATCCGTATTTAATCCGTAAAGGGTTGTTACATCCCCGGCATCAAACCAGGTTTCGTTGGGAGCTGCATCATCGGTGACAGACATTTTATAAATGGAACTACCTACATTATAGATCAAAGTATTTTTATCGGATGAGATAGCAAGATCTCCCCCAGGATTCGCACCCAGTTCAAATGAGTCTTCAATTTTAAGTGTAGAAGGATTAATGCGATAAAGCATTCCATCATTGCCCGCATAGGTTCCAGTACAAATCACCCAGAGTTTTCCATTTTTATCAACAACCAATCCATTAGGACCGGCAGTTAGTTCAAGCTGATCGATTAAATCATTTGTTCCAGGATCAACAACAGCTAATGTGCTTGAAGCTCCAAAATTATAATTGGAAGCAAACAACCGGTCACTCGTATACAGCAATCGTTCAACACCCTCATCGGTGTCAATTTTATCCACCACAGTTTTTGTGTTCAGATCAACCACCAGTATATATGAATCAATTAGACTATAAAACTCATCATAAGGACCCCACACGCTGATATAGGCTTTGTTGTCTATTACTGAAAGGTAACGCGGCTTGTCAAGGTCCGGGAACGACAACGAGCTTTCCCATTCAAGTGTGGAGGCATTAGCAATTTCAATTTTATTACTTCCATTTAGAACAAGATAAGCCTTGTCATTATCAAACGTCATTGATTGGAGTACATCTCCCCAAAAGGCGCCACTCTTATCCTTAAGAATAGTTTGTGGGTCACCTGAACTTTCAGGATCGTAGAAGGTTAATGTCGCGTTCGCTGATCCAAACCCACCTTCATTCAGAACAAAAACGCCATTTCTAAAAGTTGGTTTATTATCATCGTCTGACTCACACCCAAGAATAAAAACAAATAGAAATAGGGTTGCTAAAGTGTTCAGTTTTGCTTTAAAGTAGCTCATAAATTTATTGCTTGTTTTTTAGTTGATACATTAATTGAAAATTGAAATTTCTCCCCGGCTGTGCTCTTCCTGAATACAGTTGATAATCTGTATTGAGAATATTTTTTACGGTGAATCTTAAATCGAAACGATGACGTTGAAATTCCAATTCCCTCGAAAGGGAAATATCCATTAACACAAAAGGATCGAGCGCATATAATTCGGCATTTGAAAAATCAACATATCGTTTACCACTGTATTGTGTGCCTAATGTTGTCGACCACAATTTCCAGTTTAGTATTACGTGTGCATTGGCTGTATGCCGGGGTGTGTAGATCAATTGCTTACCAATAGTATATTGTTCATTGGGCGGCGCTTCGGTTGTAACTGATTCCGTTAGTTGATAGGACATTGTGCCTGATAAATTGAGCGCATCTGTCCATGCTTTCTTCAATACTAACTTAAATTCCAAACCCCGGGCTCGTACTTCCTTCACATTCCGCGGACGGTAAACACCTCCCTCTCCCGGCACCCATTGAATCCAGTTTGAAACCAACTGGGTAAATGCAGCAGCATTCCATTCCATAGCTTGATATTTCCATCGCACGCCTGCCTCTGCGGCATTGCTGGTTTCAGGAAGCAGATTAGGGTTTCCTGCATTTTGCCAGTACCGGTCATTAAGTGTTGGTACTCTAAAATTTTTAGAAATATTTCCACGCAGGCTGAGCTGATGCAAATCATGTTTGATCAATGCATATTCAGCGCCCGCATACGGAAGAAAAGGACAGGTTATATTTTCAACAAAGGGTTGGCGTAAGTTAATGGCAACTGAAAGCCGTTTACCAAAATCACGTTGACCGGAAGCATAAATGTCGCCGCGATTTTCAATGGCTTCTCCGTTTTCATAATTCCTGACATCACCAAGAATGTGATTGAAGTTTACTCCAGCCTGTGTGTGAATTCCATTTTTAAATGTGAATTGATGATCTAAAGTGCTTACCCAACGTTGTACTTCACTTTTGTCACCGTTGTAAACTATTACATCATTCACCCATCCGCCATTTATCAACAGCGCACCACCCCGATTGTATTGTTTATACTCAACCAGTAACCGGTGACTCTGATCTTGTTGTTCATCGCTACTGTTAACCTGCCCTATTGGAGGTTGAATTTCCCTATCACTTTGATGATACCAGTAGTGAAGTTCAAGGCTTCGCGCGTGCGACCATTGAAATTTTATATCCTGAACAATCCCTTCCTGATGATACGCCGCGTGTTGCTGACGTTCATCAGTAGCCTGAACCGGAAAATCATTTTGCGACTGAACGTGATATACATTAGTAGAAAAATCCCACTGTTTAGCATGAACGTTTCCTTTCAATGCTGTGAAAAATCTTCCAAAACTTCCTGCTTCCTGTATAAATGTTAAAGGGCTACTCTGACTGGAAGAAGTATTTAGCAGCACCGTTCCTCCAAAGGCCCCATTTCCATAGCGGGCACTCCCTCCACCTTCATGCACTTTAACCTGGCTGAAGGCCACGCCGGGTAATATCGAGAAATCAGACTGGCCTAAAGAAAAACTGTTGATGTTTATTCCATTCCAAAGTACAGCAGTATGTTGAGGTGAAGTGCCACGTAAACTGATACCCGATAGCATACCACTACCGTAATTGCGGAAGTAAATGGGTAATTCAAAGGAAAGAAATTCACCCAAATGACGGGAAGATTGTTCTGAAAGCATGGCTGAGTCAAGGACTGTAACGGAAGATCCAGCCAGGTACTTTTCCTCAGCGATGCCATATACCACAACAGGGTTTAGCACAACAGAATCCATCTGTTGTGCTAATGCCCATGTGAGAGGGGCTAAATAAAAACAAATACCTAATCGCAGTTTCATAAACTTTAAAATGCGACAGGGTTAAAACCAGATTTGTAACGAGACAGCTAAGCTGCTAGATACATCCAACCTTTCACCCGAAAGTCAAAATTTTCAATACGGATTGTTGGCAGGTCTCCTGGCTTTCCACATTACTGATGCCTTCCCATTTCACATTGTGACGATAGTGGCCTAAGAGTATCAGTAACTTAAATGTGGACTACAGTTGCGGGGACAGCTCCGGCCTTGCACCGGTATTCCCTTTTAATCTTCCGAATGTTGTTGGCAAAGGAAGAACCTAAAATCCTGATGTAAACTTAGAAGAAAAAAAGCGAAAAGCACAAAGCGTAAAGCAAAAAGAGTAAATACTTTATTTCTTCTCGCTTACTTTAACAAAGACTCTCGTTTCACAAGCTCGAGCTGCGTTAGAAAAAATTAACGAATCGGCGGTGAAACTCTCAATGGTATAAGAACCTAATAGAAGTCTGGATTTTTTATCAAGCAAATGCAATGTGTTACCATCAAACTTGTAAAGAAAACTGTTAAGCTTTGTAGACTTTCGGGAATCAAACATGCGAATGTTCTCTTCACCATTTGTATTGTCTTTGAATCTGATCACACTGGCTGTACCGCTGGAACGGCTCTGCATATCGGTAACGAGTTCATCTGTCTCCGGATCTTCTCCTCCCAACTCATCGCTCAGGCAAGTGGTCTGTCTCACTAATTGCCATGTTCCTACCAATGATTGAGAATGAGCAAGTGAACATGCAAATACAAAAAAGATGACAAGCCAGAAGATTTTCATAGATGCTTTTGCCATAATTAAATTTAATTAAATAATATACATGAATGAAGGAAGATATAATAATTTACAACTTCATGTGTGCCTATGAACAAACTTAAAACGATAATACTGGTTCTGGTCATCTATGCGTGTAATCCTATGCCTAAGGAGGATGATCATTTGATTCTTAATCTGATGACACAAAATTCCGGCCAATTCGAATTACTTCTGAAAAACCCTGAATTTTATGAGGCACAGATTATTTACACCCAGATTAACCGCGATGAGAACAATCAGCCTCATTTCAAATCTTTCTATTTCAACGTTGATACAAACCGGTACTTCTATCCTGCATCTACAGTAAAATTACCCGCAGTTCTGCTGTCGCTGGAAAAACTCCGGCAACTGAATGTGCGCGGTCTTAACAAATTCACACCCATGTTCTCCGATAGCGTTTACGCTGGGCAGCTTTCCGTCAAAGCGGATTCTACTTCAGAAGATGGCTTACCTTCCATCGCTCACTATGCTAAGAAAATTTTGGTGGTAAGTGACAACGACGCTTTTAATCGGCTGTATGAATTTTTAGGTCAAAAAGAGTTTAACAAAAAATTGCATGAGAAAGGTTATCACGCCCGAATCCTTCACCGGCTTGAAAGATTTTTGTCGCCTGATCAAAATCGCCATACAGAAGCTGTCAGGTTTGTCAAAAATGATTCGACAATATTTTTTCAGCCCATGCTGGTGAATAATGATTCCATCTTACCGCCAGGAAAAATTTTAAAAGGAACAGCATATATGGTAGATGATAGCATTGTTTACGAACCCTTTGATTTTACCTATAAAAATTTCTTTCATCTGACAGATCAACAAGAAATTTTGAAAGCGATAATATTTCCCAATGCCGTTGCTGCAGAAAAACGTTTCATGATAGATGAGGAGGATAGAAGATTTGTATTGCAATACATGTCGCAGTTGCCGGGAGAAACAACCTTTCCTCCTTATTATAAGGATACTACGTACTATGATGCCAGTTGTAAATTCTTACTCTTCGGTGAAGACAAGAGCAACATACCATCCCACATCCGTATCTTCAACAAGATTGGCAATGCCTACGGTTTTATGATTGACAACGCTTATGTTGTAGACTTCGACCATAATGTAGAGTTCATGCTATCCACTGTTATCGATTGCAACACGAATAATATTTACAATGATGGCGTGTATGACTATGAGACCATCGGCTATCCCTTTATGAAAAATCTCGGCCAGATGATATACCAATATGAGTTAAAACGTGATCGTACCAGATCTCCAGACCTATCGGAATTCAAATTAAAATATGATCGACCCACTGAGTAATTATGGAATAGGTTTGAAAACTCAGTTTATTAATCGAAATTTTGACGCTCAATCTTTTATATGCAAAAAAGTAATGCCATTGTTATTACCGGCGGATACCTCGATAGTATAAACGCTAAAACTGCGCATGGATTAATACGCGGATCAGATCGTTTCTCTGTTGTTGGTATCATCGATGAAAAAAGCGCAGGCCTCGATGCCGGTGAAGTATTGGATGGTAAGCAGCGAGGAATTCCTGTATATGCTTCCATCGATAAGTTTATTGATCGCTCAAAGGAAAAAGCCGGGTATGCAATTATTGGAGTGGCAACCAAGGGGGGCGTTATTCCACCGTCGCTTAGAACACTGCTGAAAGAAGCACTGGAAAACGGATTATCACTTGTTAATGGATTACACGAATACATTTCTGACATTGATGAGCTGGCTGAACTTGCAAAAGAAAAAGGACTTGAAATTATTGATGTTAGAAAACCTAAGAAAGTTAAAGATCTTCACTTTTGGTCGGGCAAGATAAAGGAAGTGAAATGCCCGAAAATAGCTGTGCTCGGAACAGACTGTGCATTGGGAAAAAGAACAACTACACGTATGCTTGTTGAAGTGATGCGAAACGCCGGTTATAAAGCAGAAATGATTTACACCGGGCAAACCGGCTGGATGCAAGGCGCACGCTATGGGTTTATTTTTGATTCAACATTAAACGATTTTATATCCGGAGAAATGGAACATGCCGTTATTACATGCTACGAAGAAGTCAAGCCCGATATAATTTTTATTGAAGGACAATCTTCACTAAGAAATCCAAGTGGTCCCGCGGGAGCAGAGTGGATTGTTTCTGCAGATGCAAATTTTGTTGTACTACAACATGACCCGGGAAGGAAGCAATATAAGGACATGGAATATTATCCCGCTTTTATCCCTGATATAAAAGATGAGGTAGATCTTATTAAAATATACGGTGGTGAGACCATTGCTTTAACATTGAACACAGGAAAAGTTGGTGAACAAAAAGCCCGTGACTATGCAACAAAGAATAAAGGTCAATTGAATATACCAATTGTATTGCCGTTGGAAGACGGCTTGGAAAGCCTTGTACCCATCTTCGAAAACCTCATCAGGAAATTTCAAGTTGCACGAAGTTAAATTTCAATGCATGAAAATTAAATCCATAAAATCATTTGATGTTGACCTGGGAAATACAAAACCTTACACGATTGCTTTTAAGTCAGTCGATGAAGTAAGAAATGCTTTTGTAGAAGTAACATTAGAAAATGGTTTGACTGGTATCGGCGCTGGTAACCCCAGTGAGTATGTGGTGGGCGAAAGTTTTCAACAGTGCATAACTGCGCTGAAGGAAGAGAACCTTGACTTTTTGATTGGACGAGATATACGAGAACTGAATCAACTCATCTTTGATGTCTGGAAAAAATTTCCTAAAAATCCGGCAGCCAGAGCAGCGTTGGACATTGCGCTTTATGATGCCTTCACAAAATTTTTGGGTATTCCGTTAGTAAAATTCCTGGGACAGAAAATTAAAGCGCTGCCAACTTCAAATACCATAGGAATAAAAAATGTTGATGAAACGTTACGTGAAGCTGGTGAATACATTAAAAATGGATTCAAAATTTTAAAAGTGAAGCTGGGCAAAAATCTGGATGAAGACATTGAGCGTCTTGTCAAGCTTCGCGAGGTGTATGGTAATAAAGTAATTATTCGCATTGACGCCAATCAAGGATATACGATAGAACAAACTATTGAGTTCTTTCACAAAACAATTGAATTGGATATTGAATTGATCGAGCAACCACTTCCTGCAAAAGCGATAGCTGAAATGAAAAAACTCCCTGGCGCTATCAAAGAAAAAATAGCCGCCGACGAATCCCTCATCTCACCCGCTAACGCACTGGAACTCATCAAGCCTCCGCTTGCTGCAAGAATCTTTAATATTAAATTGATGAAATGTGGTGGTATAAGTCAGGCGTTAAAGATTGCTGATATTGCCTACACAGAAAACGTAGATCTTTTTTGGGGATGCAATGACGAAAGCATCGTCAGCATAACAGCAGCGTTACATTGCGCCTATGCCTGTGAAAATACAAAATACATTGACCTGGACGGCAGCCTTGACCTTGCGCAGGATATAGTTAAAGGAGGTTTTATTTTGAAAGATGGTTACATGTCTTGTTCGGATGAGGCGGGATTGGGTGTTGAGAGGATACGGTAGAAGCTGAAAGCTTAAAGTAGAACACACCCAGAAAAGACTGGAAATTATTTTTATTTGGTAAGTTCCTTCCTCTTTATTATTTCATTGACTTTACCAAGCAATGAAATCAATTCCTCTTTATAGATTAAAACATTTAAGGTAATAGAAGAATCATCATCAAAGGAAATTTCAATCGAATTTGAGTGACCGTAACCCAACAAATGAATAAATTCAAAATTCGGCGAAAATATGCCACTACATTTAGCGTACTTCATCCTGTCAATTTCATACTTTTTAACCGTATTAAATATTGAAAGAAGTGATCTCCTGAGATGATAAAAGTATTTGTCATCAATGGCTAAATCATCTCTAGGATTCAAATAAATAAAGATAGTGCAAACCGGCACCACAAAATACTTCCAAAGTAACACTCCTTCATGAGTCCACTCCCAATAAATCGTCACACCAATCAAAAATAGAAATACAAACGTCCGTTTCGCCCAAGTCCATGGGTCATTAAAGTAATCCGTCCTAGCGATGTATGCCCTCTTGTTTGAATTCATAGTCAACGAGATTTTGTAGTGACCGCTCGCTTCAACGCGCAACACAAACAACGGCGCGAGTATTATTGCTTATCTAGATAAAGATTGCTTGTAGGACCCTCGAATAAAAACTTCTTTACCTGAGATAAGGGAGTCTATATTATTATACTTGATTCCAATATTATAAACTAAATACAAACTATCATAGTCCTGAACATCATCCCGGAAATAAAAAACAATAGTTGAGAATTCGCTTTCATTTATTTTATCAAGTGCCTTCTCCCAACTGGCTGAAGCATTAGTATTTGTTGATTTATCCACAATCATGATTGAATCAAATTGTTCTGGCACATCAAACTTATGCGGGTGAATTGAAAAGTTAAATGAATTAATCACTACTCCCTTGTTGTTGAATTCAGCAGTTAGGCAAATTCCTTCAAGCACATCTTCCTTCCCATACAAACTAAATAAGCCGTTGCAAGTAAAACCCGGGTAATCAATGATCTTGTTTGTTTTTCCACCAAGCACGCTGCCCTTATTTACATTATAAAAAGTATCAATATTCTTGTAGCAGGATGGCAAGGCTAAAATTACGAGTGTCAGAATCCAAATTATTCCAACCTCAATCTGATTTTTTCTTTTTTGCATTTATTCTCTTTGTTTCTGAATCATAACTTGCATTATATCTGCATACTCGACTCCCAGCCCTTGTTGGTGTTCTTCACCAACAAGCTTACTGCACGATGAACACTACCACTACACTTATGCAAAGAAGGAAACGCACACATCAACTCCAGCGCACAGGCCTATTGTTGGTGACACCCTATGCTCGCTTCAACGCGCAACACAAACAACGGCTAGGGATGTTTGAAACGACAAAAACTTAATCTATTTATTTTACATCTTCTTGATGATATTAATCAGTTCCCAAGTTGTTCCATTTTTCTTTTCACATTTAACATATCCAACAGACTTACTCCAAAAAATAGTAGTTATCTCATTGTCTTCAAGAATTCGATTACTATTATCTTCAATCATTATTACATCATCGAATGTCCCATAGAGTGTTTGAAATGATATCTCTGCATATTTCTCAAGCTCGTCAATTGGAAAAGCTTTGCCCCAAAAAACTCCGTCCGCAATAGAAAGTTCAAAATCAATTTTACTTGAATACTTAGCAGTTTTAGAATATATGTACAGGAGCCTCACTTCGATTGGTTCTATTGAGATCGATTGGTTATCTAGCCTTGCTAATACTCTTAGCCGCTCATTCTGTAAGGCACCAAGTCCATCTGGGAATTGCTTGTCCTCAGCAGCAGTTATTTCTAATGTATCTGTACCTCCGGAGTTCCAAATACTAATATTTGCCCTTTCCTATATGGATTCCATGCCTTTTCCTCACCTGTAAGATAGGTTCGATTCTGAGAACAACTCATATTAACAAGCGTTACCAAAATCGTAATTATTATTAACACTGCATTCATCATACTTTAATTTCCCCAGCCCCCTTTTTGTGTTCTTCACCACAAGCCTACTGCACGACAAGCACTACCACCCCACTCATGCAAAAACAATTAAATCCCCGCCTCAATCTGAAACCGCACCTGCCACGCGTCTGAATTTGGATTTGTATTTTCACCACCAAGCCAATGATCCTCTAAGTAAGACCAGTCAAGTTGAAATTTCACACGATGACCTCTAAGGTATTTTGAAGCTCCTATGGAGTATGCTCTTCTCCGCGGTTCAAGATCATAGAGTACCTGATCGGGTCGTACTTCTGAAAATCGCGCAGCAAGCTCATAATTATTTTTAAAGAGATAACTGCCTTGTATATTTTCTCCATGGCCTGAGTAGATATAAATTTTATCGCCTTCTGCATTTTCAGTAATTGGGTCCGGTGATGTCCTTCTCAAATATTCTATGGCAAGCGCCCATCCATTGTATTTCAAAAGAAAGTCAGCCATGCGTGTCGTCATATCTCTGGGCTCATAAAGAAACTTTCCCAATTGTCCTCCTGAACGCCTTGTATTATTATTGGCTGAATAAGAAAGTCCCAGTGAAACTTTTGGTTTTGGCTCACGGGCAAGATCGCCTTCAAAGTAATCTCCTCCATTTGTGAATGCTCCGAAGGGCAAAAGCTCAACACGCCCGGTGTAAGCAAGCCCTCTGTCAGTTGTGTTGAAATTTCGTCCTTCACCGGTAGATATTGCACCTCTTAGCACATAATAAAATCCATTCAGGGAGTTATTGTAATAGACTTGTGCACCAAAATCCCTGTCAATGTTAAACGTAGCATTAACAATAGATCGATCCGGAAACTGAAGATCGCCTGAAGAAGTAATCCGTTGCCTGTTACCGGGAAGTTTTGTCTGGCCGAGGCCCACTCCAAAGTGAGAATTGAAATTATAGATCACCATGGCATCGCGGATGATGTTAGGAAAACCTGTATCATCATAATCCATATCACCGCGACTAAAGGCAAGTTGAATAACGTAGTTGAGTTTTTTTGTGTAGATAAAACCGTCAAACCTCAAACGAAGTCGTCTCACGCGTGCCTCTACTTCCTGAATTTCAAAATCGCTTGAACTTACTGTCGTTAACCCAACCCGGTTTTGTATCCTGAACCGGATGTTTAGCATAAAGAGACTGTCTGGTGAAGTAATGCCAAGACCTTTTCCGTAAGTGAAATAGGGAATGGGAGTTATTTGCTGACTATGACTATTAATAAAGGCTGTTATGAACAGCGCTAAAAGGAATATTCTTTTCATCCTTACTGAAATAAAGAGCGCAAGTTTACTAAGATTTTGAGCAATCTTATTGAATGTGTTATGATGAGGACGCGAGAAAGTCCGTTGAAGATAAAAATGTTGAGATTAAACAAAAAACGCCCTCCCGCTATCGATCACTCGAAACGGGAGAGCGTTTAAAACCAAACCCCTCAAACCAACATCCGGTTCCGGAGCTGGAACCGGATTTACCAATCCTTAAACCTATCAATTAAACAGCCCACCTGGCCATATGGTTTCAATCGAATGAAAATATTTTTAAAGATTTTTTACACAACAAAATTTACGAAACCAGTTCTCCCTCGGACATATTCTCAAAGATGAATTCAACCTCATTTTTCACGTCTACCAATATCACGGAATCCTTATGCACTTTTCCGGCCAGTATTTGCTTTGATAATTCATTTAGAATTTCACGTTGGAATACTCGCTTCAATGGTCGCGCGCCGAATTGTGGATCAAAGCCAAGCTTGGCTAATCGTTCACGTGCAGCATCGGTTATTTCAATCTTTACGCCGGCATCTTGCAGACGCTTGCTCATCTGGTCAATTTGTATATCGACAATCTTGCGAACATCCTTCCTGCTCAATGGTCTGAACATAATGATCTCATCAATACGGTTCACAAATTCAGGACGAACTGATTTCTTCAGTAATGCAATGACTTCATCCTTTGTATTTTCAATTACATCAAAAAAGTTCTCGTCATTGATCTTCTCAAAATTTTCCTGGATAATGTGTGAGCCGATGTTTGTTGTCATGATGATGATTGTATTCTTAAAATTGGCAACACGACCTTTATTGTCTGTCAATCTTCCATCATCTAACACTTGCAGAAGAATGTTGAATACATCGGGGTGCGCTTTTTCAATTTCATCCAGTAGAACAACCGAGTATGGTTTTCTTCTAACGGATTCTGTTAGCTGTCCGCCTTCGTCATAACCAACATAACCAGGAGGTGCACCAATCAACCGGCTCACTGAATGTCTTTCCTGGTATTCAGACATATCAATGCGCACCATCGAATTTTCATCATTGAAAAGATATTCGGCCAGCGCTTTTGATAATTCTGTTTTACCAACACCGGTTGTACCCATGAAGATGAATGAACCTATCGGTCTCTTTGGATCTTGTAGACCCGCGCGACTTCTACGCACTGCATCCGACAAAGCATGAATTGCTTCCTCTTGTCCTGCAACACGTTTACTAAGTTCCTCTTCAAGATGTAAGAGTTTTTCTCTCTCACTTTGCAGCATTTTTGAAACCGGTATGCCTGTCCATTTTGCTACTACTTCAGCAATGTCTTCGCTGTCAACTTCCTCTTTTAATAAGGATTGCTCACCCTGCATCTCCTTCATCTGCTTGTTGAGTGCCTCCAGTTTTTTCTCGGCCTCAACAATTTTACCGTAACGAATCTCTGCAACCTTTCCGTAGTCACCGGCCTTCTCAGCCTGTTCAGCTTCAAACCTGAATTTGTCAATACTCTCCTTCTCACGCTGAATACCATGTACAACTTCCTTCTCACCCTCCCATTTAGCTTTCAGCGAATTTCTTTGTTCAACTAATTCAGCAATGTCCTTACTTAAAACGGACTCCTTATCTTTATTTTTTTCTCTGCGAATGGCCTCACGTTCAATTTCCAATTGCATGATCCGGCGATTGAGTTCATCCAATTCTTCCGGAAGAGAGTCCATCTCAAGACGAAGTTTCGCCGCTGCCTCATCCATTAAGTCAATCGCCTTATCGGGCAGGAATCTATCCGATATGTAGCGACTTGATAATTCAACGGCAGAAATTACTGCATCGTCTTTTATTCGAACGCCATGATGCAATTCATATTTATCTTTTATACCACGGAGTATCGAGATAGAATCTTCCACTGAAGGTTCATCAACCATTACTGACTGGAACCTGCGTTCAAGTGCTTTGTCTTTTTCAATGTACTTTTGATATTCTTTGAGCGTGGTAGCACCAATTGCATGAAGCTCGCCCCGTGCTAATGCCGGCTTTAAAAGATTAGCTGCATCCATTGCGCCTTCTCCTCCGCCTGCACCAATCAAGGTATGGATCTCGTCTATAAAGAGAATGATTTGCCCGTTTGAATCCGTTACTTCTTTGATAACAGATTTCAAACGTTCTTCAAACTCTCCTTTATATTTCGCGCCGGCTACCAATAACCCCATGTCGAGCGACACAAGAATTTTATTTTTTAGATTTTCGGGTACATCGCCATCAACAATGCGCTGTGCCAATCCCTCAACAATAGCAGTCTTACCAACACCAGGTTCTCCTAAAAGAATAGGATTGTTTTTTGTTCTGCGTGAAAGAATTTGCAACACACGACGAATCTCTTCATCGCGGCCTATCACTGGATCAATTTTTCCCGCCTTCGCTAACTGATTAAGATTTTTAGAATAACGTTCTAACGATTTATACTTAGCCTCAGCATTTTGATCGGTTACGGAAGCGCCACCGCGCAATTCTTTAATAGCTTTTATCAATGCAGACCTTTCAAAGCCCACACTCTTCATCAATGACGACGCCTTGTCTTTTGAAGACAGTATCGCTAAAAGCAAATGTTCTATAGCAATGTATTCATCCTTAAACTCACGCAACTCTTTCTCTGCATTTTGTAGTAGAGCGTTCGTGGAAGATGACAAATAGGGTTGCTGTCCGGATACTTTTGGATAGGAATGAATAAGTTCATCTAGCTTTGTATCCAGTATGGTATGGTTAATATTTAGTTTTTTGATCAGGAAGGAAACCACATTTTCATCCGTTTGTAATATGGCTTTCAAAACATGTCCGGGTTCAATAGCCTGTTGCTGATTGCTCATGGCAATCTCTGCCGACTTTTGAAGCGCTTCCTGAGATTTTATGGTGAATTTTTCAAAGTTCATAATATCAATCCTCGACTTTGCTTTTTATCAAATTGCAATCCACCAGGGATGAAAAAACTTTTCCAGAAATAATGACATAAATTAATAGATTTAATTGAGTATTTTCAGACAATCTGACTTGAAGAATGCCAAAACGATCGAAGCCTCTTGTAAAAAAATTTCCCGATGCGTTACTCGTTGAAGTATCGTGGGAAGCGTGTAACCAGGTCGGTGGAATCTATACGGTAATTCGATCCAAAGCCCCTGTAATTGTTGATAATTGGGGCACTAATTATTGCTTGATTGGGCCTTACGTCAACAAAAACATTTTAGCCGAGTTAGAACCTCTTGATCAAACTGCAGATATTTTTGGTCAGGCTGCGGAGAATATAAGAAATAAAGGTTATGATGTTCACTACGCTGAATGGCTTGTCACCGGCAGGCCACGCGTCGTGCTCTTTAATCCAAACGTAATAGAAGACAAGATGATGAACGTCATCAAATATCTTCTTTGGAAAAATCACGGCATCAGTTCTCCTCCAAACAACCCGCTCGTTGATCAAATCATTGGCTTTGCTTTTCTTACAAAATTGTTCTTCGACGAGTTGTCTGAATTAACAAAAGGAGAGAAACCAATATTAGGTCACTTTCATGAATGGATGGCCGGACTTCCCATTCTCGATATGAAGCGGGATAAAATGCCGGTGAAGACGGTCTTTACTACGCATGCAACACAGCTCGGGCGACACCTCGCCATTAACTCACCCATGTTTTACGCACACCTGCCCTTTTTCAAATGGGAAGATGAAGTAAAAAAATTTGGTATAGAGACTGAGGCAAGAATTGAATTTATGTGCGCTAAGAATGCTGATATTTTAACTACCGTAAGTGAAGTAACGGCGCGTGAATGCAAACATTTGTTGAAACGAAAACCTGAATTTATTTTTCCAAATGGATTAAACATTGAACGCTTTGAAGTTTTATTCGAATTTCAAAATCTTCACGCAATACATAAAGATAAGATCCATCAGTTTGTAATGGGGCATTTCTTCCATTCCTATACGTTTAACCTGGATAAGACGATGTACTTCTTTACTTCGGGCAGATACGAATACAAGAATAAAGGATTCGATCTCACGCTTGAAGCGCTTCATCGTCTGAACAAAAAACTAAAAGCTGAAAATGCAGATGTCACGGTCGTTATGTTTTTTGTTACGAAACGCGACTTCCATAGCATTAAGCCCGAGGTTCTGCAATCACGCGCTATCATGGAAGAAATACGGCAGACCTGTGAAGCAATTACCGAGCAAGTAGGTAAGCGTTTGTTTTTTGCCAGTACAACACGGGAAGACAACCGCCTGCCTAATTTAAGTGAGTTTGTTGGAGAATACTGGAAGTTACGCTATCGAAGAACCATCCAGGCATGGAAAACGAAAAAGAACCCCAGCGTGGTAACGCACAATCTTGTACATGAAGAACAAGATGAAATTCTCCGTTTCCTGAAAGAAAAAAATTTACTGAATCATGCTAATGATAAAGTCAAGATCGTTTATCATCCTGATTTTGTAACTACATCAAGTCCACTGTTCCCGATGGATTATAATCAATTTGTGCGCGGTTGTAACCTGGGCATCTTCCCAAGCTATTATGAACCATGGGGATATACACCACTCGAAAGTATGGCCAGCGGCGTTCCTGCCGTGACCAGCGATCTTTCGGGGTTTGGCGATTATTTGTTACATCATCTTCCTGAACATGAAAAGTATGGATTGAATGTAATTGAACGCGGTAAACGCACATTCGATTTTTCTGCCAATCAACTTACCAATGTGATGTACAATTTTTTAATGCAAACAAGACGTGAGCGAATCATGCAGCGCAATAATGTAGAGAATAACTCTTCTATTTTTGACTGGCAAAATCTGATCAGGCACTATGAAGAAGCTTACGGGTTTATGTTAAAAGAAACCAAACGTTGATCGTGTGTATTTTGCACGCATTGCTTATCAATAGTATTAAATTTGAATTCAAAATTTTTTTATCCTAATTCACTGTAAATTCAGTGATTATAAAAAATCAATCTATCATGAAGGGTAAGGTAATAGCTGGTTTCTTTCTTGCTGCATTAAGCGGCGCGTACGCACAAACAAAAATATCAATCATTCCACAACCTGTATCTGTAGAAGAGAAGGAAGGAAATTTTCAACTTAGCGCATCTACAAGCATTGGATTGTTTGGAAGCGATGCTGAAATAGAAAAAATTGGAAATTATTTGTCTGCTGAACTTGCAACAGCAACGGGTTTCAAAAATAGTGTTAAGAACAACGACCGCTCTTCACAAATCCGGCTTGTCCTTTTAAAATCCAAAAATTCAGAAATAGGAAAGGAAGGATATCTTCTATCGGTATACAAAGATTCCGTATCGATCCGTGCTGACGAACCTGCGGGATTGTTTTATGGTGTGCAGACTTTCCTTCAACTACTCCCTCCTGAAATTGAAAGCAAACAAATTGTAAATAATGTAAAGTGGGAAGCGCCTTGCGCTACAATAAAAGACTATCCCCGGTTTGCCTGGCGTGGATTAATGTTAGATGTATCACGGCACTTCTTTACTAAAGAACAAGTGAAGCAATTCATTGATGAGATGGTGCTCTATAAATACAATATGTTTCACTGGCACCTTACTGATGACAACGGATGGCGCATCGAAATAAAAAGCTTACCGAAACTCACGTCCGTAGGCGCATGGCGCGCTGAACGTGTTGGCGATTGGGGAAATTTTACAAAGCCAACACCTGATGAACCCAAAACTTACGGCGGGTTTTACACACAAGACGACATTAAGGAAATTGTACAGTATGCAAAAGATCGTTTTGTTTCTGTACTTCCTGAAATTGATATTCCCGGACACAGCATGGCTATGGTCGCATCATATCCGGAAGTATCTTGTACTCCAGGTCAATACCAGGTTAACTCCGGCGACAAGTTTATTGACTGGCATGCCAAAGGATTTACTGCTCTCGTTGACAACACACTTTGCCCTGCCAATGAAGTTGTTTATCAATACCTCGATAAAATATTTACTGAAGTAGCTGAGCTTTTTCCATTCGAATACATTCACATGGGTGGTGATGAATGCCCGAAAAATTTTTGGGAGAAAAGTGATGCCATTGCCCAACTTATGAAGAAAGAGAAACTAAAAGACATGCATGAAGTACAGAGTTATTTTGTAAAACGTGTTGAAAAAATTATTGAGTCTAAGAAAAAGAAATTGATTGGTTGGGATGAAATACTCGAAGGCGGATTAGCCCCTAACGCTGCCGTTATGAGCTGGCGTGGAATAAAAGGAGGAATTGAAGCCGCCAACATGGGACATAAAGTTGTTATGTCACCTCATCAAAATGTGTACATCGATCTCTACCAAAGTGATCCCATCGTAGAACCAAAAACATACGGAATGGTAAGACTCAGCAAAGCATACGAATTTGAACCTGTGCCTGATGGAGTAAACCCTGAATTGATTCTTGGCGGGCAGGCCAACCTATGGACAGAGCGAATTACCAATATGCGCGCTGCTCAATATATGGCATGGCCACGTTCATTTGCTGTTAGTGAATCCCTTTGGTCACCAAAAGAGAAAAAGAATTGGGATGGTTTTGTAAGTCGGGTTGAAGAACATTTTAAACGATTTGATTCCGGCCAAAAGAAATATGCAACAACAATGTATGATGCGATATTCATTCCTAAAAAAGATACAAAAGGTAATCTTCAAATTGAATTATCAACAGAAGTAGATGGAATTGATATTCATTATACATTCGATGAATCCAATCCCGATAATTTCTATCCGAAGTACACAACACCAATGTCTGTTCCTAAAGATGCATTGAGTTTGAAAGTGGTTACGTATAGAGATGGAAAACCGGTTGGGAAACAAATCAATATGCCTATCAGTGAGTTAAAAAAACGAGCTAAGATTAATTAATTAGCCAATGTGTTGATTAGCCGATTAGCCAATGAAGCACATTTAGAAAGTGTGATCTATTCAAACATAGAAATTCCATTGGCTAATTATTGAAACAACCGGCTGTTAATGATCATTCACGTGAATCCTGAATAAATCCTGACGAACAGAAAATTTTTGAATATCCACACGGCCTGCATATTCAAACGTATAATTACCCGGCATAAGCAACGCGCTCATCACAAATGAAGTAGTTGCATATAGATTTCCCTCTACTGCTATTGATGACAGGTGATCGACTATCGCCAGTTGGTCTCCGTGAATTGGATTTGAATCACCTTCTTTTATCAATACCGGACCTACATGAATAACGATCCTGGTGTTCTGGAGAAGATTTTTGCTTTTAAGAGCGGCACTAATTGCTGAAATAAAAGCAAAAGCATCTCTTAGCACTTTGAAAGCAATAGTAAAAGAGTCATTCGCCAGGTTCCAAACAGTGCCTGCCGGTTCAATCATATTGCTCACAAAAGATTCAGCAAGCGTTTTTACTTCCTCGATATCATTTTGCCGAACCATAATAAGATAGCGTATTTCCCGGTGAGGTGTCTTTTCAAATTGCCGGGTAGGAATGAATGGTAAGGGTGGATGTTGTTGTGTTGAATTGAATTGATCAGGGTTGATGTTTGTCCAGTGGTCGCCACGGTTTGGCCATAACGCCAGCGTGTCTCGTGTTCCTCCGGGTTTGCGGGTCATATCGGTTTCTGATAATACCGACAACAAATGCGCTTTCGTCTGCAATAATGATGCGCGGTGAAGGGCAGAACCAAGAATCATTCTGCTTTGAAAAGAAAATAGTTCATCCGTTCCCTCATACTTCTCATGGGTCAGATAAGTTACCGGATAGTTTTCAATTAATTTGTTAAACCTGTCCTCCCAACCATCTCCTGCATATCGGATACTTGTCTCTTTAAATTCCTCTTTATCAAACGCAAGCAGGATGTTGAGTTCTCCACCCATCTCAATCAAAGACTCACAAAAAAGAATATCACTGCCACAGGCAATTGAAGTATATCCAATTTTAATGTTCAACGTTCGAATGGCTGCCAGTAACGCATCCTTAACTTGCTTTTCAAGGTAATAAGGAAAGCGAGGATAACTCCTGTCATGGCGGTCAATCATATGACCTGCAAACGCGGCAATGCCTGGGGCCTGATAAGCATTTTTTACCGCTCCGGGAACAGAAAGGTAATGGTTGAGTAGCCAGAGCTGGTTGTTTACGCTGCTGACTCTTCCCCAATCCGTGTGAATAAGTTTTCGCGCTTCGAGATAAAGTTCAGTTGCCCGCTTGCTATTCTTGGTAAGGAGGTAGGCTTCTGCTAAAGTTACTCTTTCCCAAAATTCCTGTGTGTCAGGACTAATGATGGTTATGATCTCCTGTGCAATTTCTTTTCCCTTTGAAGCATGACCCGCCATAACGGCCATGGCTGCAGCATTAATCCCGGTATAATAATTTTTTGTAATAGAGAAATTTTTAAGATAAGTATCACGCGCTAATAATGCATACTTAGGATCCTGTGATTTCTTGAACAACTCTTTATAAATACCTCCCAAAATACCTGAAGTCTCAGGATCATCCGGATATTCCCTATAAACAGCTTGCAAAAATTCTTCAGCAGCTACCGGCGCTCCTGACTTCGATAAACTCAAAGCATACAATTGTTTGACGCGAAGGTTGTCCGGTTGTTGTAAATGATATTCTGCTATTGATCTCGCTTGTAAAAAATGGCCCTCATGAATAAGTTTTTCTATTTGCTGAATTTCCGAAGTAGCGCTCATGATCTTAAATATAGCAGGTAATGTGAAAAAGGAAATGATCCGTCCATCAGCTTTTTGCTTTTTGCTCACAGGTTTTTACCTATCTTCCCAACTTAACCAATTACATTTTATGAAAACCTCACGAAGAGAATTTATAAAAAAAGGCTCGCTTGCATTAGCTACCACATCTCTCCTTTCAAAAGCGGCATTTGCTTTTGTTAAACCTAAGGAGTTAGTGGGTGTTCAGTTATACTCTGTCCGTGACGAGATGAAGGCCGACCCTATGGGTACCTTGAAACAGCTTGCCGCTATGGGATACAAACATGTTGAGCATGCCAACTACGTTGACCGCAAGTTTTATGGCTGGCCGGCAAAAGATTTTAAAAAAGTATTGAATGACCTGGGAATGAAGATGCCTAGCGGTCACACGGTGATGCGGGCAGACCATTGGGACGCATCGAAAAAAGATTTTACGGACGCCTGGAAATACACAGTAGAGGATGCCGCTGTTCTTGGGCAACAATTTGTAATAAGTCCTTCGATGAGCGAAGAAGTTCGCAGAGATGAAAGCAAGTTGAAAGCTTTCATGGAAGTCTTTAACAAGAGTGGTGAGCTTTGCAAAAAATCAGGAATGAAGTTCGGTTATCATAACCACCATTTCGAATTCAATGAAAAGTTTGGTGACAAAACATTGTATGATATTATAATGGAGAACACTGATCCAAAACTTGTGATGCAGCAACTCGACATCGGCAACATGTACAATGGCGGAGCTAAGGCAGGCGACATTATGAAGAAATATCCTGGTCGCTTTGAATCCATGCACGTAAAAGATGAAGTTAAAAGCAATGGAGGTGACGAAGAATATGAAAGTGCTGTATTGGGTGTAGGCGTGATCGACGTGAAGGAAGTTATTGATCTTGGTCGCAAATCAGGAGGGACAATTCATTTTATAATTGAACAGGAGTCTTACCAGGGCAAAGCCCCGATCGATTGCATGAAAGAAAATATTGCCGTCATGAAAAAGTGGGGGTATAGTTAATTAATCGTTTAATGATTTAGTGCTACTTAGTTCATTCAAAAATCTATGATACAAACGAAAAAATGGCAGTAAGCAAATGGCAATAGGCAATTTTGCCTACTGCGATTGCCTTTTGCCTACTTTTCAACATTGGTTAATATCTGTTGATAAAATGTTTTGTATTAGTAAATGATGCTCTCATTAATAATAAACCTTTGAGGCCTGCTTACAGCCTGTAAAAGTGCGGACATCATTTTGTGATCACTATAGCATCAATCTCATTTCCCTGGGTGTCCAGTTGCTTTAGGGTCAGTTTCTTCCCATCCGTTTCTATGAAGGTAAAAGAATGTTTGTCGGAAATCATTTTTACCGTAAAGGGCACCCAGTTTTCACCCGGAGTGTGTGTCCAAAGATCCGGGTCATTACTTAACTCTTTATCATAAAGTGCAGCTCCACCGGCACCACTTACAATGTATATAATTCCCTTTGGGTTTGTGTTCGTATTGCCATCATACGTTTCATCCAATGTAAAAACACCATCAACCCTTCCCTCAGGCGAAACTATATATTGAGTACCATCTTCATTTTGTTTGGGGGCAAAAGTCAAAGGCATGGTGCGCTGGTAATTATGAACATGGCCGTTTAATACCAGGTCAACTTTTAAAGCTTCCAAAAAAGGTGATAGTAAACGCATTACCTGGTTATCATAATGTGCCTTGCTTGAATTGAAACCCGGTTGGTGAAATGAAACAATTTTCCAATCGGCTTTACTCCTGTTAAGATCTTGCTTGAGCCATTCAATCAATTCAGGATTTAAGGGATTAACGTAATCATTTCCATCCAGGCAAACAATGTGAACATTTCCATAATCAAAGGAGAAGTTAACCATGCGCGGAAATCTGGTTCCTGTACTTTTCTTAAAAGCCTTGACAAGTTCTTTATCCCCTGTTGCTTCCACGGTTAGTTGCTGCGCTGGTCCATTAAGTGGTAAATCACTGTAATAGAAATAGGCAAGTCCATCCGGAAACTTATCAAGGTTAGCGCTTCGAACGTCATGGTTGCCCAGGATCATGTAAAAGGGAATGGTCTTCATTAATGGTGCACCTTTATCAGGGCTTGCCTCCACTGCCGAATAATAGGGAAAGAAATTTTTTCTGTATTCACTTTCTAAACCATTTGAATAAACATTGTCACCCGTAACCAATACAAAGTGAGGGTTCAGCTTGTGTACCTCGTAAGCAATTTGCGCCTGCTGCGGAGTGCCCTGGCCACAGTCGCCAAAAACTGCAAAGCGTGTTATTGGTTTTTTTGTTCGCGTAACAAAAATATTTTCAGCAACAGATTCTCCTTCCCTGCTTACCCGGTAAGAATACGATTCATCAAACTTAAGTTTTGTCAGACGTGCCCGGTATAAGAAAGTTGTTTTCTTATTTAAAACTAATTCGGTAACTGAAATCTTAGCGGTTGAGTACTTTTCATTTCCTGTAAAGGATCCTTGCGTATACTCAACTTTGAAGTTAGCGGGTACGCTATCGGTTTGCCAGATCAACACCTTTTCTTCCTGGGAAAAGGAAGAAGCATTTCCAGGTTGAATATAGGGAGCGACTAAAATTCCCTGAGAAAAAGAGGTGAAAACTGTGAATAACAATGAAGCAAAAAATGGAATTGCCCACCTTATTCGATTGCTGTGCGGTTGATAATAATTCATTGGCAAATCAAGTTGATCATTGCGTTCGACAAGCTCCTAAGATATTTTTTTGAAAAGATTTATCATTAATTAAAATATCAAAGAATTCCTGAATGTACTTCTTCATATTAGTGAATTCATTTGCGTTGAAATTACTTTCATAACGATTGAGTGCTTCAAAAACAGAAGGCATTACCTGGATAAAATCTTTTCTGACAAATTGCACTACATTTTCATTTCTGCAATAACCACGATATATACGCTCGCGAACACTTTTGATGTCAAGTGTTTCACTGTAAGTTGCGTAAGGGGCATTGACGAACCCTGACATATCAAAATCATAGGCAATGGGAACGTATGTCTTTTCTGTTTTTATGGTTTTAGTATTATGCCGGAAGGAGCTTGACCAGTCTGTATTGGCAATCATGTATTCAAAAAAATCCAGTCTTACCGAACAGGTATCATTTATCTGAAGTGGATTCAACGCATACTCGACCGCCTTACCATTAAATCGTTTTGCAGCCACGTCATCATCTTCTATGAAGAAGGCTTTTACATTATATGTTTTGTTTTGCTTCCCGCTTTGGTCCGTAAGCGTTACGTTCAACAATCTTGTATTAAAAGTGTAGGGGGTTAAAGGTTCATACATTTGATAGCAAAGAAATTCCTTCAACACCAGGTCATCATACATTGAGCCCGGTTTACATGGAAGTACCAGCTTCAGATTTTTGTTTCCCTGGAAAAGCGTTCCTTTTGCTTCATCCTTGTGAATCTTGATCCGTAACGGAGTAAAATAACACATCTTTCGCCTGGACTTTCCCCGGCCACGCACACTGATTTTTAGTGAATCCCAGTTTTGTTTGTCATTACTATAATATAGTACGGATGGAAAATAGATGGAGTCGTTGGTGGTTCTTTTTATTTCTTTAAATGAATAGCCGAGCCGAATGGATAAGACCTCTTCATCCTGAAAAAGTTTTGTAACAGATGAATTTTGCGCCGCTGCATTGATACACATCAGTGCAATGGAAAAAATGAATATAGGAAGGCATCGAAACATCTTAATAGAAATAAATTTTTATAAGCGCTTTCCCTTTTCCAAAATCAATTTGTTCAATTGTAATATTTTTAATGTCCAATCCGGTTCTCTCCCGCAATTCTGTTATGAGTTGGTCCTGTTGATCGGGCTTGATATTTTCAAGGGAATAATATTCAATAATCTTAGATTGTTGATTGCGAATAAGGCGATTGCCATCTACAAGATACACGGCGCCAATGATCATAGCATTTAATAGGATTATCTCCACGTATGTTCCTTTCATTACAGAATTTATAAGGCCTAAGGTCATAATAATGAAAAGATAGGTCATATCTTTCATGGTGAGGGTTTCAGTCCTGAAACGCAGTAATGAAAAGGCGGCTAATAAACCAAAGGCACTGCCTATAGAATTGAATCCTCCTGTTTTATCCAGCATATAGGCCAACAGGAATACAATAAAGTTAAGTAAGAAGAAAGTGAAGAATGAATCCTTCTTTTGATATGTATTATAATATATATAGCGAATCAAAACTATCATTGTTAAGGTGTTAATCAACAACCTAAAAAGGAAATAGGCCGTGAAGATTTGTGATTTATCCATAATTAAATATAATAAATATAAAGTGCCTTCTAATTTGCTCTCAATAAATTTGATTACTTTCAATGTGAGCATACAATGTCGTAAGCTTCCATAGACGCTGCGGCAGGCAGGCAAAGCCAATTAAAAAGAAGGGCTTAACTAAACGACATTGTATGAGCATCGCCAATTTCAGGTTTCATACGTATGACGGGCAGAAAGATCATAGCATTAAAAAAGAATATCCTCTTCAGTCTCCTATGGCTGAGCTTTATTTCTCTTTTTTGCACAACTGCCGCTGCCCAACTATCAGAAAATTCTACCGATGGCCTTTTCGATAGTGATAGTGTTCTGACTATTCAACTTTCCGGCAATATAAAGGACTTGTTAAAGGACCGGTCAGATAACATGAAATATCATCCTATCACATTGTCCTACGAAACGAACGACAACGTTAAGGTGTCCATTCCGATAAAAGTAAAAACGCGAGGTCATTTTCGCAGAACACAAGGTAATTGCCGTTACCCTCCCCTTTTGCTTAACTTCTCCAAAGAGACTCCTGAAAACTCAATTTTCAAAAATCAGGACAAACTAAAATTAGTTACTCCCTGCATTGACGATAAATATGTTGTGTATGAGTATCTCGTTTATAAAATTTACAACCTTATTACAGAGAAAAGTTTTAAAGCCCGGCTGGTAAAAGTGACTTACGATGATAACGGAAAGAAATCTGATCCTCAATATGGAATTCTTTTAGAAGAAGATGACCAGATGGCTTTGCGAAATAACGCTATCCTTATCAAGGATAAATTGGTAAGACCTGAACAAACGCAAACCGATGATTTTTTAAGAACAGCCGTATTTGAATACATGATTGGTAATACAGACTGGTCTGTACAATACTATCAAAATATAAAACTGATTGCCTCCGACTCGATGAGTATTCCTTCCACCGTTCCCTATGACTTTGATCATGCCGGTATTGTTGGCGCTCCCTATGCCAAACCCGCCAGTGAGTTGTTGCTGAGTTCCACAAGGCAAAGACGATACCGCGGATACTGCATCATTGATAAATCTTTATTCGATAATACCTTCGCGCTGTTCAATCAAAAGAAAGAAGAAATTTATAATGTATACACTAAGTGCCCATTGCTGGACCGTGGCTATGTTAAGTCAACGGTAAAATTCCTGGATCATTTCTATAAAACCATTAACGACAAAAAATCCGTGGAGTACGAGTTTGGTTATCCTTGCGATGAGAATGGAACGGGCAATGTTGTGATCAGGGGACTGAAGAAATAATTAGACTGAAAGTAGATGGTCTCTGGTTCAATTCTAGCTGCTTCATCAATGACCTTTTCAAAGTCATTCTGATCTTAGCCCTTGCGTTTTCTTTGCCTGTTATCTTTGGCGCTTAGCGTGAACAATGGTGTTGATCCGATTTTTGAACCCCTGTTGGACAACCCTCGCTTTATCGATTTATTAAAACGAATGAACCTGCCTTACGAAACAAGAAAAATAAGAGCACAAGTATTTCCTTCCTTTCCGTGCATTCAATTGCACAAGATGCTCCTTCAATGGCTGTCATTCCCGAAGACATTGTAAAACCTTCTACGGACGCAAAGTATCGGTACATCGGTATATTGGCAATTGATCAATTAGCTTTTCCCATTCCAAGTACCAAACCAATAACACCTCCTACGATTGCAGAAAGAAGAGAGTATACAATTACATCAGTAACCGTTCCGGTTAGGTCCATGATATTGCTTGTGTCGTACATGATCATGTCAAACCCAAGTGAAATAAGAAATCCAATGGTTAGCCCTGCAGAAAAACCTGCGCCAAAAGTCTTGATATTCGCCCACTTCAGAAAAATGTAGGACAGTAATGCGGCATGTGCAAGGTTACCCAGAATCAAAGGCCAAAACTGCATTTCTATTTTCGTAACACCAGTGGCTGATCCGGCATGAGCGGCAAAGAAACTTTCCAGCAATAAAGCATAAACTACAAAGCCAAGAAGGAAGAAGACGACACCCCCGACGAGCGTGCCGACCAGGAATTTAGAAGTATTCATAAATGTTGGATTGATTGGTTTAATGGAAGCTACGGATTAATGTACCAATTGTCAATTAAATGATGTGCCAATCACACTTGTTGATCGGAACATTATGTAATTGGTACATCTAATTTCGCCATCTCCCAACCGATCATGCTTTTCTTTCTCACAGGACTCCAACGGTATTCACCTAACACACCATCTTTTCTGATGACGCGGTGACATGGAATGAGATAAGCAATATGATTTGATCCAACCGCCGAACCTACAGCCTGCATAGCCTTAGAGCTGTTAACAGACTGCGCTATATTCTGATAGGTTGTTACCTGACCCATTGGAATTTTCAATAGGGCATCCCACACTTTAATCTGGAAATTGGTCCCCTTTACAAACAAGTGAAGTTTTGAATTTGCATTTCCTCTATTGAAAATTTGTTGTACAAAATGTCTTGTCAATTCTTCATCGTGATGAAAAACAGAGTTATGCCAATGTTCCTTCATACGCTCAAGTGCATAGCGATTATCTTCATCATCATTTAAAAATGACAGCCAGCAAATACCTCTACCGGTAATACCGAGCAGACAAAGTCCGAAAGGTGTTTCATGGAAACCGTACTCTATTTTAATACCTACTCCTTTCAGTTTATATTCCTGTGGAGTCATCGCTTCGAGTGTTGTGAATAAATCATAAACCCGCGACTGACTTGAAAGTCCGGCTGATTCTGTAGCCTCAACAAGATTTTTTGTTTCTTCAAGTTTCTGTTTCAAAAAACCGACCGTAAGAAATTGAAGAAATCTCTTCGGACTGATTCCTGCCCACTCTGTAAAAATTCGTTGAAAGTGAAAAGGACTAATGTGTATCTGTTCAGCAACTTCATCCAATTCTGGTTGTCGCTGGAAATTTTCTTCAAGGTATAGAATGGCTTGTTCTATGCGCTTGTAATTAATGTGATTTTCTTCCATTATTAGTGTCATAAAATTATCATTTTATGATTCAAAAATGCTATTCTTCCTTTGCCTGCTCAACCCGTTTCTTGCTTATCTCGTTTTGAAAGGAAATGATTTTGTTTTGCAGATTGCCGGGAACCCAATAACAACACAGTCAGCAAAATAAATCTGCTGGATAATCTTCCATTCGCGATAACGATATCTCATACAATGACTACAAGGACGGAAGCCACATAAGATAGCTTCCTCCTCTGAATGAAAGAAAACTCTATTTTCCTTTTTCATTCTTCTGCCTGAACGGCAACTCAACGATCCATAAATTTTAAGGTTGAGATTACCGGCAAAAAGAATTTCTTTCTTCCTGATTTTTTCTTTCAGCACTTGACTATCAAGATTCATGTGCAAGATCATAACACATTTGGTTTATTTGATTTTCGCCACGAAGGCACGAAGACACTAAGTATTCTGGTTGCACTAATTTATTCTTAGTGCCTTTGTGCCTTAGTGGCATAAAAGATTTTAAGTTGCATCATGAAAAATAATCCCCATAGCATAACGCACACCAGATTTTATTTCACTTACTCCATGATTCTTGCCACAAAAGCACGAAGACACTAAGTATTGTGGTTTCATTAATTTCTTCTTAGTGCCTTTGTGCCTTTGTGGCAAAAAAGATTTTAAGTTGCATCATGAAAAATAATCCCCATAGCATAACGCACACCAG
>CAZFRM010000036.1:0-35692 GCA_964521255.1 uncultured Roseivirgaceae bacterium
ATGCCTGGCATAAAAGCTGGGGAGGTGGTTTGTGGTTTACACCGTTTAACATGGCGGTGTTGTCCACAGAGATCGGGCATTCTGCGGAGGGTAATTTGTTTTATTTACGGCTGGGATTTTTGTTTTGATAGAAATGAAATCACGTGTTTGCCAGTAGAGACGCGATGCATCGCGTCTCTACGTAACCCATACTGCACCGGTTGCTAACCATGTTTTTGATGTAGAGGGTCATGGAATTATTTAACTCGTTTTAAATCCAGGTCGTGAAAATCAAAACTAAAATCAATATTGGGAGATATACCTTTCATTTTAATTCCAACAGGTACACCTTCTTCGTCAAATGAAAAAGTAGCAAATGCATCGCATGGCATGTCCTGATAATCCCAGCGAATAGCAAAGGTGCTTCCCCTGTAGTAAAACATCTCTCCGCGGAGTTTTGGAGAGCGAAGGCTGGTAAACCAAAGTTTTCCATCTTTTTTGGTTATGGTTATTTTCCCAAACCAATTATCATGATAAGTGCCCGCAAAGTCTTCTGATTTTAAATGATCCGCTTTAGCAGTTTTAACGATACTCCAAACAGCAGTTGTTACTGAATCGCCTTTAGCTTCAGTGTTTTTTAAATTTGTTTCAGCGTTTCCGATCCAATCAACATAAATACCCAGGAAGGAATCAATAATACATCGGGATATAGTGTTAAAACTATACCCACCCGGATCTGTATTGGTGAGCACCACAACGCCCAGGTTCAATTCAGGAACAATCGTAGTTTTTGACAACATTCCCGGTAGCCCGCCCGTGTGACTAAAAATAATATATCCATTTTGATCGCTAATGCCCCAACCCAATCCATAGGCATTGAAATGAGTTTTGGTGGGTGAGGTTGGCTTTCGATTGAAGCCGATAAAAGTATGCGGCCGCAACATTTCACGATGGTTTTCATCCGAAACCAGGCGGTGTTGTAGTTTGTCACCATACTTTCCATCATTGAGATGCATAAGCATCCATTTACTTAAATCCGCAACACTGGCGTAAATACCACCGGCAGCACCAAGTGACGGATCGTTTTTTGTGTAATGATCAAACTGCTTTAATTGATTATTAAATGCGGAATGTGGTGAAGCAATATTTTTTCTTTCTTTGATTGTTTGATAAACACCTGCAGAACGTGTCATGCCAAGAGGCTTCATAATGCGGGTCTCGACAAAATCACTCCAGCTTAAACCACTTACGCGTGTCACCACTTCACCGGCAACGACATACAGAAGATTGTCATAATCGTACTTAGTACGAAAAGCCGAAACTGGTTTTTGGTATTGGAAACTATTGATTACATCCTTAACAGTGAAATCACTTCCATCCGGAAAGAACATCAGATCACCTGCACCCAGGCCCATGCCGCTGCGATGCGTGAGTAAATCCTGAATATTAAAATTTGCAGTAACATAAGGGTCATACATTTTGAATTCCGGAATGTAATTTATAACCGGGTCTTTCCAATTCAGTTTACCTTCATCTACAAGCATAGCTAAAGCCATTGTAGTAAAAGCTTTACTATTTGATGCAATGGCAAAGAGGGTTTGTTCGTCAACCTTTTCTTTTGTTTTGATGGATGACACTCCATAGCCTTTACTGTGAATAACTTTCCCATCTTTTACCACAGCCACGGCAAGGCCTGCAACGGGCATTCTTAACATGGTAACACTAACGATGGAATCAATTTGAGCAGAAGAATATGGTTTTATTTTTTGACTGTAGCCGCTTAGTACAAATAATAGTAGAGCGAAAACGGTGCAATGTCTTTTCATACCTTAATAAATTGGTTTAGCTTTCTAATGTACTAATAGTTTTCAGGTATTCGGTTGTCCGCCCCTCCATCCCAAATGAGTATTCTTGAAGTTATCGGTGTACTTTAAATCGTACCCTACAATACGATCGAAAGAACTATGCCCGAATAACACCACACCGGCCAATGTTAGTCATGGATGATGAGGAAATACCCTGCAGGTAAAACCAATAATGAAAACGGTGATAAGCAATACCCTTTTCTTTGCAAAACGATAGCTGGCTCCGGCTGCTTCCCTTCCTGGTTTCAGAGAATATCAGTTGTTGTGTGGTTTGATCTTCCATAATTTTTTCCACCAAAATTATGGGCAACCTATATGATTTCCCTGCAAACAACCACTTGATTAAACACTCATCAAATATTCTTCAATACCTTTAATTTTTGCATCAAGCGTTTGGGTTGCTTTTTCAAAATCTCCTCGTGAGGAGAGCTTTGGATTTCATGACGTGGGGCGGGTGTGGTATAAAGATGAAAATGGAGTTGACCCAACGGCGCCTTCAGGAAAATCCGATGCCTGGCATAAAAGCTGGGGAGGTGGTTTGTGGTTTACACCGTTTAACATGGCAGTGTTGTCCACAGAGATCGGGCATTCTGCGGAGGGTAATTTGTTTTATTTACGGTTGGGATTTTTGTTTTGATGGAATGAAATCACGTGTTTGCCAGTAGAGACGCGATGCATCGCGTCTCTACTGACAAACGGTAACAATAGAATTGATTATATTTTTTACGCATTCATCAAATATTCTTCAACACCTTTAATTTTTGCGTCAAGTGCTTGCGTTGCTTTTTCAAAATCTCCTCGTGAGGAGAGCTTAGTATTTACACTGATGTAGAATTTTATTTTAGGCTCTGTGCCGGATGGCCTCACCGATACCTTTGTTCCATCTTCCAGGTAGAATTGCAAAACATCTGAGGATGGGAAATCAAGTGATGTCTCTTTTCCACTGGCAAGATTTTTCTCTTTTAATATTTTGTAATCCAGTAGCCTGACTACCGTTGAACCAATGATGGTTTTCGGTGGATTGTTTCTGAATTTTTCCATCATCGCTTTTATTTCCTGCTCGCCCTGCTGGCCTTTCTTTGTAACGTTCAACAAACTCTCTTTGTAATAGCCAAATTCAACATACATATCAATTAGCCAATCATATAAAGATTTTCCTTCTGCTGTTGCGCTGGTCGCCATCGCTGCAAAGAATGCACAGGCAGAAACAGCATCTTTATCGCGAACGAAATCACCAACCATATACCCATAACTCTCTTCTCCTGCAGCAATGAATTTTTCTTTTCCTTCAAGTTTGCCCATTAACTCCGCTATATATTTGAAACCGGTTAAGGTGTTATAGCAGTTTATACCAAGCTTCGCTGCCATGGTATCAACCAGTTCCGTTGTGACAATGGTCTTCGCGATATAAGAATTTGATTTGTCTTTTAAAGTTTTCAGGATGAACAACATCATCAGACTGAACGCCTGGTTTCCATTTAGCAAAATAAATTCTCCATCACCCTTTCTTACGCCCATACCTACACGATCCGTATCGGGATCTGTACCCATCACCATCGTAGCGCCAACTTCCTTACCTTTTTTAATCACCATTTCCATAGCGGATTTTTCCTCCGGGTTAGGAGAGCTAACAGTAGGAAAGTTTCCATCTGGTTCTTTTTGTTCATCCACAACCTGGATGTTAGTAAAACCAATTTGTCTCAAACATTCAGGAACCATAGTTATACCGGCGCCGTGAATACTGGAATACACGAGCGGAATGTTGTGATGTTTTGCAATGACCTCTTTGTTGGGAATAAGTTTTATTACTTCAGCATAATAAGCCGCCTCAACTTCAGGAGAGATGCTTTTGATATTTGAAGGAATCGGCTCAAACTTCACTTGCTCGAAAGAAGTAATAGCATTGACTTCTTTGATGATGTTTTTATCGTGAGGAGGAACTACTTGTGCGCCATCATCCCAATATGCTTTATATCCATTATACTCTTTCGGATTGTGAGATGCTGTTATCACAACGCCACCCTGGCATTTTAAATAACGAATAGCAAAAGAAAGAAAAGGTGTAGGGCGAAGCTGAGGTGATAAATAAACCGTTATGCCATTTGCTGAAAATACGTTGGCTGTTACCTCTGCAAAGTAGCGGCTGTTATTACGGCTGTCGTATGCAATGGCAACGGATATTTTCTTGCCTTGAAAAGACTTCAGCATGTAATTGGCAAGTCCTTGTGTGGCAACGCCGATGGTATACCGGTTTATGCAATTCGAACCGACACCCATTACACCTCTTAATCCTCCGGTTCCGAATTCAAGATCTCTATAAAAATTATCGACGAGTTCTTTGCTGTCACTGCTGGCGAGAAGCTCATTTATTTTCTTCTTGCTGTCTTCATCAACAACTTTACTGTTGAGCCACGTTTGCGCTTTCGATTTAACTTGCTGTTGTAATTCACTGGTCATGCTGCTGGGTTTTCAAAATTCGCTCAAAAATAGGAAAGGGGAAGTAAATTGGTAAGTGTAGTGAATATTAATTCTAGACTTTAAGTGTGCCCGGATCACGTCTTGTATCGAAAACAGAAGCGATCAGTATAATTTTTTCTTTCTTAGCAACGCGATATATAACCTTGTAATTTCCAGAAACCAGGTAGCGATAATTCATTTCAGCCACAACAGGGTTAAACTCTTCCTGGCCCAGTTCTGCATTTTTAGAAAGTTTACTGGTTTTGGCAAATATCTTCTGCCTGATTGATGAAGCTACTTTTACACTGGCAACTTCTTTGTAGTACTGATAGATTTCTTTTAGCTGAGACCTGGCGAGGTCAGTCCAAACAACTTTCATCTTACCAATCCTCCGCTTCTTTTTCGAGCGCTTCCTGGCCGATTACTTTTCCTTTTTTGTAGTCCTCCTCCGCTTCATTCAACATTGCTTTATAAGCACTTGGTGACATAGGTTTTAGGCTTGCTTCATACGATTCTTTAATGGATTGATTTTTTAGTTTTTCAATCTTTTTTATTAACGATTCATCTTTTAACTGAACCAGCCACTCAATTATTTCAACTTTTTTTACAGCGATGTTCATTTCTATAAATTGTTACGATAAAGATAAGGATTCGGATGTTTCGATCATAAGTTCCCTCTCAACTCCTGTTCTCTTTCAATGGCTTCGAACAATGCTTTGAAGTTTCCCTTACCAAAAGATTTAGCTCCTTTGCGCTGAATGATCTCAAAGAAAAGGGTAGGGCGGTCTTCCACAGGTTTGGTAAAGATCTGAAGCAGATAACCTTCTTCATCACGGTCGATAAGTATATTCAGATCTTTGAGGGGTTTTAAGTCTTCATCGATTTTTCCAACGCGATCCAATACATCTTCATAGTAAACATCCGGCACGCGAAGAAACTCTATACCGCGCCTTCGTAATTCACCAACCGTTGTAATGATATCATCGGTGGCAATCGCAATGTGTTGAACGCCAGCGCCATTGTAAAATTCAAGGTATTCTTCGATTTGTGATTTCTTCTTTCCCTCTGCCGGTTCGTTGATGGGAAATTTTATAAATCCATTTCCATTAGAAACTACTTTCGACATCAATGCACTATAATCAGTAGAAATATCTTTATCATCAAAAGTAACAAGCAGGTTAAACCCCATTACTTTTTCATAAAAATCTACCCATTCATTCATTTGTCCGAGTTCCACATTTCCAACACAGTGATCCACATACTTTAATCCTATAGGCTCTACGTGCATTGTACTTTTGGCAGGTTTGTATCCGGGTAGAAAAACACCTTTGTAATTTTTCCTTTCAACGAAAGTATGGATAGTGTCACCGTAGGTTTGGATAGAAGCGATAATTACTTCGCCTGAATCATCTTTTAATTGCTTTGGTTCTTGTGCAGCGGTTGCCCCGCGCGATGTAGTTTCCTTATAAGACTTCATGGCGTCATCAACCCAAAGCGCCAATACTTTCACACCATCACCATGTTTAGCTACATGCTTCGCTATTTCAGAATTATGTTGAAGGGATGTGGTAAAAACAAATCTGATTTTGCCCTGCGTTAAAACATACGATGCCTTGTCTCGTATTCCTGTTTCCGGTCCGGCGTAGGCGACTAATTCAAAGCCAAAAGCCTGTTGATAGAAGTAAGCGGCTTGCTTGGCGTTGCCTACATAAAATTCAATGTGGTCGGTGCCGTTAATGGGCAGAAAATCAGCGCTCATATTCTTTTGACTAAATGAAGATAAATTTAACATATCCTCCTTTATCAGTTGTTTTTTGGTCAGGAAGTTCCACTTGTATTAAATGATAAAAAAGACGCATTCCGGGCTGATTATTAAATTAATTTCATTTTTTCGCGATCATTTCATGAGTTTTTTTTCTGAATTCATTGATTTCTCTAATATTGACGAAAATTTCATCCTATGGATAAAAAAGCGCTGGATAAGGCTCTTCAGGAACTGACAAAAAAACGAAACGAGTTAAAATCGATCGGATATAACGACCCGAAGTATGATGAAGTTGAAGAGCAGCTTCACGATATGGAAGATAGCTTTCTTGAAGAGTTTGGTGATTTTCTTGAGAAAGTGTTACTGGATGTTCATGACAAGCATTGCTCCGACAGCGACGTACTTCTCCCTATTGCTTACCTGGGAGAGGGTGCACAGGTCGATTCAGATAAATATCCGGACAAAGAAACCAGGCTTATTCTTGAAGCCAATCCACCACGTTTCATTCTAAAAGTTGGTAAGGACAATCACGAAGTAGTTTGGGAGGGATAGGTAGTTATTGGGTTATTAAGTTAATAGGAATACCGAATCAACTAATAACTAAAACCAAGTTTCTTCCTTACTCTGCTTAATACATCATTCGCTATTACCCTGGCCTTATCTTCCCCTTGCCTGAGTTTATTCTCCAGTTCATCAAGATTGCTCATGTAGTTATCGAATATTTCTCTTTCCTTGCTGTACTTGTTGAGAATCAATTCATACAATTCCTGCTTCGCGTGACCGTATCCAAAATTTCCCTCTAAATATTTATTACGCATTACTTCTTTTTGCTCTTTGCTCGCCAGGAGAGAATAAATTGCAAACACGTTGTCAGTGTCAGGATTTTTTGGGGCTTCCATCGGTGTGCTGTCCGTCACGATTGACATGATCTGCTTGCGTAATTGTTTCTCCGGAAGAAAAATGTCAATGATATTGCCGTAAGACTTACTCATCTTTTGGCCATCTGTTCCGGGAATGGTCATTACCTGTTCTTCAATTTTTGCTTCGGGTACAACAAAGGTCTCTCCATAGAGCGTGTTGAATGTGGTGGCAATGTCTCGCGCCATTTCCAAATGTTGTTTCTGATCTTTTCCTACCGGTACAAAATTGGCATCGTACAAAATAATATCTGCTGTCATCAATACAGGATAAGTAAAGAGACCTGCGTTTACATCTGACAATCGCTCGGATTTATCTTTAAACGAGTGAGCATTAGCCAGCATCGGAAAGGGTGTGACGCAATTGAGATACCAGGTCAGCTCACAAACTTCAGGAATACGCGATTGCCGGTAGAGATAATTTTTTTCTACATCAAAGCCAAAGGCAAGCCACGCGGCCGCTACAGCTTGTGTATTATGAATGCGGGTTTCAGGATCTTTAATGGATGTTAATGAGTGAAGATCTGCAATAAAAAAAAGGGAGTCATTTCCCGATTGTTTCGATAGTTCAATCGCAGGTATGATTGCGCCCAATAAATTGCCAAGGTGTGGACGTCCGCTGCTTTGTATCCCTGTAAGTATTCTCGCCATATTCCGCAAATAAAACAAAATAATGTAGATCGGAATTATGTTTTACCTTTGCATGGGAAAAATTATGGAATGATGAGCAGATTGATTTTAGCAGCATTTTTTATCAGCGTAGCCGTTCAGGCGCAACAGTTAAAGCCTCTACGCTTTCAGGAGGAAATTCATGACTTTGGTTATGTTGACCAGGAGGGAGGCCCTGTTATTTATTCTTTCCAATTTATGAATGTCAGCAACAGGCCGGTAAAGATTCTATCGGTTCAGGCATCTTGCGGATGTACCACTCCCGATTGGTCTAAGGAGCCCATTGGTCCGGGGGCAAATGGCTTTATTCAAGCTAGTTTTAATCCACAAGGAAGGCCGGGCTACTTCAATAAATCACTGACTGTCACAACCGATTTTGATTCCAACCCCCTTATCCTTCAAATAAAAGGTCAGGTTAGTACGGGTACCAGTGCATCGGCTGAAGCTGAATTCAGATCAACCAGTGGAAGCTGGCGGCTGAAAATTTCTTCTTTCAACCTGGGTAAAGTTTATATGAAGGATGAGTTTGCGGCAAAAGAATTTCCGGTGATGAATGCAGGTGATAAACCTGTGACATTTTTAAAAGTTGACGGACCATCTTATATACGGGCAGAAGTTCTTCCTAAAACCCTGGGTCCCGGTGAGCGCGGAAAAATCCGGATAAGCTACAATGGAAAACAAAAAGGTCAATATGGATTTCAGTCCGATCAAATTCAAATTCATACCGATGACGCAGCGCTTGCTATTAAGCCTTTTACTGTTTATGCTACGCTCGAAGAGTTTTTTCCGGTACTGAGCCCGGAAGAACTTTCTAAAGCACCGCGACTTAACATAGCAGGTACATCACTCGATTTTGGAAAGACAAAACAACATCAGGATGCAACTAAAGTTGTAAGCATAGTAAATAATGGAAGAAGCGAATTATTAATTCGCGCTGTTCAGGGAAACTGCGCGTGTATTAAAGCTTCAGCCTCCAAAGAGAAACTGAAACCAGGAGAAAGCGGTACTATCATTATCACTTTTAATCCACAAGATCGGCTGGGCACTCAGCAGAAATCGGTAACCGTGTACTCCAACGACCCCCAGGCCCCTGCGCAGAGAATTACTTTTACTGCTTATGTAGAAGAGTAAACGTGGTTAGCTATATTTTAGATTTACTGCCACCTGAGATTAGAAATTAATTTGCATACGTCAATGGGTCATTAGTCATTGGCAATACACCACCAATGACTAACGACCATTGACGACTGACCGGGACGGATCAACTTCTCATATATTCATTCCTAATCCCCAATCGCCTGGTAAGTTAACGTCTTGAATTTATCAGCAACGTTTTGCGTATTCATTTGAAATACGTTGGTGTAAATTAGTCCAATTAGTTTTTCCTTAGGGTCTGCCCAATAGCTGGTGTTAAAAGCTCCGCCCCATGAAAAGGAACCGATTGATGACGGTGATTGATAGTCATTTTCAGCGGTCTCAATTGCGAAGCCTAAACCAAATTGCGGACCTTCTTTAACATCTTGCGGAGTAAGCATCAGTTCAACAGTTTTACGACTGAGCAGTCGCACACCATTATACTCTCCGTTATTAAGGAATAGTTGCAAAAACTTAGCGTAATCTTCTATAGGCCCCGATAGACCTGCACCGCCTGAAAAATATTTTCCCGGGGTGTTAGGGTAATCAGGACTTATATTTTCAAAAGCACCACTTTTCATTACTTCTACTTTTCCGTCCTTGCTCGTGTGGAGCGCTACTAATCGTTTAGCCTTATCCGCCGGCAGATAGAAATAAGTATCTTTCATTCCCAGCGGTTCAAATATTCTTTTGCGAAAAAATTCATCCAGCGACATGCCCGACCAAATTTCAACCAGGTATCCAAGTAAATCTGTATTCAGACCATAAGTCCATTTTTCACCGGGTTGATGCTTGAGTGGAAGTTTCCCCAGAATTTTCATTTTGTCGCCTAGTGTTTGAATGTTGGTTCCAATGCCGGCAGGCACACCGGCTTTAGCATAGATTGCTTTAAATTCGTCACTTCCAATTGCGGCGTAATCAATACCAGAAGTATGGGTGAGAAGATGCCGCACGGTTACTTCTCTATTAGCAGGCTCTGATGTATAACTGCTGTCTTTCGGATTGAATGATTTTAATACCGTTGGATTTTTAAATTCAGGAATGAATTTGGAAACCGGATCATCCAATGAGAACTTTCCTTCTTCCCACAGCATCATCGCGGCAAGACTTGTAATTGCTTTTGTTTGCGATGCGAGCCGGAAGATGTCATCCTTCTTCAATACCGTCTTACTTTCAACATTGCTGTAGCCGTAAGTTTTGTGGTAGGCAATTTTTCCATCTTTTACGATGAGTACTGCTACTCCCGGAATCCAATTATTTTTCAAGTAATCTTCCATCAACCTGTCCATTCGCTGTAAACGTTCTGAAGAAAGACCAGCTTCTTCGGGTTTGGGCGTAGGTGTAAGCGTTTTGGCAGACTGAGACTGTGAAAACGAAAGACTGATGATGAATAATAGAAAAGGTAGGGGTATAAACTTCTTTGGCATAAGGTTTTGTCTTTAATGACCAGTTTGGTTTGGCGTCTAAAATAATACTCTACCTCCAAAATGCAGGTCACATTACCCATATTACTTTGATAATTAGAGACACGGAAAAGAAAAGGGGGACCTTGATTGACTATGAGTAAGTAATCAGGTAATCGATTGGTAAACAATATGTGCAAACGGTTGATACTGAGATGTCTCATCAATTCCTGCCCCTTGTGGATAATCAAATTGGGTAAACAATTGGTAAACATCCTTAAAAATCGTTCCCGGAAACGTTATCAGATTTTTAAATTATATATATTGCGAGTAGTTGTTGCGTAAACGTTAACTATCTAAACCCAAACCGTATGTTGAAATTTTACCTTTGTTTAAGAAGGTGGGTGTTGTTGCTATTCCTGGTTGCAGGGACATCAGCAGCATGGTCACAAGCAGTTACCGGGAAGGTGACCTCATCTGACGATGGGAGTCCACTACCCGGAGTGAATGTACTCGAAAAGGGAACCCAAAATGGTTCTGTCACAAATTCTGATGGTTCCTACACAATCCTGGTAGGACCGAATTCCGTCCTGGTTTTTTCTTTTGTGGGCTTTAGGTCCAAAGAGGTACTTGTTTCAAACCAATCAGTCATTAACGTTGATATGGAACTTGATATCACCGGTCTGACTGAAGTGGTTGTGGTTGGTTATGGTACACAAGAGAAAAAGGAGATTACCAGTGCAGTTGCAAGTGTGAAGGAGGCCGACTTTAACAGGGGGACAGTTAATGACCCCGTTGCGCTGCTTCAGGGAAAAGTTGCAGGATTAAATATCACCCGTCCGGGTGGCGATCCGAATGGTGGATTCAGTGTTCGTCTGAGGGGTGTCTCCACTTTTGGTGCTAACACGGAACCCCTGATTGTGATTGACGGGGTTATCGGTGGATCACTAAATTCTGTCGATCCCAATGATATTGCTTCGTTTGATGTTTTGAAAGATGCTTCTGCTGCCGCTATCTATGGTAGTCGTGGAGGAAGCGGTGTTATTCTGATTACTACCAAGAGCGGGAAAGCCGGTAGAGTTACGGTTGACTATAACGGTTCCTATGCTTTTGAAGATATTGCCAATGCCATCGATGTGATGAGTGCTGCCGAGTATCGGCAAGTGGAGGGAGCCAGAGACCTTGGTGCAAGTACGAATTGGTTAGATCAAGTTACACGCACAGGAAAAGCGATGGTACACAATTTTTCTGTGGGCGGTGGGACAGCGTCTACCTCTTACAGGGCATCTTTTAATTATCGTGGCCAGGATGGTGTCGGAATAGCCTCAGGGTTTGATCAGTTGAATACCCGGCTTAACCTGACACAAAAGGCTCTGAACGACAGGGCAACCTTTACCCTTGGCCTCACCACTACCGCGAAAGAGGCGGAAGTAGGATTCGATCAAGCCTTTAATTATGCCATTATTGCTAACCCCACGATGCCTATATATGATAATACAACGGACAGCCCGACAGCTGGAGCTCGTTATGGCGGATATGCGGAACGTGATATTTTTGATTTCTTTAACCCCGTATCAATCGTTAAACAGTCTGTTCGGGATAAGGATGAAACACTCTTCCTGGTAAGCATAAGGGGAGAATATGATTTCAGTGATGTTATAGATGGATTGTCCGCTTCTGTCTTTTATTCACAACAAAGAGAAAATAGAATAGAAGGAGCCTATGGAAAAAAGACATCAAAACTTTTTGGACGCAACGGACTAGGACAGGCACTACGTGAGACAGAACAAAAGTTCAACCACCTGTTCGAAACTACTGTTAATTATACAAAGCCGATCGGCCAGGTAGATATGGCTCTGCTGGGAGGCTATTCTTATCAATACTTTTATAATGAAGGCTTTGGTATGGCCGGTGGAAATTTCCTGACCGATGCCTATACCTATAACAACATGGCCACGGCACAAGATTTTGACGATGGCCTTGGAAATGTCTATAGCGGCGCTAATTCAAATAAATTGATTGCCTTTTTCGGAAGAGCAAATCTGAACTTCGCTGGAAATTATTTCCTCTCTCTTAGCGGTAGGTACGAAGGATCATCCAGGTTTGGAGAAAACAACGAATGGGGATTTTTCCCTGCTGTAAGTGCTGGGGTAACGCTCAGCAATCTCGTGGATATTCCAGCTGTTAATTCCCTCAAGCTTAGGGCCAGCTATGGTGTGACCGGAAATCAGCCTAATCAGTCCTACCTTTCCTTGCAGCGTTTTGGCCAAACCGGATATTTCTATTACAACAGTAATTATGTACCTAGCTATGGTCCGATTAGTAATCCAAACCCCAATTTGTCATGGGAGACAAAAGCTGAATTTGACGTAGGGATTGATTTTAGTATGCTCGATAACCGCTTAACAGGTACTATCGATTTTTACACAAGGAATACCAAGGATTTACTGGTGGAAGTTAATGTGCCGGTACCTCCAAACCAATTCCCCAGGACTATTGTAAATATTGGTGAAATACAAAACCAGGGTTTGGAATTTTCATTCAATTATGCTGCGATCAATAAAAGTAATTTTACCTGGTCGACAGGTATCAACTGGACAAACTACCTGAGCAATAAGATCGTAAGTCTTACTTCAGGAGATCTCAGTTTCGGTGAAGGTGGAGTTATTTACCTGGCAAATATGGGTTCTCCAGGTCAAAATGATACCGAACTCGTTCGCGTAAAAGAAGGTGATGAATTTGGGCAACTTTGGGGACCTGTAAAGAGTGGTGTAAAATCAGATGGAACACCAGACTTCAGAGATTTGTCAGGTGACGGTACCTTTTGCGATTGTGATGATGACAGAACTGTTATTGGAAACGGAATGCCTACATTCCAGTTCGGATGGAATAACAGCTTCACCTTTGGCCGGTGGGACCTGAACGTGTTTTTCAGAGGAACGTTTGGACATGATCTGCTCAACAGCTATCGCGGATTCTATGAAAATAACGAACCGACTACAGTCAATAATTATAACATTGTCAAGACGAAATACTATGATCCATCCATTACCAAGGCTGTGGTGAACAGTTCACATGTGGAAGATGCATGGTTTGTTAAGTTGGACAATGCGTCCCTGGGGTACAATTTCCCTTTTTCCGGAAAGACAGTTAATAAGCTAAGGCTATACGTGGCAGGTCAGAACCTGATTACCATTACCGATTACACCGGTATTGATCCCGAAGTACGCTATACCGATCCCGGTAGTGACCCCGTTAATAAGGCCGACCCTCAGAATGGATTGGCCCCGGGTATTGAAAGACGTTCAACGTATTTTACTACACGTATACTAACTTTTGGCGTAAACCTTGGCTTTTAATACTACGATTATGAAGACGAAAAAATCATTTATAAACAAGATACTGATTGCCGGGTTAGGGCTTACATTCTTTACCTTCTCATGTACCGATCTTGATGAAGAACTGTTTAGTGACGTGACGGCGGACAATTTCTTCAAGACGAATGATGAATTGATTTCAGCTCTTGGTGGAGCCTATTCAACATTTCAGGGTCTGGGAAACAATGGCAATATGTGGTCCATGAATGAAATTGCTTCCGATGAAATCGTCGTCACGACGAAAGGTGGCGATTGGTACGATGGTGGTGTGCTTATTCAATTGCATCAACATCTATACACACCAGACAATGGATTTTTTAATAATGCATGGACGCAAATGTATGGTGGAGTGAATACCGCTAATCGTTTGATTTATACATTTGAAGAAGAGGTGCAGACACCGGAAGCCCTTGCATTCATTCCTGAACTTCGTGCCATAAGAGCTCTTTGGTATTATTGGATATTAGATGCTTTTGGCAATGCACCTTTAGTCACAGATTTTACGGATCCTGAGCCCCCTGCCAGTGCTACGCGTCAGCAATTATATGATTTTGTTGAATCTGAGTTAACAGTGGTAATTGATCAGCTTCCGGTGGTGAGGGACGGATCCACCTATGGAAGAATGACTAAATGGGTAGCGCTTGCCATACGATGCAAGCTCTATCTGAATGCAGAAGTCTTCACCGGAACCGCTCAATGGGCGAAAGCGGCGGCGGATGCGCAGAATATTATAGACAATGGCCCATTTAACCTGGAAGGAAATTATGCATCAAATTTTGTTATTAACAACGCCGGTTCCTCTGAGAATATATTTGTCTATCCTTACGATAAAGTTTTTGCGGGCGGGTTCAACTGGCCTATGATGACGCTTCACTATGCCAGCCAGGGAGTTTACAACTTTACTGAACAGCCATGGAACGGTTATTCCACGTTGGAGGAATTTTATAACAGTTATATTGATCCTGCTAAAAATCCAGGACCTCAGGGTGAGGTTTGGGCGGGACTCGCACAAACGCCATCGGTAGGTACGCAGGATTCAAGGTTATCCAACTTCATAGTTGGACCCCAGTATAACCCGGATGGTTCCAGGGCTACTGACCCTGGCTTTGAAGCTGAAGATCCTGATGGCGCTCCACTAACTTTTACGCCATTTGTAAACAGCATTTATCCAAATGGCTTAAGGCAGGCAGGCGCCCGTATAGGTAAATATGAATTTGAACAGGGTGGAACAAGCAACATGAGCAATGATTTTGTTATCTTCCGTCTGGGTGATATTATACTTGCACTGGCAGAAGCACAGTTCCGTCAAGGGCAAACCGCTGAAGCGCTAGTTTTGGTAAACAATATTCGTGAACGTGCCGGGGTGGATCCTTTTTCTACTCTGACAGAAGATCTTTTGCTTGCAGAACGTGGAAGAGAAATGTTTGCAGAAATGACACGCAGGCAGGATTTGATCAGGTTCAATAAGTATGGTGATGCATGGTGGGAAAAAGCTCCAAGTGATGGTCACTATAAATTGTTCCCCGTTCCGCAGGTACAAATCGATTCTAATAATAAGCTAACACAAAACCCCGGTTACGCCGGTGGATAAACAATTTTAATTCTTTAAAAAAAGCAAATAGCAAATTGCTATTTGCTTTTTTTATTTTTGGAGGATAATCTCCTGCTACTATTAAAGCATGCGTGGGACTGAGCTATTAACAATAATCTTTATTCTATTGTTGGTCGGGTGCAGGAATCAAAAAAATGATTCAAGCCCGACTTTATTTAAAATTCTCGATGCATCATCAACGGGAATCTCCTTCGTCAATAAACTTGACTATACGGAAGAAGTAAACACATATACTTTTCGAAATTTTTATAACGGCGGAGGCGTAGGACTGGGCGATTTCAACAACGATGGATTGCTTGACATTTTCTTAGCTGGCAATTTGGTTTCAAGCAGGCTTTACCTGAATAATGGTAACCTGAAATTTCAAGACATAACTCAATCTGCCGGGCTGTCAAGCGATGGGGTGTGGGTAACAGGAGTAAGTGTGGTTGATATCAATGGTGATGGCTACCAGGATATTTATCTCTGTAAGTCCGGACCACCCGGAGGCGACCGCAGGCACAATGAACTTTTCATCAATAACGGTGATCTGACATTTACGGAAAAGTCAAAGGAATATGGACTTGACTTTACAGGCCTGTCTGTACACGCAGCCTTCTTTGATTATGATAAAGATGGTGACCTCGACTGTTATCTGTTAAACAATTCAATTCGCTCGGTTGGCGGCTACGACCTGAGGAAAGGTCAACGGAATATAGCGGATACTACAGGAGGGAATAAATTATTGAGAAATGATGGTAACACGTTTGTTGATGTTAGTCATCAGGCAGGAATATATACAAGTGCCATAGGTTTTGGCCTCGGTATTACAATAGGTGATGTCAACAAAGATGGGTGGCAGGATATGTATGTTTCAAATGATTTCTTTGAACGTGACTACCTCTACATCAATAATCGTGACGGAACATTCAGCGAGTCGTTGGAAAAGTACATGCGTGAAATCAGCCTGGGATCTATGGGAGCCGACATGGCTGATATTAACAATGATGCGCTGCCTGAAATTTTCGTAACCGAAATGCTTCCCGAAAAAGATGACAGGTTAAAAACCACATCACAATTTGAAAATTGGGAAAAATATAAACTCAACATTGACAGGGGTTACTACAAGCAGTTCAGCCGGAATGTGCTTCAGTTGAATAACGGTGATACTACATTTAGTGAGATATCAAGATTAGCAGGCGTTCATGCAACCGACTGGAGTTGGGGGGCATTGATTTTTGATATGGATAATGACGGCTGGAAAGATATCTATGTGGCCAATGGAATTTACAAAGACCTGATTGATCAGGATTATGTAAATTTTATTGCCAATCAAACCCAGGTACGCGCATTGATACAAACACAAAAGAATGTATTAACGCGATTGATCGATTCAATTCCATCCAATAAACTTGTTAACTACGCATTTCACAACAATGCTGATTTGTCATTCACAAATAGAGCGGAGGATTGGGGATTAGGGATTCCGACACACTCTAATGGCTCAGCATATGGAGACCTTGATAATGATGGAGATGTTGATATTGTGCTGAACAATGTAAACATGCCATCCTTTGTAATTGAAAACAGGTCTCGTCAGATGCATCCCGAAAATGCATTCATATCATTTTTGCTTCATGGATCAGAAAAAAATTCATTCGCATTGGGCACTAAGCTTACGGTCATCACAAACGGGAAAAAACTTTATCAGGAAGTGGCACCAACGCGGGGCTTTATGTCATCGGTAGATCATCGTATTCACTTTGGACTTGGAAGAACTCAGGTAATTGATACGGTACTCGTTGAATGGCCCAACGACAAGACAACACTTTTAACACAGGTTCAACCAAATCAACTAATTGAACTTGATCAGGATAAAAGCAGTGAAAGTTTTGCAAAGAGCAACCCATTGAAAAAGCCGGCTCTTTTTTCTTTGCTGCCTGGTTTGCCGGGAGTGGATTTCGTTCATCATGAAAATGACTTTGTTGATTTTGATCGCGACAGGCTGCTCTTTAATATGATATCGAACGAAGGACCGTGTTTGTGTACAGGAGATTTTAATAATGATGGGAGGGAGGACTTTTATATCGGTGGAGCTAAAGGTCAGGCCGGACGATTGTATGTACAAAATTCTTCCGGCGCATTTAAAAGCGTTGCAGATGATGTCTTTGAAAAGGGCATCGGTTCAGAGGACACAGATTGTATTTTCTTCGATGCCAATGGAGATGGATTACCGGATTTATACGTCACAAGCGGTGGGAGTGAATTTTCATCCAACTCCGCTGCCCTGCGCGACCGGCTATACCTGAACAAAGGAAAGGGTCGTATAGAAATGAGTGAACAAATTCTACCCTCCCCGGATAAATTTGAAAGCACGTCGGTAGTGGATGCTGCTGATATAGACGGCGATGGAGACATAGACTTGTTTGTAGGTGTGCGGTTGATTCCCTTTATGTATGGTGTGCCGGCGAACGGGTATATTTTGCTGAACAACGGCAAAGGAGAATTTGAAAATGCAACCCGGCAGATTGCACCTGAGCTTCTAAATATTGGCATGGTCACGGATGGGCGATGGGTTGATTTGAATAATGACAACGCTCCCGACTTAATCGTTGTGGGAGAATGGATGCCAATAAAAATATTTATAAACAACCACGGTAAATTGGAGGACCGAACAAAAGAATTCGGTCTTGAAAATTCATATGGTTGGTATCACTCCATTGTTGTAGGAGATTTTAATAATGACAATTTTTCAGATTTTATTGCGGGCAACCACGGCTTGAACTCGCGCTTCAAAGCAACGGAAACACAACCTGTTTCACTATACGTTAACGATTTTGACAAAAATGGAATGATAGAGCATATACTGACCTATTATCAGAATGGCAAGTCCTATCCAATGGTGTTACGACAAGATCTGGTCACGCAGCTTCCCGGCTTGAAGAAGAAATATCTCCATTATAAAGATTATCGCGGACAAACGATTAACGATATCTTCACTCAGAATGAATTGCAAAATACAATTGTTCTAAATGCAAAGATATTTGAGACAACACTCTGGATGAATTCAGGGAAGGGAACGTTTGAAAAGAAAACATTGCCAATTGAGTCGCAGTTTTCAATCATGTATGCTATTCTTGCCGATGACTTTGACGGAGATGGTAATCAGGATATTATTATGGGCGGAAACCTTTATCGGGCAAAACCGGAAACAGGTATCTACGATGGTAGTTATGGGCTTTTGCTCAAAGGAGATGGGAAAGGTAATTTTAGAGCGTGTTCATCTCGTGAATCGGGAGTTTGCATTAAAGGTGAAATTCGATCCATGCGAAAGCTATCTGTAAATCGTGAAAGGCTACTGTTGGTAGCGAGAAACAATGACGCTCCAGTGGCATTAAAGTATTAGTTTATGATAAAAATAAAAAATGTAATTTTTATAAGCGTGTTGGGTATTGTGATCATGAGTCTTGCCTCATGCAACAATTTAAAAAGTAATGAACGTGAGAATTATGATAGCCTGTTCCTGGGCATTAGCCTCGGTATGAGCAGGCAGGAATTCTATGACCACTGTTGGGAACTTAACAGTCAAAAAGTTTTTACTCAGGGCCCAACCAATCAAAGCGTAGAATACAAACTGACGGAATTAAAAGATCCGGTGTACATGCGGTTTTATCCCAGTTTTCACAATGATAAAATTTATGAAATGCCAGTTTTATTCATGTACGAATCATGGGCGCCATGGAATAGACAGTTCGCGTCAGATACCTTGTTGGTGAATATGTTGAAAGTATTCAAACGCTGGTATGGAGAAGACTTTAAAGTTTTAGATCATGAGACTATGGGAAAAGTTTATTACAAGATAGATAAGAAACGAAGAATTAACCTTTTCATCAAAGACGATCAGTTTGTTCAGGCTGTATTCACAGACCTTAAAGTTGAAAAGCAGATTAAAGAAGAAGTGGCTAAGAATTAAAATTGTTATTAATGCAATCTGTTTATAATAGATGTATCCGCTTGTGCCTTGCGTTTTTTTTTCTTGGAGGGTGTTCACAATCAGAAAATGACAAATCAAAAGTTCTATTTGAGTTGATACCTCCTGAGAAAAGTGGAGTGAAATTCGTCAATCAACTTACGTTTGATAATGCCTTTAATATTTATACCTATCGCAATTATTACAATGGAGGTGGTGTTGCCCTTGGTGACATCAATAATGATGGGTTGCTTGACATCTATCTTACTGCTAATATGAAATCCAATAAACTGTTCCTGAATAAGGGCAATTGGCAGTTTGAAGATATTACGGATAAAGCCGGCGTTGCCGGTACGAAAGGCTGGTCAACTGGAGTGAGCATGGCTGATGTTAACGGAGATGGCTGGCTTGATATATACGTATGTAACTCAGGTGACATTAAAGGTGATAATAGAGAAAATGAACTATTCATTAACAACGGTGACCTGACGTTTACCGAAAAAGCGAAGGCATATAATGTGACGGATGGAGGTTACACCACTCACGCTGCTTTCTTTGACTACGACCGTGATGGAGACCTTGATCTGTATATCCTCAATAACTCTTATACGGCAATAGGGAGTTTTAACCTAATGAAAAACGAACGTGATAAGCGTGATCATCTCGGGGGAGATAAGCTGATGCGTAATGATGGTGATCACTTTACAGACGTAAGTGTTGAAGCCGGTATCTATGGCAGTGTTATTGGATTTGGACTTGGGGTCACGGTTGGAGATTTTAACAAAGACAATTGGCCAGACATTTTTGTCTCAAACGATTTTTTCGAGCGTGATTATTTATACCTCAATACCGGGAAGGGATCTTTCAGGGAGTGCCTGGAATTATATATGAAAAGTATCAGCGCAACGTCGATGGGCGCTGATATGGCAGATATCGATAATGATACATATCCTGATCTTTTCGTAACGGACATGCTACCAGAACAGAATGACAGGATCAAGACCGTCACTACATTTGAAGATTGGAACCGTTATCAATACAACCTGAAAAATGGTTACTATCATCAATTTACGCGGAACATGTTTCAGTTAAATAATGGCGATAGCACATTTAGTGAAATCGGAAGATTGTCCGGAGTGGAAGCAACCGACTGGAGTTGGGGAGCCTTGATTTTTGATATGGACAATGATGGTTATAAGGATATTTTTGTAGCGAATGGAATTTACCAGGACCTGACGAATCTTGACTTTCTCCAATTTGCCAGTAGTGAGGAGGTTGTCAGGTCGGTTGTTTCGAATAAGACGGTTGACTATAAAAAACTAACGGAAATAATTCCTTCCAATCCTATTTCAAATTATGCTTTTCATAATCAGGGAGAACTAAAATTCGTCAACAAAGCAACGGAATGGGGACTGGGCGATCCCGGTTTTTCCAATGGCTCAGCATATGGCGATCTCGATAACGATGGTGACCTGGATCTTGTCGTCAATCGCGTTAATATGGAATCTTTAGTTTATCGAAACAATAGCAACGAACTTTTCCCACAGCATCATTATTTAAAATTTAATTTGATTGGCATAGCTAAAAATAAATTTGCTGTTGGTGCAAAGATTACATTAACAAGCGGTGAGAAAAAATTTTACCTCGAACAGATGCCCATCAGGGGATTTGAGTCAGCCGTAGATCCGCGACCTAATTTTGGATTAGGTGATGTTACATTTTTAAATTCGGTCAGAGTGGATTGGCCCGATGGACGTGTCACTTTACTTGATTCCGTTCAAGCTGATCAAACCCTCACGCTCAGACAAGAGGAAGCCATAGTTGAGACAACGACAGTCGCACAAGTTGAACCAACTGTTTTAAAGGAGGTAAAAGGGAAAACAGGGATTGATTTTATTCAAGAGGAAAATGCGTTTGTTGATTTCGACCGTGACAGGCTAATCTTTCATATGTCCAGCACGGAGGGGCCCCGGATGAGCAAAGGTGATGTTAATAATGATGGACTTGAGGATTTTTATATAGGAGGACCAAAAGATCAACCGGGAGCTTTGTTTATTCAAAAGCCTGACGGAAGTTTTTTTCGAAGCAATGAAAAGTTGTTTTTGGAAAATGCCCTGTCGGAAGACATGGGCAGTACTTTTTTTGATGCCGATAACGATGGTGATCTTGATCTTTATGTTTGCAGCGGCGGCGTAGAATTTTCAACAAGTTCAATGGCTTTATTGGATCGGCTCTATCTTAATGATGGCAAGGGTAATTTCAAACGGTCGAAACAAGTCTTACCCACTTTTTCCTTCGAAAGTACATCAACAGTGGCTGCAGCAGATTATGACGGTGACGGAGACATTGACCTCTTTGTGGGCGTGCGGGTTCAACCGCATCTTTATGGAATGCCTACCAATGGCTACATTCTTAACAATGATGGAAAAGGAAACTTTACACAGGTCACTAAGGATGTTGCCCCTGATTTGAAAGCTATAGGAATGATCACGGATGCGATCTGGGATGACGTGGATCAGGACAATGATCCTGATCTTATTCTGATCGGAGAATATATGCCTATTACGATCTTTATTAACGATGGGGGTAAGCTTTCAAACAAAACATCGGCATGGGGTTTGGATAAAAGCAATGGCTGGTGGAATCGCATTAAGAAGGTCGATATAGATTTGGATGGCGACATGGATTTTGTCGTTGGTAATCATGGTTTGAATTCACGGTTCAGGGCCACACCAGACAAACCCGTGTGTGTATATATAAATGACTTTGACCAGAACGGAACGGTCGAACAGATTCTTTGTACTTACAATGGTGATAAAAGTTATCCAATGGTGTTGAGACACGATTTGATTGCTCAGCTTCCATCATTGAAAAAGAAATATTTGAAGTTTGAAAATTATAAGGATCAAACAATTGCCGATGTTTTTACTCCCGAACAACTCGCGAATGCATTAACGTTAAATGCTTATGAACTGGCCAGCGTAGTGCTCATCAACGAGGGAAACAAATTCACCATGAAGAGGCTTCCGCAAGAAGCACAACTGTCTCCTGTATATGGAATCGAGACTGGCGATTTCGACCATGATAACTATCCTGATATTCTCTTGGGTGGCAATCTGTATAGTGTAAAACCTGAAGCTGGCAGATATGATGCAAGCTATGGTACCTTTTTAAAAGGTGACGGTAAAGGAGCGTTCCACGCTCAACCCTGGCAGGTGTCAGGTTTTCGTGTACAAGGTGAGGTTAGAGATATCATTACATTGCAATGTCAGGGTGAAGAAAGGATCATTATTGGCAGGAATAACGACTCTATCATAACATACAGGGTAAGCAACTTTAAAAAGTGATACGCTCTTTCTATTATAACTTTTGTCTTTTGATACCCGGTTTATTGGGGATAATTTCATGTACAGACCAATCTGCTGATAAAGAATCCACAACTCTCTTTCATTATTTGCCACCGGACAAAACCAATATTCATTTCATCAATCAGCTTAAAGAGACTGAGGACTTCAATATCATCGAGTACTTGTATTTCTACAATGGGGGAGGTGTGGCTATTGGTGATGTTAATAACGATGGGCTCGCTGATATCTACTTTACTTCCAACCAGGAAGAAAACAAACTTTATCTCAACAAGGGCAACTTTGTCTTCGAAGATATTACCAGGAAAAGTGGTACCGGTGGAACAGGAAATTGGAAAACCGGTGTAACCATGGCAGATGTTAATGGTGATGGGTTCTTGGACATTTATGTATGCGGTGTAGGTAACTATAAAAACTTTAACAGCCACAATCAACTCTTCATTAACAACGGCGATCTCACGTTCACAGATCAGACTGAGGAAAGTGGTTTATCATTTAAGGGTTTTTCAACCCACGCTTCTTTTTTCGATTATGATAATGACGGCGACCTGGATATGTACCTGGTAAACCATTCCGTACATACGCCGCGATCATATGGTGATATATCGCTAAGGTTTCAGCAGGATTCATTGGCCGGTGATCGGCTCTATCAAAATCAACTGGTACCCAGTGGCAAAACATATTTTAAGAATGTTACCACCGCAGCTGGAATTTTAAATAGTCAGATCGGTTATGGCTTATCGGTTGGCGTAGGTGATGTGAATCAGGATGGGTGGATGGACATCTACGTTTCTAATGATTTTCATGAAACTGATTACTTATACCTTAATCAAGGCAATGGTACATTCAGGCAACAAGTCGAAGAGGCTATGCGTCATACAAGTCGTTTTTCAATGGGAAATGATGTGGCTGATCTGAATAATGACTGCCGGCTTGATATTTTGACACTTGATATGCTCCCCCGAGATGAAAATGTGATAAAGGTTTCAGCAGGGGAAGACCCCTATGAAATTTTTCAGTATAAACTTCAATTTGGTTATCATTATCAGTACGCGCGCAATTCATTACAGATCAATGCAGGATCCAATGACAATAATATCCCTCAGTTCAATGAGCTCGCCTGCTTGGCGGGAGTAGAGGCAACGGATTGGAGCTGGGCTCCATTGATTGCCGATTTCGACAACGATGGACATAAAGATATTTTCATTACTAATGGCATTGAGCGAAGACCGAATGACATGGATTATATAAGTTATATAAGCCATAAGGAATCTCAACAAAAAGGTGATCTTGAATTGGCGCGAAAGATGCCACCTGGAAAAGTTCCCAATTTTTTCTTTAGCAATAACGGGGCGCTTGATTTTCGGGATGTATCAAAAGAGTGGATAGGTCAGCAGGCGGGTCTTTCTAACGGTGCGGCTTATGGTGATCTTGACAATGACGGTGATCTTGATCTTGTCATCAATAAGCTGAATGAAACTGCTTCTGTTTTGAGAAATGATTTAAATCAACAGGATGGTAATAGTTATTTGCAACTTGTATTGAAGGGAAATAAATACAATACACTGGGGATAGGAACTAAAATATTTGTATGGGGAAAAGGGGAGTGTTTATATCATGAACAATCCCTTTCGAGAGGATGGCTTTCTTCGGTGGATTCCAGGATACAAATAGGGTTGGGTAAGATGAACAAAGCCGATTCCATTTTAATTATCTGGCCTGATCATTCATTTCAAAAACTATTTCAAATTGATGCTAATCAGTCATTGACAATTTCACAAAGCGATGCGCGTGAAATTTGGGATTACAGAAAGCGTGACGATAAAAAGCAACAACTCTTTATTGAAGATAATATACTTGATTACCGGCATATCGAGAATTCATATAATGCTTTTAACAAAGAGATTCTCATGCCGCACATGTTAACAACACAAGGCCCGCATATCGCTGTTGGTGATGTAAATGGAGACAAGCTTGACGATATTTTTATTGGGGGAGCTATCAGACAACCCGGGAATCTTTTCTTGCAGGATCGAAAGGGCAACTTTGTAAGATCACGGCAACCGTCTATCGCTTTGGATTCACTGGCAGAAGATACAGGATGTATCTTTTTCGATGCCAATGGAGATAATGCATTGGATCTTATTGTGGTTAGCGGTGGTCAACAGTACAGGGATAACGATGTTAATTTGATGCCACGATTATACCTTAATGATGGTCGGGGGAACTTCAATCGATCAAAAAGAAGTTTGCCTGAAATTTTCCTGAATGCTTCTTGTGTGAAGCCTGCGGATATTGATAACGATGGTGACCTTGACCTGTTTATCGGTGGAAGAGTAATAACGGAACGTTATGGTATAGACCCTCCGAGTTATTTACTTCTCAACGATGGCAAAGGTTCATTTAGTGATCACACCTCTCAAATGCTTAAGCAGAATTCGCTTGGGATGGTGTCGGATGCGTTATGGAATGATGTTAATGATGACGGAAAGCTTGACTTAATTGTTGTTGGTGAATGGATGCCAATAACTATTTTAATTCAACGTGACAATCTTGTCTTTGAAGATCAAACTTTGGCGTATGGGCTTGATAAAACAAATGGTTGGTGGAATACTATTATTGCTGATGATATTGACGGTGATGGAGATACTGACTTTCTCGCCGGTAACTTAGGGTTGAATTCGCGCCTACGGGCAACGGCATCCGAACCCGTTAGCTTATATATAACTGATTTAGACCAAAATGGTAGCCTCGATCATATTCTTACTTACAATAACGGTCAGTCTTCACTGCCATTCTTATCACGTGATCAATTAATTAAGCAGGTTCCATCATTTAAAAAGAAATTTTCAACATACGCTGATTACGAAAATGTTCGGCTCAACGATATACTGCCATCATCTGATGCATCATTGATAATTCGAAAGGACGCTTACATGTTTGCCTCCGTGTACCTGGAAAAAAAAGATAATAGGTTTGTAATTCACCAGCTTCCGCTAGAAGCACAGACAGCTCCTATCTTTTCTTTTCATGTAGAAGACTTGAATAATGACAAGCTTAAGGATATTTTATTATGTGGAAACCTTTATGCGGTGCAGCCCGATTTTGGTCGCTATGATGCCAGTTGTGGAATGGTTCTTTTTGGAAAAGGTGATAATACTTTCAAAGCTGATGCATTGATGAAATCCGGATTTGAGGTTCAGGGAGAAGGCAGAGACATTAAAACAATTCGTACACAATCCGGGGAGAAGCTCTATCTGATTTCAAGAAACAATAATACCTTAAAGACCTTTAGGAAAGTAAAATGAGGTAAATCCAAATTTTCTGTTTATCTGCCGGGAATCTTTACTTAGAAAGAATAAAAATGAAAACGCTTGTATTAATTTTCCTTCTTCCCATCGGATGGGTTTTTGCCCAACCCGATCCAACCTGGCGAATCGAAGCCAATCAAATTGATCCTAACAAATATTTTGGTGTGACAGTAGCCAATGGAATGATTGGTATAGTATCGTCTCCACAACCGCTTCGGATAAAAGATGTGGTATTGAATGGCGTGTATGATTATTATCAACGTGGCAGGGTATCTAATATTTTAAAGTCGTTCAATTCACTCAACATTAACCTTGATGTAAACGGGCAGCGTATTAGCCAAGCAAATATTGCTAACTACAAACAAGTGCTTGATATGAAGGGCGCCGCCTTGATCACTACCTTTGATGCTGGCGATATTACTATAAAACAATCCATGCTGGCGTTGCGACATTTGCCGTACACAGCGATGGCAATCGTTGAGATCAAAGCGAAGAAGTCATCTACCATCACCGCTATGAGTGTGATTGAAGCACCGGATCATTTGGCAGATGTTCGAAACTATTATAGTGAAATAGACCGGCCGCATGTACTCATTCCCTTGCTTACTTCTGTAGGTAAAAGTCCTTCGGGTAAACAAACTGTCGCTGTGAGCAACAGTATAATTTTCTCTGAAAAGCACGGAGAGGAACCTGATCTCATTCATGAAGATTGGGATTACAACATGCACCTGATGAAATTCAACAAGACATTAAAAGCAGGAGAGACATATCAGTTTGCAATTGTAGGTTCATTTACTTCATCAGCACAATATGATGATCCGTACAATGAAGCAGAACGGTTGACGATCTTTGCTCGGCTCGAAGGAATTGAACGATTGATGCGTGGGCATTTAGCAGCCTGGCAGGAACTCTGGAAGAGCGATATAATCGTAGATGGCGACCCACAGGCTCAACGTGATATCCGGTTTGCATTGTATCACCTGTATTCATTTGCACGTGAAGGAACAGCGTACAGTTTGTCACCAATGGGTCTTTCGGGGCTGGGGTATAATGGCCATGTTTTTTGGGATACCGAGTTATGGATGTATCCACCTTTGCTTGCGTTGCAACCTGGAATTGCCAGGTCGATATTGGAATACCGGTTTGAACGTTTGGGAGCCGCAAAGCAAAATGCATTTGCACATGGATTCAAAGGCGCTATGTTTCCGTGGGAATCATCCGATAAGGGAAGTGAAGATACACCTGTTTGGGCATTGACCGGACCTTTCCAGCATCATATAACAGGGTGCATTGGGTGGGCCTTTTGGAAATATTACCAGGTGACAAAAGATGAAGTGTTTCTTCGTGAACGCGCCTATCCTGTATTAAAAGAGGTTGCTGATTTTTGGGCTAGTCGTGTTGAGCGCAAAGGACCCGGGCGTTACGAGATCAACAATGTAATTGGTGCGAATGAGTGGCAGGAAAATATTAATAACAATGCATTCACCAATGGCATGGCGATTACAGTTTTAGGTTATGCAACGCAAGCTGCCACTAAACTTGGATTAACACCTGATCCTGATTGGAAGCATGTAGCTGATAACATTCCTGTTCTAAAGTTTGCTGATGGAACAACCAAAGAAAATGAAACTTACGATGGTGTGATGATCAAGCAGGCTGACGTTAATCTGCTGGCCTATCCGTTAGAAATCATAAGTGAGAAGAGCCAGATTGAAAAAGATCTTGCTTATTATGCACCGAGAATGTCGCCAGAGGGACCAGCCATGGGCAATTCTGTTTTGTCGACTTTGTACGCAAGGCTCGGCAATCCTGAAAAGGCATACGATTTATTTATAAAAAGTTATAAGCCAAATGAGGTTCCACCATTTGGCGTTTTGGCAGAAACAGCAAATGGGACTAATCCCTATTTTGCAACAGGAGCAGGAGGGATGTTGCAGGCTGTTTTATTTGGATTTGGTGGAATGTCTATAACAGACGAAGGCCTTGTACAAAGAAAAGTTCAGCTACCTAAAAAGTGGAAGGTTTTAAAAATATCTTATGGTTCGACAGTTCATACAGCAAAATAATATTTTCAAACACTAATGTCCGACTAAAAAACGAACGCCTATATAATCCCTTGATTTGCTGGCGTTGAATAGCTTGCTGTCGCTACTTTACGTTGGGGTTGATCCAAAGGTGACTATACCAGTACCAATTGCCTTTCCCGTCTGGAGCGGTAATGGTGTATAATGTTCTTCTTCGTGTAGCAAGATCTTTAGCAGCCTGAAGCGTTACGGTTGATTGTACGCTGTCACTCTGTACTTGTAAATCGCATTCACTTCCCTGAACAAAACATTGCAAGCGATTTAGCTCTAACCCTATATTATCAAATGTCAGGGTAAGTTTTGGTTGTAGGTTAGTTGGTTGTAAGACTGTATTTTTTATGGATTCATTTGTTACTCTTAAAGGTTTCATAGAAACTTTTTCAACGAACTTATCAAGATCAGCATATGCCTCAGCCATGGGAAATCTTGGAAGTTGATAGCGATCCGTTTCATGATAGAGCACTCCGGAGTATTGAGCAGCGCCGCATCTGAAGTTTAATTTTTTAACCACACTTTTCATCTCCTCATCAAATTCTCCATAAGGGTATGCGAAAAGTATTGGTGTAACTTCTAAGTTTTCTGTGATGATCTTTTGACTTTCGTTGATTTCGTTTTCAAATGTAGTATAACGTGTAGTTTCATCCTCATTAAGAAAGTAAGCATGCGTGTGGGTATGGTTGCCAATCTCAACATTTGCTTTCATTATTTCCTTAAGCTGCGTCCAATTCATGTAATCCTTACCACCAACTGTTTCGGTATTGATAAACATGGTTGCCGGCATTTTATATTTTCTTAGCAAAGGCAAAGCATTTTCATAAAAACTTTTGTAGCCATCATCAATGGTGAGAACGACTGTTTTTCTAACGGGTTCATCTGACTCCAGATAATTGAGCGCCTCAGATAAGGAGAGGACTTGAAAATTATTTTCCGATAAATAGCGAAGGTGTTTCTCAAAATCATTTACGGAAACGTTGGTAGATGGAAATCTCGAATCACCAAAACGATGGTAGATAAAACAGGCAACTGTTTTTTCCGGGTTGATATTTTTTGTTTCTGTGCTTGATTTTCCAATACAGGAAACCATGAGAAACAAAAGAAATAGATAGATGTGATTCATCGCGATGAGTTTATTCTCTCGCCAGGTAGCGAGGATCGATACGATAATTGTCGTAACGCGTGAGATTGTTCTGCAGAATTACTGACTTTAATTGATTTGTGTATAATGTTCTGCGCTCACTGTAATACTTTAAATGGGGCAAAAGATCAAAGGGATCATTTGTTTCCATTCTGGCTTTTCTCAAGTTGTGATAGGCCCTCGCGGTTGCCAGCGTTCTAAAGTAGTCGGTAACTGATTCTGAAATGTTATCGTAGGCTCTCACATAAATTGCAGTGCTCTCACGTAAACTGCTGGCCTCTATTCTTGGTTCATCAGGATTGTAGGACCAGATTCCAAAGACATTATTCCCCTCAAGAAAAAAGCGTGATTGTCCCCAGCCGGTTTCCACTGCTGCTTGTGCAAGTACAATACTATTTGGTAACGAGCCCATACGAGCGAGCAGATCATCAATGTTCTTAGCTTTGAAACGTTGTTTCAATTCTAAGTAAAAAGCACTGTCGTTTTTATTCCAATATCTTTTTTCAGGGAGGCGCACCACCTTCAAACTATCTTCATGCATGTTATGCTTTGCTATCAATACCGCAGGCAGCATAACAGAAATGAATGTTGCCTTTATTTTTTTTCCTTCTAATTGATCAAGACCGGCAACATGAGAGTACAGAATCGGTTTTACGAGAGAGTCGGTAAGTAACTCAACCTGACTGAGTGAATCTACCTTAACGGTAATCGATTTTACGATATAAGACTTTTTGTTTTCCGAAAGCCAATGGATAACAAGCACCATAACCAGCGCGCTGAAGAGAAGGGCGATAACACGAGAAGGTTCCTGGTCTTTTACGTCGTTATCCGTTTTATTTTCCTGCATGTTTTTACTGAATGCCAGTCTTAAAACAATGTTTCAAAAGTAGGAAAGTATTACTACTTTGTTTGGATCATGTACCATTCGATTTGTTTGTGTATGAAAATCAGATTCAATAGGTTTAAAAGTATTGCGAAACACAAATGATGGTTATCATGGCAAGGCTCCTGATCTCTGGATGCACTGTAGAATGGTCAGGATGCTTTGCAGTATTAGGGAAGTTAATAGTTAATGGTTAATAACTGGACTTACGCACCTTTGTGAATTTTTGTGTTTTTGAGATTTCGTGGCATACGGAAGTATCGAAAATTCAGCCACAAAACCTCAAAAGCACAAAATTGTCACGAAAGAAATTCAAATGATTCGTTAGGGTACGTAAGTCCACTTAAATAAATTAATCGTGAAATGCCCTTACTTATAACTTTCAGTTAATCACAATCACAATTGTGATCAAAGAACAACCATTAATAAATAACCGATAACCAAACATCAATTCATTCCTTTCTCCCAATTCTTATCCGCGGCAGCTTTGTATTTTTTCTCGTCCTTGTTCCAACGAAGCAGGGTGTTGTTGCCGTTGAAATTAGAAAACAAAAAGAGCTTGCCGTTTATGATTTTATACGTCATTGGATCAATCTTCACTTTCTTACCTTCCGCCATAGAATAAGCGCACCATCCGCCGTATGCCGGTTCATATTTCGCAGGGGCTTTTTTAAATGCTTCCAGATTTTCAGCATTGGTAAAATAGTATTCAATGCTTTTGTACATGAAAGAAAATGTTGACGTTCCTTTTGTCGGCTTTCCTTTATGATAGCTCACCGGATCGAAGTTGCGCATGGCTACGCCGTTATCGTGATTAAAGTTTCTTCTTCTGAGGGCATTCTCCTGCGCAAACAGGTTTAAACAAAGACAGAAAAAAGATAAGGTTAAAACGGTTTTCATCGTAATCACATTTAGCAACCTTCAAATATAATGTGACAAAGAACAGGCCATAAGGTGTTAACGATCAATGAGACTAAATGAGGGGTGTCCATACATTATCATAGATAAGATGATTCGTATGAATTTGCGATTAAAGAAATGATGAGAATTTGTAGGGTATGGGAGTTTGTGCTTTCAATGTTGTCTGAACTGGGATTTACAGGATTTAAGGATGAACAGGATTAAAAGACAAAGCATGAGAGAGAAAATCAATTACTACGTCCTTAACGTTCATTACACTTCCTCTACTGCTATTAATCCTACAATCCTTCCATCCTGTAAATCCCGGTTCAGACAACTACTCCGCCTGACAACATCGGTAACTGTTTTTATTCCGATCGTAAGCTTTTAACCGGATTAGACAAAGCCGCTTTTATGGCTTGATAACTAACGGTGAGGACAGTGATCAAAAGCGCTCCACCTGCTGCGGCTGCAAAGATCCACCAGGCGATGTCGGTACGATACTCATATTGTTTGATGCCATTGGACAGCATATAGTAAGACAATGGTACGGCGATAACACACGCAACGATGATCAACACGATGAATTCCCATGGCATTATATGTTTCTAAATTGTAGAACAAATAAACACGTTTATCCCATATGTTCTACTATCTGGTAACAGATACTTCCGAAAAAACAGAAGGTTGCATGTGAACTAAAAATAATTTTAGAAATGCAACCTTCTCTTGTCATTGGTTATTAGTCAATGGTCATTGGGAATGCACCCACTAATGACTGTTGACCAATGACTAATGTCTCTATTAATTTTCAAGCGTTATATGCCCGTCTGATGTAGACAGGTTTACAGCAATACCGCCACCGTTAGACTTGCCTTGAATGGATTTCTTTTCCGACTTTCCTGAAAAATTGGATAATGGCACATTCAGTGATTCTCCCTTTATATTGAGGTCTAATCCAAGCTTCGCCGGAATTTTAATGCTTATGTTTCCATCACCCGTTCTTGCCGTAAGTTCTTTTTTCAACTCTACAAAGCTTCCTTTTATGTTTCCATCCGATGTATTGCTTTTCAGGGAACCTGAAATGTTTGTAAAATAGATATCACCATCGGAAGTTTTCGCATAGATATCTCCTGTTACGTTCTTTAGTTCAATGTTTCCATCGCTGGTTGATGACTGTACATTGCCTGTTATATTTTCAAGGAGAATATTTCCATCACTTGTTCCTGTTTCGACAGTACCTTTGATATCTTTTATCCGGACGTTGCCATCTGAAGTATTTCCTGCAACACTACCATTGATGTTGGTCACTTCTATATTGCCATCGCTTGTCTTCAATCGTTGATCGGAAGTAAGACCATTAATGGCAATATTTCCGTCAGATGTATGAAGTGTACAAGCAGTCTGTTTTGGTGTCAATATTTTAAAACTGACATAGACCCGCTCCATTGATTTAAGGGACCAGTTTTGATTTTCAAACCTGCTCTTAACCTGGATAGTCAAGCTGTTTTTCCCCGGAGTCACATTCAATATCACTTCTTTCTCCAGTTCTTCACGACTGATCTTCAACAGACGACCATTTTTTTTCGCGATATAAAATACTTGGATTTCATTTCCATCTGAGGGCAACACTTCGATGTTTCCGTCGTAAGAAGAAATCTCAAGTTTAACGGGCGATGCTACTGTGTACTTTTCTTTGAAGGAATAATCTCTTTCCTGTGCGGTGGCAAAAGCCAGGGCTAACAGAAAGCAGGGGAGAAACAGGGTAATGGTTTTCATGATCTTGGTTTATAAAGTGATCTTATAGTCAATTAACGTACCATGCAAAATTTGACGCCAAATGTGGATTTGAGGTTGCATGACCGTTCGGATTTATTGTGCCGGGTGTACGGAATCGGTCGTTTATGTGAATGATGACGGGAAGTAGCACTTCACCTTGATATAAAAATTTATTACACATAAATCACAAAGAAGCACTGAGATATTCAAAGGAAGCCAAATGGATTTTTCTCTGAAATTCCGTGGCTCTAATGAGAATTCTTAAATTTGAGGTTAATGAAAATCAGCGGCGGGCCTGTTGTGGACTTTTATAGAATAAATGACATACATGAATAAAAAAGTAGTAAAAAGAACCTTCCCTGCTAAAATTAATGTCTTAATTTTTTTAACCATCCTGTTGACATCAACAACACTTTTCTCTCAACCATACTTTCCAATTAGACAGAACAAACTTTGGGGAGCAATCGACTCGACAGGGACTCTTATTATTCAACCCCAGTACGACAAACTGGAAGTTTATGGAAAGAATAATAATTTCATCGTTGCCTATAAGGGAGACTCAACTTTTCTAATAAACTCAAAACTACACTTCATTGCTAGAACGACATATGCCACAATTGTCGAAATCGGTGAGGGTATATTTAAAACAAGGAGAAAGTCCACATCTCTTCCTTGGTTTTATGGTTTGATGGACTCTAACGGGAAAATACTATTGGAATCAAAATTCTGTTTAGTCAATTCCTTCAATGATAAAGTGGCCAAAGTGGACATTTACACTGATTCAACCGCTTCTGATTATAGAGACTGGAAAAAGAAAAGTGGAATAATTGACAAAGAAGGTAACTGGGTCGTTCCTCCGATTTATGACCCCAAACACCTCAAGTTTTCAAGTGAAGGCTTAGTCACTTTCTACGAAAATGACAAAGGATGGGGCGCAATGGATAATACTGGGAAAATTGTTATCAAACCTAAGTATTCTTGGCTTGGGCCATGCAAAAATGGTTACATGGAATACGGGATAACCGGAGGAGTGAAATCCGGTCTTATGAGCAGGGACGAAACGATTATAATTCCAGATGATGGACGACACGTTACGAGCTATCGACCCGAATCTCCAAGGGATACCCTTGTTGTTGTACACACTTTACAAGAGGTAAAGAATGATTTTTTAGGCTACCGATACATCGCAAGTAAAATTTATTCCATTCGAGGGGATTTAGTATTTGAGTCTCCCTTCGGAGGCGAATGTTCTCATCAATGCAACGGGTTTTTTGGTGTAAGTAATAAAGAGAGAAAGCAGGGAATGATGAATTCAGCGGGAACAATCGTTATTGAACCCCACTATGATGTTCTACAATTTTGCCAAAAAGATTTAAAACAAGTATGTAAGGAAAAAAAATGGGGTTTTGTTAATGAGAAGGGAGAAGAAGTAGTTCCTTGCATTTATGATGATTCAGAACCGATTGATAATGGACTAGCCGCAATATTTATTGGAGGTAATTGGTTCGACTATCTATCTCCGGACAAGCACCCGGATGTAAAAATGGGATACATAAATAAGTTTGGGAGAATTGTCTGGACACCATCATGGTAGATTTAATAATGGCAGATTCAATAAAAGGACAGTGTGCCCACTGTTTCGTATGACCTTAATGTGAGGTGCAACAAAGTAACGTTCGACAAAAAGATTTGACCACCGACAACAGACAACCTTAGACAATGGAGTATCTTATTTTAGGATTAACAGGTATCATAATAGCAGTTCTTGTTATCCATCGTTTTAATAAGTACAGGACTAAAAAGAAGATTGAAGAAATTCGGGCAGCCTGGGGTAATCCCAAAAATGGTTCGTTCGATTTTGACAGTATTAGCAAATACGCTGACACTGTAAATAAGAGCAGATTTCACCAATTGGCTAAGCAGACAATTGATGACATAGACTTTTATGGACTCTTTACATTTATTGACAGAACCACCAGCAAAGTGGGGCAACAATTCCTGTATAAAAAAATAATAGAACCAACCAATAATATTAAAGACCAATCAGAAAGACTTATTACCATATTCACTAATGACAAACAACTGCGTGAAGAAATTCAGTTGGAGCTTCTTAAACTAAATAGCAATGGTGCTTACTACATCTCATCATTATTAGGAGATAAATTATTGGAGAAACCAAAATGGTTTAACTTGCTAATCCTGGATATTTTTATTGTCGCATGTTTACTTATCTTATCATTCAAATTTCCAATACTGATAATAGTTCTCATTCTTCCGATAACACTGAATATGTTTCTACACTACTGGAATAAGGGAAACACATTTCAGTTTCTTAGGTCATTTCCTCAGTTGAATAACCTAATCAATGTATCGAAGGGTTTAATAAAACGAGGGGAAATATTTTATGACAAGTCAGCGGAAGATAGTATATCAAGCCTAAAGACGTTTCAACGACAGGTAAGTCTGATAAGTTTCGACAATGGAAGTGGCATTCAATCTGAATTAAGCCTTTTGGGAACCTACATAACTGAATTAATAAAAGCAGTTCTTTTAATAGAGGTGTTCACACTATACAGAATAACAAGAGCGCTGGAAAATAAAAAATCATCAATACATACACTTTTCAATTACGTTGGAAGTATTGATGCTTCAATTTCAATAGCTTCGTTGAGAGATGGTAAGGAAAAAACATGTCAACCAACGTTAGTTTCACCAAAGAAAGAATTGATTGTAAAAGGAATGTACCATCCTCTTATTGAGAATTGCGTAGCAAATGATCATTAAGTGGTAAAAGTATATTAATTACAGGCTCCAATATGTCAGGAAAGTCGACCTTTCTCAGAACCTTGACAATAAATTCAATATTAGCTCAAACCATTTACACCTGTTTCGCTGACGAATTTGTTTCACCCGTTTTAAAGCAACACTCATCAATCAGAATAGACGACAATCTGTTGGATGGCAAAAGTTATTATTTTCAAGAAGTTAATATCATGGCTTCGTTATTAGCAGAGGTTGATTCATCTCATCAAAACCTGTTTGTGTTGGATGAAGGTAAGCACCCGACCAAGTACATTAGGGGCAAATTACTTCCTGCGGTAGCAGATC
>CAZFRM010000037.1:0-32667 GCA_964521255.1 uncultured Roseivirgaceae bacterium
ATAGCCGGAAAATCATTGTGCCTGATTTGGTAAATATGACGATCGTTGCTTACAATGAAATCGGATTGGCTTGCGATAAAGCAATCGACAAATTTATTGTCGTCCATATCGCTATCAATTAACTGCCAGAAATATGAAGGATTATTCAAACGGACATTGGGGAGCATTAGCAGGTAGTCCAGCGTTGCATCGGTTTGCCGGAACTTACTCATTGAGCCAGCTACCGAGATCGGCTTCAGTAATTTTGCGTTCGGCTATAGCCTGGTCAACTTTATTGGTCAGCTTGTCTGAAAAATATTCGGCCAGTAATTTCCTGATAGCCAAAATATCTTTTTCATCCGGCTGGAAAGAATATACATTCAACAATTCGAGTTGCAGGGAGCTTAGTTTTTGGCTGTCCATAACTAATGTGCTTTGTACAAAAATAATAAAATGAAACCCATCCCCCCTAACAGACCCCTCCAATTCCTCCGCTGGTTCTGCCGCGAAGATTATCTCGATGAGATTGAAGGAGACTTAACGGAGGTTTTCGAAAAAGAATATGAAAGCGCACCGCGCAAAGCAAAATGGAAATTAGCCTGGAGTGTGATCAGATATTTCAGACCGGAGTTTATGAAGTCGTTTAAGAATTTTTATCAACCTAACGCATACGGTATGTACAAAAGTTATTTCACCATTGCCTGGAGAACCTTCCTGCGGAGCAAAGGTTATTCGCTCATCAACATATCAGGACTTGCTATTGGCTTGTCCGCCTGCCTGCTCATTGCGCTTTATGTGAACCACGAGTTGAGTTATGATCGATTCCACGAAAAGGCAAACCGGATTTACCGCGCTGACATAGAGATCAAATTTGGCGACAATCATCTCGACCTGGCTTTAGCAAATGCCCTTTTCGGTGAAACAGCTAAGACAGACTTTCCACAAATCGAGCAGACAACACGCCTACAATGGTATGGCGGCTTCCTGGTTAAAAAAGGCGATGCCAACATCCGCGAGAACAATGTAGCCTGGGCTGATTCTACCTTGTTTGATGTATTTACTTTACCCATGATACACGGTAATCCAAAGACTGCTTTGACAGAGCCCAATTCAATTGTTATTACGGAATCGGTAGCAAAAAAGTATTTTGATAATACCGATGTAGTGGGGCAGACGTTAACGATCAACAACACGGAGAACAGAAAGATAACCGGAGTTATCAAAGACATTCCCTCGAACTCCCATTTCCGGTTTACAAGTTTTGTTCCGATGATTGAAAACGAATATGCAAATGACGTCACCTGGGCGGGCAGTCAAAACTGGCCTACCTATATACTGCTAAAGCCCGGTGCAGATGCAGAAGCGCTTGTTCCTGAACTCAATAAAATGTACGATCGCCACTTAGGCCCAGAGTTAAAAAGCATCATTAATAAAACACTGGACGAATTCAATAGCCAGGGAGATTACTTTAAAGCAAGCCTGACCAAACTCACCGACATTCACCTTCGCTCCAACAAAATCGGCGAACTATATGGTGGTGGGAATTTGCAATACATCTACATATTTTCCGTGATAGCTCTCTTCATCCTCATTATCGCTATCATCAATTTTATGAACCTGGCCACAGCACGTTCTGCCAACCGGGCCCGCGAAGTGGGCGTGCGAAAAGTAATGGGTTCGCTGAGGGGAAGCCTCATTCAACAGTTTATCACCGAATCGTTTCTCACCTGCCTTATCGCTATGTTGTTGTCCATCGCGATTACTTTTTCAAGTCTTCCGCTTTTCAATGAGCTGACGGGGAAGGTTTTTGACTTTAGCATTTTACTGTCAACACCGGTGATTATTCTGTTGGTAAGTCTTACAATAGGTGTTGGCCTGCTGGCTGGCAGTTATCCTGCATTTTATTTATCGGCTTTTCAGCCTGTATCGGTTTTGAAAGGAAGTAAAACAGGTCATTTTAAAAAATCTTTCTTCCGCAATGCATTGGTGGTGTTCCAGTTTTCAGCTTCGGTGTTGCTCATCGCGGGAACGCTGATTGTATTTATGCAGATGCAATACATCCGTGAGAAAGACCTTGGGTATAACCGCGAACAAATCCTGGTTCTCAGCAATATCGATCAGCTTGGTCAGCGGATCGAACCAATCAAAAACAGCCTGTCACAAATCAGCGGTGTGGAGAATCTGACCGTAACAGGATATCTCCCTGTAAATTATTACCGCAGTAACACTTCGTTCTTCCCAACGCCATCACTGGATATAAAGGGTAGCATCAGTATGCAACGGTGGACCATCGATGAAAATTATATTGCTACTATGGGGATGAAGTTGATGGAGGGACGCAATTTCCTGAAAGGAAAGACCGATAGCACATCCGTCATACTGAACGAATCGGCGGCAAAATTTCTCGGCCATGAGGACATCCTGGAAAGAAAGCTCTACCGGTTAACAGACGAAGAAACGATGACCATAACGGAGTACCGCATCGTAGGAATTGTGAAAGATTTTAACTTCAGTTCGTTGCGGGAGCAGGTGAAGCCGTTGGCGTTTTTGTATGGTTCCGATCAGGGTGGACTGACATTAAAGATCAACACTGCCGACATTCCTGCATTGCTTTCCACTATCGAAACTGAATGGAAATTGCTGGCATCCGATCTGCCTTTCGAATACAGTTTTATGGATGCGGACTTCGATAATTTATACAAAGGAGAACGGCAAACCGGAAAGCTGGTTACCATTTTTGCTTCGCTGTCCATTTTCATTTCATGCCTGGGCTTGTTTGGGTTGGCCACGTATATTGCTGAGCAGCGAACAAAAGAGGTTGGCATCCGAAAAGTATTGGGTGCTTCCGTAGCCGGGATTACTACTTTGCTATCAAAAGACTTTGTCAAGCTGGTATTGCTTGCTGTTGTCATTGCCACACCACTTGCCTACTATTTTACTTACCAATGGCTGCAAGGCTTTGCGTACCGGATTGAACTATCGTGGTGGGTATTTTTCCTGTCGGGTGTGATTGCCCTAACTATAGCCCTGGTCACGGTTAGCTTTCAGGCGATTAAAGCTGCGATGATGAATCCGGTGAACAGTTTGAGAAGTGAATGAAGCAGTAGGCAATTGGCAGTAGGCAAAAAGATACACCACACATCAGGAAGAAAACATTCAGTGAAGAGTACATAGATTTTCTTCAAAAATTCGAAATAGAACATGATGAAAAATATTTGTTTGAATGGATAGAGTGACCATTATATCACCCCTTCGGGGTTAGGAAATTCTCATTATGCATGATTTTCTATAATCATATCATCCCTTCGGGATTTGAAGAATGTAATGAGAATGAAAACAACCCCGAAGGGGTGGCAGGATTATAGAAAACGAAATAATAATATAAACACAACCCCGAAGGGGTGATATAAAAAACTGGAGAAGAGGATTCGTTTTGAAACCACTATCGTACTTAATTCAGGTGACCCGGTTACGCATAGCGGTGAATTTTTTGGAGATACCATCCTTCTGGCCAGAAGAATGTCACACTTAGGAAAGGGCGGTGAAATCATCCTTTCCTCTTATATCAGGGAACATTTGCTACCCGCTAAAAAGGCAGGGAATAATTATATAGCAACCAGTATTGATGATGAGCGTTTTATAAATCGTATCATGGATGTGTTGGAAAACGGAATACACGATGAGAATTTTACTGTGATTGAACTAAGTGAGCGTGTCGGTATTAGTCGACCACAGCTCTACAGGCGAATTCATGCACTCTATGGAAAATCTCCCAATCAATTAATTAATGAATTGAGACTGAAAGAAGCCACAAGGCTTTTAAACAAAAAATTCGGGAATGTTTCTGAGATCGCCTTCCAGGTTGGTTATAACAACCCTTCATATTTTGCAAAATGCTTTAAGAACAGATTTGGAATTCTTCCATCCAGGTATAGTGGGATAGGAACCTCCGCTTCATAAAGCTAAATTTATCGGAATACATTTATTTAATAACTGTCATGTCAGTTACAGTTTGAATTAATTTCAAACTACGCACTTGCTAATCAATGCATTTCGCCGTGATCAGTTTTTCTTATTCTTTGAGAGTCTGGTGGTAGATTACCCAAAGCATTCTCTTCAATTTTGGAATACAGAACGACACTGTACAATGTGTATCAAAATTCTTCAAAATATTAAATCAAAATACTTATGAAAAAAACGAGTATACTTCTCCTTATTTTAATTGGAGCTTTTGTAATGATAAGTTGCCACAACTCAGGCAATGAAATCAAGGCTGGCCACCCCCGGTTTGTAATTGAACGTGAGATTCCCGGAGCCGGCGACTTAACACCTCTTGAATTGAAAAATGCATCGAAAAAATCCTGCGAGGTTTTAAATGATCTTGGACCTGAAATACATTGGGTTCATAGCTATGTTACGGCTGACAAAATTTATTGCATCTACTCAGCCCCCAGCAAAGATCTGATCATTGAACATGCCCGGCGTGTTGGTGTTCCGGCTAACCTGATCAGCGAAGTAAAATCAATCGTAAGTCCTTCGACTGCCCATTAGCTTTATGTCTCAGCATTATTAATGTTACGATAATTTCTTACTTGTGAATATTCATCCGCCGGAAAGAGCTTTGAAATTTCTTCGCTGGTTATGAAAGCTGATATCACAATGAATGCACTAAGTGTGATTATTTGTGACATTACACGCCTTCTCAGTCATGCACCAATATCCATGTAACGGCCACACCTACAGACACGTAGTTGAGGTCAACATATTCTTGCATTGTACCGAAGCTAAGTTCACGGTTTAAAGCATGATACCGTACTCCCGGAACAATGTACCAGCGATCGTTCAACGGAATGGCAAGGCAGGCTTCTGCCTCCCACCCCAGTCCATGACCTGTGTCATCAATGATATCGCCGTCTTTGTTTTCTGTCTCAATGTGATTCATCACGCCACCCGCGCTCAACTGGACGGTTAGCTTCGATTCCCGGGAAAGTGGCTGCGTAAGCCGGAGTCCAAATCGATATCCTGTTTCTTCAAAGTGGGCTGTCTCTCCGTCGGACTCTATGGGATGGAAAATGTTCCATCCCCACCCCGCATAGACACCCAAAATGGAGGTTGGATGATAGGTAATGGTAGCCTCAAACCCACTGCCTTTCTTCAGCTCAGACCCACCCAACTCTTTCACCGGAAAATTAACGGATGGTCTGAAGCCTACGTTCAGCTTTCCCTGTGCCGCCGCTGGTGTTATCAATAAAAATACCAGGAGAGTGGCAACCACATAACTCCATATTCTTTTCTTTTTCATAACCATTCGACCGTCTGGTCATTTGAATCGTTCATGAAATGAAAGTACATTCATTGATAGAATCAGGCAATGCGTTTGATCAGGCAGGCTTATGATCATTATCAGGGAAGAAATATCCCCATCGGCAGGAGACAAGTGTGAGCATGTAAATGAATGTGAGTGTTGATGTCAACTTACATTTTAAGCAGAAGGTTTCGTGACGTGACGAATTTTTTTCTTAAAATCTATATTGCCCAACAACAGAGAATAATTCATTCCTGGAGGCTTCATCATCTGTGAATCCCTCAATGGACAACAAGTAGTCATCAATGATGGTATCGAAGGAAATATTCTCGGTGGAGGTATTGTTATTGAAAGACTTCTTTTGACTGATAACCAAAAATTCCATGTTATTAATTTTTTGGTTTTCTGCCGTGTATCCGTATTCATTGATTGTCTTAATTAAATCCTTATCGACTTTTGACTGATAATTTTCTATTTCAGCCAAACGCAGGGTATTAGATAATTCTTTAAAAGCTTCATCACCATATTTTGCCTCTGTTATGTACGTGAGAAGTCTTTCGTTTTCATTAGATTTCTTTATGGCCATGAGAAGCTTATACTTCACAACCAGAGTGTCATTGACGCGCAGGTTTTTATAGGGTAAATAACCAAATTTAAAAAGTTCAAGGTTATCCATTTCCTCCCAGCCATCCGGAATTTTGAGTGACACATTAACTGTCGGGCACTTAAATTGACCTTCCTTCAAATCACCTTCAGGGAAATATTCATTCTCCGTTTTTACATAACGTTTTACGTCAAAGATTCTCCATCTATTCGTCTTATGAAACTGAAGGGTATACAATCCATAATTCTCTTTCCTTCATTGATAAAGCAGGTGTATTCAACTGACACCACTGCATAACGACCGTAGATTCGCACAGAAAAATTCTCAAATTCATTTCGGCATGCACCTGTCGGACTATCTTTTTGTCCTACAGAACCGATAAATCCCTTAGAGGTTGAACCACTACTTCCCTGTAATCTTTGATCATTACCACTTGTCGTCCAGAAAAACATTTGCCCCGAAGAACTGGCCATTGTTATCTCTTTAAGAGATAAGGTATCCCGTTCCCTCATTGACTTGAAAAACAACTCAAATACTTTTAAAACCTCATCCTGTTCGGATTTAGCGTTGTTCTGTGCGAGGGCAGAATAGCTTATCGCAAACAAAAGCCATAATAAATGATTCCTGGTCATCACGATGGAATTAATTGTAATTCAAATGCAAACTAATCAGTAGTACTCAGATGAGAAATTACAATTTTTGACAACCAAAACCAAGACTTGCATCACAATGAATCTCCCCATACACCTCACAAGTTTACAACTCCGCAGTTCACGCGTGATTCGTAAATGCAGGTGATGACAAAAACAAAAGCCATCCTTGTAAAAAGATGGCTTTTGTTATCAATTAGCAATTAAACGGCTCTTGCTAATATTCGGGATTCTGATATTGTGCCCTTGCTTCTTCCGACAGCGGTATTCCATTTTCATCCGTCAGCAGGGAGAGGTATTGATTCGGCCATGGGCGGAAAGTGTGGAAAGGCCGCATTGTTCCTTTACCATTGCCGTCTTGTCCGTTACCGTTCTCTGTGTTCGTGGCCGTTGGCCAGAGTCCTGTTAGATCGGAAGCCATTTGATTATAGTATATCGTACGTTCGTAGAGAATGCCGGCGTTGTGCTGATCTTCCCACGCTATTCCTTCTGATAAAAACTCACGAGCCTTCTCATTGTAGATAAACTGAATGAACATATCTTCCTTCGAACTAGCGGTAGGGATATATCCTTCCGCCTGTGCTTCAGCTGTACCGGGAGTAAAGTTATTTTCCGTTACCATAATTGCGTTGAATGTGCTTCCGCTCACGGTGTACGGAGGAACTTTTTCTGCTTCGGGTAACGTAGCCGCCGCTGGCTCCCATTGTACTGCTACGGAAGGACGATTTTCCCCGCCTTTATATGCAGCGCGTTGACGAATTACATTTATGTCATTTACAGCAGAACCGTAATCACCTTTGCGTCCATAAGCCTCTGCACGGATCAAATACGTTTCTGCAAGGCGCATTAAGATTGCATCGCGTGTTCCGTTCTCACTGTTAAAGTTAGCTTCATCTGCACTACCACCACGGGTGGGATCAACATATTTTACCGATGAAAGATAGGGCGCTGTTCTGTTAGTGCCCAGTCCCATACTCGATCCGTCAATAAATAACCGGTAATAATAGTTGCCTGTTTCTGATGACCTTATCCAACGAACCATAAATTGATAGGGCTGGCTCATCACCATGGCCGAATCAAGCGCCTCCTCTTTTTTATTTTCAAGATAAATAAGCGCACGCTTACCGTTTGCTATTCTTCTGCTGTTCACGGTTACTTCAGGCTCATCCGCCGGCTTATTCGCGTTCCACCAGTCTGCTGAATATGCGTTCCATGTAAAGGATGTACTGTTAGCGCCCATGTTGCTGATGTACTCATCTACAAAGGTTTTGTAATAACGTGAGTCATTAACCTTGTCGTGGAAGTTATCGTATGCCCAATCTGTCGGCTTATACGTTCCGAACGGACGACCATACGCCATAGCGCGTGTTACTCCGGTTTGATTTGTATAATCACCCGTATGATAGTTGCACGAACGATTACCGCCGAAGCGACCGTTCAGCGATGTGTTAATGTCAAACTGGGCTGCCCACAGTACTTCTCTGTGCGGCGATGTTTCTGATACCTGAGGATCAAACAATGTCCAGTAATCAGACGCCAGTCCTGCCGCTCCGCCCATCGCATCAATCACTTCTGTAGTGATGCTGATAACCGAGTCCAGGTCTGTAGAAACATTACCTTTGTATAACATCTGCAAATGTTGCGCACCACTCGCCTGAAAACCCGAAGCTTGCGCCCGTACCAGATAAAGTTTAGCCAGGAAATGGCCGGCCGCCCACTTGGTAACCCTACCTCTATCCGACTGTACGTCCGGAAGGTTCGCATAGGCAAAACGCACATCCGCTATAATTCTGTTGTAAATATTGACAAGGCCTTCTTTTGGATAATAGTAGATGCCGTTATCCTCACGTTTGGGCGTGAGCAGCAAGGGAACATCACCCAGTTGATTGGATACAAGAAAATAGGCCCACGCACGAAGGAACAATACTTCAGCTCTTCTGGATGCATTATACGCTTCATCTGTTCCGAACTTCCCCGGCTTCACATTGTCTATGATGTCCAGGGCAAGATTGCAGTTGTTGATATGCGGATAAGCACCCATAGGGGAATAGTTAGCATTGGCCGCGCCAAGGAAGTTATTCACATTGGCGGCTATGGTACTTAAATCCGTTCCATAACCTGCCGCATTATAGCGGGCCAGCGTACCGTTAGTATGCATGTAGGCATCCGTTTCCGGTTCGATGAGCTTGGCTCCATTGGCATCCCACTCATGCTTTACGCGGGAATACACATAAAGACCCTTGACAAGTGCGTCAAGTCCTCCTTCCGTATTATAATAATCCTGTGTAAGTGACGACACCTGTTTTTCGTCCAGGAAATCCTGGCAGGAAAAAGATGTGATCATGATCAGGAAAAAAACTATATATTTTTTCATCTGTTGATTTTTTTAGTTGTCTCGAAGCTGCAAGTTAGAATCCTGCCCTCAAACCAAATACAATGCTTTGGGGCAGAATGGTATTATTATTCATACCTCCCAGCGGATTGGTGTTTGAAGAAGCGCGTTCCCAGTTTGTTTCATCATCAGGATTTAATCCAAACTGCACAATATCACTACCAAAAATGAATGGGTTCAATACCTGAAAATTCAGGTTAAGATCTTTCACAGCTATGCGAGAGAGCCATTCTTTGGGAAATGTATAGGAAAGTGAAATATTTCTTACTGCCGCAAAAGAACCGGAATGGTACTGTAGTGCAGCCGTTATATTCTCCACGTTCCCGAAGTTTGGCATCGGCCACTTGCCGTTGGGGTTGTCCCACGACCAAACATCGTTTTCTACTCTTCCGTTGGGCCAAACGCCACCATACGAGTTGGGATAACCTCCAAAATATGTCTGGCCAACACGGGCATAGATAAATGAGCTTAATGTCCAGTTCTTATAGCGGAAAGTGTTGGTGATACCACCTGTCCACTTCGGACGGTTCGTTCCACGGATTACCTGGTCATCAGCGCTGATCCGGTAATCACCATTTTGATCTACCACCTTTATTGTACCGGGATGGAACCGGTGGCCATTTGCATTGAACTTGGCCATTTCCTCCAGGTCACTGGCAGTGTTCTGCCAGATACCATCATTGTCGTACTGATAATATACTTGCGTTGGTTCACCAATAAAGAAGCGTTGGGCCAACATATCTTCTTTGCCATTCAGCAGTTCAACAAACTCTTCTTTGTTGGTAGCCCAGTTAATGTCTGTACTCCAGCTAAAATCACCTTTCTCAATATTCACTGTAGAAAGGGTAACTTCAAATCCTCTATTCCTGGTTGCTCCTATATTCTCGTATTTCGAGACATAACCCGATACCGCTGGAAGGTCTTTAAGCATGATAAGATTATCAGTATTTGCTTCATAGTATTCAAGTGCCCCTGATATACGACCTCGGATGAGAGAAAAATCAAGACCAAAATTTAACTGTGCAGTTGCTTCCCAGGCTAACAATGGATTCTTCACCAATTGCGGCAGAAAACCTATGGCGGGCACTGAACCAAAAACGTACGGGTTACGACTCAACGGTCCCGATGTTGTATATGGATTTACTGAAGATTGACCCGTTACACCATAACCTATCCTGGGCTTCAATTCATTGATCCATGATACACTGGAAAGGAATCCTTCCTCATGCATTTTCCAGGCCAAGGCAAAAGACGGGAAAAAATCCCATTTATACCCTGGTGCAAGAACAGAGGCCCCGTCATAACGGCCCGTCGCCGTTAGTAAATATTTGTTCATCAGCGTATAATTCACACGGCCCATCCATGACATCAGTGTGTTTTCGCTGAAGCCTGTGCCGTAGCCATCAGGTCTTCCGTTAGTATTGGAGGCCAGGTCATACCAGTAACTGATATCATAAATGGTACTGGAAACATTCGTATTAATATTCTCTGTCCGGAATTTTTGTGCGGATTGAAGCAGGGTCACACCAATGGTATGCACATCAGAAAATGTCTTATCGAAGAATAATAAGTTTTCCAACACCCACGAAAAACTTTCACTTGCGTTGTAGCCTGCTGTATTGGGCCGGTTAGTAAGGTGACTTGTTGCCTCCGGACCAGTCCATGTACCCGTTCTGAAATGCCTGTATTGCGCACCCAAATTAGCACGGTACTTTAACCAGGGTGTAAACTTCACTTCTGCAAACGTGCTGGACATGAGGGATGATATTCTTCTTTCATTAATAGATTGATCAATGTCGATCAATGGATTCCACAACGAGAGATTTCCGCCGGGGTTTCTGATCCATTTTCCATCTTCTGATTTGGGTACAGCTAAGGAAACTGATCAGAGGCGCGGGAGTACAAATCTTTAGACCCGGTATTTGAGACATTGGGTCCATATATTCCGAAGTTTTGCAGGGAAAACGAACCGATTAAAGATGTACCTACCGTTAACCATTTATTTGCCTGGATATCGCCCGCTATGTTGATCGTATACCGCTCGTAATCCTGGTCACGCTGAACACCCGACTGGTCAAAGTAATTGAATGAAATATATAAGCTGGAAGTTTCCGTTCCGGACGAAACAGAAATCTGGTGATTGTTAGTCACACCCTGGCGAACAGCATCATCCAGCCAGTTATAACTCTTAATATTCCTGGAATCATAAACAGGAACTTCTGCCGGCCAGCCCATAGCCTGTTCTTCAGCCGTGGTAGGACGCATCCTGACGGTACCGCCTATTACATCTTCCCACTCATAGCCGCTGAGCACAGATTGAAGGGCAACCTGGTCCTGTGCAAGCCCCATGCGGGAAATGTCTTCATTCGGATCAGGGTACCCCAAAACTACCGGGGTATTAAAATCTGTGAACTGCGCTGTGTTATACAGACCTCCATTCATCAAACTCTGCCGCCAGCGATCAATGTATTGACCACCATTCATCCAGTCGGTAAGTGATTTGTAAGAATCCAGCGAGACGCTTCCGTTATATGATATGTTCACTTTTCCTGATGTACCCTTTTTGGTTGTAACCAAAACAACTCCGTTGGCACCTCTTGAACCGTAAATTGCAGTAGCCGAAGCATCTTTTAGTACTTCAATGGAAGCAATATCATTTGGACTGATATCATTGATACTACCGGAAACAAGTGGAATTCCATCCACTACATACAGGGGTTCATTAGAAGCGGTGAGTGAACGATTTCCCCGTATTCTCACCACAGGAAGTTCTCCGGGTTTTAAATTGGAAGAAATGTTTACACCGGCAGCTTTCCCCTGAAGGGCCTGGAATAAATTCTGAGATGGTCGCTCCTGAATAACTTCCGATGTAACACGCGAAAGCGCTCCGGTTACATCACTCTTCTTCACTGTACCATAACCAACCACCACAACTTCTGTGAGCTGCGTGACATCAAGGATCATGGAAACGTTGATCACTGAACGGCCATTAACCGTTTCTTCAACAGAAGCATACCCGATTGAACTAAAGACAAGGATAGCATTGTTATCCTGTGTGTTTAGCTCAATACTGTAATTACCGTCAGCATCTGTAACGGTACCTCTGGCTGTACCCTTAATGAGTACATTAGTTCCTGGAATGGCCTGGTTGTCCTCTGTCGAGGTGACTTTTCCTGTAATCCTTTGCCTTGAGCAAAAGAACTGAGGGTACAAAATACCATGCACAGTAAAGGGAATAGTCTTCCAGGCCCGTAAAATGTTTGTAGAAATTTACAATCCATAGTAATGGGTTTAGGATGAATATAAATACGATGTGAGATCTCTATTATGAAGTTGGCAAATGTGTCAAAGTAACGCGTCCTGTAGTATCCCGTTTGCGGAGGCGATTGCAAGAGAGTTTTACGATAAACAAAACAACAGAGGCTCACGCACAGCAAAAAATATAAGCGACGAGCAAAAGAATTATTTCATACCTGTACCGAGATAGTAGCTAACATGGGGCGGTTGATTGTAAGCCACATTTTGCCAAACCATTCCCATTCGGTAAACGTGATCTTGCATTAATGTTACAAACCGATGCGATGTAGGAATCGTTGTGCTGTAGATGCGTAATTCTTTATTATCATTTGAACGCCAGATTACCTCTTCACGCCAGTCTCCAAAAATATCACCACTTAATACAGGCGTTGCCTTCGTTCCATTATTTGAAGTACATCCCTCCGCAAGCAATAGCGTGTCCACACGACTGGTTTCCCAATTCCACTTGGTAATGATATTGCGATCCAGCAATTCGCGTAAAAGATCACCATCCCACCATACGCCAAAGTTGCATGACGGTGGGGTTACTTCGGAAATCTTTTCTCCTTTAATATTATAGAGTCCTTTAATATCTGCTCCAAATACCCAACACTCAGCGCCCGGGTAGCGCGGGTCAATGTCAAAAGCATTTCCACGACCGGGTCCTTCTCCGTCGTCACCCGATTTCACCGAGGGCTTCTTCCATAAATTTTCTCCGGTCTTCGCATCGCGCAAATGCATGCCTGCATCATCAAATCGTTCCTGTATATCAAATACTTCAAGTCCGGGACGTTGGGGATCAAGGTCAGCGACATGCAACGCATCTCCATGACCAAGTCCTGTTGAATACAAACCTTTACCATCGTGGTCAATAACACAAGCGCCATAAATAATTTCATCTTTTCCATCATTGTCTACATCTGCTACACTAAGGTTGTGATTTCCCTGCCCGGCGTAGGATTTATTGGTTGCCGTTCCGTCGTGGCTATCAAAAGTCCACTGATGAGCGAGTTTTCCACCGCGAAAATTCCAGGCCGCTAAAACCGTTCGTGTATAATAGCCACGCGCCATTACCAGGCTCGGCGTTTCTCCATCAAGGTATGCCACGCAGGCGAGAAACCGGTCACAACGATTTCCATATCCATCACCCCAGATTTCTTTCAATTGCTCGGTTGAAGGCGTCAGCGTTTCAGGATGCCGCGGCGGAATAAATGCAGTAGTAGCCAATGCCGCTCCCGTTAATCCATCAAATACCGTCAGGTATTCAGGGCCTCTTAAAATGTATCCGTCTTCATTCCGATGGTCTGCTGTTGCGTCGCCAATCACAACACCTTTTCCATCGATCGTTCCATCAGCGGTTTTGCATGCCACTTCTGCCCTGCCATCGCCGTCAAGGTCATACACTATGAACTGTGTGTAGTGCGCACCTTCGCGTATGTTTTTTCCCAGGTTAATGACCCACAGGAGTGTCCCGTCCATTTTATATGCATGAAGAAGAGGTTCATCGGTAATCCCTTTGTGAGAATTGTCGTGTGCTTTGCCTGTCATGTGAACAACAATTTCATAGTCGCCGTTACCATCCAGGTCGCCAACACTGCCATCATTTGGCGTATAGCCGATTGGTGTTTTTAAAGGAATAGAGAAATAAGAATTTACTGACGCATCACCTCCAAGCGAGAAGGTCTCGCTGCTTTTTTGTTCCTTACCATTTAAAACGGGACGCACAAACCAGGTGTTTTTTTTCTTCCAGTCTACCGTTTCATCAACAAAACATGTTGATTCAGTGAGTAATGCGCTGTTAAGTTTTACCGCCTTTCCTTTTTCCCGGGTACGATAAACATTGAAACCCACTGCTGCCGGATCATCTTTCAATAATCGCCAACTGATAAATGCACGTTTCTCATCCTGCCTGATGGCAACAATTCCACGGTTGAGTTGCTCAGCCCGCTGTTGTGCCGAAACCGGCTTAAAAAAAATAACCAGTAAAATGACTGACATGCAAATTCTCATGGTGTGACGTTTATGTTTGAGTTTCTTTGTAAGTCCAATAAAGAAAAAAAGAAGCGAATCACTTTCCTGACGTGTCACGGATTGCCGTCGTTATTCAATTTTTTTTTAATTGAAGGTAGTATCTCAGGTTCAGGAAACTCGAACATCAAAATACTCTATTTATATAAAAAGAAGTATTTTTAGTCATTCGTTATGAATAAGACTTTTGTTTTCATTTGGCTCTGCATAAGCCTTCTTATTATCTCCTGTGGGGATAAAGAACCTTTGTATACCAGTCCGAAAGGATATGATCTAACTTCTCCTGAAAAGATGGTGATGAAAGAGTCGTTGCTGGAAATCTCAGGCATTGCATTTCATACTCCTGATACGCTGCTTGCACTCAATGATGAGGAAGGCAAAATATTTTTTGTTCCGTGGATGGGTGAAAAAAATCGTCACATCAAATTTGCGCACAATGGCGATTTTGAAGATGTAACAAAATACAAGAACAAAATTTTGGCGCTGCGCAGCGACGGATCCATTTTCTCATTCCCGGATTCTATTACCGAAAGGGTAGATGCACACAAATTGAAAAAGAAATTTCCAAAGGGAGATTATGAAAGCCTTTACGCAGATGAATCGGAAGACAAACTCTACATATTATGTAAGAACTGTAAAAAGAAAAAAGACCAGCACAAAAATATTCATGGCTATACAATACTTCTTTCCAATGACACTATTGTTGAAGTGAATGATTTTAACATTGATTTGAGTTCGGTATCCTTCAAAAAAAGCAAGAAGAAAAGTGGGTTTGCTCCTTCATCGCTGGCAAAGAACAAAGCCACAAACGAATGGTATATTATTTCGGCAACCAATAAAGTTTTGTTGGTTACTGATGACAATTGGAAAATCAAAACCATGCATGAATTTGATCCGAATATATTCAATCAACCGGAAGGAATTGCTTTCGATAACGACAATAACTTATACATCTCTAACGAAGGTGATGAAATTCAAAACGGAAATATTCTGAAATTTCCCAGGCTCTCAGCGACAAATTGAAGTTCTAAACCCTCCAATCTTAAACCCTCCAAGGGTTCTAAACCCCTGAAGGGTTTAACTCTTCCTGATAAACTTCTATAATGACTATTATCTTACTTCAGTGCGTATTCAAACCACAATCAGCTGAGTAAAGGGGTTTTATAACCAACTTTGCACAAATTTTAAATTTAACCAATCCTAAACCCGACCTTTACTGAATGATCAAGACAATCTTGTATCCTTTCAAGCATTTCGCCTGGTTCAAAAAACTCAATGCGAAAATGACTTACGAGTACCTGGCAAAGAAGGTCCCTGCATCAGATTGGCATTTTATGAATTACGGATACGAGCCCAATCAGGACGAAGCACCTATAAATCACGATAAATCTGTTACTCAGCAGTATCCTCTTCAGATGTATCACTACCTCGCTATAAAAACAGAGATTACAGGAAAGCATTTGTTAGAAGTTGGTAGTGGACGTGGCGGTGGCGCCAGGCATATTGCAGGATCACTCAAGCCGGCATCTTACACGGGAATCGACATAGCTCAAAATGCTGTTGACCTTGCCAATAAAATCCATACGCTTCCAAATCTTAAATTCATTCAGGGTTCTGCAGAAACGCTTCCCATTTCTGATAATAGTATCGATGTGGTTATCAATGTTGAGTCATGCCATGCCTATGGTTCAGTTTCAAAATTTCTGCACGAAGTAAAACGGGTTTTAAAGTCCGGTGGCTACCTGATGCTGGTTGACTTCCGGTACAACGAACAAATGAGCTTGCTGAAAAGTCAGATCAATGATTCAGGAATGATGTGCATCGAAGAAAAAGATATTACTAAAAATGTTGTTCGTGCCATAGAGGCAGAAGATAAAGCGAAGAAAGATCGTATTAATAAACTGATTCCCGGACGCTGGCAAAATTTGTTTTGCGAATTTGCAGGAGTCGTGGGTTCTCGTTTCCATACCCATTTAATAGATGGAAAACGTCTCTATTATAGTTTTGTGATTCAAAAACAATAGGCTGTGGTAAAAATCAAAGGCAACCATCTGCTCAAAATAACATCCCACTTAATCATTCACCTTATTTATTGTAAATGATATAGAAGATTTTTGGTGCTGTCTGAAAAAATGTGAGTTGATATGAATCTTCAAAAAACAAAAAAACTATTCATTGGTCTGTTAATGGCCGGTATTATTTGCACTACGTCGTTCGCGCAGGAACGTCCACTTCATGAGGTACAAGCTGCGGTAATTTATAATGTTATAAAATACATTCAATGGTCAAATGAAAATGATGGCAGCGGTTCATTTGTAATTGGTGTACTCAGTGACGATAACCTTTACAACGCATTAGCTGTCTATCAAAACAAGCCAAAGGGCACTAAAAAAATTTCCGTCAGCAAACTGGCTAATGCGGATCAGGCTGCAAACTGTGACCTTTTCTTTCTTGGTCAGTCAAGGTTAAAGGACTTTCAAAAGGCTAAGGAGATCATTAGCAACAGGCCTACGCTTTTTGTGACAAGCGCAGATTCTTACGGACAAAAAGGATCCAACGTTAATCTAAGTACCGTCGATAACAAGCTTGTCATCGAAATAAATGAGCCCGCTATAAACCAAAGTGGCTTCAAAGTTTCCGGCTCTTTGCTAAGTATTTCCAAAGTGATAAAGTAAGAGACTAAAATCCAATCAATAACAATAAACTAAAATGAAAAAAACAGTACTGAATTGCTTACTGAGTGCGGCGTTGATCTCGGGTGGTGTTGTTACTGCTCAGGCGCAGCAAAATCAGCTCGATGAAGATCTCTATGCACTTTCACTGGAGGATCTGATGAATATTCCTATCCAGTCAGCTTCCAAAAAGGAAGAAACACTTTTTGATGCACCACTTTCCAGTTACACTATTACGCGTGCAGATATTGATCGTTCAGGCGCTCCCAGCATTATGGAAGCGTTACGACTTGCACCGGGTGTTATCGTGCGTGAACAATCCAATGGCGAGTATGATATTCATATCAGGGGAATGGAAAACCTGACCCGCACCAACGGACATTTTATGAAGACGAATGTTTATACCCTGGTAATGATCGACAATCGTCCGGTATTCAATCATGGTCTTGGTGGAACATATTGGGAATCACTACCGGTTGATATTAATGATGTTGACCGGATTGAAATTGTACGTGGTCCTTCGTCTCCATTGTTCGGTCCGAATGCCGTAACAGGTGTGATCAATATCATCACCAAACGAATGGCTGATGCAAAAACGATGGTTAACGCTAACGTTCAATCAGGAAACTTAAATAATGTTATTGCGAATGCCAGCGTTGGCAGAAGAATCGGCGACAATCTAAGCGTTATCATTAGTGGTAACATTCAAGATCGTCAGCGTTATGAAGACAGTTATTACAATTCAAATACAGGAACTTATTCTCCTTTAGATGAAAAAATAACTGACCCAACTACCCGCGCTTTAAAATATCCACACCCTGATCGCTCTTTAAACAAGTGGGGTGTAAATGGATATTTTAATTATAAAGTTTCAGCAGATGTAAATGTTGATTTGACGCTTAGCACACAGGGTGCTTCTTACCAACGTCAATTCCTTAGCTCTGATTTTGATTATGGAACAAGTAAAACGTCGGCTGCAAATCTTGCCGTTAAATTCCATGGTTTAAAGTTCCGCGCTTCCTATGTTGATGGTCATACTATGGACCTCAACTATGACGTTCCTCACGGAGAATATGATTACCAGGTAACCGATGCTATTGCTGAATATGATTTCAAACTTGGAAAAAAGTACACCATCACTCCGGGTATCAGTGTTCAGAGCGCGACATTTGACGATAGCAATTATGTTAACCCTTCAGAAGGTAACATCGGATATTTTAATGCAAGCAACACGATCAACACAACGGCTGGTTTTGTTCGCGCTGACTTAAATTTCACCAAAAAATTCAGAGTTCTTGGCGGACTTCGTATTGACAAATTCTCTACACCTGATGATGCATACGTAGCGTATGAATTTGCCTCTACTTACAAGTTCAATGCTAAAAATCTTGTACGTGCTGCAATCACCCGCTCAAACAGTGGTTCATTCCTTGGATATAACTATCTGAACATCGGTGGAACTATTGTTGGAAATGAAAACCTGGACATCTTCACGCTTGATATGATCGAAATAGGTTATCGTCTACAGATCTCAAAGAATTTACAATTGGACATTGATGGCTTTAAGCAAACGGCTAAAAACTTAACGGCAATCTTACAAACAAGCACTAACCAACAATTCTTTGACGTACCTACAACTGCGGAACAATTAGGAGCCACCATCTCAGTTAACTTTGTTCCTAACGACAAGATTCAGTTCAAGCCATTCATCACCATTCAAAAAACTGAGACAAAAGATCTGCCTTCAATTTACTTAGATCCGAACCTCGGACAAATTATCGGCATGCCGGTAACCTACAGTGACAGTAAGCACCTTTACACTCCGGGTTCTTACGGTGGATTTTACTTGAACTACAAACCTTTGTCAAAGTTTAATGTGAATCTGAGCGGATACTACTTCAGCAAGCATACAAACTATGACCAAACGTATAATGCTGAAGATGCTAGCGCTAACCCTGCTCAATATGAACAAGGTCAAATCGCAGCCAAGTTCACAATGAATGCAAAAGTGTCGTACGAAGTAGTTAAAGGTCTTAACGTTTTTGTAAGTGGAAGAAATTTATTCGGAGCTTCCTCAAGAGAGTTCTACGGAGCTGAAAAAACTACAGGATTATTCCTGGGTGGATTGTCATATAAGATGAATTAATATCCTCAAAAAATACACAGGGATTCTATTAATGATCTTAGGGTCTTTGTGTATTAAACTTCACTGATAATTTTTTAAGCTACACCCAACTATTTTTTAAGAAGAGACGCAAAACGTCTCTTTTTTTTATTGAATAGTATTACAGTCATTACAAACTGATAACGGATCACCCTTGGAGTTCGAAGGATTCCTCTCATCAATAACTGTCATCCTGCCTGCCCGACTACTGGCGGGAAAGCATGCGCGTATGGTTTGCGCGTATGAAGGATCTCCCTGAATGAAAGCATACTCCAATCGTTAGTATCCTCTAAGAACGGAGCCGTTACCTTCGAAAGGAACATCTTCTTGATGCGATTCTGCAAACCATTGGGGGATCCTTCATCCGCTGCAAGCCGCGCACATGCCTTCAGGATGACAGGTTTAGTAGTGGGTTTTTGCTTCGAATTTCGTTCTTCGTTCGAGACGTTTTTGAAAGAGAGAACTCTCGAAAGAACTCACCCTCTCAACCGTCATATGCCCGTAAAGTGTGTGCATGTGAATGGGTCTGTCATCTCAACTTTTTGTGCCGAAGGTTTCGGCACTTAGGATGACAGTTAGCTTAATGGATCTTTGAAACAAAATTCAATCCGGTAATGCAAAAGCTACTACATGACCACTGGGTTCCTCGTTGCTTCCGGTAACGGAAATAACAACGTATTGCCTGCCATCAATCATGTAGGTTGATGGTGAGGCATAACCATTGCCTCGTAAAGTTGTTTCCCACAGAAGTTCACCGGTTTCTTTATCAAAGGCGCGGAATTTTTTATCACGCGTTGCACCAATAAATATTAATCCACCGGCCGTAATAATTGGGCCTCCATAATTTTCTGCTCCAGTCGGTGGCGCTCCTTTTTCCTGAAGCTCAGGATAATTTCCTAATGGTATTTTCCAGGCAAGTTCTCCCGTATTCAAATTAATTGCATTTAACGTTCCCCATGGTGGCTTAATGGCAGGATGACCTTTGGAATCGTTGAAGTATCCATAAGCTGTTACATTTTGAAATCCTGTTGTCGTATCCGCGAACACCGTTTTTTTCCGATACAAATCTTTCTTCTGCAATTCAAAAAGGTAAGCAACTACTTCTTCTTCATTCCCATTCAACACACTTGAAAAACCGGGCATCCTTCCTCCGCCAACTTCAATTTTATTCAACACTTCCTGCTTTGTTAATCGCTTGTCAATATCAATTAAGGAAGGATTGTTATGTACTCCTTTGCGGTCAGTACCATGACAGTTCGCACAGTAATTCATGTAAAGTCTCTTACCTACTTCATATACCGTTTGATTTTTCGCAAAGCTCATTTGTTTTTTCGCACGTTGAACACGAGCAATCTCAGGCGACTCGTTAGCGTTGATATACAAAATTCCAGACGTAGGATCATACGCAGCACCACCCCACTCCGATCCTCCGCGACTTCCTGGTACCATTAAAGTTCCCTTTGCATCAGGTGGTGTATAAATACCTTCATATCGTAACGAACGAAATACATTCACAATTGAATCACGTACTGCCGGAGAACTTCCAATAAGATCATCCTCGGAAATATGATGACGAACATAAGGCTCAGGCTTTAAAGGGAAAGGTTGTGTTGGCCACGTCTCTTCACCGGGAATATTTGTAGGAGGAACTTTTCTTTCCTCAATTGGAAATAGTGATTCTCCTGTTTCACGATCTAACACAAAAAGCAATCCTGTCTTTGTGGTTTGTGCTATCGCATCAATTTTTTTTCCATCCTTTTCTACTGTTATCAAATTAGGGGGAGAAGGTATATCGTAGTCCCACAAATCATGATGTACAGTTTGAAAGTACCATATCAGCTTTCCACTTTTTGCATCCAATGCCAATATACAATTCCCATAAAGATTTTTTCCTTTTCGATCAGCGCCATAGTAATCATAGGTTGGTGAGCCGGTGGGTGCGAAAACTATACCACGCTTTGTATCCAGACTCATACCCCCCCAGTTATTTGCACCACCTACATACTTCCATGCATCAGGAGGCCAGGTTTCATATCCTGGTTCTCCAGGCAATGGGATAGTATGAAAGGTCCATTCAAGTTTGCCGGTTATTACATTATACGCACGAATGTATCCCGGTGCAGCGCCGTAGAGTTCTGAAACTTCAGCGCCCAGAATGATAAGGTCCTGATAAATAATTCCGGGAGATGTAGGAATTACCCAGGCTGATAAAGTATCATTCTCAAGTACAATGCTCAAATTTGTTTTACCATTCTTGCCAAAAGATGAAATGGGTTTTCCGGTGTTCGCGTCAACAGCAAATAAATTATTACCCGCAGTAAAGAGTATGCGTTTGTCATCTCCATCCTCCCAGTAAGTTACACCGCGATACATGCCACCTCCCCTTTCTCCATCAAACGGATCGAAAGACCAGATCTTTTCACCGGTACGGGCATTGACAGCATACAACCAATGGCGGGCAGAAGTGATGTACATCACCTCACCGATAACGATTGGATTACATTCATACTTTCCAAACGTAGAACCATCGTGAACGTCATGTGGCTCGAAGATCCAGGCTACCTGAAGTTGATTTACATTCTCACGATTGATTTGATTGAGCGAAGAAGAACTGCTGCTCTCTGCATCTGCTTTGTAAACCGGCCAATCCTGATTTTTTTGTTGCCTGTTACGACAGCCTGAAAACAGGAAGCATGCAAAAAGGGCAAGTATGAGAATGCTTCTATCAAAAATACAGACCATCCAGTCGTACAAAAATTTCGTTCAACAAACTAACCTGGTACTCTGACAATTTAATTATGGAACGCAATCGAATTAGTCATTGGTCATTCGTCATTAGCAGGTGCATTACCAATGACCAGTGACGTAAGCCTTAATTTTTAAAGGTGTAAGAGTTTATAAAATGTTGCAAAATTAATTAGTCACAATACTAAACCTATTCGGCTTCACCATGTCCGCCCGCCGATTCCCTCTTACCTTTTAAGCCGGATAAAAATTCAACGAGGTCTCTTATTTCCCGTCTTGATAGCAGTGTACCCATCGGCGGCATACTTGAAGCTGCATTCTCACGTTTGCTGATGCGTGAAACGGGGACACGAAGAGGTTCTGCATCTGAAGTTTTAAGAATAAGTTCTTTATTATTTTCTTCCATCAAAATTCCAGAAACAGATTGACCATCCGTTAGTGTAAGCGTCACTGTTCCAAAACCCGGGGCCAACCGAAGGCCGGGTTCAACAAGCGATTGTAAAAGCTGTTCGCGTGAAAGTGCAGACCCGATCGATTCAAGATTCGGACCAACGATTCCACCCTGCGTTCCTATCGCATGACAACGTACGCACTGTGCGGTAGAATTATTCATAAATATCCATCTCCCGGCTCTGGCATCACCTCCATAAAGCGTTTCATTAAATGCTTCGGCGGTAATACCCTCAGGATGCAGCGGAGCTATTTTACCAATAAGTTTTTGCGACTTTGTAGCATTGACAGCTTCGATCAGGTCTAATGCAATAGACGGCGGAAGAGTTTTTGCCGCCAGTCTATCGATCTGTTTATCCAGGACCGTTTCTGTTTTATCCACAGGCATACTGCCAAGAACTTTCAGAAGTTGTTGTTGTTCTTTCACCGTTCCATTTTTAAAAATTGGCTCAACAATACCAGGAAGTGTTTCCTTCGTGATTTCCAATTCATTCAACAATCCAAGGGCTGTTGTTCTCACTATAGGATCTTTATCTTCCATACCACGCTTGATGATCACTTCAAGATTATCAGCCTTTGACTGATGTAATGCTGTTAACATGGCAGAGCGTACCTCAGGTGATTTACTTTGCTGCATAAGTTTTGACATCTCATTATTGTATTCCTTCATGCCCAGGTTGCTGATCATCTTTGAAGTGGCGACAAGAATTTCACTGTCTGTACTCTTTAAAAACTTACCAACATGCGGTTGAATTCTGGCAAGAACTGGTGTTACGTCCCTTTCAATTTTTCCACGATAGCGACCGTCAACACGATCCAGTACAGAAGGATTAGCCCAGGTTCCCAGTGTAGCGAGCGCTTCTGCGCGCAAGCTTGCAGGAATATCGGTGCGTTCAGCAAATGAAATAAGAATGTCTAATTCCTTTTGCCCTCCTACACGCAGACACGCGTTGATACCACGGCGTAAGAGCGGCTCTGATTTAAATCTCTTCTCACTTAAGGTTGCTGCCAAAGCAGGTAATGCTCCTTCAATAGAAAGATCATCATTGATAGCGCGCGCTGCTTCTGTAACAATGTATTCATCCTGATCTTGCAGGAAGAGACTTACCTTATCACTTTTCAATCTGCGTAACACAAGCACCGCTGCAATGCGCAAAGATCGATTAGGATTACTGGACAATGCTGCTATCGGATCGACCTGACCAATACGGGCAAGCGCTGCAACTCCCGCGTGACGTATGTATAAATCTTCATCATTATTCTTTTCTATCATAGCCAGAAGCGGGTCAATTGCTTTTACTTCCGCTATTCTTCCCAACGCCTGTGCCGCAAAGAATTTCACTCTCGGATTGTCGTTGTTTAATAATGGAATAAACTGATCTCCTGCTTCCTTGTACCTGACATCGCCCAATACTTTTGCGGCTTGTGCTATAATTTCTGAATCGGTATCCGTTAACAATTCAACCAACGTAGGGGCATATGATTTATCTTTTGCAGTGAGTTGACCCAGGCCCCAAATACCGTGGATGCGTGCGAGTTGATTTTCTTTTTGAGCAATAATTCTTTTTAAAACTTCAGCCCCACCTTTTCCGCGATTCACTAACGCAAACTGTGCTTTTTGACGAATGCGCATGTCGCCGTACTGAAGCAATTTATATAGCTCATCTTCTGATTGCTTTTTATAATCGAGCTGCATGAGTCGTTTCGTTTCTGCACGCTGATCCTTCCAATCATTTTTATCTTCAGCCACATCAATCTTCCAAACGCGTCCGTAATTTTTTGTTCCCCATCCGTTCACCCAATCGGCAACGTACAACGCTCCGTCAGGGCCGAACTTAATACCTGTCGGAAGTATGCCGCTCAACACATCTACTTCGCTATCAAAATCAAATGAAGCGCCTTTCGGTTTCAATCCAAATGACCAGATATGAGATTGTGTAGGCGTTCCGACAAATTCAACAAGAAAGAATTTATTCTTCCATGCAGAACCAAGCGCCGTACCGGGATTGTATACCATACCAGTAGGGCCATTGTGATAATTCCTTATGGGAGGAATGATGTAGGCAGCTTGTCCTTCCCAACGAGGTTTGTAAAGGACCTCATCCATCCACACCTTGTAGGTATTGTTCTTCGGGTCTGTGTATTTTCCGTATTGCCAGTTAGCACGCCAGCCGGCATCTGATCCTTCCACGATGTGAACCAGACGTTCACTTTCGCCAGGATGATCGCCGTCATTATCCGAGCTGATAAGATTGCCATATTCATCGAATACAAATTCATGCGTGTTACGAAGTCCGGAAGCAAAAATTTCAAAGTCGCTTCCGTCAGGATTTGACCGGGAAATTATTCCTTCGTTTGGATATTCATGCTTCCTGCCATCCTTATCCGTGATATTTGCACCTATGTCTCCAATGTTCCAGTAAATTTTTCCATCCGGTCCTTCAACGGGTCCTGACATGCCATGACCGCTGAAACCAATGTGTACCGCATATCCATGAGCGATTGATTCTTTCTCATCGAGATAGCCATCACCATCAGTATCTTTCAATCGCCACATGTCCGGGCCGATGGTAACAAATACATCATTGTCACGAACAAGGATACCACCTGCAACATCGGTAACCTCATCGTGAAAATCATTTAAAATACGTGTAGATACATCGGCAATTCCATCTCCTGATTCATCTTCCATACGCCATACTTCATCGCGTTCAACGGCAAGATCTTTCCAATCGTGTATACCATCATTATTCAGGTCAGGCAACCATTCATTTTCCTTACTGCGCTCAGGCGAAAAAGTCTCATGCAAAAAAGCACGACGATCCTCCACACTTTGAAGTGCGATAGACGGCGTCATCCAATGACGAAAGCCGCGAATATCAAACTCTGAATTTTTTTGCCGGTTTGTGCGTGTAATGTACACACGCCCTTTAGTATCGATATCCATAGCTACCGGATCCGGTGCGAGCGAATCCGATGCCCAAAGATTTATGGTAAGTCCTTCGGCCAGTTGAATGGAGGTATTCTTTTTAATCTCCGCCGCATTAATTACACCCTGCTTTGGATCTTCACGTACAACCAGGGGCGGTTCATTTTTAGCAGGTTTGTTACACGCCATCATTGTAAAAATCACAGACAGCAGCAGGAGCACACTCCTTAATGAATTAAAAAATCTCATTATCAATAAATTTTGACTTTACAGTAAACGTTCGCAATTAGTGCTAAAAGTAAGAAAGGCACAAATATATTGTGTCATTGAGTGTCCTGTTGTTTAGGCGTGGTAGTCTTTACAGTGCATCGTTGATTCGCCGGATAATCGAATCAATCTGCATCGCTTTTTCCTTAACTGATGTAAGGTCTGCGTCCGCTCCTTCAATTTCCATAAGGTTAATTATGCCCAGCATTCTGCAAATGGGAGCGCGAAGCAAATGGGCATTGATAAATGCATATTCACCCAACTCACGATTTTTTTCTTCAATTCCTTTGATGTGCTTTTCTACAATGTTCTCAAGATTTTCATTAATCAACAATGTCTCTTCCTGACTTTCGTGAAGTTCTTCATTTTGTTTTTGTAGCGTGAGTGACAATTGCTGAAGTTGCTGATGACGGTGTGAGATTCTTGCCCGATAAGTAAACAGTCTGTCTTTGAGGTAAATCAAAAAGGTGGTAATGATCAGGGCGATAACAAAGAAATCAATCGCCGGTTGAATCGGATCAACCTTTGAAGCATCGTGAACCGGGATATTGGTTAGTTGTGGAAAAAAACTCAAAAGGAAAAATACAATGGAATAAATGATTAGAATAATAATCAAAGCTGTTCCGTGTAAAGTACAAATGATCATGCTGACATAAGCGTACATAATCATAGGAACCGTTCCTGCCAGTCCACCGAACTCAGTCCAGAAATAGACAAGTATTGGTAACATTACCAGGTGAAACAAAATAGCAATTCCTGTTGTGCTCTTTAGGCGAGTACTAATGAATAAGAGTGAAATGATAAAAAAGCCAATAACAACATTAAGAACGATAGTAGATGCTCCGGAAATTATTCCATTAATTATTTGATACAACTGGTAAATACTACTCAACGTAAGGCCAAACTGTAATATCCTTTTTTCAAGATTTGTGCTCATGGCTGGCTGATGTTCTTTCTATGGACAGTTTGTTCCAATTCAATCGCTTCACGTATAGAGTTACTGATAGCGGCCAGGTCTCCGCTCGATTTCTTAAGCAGTTCAGATAACGGAGATGTACCCGAAATATTCTGTGTTACATCAATCAGCTCTTGCACCGGTTCAACAAGTTCCATCGTATTCACTTTAAGAAATTTTTCAATGGCTTGATTTTTTCTATTCAGCACTTCCGATCTGCGATTAATTTCACTTTCGAGTTGCTGCCGCGCTTTCTTCAACTCACCATTCTTTTCATTTAAAAGTCTTTTGAGACTTCGCGCTTCTCTAATACGGTTTGCCATATCATTGTTCAGCACGGAAAGGTTTCCGCTATACGTATCGGTCAGTTGCTTCAGGTAATATGTGAAAACTGAAATGATAACGATCGTGAACCAAAAATCAATTGCACCTGGCGAAGACGATATAAAAAGTTTCTCCTTAATGGGATGATTGATATAATCCAGAATAATAATTATTAATAACAGTAAAAGATGAAAGGTTACGGTTATGACCAGCTTTCGAAAACTATAGACCAAAATGATAATGTATAAACCGGTGTAATAATTAAACTTCATATACCCGGAAGAGCCACCGAATTGAAGAAAGTTTAACGCCAATAAAACAGAAAGGAATATTCCGAAAACAACACTGATGCGCTGAACGGATTGCGTCCAACTTAAATACGTCAAAGATGAGAGTGTGATAAGAATTAATGTATCTACAACCAGTTCAGCGTACTGAACGGGACGAAGCAAATCTACTATAACAACAATAAAAACAGAAATCGTCCCGAATCCACAGATCAAACAGACGATCTGCGATTCAAGGCTGAGTGAATTAAATCTGTCTTTGAAAGTCAACAATTGAAGATAGAGAGTTTTGCTGCAATGTAGAGAAAAATCTTTTAGATTTTAGCGATCCTGTTAGTGTGCTTTGATTTCCTTTATAAGCTCTCCTTCCTGAGCAAAGGTTGAGATGGAAATGAGGAGAAAGAAAATAATGATATATCGCATACCTTGTTCTTTAAACTCGAGATGAGCGAATAAAAAGAGAGATCATGTATCCTGCTACCAAATCATAGTGTTTGCAATGTGGTGGGGACAAATCACTGTCAAATCAATTTCGCTTTTTAGATATTCAGGTCTTTTCTCCTTTACAATTTTCATAGCCTCTAGGTCAAGTTCCTTTTGATTTTTAGGATGGTCAATATACACGGAAGTAGAGTCTTCGGGATCACACATCAATTTACCAACACTTACTACTCCGTCTTGAATCAATAAAATCGCTGTCCCAAATGGAATATCAGGTTCCCTTCGTCCGTCAGCATAGATTTGTATAATTGTTAGTTCTGTCATTCAATTTCCGTTGGCGCAGTTTTTTCATCGTCAATCTGTCTTTACAAATTAGTTTTCATTATAGCCATATTTTCTACTTTGCAAAACCTCTTTCCACCAACTTTCCCTTTCAATAATAACTTGGTCGTCTATAGTTGATTTATAAATATCCAAAATCGAATATCGAAAACTTTTCTTTATATAGTCAAAGTCTAAAAATTTAAGTCCAACGTTGCCGCCATTGCCGTTTTTAACATAAGATCTCCAACGTGCCAAAATCATATTTTCACCGTAGGCGGAGCCAACATACTTTTTCCCATTAGTAATATCTGTAATAAGATAGACTCCTTTTTGATTTTGTAATGCAGTTTTCCATGTGTCTTTTTCAATAACTCGCGACAACTCGTCCCAAGAAATATTTACTTTATCATAACCTGGAAAAATATCATTATCAAAAATGTCTGGTAAAATTTGGGCTACTTCACACTCGTCTATTACAGAATTTGCATGACGAATCATTGTCTGTGACTGATTTTTAAATTTAATAATCAAACGTCCAAAGTATTTTTCATATTCAGCTAGTATTTCATATTCATATCCAACACCGTCAAGTTTATTTAAATCTTTAGTAATCTTTCCAATATGAAATAACAACCACAAATCATCTTTGATTCTTATAAACCCAATCGTAATTTGTCCGTCTTTATAAGATTTTTTATTCTTATAGTTCCAATAGTGTCCATCAAGTAAAACGTGATTGTCATTATTTTTAAATACTTCGATGGGATTCCAATTACCACCAAACATTATATTAAACCTAATCTTTACATTTTCTAAATGTCTTAATTGTAAAATGTCATTGAGTTTTATTTTATTCATGAGTCTGTAAATTCTATATTCCGTTTTCCGTCTTTTTAACTTCTCTTTAAAATTGCGCCCAACTAATGGATATTTTCAATGTGCATCTTACTTCTTGCACGAATCATCTTCCAGCACACTCAGACCTCCTGCCATATTTGTTACATTACTAAATCCTTTTTGGGTAAGCACATAACTGGCTTGTGAGCTGCGCTGACTGTGTGAACAATAAACTATAATCTCTTTGTTTTTATAAGCATTAAGTTCAGAAAGTCGTGAATCAAGTTGCTGAACAGGAATGTTGATTGCATTTTTTAATGTACCGTAATTGGGTGTTGACCTTTCTTCAAATTCCTTTTTCGAACGAACATCAAGTAACACCACAGAAGGATGTTTGGCGATGTAATCACATAGCTCAGCAGGTTGAATACTTTTAAATACAACCGTTGATTTCTTAACGCGCTGCATCATGCAATGCGAACACACGCCAGGCTTATCATAAATTTTCTTATCACAATCCTGGCCACAGGGCATACATACATATTCCTCTGAGGATGCTTTACTTTGCTTGTCTTGTGAAAAAACATTATCACTGAGCAGCAAAATCAGGAAGAAAAATATGGGATGTGATGATTTCATATAGAAAAGTAATAAAATAAAAGTAAAACTCTTAAAGGTTTGTAGATTGCATTCATTGTTTCATGAAATTAATAACCGTATGAAAACCAAATTGTATTTCTTGTTGGCTGCTGTGATAATAGCAACGCTTGGCGCCTTTACTATTGCTAAGAAAGGCGAGGTAAGACACATTGTAGTATTTAAATACAAAGCGACGGCGACTCCTGAAAATATCAATGAAGTGACCGCCGCTTTTAAGGAATTGAAAGATAAAATACCCGGCATTGTCTCTTTTGAATACGGCGTCAACAACAGCCCGGAGAATCTTAACAAAGGTTTTACACACATCTACTTGCTCACGTTCGAAAATATTTCTGCACGTGATGCTTACCTCCCCCACCCTGAACATAAAAAATTTGGAGCGCTATTGGGTAAGCTTAATATTTTGGAAGAACCTTTTGTTGTGGATTTTCAGGTGGAGTAAGACTTCCTAATAAAGATGTATGTGACAGGACTCCCTTACTCATTCTTTAATGTATCAACCGGATTGGCAGTTGCTGTCTTCAGTACCTGGAAACTTATTGTTACAGCCGAAATAATCAGAATTAACAATACAGGCATGACGAACAAAATCCAATGCGGGGTAATACGATAGGTATAACCCTCAAGCCACTTGCTCATGCTGAAATACGCTATTGGCAAAGCGAGTATTGAAGCCGCCAGCACAAGCTTTACAAAATCAACTGACAAAATAGAAACAAGGTGCGTTACCGATGCACCAAGTACTTTGCGAATGCCGATCTCCTTTGTACGCAGAACCGCTGTGTAGGATGAAAGCCCTATCAATCCAAGGCAAGCTACAATGATGGCAAGAATGGTAAAAATGCTGACAATTGTTCCAAATCGTGTATCATCTTTATACTGGTCGTTGTACCGGTCCTCCAGGGAAAAATATTCGAACGAATTTCCGGGAAAGAATTTTTTATAAACCTGTTCCACGCCGGCAATCACTTGCGGAACATCCGTTGTATTTATTTTTACTGACGTAGCGGCATAGTTACCATAAGTGGGGAGGAACACAATTGCTTCCATCGGTTTCTGGAGCGATTCCTGGTGGTAGTCACTGACAACACCGACAATGGTGAACGTGCGATCTGAATTGGCATCCCAAAAGATTTCTTTCCCCAAAGCATCTTCAGCGCTTTCAAGGCCAAACAATTTCACGGCATTTATGTTGATGACAACGGTTTTAACGTCGTCAAAATTAACAAAATGATCAGCGGGTAAAAGGTACCGTCCGGCTACCAGCTTTACACCCATAGTCTCAAAAAAATCGTGATCGACGTGTACATTGCTCATCGTATAACGTGTATCAGAAGGTTGATCGCTGAGCCGGAATCCAAACCCTCTGCCTAAGCGGTCGCCGGGAAGTCTTCCGGAAGTGGAAGCTTTTACGACACCAGGCACTTTCGTCAACTCATCCTTGTAAGCCTCTACCCTTTCACTGAACGTAGAATCATAGGGTGTCAGTTGAGGCGATCGCACAACCAGTACATCTTTGAGCGTCAGCCCGAGATCTGCTTTTCGCATAAACTCGATCTGACGGGACACAATAAAGGTTCCTATTATCAACGCTGCGGATGAAGTAAACTGAAAAACCACCAGCGCTTTGCGAAGAAAACTTCCCTGTGCCGAACGGGTGAATTTTCCCTTCAAAGCCGTGACGGGCATATACGATGATAACACGAACGCGGGATAGAAACCTGCTAAAATAGCTCCGCCAACCAGGGCAAGCGTTATAAAAACTATTTGTTCCGTAGTTACGTTGGAAAATAAAGTTTGCCACGAAAGCGCACTACCAACAATCAGGTTAAAGGAGTTTTGCAGCGTCGACATAATAGCAATGGCGAACACAAGTGCTATGAATGTTATCACAAGCGATTCAAAAATAAACTGACCCACCAACTGCGACTTAAACGCACCCATCACCTTTCGAAGTCCCACTTCTTTAGCACGATCCAATGCACGGGATGTAGTAAGGTTGACATAATTGATCCAGGCAATGATCAGGATAAAAACCGCTACCACCAGCATAGCCCATACGGCTTTTCCACTGGCGGTCTGCGCAATATCATATTCATAATCCGAGTACAGGTGAGCTTCCTTCAACGGCTGCAGATAAAACTTTTCAACACTGCCGGAGACCTTGTCGCCCTGGAAATACCGTTCACTAAAAGCATCGAACTTGCTTTCCAGTACTTTATAGTCAGCACCGGGTTTCAATACGAGATAATGACGCATATCAGACCACGTCCAGCTATTGTCAGCTTCAGCAGCAAAGCCAATTAAAGTTGCATAAGAGACCAATGCGTCAAACCGGATGTGTGAATTGTCGGGAATGTCTTCGCATATACCTTTTACTTCATACGGCGTTTTGTCGAGCCCCCAGTAAAAAGTCTTTCCGATCAAAGCAGCAACATCCTTATCGTTAAATTCAAAATACTTACGGGCTGTGCTTTCCGTCAGCACGACAGCGTATTTATCTTTAAGCATGGATGTCCGGTCACCGGCAAGTAGCTTAAAGCTGAACACAGCGAAAAAATATTCATCGGCAAAAAATGCACGGGCACCGCGGAAATTTTTCTCCCCGATAATAACATTGAGATCGCCCGATGGCATCAACCGGGTATATGCTTCAATTTCCTCGTAGTCCTTCGCCATGGTGGGGCCGATGGTGGGATACATAATCGTTCCATGTTGAATGAGCTTTCCATTCTGGAAACGATCGTTTGTAACACGATAGGTGCGATCCAGCTTTTCATTGAACGTATCGAAACTAAGCTGATACATTACAAACTGAAGTATGAGCAGGCATGCTGCGAGACCGATAGCCAAGCCGAAAATATTGATGGCAGAAAAAGCTTTGTTCTTAAGCAGGCTTCTCAAACCAATTTTAAAATAACTCTTATACATACCGTAGGTGTTTAAATCGTGATGATCGTGTAGCGGCACGGGTCTGCGCTTGATCGGCATTCATTAAACAATCGTGCCAGCAATGAAACTTGTTTTTTGATCTTTTCAGAAGGATTTGACATTAAAGCCGTGATCGTATCCGAACAACTTCAGTCGAATGTGAACACTGCTTGAGTACACTTACGATTTATTACAAAAGGCATGAATTTTAAAAGAAAAGCATACCAGCGATTGCTGGAATGGAAGACCTGCTGTTTGGACAGATTCTTTTTCATTTATTGCTCGTTATCGCATTGGTATTGTTGTACATTTTATTCAACCCCGAAGGGATGTTATGATTATAGAAAAATGAATAATTAACAGCCCTGAACCCCGAAGGGCAATGTCATTAAGTTAAGAGGCTATAATAAGCAAAGGGCTATAGTA
>CAZFRM010000038.1:0-31274 GCA_964521255.1 uncultured Roseivirgaceae bacterium
ATCATAGATTTTTGAATGAACTAAGTAGCACTAAATCACTAAACGATTAATAATTGTTAGAAGTTACTGAAAGATAATTGAGAAGGTGACTCACATAGTGTTGAAAACATTCATTAAACCGATAACCATTAACTGATAACCGATAACCGCCTCAAAGTCTTCCCCGCTTTTCTCCATTTACCAGTAAGGTTCCATCTGCCTCAACGAAAATTACAATTTTGCTCAAAGGCTGCTTGTTATCCTCGCCAAGAAATGCAAAGGTATATTCATGAGCGGAGACACGATCTTTCATATCAGCAGTGAAACCAAGATCGAGTTTGATGATCATATCATCCTTAAGTTTTTTGGTTATTGATCCGGAATTCATATTATCGGTGATCCGCACTTTACCTTCATTTGAGCTCTTCAATATTTTTAATTCTACCCCTAGGTACGGTAGCGGCCCTGTACTTTTTGAACGACCTTCACTGTAGTCCAGGGTCTTGGAATTGTTAAGTTGTCTTTGCTTGAACTGATAATTCATTTTCAGTTCAAATTCATTGTTTGGTTTATATGGAATTACTTCCTGAACAAGAAGAAATGATAGTAGAAACAGGAACATACAATACGGATAAATAGTCATTGTTGTCCGACTAAAATGTAGCATTCGTTTCAATCCCTTGATTTTCTTGATGCTTCTTTATCTGGCCTCACTCCTACCTCTCTCCGAGGGAGAGAGACTGTGGAATCAAGAAAATCAAGGGATTACGTAGATGTTCTTTTTTTAGTCGGACATTAGTGATAAACAGTATTAAATTTAACAAAATCGAATCAGAAATTCTATTTCTATCGCATCCATTCAGGGTGTTTCATAAGATACTGTTGCCATTTCCATGCAGAGCGCATCATAATATCGATATCCCGTTCAGTTTTCCAGCCTAATTCGCGATTGGCAAAGGATGTATCAGCATAGATCTTCTCGACATCTCCTTCGCGTCGATTAACTATTCTGTACTTTACTTTCACATTGTTCACACGCTCAAAGGCCTGAATAATTTCCAATACACTTTTACCTTCACCTGTTCCGAGATTGAAATACTCGTAATTGTTTTTTTGCTTATTATCCAACATTCTCTTTAGTGCAATTACATGCGCCTTTGCCAAATCCACCACATGTATGTAATCACGCACAGCCGATCCATCCGGTGTGTTGTAATCGACGCCAAACACCCGCAGCTCTTCCCTAAGTCCGGCCACAGTTTGTGTAATAACCGGTATAAGATTATTGGGAGCTCCTATTGGCAATTCACCAATAAGCGCAGAATCATGAGCGCCAACAGGATTGAAATAACGCAAGGCTATTGCCTTAATTTCTTTCACAGCTTTACAGGTATCACGAAGAATTTCTTCGCACACCTGTTTTGTATTTCCATACGGAGACTCTGCCGGCTTGAAGGGTGTTTCTTCCGTTACAGGTAAATGATCCGGCTGGCCATACACCGTACAAGACGAGGAGAAGACGATGTTTGGTATGTTTCGCTCAGCCATTGCTTCCATAAGGTAAATGAGCGAACAGAGATTGTTACGATAATAGAGTAAAGGTTTCTGCACAGATTCACCTACCGCCTTGCTGGCAGCAAAATGAATAATAGAATCAATGTCTTTATGCTTACCAAACAATTCATCCACCTGGTCTTTCTTGCTCAGGTCATACTGGTGAAACAATGGGCGCACACCGGTAATTTTTTCAATACCATCCAATACCTCTATTTGTGAATTGGAAAGATCGTCAACAATAACAACATCAAATTGATTTTGTATCAATTCTACTACGGTGTGTGAACCAATAAAACCGATACCGCCGGTTACTAATACTTTAGACATGTGATTTGAAATATTTGAGATTCCTGTATGAGATCAATTGATTTTACTTACTCCGTTTTTAATTTTTACGTCATACATTTTTAATTCTACGCCAAACGCTTTATAATATTTATCACGTGCCTCTTGTTTAAGCAAGTCGACTGCCGATAAATGAACTAAATTAATTGTACACCCACCAAAACCTCCACCCATCAGCCTGGCGCCAAGCACATGCGGAGAGTCTTTTGTTATTGACACAAGAAAATCCAACTCAGCACAACTTACCTCATATAGTTTTGAAAGTCCTTCATGCGTTGCATACATTTTTTCTCCGAATGAATGGAGATCGCCTTTAACAAGATCTTTGCTTGCCTCCTGAACTCTTTCGATTTCTTCTGTAACATAGAGACAACGGTCATATACTTTTCCATGAAGATCGTTCTTATGCAATTTTACTTGCTCTGAACGCACATCTCTTAAATTTTTAATGGAAGGATAAAATTGTTTTAGCAACCGAACACCTTCTTCACATTCTTCTCTTCTTGTGTTGTACTCAGAACTTGCAAGTGAATGTTTCACATTGCTGTCCAGTAAAAGAATTTCGTAGTCCTTTAGCTTCAACGGGTAGTAATGGTAATCGAGCGAGCGGCAATCCAATACAAATACATGATCCTCTTTACCCATCATGCTTGAGAATTGATCCATGATACCACATTTCACACCTGCGTAGTTATGCTCTGACCACTGGGCGATATGGATCATATCTTTTTCAGAAAGACCAAGATCATTTAACGCATTTAAAGCATAAACAAACCCACATTCAAGGGCTGCTGATGATGACAAACCAGAACCAACGGGTATATCTCCTCCGAATACACATTTGAAAGGTTTTATACTATATCCTCCCTCTTTTAGTTTGTGCATTACACCCAGGAGGTAATTCGCCCACAACGGTTTATCAACTTTATCCACATTGTCGCCCACGGTAAACATCTCTTTCGCATCGAGGGCATAAATAGCGGTAACGTTATCGACAGCTTCATTTATGGCAAAGGCAATTTCTTTGTCAATGGCTGCGGGCATCACAAAACCATCATTATAATCGGTGTGTTCTCCTATTAAGTTTATTCTTCCAGGTGCACGAAACAGTTCCGGCTCGGATTTAAACAAATTTAAAAAGTGGCTTCTGACAGTCATATAGCTCTTTTCCATAGGTTTCAAAATTGCGTCCCAATTTCAGTACAATTTGTTCGTTTGACAAAATTCTCCATTCATTATTTACAAAAGGCTCGCTTCAGCATATTAAAATAAGCTTGTCTTGTACTTACTGTTTTTTTACGTAAAATCGTGTCCGAAAATTTCAGAAGTATTTGTATGAGAAAAATAAGCTACACAATTCTGCTATTTACCCTGGTGCTTTTCATTCAAGCGTGTAAAAGTAACAAGGAACAAAAAGAAGAAATCATTGAAAAAAAGACCTCCACTATCACCCAGCGAAACTGGGGTAAGGCTGATGGTCTCGATGTATATCTGTTCACCCTTACTAATGCTAATGACATCCAAGTGACCATTACTAATTTTGGGGGAATTGTTACATCATGGACCACGCCTGATCGCAATGGAGCAGAAGCAAATATAGTGTTAGGCTTTAATTCACTTGATGAATATGTGAATAGTCATCATCCTTATTTCGGAGCCCTGATCGGGCGTTATGGAAATCGCATAGCAAAAGGAAAATTTACGGTCGATGGACAGTCTTATACGCTTGCCGTAAACAATGGAGAAAATCATCTGCACGGAGGCCTTAAAGGATTTGATAAAGTTGTATGGAACGCACAGTTGGATACACTCTTCTCTCCGGCAAAACTAACGCTCACTTATTTGAGCAAGGATGGTGAAGAAGGTTATCCCGGAAATTTAACTGTCGCAGTTACCTATTCACTAACCGATGACAATGCGTTGGTAATCGATTATGAAGCAGAGACCGACAAGACCACCCATTGTAACCTTACCAATCACAGCTACTTCAACCTGACCGGTGATTATTCAAAAACCATATTAGATCATTCCCTCACCATATATGCTGATCGTTATACACCTGTAGATAATGGACTCATTCCAACAGGAGCACTGAAGGATGTTAAAGGAACTCCATTTGATTTTACTTCAGCACATAAAATTGGTGAACGTATTGCACAAGTGCCGGGAGGATATGATCACAATTTTGTTTTGAACCGACAGGACAATTCAATGATACTCGCTGCGGTACTTTATGATTCCGCCAGTGGAAGAAAAATTGAAACCTTCACCGTTGAACCAGGCGTTCAGTTCTACTCAGGAAATTTTCTTGATGGTACATTAACGAGTTCCGCAGGCACGCCCTTTAACAAACATACAGGAATGTGTCTTGAGACACAGCATTTCCCTGATTCGCCAAATCGCAGTGCATTTCCTTCTACTCTGTTAAGGCCAGGAGAAAAGTATAAAACTGCTACCCTGTATAAATTTTCTGTCCAGTAAACCTAAAAGCGGTTTCAAAAAATTCACTTGCCCAAAATGAAGCAGGCCTTTATTTTCGATCTTAATGGTACCATTGTGGATGACATGAAGTTTCATCAGGAAGCATGGTACCAGGTACTTACGGAACTTGGTGCCAGGTTAAGCTACGAAGAAGTTATTCATGAACTTTATGGCAAGGACAAAGAATTGTTAGAACGAATTTTTGGAAAATCATCTGCCGTGGTAAAAGATGTTCAATCAATAACAACAAGGGTTGAAACAAAATACCAGGATATCGTTCGCAATAAACTTCAGCCCATCAACGGCCTGCCACAATTTTTTGAAAAATTAAAAGCGAATAAAAAATTAATGGCCATCGGCACAGGTGCAAGCAAGCTGAATACAGAATTTATCGTTGGTCATCTCAACATTGGCCACCTGTTCAACGTCATTGTAAAATCAGACGATGTTAACCAGGGCAAGCCTGATCCTGAAACATACCTGAAAATTTTATCGTCATTAAATGTACCTGCTTCTTCCTGCGTGGTATTTGAAGATACGCCATCAGGTGCGGAGGCCTCACTTCGGGCCGGCATAGAGTGCGTAATCATTACAACCCTTCATACACCCGAACAATTTGATTCAGGTGATAAAATTAAATACTTCATAAGCGACTATACCGATCAACGATTAAACAACCTTATTTGAATTGCGCTATTATTTAAAACACAAAACGCACACTCATATCAAAAATCATTTATCTTAGCGCGCTATACAAACGATTGTAAATAATTGATTACCTATTATCACATCAATTTGTTTATACCTTATACCTATTCCTTAAACCAAAAACTTAGTTAGCTATGAACCTTCTTGGTACTGTTGATTGGATCGTTGTGCTCGCATACTTTATGATAGTGGCCGCCATATCATGGTGGACAATGCGAAGCAAAAAAAATTCTGCAGAAGATTTCTTTCTCGCCGGCCGTCACTTAGGCTGGTTTATTATTGGCGCTTCCATTTTTGCTTCTAACATTGGTTCCGAACACCTTGTAGGACTCGCGGGTTCCGGAGCTACCGATGGCGTGGCACTTGCTCATTACGAACTTCACGCGTGGTGCCTGTTAATACTCGGTTGGGTTATGGTACCCTTCTACATGCGGTCTAAAGTATTCACCATGCCTGAATTTTTGGAGAGACGTTTTTCGCCGCAGGCAAGAACACTTCTCTCCATCATTTCCCTTGTAGCCTATGTGCTGACAAAAATTGCTGTGGGTATTTTTGCCGGTGGTGTTGTTTTCAGCGTACTGCTTCCGGATGTTGAGTTCCTGGGAATGACACCGTTCTGGTTTGGTTCTATATTAGTAATAGTATTAACCGGAATTTATTCTACCATCGGTGGATTCAAGGCCGTTGCTTATACAGAAGCCTTGCAAACCGTAGTGCTTGTAATCGGTTCACTTCTTCTCACCATCTACGGATTGAATGCGCTTGGCGGATGGGATAGACTTCGTGAAATATGCGGTCCTGAAATGTTTAATCTCTGGAAGCCAATGGTACCCGAAGGTGTTGAAAGTACGTGGGCTCCCATAAAAGAATCCGGGCGTATGGCCTGGTACTTTAATGATAATTATCCATGGCTTGGAATGTTATTTTGCGCACCTATCATTGGGCTTTGGTACTGGTGTACGGATCAATACATTGTACAACGCACACTTGGCGCACCGAATGAACAGGAAGCTCGCCGCGGATCCATCTGGGCGGCATTTCTAAAGTTGTTTCCCGTCTTCATCTTTATTATACCTGGCCTTATTTGTTATGCACTTGCCAAGAGCGGTACAAGTCCGGCCATGCAACAATTATTGTTTGACTCAGGCGGAAACCTTATTCGTGAAAATGCGCAACAGGCATTTCCTGCACTTGTTGTTGAAGTTCTCCCCACAGGAGTTCGCGGTATTGTAGTCGCCGGACTATTGGCTGCGCTGATGAGTTCACTGGCCGGCGTTTTCAATGCTTGCTCAACACTTTTTACAATGGACTTCTATTCTCGTTTAAGACCCAATGCCACACAAGAACAATTGGTTTGGATCGGACGCGTGGCAACCGGTGCAATGGTAGTTATCGGTTTACTTTGGATTCCTGTAATTCAGGGCGGAAAAGGATTATACGATTATTTGCAAGGGGTTCAGGCCTATTTAGCACCACCTATATTTGTTGTTTTCTTCTTTGGTATATTCATGAAACGCTTAAATGCCAAGGGATGTATGGCTTCTATGACGGTTGGTTTCCTTATGGGATTGTTCCGCCTGGTCATTGACACACCAATAAAATTGATTGATAATTTTTCATATGAAAAGGGTTCGTTCTTCTGGATTATCAACAACATCTTTTTTCAGTACTACAGTTTACTGATAACTATTGTTTGCATAGTTGTATTTATTGCCGTGAGCTATTCATCACCAGCGCCGGCTTATGAAAAGATACAAAGCCTTACCTTCTCTACCCGGACTGCAGAAGACAAGATGAAAACGCGCGCTAGCTGGACTGCCACAGACGTAATTACTTCATGCCTGGTAATTGCTCTCATCCTGGCGGCTTATATTTACTTTACCGGATAATGATTTTTGAATTAATTAGTTTAATTACTTTAGAAGGGATAATTCGTTGTCCCTTCTTTATTATAGTATATACTCTTGCTGACAGATCATGAATCTTGAGCGTTACGAAAAATCGGATCACTTCCTGATCGCTGCAGATTGCATCATATTTGGATTTGATGGTAAGCAGCTAAAGGTTTTACTGATAAAGCGTGGATTTGAACCCCATAGCGGTAAATGGTCGTTAATGGGAGGTTTTGTAAAACTTAACGAAAGCATTGATGAAGCAGCCACGCACATTCTTCGACAGCTCACCGGGTTAGAGAATATATACATGGAGCAACTTCACACCTTCGGTGAAGTATCCCGCGACTCTGCTTCACGCGTAATTTCCGTTGCCTACTTTGCCCTTATCAATATTGCTGAGTATAGCGAGCAACTGACGCCTGCGTTTGAGCCTAAATGGTTTCCGTTGAACGAAATGCCGGAATTAATTTTTGATCATAGCAAAATGGTAGCGCTGGCAAAAGAAAGGTTAAAACAAAAAGTAGCCAACCATCCTATCGGATTTGCCCTCTTACCGGAAAGGTTTACCCTTCCTCAACTGCAAAGTCTGTATGAAGCTATTTATGAAAGTCGCCTTGACCGGAGGAACTTCAGCAGAAAGGTGCTCTCCCTTGGCATCCTTCACAAGCTGAATATCAAAGACAAAAATTCGTCTAAGAAAGGTGCATTTCTCTTTGTGTTTGACAAGGACAAGTATCTTCAATTGGAGCGCGAGGGGCTTAAGCTCATATAAAGTTTCAAAGCTCGTACAAGGCTAACGGTAGGTCTACCTAAACATCATATTATTGTTTTAAGGCGAATCCAAGGTATACCCCGTCACGGGCGCTGTCTTTGAAAAGATAATGCTTAAAAATTTCTTTTTCGCCGTTAATTTCCAGCACACCTTTGCATATATGATCGGTTTCACCGGACCCCTCTTGCTGAATCATGTCAAATACTTCCGGAAGACATTCCTTTACAGATCTGTTGTTAAGCAAAGGAAGGTCTGGTAGCACTTTTGAATTCCAGAAATCTGAAATCAGTCCTTCTCTGCTTATTGTATAGCGGAAGACGGGCATATTGTCGAGCAGACTTTTAATTACTCTTTCACGGTCTTGTATAGAAGCTTCCGCGATTTTTAACTGCGATACATCCTTCGTTGTAATGAACATACCAATGACCTGACCCTTTTCATTTCTAAAAGGTACGCGTGATGTTGATGCCCACACTATATCTCCGTTTGTCATCACCGCACGTTCTTCAATATTAAGTTTCGGCTCTCCTGCCTGAATCATTTCCTGTTCTTCTCTAAAAGCTTTATCGGCATGATCTTTAGCAAAATAGTCATAGTCAGTTTTGCCTATCATTTCTTCTGCTGTCTGTTTAAATCGTACAGCCTTTGCCTCATTTACCCGAAGTATCCGGCTTTCACGGTCTTTATAAGTAATCCGGTCAGGTAAATACTCCATCAACACATGGAACATGCTTCGCTCCAACTCCAGTTTCTCATGCATCTTTCTCATCTCTTCCGTCTGGCGATGCAATTGCTCCTGCGTTGCCTGCATTTCCTCCATGTTTTGCCGCATCTCTTCTTCCTGTGCGCGTAATTCTTCAGAGTGTTGTTGAGATTCCTCTAACAGTCTTCTGGTTTTCGTATTAATGCGTGCATTAGAAATAGTTGAGGCGATGATCTCTCCTACTTTCTCAACAAATTCTATTTGGTAAGGAAGATATTCTTTAAACGAAGCAAGCTCGATCACACCTTCAATCGTCTCGTTAACTTTCAGCGGAACGATAAGTAGAGAAGAAGGATTAGCCCCGCCAAGTCCTGATGTTATGATTACATAATCAGCGGGTATTTGTTTCAAGTATATGGTATGGCGTTCGAGGTAACTTTGTCCAACGAGACCCTGGCCTATGTCAACGCGCTTTTGTAAATATTTTTTTCGTTCAAAAGCATAACATGCAGTAAGCTGCAGGTAAGGATCATTGGCATCATCCTGATTGATGATAAATAATCCTCCCTGGTTGGAATTGGTGTACTTAACCAATTCAGAAACTACAAGATGTGATAATGCTTCATAGTCATCACTCTTCCGCATAATGTCAGCGAATTTTGCCAGGCCCTCTGTTACCCAGTTGCGCTTCTTATCTTCTTCGTTAATGGTTTTCAGTTTCTGCTTCATCTGCACCAGGGAGTTCCCCAGCATATCGCTTTCGCTGACAGGCTTGAAATCAAAATCAACATTCCCCTCGCCAATACTCTGTGCAAAAGAACTGTATTGCTTCAGGTTATCGCTAAGCTTGTTTGCAGAATCAATGATGACACCAAGCTCGTCTTTCGATGGTTCACGTCGCTCAGAAATCTCACCCTTTACAAGGTGTTCAAGAATGTCAGAAGAAAAAGAAAGTGAGCGTTTGAATCGCCTCATTAACCAGGCGCCTCCGCTGATGAGTGACGCCAGGATAAGCACACCTATTCCAAGTCCAATCCACTTCGTTTGGGATGATAACCTTGCAATTGCCCCGCTATTTGTTTTTAGTTGTGCACCAACTTCAGCTTTCAGGTCAGCAATATAATTGCTATACCGGTGTTGAATAGATTCCAAATGATCAACCATCGGAACAAACTCTCCTTGTTCACGAGCGGGTAAAGTCGCGAGAAAGGCGCTGTCAGTTGAAGCATTGACATAGTTACTGGTAATCCAATTGATAATTCTGCTACCCTGTTCCCGGTATTGAAATGAGATTTGAGCAAGTGAATCGGTGATCGCCTGAGATAATGCGGAGAGATTTTTACTCTCATCTTTCAGAAATTTCAATTCCGGATCAATCACGGTTGACCATTCGACCGATCGCTCCTGTGCTCCTGATATGTCTTTTTGAAGGGCGGCTTTCCTCAATGCTACAGCCTGGAGTTCCAGGTTTACCTCAAGTTTTTCCAAAGTTTCTGAAAGCGGGTAGTATACCTGCTCCAGTTTTAAACTTCTATTCTTAATCTCACCGGTTCCCCAAACCAGGTAAAGAATAAAACCTGTAACACTTAGGGTAATGATTCCGAAAAACAAGATGAGTTTTCCTGCAAGACTGGTAGTGGAATATTTCATTAAACAGCGGTGGTTGAATACCTGATATCAAATTGCACAATATTAAGTATTTAGGTAAATGAAATGCCTCTCGATATTGAAATAAATGGTACATCAATACCACGTAATCAATCACCCGGCGTATGTCAACATTGGCTTTCCCCGCTTACAAAATTGAATAGCCAGGCCCCACGGATCACGCATCATAGCAAGATGTGAACCATCAGGAAGGTGAAGCTCTTCAACAAATGATGCCCCGGCTTTTAGTAACGATTCTATATCCTTTGAAGGATCATCCGAAACAAATGCTATGTGAAGCAGCAGGGGATCCATTGACGAATAAGCAGGTACCTGATCTGATGGATTGTTATAAATTTCCAGCATGATGGCGCCACTATAATCGCCGAGGAAGTGCGTATTATGTGCGCCATCCAGTTTCCGAATAACTTTGAGGCCCAGGTTTTTTTCATACCAGGAGGCCATTGCAACAGGATCGGAGACATTGAGGGCAAAGTGTTCTAATTTGAATTTCATTGATTAATCAGGTTAAGATACAGGTTTATTAATCGTTTAATGATTTAGCGCTACTTAGTTCATTCAAAAATCTATGATACAAACGAAAAATGGCAGTAAGCAAATGGCAATAGGCAATTTTGCCTACTGCGATTGCCTTTTGCCTACTTTTCAACATTGGTCAATATCTGTTGTAAAATGTTTGTATTGTAAATGATGCTCTCATTAACAAATATTTAATGGATCAACAGAATACCATTTCACGCTGTTTAGCATTTGCCAGTCAAAAAAATAAGGTGTGATTGACAAACCACACCTTATCAAATTTCAAAAACACCTCATTTATTATTACTGTTTTATGGTAACCATCGGGGATCGCCAACAGTATTATCTATCAGCGTTTCATTTGATACCGTAAAGTTCCCGTTGGCTGCATCGGTAAATCCCGGATTCAATATTGTATGCGTTCCAGACACATCGATTTTAGCATTCGCTACATAATCTGGTGTATAAAACCCAGTAGCATTAAAATAGTTATTATTTAAGCAAGTTGGTTGGGATGAACTGGCCTGGTTTGTATAGTAACCATCTGTACCTGCAATTATAGTATTCCGTACAGTCAGCGTATTGGTTGCAAAACGTACATACAGAATTCTGTCTAGTGTATTCGAAACACCATACAACGTACAATGATCGATCAATACATTACTGTTCAACCCTGTCCCGGTAAATCCTGCATTATCAATTCTGACAAAATCCCGGCCGGCAGCACAATTATCAAACGTACTGTTTGTAATGCTTACGTCGGTAACGTGCGTTGTTCTGAAATCAATTAAATCGCCACCATTGGTCACGATATCCGTTAGGACGCAGTCGTCAATAGAAACTGAAGCAACTTTTGATAAAACGTTACCCCCAATAAGAGAGCGGTCAAAGTTATGAATGTTACATCCACTAATAATGAGGGTGCCATATTCCACATCTGCGGTACTGTAACGAAAGACATCTGTTAACGTGGCGTCGCCGTCCATATCCAGATCCATTATAGCTACATCCTGTGCTGCATTCTCCAGGCTGAATTGAACATGTACTTTCGGTTTATCGTACGGATAAAGCCCTCTGATGGTAATAGACTTATCAATTACAATATTCCCTGTATAGACTGTGTAATCACCCGGATATAACACCAATACTTCTCCTTCAGCGGCAGCCGCTATTACAGCGTTCAGATCATCTTCAGGATAAACACGTGTGGCATCACCTACATCGATTAATGTTTTAAAAGAGACCGAACCGCGTTGCCTGGTGTCCCTGTACAAACGAACCGTATAGTCAGTATCACCGGTAAGGCCGGTAAGAGTAGCCACTCCGTCTTCTTTTTCACCATCTGTAATTTCACGCTGGGTGTTCCCCGGAATAATTACAAAATGTGTCACATCACTGTTTGCCTGCCACCGTAACGTAGCCTCCAGTGCATCGATATCACCATCCTGGATAGGAAGAAAAATATTTTCCGCGTCTGTCATGATGGTAACCGCCGACCACTTTGAGTCTGATAAGCCTTCACCGCTCACTCCTTTTACACGCGCCGAATAGCGGGTTTGACCATCAAAAGTTTCCTGCAGCGGAAGCTCATCCGGCATAACGGTTACGGTACGTATTATCGAATTGAACGCCAGGCTGTCTTCGCTGAACTCCACAACATACTGAGCGGCATCATCGCGAAGGTCCCAGGTCAGTTCGATTGTGGTCATGTTTCTTATCCTGGCCTCCAGCCCTATGGGTGAGAAAACCCGGTCCACATCAAGCTCCTCCACGAGTGGATCAATGTCGTCATCACACTGCAAAAAGGTGAATGCCAGCAATGCGGCAATCATGCATATAAATATATTTTTAGCTCTCATAGTCTTCAACAATTAATATCCATAGTCGTTTTTCAGCATTCCGTTGCTTGCATCCAGGAAATACTGCCAGATAGGCCAAAACTGCCGGGTGTTTGGATCCGAAACATAAATTGACTCGATCTTTGCATCGTCAAGAGTAGTCCAGGAAAAACTGGAATACCCGGATGGGGCATCTGTCTCACCCCTGTTCAGTCCATAGATTATAAGCGATTCATTATCGTCAGCGTGTGTATAGTAAAGCGTTACCGGCACATCGGCATACTCGCCTGTTCTGTCCTGAAGGTTATGCATTTTAGCTTTTGCTTCATCCAGCTTTACCTTGAGAAGGTTCCAGCGGATGAGCGCCTGCTTGCGTTCAAATTCACCGCTAAACTCAAATTTGTGCTCATCTACAATCGCATTAAACATCGCTTCTTTTGAATTCAGGGCATTCACATAATCATCAACTTTAACAGGCCAGTCGCCAGGTTTGAATGCTCTTTCGCGTATCATCTTTAAGTATGGAGCAGCGGCACCGGGCCCCTCTAACTCATTAGCGATCTCGGCTGCCATAAGAACAACTTCGGCATAGCGCATGTAAAGCTTATTCACGCCATCATCATTTGAGGACGTAACGAAGCGGTTCATCCACTCATACCGGTATTTTCCAAAATACCAGGTGTTGAGGTTAACAAGCTCCTGCCTGGCAAATCCATCCACGGCATTTCCATACCGGTAGGGGACACAAGTAACATCGCGTCTGGTATCTGCTTCATCAAAGTCATAGAATACGTGTGGAACAGGCCCGCCTACGCCGCCCCTGTTAGCGCCGTTTGCATGGTGTTGGTCATTCGAATTATGGCGTACAGCAAAATTAAACAGCATGCGCCCACGTCCATCAGAAAAGGGTATTTCCCAAAGTGATTCGCCCCCGGCAACAATATAGTCCTGGTTGTATTTTTGCCAAAGGGTTTCGAAAGACGGCTCCAGCCTAGCGCTTCCGCTGTTAATGACATCTTTACATTCCTGGTAAGCAATGGCGTACATATTAGCTACGGATAATTCAGGATCGTTACTTCTGCGGATACCGTCGGGGTATTGCGAATAACCACTGGCTGCAAGACAAAGCCGGGCCCGGAGTCCCTTTACAAAAGCTTTATTGATGCGCTCAACATTTGTGGTAGCGCCGTTTTCGTTAGGCCAGGGAACCAATTCTGCCGCTTCTGCTAAATCATCAATAAGCTGTTTATATATCTCATCGCGATTGGTTTTGGAAAGGTATATCGTTTCAGAGTTTACCGGTTCGAAACGGGCAACCACATCACCCCATGCCTTTAAAAGGTCGGCATAGTAAACAGCCCGCAGCGTTATCGCTTCGCCTAACAAATAGCCCAGTTCGCTGCCCGGAACAGGATTACCATATTGTCGTAACCCCCGGATACAAATGTTAGCACGCTCAATACCCATGTACATCATAGCCCATGCATTGTTATCGGTGTTCATCTGGCCATTGTTAGGCTTGGAGTCATATACAACCAGGTCATACTGATCATTAGTACCTGCACTTTGAGATGAGTTGTGCCACTCGACATCCGTATTCATGCCGTACCAGAGCAAATACCGTCCCCGGTAAGAGTTCGTTTCCGCAAAGGGAATCTTGATGCCATCTACAGCGCCCAGGGCTAAACCTGGCGTTGAGAAGATGATGGATTCATCCAACGAGGACTTGGTGGGTGCTTCAAGATAATCATCGCAGGATGCAAGCACACCGACCGCTATTATTCCGATTATATAAATCATCTTTTTCATAATCAAATTCATCGAAGGTTAGAAACTAAGATTTAAACCAAACACAATCTGCCTGCTCCTGGGATAGGGCGAATAGTCAACACCTGGTGTGAGAGGAGATCTTCTTCGTGTTGACACCTCGGGGTCAAGACCGGAATAATCGGTCAGAATAAATACATTATATCCTGTTGCATAAAATCTCAGGTTAGTAAGACGCAGCCTGGATGTAATCGATTCCGGCAAGGTGTAGCCAAGTGTCACCGTGTTTAAGCGGAAAAAAGAACCATCCTCAACCGCCCAGTCGCTGAACACATACCGTTGCATATAGGGTGACCACATGGTGGTATTGGCGTTAAGAGCGGTCAACGCTGCCGGGTCTGTAACCGTTTCACCAGCCGGGTTGATAGTCGTCCACCGGTTGCCATCGGCCATTATATCAGACAGGTTCCGGTATTGCCCGTTCGGACTGATTGTGGCTGAAGTAAATTCTATCTTGTTGGCATTGTAAATACTATTGCCATAGCTCCAGTTAAAGGCCGCGGTGAAGTCAAAACCATACGCATAAGCATTCACTATGAAGCCACCGGTATGCTTGGGATTGGCATCGCCAATAATAACCAGGTCTTCGTTATTAACTATGCCATCACCTGTCTGGTCTTTCAGTTTCATAGAGCCGGGCCTCACGGTACCAACCACCTGTGAACTGTTCGTTACACCTTCTTTCAGCGTATAGTTTCCGTCATTATAGTCGAAGTCCGACACTTCGTAACGCCCGTCATTGGCATAGCCTTGCATGATACCGATCGGGCTTCCTACATTAATCACATAATCATTACCAATGGAGGTTGAAGCCCAGCCTGTTGCTTCGCCAAAGTTTTCCATTATACCAAGGGAGGTGACTTTGTTCCTGTTGAAACTGATGTTAAAGGAGAAATTGAGGCCATAGTCGGCACGATCAATAGCATTGTAGTTGAGCGATGTTTCAATGCCCCTGTTCTCGGTGTCGCCCATGTTACGGTATTGGAAATCATACCCTGAGCCTGGCACGGGGAAACGGATCAGCAGGTTGTCTGTCGTATTCAGGTAGGCTTCAACGGAACCGTTCAGGCGGCCTTTTAATATACCGAAATCCAATCCAACGTTACGGGTAGTGGTCGTTTCCCATTTCAGATCCGGGTTGGCCATTAATTTTGATGGCGCCCAAAAACTGTTGACATCGTTAATCCATGTTAAGGCGCCGCCAGAACCCGATTCGAAGGACTGCACGGTTTGACCAACAGGAATGTTATTGTTACCCGCTTCACCATAGCTGACCCTTAGTTTTAAATTGTCCAGCCAATTGGTTGCTCCTTCCATAAAGGCTTCTTCCGATACTTTCCAGGCAACAGCGGCTGACGGGAAATACCCCCACCGGTTATTGCCCAGAAATTTACTGGAGCCGTCAGCGCGGTAAGTGGCCGATACCAGGTACCTGTTCTTGAAGTCGTAATTCACACGACCAAAGAACGAAAGCAGTTTGTCATCAGGGCTGTAGTTGCTATGTACGGATTGCGGTACTCCCTGTGAAGTCAGTTTAAAGGCTTCACTAGCCTCATAAAATTTTTGATACCCTTGTATGGCGGTCGTTGTCTCGTATGTTTCGTAGTAGATCATCTCATGGCCAACCAGCAGCTTCAACCCGTGATCATTGCCTATTAAATTCTTAAAGTCATAGTTAAGGGTATTCGCATTTCTAAGCCGCAGGTCTTTTCTGTCGCGCATAACAACAGCAGGGTATCCGTGATACTCGGCCGCTACGTTATTGTTTGCGTAATACGTAGAGCGTCCGTAGAACCGGTTATCAAGGTAGCCAAGATTATCCAACCCCAATTCCGTCCTGAACTGGAGGTCATCAGTGATCTTCCAGTCGAAGCTGCCGACCATGTTATAGTTTCTCCGTTCCTGTTCGCGGTCGTTATCTGCGGCAGCCACGAACGGGTTGACCAAATAACCTGCAACCTGCTCATCCGTGTCATCGGTATCCAGGCCTGGCAGGGGAATAGGCGAATAGCCTACACTATGCCTGAGCCGTGCATCAGCCGAAGTGGAGGCTTCATTTTGTTCATTGGCGCCTCCGCCATTGATTTTAGTATCTGAATAACGTACGGTAAATGCCAGATCAACTTTATCGTTGACTTTGTTATTCAACTTCAACGTAACATTGTTCCGGTTGTAGTCCGACCCGATCATGATAGCTCTTTCATCGAAACGTGCGTAGTTAAAAGAGTAGTTGAATTTCTCAGAACCTCCCCGCACGCTCAGGTCGTTGCTAAAAACCTTGCCCGTGCGGCCATAGACCTGCTCCTGCCAGTTATTTCCAACAAAGCCGGAATATAGGTCCCTGTCCTCCCACGAACCGAAATACTGTTCGTACGAAGAGATGTCATCTTCTAACACAGCATATTCATATTGCCATTTTACATAATCTTCGGGGGCGAGGACACCCAGCGTCTTGGCAATTTTTTTAGCGCCAAAAAAGGCGTTGTAACTAACGGTAACTTTGTCGCCTGTGCCGCCTTTTGTGGTAATGATCACCACACCATTTGCCCCGCGGGAGCCAAAAATAGCCGTAGAGGATGCATCTTTCAGGACATCTATGGATTTAATATCCGATGGTGAAATGTCATTAATGCTGTTTACAGGAAATCCATCTACTATAAATAAAGGTGTATTGTCCTGGGTAATGGAACCTCCACCACGCACACGAATGCGTATATCGGCATCGGGCGATCCTTCCGAGGAACTAACCTGTACCCCGGCCATCCGACCAGTCAGTGTTTCGGTTACCGTTGCCACAGGCATTATCTTCAGGTCTTCACCTGAAACGGAGGCTACCGAACCCGTTAAATCAGCTTTTTTTACTGAACCATAACCAATAACCACAACTTCACTCAGTTCTGTGATGTCGGCTACCAGAACAACATCGACCGTTGTACGATTATTTATGGGTACCTCCTGTGTTGTATATCCAATAAATGAAAACACCAGGGTACCGTTCCCATCCGGTGAGTTGATTGAATAGTTACCATCGGCATCAGTCGATGTTCCTACATTCGATCCCTTCACCAGCACGGTAACACCAGGCAATGCATCGCCCCCATCGCTGGAGGTAACTTTACCTCTGACGTTTAAAGGATCCAAAACAACTTCTATTTCCGTTTGCTGTCTGCTCTCACCCGGCATCACGGTAACAGAAATATTATTATTGAGTTGCTTGAATTTGAGTCCGGACTGCTGAGCGATCATAATGAGAATTGACTCAACAGACACATCCCTTTGTGCCAGGCTGAAACGGTTCTTCAGAAAAGCATCACGCTTGTCGTACACAAAACGAAACTCAGTACGCTGTTCAATCTCTCTGAATACCTCTGATAAAGTAGCATTATCAAAGTTGACAGAAACGAAAACATTCCGCACGTTGTTGATCACCTGCGCATAGCCATCATGGGCCATGGAGCGGAGCGGTAAGACTCCTTGTGTCAGAATAATCAACACGCACAACGAGCCTCTGGTTAACTGTATTATTTTTTTCATAGGCTGGGGTTAATTAATAAATTCATAATCACTTTATATTTTGTCTGAATCGAATGGTTAACTGTTTCTCTTTTAGCTGGTAACTGAAATCCTTATTAAAGCTTATCACATCCAGAATGCTGGTGAGGTAGGCGTTATCGAAGCGGCCGCGTATCTTCCAATTGCCAGGAACACGGCCTACTGTTGTCACATCAACATCGTACCATTGTTTAATTTTCCAAATGAAGTCCTCGTAGTTATCACCATCAAAAACCAGGATGCCGGACTTCCAGGCCAGCACGTTCGCTGTATTTATTTTTTTCCTGGTAAGTTGGTTATTCACTTTATTGTAACTGATCCCCAGACCCGGGTTAAGCACAGCCAATTCGTTATGTTCGAGCAAATTTTCAATTCTTACCTTACCGGTGATAAGGGCAACTTCAATGGTGTTTTTTTCCGGATAGGCAGCGACATTGAAAGAAGTTCCAAGGGCTGTTGTTGAAATGTCGCCGGAGGAAACCACAAACGGACGAAGGGAATCTTCTTTCACTTCAAAGAATGCTTCACCTGACAACTCAATCTGACGAACCGAAGCAGAAAAATTTTCAGGATAGCGAAGTGAACTTTCACAATTGAGCCAAACCATTGAACCATCCGGCAGCATGAACCGGGAGCGTTGCGTTGCCGGATTTTCTTTTACGATGTAGACTATTTCCGTTGGCAATACTTCCTGCTTATTTCCTGAAGTGATCCAGTAACCTATGATGGGTACAATAATTATAATTAGCAGAGCAGCTGCAAGCTGAGGGAGATGATTGAAAAATGTAAGGAGAAAAAATCCTTTACGCCCGGGTGGATGTTCTGTTCCCTTTTTCCAGATTTTTTCTAATGCATCCTGGTTGGGTGTGTTTATTGACTGCTGTTCCGAAGACCGTTCCTGCCAAATGGTCTTAAGTAATTCGAATTGTCTTCGGTTATCATCCGATTCTGCCAGCCACCGTTCGAGCCGCTTCAACGTTTCTGTATCTGCTTCATTGGCGAAGTAGCGGGCCAATACCGCATCTATGTCATTCTTGTTGTTTAACATGTGCAATCCCTAATAATACTATGACAACGATTGCATTGAAAACCCGTAATTAAGTCTTAAACTTTTTTGAATTTATTTGGGGTGGTGAATGATTAGCGCATTACCTTCAGGTAAGCCGCTTCATTCTGAGATTGCCTTTCCAGGAAATGTTTGGTCAGCGTTTCTCTAAGCTCACGAATGGCTAATTTCAGGTGAACCTCAACGGTTCGTTCGGAGATTTCCAGTAGTACAGAGACATCTTTATAACGCATACCCTCATCCTTGATCAGCCTGTAAACCATCCTTCGTTTGGGAGGCAGCGCCTCGACAATGGCAGAAACTGCTTCCCGAAGTTCTTTCTCAACCAGGCATTCATGCGGATCAGTTACATCGGGTAAAAAAATATCCTTTTCATTATCAATAGGTCTGAATACCTGGTCTCTACGCTGGTGTTTCAACTGATTGATGGCTTCATTTTTTACGGACTGAAACAAGTATCCCTGAAAGTTTTCAATACCTGATAGTTCCTTTCTTCTCCGCAATAATCTTATCAATACTTCCGAGACTACGTCTTCGGCCAGGGTGTGGTTAGAGACAAACAGCATTGCAAACTGGACAAGCCTGCTGTAATACCGATTAAAAAGACAGGTAAAAGCTTCCTTATCATCAGATCGGGCAATCCTTACCAGGAGATTTCGAATGTATAAGTCGTCAGAAGCCACAGCAATTGTTGCGTTAGGTTGTTTAAAAGTAAATTAAAGAGATTTAATGTGCAAACGATTGCGCATTTATTGTCGGAGTTTCCTGAAAAAAAGCAAGTGTCATTCAATACTTACAGCTTTCAGGGCGATATCCTGGCCCATAGCAATTTTCGAACCGGAAAGCTCACTATTTAAAAATTTAAGCTCATTACTCAGTGCGCCCGTAATACGAACAACAGGGTTGGACTGATTATTATAATCGAATCCGTCGACAGTAACCTTTTTGCTATTGTGAAAGAACATGGCCGGTCCTTCAGATGCAGAAATGAAAACATTTTTCATGGAAACATCTTCAGCATCGATGCAATACAATCCCTTTGTCGCATCGATGCGGACGTTTTCAATATTCATATTTTTCAAATTCATCTCGGGCAATCCCTGGAAAAGCACGGCTCTGCCCGCCCCTTTACAAACTACATCTTTAATAAATATATCTTTGAAAGAAGGCGTTTCTTCAGTAACGGCAGGTATACTGGCTGCCATCTTTTGTTTATCTTCCGCGCTTACTTTCTCATCGCCTTCCGGAATAGGAGAATTACCAGTGTAATACAAGTCGAACAGTATAGCCTCTGCAGGAATGTTAATCATATTGATTTCTGAAATATGAATATTCTCAACTACGCCTCCCCTTCCCCGTGTACTTTTAAAGCGAAGTCCTACGTCCGTGCCAATGAATGTAAGCTTTGAAACATGAACATCTTTCACACCGCCCGACATTTCACTTCCCACTGTAAAACCACCATGGCCATGATACACAATACAATCCTTGATGATTGCTTTTTCTGTCGGTACGCCACGTTCACGGCCATCCTTATCCTTACCGGACTTGATGCAAATTGCATCATCGCCTACATCAAAAGAACATTTATAAATGGCTGCGTTTTTACACGACTCCAAATCAATGCCATCGCCATTTTGTGAATACCAGGGATTCTTCACCGTTACATTCCGCATGATAATATCTTCACACATTAATGGATGAAGACACCATGCAGGAGAATTCTGAAAGGTAGGTCCATCAAGCAAAACTTTTTTACACGATATGAGGCTCACCATTACCGGCCGGAGAAAATCCTTGATGGCGGCGTGCTCTTCTTTTGTTTTAAATTTAGGAACATTCATCTCGCTATTCTCTACACCCTGCAACGCACTTGCCGTAGGGTACCATATGTCTCCCTTCTTGTTAAGCACACCGGAAGAAGTCAATTGTTTCCAGTGTGATGCTGTTAATTTAGATTTCTTCACGGGTCTCCACGCATCACCTGATCCGTCAAATACACCTTCTCCGGTAATAGCAATGTTCTCAAGGTTTTTGCCATTGATTGGAGATGTACAACGGTACGTATTCAAACCTTCAAAGCTCGTTTCCACTAATGGATAGTCATCAAAGTTTTTACTGAAGATTACAAGTGCACCGAGCTCTGTATGTAAATTGATATTATTCTTTAAGCTAATTGGTCCGGTTAGCCATACACCTCGCGGAACAATTACTTTACCACCACCTTTTTGAGAAATCGCATCAATGGCATCGGCAAATGCTTTTGTGTTCAGCGTCACACCGTCAGCCACACCACCAAAATCTTTAAGGTTAACTGAATAGTCAGGGAATGAAGGCTCATTGATCCGGGGCATTTCAAATTCGATTCCATCATACAGATCATCATGTGCCGGTTGCTCTTTAACCTGTACTGAAGTTCTTGTTTCACATGAACTAAAGAAGATCATGACGAGTATAAGAATAGTTCTACTTTGATTCATCATTTAAATTTATTCTATAAACAATCGCTTATAATTATCCTGTAATCGCATCCAACCAGATTTTGCTTATTGCAGCTTGATCATAACGATATCAAACTGTTGAGATAAATTTCGAGGTTAGTGTAGTACTTATCCAGTGTTAGCAGGTTTGCATCCGCTCCGTTGTTGGGATTCAGGTTGTTTTTCTTTTCCCACTCATCGGGCATTCCATCCTGATCGCTGTCAACAGGAGCTTCGGTCGATTTTAATTCCGGCCATCCGCCAACATCATTTTGAGAATCGATAATACCATTCTTATTCTTACCCATAGGAGCAGTTCCTTTCTTTACATCGTTAATAACCCGTTCGTCTATGCCATCGCGATGAAGGCTTGCGCCTGAATATTTCAAAACCTGTTCATAAGCGCTGGCAGCATTTTCTTCTTCAATGGCCATTACTTTAACGGGTTCGTTCATTCTTACGGAATCAAGATAATTGCACTGAACGCCTCCATTCCAGTTGTCAGTGGTAACGTCAGGGAATCCATCTACAAAATTTCCAGCAACATAAAATTTACCGAAGGGCTGATAAGGTTCAACAATTCTTTTCTTCTTCGATGATGATGTAGTGGCTGGGCCGGCTTTATAATAATTATTAACCATATTATGATAACCCCGTTCTCCTGCGTATGCACTGTTGCCCATCCAGTTATAAATTACATTGTTTCTGAAATCAACGATTTCCTTTTCAGGCTCTTTGTGGTATCGTGATCCGCAAAAGCGAGGCAGCCTGCTGTTATGATGTGCTAATAAATTATGATGAAAAGACGCCCCTTTACCTCCCCAAATGCCACCGTAACCATGATCGCCTTTTTCATGAACCGAATGATTAAGGCTTTCTGAAATAATACTCCACTGTAAAGTGAAATTTTCATTGTCGTAAAAACTGGCACATTCATCGGTTGCCCAACTCATAGAGCAATGATCTATGATAATATTCTTTTGTCGTACACACGTAATGGCATCATCCTGCATGGCGCTCTCATCACCAAGACGAAAACGCATGTAACGAATAATTACGTTGTCAGCCTTTATGAGCATCGGATAATTTTTCAGGCAAATACCATCACCGGGAGCAGATTGACCGGCAAGTGTCACATTCCCTTCACGAATAACAAGAGGCGTTTCAAGCGCCACTGTTCCGGATACGGCAAAAACAATGGTACGCGAACCTTTCGTATTGATCGCCTCACGCAGACTTCCACTGCCGCTATCATTCAAATTGGAAACAACCAGAACCTTACCCCCTCTTCCTCCTGTGGTAAACTTTCCAAAGCCTTCTGCACCAGGAAAAGCGGGTACAGGCTCATCCGTTGTGACAACAACCTCTTTGTCTCCCATTTCATCAGTCCCTTCTCCAGCGCATTGTATCGTGAGACCTGAGATGAAAACCAGTACTGAGCCTATCCAATTGCCTATGCTTATTCGTTGCAACCGGGTGGGAAGATGGGATTTAATCATTGGGTTCCTAGTGTTAAGTTAATCGTAAAATGACGAGTATAAAATCAGGAGTTCACAGATCACAGTTGACGGATCACAGTATTGCCGTGATCTGTGATCCGTTATCTGTGAACTAAATACCCGCCATTTTATATTTAACATGACACTAGTAATAAATAATCACAAGTGTGATCAGTCCAATCACTTCAAAGCACAAATTTCTAACTGACATGGAGAAATAAATCATCTGCATCCATCATATTAATGAGCGCCCCGAACGAAGCCGGGGCTTACTCATTAAATCAACTACCCTTCACCACAAAGAGTATCTTTATAATTTATAAGGTTGATGACTTCACCATGACATGCTGATGAAAGCTACCTACGTTTATTTTGTCTTTTTAAGCACAATATGAGCAATCGATTGCATATCTAATACCTTATTTTGAAACATCCAAAAGATTTGATAAAATATTAGATTAAAAGTGATAAAAGGACGAAAACAAGGGCGAATATTCATCACAATATGGCGGCCTTTGAACACATGAGAATTCAATAAATAAGTCCCAATCGATTGATAATTGATCAAATTAGCTATATTGCGCAACCGATTACACAAACTGTATTCCTTTATGTTGCACTCTTTAGAAACGAATTATTTCTCATATTCCTTTATAAATGAACATCTCCTATTCCATACGGCATGCTATACATCCTGAAGACGCTAAGGCCTACGACACCACGCGACTGCGGAATTCCTTTTTAATAGAGTCACTTTTCAAAAATGATTCTATAGAACTTGTCTACACACATTATGACCGGTTCATCGCAGGCGGAGCAAAACCAATAAGTAAACCACTTGTATTAGAAAGCATCCCTCCTCTTCGGTCGCAATACTTCCTGGAACGACGGGAATTAGGAATTATCAACGTAGGAAAAAAAACTACTGTTACCGTAGACGGGCAACTGTTCACTTTAGATTACAAAGAAGCTTTGTATGTAGGTAAAGGCGCAAAGGAAATTATCCTGCATCCATCAAATGAAGGTGAGGCATTGTTATACCTCAATTCAACACCCGCTCACATGACGTACCCGACAAGAAAGGTATCCCTGGCTGAAGCTGAAACTGTAGAATTGGGCTCTCACACCAATGCGAATCACCGCACTATTCGCAAATTGCTCGTCAACAGCGTTCTTCCTACTTGTCAATTGCAAATGGGAATGACTGAATTGAAACCCGGCAGTATTTGGAACACCATGCCTCCGCATACGCATGATCGCCGTATGGAAGTCTATTTCTATTTTGAGGTACCTTCCGACCAGGCTATTTGCCACTACATGGGTGAACCCAACGAAACACGACATATCTGGATGACTAACAATCAGGCCGTAATTTCTCCTTCCTGGTCGATACACAGTGGAGCAGGCACATCAAATTATGCTTTCATTTGGGGAATGGCTGGAGAAAATCTGGACTATGGTGATATGGATACGGTTTTACCTTTTAATCTGAAGTGATGAAATTGTTTGATCTCTCTAATAAACGCGCCTTGATCACAGGAGGTACGCATGGATTGGGAATGGCCATGGCGAAAGGCCTGGGATTGGCAGGAGCTGAATTGATCATCAACGGAACAACTCCATCAAAAATGGAAAACGCTCTTAGTGAATACAAAAAAGCCGGCATTAAAACAACGGGCTATTTGTTTGACGTTACAAATGACAATGATGCAAGTCAATACACTGACAAAATTGAAAAAGAGATCGGCCCCATTGATATATTGGTGAATAACGCCGCCATTATAAAGCGTGTGCCTATCGTTGAGATGGATACTGCTGATTTCAGAAAAATTATTGATGTCGATCTTGTCGGCCCGTTTATTATGTCCAAATATGTTGGCAAAAAAATGATCGAACGCCAGGCAGGGAAGATCATTAATATTTGCTCTATGATGAGTGAGCTGGGAAGAAATACTGTGTCAGCGTATGCGTCAGCAAAAGGAGGCTTGAAGATGCTCACGCGTAATATGGCTACTGAATGGGCGAAGTACAACATACAGGTGAATGGAATTGGACCGGGTTATTTTACGACGAGCCAAACGGCTCCCTTGCAGGTTCCGGGCAATCCCTTTAATGAATTTATTATTAGCAGAACACCGGCGGGAAGATGGGGGAACCCCGAAGACCTGATGGGTGCGGCTGTTTTTCTCGCATCGAAAGCCAGTGATTTTGTGAATGGACAAATTCTCTACGTTGACGGAGGTCTGTTGGCTACCATTGGTAAACCTTCAAACGAAAACTGATTCACGATGTAAATGACCTGACATGCAATTTAAAATTATCTATCTTGCCAGGTAAAGAGTTTAGAATATTGATCAACCAGAATCTTGATGACTCTGTTTAAGAACCAGGATGGCAACAATTCATGACATAGCGAAGGAACTCAACATAACGGCTTCTACCGTTTCAAGGGCGTTGAAAGATCATCCCAGAATAAGTGAGGCAACAAAAAAAGCCGTTCAAAAAGCTGCTAAGAAACTAAATTATCAGCCTAATCATATAGCAGCAGCACTGCGAAACGGAAGGAGTAAAATAATTGGCGTTATCGTTCCGACAACTGATCGCAGCTTTTTCGGATCAATTATAAGAGGAATTGAAGAAGTAGCTAATAAGGCAAATTATAATGTTATGATCTGCCAAACGTACGATAATTATCAAAAAGAAGTTATTACGGTGGAAGCGCTCCTCAATGCACGTGTTGATGGCGTCATTGTTTCTTTTGCCAAGGAGACAGAAAACTTTGACCACTTTAAAAAGGTTAAGGATAAAGGAATTCCACTGGTGCTTTTTGATCGATCCTTCCAGGGGCTGGATGTTAGCCGCGTTGTGCTTGACGATTATCTTGGCGCTTACCAGGCTGTGGAGCATCTCATTCAACAAGGATGTAAACGTATTGCACATTTCACCAATGTAAGAAAGATCAGCATCTTCAAAGAGCGTCTACGTGGCTATAAGGAAGCGCTTGAGGCTAATGGCCTTCCCTATGATAATGAATTGGTCATTGAAGGAAACTTACAATACGAAGATGGCCGTAAGGGAATGGAACAATTACTTGCCCTGGAGAAAAGACCAGATGCCGTTTTTTCGGCCAGTGCTTACAGCTCCATCGGGGCGTTAGAAGTTTGCAAAGAAGGAGGAATAAATGTACCGAAAGACGTTGCCATTGTAGGGTTTGCAAACGAGCCGTTTACATCTTTCTGTGATCCCCCAATCACTACTGTTGATCAACAGAGTATGCTGATTGGAAATGCCGCTGCAGAAATTTTTCTTGAACAAATAAGTTTAGGCCCGGAAAAATTTGTTCCTAAGCGTATTGTTCTTACACCTGAACTTATCATTCGCAAATCCTCGCTGCATTCACTATATTAAAAAAAAATTATTTACTCATGCAACTATCCGTAAGAAAGCAAAATGTCCGAAGCAATCATGTATTCCTAACAGATGATTTTCTTCTCTCGAATAATTTTGCCAAAACCCTCTATCATCAATATGCGAAGACCCAACCTATCATTGATTATCATTGTCATCTTCCTCCCGATGAAATTGCGAATGACAGACAATTTGAAGATCTCACGAGTATCTGGCTGGCCGGGGATCATTACAAGTGGAGAGCAATGAGAACGCTTGGAATTGACGAGAAGTATATTACCGGGCAATCAAGCAACAGAGAAAAATTTGAAAAATGGGCAATGGCCGTTCCTTATACCATGCGGAATCCGCTTTATCACTGGACTCACCTGGAATTGAAAAACTATTTCAACGTTCAGGATGTGTTAGATCAGAACACTTCAAAAGACATATATGACGATTGCACAGAACAACTTCAAACAAAAGAATTCTCCACAAGAAGTTTATTAGCGAAGATGAATGTTAAGGTAGTTTGCACAACTGACGACCCCATCGATTCATTGGAACATCATCAAAAAATTGCACTGAGTAACATCAGCACAAAAGTAATTCCCGCCTTTCGACCCGATGAAACTTATGCAGTTGAAGACGTGGCGAAGTATAATGTATACCTGGATAAATTAAGTAACGCGTCCGGCATTACCATAACAGATTTTTCATCGCTGCTATCTGCGCTGGAGTCAAGAATTAACTTCTTTCATAAAAATGGATGCCGCCTTTCCGATCATGGACTTGAACAGCTCTATTATTTTGAAAGCTCGCCGTCTACCATTGAAAATATTTTCAAGAAAATAAAAGCCAGGCAAAACCTTGAGATCACAGAAGTTAACTACTTTAAATACGTGACACTGCTTGAACTCTGCCGGCTTTATCATAAGAAAGGGTGGACACAACAATTTCACCTTGGCGCTTTGCGAAATAACAATACCCGAATGATGAACACCCTCGGTCCTAACACGGGATTTGATTCGGTAGGTGATTTCAGCCAGGCAACTCATCTTGCGAAATTTTTAAATGAGTTGGATAAAAACGATCAGCTATGCAAAACTGTATTGTATAACCTCAACCCTGCGGACAACGAGGTGATGGCGACTATGATCGGTAATTTCAATGACGGATCTACGAAAGGTAAAATGCAATTTGGTTCAGCCTGGTGGTTCCTCGATCAGAAAGACGGTATGGAAAAGCAGATCAACACACTATCCAATATGGGATTGTTGAGTTGCTTCGTCGGTATGCTTACTGATTCAAGAAGCTTCCTCTCCTACCCACGACACGAATACTTCAGAAGAATACTGTGTAATCTCATTGGCAAGGATGTTGAAAATGGAGAACTGCCAGCCGATGAAAAATGGTTAGGCAAAATGGTAAGCGACATTTGCTATCACAATGCAAATGAGTATTTCAAGTTTTAAATTCCCTCTGCTTTAATTTGAAATAATTTTTTTAGTCATGCTAAAACCACTGGATCGGAAAAATGCTGGTGTGAGCAATACGCGTCCTATAAAAGTATTGCAATTCGGTGAAGGAAATTTTCTGCGCGCTTTCGTCGACTGGATCATAGACATTCTTAATGAGAAAGCAGCATTCAATGGCGATGTTCAAATCATTCAGCCCATCAGTAAGGGAATGGGTGAACTGATCAACCAACAGGAAGGGCTTTATCATCTTGTGTTGAATGGCATAAAAAATGGAGAACCGTCAACAGATACAAGGCTTATTACTTGTGTGCGGGGTGTGATTAATCCATACGAAGATTACGAGGCGTATCTTAAAACAGCAGAAAATCCTGATCTCAAATTTATAATTTCAAATACAACTGAGGCAGGCATTACTTTTAATGCTGATGATATCAACCCTGATATATTACCTGACAGTTTTCCAGGTAAGCTTACAGCGCTTCTTTACCATCGTTATAAATTTTTCAATGGCGCTGGGGATAAAGGATTGTTCATTATTCCCTGTGAACTTATCGATAAGAATGGTCAGCAACTCAGTAATGCTATTCTACAATTCATCGCACTTTGGAAATGGCCAGACGATTTTAAGAAATGGATAATCGAAAAAAATGTTTTCTGTAATACCCTGGTAGATCGAATTGTTCCTGGATTTCCAAAGGAGACCATTAAAAAAATTCAGGAAGAAATTGGTTATGAAGACAACCTCGTAGTAACCGCTGAACCCTTCCATCTTTGGATTATAGAAGGTACAGATGCGGTTAGCAATGCGTTGCCCGCACATACGGCAGGACTGGATGTAAAATTTGTAAAGGACCAAACCCCTTACCGCACACGGAAAGTAAGAATACTAAATGGAGTACATACCGCACTCGTACCCGTTGCTTACCTGCATGGACTGCGAACAGTAAGAGAGTCTGTTGAAGATCCTATTGCAGGTAAATTTATTAAAGAAGCTATTTATGAAGAGATCATTCCAACACTGGATCTCCCGTCAGAAGAGCTAAAGCAATTTGCCCATGATGTAATTGAACGTTTTCAAAATCCATTCATAAAACATGAATTAAGTTCAATTGCCCTTAACTCTATCTCAAAATATAAAGTAAGAGTTTTACCATCTGTTCTTGAGTATGTAAAAAGAAAGGGTACCCTCCCCGATCGATTGATTTTTTCTCTTGCATGCCTTATCCAATTTTATAAAGGAGACTTCAAGGGAACTTCAACACCCGTTAATGATTCAGCGGACATCGTAGAATTTTTTAAAAATATCTGGCGGTCGAGGGATCTTCGAAGTGTAGCAGAAGGTACACTTTCCAATACTTCATTCTGGGATGAAGACCTTAGGAAGATACCTGGCCTTACAAATCGCCTTATCTTTTTCCTCGAAAGGCTGGTGGATGAAGATGTTGCTCAGGTTTTAAAAGATAAAGAGAAGGAACTGCGAAGTTCTGAGTAAAACTGTCTACTGCCTCCTAGTGTCGTGTCATATTTGAGTTGACGGGTCATCCATCGCTTGCCCCTAGCCCGCCAGCTGGCGGGGAAACAGCGCGCAGGAATGCCCCGCTGGCTAGCGGGGTTAGGGGCTGCGTAGGAGACATGAAACTTTATTGTTGACACGACATTAGTTATCAACATTTAACTTTCCATATCCGGCTTTTCGAATTTTGAATAAACGATTACTTTTGGTGTATGAACCGTCGTGAATCCTTACAGCACCTTACTGCCCTTGGCCTGTTACCATTTCTTTCCGGCTGGACTTTTATGGATGAAAAGATGATCATGCGAGCTATACCTTCTACAGGAGAATCACTACCCGCCGTTGGCATCGGTACATGGGAAACCTTTGACGTGGACGAAAGTGTGACCAATGAACTACGGCAACTGAAAGAAACCTTATCTGTACTGAATCAGAAAGGAGGCAGAGTTGTAGATACTTCTCCGATGTACGGATTCTCTGAAAAAAATGTCGGCAAAATTTCTACCGACCTGGGAATAAATCAAAAACTTTTCCTTGCTACTAAAGTATGGACAACAGGCAAGGAAAGAGGAATTGGACAAATGACCAACTCGCTTTCACTCATGAAGCGCGATAGACTTGATCTTATCCAGATTCACAACCTCGTTGATTGGCAAACGCATATCAAAACACTTCGTGACTGGAAAGAAAAAGGTAAAGTAAGATACATCGGCATAAGTCACTATAGAGAAGACGCATATGCTGACATGGAGCACATACTGAAGACTGAATCAATTGACTTCATACAGGTAAACTATAACATGACAGAGCGCCTCTCAGCAGAGAGGATCTTACCTCTTGCACAGGAGAAAAAAGTAGCCGTTATTATCAACCAGCCTTTCGGTGTGGGTAAGCTGTTTGACCGTGTAAAAGGGAAAAAACTTCCTGCATGGGCAAGTGAATTTGATTGCAAGAGCTGGGCACAATTCTTTTTGAAATATATTATTTCACACCCTGCAGTAACTTGCGCAATACCCGGCACCGGAAATCCTGAGCACATGCTCGATAATATTCAGGCATGTTATGGAAGACTTCCTGATGAGAAACAGCGCGAGATGATGGTTAAGGCAGTGTGAGAGTCCGTGTAAGAGGAATAAGAATCACAAAGTTGCACAGAGGTTTTTCTTTGTGATTCTCTGCGATTTCTATGGTTTAAGCATAGTTATTGCGCTGAGCTTGGAAAAGTGGCAGGACAACTGAAGGAAAAGAAATCCAAATTGTCTTACTCCCCTATTCTGTTTGAGGGTATTCGCTACTGTAAAGGCATGGAACATTTTGATGTGCTCTACCAGGCGATACTAAAACAAAAACCCATGCTATTACGCTATAAAAAGTTTGATCATGTAGTGGCAAAGGAGCATACCTTTCATCCCTACCTTTTAAAATACAAGTTCCGTTGGTATTTGCTGGGCTACAACGAAAAGAGCAGGAACAAACTTATCCTGGCGCTTGACCGCATGGAGCACATTGGTCATGTTAAAATTCCTTTCAAACCTTATAAGGGAATTGACATACAAAAATATTTTGATCATACGATTGGTGTTACTCTCAACAACAAACGGTGTAAAAGAAATACGCCTGTGGTTTTCACCCATCACAGGGGAACTACATTAAAGCCCAGCACTTATTAATGAGAGCATCGTTTACTAAAATAAAACATTTAATCAACAGATATTAACCAATGTTGAAAGTAGGCAATCGCAGTAGGCAAAATTGCCTATTGCCATTTGCTTACTACCATTTTTTCGTTTGTATCATAGATTTTTGAATGAACTAAGTAGCACTAAATCACTAAACGATTAATACATGGCACGCAGCAGATCATCGCTGACAATGGGGATGGCCTCATCGTTACCCTGCGGCTCATGCCTAACTACGAGCTGTTGCAAACCCTCCTCGCCTTTGGACCGGAAGTAAAAGTTATGGAACCTGAAAGTTTGAAGCATGAATTGAAAGGAATGCTGG
>CAZFRM010000039.1:0-29324 GCA_964521255.1 uncultured Roseivirgaceae bacterium
TGAATTTATCATCCGTTCCTCTTTTTTCCAAAAAAGATATGGGTATAGACAAGCTTTTCTAAGGGGGATTTGTGTGAGCGTGAGTTGGGGTGTGAGCTGCCCCATAATATGGGCAGTTAATCAGGACTTGCTTAATTCAACGACATTAATTTGTCAAAGGTCATTCGTAAAAGTGTCATGGCATTACCAATGACCATTGACTTCAAAGTATTCCCTCGTACCTTCTAATGGTGGTGTCCACCCGGACCGTGAACGTGCCCGTGTTGAATTTCGTCTTCTGTTGCGCTGCGTACTTCCATTATTTCTACCTTGAAATTAAGTTCAACACCGGCCAGCGGATGATTGGCATCCACCGTTATGTTTTCCACTCCAACTTCAGTAACGCGAACAACTGTTCCACGATCAGTCTGGAATCGCATGCCTTCTTTGACTTCTTGTCCTCCGAAGGCGTTAATTGGAACTTTCTGAATTAGTTGTGGATTTAAATCACCGTATCCTTTATCCGGCGAAATTTTAATTTCAAATTTATCACCTATTATTTTTCCTTCCAGGTTCTCTTCCATTCCTGGAATGAGATTTCCAATACCATGAATGTAATACAAAGGTTCACGACCATCACTGCTGTCCAGAATATTTCCATCGTTGTCTCGTAAAGTGTAATGAATGGCAGCAACTTTATTCTTTGTGATTTGCATGTTGAATAGGTTTTAAGTAGAACATGATGAGACAAGGAGTGCTAAACATAAATTTCAAATCAAAAAAGAAATAGCAAAGTTTGCCCCTCGGGCAAAGGTAAAAGAATTAATGGAATTGCCGATCCTGATTTATGATCTGCATACAACGCATGGATAAATTTCATCTTTTCTAACTACGCGGATTTATACAAAAATCACAGAGCGAAAGGCACGACTAAAAAATTTTTTCGGCCTTTGCGTGAAATAGCATTAATATCTTCATGCTGGCTTAGAAAATCGAAGAATAATGGATCCAATTGTTCCGGCAATAAGAGATCCCACAAGAATTCCGGTTTTAGACAAAACGTTTAAAGTAGCATCCTCGAAAGCGAGGTTTGTGATGAACATAGACATAGTAAATCCTATTCCGCCGAGAAATGCTACGCCCAGGATATGTCTCCAGGTTACAAGTGGGGGAAGGCTCGTCCACTTCATTTTGATCACCAACCAACATGCCCCACTTATGCCAACAAATTTACCAATGAACAAACCTACGATAACACCAAGGCTTACCGGATGAACGATACCAGAAAAAAAATCACTGCTAAATTCTATACCTGCATTGGCCAATGCAAACAGGGGAAGGACAACAAATGCTACCAGGGGATGCATGGCATGTTCAAGTCGTTGTAAGGGCGTGTCCGCAGCCTGGGCGAGTGTTTTTATTTTTTCAATAACATGCATTTGCTCCGGCTCCAGCAAAGTAACATCGTTAGGTGGTATGATCATGAATTCATCAACATAACTTCTTAGTTTTTTCCCAAATCCCACTTCATCAATTTTTGTTCGCGCGGGAATAGTAATAGCGGCAATTACTCCTGCTATTGTAGCGTGAACGCCACTCATTAGAAACGCAAGCCATAAACCGCCAATACCTACTATGCCATAAAAGATCACACTACGAACGCCAAGGATATTGGCTAGTATCAACACGATTAGAAAAGCAGCTCCCGTTAAAAGACTTACAACAGAAATATCAGAAGTATAGAAAAAAGCTACTACGAGAACTGCACCAAGATCGTCAGCAATAGCGAGCGCTGTGAGAAATACCTTAAGGGCGACAGGTACACGTTTCCCAAGGAGCGATAAAATACCTAATGCAAAAGCTATATCGGTGGCCATAGGGATACCCCATCCGTTTTTTTCAGGCGCCTGGGTGTTGAAGGCAATAAAAAGTAGGGCAGGTACAATCATTCCGCCTAATGCAGCCACTAACGGCAGTATGGCCTGACGTGGTGAGGAAAGATCACCCCCGATAATTTCGCGTTTTAATTCAAGTCCTACTACAAAAAAGAACATGGACATTAACCCATCATTAATCCAATGGTGTAATGAGTTGGAAATAGTATGCCCGGCCAGGTTAATAGAAAATTCTTCGTGCCATAAATGGTGGTAAGTGGAAGCAAATGCGGAGTTTGCCCATAGTAAAGCAATTATGGTGCTTATGAAAAGAACAATACCTGCTGTTGTTTCACTTTTGATAAAAGTGTTAATGGGTTTGAGAATAATGTCAATGGCTTCATCTTTCATCTTTCAGCGTGATGATAATGGTAAAAGTATCAGATTGTCGTTCGTAATTCTATAATTCTTTCAAAGAGTTTTGTAAATCTTTGGATATTGTGATTCGTTATAATTGTATCACTAAAAAATTGGTATGACTGCAATAAGATTGAAGACGAATGTAAAATGTTCAGGGTGTATTGAGAAAATTACCCCTTATTTGAATGATGCCGTCGGACCCGGCAAATGGAATGTGGACCTGAACAACCCGCAAAGGATCCTTACTGTCATGGGAACAACAAACGATGAAACAGTCAAAACTGCGTTGATGAAGGCAGGCTATAAAGGCGAGACGATATGATTCTGCTGTCCGACTAAAAAACGAACACCTGCGTAATCCATAGTCTCTCTCGGAGAGAGGCAGGGCCAGATAGAGAAACATCAAGAAAATCAAGGGATTGAAACGAAGGCTACATTTTAGCCGGACAAAAATGATATTTTTTAATGATAATCACCCTTTGCCTAATCCTTTCAAATGAATACCTTTAAAGCTGTCTGAAATGAAAAATTCGGTTTTATGAAGCTTTTGACGATAGTTGTGCTCTCATTTTTTCTTTTGTCTTGCGATGAAGACGATTTAAAAAGCCTTAACGGGCGCTGGAAGTTGGCGCATTTTTATAATACCGAAAGTGGAACAGTTGATAAGACGCCTTTTAGTGGACAAAATTCCATCGTTCTTACTTTTTCGGATGATGGTAGATCAGGCACTATTTCAGGAGACAACCCGGCAAACCCGGTAATCGGTGCATACGAACTTGGCCAGCACAACCGCATTACTTTTACTCCATTTGATATTTTGGCCAGGGATGAATGGAGCAAAAATGTTCTTGTCCGTTTCGCCACCGCTGACCTTGTTAAAGTTTCTGAAAATACATTAAGCATTAGCTGCAATCGTGGTAAAGAAGTCCTGCTCTTTGTAAAAGAAGAATAATCTCATTTTTACGGGAATAATTTAAACGCTGATTTGAATTGCACGTTTAGATACCGATTGGTATCTTTGTCCATGCGTGATCCGGAATTGACCAGAGATGTAATTCTTAAAAAGTCGGGTATTTTGTTCAATACTCAAGGGTACAAATCCACCTCCATAAGTGATATAACTGATTTGACAGGCTTCACGAAGGGAGCGATCTACAAGCATTTCAGGGACAAAGAAGATCTTGAACGTGAGTCGCTGCGTCATTTGTCAGAACAGATGTATGAAAAAATCAGGACTGTAGTAAAGACAGAGACTACAGCCGGGAAAAAGCTACACGCCATCTTTCGATATTTTGAATCCTATATTACAAATCCCCCTTTGAAAGGTGGGTGTCCACTGCTTAATGCTGCCATTGAAGCGGATGATGCGAATCCTGTTTTAAAACGCGAAGCATTGAAGACCTTAACCACACTTAAGCAATCACTGATTACGATTTTGGAAAATGGCATTCAACATAAGCAGATAAAAGAGGGAATCGATAAAGAATTCTATGCAACGTTAATTATTGCCTCACTTGAAGGTGCAATAATGATGGGCAAGCTTCAGGGTAATGACGATGACATCAAGCGTGTAGTGATGCATCTGGATGGCCAGATAAAAGAAATAGAGATTTAATTTTTTTTGACAATATAGATACCGATCGGTACCTATTGAAAGAATGTTAAACAGAAAAAAAAGAGACCCATGAAAAAACTAATCCCTAAGTTAATGGGAGTATATCTCAATATACTCTCCGTGATTTCACCACGTTTGGCGGGCCGCCTCGGTGTTAAGATATTTTGCTACCCTTTCAGGGCTTCGCTAAAACCACATCATAAGATGTTTTTAGACTCGTCAGAAAAGTTTGAGTTTAAATTTAATGACATTATGCTGCAAGGTTATAAATGGGGAAACGGTAATAGAAAAGTGCTGTTTCTTCATGGATGGCAAAGCCACACTTTCCGATGGAAAAATTATATCCAGTCCTTATCACAAGATGAATTTACCGTTTATGCTTTTGATGCACCGGGCCATGGTTTTTCGCAGGGTAATTTTTTATCTGTTCCATTTTACAGCCAGGCGATTGAACATTTTGTTGGGAAAGTAGGACCAATCGATACAGTCGTAAGTCATTCAGTAGGAAGTTTTTCGCTCGTTTATACACTTTACCAGACCCCAATTTTGCCGGTAAGTAAAGTGATTTTAATGGCCCCTCCCGGAGAAGCCAGTGATTTCATTGATTCTTTAAAGCAAACACTCAACTTATCTGAGCGTGCCGTTCAATGTGCATTGGAACATTTTAGAGAAAGGTTTGGTGAGCCGGTAACCTATTTTTCTACAGCAAAATTTGCATCAACACTAAACATCCCCGGCCTGATCATTCATGATGAACACGATGACGAAACACCTTTTCATTACGGACGTGAAATAAATAATGTATGGAAGCGGTCGGTTCTTGTTGCTACAAAGGGTTTAGGTCACAACCTTAGATCAGATGTAGTGGTTAAAACAGTTTATAATTTTGTCACTTCAGAAAAAGAAGTCGCCGACTCGAAACATGACCGGAGGAGGACGCTTGTTTTCACGCAAAGAGCGCAAAGTTAGTACGCAATGCGCGCAAAGAAATAATAAGTCAGTACTGCTCTTTCACGGGCTTTGCGAAAAATCTTAGCGGGCTCTGCGTGAAATTTTAAAGTAGGATTAGTCATTAGTAAGTGCATTACCAGTGACGTAAGCCAAAAACTTCCATCGCTTGTTCTTTGCCCCGAATCTTAACAGATCCGGCTGATCGGAAAATATTTCGAACACCCGGTGTAAACGTATCGTATAACACTTTCGATACAAGTATGTCTTCATGCAGATCAGAGCACATTCGTTCAAGGCGCGCTGTTGTATTGATAACATCGCCGTGAAAAACGATCTCACTTTTAACTTCTCCGATTTCGCCGCAAACAACTTCGCCACAGTGAAAGGCTGCTTTGAAGTGTGGTACAAGGCCATATGTATTTTGATAACGTTGTTGCATTAACTTCATCTTTTCAACGCTATTGAAATATGCCTTCAAACAATTTTCAGTGTTAATGTTTGGTTTTAATGGCCATGAAACCACGACTTCATCGCCAACATAATGATGAATCTTTCCTCCGGCCAACAGAATACATTCGGTTGTGTCACGGAAGAAATCATTTAAGAGATTATGGTATTCCATATCACCAAGTCTTTCCGCTTTCGATACAGAAGAACTCATATCAAGAAACATGAATATTCTTTTTTCCTGTTTGGGTTTGAAATAACGGCCTGTAATAAAATTGAACAAGACGCCTTGTCCCATTTTACGGCTCATCTCTTTTGTAAAAATCAGCAACGAAATAAATACGAGAGCATAAACAATTATGATAACAAAGTCTTCATGATATAAAAAGTGTTGAAAGGATTCACTTTTATAAGTTTTCTCTATCGTTAACTTATACTGAAGGCTTCGTGAAATCAGAATTTCAGTAAATATGATGAGGGTCATCATTGATGCGTAAAGAGATGTTTTTAGAATTACGATTACAAGGAATGAGATCTTTTTACGGAGCGTTCTAAAAAATATCAATTCACCAATGCATAAACCTGTTCCTCCAACTAAGCCTATCAACGAACCATTAACGTAGGGAATGATGCTATTGAATCCGTCATCAAAGACAGAATAGAGCAGGCCGACTATTATGGCAGCAATGATAATATTCAATGCTTCACGAATTTGCCAGGAAAGCAACCCGCTACCGGGCGGCGTAAGTGATATCTCCTGGGTGGGTAACGAAATGGTTGTTTGGGTAGTCATAGGGGGTCAGGGATTATGAAATAAAGATAGTTTCGTTGGTGTTGATCCCGGCCTTAAACTTTGCAACCGCTTAGCACTGGCATTTACGGTTTATGCAATTAAGTTAGCTACGAGTTGCTTAGATTGGCGTTTATAAATACAAACTGCACCGCAATGAGGTATTTTGTCATTATTGTTCTTGCAACATCACTTTTAATATCCTGCAGAGGAAAAAAGGCTTCTATTTACACCTGGAAAGGGGAAGAGGAGAGCAGGAAGCTAACCCTATTGAAAAATAATACTTTCATCATAGAGGTAAATACGGATTATTTTTACAGGGTAGACACAGGTACTTACCGTATCGCGGGAGATACGTTGATCATTAATCCCGATAAGAAGCGTAATGAAATTGATTCTATTGTTTTTGTTGACAGCCTTTTCAACGGGCAACGATTTCTGGAAGTAGCCGAGTCCGAAATGGTATTTGATACCAGCAACACAATCGTTGAATCATTTTATCGCATGATGATTTTTCCTAATGTAATCGTGAATGATTCAATAGCCTTAGTGGTTAACCCGGATGATCCATCGTACAGGAAACTCATTATTCCGGATTCTTTATCCGTTAAAAAAATTACTCTGATTATCCAGGAAAGTAATACCTGCAAACCGATTTTGAAGTTTCACTTAAAATTATCTGGTGATAGCAATAATGTAAAAAGTTATCGGCTGTTTATGAGCTCCCGCAAGGACCGTGAGAACTATCTCGCAGGATTTAAGTGGCTGATAAAAGGAGATACAATTGAATCATCTTTCTCCAACGAAAACTGTGACCCTTCTGAAATCAAATTGATTAGAATTCAATAGCAAGAACCAACAACCCTCCAAGGGTTCTAAAACCTCTGGAGGGTTTGGGTTATCTAGGATTTACTCCATCCTTTCAATTCTTGCCTCACCAAAAATAAGTCGCCTGCTCACTTGAGCGTTTCCTTTGTACAGAACCTGGGGGTCGCCAAAGGCGCTGATTTTTAATTCGTCTTCCGATGTGAGTTTGATTTTACTTTCACCGTAAATATGGGCTATAGTTGAATAGCTCTTTAAATCACGTGTGTCAATTTTGTTGTCACCGAAGAGCCTGTATTTTTGATAATCAGCCTTTCCACCTTTTATCTGAAGATCATTTTCTCCATACAGACTTGTCTTTAAGTAATCAGCCTTGATATTGCTTAGGGTGATTTCATTTTCGCCATATGCTTTTAAAGTAAATGTATTGGCATTAAGCGGATCAAGACAGGTGAGTTCCTGGTTTCCACGAATTTCAAGATGATCGATATCGCGATAGGTTACATAAGCGGTGACATTCACATTTTGATAGATGCCTCGTTTTTCATGTTCACTTATTCTTTCAGTCTTCTCCGCTATGCGCGCATCATCAAGGTAAACACGCAAGGTCTTATTTTTAACTTCAATGTTAATTTTATCAGCAGTGACGCGATCGTAAACCAACCGGATGCTTTCCTTCGTGCCTTTTTGCAATACAAGATTCACGTGCGGCGATACCACTACTTTATGAAATGATTTTAATTCCTGGTTGATTTCCTGGGCGCTAAGGGTAGTTGCCAGAATGAGGGCGGTGAATACAAGTGTTAAGATCTTCATAAATGAATAAGAGATAATTTACTAACGTCTGCCAATCAGACAACTGAAACAGGTAACACCCTGCTCTCAGCTACAGCTTTTTTAAAATAAAGTAAAGAAGTAACCCAGCCGGGATAAACTTATAGACTGAATTCACTGCTACAGAGTTGCACGAACTCAATCATTTCTTAAAGAATTGACCGGATCACCAGTGGCGGCTCGAAGGGCCTGGATACTTACTGAAAGTAAAGCAATTACCAGGGTAAGAACACCTGCTATAACAAAGACCCACCATTTAATTGTGACATGGTAGGCGAATTGTTTAAGCCATTGATTCATTAGCCACCACGCCGCCGGCCAGGCCAGGACGTTAGCGATTAGCACAAGCTTTAAAAAATCCTTATTAAGCAAAACTATAATGTTACCCACACTCGCTCCAACTGCTTTTCGAATGCCGATCTCCTTCGTTCGCTGTTCTGCCATAAATGCCGCTAAACCTAAAAGTCCCAGGCATGCAATGAATATGGCCAACGATGTAAACAAGAGAAAGAGCCACCCGACTTTTCGCTCAGTTTTATGCTTAGCCTCGAAGTTTTCGCTCACAAAGCTGTATTCAAAAGCTACATCAGGGGCATGTCTTTTAAACAGAGCGTGTATAAATTCCAGTTTATTTTCCCGGTCCCCGGGCGTAAGCTTTATGGCCATTTCCCAATAAGGCTCAACCGCCGGCAGAATAATCAGGGGATGGATTGGTTCCTTTAAGGATTGAAAATTAAAATCCCTGACAATCCCAATTACTGAATACCATTTTTCCTCCGTGGAGAAGAAATAGCTGAATACCTTTTTATTAAACGGACTTTTGATACCCATTGCCTTAGCGGCGGTTTCATTAACGATAACGACATTCGAGTCGCCAGGTGTAAAGAAGCGGCCTTCCCGTAACGCAAACCCCATTGTTTTAAGGTGGTCGGGATCCATTTCATATACATTGAGTATGAAATCTTTGTTATCGCCTTCCACATGGAAAACTTGTAGCCAGTCAATGTCTGGTGGTAAACGATTGGAGTAGCTGGCTGCTTTAATTTCAGGATGAGCCAGCAAATCCTGTTTGAAGGCTTTACCATTCTCATCGAGATTTTTTGTATGCAGAAGATTCACAAGATCGGCCTTGTCAAAACCGAGGTCGATCCTGCTGATGAAGGTGAGCTGATGATATACAACGATGGTTGCAATAATGAGTGCACAGGATACGAAGAACTGAAATACAACCAGTACATTACGTATTCCATAACTGCGCATATGTTTGCGTATCCTTCCTCTTAACACATCCACAGGGTTGAAACGAGTGAGATAAAATGCGGGATAGCTGCTGGCCAATGAACCGGTTATCAACATGAACAAAACTGCTCCGGCAACAAATGAAGGTTGAAATAATGTAGTAAATGAAATATGTTTCCCGGTAAAGTAATTGAAAGGAGCCAGCAGAATTAACGTGATGAAAAGGGAGATCAGCATGGCGGTCACTACATACAAAAAGGTCTCCATCATAAACTGCCCGATGAGACGAAGATTTTGCGCACCCGCGGCTTTTCTTATGCCTACTTCCTTTGATCGTTCCGCGGATCTGGCTGTGAAAAGATTCATGAAATTGATACAGGCAAGAATGGTGATGAACAAAGCAATGGCTGAGAATAAATAGATGTGTTGAATGTTTCCATTGATTTCAATCTCATCATCAAGATCGGATCTGAGGTGTATTTCAGTTAATGGTTGTATGTTAAGCGTAAGTGCATTTCCCTGGTGGATAAACTCTCTTAAGTCTTTGTCATTATACTTTTTCATCTCCTCGTTAACATGAAGGTCGTAGAGTTTCCTCATCTCTTTCATATTCTCTTCAATGGTGTAGCCCGGTTTAATTTTAAAATAATTGATGACCGAACTGTTCATCCACTCTTCCGATTTGAAGATGCTTTCCCAGGATTCAAGTGAGAGAATCAACGTAAAATGAAAGTGTGATTGTATAGGAGCGTCTTGTGCTATGCCGCTGATTTTTGCTTCGTATCCCTGGGCAAGGATAAGTGTTTTTCCAATAGGTGATCTATCACCGGGGCCTTGATAGTTGAAGTATCGTCTTGCCGCTGACTCACTGATTACAATTTTTCTTTCCCCTTTTAAAACACTATCCGGGTTTCCCTCCAGTAATTTAAAATTGAAAAACCTGAAGAAGTTTGCATCTGCGAGGAGCAGGTATTTTTCTGTGAATTTTTTATCCTCGTACCGGGAAGGAAAGGTTGACCAACTCACCAGGCGAGTTCCGGATTCAAGGGCTGGAATTTTTTTTAAGAATTCTGCTTGTAAAGGGGCACCTGTGTATGCAGAGAGAATTTTTTTTCCCTGCATTGAGCCCTCCATGCTAAGCCGGTAAATTCTTTTTGCATCCGGATGAAAACGGTCGTAGCTGAGTTCGTCCTGCACATACATGAAAATAAAAAGGCTGCAGGTTATGCCGAATGTAAGTCCCGAAATATTGATGAAAGTGAAAACCTTATGCCTGAGAATATACCGTAAAGCAATGATGAAATAGTTTCTGAGCATTCTTAAAAGCTAGCAATAAGTTTAGGTATACGAAGGTAAGGGTTTCGAGGTTTACCCCTAAATCCTAAAGGGGACTTGAATGTGAAGTGCTTACGTATTAGTATCTCTTAGTCCCCTTTAGGGGATTTAGGGGTCAGGGGTCATTCACTCCTCAGCGAGTCCACCGGATTTGACCATGAAGCTTTGAGTGCATGGAAAATGGTTGTGAGAAGCGCTATGATCAGGGATGCTCCTCCGGCGAGAAGGAACGTGACATATCCGATTTCGATGCTGTAAGAAAAATCCTGCAGCCATTTGGTCATCACGAAATAGGCGATTGCGCTGGCGAGAACAAACGCAATGAGAATGAGGATAACAAATTCCGATGACAGTCGATAAAGAATAGTGGCGTTACTTGCACCCAGAACTTTGCGGATGCCGATTTCTTTTTTCCGTTGCTCCGCCGTAAATGCAGACAATGCAAACAATCCTAAACCCGCAATAATTATGGTTAGTGTTGTGAAGTGTGTGAACATGGTAGCAAAGGCTTGTTCATTTCTGTAGAGATTGGCGAATTGCTCGTCAAGGAAATTATATTCAAAAGTGGTTCCCGGGTTTATTTTTTTCCAGGTCTCTTCAACGTAAGCAATGGTTTCATTTATATCTGATGTGCTGATCTTAACGGCCATGGAAGAATTCTGGGCATTAAAAACGATAAACAATGGTTCAAGTTTATGGCGTATGGTGGCAAAGTGAAAATCCTTCACAACACCTACAACTGTGTAAGTAGTAATGTCTGCTGGATCAGGACCATTTTGCGTACTTATCTTTTTTCCTACGGGATCATTCCATTTTAAAAACTTAGCCATCTCTTCATTAATAATGACTGAAATTGAATCGGCATATTCGAGAGAAAAATTTCTTCCCTCAACGATCTCCATCCCCATAGTAGGAATAAAAGATTCATCGATACCCATTATGCTGGCAATAATATTTACATCGCTGCTAACGCCTTCCGGTGTAATGGTGGTGCGTCCAAGTTGTTGTCCTATTTGCGTGGAGGCCGTACCTGCCGCAAGCACTTTTGGATTACGAAGAAGTTCAGTCTTGAAGTTGGTAGCACGCGTAACATTTGATCCGCTTTGTTGAATGGTGATCACCTGCTCACGATCATAGCCAAGATTGCTGTTATGTATAAAACGCATCTGTTGATAGACGATACTGGTCCCCACCATGAGTGCAATGGAAATGGTGAATTGAAGAATAACCAGCGCCTTGCGCAGACGAACCCCTCCTGATGAATGTTGAAACGAGCCCTTCAAAACCGTAATGGGTTTGAATCCAGACAATACGAATGCCGGATAAAGTCCTGAAAAAATGCCAAGTAAAAATGTGATGAAAACAAGAATAAGTAAATTCTCTCTTTGATATAGAATTGATAAATCTGCAAAGCGTTGATACGCATTATTAAGTAAGGGGATGGTAACAATCACAAGGAGTATAGCGATGATAACCGCTACAAAAGTTACCAGGATAGATTCAACGAGGTGTTGAAGGATGAGTTGCCTGCGAAGGGCACCGATAACTTTTCTCATTCCGATTTCTTTTGCCCGTGTGGCGGATCTTGCCGTAACAAGATTCATAAAATTAACAGCGGCCAGCAACAAGATTAAAACTGCAATGGTGGAAAGAACATACACATTTAGTATGTCTGATTTGTTTGCATTTGTTTCAAAGAGAATTTCCTTTGAATGAAGATGTACATTGGTTAATGGCTGAATGACGGGTGTAAAGAATTCAAAAGCATTATTCTTTTTTGTAATGGCTTGAATCTTTTCATTGAGTGTCGCTTCATCTATTTCATTTTCCACCTGGATGTAAGTAAACATGGCAATGCCCTGCCATGTCTGTAAAAACTGCCGGTAACCATCTTCACCTTCTCCTGGTGTCATCGACCGCAGAAGGTCAAACTGCAGGTGCGAATTTTTTGGAGGATCAGCAACGATGGCGACTACAAATAATTCTGTTGTCTGATTTAGTTTGATGGTTTTACCAATGGGATTCTCGTCACCAAATATTTTTTTTGCCAGGGTTTGCGTAATGGCGATAGAACCGGGTTGATCGAGAACATTTTCTTTTTTTCCTTCGATGAGAGGGAAATCAAATATTTCGAAAAAAGATGACTCGGTACGAAAGGCTGATTCACATTTTAATGTTTTCTCTTCATAGCTAAGATCATATCTTCCCTGGCTGCTGATGCGCACGGTATTCACAACTTCCGGAAGCTCCGCTTTAATAGCAGGCCCAAGAGGAGGTTGGGTTACGCCTACAAGTTTACTGCTGACACCTTCTGCACTGTCGATTGTGAGTACACGAGCGATGCGTTTATAATTTTCATGAAAGCTATCGTAAGAAAGATCTTCTTTTATGTAAAGGAAAATAATAATACTCGCAGCAAGACCAAGCGCAAGGCCGGCAACTTTAATAAATGCATAGCCACGTTGCTTAACTAAATTCCGAAGACCTGTAATGAAATAACTTTTAAACATATTGAATGCGGTTTGTTTGTCTTAGCCCTGGTCCCCCCAGAAGGGTGATTTAAATCCGGGTGGAATCTTAAAATCCATTGATGTTGAGAAGCTCAAAATAGTTTCATCTTCATTAGCATTATGTAGTGAAACTGGTAAATAAGTTTTGAAATTTATAATGTCTTTAAAAATCTTGCGCTTAAAAATACTTTACTATAAAAAATCGCAGATCGAAATACTGCAGAAAAGTCACAGATAAATCTTCAGCGCAAATCTGCGTGCATTCCATCCGCCTGCCTGCACGAAGCCGTTTCGGCAAAGGCAGGCGAATTCTGCGGGAAAAGAGTGGGATTGACTTTTTCAGCAGATTAGAAAACTTGGAAGGTGATTCAGAGGGGCTCAACCATTCTTGTCTCTCTTGATTTTAACCTTGGCTATTGGCCCCACAGAAATAGGTACTTTTTCTGTTTCAATATTAGCCGCTTCAAGTCCGTACGTTTCTGCAGTAGAAAGGCTGAATCTTTTTACTATTCGATAGCCCTGAATAATCAGTCGGTCAAAATTTGAAATATCACTGTCAGAAGAAGCCCATGAGTTGATGATGATGAACTTAAAATCGGAGAACATGCTGTATTTGTGAAGGGAAGGATAAGGACTTATAAGATCGATCTCACCGTTATCGGCCATCTCATGGATGATTTTTCCAAACATCAAATTAACGCGGTGTTGTGTCTTGAACCCAAGTCTCAATCGGACGAAGAAACATTTTTTAGGAATAATGGTGTCAACGGTATATCGACTTGTAAAAGGTGTATCTACGGTATCAACGTGCAGGAACCAATATACATCGGCGCGTTTTGGTCTCTTCTTGAAGATCGAGTAGATGATGTTTGAATCAATGTAACGTTTACTATCGGCTACTGCCAGGTAAACAAGATTAGTTGCTTCCTTGGGTACCGTTGCATCAGCCTGCAGATCCTGCACCATACCGACATAATGTTTCAAGTCTACAAATTCTGTATGCCTTGCACGAAGTCTTCGGGCGCGCATCAGCACGAACATGGTAAGGAAGAAGAAAGAAGCGATTACAAATGTAAACCAACCACCATGCTCGAACTTGCTTAGATTGGAAATCAGAAACATTCCTTCCAAAGAAAAGAAAACCAATCCCAGGAGCGTTGATCGAAAAGTTGACTTCTTTGAAGTGCTGAAATAGAAAACCAGGAGCGAGGTGGTCATCAACATATCGAAGGTAATAGCCAGGCCATAAGCTCCTTCCATGGCTGTTGAGTATTGAAAAGTCAATACCACGATGATACATCCAATCATCAGTATCCAGTTAATGGATGGAATGTAGATCTGTCCCCGTACTGTGGACGGGTATCTCACGCGTGTAGCGGGCCACAGCTTTAATTTCATGGCTTCGTTAATCAGGGTAAAAGTTCCTGATATTAAAGCCTGGCTCGCAATAACCGCTGCCATTGTTGCAATGATGATACCGAACAAAAGAAACCAATCCGGCATGATGGAGTAAAAAGGAATCTTCTCACCGATCTTTGTTCCGGTATGTTCCAACAGCCATGCACCCTGACCGAAATAATTCAGCAACAGCGTAATTTTTACAAACCCCCAGCCTACGCGTATATTTACTTTTCCACAATGACCCAGATCAGAGTATAAGGCTTCCGCCCCGGTAGTACAGAGGAATACTGCACCTAAGATCCAGAATCCTCCGGGATATTGTGTGAGTAGCCGAAAAGCATAATAGGGATTTAATGCGTTAAGTACAGATAAATTATCACCAATGTGAAATGCTCCGATGGTACCAATGGTCAGGAACCACACCAGCATAATGGGACCGAAAGTTGAACCTACAACGCTTGATCCGAATTGCTGAAAGACAAATAATCCTACCAGGATAACAATTACAATTGTCAATACAGTAGTGTGATTGATATCAGGATTAAAAATGTTCAGACCTTCAACAGCGGAAGTAACACTGATGGCAGGAGTTATAAAGCCATCAGAAATCAGCGTGGCACAACCGATGATAGCGGGGTAGATTACCCACTTTGCTTTGTATCTTCTTACCAATGCATACAGCGCAAAAATCCCACCTTCACCTTTGTTGTCTGCATTTAATGCGAGGTAAACATATTTGATGGTAGTGATAAGTGTTAGCGTCCAAAAAACACAAGACAATCCACCCAGTACGAGTTCTTCTGAAATAGTGTTAGTACCAATTATGGCTTTGAAAACATAAAGAGGAGATGTACCAATGTCACCATAGATAATACCCAGGGAAATTAAAACTCCTGCAGAGGACAGGCGATGGTGTTTGTTGCTTATTTCCATGGTTACTGAACGCCTTCTTTCGGGCGTGCAATTATTAACCGGTTGCTTTTATCGTAAGAGAAATAACTCCATAACCAGCTCAGCAATACAAAGAACTTATTACGAAAGCCGACTATTGACATCAGGTGTACAAACATCCATATAAACCAGGCGAAGAAGCCTTGTGACTTGAAGCCCTTCAAATCAACTACAGCTCTATTTCTTCCGATGGTAGCCATCGATCCCTTGTGGAAATAACGAAATGGTTTCAATGGCTTATTGCCAATCAATCGCTGTATGTTTTTAGCGACGAGCCTTCCTTGCTGTTGTGCAGGGGGCGCCATCATCGGGTGGCCTTGCAGGAATTTTTCATCTACATTCTCCATAATGGCGGCATCGCCAATAGCGAAGATATTATTATATCCTAAAACACGGTTGAATTCATCTACCTTTATTCTTGATGATCGCCCGATTGTCGCCGTATCCAATCCTGCAATAGGATGACCTTTTACACCTGCAGCCCATATCAATGTCTTGCTGATCAGTTGTTCACCGGTGTTGAATACGACGTGATGGCCATCATAAGATTTTACAACACAATTCAGGTGAACCTTAACGCCCAATTGTTGAAGATATTCCAATGATTTCTCTGAAGCTTTTTCAGACATGCCGCCCAATAAGCGACTTCCTGCCTCGACAAGGTGTATGTCCATGTGACTCATTTCCAATTCACGATAGTCATTTGGAAGAACGTGAATTTTTAATTCAGCAAGTGCGCCAGCCAACTCAACACCTGTCGGTCCACCGCCAACGATAACGAAATCCATCAGACTGTTCACAACTTCCACTTCATCTGTAAGCAGCGCTTGCTCAAAATTCCGAATAGTAATGTTTCGCAGTTTGATAGCGTCAACAATCGTCTTCATAGGAAGAGCATTTTGTTCGACGTCTTTCATTCCATAAAAATTGGTAGTTGCACCACTGGCAATGACAAGGTAATCGTAGTTAATACCACCTATGGATGTTTCAATGTGATTTTCCTTAGGATTAATTGCCGTTACCTCACCAAGACGGAAATAGAAATGGTCCTGATGCCAAAACCTTTTTCGAAAGGGCATCACGATGGAATTTGTTTCTAATCCGGAGGTGGCAACCTGGTAAAGGAGGGGTTGAAAGCAATGGTGGTTATACTTATCAAACAATACAATCTGAGCTTGTGAATTTGAGGCGGATAATTTTTTGGCAACTTCAAGTCCGCCAAATCCTCCACCTATAATTACTATTCTGGGTTTGCCCAGATCAGGGATTCGTGTTGTTGTTAATTTGGACATTAAAAGAGGGATGTGTTTTTATATCGGAAAAACGGGGCAAATTTAGGGGCTTACCGGTAATACCAAAGGAAACAATTGATATTTAAAATGCTGAATAACCACGTTTTTTGACATTTTGACGGGCGTAATAATTAATTCACTGTTTACAAACGGTTGATTCAAATTCAAGACTATTTTTGCATAAACTTAAAAAATCAACCCATTATGATTAAAAAATTACTCTTTATACTACCTGTAGCATCGGCCCTACTGGTAGGGTGTGACACAAAAGAAAAATCTTCGCTTCAGTCACGGGTAGACTCCCTATCAGTTGAATTAGAGGCAAGCCAGAAAGTTGCAGCGACCATGCAGGAAGTTGGAGTACTGATGGATTCAATTGATGCCAGCCGCCAACTGCTCAAGGTGAACATGGCTGAAGGCACTTCATACGAAAATTATACTGACCGTATGAGAGAGCTTAACAACTACATCAAAGAATCGCAGGCTAAGGTAGCGGCATTGGAAGAAGATCTTAAAAACTCAAAATCAAGTTCTTCGTCCATCAGCAAGCAGGTAAGCCGCATGAAGAAAGATCTTGAAGCTAAAACTTTGGAAATCACTGCCCTTCAGGAACAGGTTGAGAAGTACAGAAATGAAAATCAAAATCTCGTTCAAACGGTAGGTTTGCAGGAAGCTATGTTAGAGGATAAGGAATCAGAAATTCTTTCCAAGCAACAGGAACTTGCATTGATTGAAGCACGCATCCAGGAACTGATGATTCAATCCAAGATGAGTGAAGCGGATGCTTATTATGCACGTGCTTCAGCCGTTGAAGAAGCAGCAAATCGCACCAAACTTGCACCCAAGAAGAAAAAAGAAACACTAAAAGAAGCTGTTGAATTATACAAGAAAGCTTTATCACTTGGCAAGAATGAAGCTCAGGCCAAGATTGATGAGTTGGAAAAGAAAATATAAAATTTGTTTAAAACCAGACACCTATGAAAACCGGTACAGCAATGTGCCGGTTTTTTATTTTCGTTCTTTCTTTCCCGCAGATTTCGCAGATTAACGCAGAAATTTTTTTCATTTTAAATCTGGTAAGGCCAGGTGATCCGAATTTAGTTGGTGATAAATCTTTTCCGCAGATGATCGCAGAAAAATATTGTCTTTAATCTGCGATTTCTATTGTTTACCCTGGCGCACGTTAAAAAATATTTCCTGCAACTTCCGCAGATAACCACAGAATATTTTTTTTGTCTTTATTCTGCGAAAATCCGCGTGATCTGCGGGAGGCATCAAAACCACTTTTTACGTTTGAAATACCACAACATAAAGCCCACAATAACAATCATAATTCCCCAAACGACGAAGTAACCGTACTTCCACTTTAGTTCTGGCATAAAATCAAAATTCATCCCGTAAACGCCCACAATAAAAGTGAGCGGAATGAAAATAGTAGAGATCACGGTTAAAACTTTGATCACCTCGTTCAGGCGTGTGTTCAATGTATTCATGTGAAGGTCCATTAAACCGGATACAAGATCTTTATAAGTATCAAGCGTATCGGTTACGTGAATGAGGTGATCGTACACATCAGAAAAAAAATGTTCGTTGTCCTCTTCAATGAAACCATTTTCATCCTTTATTAAAAGACCCACTGCGTCCCGGAGCGGATACACGGCTCTTCGCAGATAGATCAATTCTTTTTTTAATTTTTGTATCTGCTTAAAGTTATCGGGTGATGAATCAGCGTGAATATTATCTTCTATCTCTTCGATCTGATCGCCAATGTGATCGAGCACGTTGAAGTAGCTATCTACAATAATATCAATTAACCGGTAGAGGAGATAATCTGTTTTCTTTTTACGAACTCTTCCCTGATCGAGGCGTATGCGGTCACGAAATCCGTCAAACAAGTCGCCCTCTTTTTCCTGAAACGAAATCAGGTAATTGTTACCCAATACAAAACTTATTTGTTCGTAGTCAATTTCTCCGCCGTTTATCCTGTACAACATTTTCAAGGTGAAGAATAGATAGTCGTCATAATCTTCGGCTTTTGGTCGTTGATCGTCCAGCACATCATCAACGAGGAGGGAGTGCAGGTTGAAGTGGGATTGAAGAGTTTCAACGATGGTAAGATCACTTAAGCCATCAACGTTGATCCAGTTAACCTGGTCGGGTTTCAGGTTTTTACAGATATCGTCTATTGGTAAGGAATCATAGCGCTGATAGTTATTTCGATCGTAGCTGATAAGCTCAAGAATGACTTTCGGTTTATTTTCTATGGGTTTAGACGTATCCATTTGAGCCGGGAAAGGTGCTTCGGGTTTAGGGTCAAAAAAATGATCAAATCGTTTAGGAAATTTAGGTTGTACAGTTCATTTAATCAGCATTGAGAAAGATAAATATCTTTGATGACATATCAACCCGTTGTATTATTGCGTTCGCATGCCCTTACGGTTAGACGATATCAAAGCTCCCATAGCTAAGGAAATGGATGAATTCGAACGCAAGTTCAAAGACTCCATGAAGACAAAAATCCTCCTGCTGGATAAGGTGATGGACTATATCGTAAAGCGAAAGGGCAAGCAAATGCGGCCAATGTTTGTCTTTCTCAGTGCGGGTACTTGTGGCAGCATTACTGAATCAACGTTTAGGGGTGCGTCGTTGATAGAGTTGCTTCATACGGCTACGCTCGTGCACGACGATGTTGTTGATGAAGCAAATTACCGGCGAGGTTTTTTTTCTGTAAATGCCTTGTGGAAAAATAAGGTAGCCGTACTGGTAGGCGACTTTCTTTTGTCCAAGGGTCTGTCGCTCTCACTATCACATAAGGATTTTAATTTGCTGAGCATCGTTAATGATGCTGTGACAGAGATGAGTGAAGGCGAACTTCTCCAGATTGAGAAGGCACGACGTCTTGATATATCGGAAGAAGTGTACTATGAAATTATTCGCAAGAAAACGGCTTCATTGATTTCTTCATGTTGTGCAGTAGGAGCAAGCTCTTCAGGGGCAAGCGAGGAGGTTGTAAAAAAAATGCAATCCTTTGGCGAAAAGATCGGCATGGCATTTCAAATCAAAGATGATCTTTTCGACTATGGTGAGTTGGAGATAGGAAAACCACTGGGTATTGACATTAAAGAAAAGAAGATGACCCTTCCGCTGATTTATGCGTTATCCAAATCCTCATGGATGGAAAAGCGACGCATAATAAGCATAGTGAGAAATGAAAGTGAGCAAACTAAAAAAGTAAAAGAAGTTATAGAATATGTTAAAAAGTCTGGTGGACTTGACTATGCCATTAAAATCATGAATCGATTTCACCAGGATGCCCTTGCTCTTTTAGAAACTTTCCCTGACTCAACTTATAAAAAATCGCTTCAACAACTCGTTCAATTCACAATAGAGCGAGCAAACTGATTCTCTATACTTTTAGCTTTCCGCTTTTAGCTTTAAGCTTAAAAAAAGTCAGCCCCTGCCGATCATCTCGACAGGGGCTTTATCTATGTACACTCAAGAGAGTTCTCAGGCACTAATGCGGGCTCTGCCAGCTTCAAGCACAGCGTAGTCTTTCCAGTTTTTATACGTTTCAGCGTCAAGTGAATTGAGTGCTGTTCCTGAATTTTCGGGCGCGTAAAGTCCCTGATTCTCCCACCAACGCTTTGCGAGTTCTTTCGCTGCATTTTTGTCGACACTTTCGAAGAGGTTAATGCAGGAGTCAGAGATCATCCACGGTTTTTCAATGCCGCTGTATTTTTCGAAGATAAGGGTGCGGATTCGGGTACCGTTTTCATCGTTCTTGAAATGTGAAATCGTATAGGAGAGCGTCTCAGGTTCGGTCATGATCATGTCCCAGTATTTTTTGGATGAAATGACCTGCGCTGTCGTTAGTAGGTATCCATAACCTTTTTCAATAGGCTCTTTGGTGATCGGACAACGCGCTTTTACCTCTTTTTTCTTCTCTTTTCCAAACAATTTGTTGATGAATGTCATAACACGTAAGCTTAGGTATAAACCTTATTTAATACAATAGATACTCCTGAATGGTGGAATAGTTGCATGTTAGACACAAAAAAAATGAAAAATGTTACAGGAAGTGCCGTTTTTAATTAGCGGATGTGCTGATTAGCCAGTTAGCCAATCAATTAACCTGCTGCTATTGGCTAATCGTCATACTGGCTAGTGTCGTGTCAACAATAAAGTTTCATGTCTCCTACGCAGCCCCTAACCCCTAAAGGGGCATTCCTGCGCGCTGTTTCCCCTTTAGGGGCTAGGGGCAAGCGATGGATGAAACGTCAACTCAAATATGACACGACACTAATTGGCTATTTTAGGATGAAACTTCTCATAATTAACAAAGAACTCCTCCAACTTATCAACCGGTAATTTTTTGGCTATGATTTTCTTTTTGTCGTCAAGAATATAGATAGTGGGGGTTGTTGGTGAATCGTAAAGGTCCTGGTAATGGCCTACATAGGTACGTGGTCCGTTAACCGTGATCCACTGCATTTTCATTTCTTTAATGTAGTCGCGCATCTTTTGAATAGAGGTATCGGCAGAAACAGCGAACACTTCAAGATTAAAGCGAGACCTGTTTTTTGAATAGAAGTCGACGAGTTTTGGCGTCTCTTTTTTGCAGTGACCACAATCTGGGTCGAAGAAATAAACTACCGTAAACTTACTTTTAATGTCATACAGAGCCCGGGGCTGAAGATTAGCATCTTGCATAATCAGGTTAGCGCCTGCATTGCCAATAAGACTTTTCCTTAACCTGTCGGCGTGTTCCTTAAAATTTTTCTTGAGATTTTCATTTGCCCAATAGTCCATCTCACCGGTAGCAAAATATTTATCATATACATGTACAAAGACAGCATCCAATCCCATTATATCTGGGTTCTGATATTTTATTACCATTTGGTAAATGAGATACTTGTATGTCTCCTGGTTTGCCTTTGCCTTTGACGCCATAAAATCTATCGCACGATTAATGGTATCGGAATTGGGCAGGAAAAGTTTATCCAGGTACTCGTTAACTTTTTCACTGTAAAAAGGTCGCGGTAAGCGAAGATTGGTGTCATCACTCAAGTCAAAATGATCGAAGAAATGTTGACGATACCATCGTAACTGAAACGCTGAATCAATGCCATTCTCCTTCTTCGGCGAATCCGGAATAATCACACGCTGGGTTACTTTGAAGATTTTGCTGGTGACGGTGTTAGGATACTTTTTTATGATCTCTTCATGGTAAGCAAGAACTTTTTCATTGATTTTATCCAGTTCTTTTCGTGCCGCTAACTTTTCTTCTTCGTTTCGTGTGCTGTCTTTCGCAATGGCGACAAATGGTTCCGCTTCTTTATGACGCTCCATGTTAAAGAGCATATTCTCAAAAAATATTTTGTTGTCGGTGTCACCAATGACTTTCATATTCTTAGTGTAGTCTGCTGTGTTCGTTTCCAGCGTAAAATTCTGAGTCGTCCCAATAACAAACTCCAGGACACGGGTCTTATTTATTGCAATAAAGTACACGCCCTGAGGCAAGGTTTCTTTTCCCTGAAAGGCAAATTCACCCGTTTTACTTACAACGGCTGTGTCACTTTTATAGGTGCTTTCTCCATAATAATACCCCAGCAATGCCGTTGTGTCTTTCAATCCCTGAACTTTGAATTGAAGGTTATACCCTTGTTGTGCGAAAACTGGGGTGGTAAACAGGAGAAAAAGAACTAAACTTCTGATCTTCATGTATGGCCTATTATGTGTCAAATTTCTAAAAATGATCAATGCATTTGCAAGTTAAATTGGATGAGGATCATACAACGCCTGTTTATTCAAAATCTTTCGCTTAAGTAACACAAAGAATGCGCCAGGCCTTAAGAGTTGTTGGCAACCATTTGATTTTATAGTTTTGTGGGCCTTTGACATGACATTACAGATCAGGAAACTCACTAAAGTATATGGACAGCAACATGCTGTTAACGATATATCTTTCTCGGTAGGAACAGGTGAAATTGTTGGATTTCTTGGGCCGAATGGTGCGGGTAAATCCACAACGATGAAAATTTCTACCAGTTACCTGCCACCGACTTCCGGAGAAGTATTAGTGGATGGAATAAACGTGGTCGAAAACCCGATAGGCGTAAAAAAAATTACCGGCTATTTGCCTGAACACAATCCCTTATACCTTGATTTATATGTTCACGAATATTTACGTTTTATCGGGAAACTCTACGGACTTTCCGGCAAACAATTAAAACTTCGCGTTGCTGAGATGATTGAACTGTGTGGACTGAGTTTGGAACAAAACAAAAAAATAGAGTCCCTTTCCAAAGGGTATCGTCAGCGGGTAGGGTTAGCGCAGGCGTTGATTCATAACCCACGGGTTCTTATTTTAGATGAGCCTACATCCGGATTAGATCCCAACCAAATTCTTGAAATCCGAAAACTGATTAAAGAAACCAGTAAAGATAAAACAGTAATATTCTCTACTCACATCATGCAGGAGGTACAAGCTTTGTGTGATCGTGTTATTGTTATAAACAAAGGAGAAATTGTGGCTGATGATCGTTTGGAAAATTTGATGAGCAGACAAACCGACTCCCGTGTTATTGTAGTGGAGTTTGAACGAGATGTAATCGAAGAAGATATTCGTAAAATACAGGGGGTGAATGCAATTGAAAAAATTGGCCCCTTTGTATTTCGAATCACCTCTTCATCAACCGTTGATCTTCGCCCGGAAATTTTTCGTTTTGCTGCCGATAAAAATCTATCGCTTGTTGGATTGAAACAGGAAGAAAGCTCGCTTGAAAATATCTTCAGGGAATTAACCGCGAAATCACCAGCCGAATGATCCACGTACTTTCAAAAGAGTTTAGCAGCTTCCTCAATTCATTGATCGCCTACATTGTAATAGGCGTGTTTCTCACTGGAATGGGGCTATTGGTTTGGGTGTTCCCTGAATTTTCTGTAATTGATTATGGGTATGCCGATCTCAATACATTATTCGCGCTTGCACCATACGTTTTTATTTTTCTGATACCTGCCATTACAATGAGAAGTTTCGCCGAAGAAAAAAAGGCGGGCACAGTCGAATTGCTGATGACTAAACCGTTGTCTGATTGGGATATTATCCTGGGGAAATTTTTTGCATGCTTTCTCCTCGTATTGTTTTCATTGCTGCCTACACTGATCTATTATTTTTCCGTCTACATGCTTGGCAATCCGGTTGGTAATGTGGACAGCGCCGGAATAACGGGCTCATACATAGGACTTGCCTTGTTGGGTGGTGTATTTTGTTCGGTTGGAATTTTCGCTTCTTCCATCACACCGAATCAGATTGTTGCCTTTATAACGGCTGCCTTTCTTTGTTTCCTTTTGTTTTCTGGTTTTGACTCGATTGGTTCTATTAATCTTTGGGCTTCGAATGCGCTGCTGCTTAAACAACTTGGCATACTTTATCACTATGAGTCGATGAGCAAAGGACTAATCGACAGCCGTGATCTCGTATATTTTCTCTCTGTTATTTTTCTGATGTTGCTGCTCACTAAAATTGTTTTGGGGTCACGACTATGGTGAATTGGCAAAGTAAAAAAACGGGTGATCTTCTTCTTCTTGCCAATGGAATAGCATTGGTTGTGCTGATAAATCTTATCTCGTCTTCTTATTTTTTCAGGCTTGACCTTACTGAAGAAAAACGATACAGCATCAAGCAGCCTACCCGTGAAATGCTTAAGGCGCTTGACGACAATGTTTATGTGGAGGTTTTTCTTGAAGGTGAATTAAATGCAGGTTTCAGAAGATTTCAAAAATCCATTCGTGAAACGCTGGAGGAGTTCAGGATATATTCCGACAATAAAGTGAAGTATACATTCACGAATCCGACAACAGCCATGAGCCAGCAGGCGCAATCCGAATTTATTCGCGAGTTGGGATCGAAAGGTATATCACCTACAAATGTTGTTGAAAGCAAGGAGGGTCAGACTGCTGCCAAATTAATTTTTCCAGGCGCATTGGTTTCGTATGGTGGATTTGAAACCGGCGTTATGTTGTTGAAAGGAAATAAAGCACAAACACCCGAAGAGGAGATCAATCAATCCATTGAAGGCGTTGAATATGAATTGGCTAATGCTATTTACAAAATGACTAACACGGATCGGAAGCGAGTGGGATTGCTTACCGGTCATGGTGAATTGGATTCTCTTGAAATAGCCGCCTTTAACAATGCGTTGCTTGAGCAGTACGATGTTTTTAAAGTTGATATTTCAAGAAAGAAAACGATAAACTATGATGCGCTTGTGATCACGAAACCAAGAATAGCATTTTCCGAATCGGATAAGTTTAAACTGGATCAGTTCATTATGAAAGGAGGGAAGGTAATGTTCCTTCTTGACAAGCTTAACGCCAACATGGATAGCGCCTCCATGGAAAATTATTTTGCTTTGCCCATTGAATTAAACCTGGATGATCAACTTTTCAAATATGGTGTACGGATTAACTACGATCTTGTGCAGGATAGAAATGCATCGGTATATCCCATCGTTACAGGTCAGTCGGGAGGCAAGCCAAGAATGCAATTATTAGAGTGGCCGTTTTTTCCGCTGATTAATCATTATGCTGATCATGCCATCACCCGGAATATTGATGCCGTTGTTACAAAATTTGTAAGCAGCATCGACACGGTGAAAGCAGATGGCGTTATGAAAACTCCGCTGCTTATGACATCTCAATATTCGCGCGTCGTCGGGGCGCCTGTTAATGTTAGTGTCAATAATCTTTTGACGAATGTCAGGCCCACAGATTTCACTACATCGGGAATACCTGTGGGATATTTATTGGAAGGAACATTTACCTCTTTGTATAAAAATCGTTTTCTGCCGGAAGGATTTTCTTCCAATGAGTTTAAGGATCAAAGTGTAAATACTAAAATCATTGTAATTGCCGACGGCGATTTAGCCCGCAATGATGTTAATCCACGAAGCGGACAACCTCAACCGCTGGGTTTCGATCCGTTTACCAACAATACATTTGCCAACCAGGATTTGCTGATGAATGCCATGACCTATCTTACCGATGAAAATGGATTGATCACAGCGCGTAACAAGGAAATTAAAATTCGTCCGCTGGATCGGGAACGTCTAAGAACAGAGAAATTAAAATGGCAGATGATTAATCTTGTGTTGCCGTTGGTGGTGTTAATTGGTTATGGAATTATCCGGTCTGTAATCCGCAAGAAAAAATACGCGACATTCTGAAATGCAGAAAAAGAAAAACATATCGTTGCTGATCTCCTTAATTGTGCTGTCATTAGCATGCATTGGTGTATACTGGTCTGGTCGTTCAGATTCAACCTTCAATGTAAATCAGAATTTGTTCAGGGTGGATGATTTTAAAAGTATTGACCACATTGTTCTGAATTCTGCTGCTCAAAAAGTTGAATTAAAGTATGTTGACAATCGCTGGCGTGTAAATGATCGCTACCTGGCTGATCGTAATTTAGTTGATGTACTTTTTGCCACCTTGCAACAGGCAATACCCAAACGCCCCATTGCCGAGCAAATGCAGGATTCTGTAAGCAATGAATTGAAAAGAAGCGGAGTTCATATTTCATTATATGCAGGCTCCGAATTGAAAAAGGAATTTTTGGCTGGGGGAAATGTAGCTAAGAGTCAGGCATATTTTAGTGAAGTTGCTAATCCTACACCTTATTTAATGGTAATTCCCGGCTACCGGGTTTATGTTTCCGGCATTTTGGAATTAGACGAAAATGGATGGCGTGATAGATATGTTTTTGGTTTTAACTGGCAGAACTTTAAAAAATTGGAAACCACATATCCAGAAAATCCTAAAAACAACTTTACGGTAATTATGCAGCAAAGAAAGCCTGTTCTTGAAGGTTTTTCGGAGGCAGACATAGATACCGCGCGCCTGTATACGTACATTGACGATGTTTCCCTTTTAACAGCAGACCAGTTCATTCCCAATAATGATACTTTATGGAAAGGGGGTCCGGTCGTAAAAATCAGCATTGAAGACATTGCCGGCCGGCTTTATTCTATCGAATTCTTTTCGAAGATGACCGGCTCTGACCAATTCCCTGCATTGGTCCAGGATTCTGACCCTGCGCTATTTGACTCAAGAAAGCTCCAGCCGGTATTCAAAACAAGGGATTATTTTCGCCTTAAATAACGAGGGTTCGCAACTTTTGTGAAGGCGTTATTTCGGATTTCAAAAGGTGGTTTTGATGCGTTTTCTAAATTGGGTTTTCTTTCTAACTTTACCCCCACTGAAAAATCAAAACCACTATTTTACTGATGAAATTCATTGTCAACTCTGCTTATTTACTTAAGCAACTCTCCAATATTAACGGTGTAATCACAACCAATCCCGTTGTACCGATTCTTGAAAATTTTCTCTTTGAGTTGGAAAAGGGAAGCCTGATTGTAACTGCTTCTGATCTGCAAACCAGCATGATCACAGAACTTCAGGTGGAATCCAAAGAGAAAGGTAGTATTGCTGTTCCTGCGCGCATTCTTTTAGAAACACTTAAGAATCTTCCGGAGCAGCCTGTTACTTTTTCAATTGATGAGTCAACCTACAGCGTAGAGATTATTTCAGACAATGGTCGTTATAAACTTTCCGGGGAGAACGCAACTGATTTTCCGAAAGTACCTACCGTCTCCAACGACTTTTCTGCCGAGATGTCTTCATCCGTTTTGTCGCGGGCCATTAACAATACAATTTTTGCTACCAGCAACGATGAACTTCGTCCGGCGATGACGGGCGTGTATGTTAATCTTGGAGATAAGAACACAACCTTTGTATCTACCGATGGACACCGGTTGGTTCGCTACAGAAGAAGCGATGTAACATCAGACAATGGCAGTGCAATCATTGTTCCGCGCAAAGCATTGAATTTATTGAAAGCTACGCTGCCTGCTGAAAACACACCGGTTAATCTTGATTTTAATTTATCGAATGCCTTCTTCAAGTTCGGCAACATAAAGATGATTTGCCGTCTTATTGATGAACGTTTCCCCGACTTTGAAAATGTAATTCCTTCAGGGAATAACATTAATATGACGATCGATCGCATGGATCTTCTCGGCGCTTTGAAACGTATTTCTATTTATGCCAATAAAACTACACACCAGGTTCGGTTGAAAATTACAGGCAGTGAATTACAGATATCTGCAGAAGATCTTGACTTCTCCAATGAAGCCAATGAACGGTTAAGCTGTGAGCATGAGGCTGAAGATATTGAAATTGGATTTAATGCCAAGTTTCTCATTGAGATGCTGACGAATATGGATTCAGAAAAAATTCAACTCACCATGTCAGCGCCAAATAAGGCGGGAGTGATTTTACCTGCGGAAAAAGATAACAGCGAAGATATTCTAATGCTGGTAATGCCGGTGATGCTGAATCAGTATGTGTAAGTTGTAGATGTAAGATTTTAGATATGAGATTTGAGAAGAGAAGCTTAAGGGCTTCTCTTTTTTTATGCTTCTAATGCACCTCTCTTTCCCAGTTCAATCACTTCCATATTCGAAATCTTCTTTTCTGAAATATCAAAACGAAGAAGTGTTTTCATGTGATGAAATCCCTGGTTGCCCGCTGCGCCGGGGTTGAGGAACACCATATCATAATTTTTGTCATGCATTACTTTTAATATGTGGGAGTGACCACAAATTAGAATATCAGGTTTCTTTTCTGCCAATAATTTTTTAATGCGTGAATTGTAGCTTGGAGGGGCGCCAGCAATGTGCGTAATCCATACGTTTGACTGTTCACATGTGAACCAAAGATCTTCAGGATATCTTCTTTGCATTGCAGGATCATCGATGTTTCCGTATACCGCTTTGAATGATTTAAATTTTTCAAGTGCATCGGCTACTTCCTCTGATCCAATGTCGCCGGCGTGCCACACTGCATCACAATTGGCAAAATAGTCGAAAACCTTTTTATCGAGATAACCATGTGTGTCAGAGATCAGTCCGATTTTCATGTTGCGATTAAAGACGTTGAGATTAGTTTGGTTTTTCAAAAGCACTTATGGCATCATACACACCCGCGATAACGAGTTGGGTGCCAATAACAGCAAGGATGAGTCCCATTATTCGCGTAACGATATTAATTCCCCGGGCGCCGATAAAGTTAATTATTCTTTGACCTGAGATAAAACAAATGAAAGTGAGCAGGCATAGAACGCCAAAAGAAGCAATGGTAATTATTATATTAATCCATCCACCCGCAGCAGCGTAGTTCATCGCCGTTGAAATAGTACCGGGTCCGGCGAGAATTGGCATAGCTAATGGCGAAACTGAAATATCCATGCCACTAGCATTATTTGGCTTATGTAGTGATGAGCTTTCACCATGCAACATTTGATAGCCAATGAGAAATATGAGAATCCCTCCGGCAATTCTCATCGCTGGTAGTGTAATGCCAAATAAAATGAAAATTGCTTTGCCGAGAATGGCAAACACAACAACAATAAAAAATGAAATTGTCAATGCCCTGATAGCAATTGCCCTGCGGGCCGCAGCATTTTCACCACTTGTCAACCCAATAAATACAGGTGTATTAGCGATTGGATTCATAATTGCAAAAAAACTTAGAAAGACACTTACTGTCTGTTGAATCAACTCATTCATATTGAACACTGATTCAACGAATTTAAGTAAATATTTCTGGCAACAAGATTTTTACTTTGCAGGTGTGAGTGGTAAGTGCGCATTGACCCGGCTTTTACATTGTCTTTAACTTTGGTGTAATTGAATCTTATTTGCTAATATTGCTGCCCGTTTTAGGTATTCATATTGTTGTAAAATTTCGGGGTGTAGCGCAGCCCGGTTAGCGCACCACGTTAGGGACGTGGGGGTCGGA
>CAZFRM010000040.1:0-28350 GCA_964521255.1 uncultured Roseivirgaceae bacterium
TACGATCAAACTTGCTTATCCTCCTTCCTTTCGCGGTCAGATCAGGAGTTCTGAGATTGTGTCAGATACTCTGTGCGATTGGCAAAAAAGTATGCTGGGTATGACGGCAAAAATAACCTCATTCACGGTGATCCTCGACTTTAAAGAAATTCATGCAAATCCGATTCTTGTTCAGGGAATGATAAGGCTTGAGATTGATTTTATCCATAAAAAATTTACTCAAAGGAATCTGTACCTAAGCGAGTTTATCGCCCTGGATGTCGATGAAAACGTATTGTCAAAAATAGAAAAGCAAAAGTTCCTAAAATCTAAAACTATTTATAAGAATGGCACTAACTATACAACGAGATTTTGGGAAGGAAATAATATTCCTGTTCGAACCGAAGAAGAAAGAAAGCTACTTGATAGATTGGTTGAATACGACGCATCAAAAAAATCAAAGAAAACAAGATAAACTCCAATAATGCTAAGTTAATATTTACTTCTTCAGGAAGTTTATCCTGTAATGATTATATAGCACTAAAAGATATTGACCTGACAATGGTGTGATGAATAATGATGAGCATAAGGCACAGAAGACAAACAAGTTCACAAGGATGTTCAATGCCGTTAATCATTTACATTTATTAGACAGGATAGTGAAGATAATCCTCACTATCTTTCTTGTTGTTTTGTGTTACGACCTCAGTGCCCAGGATGCGATTATGCATGAAACAATAAGTGTTAAAGGCTCAGTCCATTCCGACGGGATACCTGTCGCATATGCCAATGTATATGTCGAGGATACAGCGTATGGTACTGTGACCAACGAAGATGGCGACTTTCTGTTGCGTATTCCCACCGGACAAAAGCCAAAGGACGCACTCGTGGTCATATCATCAATCGGCTTTGAGTCAAAAAAAATGAGACTTGATGAGTTAATTGGTCAAGAACGTGTCATCACCATTGCACCTGCCACATACCAGCTAGACGAAGTAGTTGTTCAAGCTAAGAAGGATTCAGCCATTATCATACTGGAAAAGGCAATCACTGGAATTAAAACAAACTACCCACGCAAGCGACACCTGATTGAAGCTTTTTACAGGGAATTATCCGTTAAGGATACGGTGTACACAAGGCTTATTGAAGCCGCAATTTTAGTAGATGAACCGGGTTATAAAGGGAACACGGTTGATTCCGATAATCTTTCTGTTGAAGGAAACAGAGTGAAAATTATAGGGATTCGGAAAAGTGAAGATAACCGGGAATATGATCTGCTGGGCTGGGCATTTACAAAGGCTTTCGGGGAGAAAAACGATATATACGGAATCCTCGATGACAACTATGTTCGTTTTATCGGCAAGAAAAACAATCACTTCATGTCAAAAAAATTCCTGCTGGAATACGATGTAGAGATTATTGATGAAACAAGTTTCGAGAGCAAGCCTGTTGTTGTGCTTAGACTAATCTCAAAGAATCAGGACTTATTTTTTATGCGAGAAATCCTCATGTACATTGACAAAGCAGATTTCGGAATACTAAAATTTGAACATAACCTTATTATAAGTCCGGAAAGAAAGGAAATGATGCAGTACGCAATCGATAACAAATACTTTTACAAGTCAATTGTTACTTACAGGAAAACGGAAGGAGTTTACATTCCTTACTATATCCATACTAAAAAATACGCTTCCAATACAAATCCGTTAAAAGGTAGTACACTTCAATACTCAAGCATAGAATTTCTACTTACCAATTTTTCTTATGGGGATTATGACCGTATAAAGGCGAAGGACACGATGAAGAAGGGTGTGGATGTGAACAAATCGGAGTTTGAATACAATGAGGGGTTCTGGAAGAATTACAGCACTGTATTGCTAAATCCGCTGTCACAGAAGGCCAGGAAAGATTTGGAAAAGAAAAGGGCGCTTGATTCTCAGTTTAAGCAGAACTAAAATTATTCCTCCATATCAATGTCAAAGGTTGACGAGTTGTTGCACCTCATCTATCAGAAGTCTGTATAATGAATATAAAACCGGGAATTTTATTATTAGCTTTCTTTGTCCTCTTATTTCTTCTGAACTATTATGACTTGTTCCATATTTTGGATCCAGTCCGAACAGGACTGGAGAAGCGCCCTACCTTATCAATGTATGTTTTGTATAATTTCTCATTTCGCGTAATCTTCTACGGGTTTAAATTTTTTATTTTAGCTTCCTTATTCTATGGATGTTCTGTCTTCTTTAATTTAAAGTACGATTCCGAATCTTCGTTGTTTAAAGAAGTTTTTAGTTTAGTCGTGTTGCTTGAGTACATATTTTTAGTTGAGAAAATTTACAAAATTATTTACTTCACCTTTCTTGACACAGACTATACATACAATGATTATGTTGAGTTTTATCCTCTATCACTTTATGCAGTGAATTCCAATGGATTTATTTTGTTGAACAAAATTCTCAAGGAGCTTAGCCTGTTTGATCTTGCATATATTAGCGCCATGATTGTTGGCGTTAAGACGATCTTTGATATTCCTACTTACCGATCCTTACTATTTGCAGCGGTTGCTTATATAGTTCCCTTGATTCTTTGGGTGTTTCTACTTCATTTTATTGGTCTATGACTTTTCTCTCACTCCGTCCTCGCAGAGTCTCCCGCTTCGGGGACTCTGCGTTTCGGAGGACATTAATTAAACGAGAATACGCATCAAGAAAAGTGGGATTTATAAAACTGTCATGGAGTATATTCACAATTTGTTGTGTATTATAATTTCAAACGCACGCCATATCATCCCCTCCCGGCATACCATGACCAACGAGTACAAACCCGAATAAAAGTTTTTATCAATATTTGTAACCGATCTTTGCTTAAATTATCTCATTATTGAACCTTTTAACGTATATCCTGTTTTTGTAAGGAATGAAAATCAAAGTATCCCGAAAGGAGCATTTTAACGCGGCCCATAGACTTTTCAATCCGAATTTGTCGGAAATAGAAAATGAAAAATTGTTTGGCAAATGTAGCAATCCCAATTATCACGGACACAACTATGAAGTGATTGTTAGCGTTTTAGGAGTACCGGATGAGAAAACGGGTTATGTTTACGACATGAAACAGTTGAGTGACTTAATTCGTGATCATGTGGTGAAGAAATTTGATCACAAAAATCTCAACCTTGACACCGAATATTTTAAGAATCTCAATCCTACTGCAGAAAATATTGCTGTTGTAATCTGGAATATATTAAGAGACAAAATAGACCCTAAACTTGAATTGAAAATTACACTCTATGAGACAGAAAGAAATTTTGTCGAATATCCGTTCGCTTAAGCCATTGGATGATGAAGATTTAGGTGATGACCACGTCCTGTCATCTATTGAAACACCGCTCCGGCCGGACGCTTTTGAAATGTCGGATGAAGAGAAGATTCAGCGGATCGAAAAACATTTTGGTGAGATCATGCAAATTCTGGGTCTCGATCTCAAGGACGATAGCCTTCAAGGTACACCTCATCGTGTTGCCAAGATGTACGTTAAAGAAGTGTTCAGTGGATTAAATCCAAAGAACCGCCCTCACACGAGATTATTTGACAATAAGTACAACTATGATCAAATGCTGGTAGAAAAGGATATTACCTTCTACTCACATTGCGAACATCATTTTGTTCCTATCTATGGAAAAGCTCACGTAGCTTATTTCTCCTCTGGAAAAGTAATCGGTTTATCAAAGATCAATCGCGTGGTCCAATACTTCTCCAAGCGACCACAGGTACAGGAACGTCTCACTGTTCAGATCGGAAAAGAAATTGAGCGGATATTGCATACCGGGCACGTTGGTGTTGTGATCGATGCCAATCACATGTGTGTAGCCTCACGAGGCGTAGGAGATACCAATAGCCGGACAGGAACAGCCTACTTCTCCGGAAAATTTCAAGATGAAAATATTAAGAAGGAGTTTTTGAATTATATTAATAGTAAGTAGAGTCGGAAAGTCAGAAAGAAGGAGAAATTTAAAATCTTCTCCTACTAATGACTTTTGACCAATGACTTTCATTTCTTTCGGACTTCCGGTCTTTCCGACTCTTCATTCCATTCTAACTGCTCACCTCGTTGCTATCCTTGGAATCTTTGTATTCACCACTCTCTAACTTATGCAGTTGCTGATTAAGCAAGTCTATTCTTACAAGCAGATTCAACACAAGTGCATCTTTTACTTTCTTGCTGGGGCTTACTTTCATTTCTTCTTTCAAGACTGAATACATTGCTTCGAGTTGGCGGAAATCATTCGTGAAACCGTTGAGGCCTTCCATTCTTTCAAACTCATCAATCAATCTTACCTTATCAGAAATCTGTTGAATGTAAAACTCTTCAACGTCATTGAACTCCTGTAAAGTTTCTTGTTGCGCTATGGTGTTAACTTGATTCTTAGGTATTAACAAATAAATGGACAAGCCCATAAATAGTATGGCTGCTGCACGCCAAATAGTTACTGAGTTCCAAAGTGAGCGTTTGCCCACTTGCAATGAGGCGTCGACATTTCGCCATATTTTTTCGGACGGTTCTTTATCATCGAATGCGCTCCGGTTATTTTTAATAAAGTCTTCCAGTTTACTTTTCATACGGCAGCATTTAAAAATTCTCTTAACTTATTTTTTGCACGGTTGAGCTGTGACTTTGATGTTGATTCACTCACACCCAGGATCTCCCCTATTTCCTGGTGATCATAACCTTCCAATAAATATAAAGACAAGACAGAACGGTATCCATCAGGAAGTTGCTGAATCGCCTTTTTTACACGCTCAACTGTTAATTCCTCATACTCAGGTTCTGCATTACTTTCTTCCGGCACATCCCACTGGTCATCTTCCGGCAACGCCTCCATTTTTTTTCGTTTCAAAACGTTAATAGCCTTATTGATAACAATCCGTTTTAGCCACGCTCCAAATGTTGCATCTCCTCTGTAATGATCCAGGTTGTTAAATGCACTGATAAACGCTTCCTGCAGAACATCATCTGCATCATCCTCATTTCCAACAATGCGGTAGCCAACATTATACATCGACTTGGAATAAAGCTGATAAATACGCTGAAATGCACTGCGCTCACCCGCCCGGCAGCGTGCAATTAGCTCTTCATGAATGTTCGTAGCCTTCTGGTCCAATCCGTATATTCCCGATTTGTAATTGACAACTCAGGTAGTAAAAGGTTGCATGGGGAAGTTAAGTTTGAGGTTTGAGGTTTGAGGTTTGAGGTTTAAAGTCTAAGGCTGGGTGCGACAACTTTAAACCTTAAATTCAAGTCCCTTTTCCTTCGCGATTTTCAGTAAGAGTTCCATCGCTTCCTCGTGGTTATTTTGTATCTCACCTTCAAGGATTGCCTCTTTAATGGTTTCCTTCATTTCACCAATAATTTTCCCGGGCGGAATATTAAATAGCTTCATGATCTCATCGCCGGTTACCGGTGGTTGGAAATTTCGAATGTGATCTTTTTGTTCAACCTCGATCATTTTCTGTTCCACTAAATCAAAATTCTTCAGAAAACGATTCACTTTGTCGAGGTTCTTTGACGTGATATCGGCGCGGCATAAAATCATTAAACTATCAATATCATTTCCTGCATCGAACAACAATCTTCGAATTGCCGAATCGCTAACTTCCTTTGCCAGTGGAATCGGTCGAAGATGCAATCGCACAAGGTTTTGAACGGAAGTCATGTTTTCATTCATCGGCAACTTCATGCGCCTGAATATTCCTGGTACCATTCTCGCTCCCCTGTCTTCATGACCATGAAAAGTCCAGCCATGAACTTTGTCATATCGCTTGGTAGCCGGTTTGGCAATATCATGAAGAACAGCAGACCAGCGAAGCCATAAATCATTGGAAACTTTTGCAACGTTATCCAGTACCTGCAACGTATGAAAGAAATTATCCTTGTGTGCGTTGTTCCCGACATATTCAACGCCGTGAAGCGCAACCAATTCAGGAAAAATAATTTTTAACAGTCCGCTGTGAAAAAGTAATTTGAATCCATACGATGGAACAGGACTTAAGATGATCTTGTTCAACTCATCCGTAATACGTTCCTGCGAAACAATTTTTATACGATCAGCCTGTGTGACAATGGCATCAAAGGTACTATGTTCAATATCAAAGTTAAGTTGAGATGCAAAGCGAATGGCGCGCATCATGCGCAGCGGATCATCTGAAAAAGTTATAACCGGATCTTGCGGTGTGCGAATGATTTTCTTCTTAAGGTCTTCAACACCACCAAAAGGATCAACCAGCGAACCAAATGATTTGCTGTTAACGGATATGGCAAGCGCATTGATTGTAAAGTCTCTTCGTTTCTGATCATCTTCCAGTGTACCATCTTCAACGATGGGCTTGCGTGAATCTCTTTGATACGATTCTCTTCGCGCACCTACAAATTCCACATCCAGGTCATCGACACGGATTTGTGCAGTTCCAAAATTCTTGAAATAATTTACCCTCACGTTAGGACCAAGATGGTTTGCCACCAGGCGTGCCAGTTCGATTCCACTGCCAATGCAAACAAAGTCAATGTCTTTTGAAGCGCGCTTCAGCAAGATATCCCTCACGTAGCCGCCAACAACATAAGAGTCCAATCCCGAACGGTCAGCCACTTCGGAAACAACACGAAAAATTTTATGATCAAGAGAAGAAGATAAATTCATTTGTACACATTTCTGCGTCCAAATATAAGCTTAAAGCAAAAAGCTTAAAGCTTAAAGTTTATTATTAATCCAGGAATCACTTATTGTTATAAGTAATGAGATACAAAAACCTCCAAAAGTTATTTTCAAGTGATGAGTAGGAACGAATACCATCTGCGGTTATCAATCCCATTCAACTTTTGGAGGGTTATATTCCGATGTTTAGTTATCCACTGTGAAAAAACTATCCCGGTATAGAATGGTTTGATTATCTTTGCTTATAAGTTTTTAGTACCAATATCAGAATTTATGAGAAAGTATCTTGTCATTTATGAAAAAGGAGTTGATGGCTATAGTGCCTACGTGCCGGACTTACCAGGCTGCACTTCCGCGGGAGCAAATAAAAAAGAAGTAGAAGAAAATATTGTCGAAGCAATTAAACTACATCTTGATACTATGAAGGAAGAGGGTTATGAAATACCTGAAGCAACTTCAGAGTCTGAAATGCTCGTCATAGCCTGATTAAAATTGAATGAACAAACTTACTGAGAACAATAGCCATCACGCTCCCTCTAACTTCTCAAAGTCATTAAGCTAAGCCACCACACGCCCTCTGACTCCCTAAAGCCTGCCTGCCGGCATAGGCAGGGGAGAACCACAGCGCGCCGGCCCCTTTCAGAATCAAGGTAAAGGCTGACAAAATTTACCTGTGCTTATTTGACAAGCAAACTCAGCTTTCTGCTTTAAGCTTTACGCTTTACGCTTCCTTACTCCGTAATGAACGTTGGACAAGGAATATACCTCTCTCTCTTTTTAGATTTCGAACTACCTATTACATCCAACTTATACTTAAGCGCAATCTCATGTGCGCCACCGGCAATAGGTCCTAATTCAGAAACGGTAAGATCGTAGCTGTAGGATAGTTCAACCTTTGACAATTGAAATCCGATGATGACAACGACAGCATCCTGGCTGACATTATCGTTTACATTTTGCCTGATAGGAATACCGCGATACCAGAGTCCTACAACAACAGGTTCGTATAAAAAGTAAGCGCCTACATCCAACTGATCGAATTGGCCCTGCTTCTTATAAACAAAAGACGGTGCAATAGCGGCTACACGATCTTTCTTAAAGGGACCATGATACAAGGGTATGCGAACACCACCATGAAGAGATGTTTTGATTGGAATCTGAGCTTCTTCTTCCAGGAGCGACCGGTTAGGACGGTTAAGATGCGCAGCAGAAAAGCCTAACCAAAATTTTCTGTTGTAAGCAAGTAATCCTCCGCCAAAATCAAAATATGAAGTGCTGTTAAGATTTGATAAGACAGGATCATCACTGGGAACATTGCCATCCGCATCAAATGCCAACTGATCACCAAACACAAGTTTATTAAAATCAATGCTTCTGAATCCTGCACCAAAGTTCAATCCAGAAGAAAGCACCCATTGCTCACTAAGATTTACTTTATAGGAGTATTGAAAATTAAAGGTGGTAGACTTCAGGTTAGCACTTCCGGCCTTGTCCGTCATCAACATTATTCCAAGTCCACTATTAAGGCCTGCAAGATTATAGTCGTACGAAAATGCGTAGGTGACAAATCCATTAGATACACTAGGCCATTGGTTACGGTAATTGGCAATGAGACGATGATCTGTTGCCGTTCCTGTAAAGGCAGGGTTAAGGTATAACGGAGCAGCGTAGTACTGGGAAAATTCAGGATCCTGCGCGAAAGATACCAGGCCAGTCAAGCAAAATAATATTGTAAATAATTTCTTCATCTTACCTCAACAGGTTTATGTCCCCTACTCTTGTCACTTTTTGGCCATCGGAAAACTTTGCCATGATCTTATATACATATACATCCTGGGGACAGAGTTTACCCTGAAAATATCCATCCCAACCTGCAGCAGGATTTGTTGTTTCATAAAGCAACTGGCCCCACCGGTTGAATACCAACATCTGAAATTCCTGCACACCCCGCATCAATGGAAGGAACACATCGTTCTCTCCATTTGCATTTCCTGGCCCGCCAAGATTCGGAGAGAATGCATTCGGTATTAATAATTGTCCCCCTTTCATTACCTGTACTGCCGCAGCAACGGTTAATGTATCTGTACACCCATAGCCATTGTAAGCAATGAGTGATACATCAAAATGTCCTTCATCACTAGACATGTAGGTGTGTGACGGCTCGTACTCAGTAGATGTCGTTCCATCACCAAAATCCCAGAGATAACTGCTTGCACCGAAGCTTTGATTATCGGTATAGAGTTTTCCTCCTGGTGTGTAAACAATGCGGGGCTTTAAGTTGAACTGTGCACTTGGCCTGTCATATACTTCAATGATAGCGTGCTTGGTTTCTGTACTCGTTTCTCCAATGGCATTCGCAGCGGTTAATGTAACGGAGTAAATACCGGGTTCGTAATATGTATACGTTGGATTGACTGCACGTGATGTTCCTTCGTTATCACCAAACTGCCAAACGTAAGTGCTTGGATCAGCATACATGGACAGGTTGGTAAATGTCACTGTGAGTGGAGCACATCCCTTGTCAGGATTATAATCAAAATCCAACATAGGAGGTATTGGCTTAATCTCTATTGACGCTACCGTATGAGCGGAGCAGTCACCATTTGACACCGTAAGTGAGATGGTGTAATTACCAAACGTAGAATATGTATGTTGATTTACATTAGGATTGACTGATGATGTACCATCACCAAAATCCCACTTATAAGACCATGGACCAGGGTTGGAATTATTGACAATGGAAACTGTTGAATTAGGTAATGTTTGCGAAAAAGGTGATGCTATAAAAGATGCAGTAATGTTGTTGTTTTGCGGAACATTAAAACTCTTGGTTGTCACCGGACTTTCACAGTTGGCGAAATTCTTTGTTACCAGTCTCACCTGTATACTCTGAATCAGTCCGGTAATCCGGTTGAATTCGTATTCCAGAAAATCATTAGTGGATGTATTTCCATAAATGACTGTATTGTTAACCAGTACCGTCCATGTGTATTCGTTGAGGCCTTGCTGAACAGCATCAAACCGCATACGCATTTTTGTACAGTCATAGATAAGCGTATCAATCGTAAAGTCTGAATCCGGTAGTGGTGCGATGCGAATTGCTCTTGTTGAATCGCCATAACATGTACTTGGCAATGTAGTTCGCAACGTTACCTGGTAGTCTTTCATCGACTGCGTCGTATTGGTGAAACTATAAGTGAAGCCTGGCGTTGTTCCGGTACTCGTCTGGCCAATGACGCCACTGTTATCACTTATTATCCACAGATAATCTGTGGGGTTAAGCGATTGTGTTGCTGCATCCACACTAAAGTTCACCGACTGTGGAGAGCAATTATCATTGAAAGGAGAATAATTCAAAGAAACAAATCCAGACTTTGGTCCCGGGTAAACTGTAATTGTAACGGGTGTCGAAATAGTCTCACAGTTATTAATGTTAATAACTCTAAGCCTGACATTAAATACTTTGTTAACTGTTCCTGTGTTAACAAAAGGCTTTGTATAGATAGCTGAAAAACCGGGATCAGAAGGTCGTTGAATTGAGTCTACCTGAAATCCCAGACCATTGCCATCATCAACTTCCCATATATAGCGATCCACGGCTACCGGCTGGTTGGTAACATCATTATTGGTAAAGTTCACGGGAAGAATACTACACCCTGAAGTTACGTTTGGAGTAATACTTGCATTAGGTGCGGGGTCAACAATAACATCTTGTACGAGTATCGCTGAACAGCTTCCCTGGTTTGCTGTGACACGCAAAGCAACAGGATGAGTTCCTGCAGGTAAAGTGTAATCGAAGTTATGCTGATTATCAAGTGATGGAATCTTGTTGAAGGTGACTCCATCGTAATTCATGTCCCACTCCCAGGAAACAATCGCTTCGCCGGCCAATGGATTCAATGTTGATGATTCCGAAAAAGTAATATCATTTCCTTCACAGACGCGATTGAATGTGAAGACGGGAACAGGTTTTTCAAATACACGAACAAACTTTTCATCTACCGATTCACAAGAAGTTACGTTATCGCGAATGCGCAGCCTTACACGGTAAATACCTTTGGTTGTAAATACTCTGTCAAAAGGACCGAGCGGAGTAGTAGAGAAAGCCCCTGCTGTGGGTGCTTCGAAAACCATGTTATTATTTTGATCAAAGAACTCCCACCGGTATTGCGTAGTGGCGGTAGGTGAACCAAAAGATGCATCAATAAAACGCGCATTGAAATTTGTAAATGGCGTTGCAGCTTCCTGGCAAAAATCAGGTGTGATAGGATTGTTTGATAAATCTGTTACCTGTATCTGTGCAGTAACAGAAGGAGAAATGGTAATTACTCTATCAAATATTGCCTCACAACTACCAGCTGCATTGGCATCCCTCACTCTAAGCCGTATTAATTTCTGACCGGATACAGTATAGTTGTACGTTGGATTGGTCTGCGTGCTGGTGGAAAGTGGAGAACCTGTGCCTGTACTGTTTCCGTAGAATTCCCATGTGTATCTGAAACTGGCACCGCTAATAGGCGGTGTGTTATTGCCGAAGTAAATGTCATCATCAATACAAAAAACAGATTGTATTGGGCCGGATGAATTGCCTAATCGTGTAACGAATGTAGGATCCGGTGCTGGCACGATAACCACTCTTGCAGTGGTAACCTGAGGTGCATTGTCGCCATTGGCAAGATTTCCACTTACCGGATTATGCCCGTTACCATCGGCGGTGTTGTTATCATAAGGATTACATTGGTTCCAGTTTCTTAATGTAATCTGGAATTCTTTTCCAATATCTGCAGGTGTAGTTACAGGAACATTAATGGGTAAACTTTGCTGTCCCGGAGAATAAATGGGATACAATGGATTTGTTAATGGCGCCGGATTCCGATAAGGGAAAGAACCTGGAACAGATCCATTCACGCGCATTCCGGGGATTTGATTGGCTGGAGTGCCGGTACCATAGATCCACTGAATCCAACGCGGTTCGCTGTTTTCACGTGTTGCCCGGGGAAAACAATTCCAGTCACTATTATCAACAAATCGAAGGTTTGCTGCATACCCCTGGCAAACTCTGAATACTCCCGGGTTGATAGAAATTACGTCGTTGGTCCAGACTATAACCTGCGTTGTTATGGGTATCACTTCACCTCTAGGGTTACAGCCATTGGAAGCATCTATTGTAACATCATAGCCACAATCAACTGGAGAGTTTGGATAGGTATGTTGAAGTACAACGCCTCTGGTATTGATCTGAGTGTAAATTTCCTCCGCTGTACCATCACCCCAATCAACATAATACCTGGTTCCCGGTGTAGACTGGAGATAGAGGGTTTCAATTTGTACGGTAAAGGGAGCACAACCACGGCTGCTGGTGAGGAAGGCAAATCCAGGCTCCATCAAACAAGCCTGTGCTTTCACCTCGCTTATTACGAGCGTCAAAAAAATGGCAAATGCCAGTTGTATAAAAATTCTCACACCCATTCTCTAACCGATTTCAACCCCGACCGAAGCGCAACTAAATGACATAGACACCTCATAAATTCATATTGCTTTAGGAAAGGAAACCCTGCAGGTTTTGCCAAAAACCCCTTTACTCGGCAAAGAGATACTATGGAGAATAAGTCAACTGGATCAGGTGACGAACGGCCCGGTTTTAATTGGCCAATGTGACAATTAGCCGATTAGCCAAATTCAATGAATCAATTATCTTATGTACCGATTGGGAGAGATCAACAGGCCAAATGTCAAATCCTGCTTAATTAAAGTTTAACTTCAAACAAAGTCTTTAACTTAATTTTAATAAATGTATTATGGATGTTTATGGAAATTAAAAAGGCAAGTCTGTGCTTTACGCAATGCGCTAAAATTTTTAACCTGAAATGGTTTAAACTTTAAATCCTAGACTTTAAACTTAAAACTTTAAAATTACCTTTGTGCCCGGTTAAACGGACCTATGACATCAACAAAGTATATTTTCGTTACCGGGGGTGTAACTTCATCACTTGGAAAGGGCATTATATCAGCCTCATTAGGCAAGTTACTTCAGGCACGGGGCTTCACAGTTACAATCCAAAAATTCGATCCCTACATTAACATCGATCCGGGAACACTCAATCCATACGAGCACGGTGAGTGTTACGTGACAGATGACGGAGCAGAAACCGACCTGGATCTTGGCCATTATGAAAGATTCCTCAACGTTCGCACCTCAAGGGCTAACAATGTTACAACCGGAAGGATATACAACAATGTAATTACCAAGGAAAGGAAAGGCGAATACCTTGGAAAGACTGTCCAGGTAGTTCCGCATATCACGGATGAAATCAAGAGGAACATTTTTTTACTGGGTGAAAGCGGCCAGTATGATTTTATCATAACTGAAATTGGTGGGTGTGTCGGTGACATCGAGTCACTTCCATTCATTGAAGCCGTGCGGCAAGTGCGATGGGAACTCGGTCCTAACAACGCGATAGTTATCCATCTTACTTTGATACCCTATCTTAAAGTCGCTAAAGAATTAAAGACTAAACCAACTCAGCATTCCGTCAAACAATTATTAGAGGCTGGGATTCAACCAGACATCCTAGCTTGCAGAACAGAGATGCCGCTTCCTATGGAAATCCGGAAAAAGCTGGCATTATTTTGCAATGTTCACCTGAACTCTGTAATTGAAGCCATAGATGCAGACACTATTTATGATGTGCCGCTGCTCATGAAAAAAGAAAAACTTGATGAACGTGTACTTGCGAAACTTAAGGTGTCATCAAAAGAAGATCCGCATCTTGAGCAATGGAAAGACTTTTTAGGCAGACTTAAAAACCCAACGGAAGAAGTAAACATTGGACTTATTGGAAAATATGTATCACTTCCTGATGCATACAAATCCATTAATGAAGCCTTTGTTCATGCAGGCGCACAAAACGACTGCAAAGTAAATGTCAAGTGGATCTCATCGGAAGATATCAATGCTGAAACTGCACCAGAAATATTAAAAGGGTTGGATGGTATACTCGTAGCACCCGGATTTGGCGAACGCGGCATGGAAGGTAAGATCGAAACGATTCGCTATGTAAGAGAAAATAAAATTCCTTTTCTCGGCATTTGCCTGGGTATGCAATGCGCTGTAATTGAATTCGCACGTCATGTGCTAAAGTTGGATGCAAGCTCAACTGAACTGGACCCAAAGACGAAGAATCCGGTGATCGATATGATGGAGGAGCAGAAAAAAATCACCGAGAAAGGTGGAACGATGCGATTGGGTGCCTATGAATGTAAACTTAAAAAGGGAAGCAAGGCTCATCACATATATGGGGAGACGTTGGTGACCGAGCGTCATCGGCACAGGTATGAGTTCAACAATAAATACCTTGAACAGATCGAGGAGGCAGGTTTGAAAGCGGTAGGCATAAATCCGGAGTCAGGCCTTGTAGAAGTAGTTGAGCTAAAAGATCATCCCTGGTTTATTGGCGTTCAATTTCACCCTGAACTGCGCAGTACCGTGCTGAACCCGCATCCTCTTTTTGTGAAATTTATAGAAGCGGCTATTGAGCGGAGGAAAAGTTATTAGTTAATGTTTTAGTTATTAGGTTATTGAGTTATTGGGGTTTAATATTTTAAGATGGGTAATTTTAATTGTTGAAACGAAACATCATACACGCTCTTACTATTAACCTTTAACATTAACCAAAGATGAAGTTTACCATAAACCATAAATACTTGAATGGATAGAAATTCGGCCATAGGACTTACATTGATTGCAGTTTTACTGTTAGCATATTTTTATTGGTTTTCTCCGCAGCCACAGCCAAAAACACCGGCCGAACAAGCGCAGGCAACAGAGGCTGTCGTCCCATCTGTAATCGACTCCGCCACCGCAGCGCCAATTCAAAGTGATAGCGCTCTGAATGCGACGTATGGTGATCTTTCAAAATATATTACCGGAAGTGAAAAACTTATCGACATTAAAACAGAGGAATTCACTTTGTCCTTTAGCAATCATGGTGGCGTAATCAAAGAGCTGGAACTTAATAACTACAAAACCTATTTCAAGCAACCACTTAAACTGGTTCAGTCAACCTCTACTTCCTTCAAACTTCTTTCAAGGTTTAAGGGTAAAGAGCTTGATCTCTATTCTCTTTATTATGATAGCGAACAACAACGTTCCGGCGACTCTACCATTCTTACTTTCAATTTGAAATTAAGTGATGGAACTTCGCTCATCCATCGTTACACAATTCCTGATAAGGGATATGAGATAAAATATAACGTACAAAGCTCCGGGTTCAATAATCAACTTGAAGGCGATAACCTGAACTTCATCTGGAACCAGGCTATTCGCCCTACCGAAAAAGATATTACCGATACCCGCAATAACACTACGATAAATTATTACGACGAAGATGGCTTTGATTATTTGCCAGAGCGATCCACCGATACAGAACAAGAAACTCTTTCATCACTGCAATGGGTTTCCATCAAGCAGAAATTTTTTCTTTCATCCTTCATCGCGATGAATAATTTCGCTGTGGGTGAATTAGAACTATCAACTAATGTATCTGATACTTCTGTCGTAAAAAGAGCCAATGTAAAACTGAATATTTCCAGGAGTGATCTTTCCGATGGCAAAGCGCAATTCAAATTTTACTTTGGTCCGAATGATTACCAGATGATTGGAAAAGTAGCGGAAAATTTTCAGAAGAATGTTTACCTCGGCTGGCCACCGGTTTATTGGGTAAATAAATTTGTCATCTTCCCGGTCTTTCATTTCCTCACACTACACCTGAGTAACTACGGTATCATCATTATCATTCTTGTGATATTAATGAAGCTGGTGCTTGCGCCACTCTCCTATCGTTCATACCTCAGCATGGCTAAAATGAAAGTGCTAAAGCCAGAGCTGGATGAAATCAAGGCGAAGAATGGAGATGATATGGCCAAGACGCAGCAAGACCAACTCAAGCTTTATCAGCAGGTAGGCGTTAATCCGGTGAGTGGTTGTATACCCGTGTTGCTGCAGATGCCCATTATCTTTGCCATGTTTTATTTGTTCCCGAATAGCATTGAACTCAGGCAACAACCTTTGTTGTGGGCAGAAGATCTTTCAACGTATGATTCTCTCATCAGGCTTCCTTTTGCAATTCCGTTTGGTGTAGGAAATCACATCAGTCTTTTCACCGTGCTGATGACGATCTCAACGTTGATTTATACCTGGCAAAATAATCAATTGACTTCGGTACAGGGACCGATGAAGTCAATGCAATACATCATGCCGATCATCTTTTTCTTTGTTTTGAATTCGTTCCCAACCGGGCTCACATTTTATTATTTCGTTTCCAACCTAGCGACGTTTGCACAACAAGCCATCATCAAGCGATTTGTTAATGAAGACAAAATCAAATTGGTGCTGGAAGAAAACCGGAAGAAGATTGCATCTGGCACCAGTAAAAAATCAAAGTTCATGACTAAACTGGAAGAAGCGATGAAGGCCAGTGAAGCTGCCCGCAAGACTTCGGAAGAAACAAAGAAGAAGAAGAAGTAGTTAGTGATTAGGTTATTAAGTTATTGAGTTATAAGCACCTACTACCCTTAATAACTCAATAACCTAATAACCAATAACTACTTCCGGATAACTTGTTGACCTTTTGTGGATAATACGTTCCACGACGTTCCACGACGCTATATGAATTCATCTATATTTGTAGCCCGACATCGTGCCGGTATTTTTTAAACTAAACTTTAATTGCAGGGATGGGAAAAATTATTGCAATAGCGAATCAAAAAGGCGGAGTGGGAAAAACGACAACGGCCATTAACCTGGCAGCGAGCCTTTCTGTTCTCGAGCACAAGACTTTGTTAGTAGATGCAGATCCTCAGGCGAATTCAACCTCGGGCCTTGGTATCAATCCTAAAGAAGTTGAAAGTGGCATCTATGAATGCATGGTTGACGGTGTACAACCTAAAGACGCTGTGGTTCAGAATTCACATATCAAGTTCCTGGAGATCATGCCTTCCCACATTGATTTGGTGGGAGCTGAAGTGGAAATGGTTAGTATTGAACGCCGCGAAGAAAAAATGCGTGATGCCCTCGCCAAGCTGAAGAACGACTATGAATATATAATTATTGATTGTTCACCCTCACTCGGCCTGATTACAATCAATGCGCTTACTGCTGCCGATTCAGTTATAATTCCCGTGCAATGCGAATACTTTGCCCTGGAAGGTTTGGGTAAACTATTAAATACAATTAAGATTATACAGACGCGTTTAAATCCCAAACTTGAGATTGAAGGAATACTACTGACACTTTATGATTCAAGGACAAGCTTGGGAAACCAGGTGGTTGAAGAAGTGAGAACACATTTTCAGAAAATGACCTTTAAAACTATTATCCCACGAAATGTAAAACTTAGCGAGTCTCCAAGTTTTGGGATACCCGTGATAATCCACGATGCAGAAAGCCGTGGCGCTATCAGCTACCTTAATCTTGCTAACGAAATTTTGGATAAAAACGGAGCCAAATGAGTAAAAAGAAAGCCTTAGGAAGAGGACTTAATGCACTTTTAAGTGATAGTCCTGATGAAGACCGGTTGGAAGTAGATATACCGATAAGTCAGGTTGCCCCTACCAGCAACCTTACGGAAATCCCAATTGATCAAATCGAAGTAAACCCTTTCCAGCCACGTTCTCATTTTGACCAGGAGGCACTTCAGGAGCTTGCCGATTCCATTAAAGTACATGGTATCATTCAACCCATCACGTTAAGAAGACTTGCCAGGGATCAGTATCAATTGATCTCCGGTGAACGGAGATTTCAGGCATCAAAGATTGCAGGACTATCCAGCATTCCCTCCTACATACGCCTGGCTGACGATCAGCAGATGCTGGAAATGGCCTTGATTGAAAACATTCAGCGTGAGAACCTCAATGCTATTGAAATTGCCCTGAGTTATCAGAGACTCATTTCAGAATGTAACCTCAAGCAAGAAGAACTTGGTGAGCGTGTAGGAAAAAACCGGGCAACCGTAACCAACTACTTAAGATTGCTTAAACTCCCTCCCGATATTCAAATTGCTGTTCGCGATAGCAAGTTATCTATGGGACATGCCAGGGCTATCATTAATGTTGAGAATCCGGACCAGCAGCTTTACATCTTTAAGAAAACACTTTCAGAAGAACTCTCTGTTCGAAAAGTTGAAGAGCTGGTACGGGAGCTTTCTAACAGTCAGTCGCAGCCAAAAAGTGCAACCACAGGTGAAACATCTCCTGCATCAAAAGAAATCACACAGCTTCAATCAAAACTCTCCTCACACTTTGGCACTCGTGTTGTTGTGAGAAGTGACGGAAAAAAAGGCGAAATTCGCATCCCGTTCCTGTCTGTTGAGGACTTGAACCGGGTTCTGGACATCCTGAAAGTTTGATGAGGTATAAACTGGTAATCTCTTTTTTGTTGATTTTAAGTAGTCTTGGTGCACTGGCTCAGGAGCCAAAGAAAGATTCCATTGATGTAATCAAGCCTGCCCTTTCCGAACTGGACGAATCCGACACGATTCGCATCCAATCCTACGCCAAGAGATTTAACCCTGCGACAGCATCTTTGTATGCTGCCGTGCTGCCTGGATTAGGTCAGATTTACAATAAGAAATACTGGAAGCTTCCCCTTGTTTATGGTGGCATGTTTGCAACCGGATACGCCATTAATCTTTATCAAAACTATTATAAGGATTATAAGGAACAACTGTTCTACATTTTAGAAACCGGTGAGAGTGAAAGTCCGGAAGGATTCACGGAAGCTCAATTGCGGCCGGCAATCGATCAGGCCCGCCGCGAACGCGATTTCTTCATCGTCATCATGGTCGGTGTTTATATTTTACAGATAATTGATGCTAATGTCGATGCCCATCTTAAAGAATTCGATGTCAATCCAAACCTGCAGGTGAAATTCGAACCCATGTTAAAGAATGATATTGTTCTCGGCCAGCAGGCGGGGTTTTCAATATTCCTAAAGTTTTGACCTTAATAAAAAGTTTACCTTATTGCTCACACATTTAAGGCAGACTTATTTTTTATGAGAATTCTCCTGATCGGATATGGCAAAATGGGTAAAGTCATTGAAGGCATTGCGCTGAAAAGAAGACATACCATTGCAGGTCGCATCGACATTGATAACCAACATGAACTTGATAAAGCAAATGCTGACGTTGCTATAGAATTTTCTCACCCCGATGCTGCCTTCCATAACATTGAACGTTGTCTTGAACGGGGTATTCCTGTTGTGTGTGGAACAACCGGGTGGCTAAGCAGAAGGCGGGATGTTGAAAACTTATGCAAAATTTATGACGGCACCTTTTTCTATGCGTCAAACTACAGTTTGGGTGTAAATATTTTCTTTAAGGTAAATGAGTACCTCGCAAAGATCATGAACGGTTTTAATGACTACGATGTAAGAATGGATGAAGTTCATCACACAGAAAAGAAAGATGCGCCCAGCGGAACAGCTATTTCGCTGGCAGAAGGAATCATTAATCATATTGATCGCAAAAAAAAATGGGTAGGCGAAAACAGTGAGAATGATCAGGACCTTTTGATTAAATCTTTTCGCATCGCCCAGATACCCGGAACCCATGTAGTAAAATATGAATCGCCTGTTGACGATATCGAAATAAAACATACTGCGCACTCCCGTGAAGGCTTCGCTTTAGGCGCTGTTATGGTGGCTGAATGGCTCCCCGGCAAAAAAGGTGTGCTTTCTATGGATGATTACCTGAAATTTTAACCACCCTCCAGCGACTTATCACCATAATGATATTTTTGCCTTTATTTGCATCCTTATTTTGACTCATTAGCTATTTATGAATTGGAAGTTCTGGGAAAAATCAGCCGAAAAAGAAGAGAAACCGAAGTCTAAAACCCGTGAATGGGTAGATGCCATCGTTTTTGCCGTTGTAGCAGCCACCCTCATCCGATGGCTGATCATGGAAGCTTACACCATCCCCACACCTTCAATGGAGAATTCTCTTTTAGTGGGTGACTTCCTCTTTGTAAGCAAATTTCATTACGGTACACGAACAACCTCAACACCAATTCAGGTGCCTCTGACACACCAAAAGATCTGGTTTACCAATATTCCATCCTATACAGAGTTGATCAAGCTTCCGCAATTTCGCCTTCCGGGTATTTCGCATGTTAAACGCGAGGATGTAGTGGTCTTTAACGTTCCACCGAAAGAGCTAAATGAAGGAAAAAAATATCCTGTCGATTTAAAAACCAATTACATCAAACGTTGCGTGGCTGTTGCGGGAGATACGCTTCGGGTTGTAAATGGCGAAGTAGTTGTAAATGGAACCACTTCGGCTAAGCCACCGGATATGCAATTGAGCTACTTTGTAACCTCTAACGATGCCATCAACGAAAGGAATCTTAACAAGCTTGGTATTGGACCAGAAGATTACGATCCGATCGGTCGTGGTGCCGGGAATGAAATGATTTACCGGATGTGGATTACGCATGAGAAGATGGAAGAGATGAAACAGCTTCCTTATATTAAAAGTATTGAAGAAGAAAAACTGAGAGAAACATTTGACGTATTTCCTTATTCCCACTATTGCGGGCTATCGTATACAACCACTGATTCATTAAAGTATGTTCAATGGAGTGCTGACAATTTTGGACCACTTTGGATACCAAAGGAAGGCGCAACAATTCCTGTCAATGATTCTACTTTGGCCATCTATGGCTTCACCATTCAGGAATATGATCATAATAAAGATGCAAAGATTGAAAACGGCAAGCTGATGATTGACGGCAAGGAAGTTACCGAGTACACTTTCAATCAAAATTATTATTTCATGATGGGAGACAATCGCCATAACTCACTTGACTCCCGCTATTGGGGATTTGTTCCTGAAGATCACATTGTAGGCAAAGCATTTTTTATCTGGCTATCGCTGGATAATAATTCAAGCTTCTTCAATAAGGTTCGATGGAAAAGATTCTTTAAGATGATCAGGTAAAAAGTATTAACCAATAACCGATAACTTAACAAAAGAATGACCAAGTACACCTTCACTGAAAAAAAAGATACCCGTTCCGGCTTTGGCGTAGGGCTACTGGAACTGGGCAGAAAAAATTCAAATGTAGTAGGCCTTTGTGCCGACCTGATCGGCTCATTAAAAATGGGCGACTTCAAAAAGGAATTTCCAGAACGATTTTTCCAGGTTGGTATTGCCGAAGCAAACATGATGGGAATTGCTTCCGGATTATCAATCAGCGGCAAGATTCCTTTCACCGGAACCTTTGCTAATTTTTCAACAGGCCGCGTCTATGATCAAATACGCCAGTCGATAGCGTATTCAGGAAAAAATGTAAAGATATGTGCATCGCATGCCGGGGTAACGCTTGGCGAAGACGGAGCAACGCACCAGATATTGGAAGATATTGGCATGATGAAAATGCTTCCGGGCATGACGGTAATCGTACCGTGCGACTACAATCAAACTAAAGCAGCAACCCTGGCTCTTGGTGATCATGTAGGCCCGACTTATCTTCGTTTTGGAAGACCTAATTGGCCGATCTTTACCGCAGCGGACAGACCCTTTGTTATTGGAAAAGCTGATAAAATGATTGAAGGATCAGATGTTACCATCTTCGCCTGTGGACACCTTGTATGGGAAGCAATTGAAGCAGAAGCTAAACTTGCTGAACAAGGAATAAGCGTTGAAGTAATTAACATTCATACTATCAAGCCCCTTGATGTTGAAGCCATTCTTGCTTCTGTGGAAAAAACAGGTTGTGCTGTAACATGTGAAGAACATCAGATCAATGGAGGACTAGGCGACAGCGTTGCCCAGGTACTATCCCGATTCAATCCCAAGCCTCTTGAAATGGTTGGCGTTAACGACAGCTTTGGCGAGAGTGGTGTACCAACCGATCTGTTAAAAAAATACGGCTTAAGCGCAGAGAACATAGTAAAGGCTGTGCAAAAGGTTTTGAAACGGAAGAAGTAATTCGCTGTCGGCAACCCTAATTTATTCCAGTTAACGGTTGCTACAAACATATCAGAATAAGCGTGATCATGTGTTGTTACTGCGCGATTTGCAGCAATAGCGTAATAATGTTTAGGGTGATCTTATCTTTTATTCAGCTTTTAAATTTGGAATTTCCCTAAGGCAAATTTGGCTCGATATTGTCACCTTGTGTCACCGGCAAAGTGCTATGCGCGCTCTTGTTTGGGGATGCGCCGTTAGCTCTTTATTTTTAATGGTTTTACTGCAATGTGACAGAACCGGTGGACATCTTCGATCAAGACAATTCTAAAATCACGCTCTTCGCTGAGATGCTTCTCCCTGTGCCTATTCCCAAACTATTCACGTATCGTGTTCCCTTCAACGTCAATGACAAAATTCAAGTCGGGCAACGGGCCATCGTTCAATTTGGTGATCGAAAAATACTTACCGGCATAGTAGCTAATATCCATGAACAGCCACCGGGCGAATATGAAGCAAAGTACATTCTTGAGCTGCTCGATGAATTTCCTGTAATAAGTGATCAACAGTTTAAAATATTTAAGTGGATCGCTGAGTACTATATGTGTACACTGGGTGAAGTGATGAATGCAGCTTTACCATCCGGGCTTAAACTATCCAGCGAATCCATGGTACAAATTCATCCCTCCTTTACATTGGATGAAAGCGAACAGAATTTTTCTGAAAAAGAAATCATCCTTCTTAAACGACTTGAACAGGAATCGATCAGCTATTCTGAAATATCAAAACTTCTCGGGGTAAAAAACCTTTACAGCATACTCAAATCCTTGGCCGGAAAGGAAGCTATCATACTGTTTGAAGAAGTAAAGGAAAAGTATAAACCCAAAACTGAAAACAAGGTTAGACTTACAGAAGCTTACAGTAATGCCGAAGCGCTGGAAAAACTTTTCGAAGTACTCGCTGCCCGGCCGAAACAGGAAAGTATTGTACTAAAGTATTTACAGGACGTACCCGTCTTGCAAGATGCAACCTCAAATAAGGAAGGTATATCGCGCAAGAAATTATTAGCGGATGATTTATCGGAATCATCGCTCAATACACTCATCAGGAATAATATTTTTGAAAGTTTCGAAATCATCATTTCTCGTTTTGAGTCAGCGGAAATGAAGGATGAAATTCACATTCAATTAAGTGAAGAGCAAAAGCATGCGCAATACGAAATACTTCAAAGCTTTAGTAAAAAAAATATCACATTACTTCATGGTATAACCGGTAGCGGCAAGACGGAGATCTACATTAATTTAATTAAGCAAGCGTTGGAAAGCGGGTCACAGGTACTCTACCTGCTTCCTGAAATTGCGCTGACTACTCAAATTGTTCAGCGGCTTAAAAAAATATTTGGTAATACAATGGGAATATATCATTCCAAATTCTCTGACAACGAACGGGTCGAGGTGTGGAAAGGTGTTCTCTCCGGAAGATTCAAATTTGTAGTCGGCGTACGCTCTTCTATTTTCCTGCCCTTCGATAACCTTGGACTAATCATTGTTGACGAAGAGCATGATGCATCTTATAAACAACAGGAACCTGCGCCACGCTATCATGCACGGGATGTAGCCATGATAACCGGACAAATGCATCACGCGAAAGTACTTCTTGGATCCGCTACACCATCTGTGGAGAGTTATTATCATGCACAACAGGGCAAGTATGGCATTGTTAAACTGGATAAAAGATTCGGTGAAGCTCAACTGCCTGTAGTGCAAATTGCCGACATGGGAAAAGAGAGAATGCAGAAAACAATCAAGGGAGAATTCTCACAACTTCTCTTGAAGAGCATTGAAGAAACCCTGAATAAAAAAGAGCAGGTAATTATTTTTCAAAATCGTCGCGGTTACTCGCCAACCGTGAACTGCGAAGATTGCAATTGGGTACCAAAATGTATCAACTGCGCGGTCAGTCTCACCTATCATCAATATCGCCAGGCGCTGGTGTGTCATTACTGTGGTTATAAAGAAAACCTACCTCACCATTGCCCTACATGTACTTCAACCAGAATCAAAACAATTGGCTATGGTACAGAAAAACTGGAAGAAGAATTAAAACTTCAATTCCCGGAAGCCAATGTGCAGCGCATGGATCTTGATACAACACGTTCAAAGACCGGGTATGAAACGATCATCGATCAATTTGAGAAAGGTGAAACCAACATTCTTGTAGGCACACAGATGGTAACAAAGGGACTTGACTTCGATCACGTAAGTCTGGTAGGAATTTTTAATGCCGACCGGATGATACATTTCCCCGACTTTAGATCGTATGAACGCGCTTATCAATTGATTACCCAGGTAAGTGGCCGCGCAGGACGAAGAGATAAGCCGGGAAGAGTTGTGATTCAAACTTCCAGTCCTGACCATCCTTTATTGCTAACCATTCTTAATCACAGTTTTGATGAGTTCTATCAATCGCAGATACAAGATCGACATAATCACCATTACCCCCCTTTCACTCGGCTAATAGAAATAACAACAAAGCATACGGATAAGAAAGCTGCGAAAAATTCTGCTGTTGCGCTTACCGAACTGCTGCGAAAAAATTTAGAGGGCGTTCGAATTTTGGGACCAGGTGAACCCATGATCTCCAAAATCAGAAATCAATATTTGATGACCACCTTGATCAAAATCCAACGAGGAACAATAGATCTTTCAATAGCAAAGTCCAGGATTCAGGAGACTGTCAGTGATTTATTGAAGCAAAAGGAACATCGAAATACCCGCGTGGTGGTTGATGTTGATCCGGTTTAATTCTTAAAAAGCATCTATGAACTCATCCGTAAAAAAAATAGAACGCATTGAATGGCTTAGCCGCCTTGAAGACGATCTAACGTTGCAAAAAATAGAAATGCTGAGGAAGGATTGGGTCAGGAGAAATTAAACAAATCTGAAGAAGATATTAAAGCAAGTCGGATATACGCTACCAATGACAAGAAATTTAATTGTTTGAAGTGTATCGTTTTCCACCCCCTCCCCCCGTCCCGATCTCAATCGGGAGGGACAAGTGTGTACATGTGAATGAGTGTGTGGCCTGGATGTCATCTCAACTTCTTGAGCCGAAGATTTTCAAACTCACTTCAAGTCCCGGTTCAAAAAGTGAAAAAATTACAGGTCGTTGGACGAATGAAGCCAAAAAAGATGGTTTTCTGAATTTATGCACCGCCCGTACATTAACCATTCGTACACCAACTAACAGGATTGAACTGTAAAATCAGCCTTTCCCCGACCAAAACGATTACCTCGGGTCAACTTGTCGTATCAACCAACTGTCCTAAACCTACTGCTATGGATCACAAGACCATTGATCTGTTTAGAAATAAAAGTAATGATGAGATTCTACGGATCGTAACAACTGAAAGAAACACGTATCATAAAACAGCTATACAAATCGCTGAAAGTATTCTAATTGAACGGGGTATTGAATACGATACACCACAAGAAAGTCCAACCATTCAAAAAAATACTGAAAAACCTTCGTGGACAGTGGGGCCACTCATTGTAGGTGTTCTAATGGTTGCACTCGCTTTTGTTAACCTTCCAAATGGCACTAATCCTGAATCTGCCTTAACGGTTGTGATAACCCTGAATATCCTGGTAAGGTTAATTGTTGTGTCCTGGTCTTATTCGATAGCAGAAAAATTCAACATGAAAAAGACTGTTTGGATTATTCTGGGAATAATTTTCGGGGGCTGGTCTTTAATTGCAATAAATATTGCCGTATGGATTATCACTTCTGATTCCGATTATGAAGAAACTTCAGAAAATTTAAATGAAGCGAATGAAGTTGTTGTTATGGATAATTGTCCTGCCTGTCATTTCAAACTCATGCCACAAGACAACGTATGCCCTGATTGTGGATTAGCACTTAAATCAATAAGTAGTTTATAACTTAAACGCCTGGCGACCCACTAATTTCCACTCTCCTTTTTGCTTCTTCCAAACCAACAGAATACCAATGTTGACAGTACCTGGTTTTCCATCATTATTGGTTTCTGCTTGAAGTTTATGCCTGACTAAGGCAAGATCGCCGTCAATTACTTCGATAGTTTGCTCAGTAAGATCAATCCTGACAAAGTCAGACTTACCGCTGGCAAGGGCTTCTACAAATGCCGCTTTATCCTCTACCAATCCGCTTGAGTGTCCATACGTCAACTCACTGGCTGCAATTTTTTCCAATGATGCCTTATCACCACTTATCAAAGCCTTGCGAAGATTTTCAACCGCAGCAGCCACTTCTTTTTCTTCTTTTGACTGAGCAAAGATAAAAGTGGTAGTAAGCGTGATAGCAAGTAGAAATAAGATGCTTCTTTTCATATGTCGGTAATTAAGAATTGATGACTTTCCGATTATTGAATTCCGATAAAGATATAAAGTCAGGAAATCTAATAAAATAAATTCCCGATACATTTCATCAACGGATAATAGTGAGTTTGGATGAATTTGGAAGATATACCCAGCACGCTTAACTTGCCCGTTTTTTAAAAGTAAAATATCATAAAACGAATACCATGTGCGGAATTGTAGGCGTATTTGATTTGAAATCGGGCTCTGAAGAGATAAGAACGCAGGTTCTCACACAAGCAAAAAAGATACGCCACCGTGGACCGGATTGGTCGGGAATATATCATGGCGATAAAGCTATTATAGCGCACGAGCGTCTTGCAATAGTAGATCCTATTGGCGGTGGCCAGCCGCTATACAGCGAAGATAGAAATCTTGTATTAGCGGCTAATGGTGAGATATACAATCACCAGGAACTCCGAAAAAAATTAAAGCAGCCCTACAACTTTCAAACGCAATCCGACTGTGAAGTCATCCTTGCTTTATATCGCGAACAGGGCGTAAACTTCGTTGATCAGCTAAATGGAATTTTTGCTTTTGTACTATACGATCAGGAAAAAAAAGAATATTTCATTGCCAGAGATCACATGGGAATCATTCCATTGTATATGGGATGGGATAAGTCAGGAAATTTCTATGTTGCCTCTGAATTAAAATGCCTTGAAGGAATTTGTCCTAAAATTGAATTGTTTCCTGCCGGTCATTATTTGCATAGCAAAGATGGAGAAGTTAAACAGTGGTATCAAAGAGACTGGAGTTCTTACGATACCGTAAAAGATAACAACACTGACATAACCGTATTGAGAAAGGCACTGGAAGATGCCGTACATCGCCAGTTAATGTCTGACGTTCCATATGGTGTTTTACTTTCCGGTGGTCTTGATTCCTCCATTGTATCTGCGGTAGCAAAAAGATATTCTGCTATGCGTGTGGAAAGCCAGGATCTTAAAGCAGCATGGTGGCCACAACTTCACTCCTTTGCTGTAGGATTAAAAGGTTCACCCGATTTAGCAGCAGCAAAAAAAGTTGCTGACCATATCGGCTCCGTTCATCACGAAGTGATCTTCTCTATTCAGGAAGGGCTGGATGCAATACGCGATGTAATCTATCACCTTGAAACCTACGATGTAACAACTGTACGTGCATCAACACCGATGTATCTGATGGCGCGCGCCATTAAATCGATGGGCGTTAAGATGGTTTTGTCGGGTGAAGGCGCTGATGAAATTTTTGGAGGATATTTATACTTTCACAAAGCACCAACCCCACAGGCTTTTCACGAAGAGACTGTGCGTAAATTAGGCAAGCTTCATTTGTATGATTGCCTGCGGGCAAATAAATCGCTTGCTGCATGGGGAATTGAAGGACGCGTTCCATTTCTTGATAAAGAATTTATGGATGTCGCCATGCGCCTGAATCCTGCGGATAAAATGGCAAAGAACGGGCGAATGGAAAAGTGGGTGTTGCGAAAAGCTTTTGAAGATTATCTTCCTGAGAGTGTAGCCTGGAGACAAAAGGAACAATTCTCTGATGGTGTCGGATACAATTGGATTGATACATTGAAGGCAATGGTTGCCGATAAAGTAAGTGATGAGCAAATGGCTACTGCGAAATTCAGATTTCCAATTAACCCTCCTCAATCAAAAGAAGAATATTATTATCGCTCCATATTCAACGAGCATTTTCCATCGGACGCAGCGTCAGCCACTGTCCCCTCCGTTCCTTCCGTTGCCTGCAGCACACCGGAAGCATTGGCATGGGATGCGTCATTCAAAAATATGCTTGATCCTTCGGGGAGGGCAGTAAAGAGTGTGCATAAGGAGGCGTATTAGTCATTGGTAATTGGTCAATGTCATTATCAATAGTTAGTGATTCGAGTGATTCAGATAATCCAAACATTGGCCGTTGGATCATTTACTCCTTACTCATTATCTTCGATGCCACTAAAGTCGAGCTTATTTGTCTTGCCTCATTGGTAACGTCAGCTGGGTACTTTGACAATTCTAAAATCTTAATTGCATTTCTTGTCTTTAATTGACCTGCTTTAATGGTGTGGTCGAAATGTAGTTCGTTATTTTCAACTGTCTCGGTGAAGTGGTATAAGTCGTATTCGTGATCAAGCATGTCCGCTAATTCAATGTCGTGAGTCGATACAATTACAATATTATCGTTCCGATTCAAATATGACAGTATTGCTTTTCCTGCGGCAATTCTCTCAATCGTGTTAGTTCCCTTAAAGACTTCATCCGTAAGCACCCGACCAAATACATCTTTACATAAAGGTATTGAATCTGTTGCTTTG
>CAZFRM010000041.1:0-28304 GCA_964521255.1 uncultured Roseivirgaceae bacterium
GCCTATTGCCTACTTTTCAACATTGGTTAATATCTGTTGATAAAATGTTTTATATTAATATATATTAATAAATGATGCTCATTAATAACAGCCATTCATAAGGCATAGCGGCTATACACATAACTCAAAACCTTTCACTATTCCTTTTCTAATTTTTATACGTTAATTCGCATAAAATGCTAATCATGAGGCGAATTGTTTTTGCGTTGTTATTACCGGTATTTAGCTATGCACAAGCTCCTGTTAAATCTGATGCGGCAGCGATATTGCTGAAGCTTGAAAAACTGAATTTTCTTGGTTCTGTTCTTTATGTGGCGGCTCATCCTGATGATGAGAATACACGCATTATAACATTTATGGGAAACGGCCGTCTTGCGGCTACAGGATATCTTTCTATGACGCGAGGTGATGGCGGTCAAAATTTAATAGGACCGGAGTTAAGAGATCAGCTCGGATTGATTCGGACGCAGGAGTTGTTAGCAGCACGACGAATTGATGGCGGAGAACAATTCTTCACGCGTGCGAATGATTTTGGTTTTTCAAAATCAGCAGAAGAAACGTTACAGCTTTGGGGTAAGGATGAAATTCTTTCCGATGTTGTAAAAGTATTTCGCCAGTTTCAACCTGATGTAGTACTCACGCGTTTTCCTGCAGATGAACGCGCGGGACATGGCCATCATACTTCATCAGCGATACTTGCACAGCAGGCTTTTGATGTGGCAGCAGACGATGCAATATTCTCTGAACAAGTAAAAGAATTTGGCACATGGAAACCGAAACGATTATATACTAACACAGGCCGGTGGTGGAACACTACCATCAATAGAAATACACCGGGTATTGTTACCGTTGACGTTGGTTCATACAATTCATTGCTCGGTCAATCGTATTCCGAAATCGCTGCGGTAAGCAGAAGTCAGCATAAAAGTCAGGGTTTCGGATCGCGGGGCACACGTGGCGAACAGTTGGAATTTTTTGAATATGTAAAAGGTGATTCATGTAAAGAAGATTTTTTTGAAGGTATCAACACGACATGGCTACGCGTAAAAGGCGGCGATAAAATTAAACCGCTGGTCGAAAAAGCTATTAAAGAATTTGATGTTCAGAACCCTTCGGCTTCCATCGCTTTGCTATTGCAAATCAAAAAACAAATTCAGTCTCTGGATAAAAGCATTTGGAAAGAACGGAAATTAAAAGAAGTTACAGATCTTATTACGGATTGCCTGGGCTTATACTGCGATGTAATGACTGATCAATATCGCGTTGCTCCGGGTGAACAGGTACAAGCTACGGTTGAGATTGTCAATCGCTCAAGCATTGATGTTGTCATTGAATCAATTCATGCCGATGGATTAGCATGGGATTCTACTTTGAATACATCACTGGTTGACAATGGGCAGCTATTGTTTGAATCTAAAAAGAAAGTCGATAAAGATCATGAATATTCAGATCCTTACTGGTTGAAAGAGGATCATAGTGTTGGCTTGTTTACCGTTGAAAACAAAAACCTCATCGGTAAACCTGAGAATGATGCGGCCATTAGGGTAACATTTAATTTTAAAGTAAGCGGTGAAAACTTCCAATTAACCCGCCCGCTGGTGTATCGTTGGACTGATCCCGTGAAGGGCGAACAATACCGACCTCTTGAAATTGCACCGCCTGTTCTTATGAAAATTTCAAACGGCGTGTGGATATTCAATACACATGAACCTAAATATGTCAATGTGCTCGTAACATCAAACAGCCAGGAAACACTCAAAGGATCATTGAGGCTATCGTTGCCTGAAGGTTGGTCGCATGAACCTGCATCGATTGACTTTGAGCTTAAGAGAAAGGGTGAAGAATTGACACGAACATTTAAAATCATTCCACCCCGTAATGAGTCCTCAGGAACGATGAAGGTGATCGCTGATGTTGGAACCAGGTCTTATGACTTTGGTATACAAACAATAAGTTATGATCACATTCCAACACAATTGCTTTTGCCAAAATCAGCATCGCGCATTGTACGTATCGACCTGAAAAAAGAAGGTACGATTGTAGGCTATATAAACGGCGCCGGTGATGACATACCTTCTGCACTTCGCAATATGGGGTATGAAGTGTGGGAAATGAAAAACGAAGAAGTGACAACCGAGAATCTTAAAAGACTTGATGCTGTCGTGCTGGGCATTCGTGCATTGAATACAAATGAGCGGATAAAATATGTAATGCCCGACCTTCTCGACTATGTAAAGAATGGCGGCACGCTGATTGTTCAATACAATACAAGTTTTGGACTTGAAGCTAACCAATTTTCTCCCTATACACTTTCTCTGTCAAGAGAGCGTGTGACAGAAGAAGATGCCGCGGTAAGATTTCTTGCTCCAAGTCACCCTGTACTGACAACACCTAACAAAATTACCGAGCAGGATTTTGAAGGTTGGACACAAGAACGCGGACTATATTTTCCAGACAAGTGGGACGAACATTTTACACCGGTATTATCTATGAATGATAAAGGTGAAGAGGCATTGGATGGCAGCTTGCTTGTTGCTCCCTATGGTAACGGATATTATGTTTATACCAGCTTGTCATTTTTCCGTGAGTTACCAGAGGGAGTGCCAGGCGCTTATAAACTTTTTGCTAATATTGTTTCGTTGGGAAAACCAAAAACACAGGAAAGCAGTAGTACTAAAAAACGTTCTCGTTAATGAGTGAACACAACGAAGAGAAACCTCCCATATTCGCACGGTGGAGAACCTGGTATGCCCTTGTTCTCGGTGCGCTAGTCATTCAAATTATTGTTTACTTTATTATCACCCTGATCTTTTCATGAACTATTTAGATTGGATCATTCTCTTCGGCACAATTCTGTTCATCGTTTTATATGGAACGATCAAAACGCGTGGCAGCAAAAACATAGAATCATACCTTAAGGGCGATAACAAACAAAAATGGTGGATGATAGGGATCTCCATCATGGCCACGCAGGCAAGTGCAATCACCTTTCTTTCAACACCGGGCCAGGCAGCCGAAGATGGTATGCGGTTTCTTCAATTTTATTTTGGGTTGCCCATTGCCATGGTGATCATATCAGTAACTTTTGTACCCATTTATTATCGCCTCAAAGTTTTCACTGCATATGAATACCTCGAATCAAGATTCGATTTAAAGACACGAACGTTAGGCGCTATACTGTTTTTAATTTTAAGAGGGCTTTCTGTCGGCATCACTTTATTTGCTCCGGCGTTAGTGTTATCAGCAATTCTCAACTGGAGCATTATAGCTACTACCTTAATTATTGGTGTGTTGGTTATAATTTATGTTACGTCAGGAGGAACGACGGCGGTGAGTCTTACACAACGCCAGCAAATGGCGGTGATTATGACGGGCATGTTACTGGCGGGATTCATTGCCATTAAAATGCTTCCTGATCGCATCTCGTTCGGGGATTCAGTTGCCGTTGCCGGAGAGCTTGGAAAATTCAACCTCGTTAATTTAAGTTTTGATCCTGATGACCGCTACAACATTTGGTCGGGTCTTCTTGCCGGAACATTTTTATTTCTCGCGTATTTCGGAACGGACCAATCTCAGGTTTCGCGTTACCTGGGTGGCAAATCAATAGCCGAGTCACGCATGGGATTGATCTTTAATGGACTGCTTAAAATCCCCATGCAGTTCATCATTCTTTTTATTGGTGTAATGGTCTTCGTCTTTTTCCTTTTCCACAAGCCACCGGTATTCTACAATCAGCAATTAAAAGAGAAAGCAATGACAGTGTCATCGCCCGCTATCATTGCACTGGAAAATGAATACGATAGAATTTACACGGAGAAAACGGCTGCAGTCAATCAACTTGTTAAGGGTATCCATGAGAAGAATACAGATGCGGTGGAGGAAGCGAAGAAATCTTTTCATTCCATAGACAAACAGGAACGGCAGGTTCGGGACAGTGTGAAGCAGGTTATTGCAAGTGCAGTTGCCGGTGCCAAGACGCAGGATCGCGATTACATTTTTTTGAATTTTGTAATGAATCATCTGCCTCACGGTATTGTTGGCCTTTTGCTCGCGGTTATGTTTTCCGCCGCGATGTCATCCATGGCTTCTGAATTGAATGCATTAGCTTCCACAACAACCGTTGATATTTACAAGCGATCTTTTAAAAAAGAAGCAGATCCCAGGCATTATTTGCGCGCATCAAGAGCGTTCACAATAATGTGGGCATTGATAGCGATGCTCTTTGCCATGTTAGCCAGGTTTGCAGAAAACCTTATACAGTTTGTGAACATCATCGGCTCACTGTTTTATGGAACTCTTTTAGGTATTTTTATAACAGCTTTTTATTTGAAATGGGTGCGGGGCACGGCTGTCTTCATTGCTGCGCTGGTAGCAGAAACAGTTGTGTTCTACTGTTACTTTTTTACTGACCTTGCTTTTCTATGGTATGTTATAATAGGATGTGCTATCGTAGTTTTTTTAGGTTTGTTGATTCAGATTATATTCGGGAAAGAAACCCGGCAGTAATGAATTCTCAATGGAGATAGGCCTCGATTTTTATCAACGCAAAAATGTAGTTAAGATTGCCCGTGATTTAGTGGGTATGGTACTATATACGCGTATCAATGGATTGCTTACCGGTGGAATGGTTGTTGAGACCGAAGCATATTCATGGAAGGAGAGAGGTTGTCATGCGTATGGTTCAAAGCTAACCAACCGAAATGCTGTTATGTTTAAAAAAGGTGGACATGCTTACGTTTATTTGTGTTACGGCATGCATCATCTTTTTAATATTGTAACCAATGTGGAGGGTATAGCAGAAGCGGTTTTGATTCGTGCGCTGGAGCCGGTAGAAGGTGTGGAGATCATGAAGACACGACGAGGCGGTTCTGTGAATTTGAAACATCTAACCTCCGGCCCTGGCAAATTGACCCAATCGATGGGAATTGATCGATCCTGGAATGGAAAAGTCCTGGGAGATGATGAAATTTGGCTTGAAGATATAAGGAACGGCAGGGGAGGAAAAATAGATGTAACCAGAAGGATCGGTATTGATTATGCCGGTGAAGATGCTAAGTTGCCCTGGCGATTTTCATTGCGGGGAAACCAGTGGGTAAGCAAGTGATAAAAAATTTTTTAGTAGTAATATAAGAGAGTGTTTATGCGTATTTATTTTTTTGCCGTGAGTTTGATCTTCTCGGCTTCTATGTTTGCCCAGGGAAATCTTTCATCAACAGGCAATCTCAACAGTCCATTTGATGAGCAAAACGCAGTGTTAAGTCCGAAGGGTGACGCGATTTTTTTTACGATAGCGAATCACCCTCAAAATATTGGAGGCAAACGCGATCCTGGAGATATTTGGTTTTCACGATTAATAGATGGGCATTGGACTGCCCCTGTCCATGGCGGAAAATTATTGAACGACATGCATTATAACGGTGTGGCTGGCTTTTCTCCGGATGGCGAACAGATGTTTCTGTTGGGACATTACGGCTCCGGTTCGGATGCCGCACGGACGCAGGGCATTTCTGTTTCTCAAAACAATTCCGGTGGCTGGTCGAAACCCGCGAATATTACTATTCCATATTTTCAGAATAAATCTTCTATTGTAAGCGGCTTTGTTTCACCTGACAATCGTGTTTTTGTTTATTCTGCTGAAACCTATGGGAGTTATGGTGTTGAAGATATCTATGTCACATTAAAGGACACAAATGGAAAATGGTCTGCTCCTAAAAACCTGGGTTCTTCAATCAACACACAATTCCAGGAACTGAGCCCTTCATTAAGCGCTGATGGAAATACATTATACTTTTCAACGAACGGACGAAAAGGTTTAGGCAGCTTTGATATTTATTCGGCTACGCGCCTGGATGAAAGCTGGACGAAATGGTCTGAGCCTGTAAACCTGGGAAGCCAGGTAAACACAGAAGGGCGTGATCTTTTTTTTCGTACCTATCCTGATTCAAAGACAGCAACCTTTGCGAGCACTACAAACAGCGATGGTTATGGAGATATTAAATTTTACACGGCGGAAGAGTTGAAGCAGGAACCACCAGTTATTGAAAAGCCTGTTGAACCTGTGTTTGAGACAGAACCAATAGTAAACAACGGTATCAGGTTGTTTGGCAGGATCAACAATGCAAAAACGGGTGAAGCTATTAATGCCACTATCGAAATAACAGGAGAAGAAGTTAAGAAAGTTGAAAGTAGTGTTAATGGGTATGAGGTAACGCTGGCACCTCATCCAGGAGGCTATTCTGTAAAAGTTGAAGCGGCGGGCTTTATCAGCATCATGGAAAAACTCGATGTGGAAGATTATGCCATGAAAACCCTGGAGATGAACTGGCAACTGCAGCCGGTAGAGCGTGGCACTACCGTTAACCTGAAAAGTGTTTTGTTTGAACAAGGTAAACCAAACCTGCTGCCGGAATCTTATCCGGAGCTTGATCTTGTCGTGGCATTTCTGCAAAGCAATCCAACGGTGATGATTGAGTTGTCTGGTCATACAGACAATCGGGGCGTTGCGGCTGATAATGTAAACCTTTCTAAAGAGCGAGTTGAAACAGTCAAGTCTTACCTCATTTCCAAAGGGATCGATGGCAAACGCATTAGTGGAAAAGGCTACGGTGGCGCCAAGCCTATTGCAAGTAATGATAACGCAGAGACGAGAAAGTTAAACAGGAGAGTAGAATTCACTATTAAGAAGTTATAGGTTATTGAGTTATTGGTTAATAGTAAATAGCCACATAATAACCCGATAAACTACTAACTCATAACCAACAATTAACACCACTGTAAAAGTGTAGTAACACACCTTTGATATCTTTGCCTCTATCCAACGAGTGATATGGGAAATAAGAGACCCTTTCGGGTATTGGTTGTTGATGATGACAAAGACATTCTCGATTTACTTGAATATAATCTGGAAAAGGAAGGTTTTCGGGTAAAGATTTTGCAGGACAGTGAGCACGCTGTAAGCGTCGCCAAGGATTTTCAACCTGACCTGATCATTCTCGACATCATGATGGCACATCCTAACGGCATTGAAATTTGCCGCGAACTTCGTTCGTTAGAACGATTTTCAGAAACCTATATTTTCTTTCTCACCGCCAAATCAGAATCGTATTATCAACAAGCCGCCCTCGATACTGGCGGAGATGATTTTATTGAAAAAGTAATTGGGTTACGGGCCCTTACATATAAAATCAATTCTGTGCTGAAGAAGCGATTCGTCATTCGAAAAAGTATTACCGAGTTAAGAATTGGGAAGCTGAAGATCAATCGTAAATCAAACTCGGTACGCGTGAATGAACAGGAAATTATACTAAGTAAACCTGAATTTGAATTGTTATTTTTCTTTGCTCAAAATCCGCGCAAGAGTATAAGCCTGGAAAACCTTCTTCACAATATATGGGGATCTGAAATTTATTTATTCGATACATCAATTGATGTCTACATCGATAACCTCGACAAGAAACTCGGATGGGATATTATTCATCGCACCGCCGATAACCGGTATAAGTTCAGATCAGCGTGAGAAAGGTTAATGGTATTAAACCCTAATAACTCACTTTGTTTACGCGATAGCAGATGTGCTTGTCTGTTTTCTCCTTCATTCCTATCTTTATAGGGAGCGCTGTCCAAATCATTTCCTAAAGACCGATTTCAATTATGACCACCCGACTATCCTTTGTACTATTAATACCCTTATTGGTATTTTCAAATCAATCAATCGCGCACTTTTATAACGAGAAACATAAAGAACCCATGACAGAGAAAATATCCCCACTTATCAGACCAGATGCTTTGATGGCGTTTAAAGAACCGTACGTTCTTATTGATGCCCGCGCAGGAGCAAACATCAGGGAGAAGTATTTGGCAAGCCATCTCAAAGGAGCTCTTCATGTTGATCTTGAACATCAGCTTGCGGATATAAAACCAAATGCCGCCGATGGTGGACGCCATCCATTACCTTCACCTCAGAAGTTTGCAGAAGTTTTGACACAGTCAGGGATTGGACCAAACAGCCATGTTGTTATCTATGATGATAAGAATGGCGCTAATGCCGCCGCACGGTTGTGGTGGATGCTGCGCGCCATAGGTCATGAAAAAGTTCAGGTGCTTGATGGCGGTATCCAGGCTGCCATTGCTTCGGGTTTTCCCGTTAGTGTGGGAGAAGAGAAACCAGGAAAATCTGAACCCTATGTTGTAAAAGATTGGCAATTACCTTTGGCCGGCATGAGTGAAGTGGAGAAGGCTGCAAAAGATAAGAACTCGATCGTCATTGATGTACGTGACGCAGTGCGCTACCGTGGTGAACAGGAACCCATTGATTCAGTAGCCGGCCATATACCAGGTGCTGTTAACATTCCATTCAGCAGCAATCTTGATAAAGATGGTTTTTATTTATCACCTTCAGAATTAAAAGAAAAATACACAAGAGCACTTGCTAACAAAAAACCTGATGATGTAATCGTTCACTGTGGCTCGGGTGTAACGGCTTGCCATACACTTCTTGCCATGGATTACGCCGGCTTGCCTATACCCAGCCTCTACGTTGGGTCATGGAGCGAATGGTCAAGGAATGATAAGCCGATAGGGAAGGGGGAGTGATGGGATGTTAGCGGCAATTCATTTTGGACTAATGTGTTGACATAAGATGTAGGACAAATAAATGAAAGCATTTGCAATATTTCCGACCATTTGTGTTTTTGTGCTGACGCTGACACTTCTAAGGTTAAGCGGACAATTGAAACCGCGGACAAGGCTACTTTTGACTCTAATGGTTACGACCTTTTTTGGTGGACTTATGACTTGGTTTTCGTTTGAGATATTTCAGTTCCTCTACTTCGCCAATTTTTTCGGGGTCTTAGTTTGCATACCATGTTTGACATATTTGACAAATAGGTTATTCTCTGACAATTCTGACAAAAGGATTCATTGGCTGAGAATTCTAGGACTTGGTCTCGCATCGACTGCAGTAACAATAGTAGTTGCAGGCGCGCTGATATTTTTCTCTTTTCTTAATAATCCAATGGACCCCGTGACGAAGGAGAAACAAATGGAAATGAGATAGCGAAAAATGGTCAGATGAAGAATGTATAAGATATGGCACTGATAAGGAACGGACTATTAAAAGTGTTCAAGGATATTTCCTGAATTTTTTGAATATGAATTCTTTGAATAAGGTTTAGTTCAGTGTTTATGTAATATTTTCTGGATAATTACGAGTCAGAAAAACGCTCGACAGAATAACGACAAATGAAAATTTCTAATTGTCAATCTCCAACTTCTCCAACACCTCCGCTAAATCATCATAATCCTTATACCCCGGCCGCACTTCGGCACTTCCATTTAAAGCAATGCCTTTGATGGGAAGAGTGTTTAATAATGATAATCCGGAGGTTGCCTGAAGGCTGAGAATTACGGGAGCGATTTTACTTGCTTCATGTATGAGATCTTTTTGCTCTTCATTGATTTGTAGATAATGTATTTTTCCTTTCCATGATTTTATTTGATCAAGATCAGCGTGGGAATGAATCGCTACAATTAAGGATTGCTCCAACGCGAATGGAAGGTGATCAAGTTCCTTAGTGCTTACTTCAAGAAAATCCGGGCGATAATTTTCTAACAATTCCTCAAGGGAATGATTTTTCGTTAAACCATACAACTCAATAACCGGAGAAGGACCGGCAACCCACCCACGGATATCCTGGTAAAGTTTAAAAGGAACATGGTTGGGTTGACCTTCAATGGCAACATATCCCAACATATCTACGCCCATGCCGGCGCAGTAACGGGCATCACTTAAATTGGAAATATTTCCTACTTTAACCAGAGTTTTTAGCGCCATGTCGCGTTATTTTGGGGGGTATATTGTTAATTTATTAAGTTATCAGGTTATTGAGTTATTTAGCCTGAAAGTTATTAAATCTATTCGTTTGCAGGCATTGGTTACCAATAACTTAAAGACCAGATATCATTACGAATGACAACAATAAATCAATTGTATGAAGAGTATCTTTTTCCACCCCCAACCCCCGCCAGCGGGGGACAAGTGTGTGCATGTGTCTGAGTGTGTGGCTGATTGTCATCTCAACTTTTTGTGCCGAAGGTTTCGAAACTACTAATGACTTAATAACCCAATAACTAAATAAAGAAGGAGTGAGGCGATTTTTTAAGTATTTGTTCATCAGTGCATTCGGGGCCTTTACGTCTTGCTCGTCTGATCCTGAACCTATAAATCAGAACGATGCAGCGTACATGCCCCTGAAGAATGGAACCTATCAAATTTATACGGTGGATTCTACATGGTATACTCCGATTGAGGGAGAGCAAACCATTCATTATGAACTGATGATGATGGTGGTAGATTCGTTCCTGAACGCACAAGAAGGCTATACAAAAGTTATTTACCGTTATAAGCGCGATGATGTATCAAATCCATGGCGGTATCATGATACGTGGTCAGCAAGGATTAGTGATACGCGTGCAATAGTCGCAGAAGGCAACACTGAATTTGTGAAGTTTGTTATGCCGGTTTCAGATGGAAAAAAATGGAATGGTAACTTGTTTAATTCCCTGGGTGAAGACGAGTATGAAATGATTAATACGCGCCGGCCCTTTACAGTGGATGGTACGATGTTCGATGATTGTATTGAAGTTATCCAAAATGAGGATGACGATCCCATTGTACAAACCGACATACGAAAAGAAGTTTATGCGCGAGACGTAGGGTTGGTGCTTCGTGAAGTGACGATTTTGAATTTTTGCACAGTTGGATGTACTACCTTTGGAGAAATAGAAACAGGTGTAAGGTATTCGCAACGGATCAAAGAACATGGTGTGGAGTAAAATATGTACGGCCATAATTATATTGATATCGCTTGGTGTGCAGGCACAGGAGAACCGTTATATGGTTTTCTTTAAAGACAAGGCAGGAAGCCCTTATAGTATTTCTTCGCCGGGCGAATTTTTAGGAGAAAAAGCAATTGCCCGCAGAAATAAGCAGGGCATATCAATTACGGAACAAGACTTTCCTCCCAATCAAAATTACATTCAGGGTTTAAAGAACCTCAGCATAGATGTGATGTTTGCAACCCGGTGGATGAATGGTGTGCTGGTTCAATGCACGCCATCGGATATTCTTGCCATCGAAAACTTATCGTTTGTTCAGCGTACAGAGTTAGTAGCGCCTGGGGAAAAGCCAATTAGTTCGGGACGAAGAAGGTTCACGGCGCGTAGAACGAGTGTTAACGGCGATGAGCCTACCGATAAACAGCTTACCATGATCGGCATTAATGATATGCAAAGCGCCGGACTATATGGTGAGGATATGGTGATTGCCGTATTTGACGCAGGCTTTGAAGGTGTCAACGTAACGGATCCCTTTCAACATATTTTCTCGGAAACAAGGTTCAATGCCAATGTCTCTTATGATTTTGTATTCGATCAGCCCGATGTATTTCAGCATGATGATCACGGTACGGCTGTGTTCTCGGTAATTGCTGCTTACCTGCCCGATGCCTTTACCGGTGGCGCTTATAAAGCAAACTATCAACTATACATAACGGAAGATGTAGGCAGCGAATACCGGATAGAAGAGTATAACTGGCTTTTTGCAGCTGAACGGGCCGATAGCGCCGGCGTTGATATCATTAACTCTTCGTTGGGTTATAATACTTTTGACAACTCGGCCATGAATTATAAAAAAACCGATCTTGATGGAGAAACGGCAGTTGTGTCTCAGGCTGCAAAGTTTGCATCACAACGCGGGATCATCGTAGTAGCCAGCGCAGGTAATGAAGGGAACAATTCATGGGGATTGATAACTCCTCCTGCTGATAACGAATTTGTGCTCGCGGCAGCAGCCGTTAACAATGCAGGGTTGAGGAGCCCGACGAGTTCTACCGGCCCCTCATCGGATGGACGCATAAAACCCGATGTTGCTGCCCTGGGTGTTGGTGTTTCGATAATCAGACCGAGTGGTGCCATAGGAACAGCTAGTGGTACATCATTCTCTGCGCCACTCATCACAAGTCTTGTAGCCGGTGTGTGGCAGCATTATCCTGACATGAAGAATACGGAGATCATTGAGGCCATCCGTTCGTCCGCTTCACAAGCCAATAATCCTGATATATTATTGGGCTATGGTATTCCAAACTTCAAAGCGGTTGTAAATAAAATAGAATGGAGACCACAGGAGAATCTGATAGAAGTATTTCCTAATCCGGTAATGGATACATTGACAATTCGCCCGCAGACACCGACAGAAGTTTCAAGTTGCCGTGTTGAAATTATTACGCTTCAGGGTCAGACTGTTGCTGACAGGCAAATTGATTTCGACTGGCTTAATCGTAATTATCAAACAGATTGCAGTGAATTGGCATCAGGCATGTACTTCCTGCGCGTATGGCTGAATCAAAAGATTTTCTCCTATAAATTTGTTAAACTTTAAACATTTAGATCGATTCTAAATTTTAGTTGAAGGGTACACGATATTTTCTCAATCAAATCGATTAATGTAATTTTCAGCTCCTTCACCACAGTTAGAGTATTATAAGATTGTTTTTATATTTAACCTGATAATACCATGACTAAAAAGGAAAGTTTCGTATCACGAAGAGATTTCATTGCTACAACCGGAGCAGCCGTTGCCGGTTCTATGTTATTTAATCCGTTATCATCTTCAGCAAAATCTTTCGAAACAAAAAAAATGCGCATCGCCATTGTGGGTACAGGCGTAAGAGCCCTTGGCATGTGGTCGAAAGATGTTTTGGAAACTTATCCTGACAAGGTTGAATTTGTCGGGCTTTGTGATATTAATCCCGGCCGTGTAGAGTCGTTTAAGAAATTATCGGGATTCACATGTCCTGGTTTTACTGATTTTGAAAAAATGATGAAGGAGGTAAAACCAGATACCCTCATCGTGACCACCGTGGATGCAACGCATCATGAGTTTATTATCAGGGGAATGGAAATGGGTGCAAATGTTATAACGGAAAAGCCCATGACGACAGATGAGCAGAAGTGTGAAGCTATTTTACAAACTGAAAAGAGGACGGGCAAAAAAGTAACCGTTACTTTCAATTATCGATACTCACCTCACCGCGCAAAAATTTATGAACTGTTGAGAAGCGGCGCCATAGGAGACGTAACATCAGTCGATTTTCACTGGTACCTTGATACAAGTCACGGCGCAGATTATTTCCGCCGCTGGCACAGGCTGAAAGAAAAGGGTGGAACACTATGGGTGCATAAAGCAACGCACCACTTTGATCTTCTCAACTGGTGGATCGAATCCGATCCGGAAGAAGTATTTGCTTATGGCGCTTTGAATTTTTATGGAAAGAATCATTCGTTTCGTTCCACGAATTGTCGTCCCTGCACTTTTAAAGATAAATGCAATTTCTATTTCGACATGACGCGCAACAAAACGCTCATGGAAATGTACGCAGCCAATGAAAAATATGACGGCTACACCCGCGATGGATGTGTTTGGAAAGAAGACATCAACATCTACGATAAAATGGCAGCCACTATAAAATATGCGAATGGTGTACAGGTCAGTTATTCATTGACAACCTATTCTCCCTATGAAGGATATCGCATAGCATTTAATGGAACGAAGGGAAGGATCGATATGTGGATTGAAGAAAGCCACCCGATGGAAGAACGTGATTACGATGAAATTGTAGTGAACAAAAATTTTAGCACCCGTGAAATAATTCGCGTTGGTCATGGAACCAGCGGGCATGGGGGAGGAGACCGTTTGTTGAAAGATAAAATATTTGCAGGTGTAACAGATGATCCGCTCAATCAGGCAGCAGGTGTTCGTGATGGCGCATTGTCTATACTTGTTGGCATTGCAGCCCGCAACAGTTGTGAAAGCGGAAAGCCAGTTAAGATAGGAGACCTCACCAGTATCAAGCCCGGTGCGAAGAGACAGTTAGTTGGGTAGGGTATCCGTTAATAGTTTTAGTAGTTATCGCATACAGTAAGGGCCAACGTAAGTATAGTCTTGAGGAAGCCTGGAGGATATCGCTATACGGATGCTATAAGCTTGAAGAAAATGTGAGTTCTCTAAAAGAAAACGTTATCCTTAAGGTTAAGCGATATACAATTTAGTATCGGTATGAGCCAGGTCTGAACCGATACTTCCCTATGCAATTAGTTTCCCAAGTCTATCTTCATTGAACTGGATGTGATAGAAATGCAGGAATTATTATATTTCCAGAGCAATAACCGGGTGTGCAGGTTTAAGGATAAAATAGATATATCTGCAATACGCATGTTCGATTGTTGGCAGCAATGGGGTTGGACAGTTTACAACACATGACATGAATAGGAACTTACTGACTATCATTTTACTTTTCTCAATACACTTAGCACTTGGACAGACAATTCGAGATTTAGAATGGGATTTATCAATTCATGGCGGACAGGTAAAGTATGGGGACAAAATTGAAAACGCAAAAAAACTTCACAAACTCGACCCATTCAATATCAAAGCCGCTAGATATATCTGTGACTATTATAAGAGTAAGAAAATCGACTCTGTTTCTATTTTCTTTGACAATTTGGCTGCTGAATTCCCGAATAGCCCTAAGCCCTACAATTTGCGTTATGAACTACTTTTTTTGGAGTATGATTATACAGAAAGAGATAACTACAACAATCAAAAGGTAAAAATATTGAACAAAGCTTTAACAGTTGATAGTTTGGACCAAGAGACATTATATAATCTTTCCAAAACCTATTACGAGGACTTTGTTTACCCTTTTGAGAAAAGAAAATACTCAATGTTTGAAATTGTTGAAGACTCCACAATAATTAAGAAATCAACATTTGACTACTCAGCCGACAGTGCATTAGTATACTTTTACAAAATTTGGAGAACAAATAAAGACCTAAGAGAAATAATATATTACCCAATTCGTCAATTGGAATGTCATTTGAGTAAACTTGACGGAAGTCATATTCCAAAGAACGCTGAAAACGAATTTGAACAATGTTTTTACCCCTCAAGCTACTTTGCCAACTTAAAAGAGAAATGGCAATGCGACAAGACAACAGACTATCTTTTTGCAATTGAAATGGCTAAACGAAATGCAGAAGGACTAAAACACCAACTTTCAGATTTAGATGAAAATTGCATTTACAACTTAGACATTTCACCAAATAAAATTATTTATAGGTTCACTTGGCTTCGCTCATTTCACAACCCAATTAGTATTAGAATTGAAAAGACAGACGATAACATAGGACTCTACTGGAAAGAAGGTAAAGGTTCAGGAGGATATGAACCGAGAGGACTAAAGAAATCAGGAAAGAAGAAATTGAAGGTGAGTGAATGGACAGAGTTTACGAACCTTGTAGACGCATCAGGTTTTGACGGTTTACCAAATGACGAATATGTTCCAATGACAGATGGAGCAACTTGGACATTAGAAAGAAAAACCTCTAAGGACTTCAAAGCGCATGATACGAACGACCCAAGTAAAGAATTTTCAAATGCTTGTTTGTATCTCTTAAAAAAGACAAGAATAAAAGTGAAAGATGAGGACATTTATTAACAGAGCGTGAACCCCACAGCTGCCAACAAAATGTTTATGCCAGCTTGGGGCGATGTGTAAATTGTAAGTTTAGTTTTCTTAATTTCGTTCAGCAACGTGGGACAGTGACGCGCTTCGAAAGCCCAAGCCGTCATAAACATAAACGTTGTGGGTAATTTTTTTTAAATAGATTCGTGTTGAAAAAACTGGATGAGTATAGAGGAAACAATTTCAAAGAAAATAAGTATCAGAGAATTTGGGCGACACCTTGCTGCCTATTTTGACCTATATACCAAACCAGTAAATGTTTGGAGAAAAGTAATCAGCAACAGATCAACTAGCTATAACTTAGTTATACTCCATATTGTCTATTATACGTTCTTCGTTCTTCTTCTCATTCAAAAGTCATACAGTTTCTCTATTTTTTATGTAGCCTTAGAAATCGGGATAACAATTATACCTTTTTTGATATTTTTCCTTCCGTTTAAAATTTTCACATCACTTTTTAAGAAGAAATTAAAGTGGAATAGATTGTTCAGATTATTCATAATTATAAAGCTTCAATTTCTTCCCATATTGATTTTGATCATTCTATTTGCTCAGTGGAGTGACAACGAGGACCCATATATAATTGTTGAAAATTTGATCTGGATACTCTGGTTGGCATTAATGTTCATTTTCCCAATACTCCTTTCTATCAAATTATGGCAAAAGGCACTTTGGATACTGAGTAATTACATTTGCTTTTTAGTATTCCTTATGATGGTAGGCATTGCCGTTAGTCAAATTAGTAACAGCGACTCCTTAATTGACAAAATATCAGTTGGCACTCCAAATTCTGAATACAACAATTCCTATTTAAAGAGATCCCTCTCTGAAGTTATGATAGCAGACGACTATCTCATTTTACTTTTAAGAAAGCCAGAGGGTGAAATGACAAAACTAATAAGAACTCAATTTGTTAGCCATCAACTATTAAAATCATTTAAAATAACTGACGCTAATCAAACGCGAAAAAGAATAAAGGACATTGATTCGCTAAAAAGAATTTCAGACACGACCAGACTTGGTAAGACATGGATCGATTCTTTGACATTTTATCCCAAAAATGAAGAGTTGACATTGAAAAAGTTGGATTCACTAAAACGCGAATTCGATCGACTATTTACAAACGACTTAAAGTTAATGGCGTTGCTTAAGGACTCGGCTAAATTCCAAAGCAATAGAACCTACTTTAGTGCTTTTTACGACTACTTGGATAACTATCAAAGGATTTTCATTGACGAGGATATTTTGTCGAAGGTATTGTCAAAGCACGGTAATGAAGCAGAAATCATTAGCTTAGGAGATTACTATTACGTTTCCCTTGACAAGATTGACAGTACATTTTACATAGACAAAAAGAAAAATTATTTAGAATTAGAAACGCAATTGGAGGAGCGAGCTGACAAGGCAAACTTCATAGCATCTATCATGCTGTTCCCATTGGACAAAATATCTGATTTGTTTGATTATGAAGAGTAGCCCAAAAAAAAACTACCCACAACATATAAGGCTTAAACGAAGTCCCCGCGCGCAGAGAATTGGCCACGAAGCTCAGACGATCCTGCGCGGGACTTCGATGTAAGCCGCTGTCATGCCTTCGGCAGATAAATTGAACTTTGGCTTCGGTAGTTTCCGGGTGTTTATCTATGGGGTTTTAATACGAAGAACAGGCCGCGTATTGTAATGAGATTAGAGGGATAAAGATTTTTAAATACGGAATAACCATCTCCCCGGTGGCTAGGTATAATGATCAGAAGCTTTTCCGTTTTACTTTTACTATCATTATTCATTTTTTTAGCGTAGAGACAAAGTGATTATGTGCATCGATGCTGTGCACATAAGGGATTTGCACCCTTTGGATAATCAATTTATATTCCCGTCTGGAATAGTAAACACGTCATACTGGGCGCACACAAAAGCTATAATACATGTGCTGTTGAGTAGGTAATTTCAAAGTGTGCAAGTAACTTACTCTACTCAGCAACGTTGGACAAAGAAGTGGTATCTAAACGCACACGCGAAGCCTTATTTATTGGCTGCCATGCTTCAACTCCCAAAATGATAGAAATAAAAAAACATTCTGAGCTGACCAAAATAGTCAAAGACGAACTTGAGCAGATTATTCAAAACGAGTTTGGACATATTCCAATTGTTCAAGAAACCAAATGGGCTATTCCTGATTGGACAATTATTCTTTATCGTGACAGTGAGATTGCCTCTTTTTACAACGTTGTCGAACGGATAATAACGATTGACAACAGATCGGAGCTTGTTGCTGGGATTAATAACGTCATAACGACAAATAAATTTAGGGGCAAAGGACTTTCCACTTTGACATTGGAGACTACAAAAGACTTTATTTTTGAAGAACTGAAATCTAGCTTAGGCCTACTTTTGTGCGCTGACGATCTAACCCCATTTTATGAACGATTAGACTGGTACAAAATAAATTGTCCTGTTTATTTCGAGCAACCAACGGGAACAAAATTATGGACTGCCAATACTATGTTGTTGACAAAAGATCACAAATTGAAGCCCGAAAAAATCAATTTGAATGGGCTGCCTTGGTAAGACGAAACGGCAGCCAACAAGGGGTTTGGCTATATGGCGGCTTAACAAATATGTCCTGATCGATTTAACGTTACTCAGCTGCATATCCAACTGACGAATAAAGCCCAGCTATAAAATATATTTTCATCTTCATATCTTTACTCAGCTTCAGTCCAGGGCTTACGTAACACGGAATATCGCCACATCGCCAAGCCCTGACGATAGCGGCAAGCCATTTTTGGACAGTGTAATAAACCTGCTGAGGAGAAAGGAAAAACATTTTGCCCGCCCTTCTGTGTTTTAATTTTTCCCACCGAAAAAAAAAATTGAATTTCTGCCAGGTTTATCCTGATAATTACACTATGAAACATAGTTTGTTAAGCCTAAAAAGTGAGACATTAAATTATCTTTCGTATCATTACAATTTCGGTTACGAAAACCCGCAGCCGTCATAAATACATAACGTTATGGGCAAGTTTAAACAACACAGCAGACAGACAAAAAAATTTTAACTTTGACACTGCTTGACAATTATTCACGACTAAAAATAAAAGGGTAGACCAGATACCACTAAAAAAACGGCGACACCGAAAAACCAAATGAGTAGGAAATTTTAAAATAAATAGAAATGAAAAAGAATTTAGCAGAATTTATCGGGACATTTTGGCTCGTTTTAGGAGGTTGCGGAAGTGCAATGCTAGCCTCTGGTTTTCCAAATGTAGGCATCGGACTTTTAGGCGTTTCATTTGCATTTGGTTTAACTGTTTTGACGATTGCTTATTCGTTTGGACACATTTCAGGTGCTCATTTAAATCCAGCAGTAACTATTGGACTATGGATGGGAGGTAGAATTGGTTCAAAAGAAATTTTGCCTTACATAGTTTCACAAGTAGCTGGTGGAATAGCAGCTGCGGCTGTATTATACATTATTGTTACAGGAAACGGGAGCCCAATTGGAGACTTTGCAGCCAACGGATATGGTGAACACTCCCCTGGAAAGTATAGCATGCTTGCCGCTCTAACAACTGAATTTATAATGACATTTATGTTTTTACTTGTGATTCTTGGAGCAACGGACGAGAAAGCACCAAAGGGATTTGCCGGCATTGCAATTGGACTTGCGTTAACACTTATACACTTAATAAGTATCCCTGTGACAAATACCTCAGTTAATCCAGCCAGAAGTATCAGTCAAGCAATATTTGTTGGCGACTGGGCACTTTCTCAACTTTGGCTATTCATTTTATTTCCTGTTGCTGGTGCTGCACTAGCGGGACTGGTGTACAAATATTTTAGATCGGAATAAGTAAGGAAGTTTTGGTTTCCTGGAATATCCCGGTACAAAATCTGCATTCAGGCGCGCAGACCATTTACCATCACTATGGTATTTATAGTTGGTAATTTCCCTCAAGGCATTTTCTGAAGCCCTTCCCATCTAACATTCCATTTGTCATCTTTAGGAAATCCTGGATTAGGTTCAGTTGATCCATCCCATCCTGCGGCCATCATGGCAACTGCGGTAAGTATTCCGCCGTTTCCAGGTAAGTAGAGTCGGAGTCGCTTATCCTGGTAGTTATGTCCGTTGATGAGGTAAGTATTTTTTTGTACTTCCATAAGCAATGCATCAATTGCTTTGTCAGGTTTATTTAATCTTGCGGCAGTCATGGCAAGCATGGGATAATCCCACCCCCAGGTAGATTCCCAATTCCATTTGTTCATGATCTCATCAAAAGTATTTGCCATGATGGAGGTATCCATGTGTTGCGTTAAAGGTAAAACACCAAGAGCTCCCGTCACAACGGGATGATCTCTTCGATACTGATCATCGGTATATGCCTCTAACGTTCCGGCTGTAGGAAGATAGAGGTTATCTTTTATGACGTAAGGTGCAAGCTGGTCAATTACTTTTTGCCATTCTTCATTAACAGGTAAACCTGATCGTTGTCGCCATTGTTGAGCAACTGATAAGGCATATCGCCAGTATGCCAATTCAAAGGGAGGATCGTTGGTTTCTGTAGCATGAAAAATTTCCTGTGCAGGGATGAGTGGTGAACAAAGATGATAATGTTTGTCGGCTTCGCTGTACTGAGCAAACGAAGCCATAAATTCAGCGGTTTCAAAAACAACATTTTTGTATTTCTGTAAGGCAAGTTCAGGTTTCTGCCGGTACAGCAACTCCGCATAATAAATAGGGTGTGGTTGCTGCCAGATCAAAAATACCCCAATACTGGAAGGACTTTCATTACCATAAGGATCCGTCATCTTTTGCCAGCGAGCTCCTTTATAACCTTGCCACTGTGCAGTTTGTTTTGCCTTATCCAGTACATCATTGTACCAGTTCATGCTTTTCTCTAACAGATCAATTCTGTTCCATAAGGCAAATTGCACCTCATGCCACCAATGCATTTCGAGATGGTACTTCCCATACCAGCTATTGAAGGTGAGCCCTGTTTCCTGAGGGGGAAGGGTGCCGGCACATTGTATTCTTGTCAGGTACTGCGAGAGCACCACTCTTCGTTCAAGTTCTTTTGCACGTGGATCAGTGCATTGAGAGAAGTCAACAACGCCACCTTCTCTCCAGAATTTCTCCCACATATCCACACTGCTCTTCTCTGTGGAAGCGAAATCTTTAGCGCCACCGTAATTTTCTTTCTGAAACAAAACGCTCAGTTCAAAGGAAGACTTATCTTTTGAAGGAACAAGTTGAAATTGATGAGGAGCCTGGTTGGTAAAATATCCGCCGCTGGATTTTATCTGTACATAATATTTTGTTGTGTCCAGTATCCGTGACAAAGTAATGTCATTCGTTTGATTAACAATTAATGTCTGATGCTTGTCAGGCTGATCAAAATCATATCCTGGACAAACATGGCATTCTTTGCCATAGGGAAAGTTGAACACAATATTCAACCTTTCTTTTTCAATAAGGGGAGAAGTAATTCGCGTGGCAATGGCATCCTGATCAGGATGTGCATACAATTCTACTTTTACGGGATTGCCTTCAATTGTATAGTTACTCTCAATCTTTCCCGTCCACAGATCAAGTTTTTGATTTATGTTTTGCAGGTCGGATAATTTTACGGAATCTCCATTTTCTTTTAATAATACAAGGCCAATTAGTCCGAGGTGAAGGCGATGGGGATTAGCGCGCAGCCATTCTGTTGCTCTACCTGCCTTCCCATCTTTTTGCTGAATTGCATAAGGCACTTGCTTACCGTTACACGATTCGTATGTTTTTGCTACATCGTTAAGGGTGTACTTTTCTTTTGCAGGAATGCTATGCCAGCCCCATTGTGATTGTGTGCCGAGGGAAATTCCATTTTCGTATTCCTTGTAGAAAGTTTGAAGCCCGGAAACATCAACGGTAAAGGCAAACTCACCATTACCTACGGAGAGCGACCCTAATGTATCGGGTGCAGTAAGTTGAACGTTGTGCCGGCTGACTAACGCGTACCGATCAATTGGCGTGTCTTTTTTATTCTCTTTGCAACTTATGATGAGCAATGAGATACAAGAAATGAGGAGAAGTCTCTGCATGGAGAGTTAATGGTTAATCGTTAAAAGTTAAAAGCTAAATGTATTAACTATTAACCATTAACGGATAACTAACAACTAATCCCTACCTTTGCATCATGGCAAAAGTGATCAAGTTTCCTGAAGCGGTACCTGAGAAGTTTGGCTTACAGCGTGCGAAGAAAATCAAGAAAGAAAAGCTTGAGAAGCACGGTCAGTTGAATTTATTTACGGGGGGAAAGGTGGTGAGGCTTAACCGGCTTTCAACCTTTGAGGAGGCCCTCATGTGCGATGAGCATGGCGATCAGGATGCTGCTATTTCACTTTACGTAAAAGCAATTGAACAAAATGATTCGCAGGCCGATGCCTATTGCAACCTGGGAATTCTCCAGTTTATAAAAGCCGAATACCCCAGGGCAATTAACAGCTTTACAAATTGCCTCAAGCTTGAGCCCCGCCATTTTGAAGCACATTATAACCTGGCAAATCTTTACGCTGAAGTTGGTGATCTTGAGCTGGCAAAATTTCATTATCAGATATCAATTGAAATAGAACCAACATTCCCTAATAGTTACTTCAATCTCGGTCTTACACTTGCCATGAGCAAGGATTACAATGAAGCTGTTCGGGTACTTTATCAATACCGTGAACTTACTTCCGGTGAAGACCATAAACAGCTTGATGATCTGATCTTTACCTTACAAAAAACAATTTAGCTTCCACCAATTTTTTCCAACATTTTTAAAACCTTCCTGGCCCTGGAAACAAATCCCGGTGTTCCAAATGGAAGTTGATCTTCTATAGCAATTTTGAGTTCCTGTTTGATCCCGGGCGAATCCTTTGCAAGATTTCCAAGCACTGTCATTGAGAATGCTTTCACCGCGACCGTTTCTTTCTTATTCGTTAAGAATTCAAAACACAAGTTCATTACTTTTCCATGATACCGTTTTGGTATAGCAATGAATTGTAACAAGCGAACCGTATTACGCCTGACGGCCACATGTGTATCAGGCTTGTCAAGGAAGTCGAGGATTCTCTTGAGATGAGGGTCGATTAGCTGAGGATGGCGTTGAACGCAATAGCTGAGGGGCCATGCTGCTCTTTGCGTTATTCTATAGGGAACTGAAAGGTAAATGTTCACTAATCGCTTGAATCTTTCTTTATTAACTCCAACGTAATCAATGATTTGTAATGTTTGCGATTTCGAGTGCTCTTTTGCCAGTGATTTTTCTATATCCATTTAAAGGAAATATTGATGGGTTATCGTAGCCTAATGCATATAAATCATTGAACCTAAGTTGATTCTTTTCCCTCACTTAACTTTGTTTCTGTATTAAAACAAGTGTATGGAAATTATTGTAGCAATCGTGTCTATTTTGGCTTTGGAAATTGGTCTTTGTCTATTTGGATTTTTTAAAGAATCGACACCCTACGAGTCCTGAAGGAGCATGGCCACCACGAATGAAAGAATGGCCATCACAAATCCGAACATAAAAATATTATAAGAGATCCGCAGGTACTTGTATTTCTGCCCCAATACTTTGCCGAGATAGTAAATGTCCTTGATAAGACTGCTGTATAAATAGTCGGCATCCTTCATCATCTCTTTCATAGCCCACTCGTAGTTTCCGATTTCCATTCCATGAAAGTTACCAAAGAACAACAGGTTAGTCTCCTTGTTTTTAATGTCTTCGCGCTTAAATCTTCCGGAAGAGACGTGAGGGCGGGTAGCAAGGATAGCAAAAACCATCGTGGTAAGGCAAACCGTCACTAACAAAACTGTTGGTATAATAAGATATTCGTTGTCCTCAAGCTTTCTTATGAGTACAGACACCACAACCGAAAGTATGATTGAGTTTATGGTAATAAGTATGTTCGACTTATTATCCACCATTGAGCTCATCACGATATGATTATGGGAAGTATTTCTGAACATGGTCTCTATTCCACGATCAGGCTTTAGCCTCTTTTCTTTTTCCAGCTTCGACCGCAACTTGATTACTTCTTCCTCCAGCTCTTTAAACTTCTTTTCCTTTTTTTCAGGATCTAACAGCTTCTTGAGTTTCTTAATGTTGCCTTTCTTTTCTTTTTCAAGAACTGCCCTGCCATAGGGTGTGTGATAACGGTGCTCTTGCATAAACTCCAGGCTTGATCGCATCCAGTCTTCATCGGTCATGTCTTGCCCCTTCAACAAGCGCCATTCTTCACGGAGTCTGCGCCCATGCTCCAAAGCTTCATCAGAAGCAAGGTGATATAAGTCTGCGTCGCATACTACTTTGCTTACAAGAGATTCGGGTTGTTGAGGCATCTTTGTGGCTTTGATAGCTTCAGTTACTTCCAAAACTTTTTTAAAGGATGCTCCCCATGAAGTGAGTTCGTCCTTCGCTTTTAATGCCGCTTTCAGTTCGTGGTCTTTATCGCCTTCTATGTAACCTGTATCATGAAGCCACGCGGCGAGCAAGGCAGATTCCATTTCATCATCATTCAAGCCAGACTGCTCGCCAATTACCCTGGTTGCATTAACAACCTCAAGGGTATGATTAAGATTGTGGTAAGGCAATTTATCAAAGACCTTATTGCTAAAGACCTGCTCCGCGAAAGACTTTGCTTTTTTAATCAATTCAGTCTCCATAGAATTTTCATAATGCTTTAAAGGTAAATATTTTACGCATGCCTTGAGTTTGGTTTGCACCTTAAACTTTTAATTGAACATGCCATTTTCTTGATCAGCAATTATACATTTACTTAGTTTTGCTTCTCATGAAAAAGATAGCACTCTTCTTTTTTTTAATATACTCAATTACTGCGACCGTTCTGCAAGCGCAACAAACTCCCTCCTCGCATGTGCTCTACCTGGTAGGTGACGCTGGTGAACCCGAACTGGAACAGGACATTAGTAAGGCTCTTCGAAAAATGATTTCGGAAGAAACTTCACCAGCTACCTTGGTCTACCTGGGCGACAATGTTTATCCTAAAGGTGTTCCCCTTAGTGGTCAGCGATACTGGGACGATGCCAATTTGGTACTAAAACGACAGATCGATTGGATAAAAGATCTTCCCATACAAGGAATTTTTGTTCCGGGTAACCACGATTGGCAGCAGGGAGGAAAGAAGGGCTTTGAAAGGATCATCAACCAAAAAGAATTAATCGACACGCTGAAAGGCAATAGTAACATTTTGTTTGTTCCTGAGAATGGTTGTCCCGGACCAGTAGAAATACCGTTAACGGAAGATGTTGTGCTTGTTATTATTGATAGTCAGTGGCTGTTGCATCCCTGGGAAAAACCTGTGGGAGAAGAAAGCCCTTGTGATGCAAAGACAGGTGTAGAACTTGCTTCCCTTCTCAGCGACATTTACTTGCGTAACCAGGACAAGCGTGTGGTTCTGGCCGCTCATCACCCGTTACTTACCTATGGAGCACACGGAGGAGTTTTTAGATTAAAAGATCATATTTTCCCTTTAACTAACATAAAACCATGGGGTTATCTTCCTTTACCTGTAGTTGGTTCTATCTACCCTCTTTACCGTAAATGGTTTGGCAGTGTTCAGGACATCTCAAGTCCTATCTACAAAACGTATAGCTCATCTGTTCAGCGATTGTTGAATGAATATCCGGGGAGCATCCATGTATCGGGCCACGAACATGCACTGGAATATATTGTCAAAGACAGTACGCATATGATCGTTAGCGGGTCAGGCTCGAAGACCGAGTTCGTCAAACAAAAAGGTTATGCGCAGTACGCAGATGATGTCATCGGATTTGTCAGAATTCTTTTTACAGAAGAAGGCGAAGCCCACATTCAGTTTATCCGGGTGAATGACGAAAAGCCTGATGGAGAAATTATAAAAAGTTATTCACTACCACCGTTAAACCGGTTAACTATTTCAAATGATTCAACAACAAAAATCTTTGCCGGTCAATATGTAAACGCTCGTGCAAGTGAGCAATACCAGGCTACACCCTGGCGTGAGAGAATGTTAGGAGAAAATTATCGTAAGGAATGGTACCAGGAATTGAAAGTTCCCTTGTTTAATATGGAGGGTTTATCGGTAGTTAAAAAAGGTGGGGGTATGCAGACTCTCTCGTTACGCATGGCAGATGCAAAGGGTCGCGAGTACACGCTTCGGTCAGTAGAGAAATTTCCGGAGAATGCGGTGCCTGAAATGCTGCGTAAAACCTTTGCCCAGGACCTGGTGCAAGACCAGATATCGGCAGCTCATCCCTATGGGGCGTTAGTTATACCACCAATGGCAGAAGCTGTTGGTATCTATCATACGAACCCACGATTGGTCTACGTTCCAGACGATCCGGGATTAGGAATTTATCGAAAGACGTTCGCGAATACACTTGCCATCTTTGAAGAACGCCCTGCCGATGATTGGTCTGATAAGGCCTATTTTGGAAATTCAAAGGATATTATTAACACGAGTAAAGTAATTTCAAAGATTCAAAAGAGCAATGATAGCCGCGTTGATCAAAGATTTACCGTGCGGTCGCGACTCTTTGATATGGTTATTGGTGATTGGGACAGGCATGATGACCAGTGGCGTTGGGCAACTATTGATATGAAGAAAAAAGAGAAGTTGTATCGTCCTATACCGCGCGACAGGGACCAGGCATTTTTTGTCAACGAGGGTTTCCTTCCCAGGATGTGGAGCCGGCGCTGGGCGATACCGAAGTTTGAAGGGTTTGATGATGAAATAGCATGGCCATCAGGGCTGTCGTTCAACGCCAGGTATTTCGACAGAACTTTTCTCACGGAAGCCAGCAAAGATGATTGGATTGAGGAAGCCAAGTACATTCAGGCTCATCTAACAGACGGGGTGATTGAAAATGCTATCAAATTGTGGCCGGAAGAGATCTATACCCTGCATGGAAAAGAAATTGTAAGAAAATTGAAATCACGGCGGGACCATCTGGTGAAGTATGCAGAATCTCATTATGAATTTCTTGCGCGTGAAGTAGATGTAACAGGATCTGACAAACGCGAAATCTTTAGTGTACAACGACAGCCTTCAGGAGATGTGCAGGTCACTGTATATTCCACCAATAAGAAAGGAGAACAAGATGAAAAAATATATGATCGCAAATTTCTGCGAAAAGAGACTAAGGAGATTCGACTCTACGGACTTGGCGGAGAAGATAAATTTAACATTGAAGGAAGATCATCACGAAGCATTTTGGTAAGGGTCATCGGAGGAGACGAAATGGATTCTATTAATGATAACTCCCACGTAAATGCTATCGGGAAAAAGACATTGTTTTATGATCTTAAAGAAGGCTCAGGCATCAATTCTGGAGGAGAGGTGCGCAATAAGACCAGCAAGGATCCGCAGGTGAATGAGTATAACAGAAAAGCCTTTGTATATGGCCGGCTTGCTCCCCTCGTGTATGGAAATTTCAACGTAGATGATGGACTTTTCATTGGCGGAGGATTTCTTTGGCAGACACAAGGTTTTCGCAAAGATCCTTTTAAAAGCAGGCATATTCTGCTGGCCAGTATTGCACCAAGAACCAACTCTTTCAACCTTCTTTACCGGGGAGATTTTACTGAAGTAATTGGCAAGTGGAACCTTGAGCTCAATGGTGATTTTAAAGTGCCTAATTTTGTGAACAACTTCTTTGGCTGGGGAAATGAATCTGTTTTCGATCAGGACATTGATGATCAACCGGGCATCGATGCGGATGATGCGATCGATTATTACCGCTATCGCTTCGAAGAGATCCGGCTTGAGGCATACCTCTCAAGAAAGATCGGGAGTATCGGCCAGTTCAAAATAGGTCCGGCCTATCAGCGCATTGAAATTGAAGAACAAGGCGGTGAAGACCGGTATGTGTACGACTATGCTGAAACGTTACCGTATGACCTGTTCAGTGAGTTCAATAGTTTCACCGGTGTGAGATGGCAACTTCAATTTCAGAAACTTGACAATCCATTGGTTACAAGACGCGGTATTCGTTGGACGATCAATGGAAGTTCAATGAAAGGTTTGGATAAAGGCCCGCAAGACTTCAATTCATTTGAAAGCCAGTTAAGCTTGTATCACACCTTTCAATTGCCCGGCCGACTCACATTTGCCCTACGTGCAGGTGGAGGCATTAACACGGGTGACTATGAGTTTTATCAGGCCCAGATACTGGATGGAAAAACCGAATTACGAGGATTCAGAAAGACACGTTTCCATGGTGATTCAAAGTTTTATACCAACATGGAAGTGAGATTAAAGCTTATGAGTTTTAATACCTACCTTTTTCCGGTAACCTTTGGCATTTTGGGATTTCATGACGTGGGGCGGGTGTGGTATAAAGATGAAAATGGAGTTGACCCAACGGCGCCTTCAGGAAAATCCGATGCCTGGCATAAAAGCTGGGGAGGTGGTTTGTGGTTTACACCGTTTAACATGGCAGTGTTGTCCACAGAGATCGGGCATTCTGCGGAGGGTAATTTGTTTTATTTACGGTTGGGATTTTTGTTTTGATGGAAATGAAATCACGTGTTTGTCAGTAGAGACGCGATGCATCGCGTCTCTACGTAACCCATACTGCATAATCACATACACACATCACGTACAAATGAAATTTAAACACTCATCAAATATTCTTCAACACCTTTAATTTTTGCATCAAGCGTTTGGGTTGCTTTTTCAAAATCTCCTCGTGAG
>CAZFRM010000042.1:0-27470 GCA_964521255.1 uncultured Roseivirgaceae bacterium
GGCTCTGCCCTCATCCTCTTAAAAAACCCACCTTCTAAGAAGGTGGTGGTTTAGTCCAAAACCTCTTCCACCGGAAATAAATTTGGCATTGGGCCTTCCATCACAGCTCCTACAGCAACCGATGATGCACTGGGCTCCGGGAAATGGCAGGTCGGTATTTCAGCCCTCGCCTTTATGGCCAAAAGCCACCAGATGCAATGGGGAAGTTTATTGCAATGGCAAACTTCGTTCGCCGGAGATGAAGACAGGCCTGATGTCAACCTCCTCATTCCTCAGATATTCGCCATGTGGCAAATAGGGGGAGGGACATATCTGCGAAGTACGGGTATCTGGACATTCAACCTCAATACCGGAGATTACAATGTGCCTATCGGTTTAGGCATCGGTAAAGTGGTGAAAGTAAATAAGATCGTGTTTAACATTTTTGCCGAGCCGCAATTTACTGTGTTAGCAGAAGGTGTAGGTCAGCCTAAGTTCCAGACGTTTGTCGGATTTAATACGCAGTTCTAACAGAGATGAAATGATACAGGAACCCTGAAATTTTACTTTAATAAAAGTTTGCCCGCATCACTTGCACTATTCAGTGGCGATTCGCGGCTCACTCAAAGAGTGGTACAGTATTGATCTTTGTCAGCGCCTCGTTTACATCAGCGGCAATCTCGCTGAGGAAGAAAAGTTTTTCGACCATCTCGCCGTTCATCGGATCTATTACAGGATACTGCTGGCGGAACTCTGCAAGGATGTTCCTTGCCTTATCCATCTCACCAAGGTAAACGTAAGTCGCCGTGCGCAACAGTGATTCCCACGTGTTGCCCACCTTCATCTGGTCAAGCCACCGGATGGTTTCGTGATATGATTTCTTGTGGAAAGCGTGCAGGGCAAGGCTGCAGAAGTGTGACCATGGCGGATCGGGATTTAAATGTAAGCCTTTTTCCATCAGGCTGTAACCGCGTTCATATTGTCCCAGCATAATGAGGAACGCTCCGGCAGCGCTGACAAAATCCGTTCCTCTCGGATTGATGGCCAAACCGCGTTCGAGCGCGCGTATGCAGTCATCGCGCCGGCCCATGTCGAGCATGACAGAAGCCAGCGCCAGGTAAGCCTGCTGGCAGGTCGGGTCATTCAACAGGGCGCGCCTGGCCAGGCCGAGCGCCCTTTCAAACTGCGCCGGCCGTTCAGTTTCATCGACGGTATATTTCTGGCAGCAAATGATCTCTGACAGGTAAGAAATGGCTAACGCATTGTCCGGTTCTGCTGCGACTACATGCTCATAGTACCTCCTGGCCGTGGCCGTTATCTCCGTGTCAAAATTAATGATGTGCTGCTTGTACCAATAGGATAACGAAAGTGTTTCGGTAGGTGAACTGATCAGTGACTGATGCGCTTCCAGTCGCGAAATAACGCCATTTATTCCACCGATCGCGGCCAGGGTGCGGGTCACCACTTCATCCTCGAATTGCCATTGCTCCTGCCCATTCTTTCGCTCAAATGTATTGGCCCAGTGTTGCTTGCCATCGCCCGGTGAATAGAACTGCACAAAGATCCGCACTTTATTATCTACCTGCTGGATGCTGCCGCTCAGCAGATAGTCCGGCTGCTGGGTGCCCGGAGCAATTGTAGCGTGACTCGATAGCACTGCCAGGTCAGTGAATTTCGTCAGCTCAGTGCTCAGGAACTCTGTTAGAGAATGATGACTTTTGGATTCCCCGCTGATGACCCGGAAGGGCATAACCATGATCGATGGCTTTCTCTCAAGCCTGTTCTTCTCGGGTGTCCGGTTGTTTCCTGAAGTCTCGTGCCGGGAAGACTCACTTTCTACAGGCGAAAGAACGTCTTCGCTCACGGGTCTTCCAGTCGTGTTGACCTTGAATACCGGAACATAGCTTCCTTTGGGAACGATGATGACGATCGGGTCGTTCATACCATCGGTTTGATAATAGTCACGTAGCGCGCGCCTCAACCTTCCGGCATGTATGCGGACGATGGAATCTATCTGTGGATTGAAATTGGTGTCCTTATTCAGGGCTGCCACAGCAATTGTGTATTCCTTTAATTCATAAGACCTGCCTTCAAGCGACTCCAGGACAATATGCCTGAGGAAGTTTGTCAGTACAGCCGAATGGACAAAATTGGGCGAAGCGAGTACTTTGTCCAATTGCTGAATCACCTCCTCGTTCGAATAATCGTACATAATACCAGGTTTGGTCAACAGTTTATCTTTTACCGTTAATCATTAAGTGACACAACTTTATAAACTAACCGTCCGGCATATTCGTAACCCGGCCTGACAAATAACACTTCCAATCCGGCTACTGCGCAGGCACATGGGTAATTTAGCAAAATCATCGTGGCATCCAGTAATTAATGCCTGATAGTCATTGCTCCAGTCATGCCTGGTATGCATTGGGAACCGCTTGCAGTTTAACAGTTAACTACGGTGTTTAACTGTTACGTTTCTCAGTTTCTGCATACCTATGTAGCTATTCAAAAATGGAACACCAAACAACAAATAATGTTATGACTATACGAGCACATTTTGTGGGCTTATGTTTATGCGGAGCATGTTCTTCAGAGGCTTTCCCAACGGACCGGATTACATAAACGACCATATTCTTGTGGTGACCGGTACGACAAGACCTTTAACTCCTCTGTCAATCGTTTGCGTTGAAAAACAATTATAAACACATGAAAAAATTAATACCACTTCTGATCTGCATGCTTCTGCTGGGGGCTTGCGGACAAAACAAAAAAGCTGAAACCGAAAAGGCTGCTGCGACTGTTTATAAATACACAACAGAAATACCCTCTGGCATCACCATTCCCGACAAAGTAGAAACCCGTCTTGGCACACACACTTTTAAAGACGGCTTCCCGGATGACAGCACAGTTCAAAAAGTGTTTGACAACCTCGACTTTCAGCGAGGCGTCCAAGCCTTTCTTACGGCTATGCCAGCTGCATCCCTATATGCTATGCGCGAAGGTTCGAAGAGCATCGGGGTTAATAACAATTCCGTATTAGTATTTGAAGACTTGCTGGATTCAAAATCGCTCTTCCTCACAGGCAACACAGAGTCTATCTATATGGGCGGCTGGCTTGATCTGAAAGATGGTCCGATCGTAGTCGAGACACCACCTAATATATTAGGATTTGTCAACGACTTCTGGTTTCATTATGTCACCGACATGGGCAATGCCGGACCAGACAAAGGCAAAGGCGGCAAGTTCCTTTTTCTTCCTCCCGGTTATAAAGGTGAAATTCCGAAAGGCTATTTTGTTTGTCGCACGGCAACCTATGGCAACTGGCTGATCGCGCGCGGTTTTTTAATGGATGGAAGTCCTTCCACAGCGGTTGAAAGTTTCAAAAAGAATCTAAAGCTATATCCTCTTTCTCAAGCTAAGAATCCACCAGCAACGAACTTTATAAATGTCTCCGGCAAATATTTCAATACCATTCATTCCATGAATTTTTCATTCTTTGAAGAAGTGAACAAAGTAGTGCAGGAAGAACCAAACGAAGCCATGGATCCGGAAACGTTAGGCCTGCTGGCTTCCATCGGGATAGAGAAAGGAAAACCATTTGCTCCGGATGAGCGGATGAAAAAAATACTCGGTGAAGCAGCTGCCGTAGGAAACGCAACGGCTCGCGCACTCACCGTCCGGTCACGTATGCCTGAATTTTACCTGTTCCCAAATAGTGCGTGGGGCACACCTTTTATTGGGGGCAGTTATTTATTTGAACGCAACGGTGTTCGGTTGCTTGACCCCCGCAGCATGTTCTTCTTTGCGGCCACCGGTATTACACCAGCTATGAGTATTGCCAGAGCAGGTATCGGATCACAGTATGCCGTTGCTTTTATTGATTCAAAAAAACAGGCGCTGGATGGAGGCTATAATTATGTCATTCATTTACCACCCGGAATTCCCGCGAAAGATTTCTGGTCGCTGGTGATCTATGATATGCAGACCCGTTCGCTGTTGCAAACCGACCAACAATTTCCGAGCGCAGGCAGCCAGAAGAAAGGAATCATAACCAATCCCGATACTTCCGTTGACATCTACTTCGGACCAACTGCTCCTGCAGGAAAAGAAAATAACTGGATACAAACCGTTCCAGGAAAAAGCTGGTTTGTGATTCTTCGTTTATATGGACCGTTGCAACCGTGGTTCGATAAAACATGGAAGCCCGGAGAAATTGAAGAAGTAAAATAATAACCAATAAGATAAATATGAAAAAACTCCTCATTCCATTTCTTTCCGCACTGCTTTTTGCAGCCTGCACACAAAACCCAACAACAGAAAAAGACGCCACAGCCATTGACAGCAGTTCAGCCTATACGGTAGTATAATTTAAAACCAAACTAATTTCACTATGAAAATAAAAATGCAAACGTACCTGGTCGTTTTTCTCATCGCTTTGACATCCTGCCAAAAGGCACGGGAACAGGAAGCACAGGAACCTGTTGTTACCGCTCCTACGGATCCACTACCTTCCTGGAACGAAACGCCAACAAAAAAATCAATCATTGATTTTGTTACGTCCGTTACTTCGGAAGGCAATCCCAAATTCGTACCTGCTGAAGAACGCATCGCCACGTTTGACAACGATGGAACATTATGGTGTGAGCAGCCCATCTATTTTGAGGTTGCTTATTCGCTGGTATCTACCAAAAAGATTGCTGCGAAAGTTCCTGCACTGATGAAGAAGCCGGAGATAAAAGCGCTCGTTGCCGGCGACATGAAAACATTTATGAAAAGTGGTGAAAAAGGTATGCTGGAAGCGGTCGCTATTTCACATACGGCAATGGGTGTCGATGAATTTAACAACGAGGCTATGCAGTGGCTTGACACTGCCGTTCATAAACGGTTCAATAAAAAATATACAGAGCTTACCTACAAGCCAATGGTTGAATTGCTCCAATACCTGCGCGATCATCAATTCAAAACCTACATTGTCTCCGGTGGCTCTTCTATGTTTATAAGAGTATTTAGTGAAGAAGCGTATGGCATTCCTCCCGAACAAGTTATTGGAACAATGTTCAAGGGCGATTTTGTACAAAAGGATAACGCCTACAATGTGGTACTTAAACCAGAACTTTTTCATAATGATGATAACGTAGGCAAGCCCGTTGGTATTTATCAGTTCATTGGCCGAAAACCTATTCTGGCCTTTGGTAACTCTGATGGTGATTTACAAATGTTACAATGGACCTCGACTAACACCCGGCCTAATTTGTCCCTCATCCTTCATCACACGGATTCCGTAAGAGAATATGCTTATGACAGAACCTCTCACATCGGTAAGCTGGACAAGGCATTGACAGAAGGACAACAAAAGGGCTGGGTGATTGTTGATATGAAAGAGGATTTTGGGAAAGTGTTTTCATACGAATAGCATATTTACTTCGCGACCCTTTGCACCTCCGCCACTTTGCGTGAAAAGGAAATTCACATAGGTTACATACGCAAATGCATTACAACCATCGTAAAGCGTATTGCGTCTAACGCAAGAGTTTATCTGCTCAGGAAAAAATCAATACAACTGTTAAAACTTTAAAAGTAGGAGGAGGGGAATGGAAATGTATGTAATTGTGTGGAAATATAAAATCAACCCGTCAGATCGTCCAAAGTTTGAAGCTGAATATGGACCTGGTGGTTCCTGGGTAAGTTTTTTTCGAGGATCTTTGGGCTATGTCGGATCAAAGCTCTATTTGGGTAAAGATCATTCGTATCTGCTTATCGATGCATGGGTTTCTAAAGATGCTTATAAACGCTTTCGGGACGCAAAACAAAATCGGTATCAGCAATTAAGCGATCAATTCAGTTACTTGTTTGAAGAAGAGATTTGCATCGGTGACTTTCATGAACTAAAAGGAGTATTGACTTCAATTTTGTAGCGAGTAGAACGCTCATCATAACTCATTTCAAATATTCCACCACGTCAATTAAAGGTGCCACCCAAATTTCCTTCTCATTTTGCTTAAGGAAATGTAACAACTGGCTGTGATCTTTTAATGCGACATTCAAGCCATGCTCTCCGCCCACACCATGAAAAAGAAATACCAGGAGACCGTTCTGCTTCATGGCATCTTTAACTAAAGCAATCATTTCATCGCCGGAAGTACCATTGATCATGTATGAGCCCATGTTGTACATATTAATATTATTTCTCTGCATTATCACTCCCTGAACACCGCGTGCGGCTACGAAGTCATCCTTAAGTTCATCTACATATGAAACGCCACCTGCCGTCATGTCTCCACAGGGATAAGCAAAAGTCCTTTTTGTTTTGCCATCGAGTGTTGTAAGCAAAATGTTGTTCATTTTAATTTCATCTTCAATTCGTTGGAGCGTATAGTTGTTAAGGTCATAATCAGGCCTGACAAATTCTCTTCCAGCCATCTTTCCGATGCAGGGATGAAACACGGTATGATTCGCCATCTCATGTCCATTTGCTGCGGCCTTTCGCCAATCATCAATTCGGTTTTTAAACCCGGGAAAATATCCTGACAAATAAAAGGTTCCTTTGAGATTTAATGAATCCAACAAGGGAATTACATTGTCGAGATGGACGTTTAAGGCATCATCATACGTAAGCACAACGGAACACTTTTTATTGTTCCATTCCTTTTTCTCCTGGGCAACAACTATAATTGTTACGATCGAAAAAACGAACATTAGCGCTAGCTTCTTTCTATACATCGGTTTTAAATTTACAAGCAACAAACATAATAGAATGTCATGATATACATAACTCAACTCATCTATATCAAACCCGGAAAAGAAAAAGTTTTTGATGAGTTTGAACAGATAGCTATTCCCATCATCTCAAAATACAATGGAAAATTACTATTGAGGATTCGACCTGAAGCAAATTCTTTTATTGAAGGATCTATGGACCATCCGTATGAAGTACATGTAGTTGAATTTGCCACAAGAAAAGATTTTGAAAATTTTAAGACAGATGATGATCGAAAAAAAGCCCTGCACTTAAAGGATCAAGCTGTTTCCAGGATAGTGATGATCGAAGGTTTAGCCAGCTAACTTCGGTTTGATTTGTATATGCAGAGCCGGATAGTAAAGGACAGTTTGACACATATCTTGATCTATTTTTCACAGGGTTAACTAAACTCCACCCAGGCCACCTGCCGATAATATTAAATTGAAAGTGGCGCTGTCAACAAGTCCCTCCTGGTCGGGGGACTTTAGGTGGAGCCTATGCTATGCACATTTTATTTCTACTTTCTATATAAAATCCAATTCAAAATTCTCTATTATTCTTACTAATTCATCAGTACAGGGCAGGATGGGATTGCTTGTACGGTATTTTAGTTTGGTACCCATAGAAAGGTGTAGTGTTATAATTAATAATGATATATGGAAATTCTTGAGGAGAAAATATTTCAGCACGTTAGCTACTTGTGGGATAAGGAAAAGGCAGCCGCGCTGAATGGTGATGAAGTTGGCTTACTGATTTATCGATCCAACGTACTTGGCGCAGATTTAAGAATAACGAATTACGGTGGAGGCAACACAAGTTGCAAAACAATTGAAAGAGATCCGCTTACCAACAAAGAGACAGAGATCATGTGGGTGAAAGGTTCTGGTGGAGACATTGGCACATTGACAAAAAGCGGATTGGCAGGATTGTATGTTGAAAAGCTTCGCGCACTTCAGAAAATTTATAAAGGCCTGGCTTATGAAGATGGAATGGTAGAGTTGTTTAATCATTGTATCTATGATCTGAATTCCAAAGCACCTTCTATTGATACTCCTTTGCATGCGTTCCTGCCATTTAAACATATTGATCATCTTCATCCCGATGCGGCCATTGCAATTGCAGCTTCTAAAGATGGCGAATCTATTACTAAAGAATTATTCAATGGGGAAATTGCCTGGGTACCCTGGCAACGTCCTGGCTTTGATCTTGGATTGAAGCTTGAACAAGCGGTTAAAACAAATCCGGGAATACGCGGCATCATGCTGGGAGGCCACGGACTTTTTACCTGGGGAGATACCTCGTATGAATGTTATGTAAACAGTCTTGAAGTGATTGATAAAGCTTCGACATTTCTTGCAAACAACTATGGAAAGAAACGTGCTGTTTTCGGTGGCGTAAAAGTTGAATCGCTTGAAAAATCTAAAAGACAAAAACAAGCTGCCACCATTGCTCCCGTACTTCGTGGATTAGCATCAAGCTATGCACGAATGGTTGGACATTTTACAGATGATGATCGTGTTCTTGAATTCATAAACAGTGCTGATCTTAACAAGCTTGCGCCATTAGGAACAAGTTGCCCGGATCATTTTTTAAGAACCAAGATAAGACCGCTTATACTTGGTATTTCTCCTGACGCTGATCTTTCAGATAAAAAATTATTGAAACAAAACCTGGGGAGGGCATTCGAAGACTACCGTAAGTACTATGCTAAGTATTACGAAGACCACAAACATCCTGATAGTCCTAAAATGCGTGATCCAAATCCGGTTATTATACTATGGCCGGGCGTTGGCATGTTTTCATTTTCCAAAGACAAGCAAACCGCACGTGTGGCGAGCGAGTTTTATATCAATGCCATTAATGTCATGAAAGGAGCAGAAGCAATATCGCAATATGTTTCTCTGCCCTTACAGGAAGCCTTTAATATTGAATACTGGTTGCTGGAAGAAGCTAAACTTCAACGCATGCCTAAAGAGAAACCGCTGTCGAGGAAGATTGCTTTAGTTACGGGTGGAGCGGGCGGAATTGGAAAGGCTATTGCAGAAAAACTGGCTGACGAAGGAGCATGTGTTTTCATCACTGACCTGAGTGACGAGCGATTAAAAGAAACCCTGAAAGAATTTAAGAAAGATGTTGGCGCAGGAAGTGTAATTGATGTTACCAGCGATGATTCTATTCGTAAAGCTTTTGAACAGGCTTGTCTTGCTTTTGGAGGTGTAGATATAATTATAAACTGCGCAGGTCTTGCTATCTCCAAACCACTTGAGGAAACAACAGAAGCCGATTGGGATTTATTGAATGACGTTCTTGTGAAAGGACAATTTACCGTTTGTCGAATAGGAGTGGAAGCTATGCGTGCGCAGGCGTTGGGAGGAGACATTGTAAACATCGCCAGCAAGAATGCACTTGTGTCAGGACCAAATAATGTTGGATACGGAACAGCCAAAGCTGCACAAGTGCACATGAGCAGGTTGCTGGCCGCTGAACTTGGCAAGGATAAGATACGTGTTAACGTTGTTAACCCTGACGCGGTAATAGAAGGAAGCAAAATTTGGGAAGGCGCCTGGGCGCAGGGGAGGGCAAAGGCCTACGGAGTTACTGTTGAAGAATTGCCTGCTTATTATGCAAAAAGAACTATCTTGAATGAAATAATTTCAGCTGATGACATCGCCAACGGTGTGTTTGCTTTTGTAGGAGGCCACCTTAGCAAGAGCACAGGAAATATTTTAAACGTTGATGGTGGTGTTGCCGCTGCTTTTTTACGCTAACATCCATGCGAATAGACAAACAGCTGATACAAGATCAAAACAAAAAGATCTTAGCAAAACACCGCTCTTCATTTGATTATATAAGCAGGAAACTTTCTGAAGATGGCTATGATGTTGAGGGACTGTTAAAGAAAATCGCTGCTTTACAAATCGCTATACCCAGTTGGGCTCTCGGAACAGGTGGTACAAGATTTGGTCGTTTCTCCTCTGGCGGTGAGCCTCGCAATCTTGAAGAAAAAATAATGGATATCGGATTATTGCACGCGCTGAATAAATCCGGCGACGCCATTTCATTGCACATACCCTGGGATATTCCATCCGATAGCAATGCAATCAAATCACTCGCTGCAGAGCACGAGATTCGTTTTGATGCCGTGAATTCAAATACCTTCCAGGATCAACCTCATCAGGAGCTTTCTTATAAGTTTGGATCACTGGCACATGCAGAGCGATCCGTTAGAAAGCTGGCCGTTGATCACAACATTGAAGTGATTAAATATGGTGAGCTACTGGGATCTAAAGCGCTAACAGTATGGCTGGCGGATGGATCGTGTTTCCCAGGACAGGCAAATTTCAGAAAAGCATTTCAGCGTACTTTATCTTCGCTGGAAGAAATTTATAAAGCCCTTCCGGACGACTGGCAAATGTTTGTGGAATATAAACCCTATGAACCGAATTTTTATTCAACAGTCATTCAGGATTGGGGCACATCACACTTGCTTGCTTCAAAGTTAGGAAAGAAGGCGTACTGCCTGGTCGACTTAGGCCATCACCTTCCAAATACAAATATCGAACAAATTGTTGCTACACTTATGATGGAAGGAAAGCTCGGTGGCTTTCATTTTAATGACTCAAAGTATGGCGATGATGATCTCACGGTAGGAAGTATTAAACCTTATCAACTCTTCTTGATTTTTAATGAGCTGGTTTATGGAATGGAAGATCCAGCTTCAATTAATCCTTCGCCCGCATGGATGATAGATGCAAGTCATAATGTGAAGGATCCATTAGAAGATTTACTTCAGTCAGTTGAGGCGATTAAGCTCGCGTATGCCCAAGCCTTACTCGTAAACCGCGAGGAGTTGGAAGCAGCCCGTGACAATAATGACGCTGTTCAGGCACAGGAAATTTTGCAAAATGCATTTCGCACTGATGTGCGTTCCTTATTGGCGGAAGCCAGGTTGAGAAGCGGAGCATCGCTGGATCCGCTGGGAACTTTCAGGAATCTAAATTTGCGTAAGCAACTTATTCAAGAACGCGGTCTCAAAACGGTTTCAACAGGTCTTTAATTATGGCGCTGCCTGTAACCGCCATATTTGATTTTGGTAAAACCAACAAAAAATTTTTTCTGTTTGACCGTGAATTGAATGAAGTTCACCATGCCTATCAGAAACTACCGATGATAGAGGATGATGATGGTTTTCCATGTGATGATTTGAATGCTTTAACACAATGGATAAAGGAAACGGTAAGCAATCTTTGTGCTTCTTCCTATTTCCATCTTGAAGGAATAAACTTTTCTACTTACGGCGCTACATTGGTACATCTCGATGAAGGTGGACAAACTGTTGCACCATTGTACAATTATCTTAAACCTTTCCCGGAAAAATTATATGATGATTTTGTCAGGAAGTATGGCGCGGATATAAACGATCGGGAAACGGCTTCACCTTATTTGGGAATGTTGAACTCCGGATTGCAATTGTATTGGCTGAAGTATTTTAAACCTGATGTTTTTAAGAAAATCAGATGGACGCTCCACTTTCCACAATACTTTTCTTATCTATTCACCGGTAAACTTGTAAGTGAACCCACTTCTATCGGGTGTCATACTAAACTCTGGGATTTTGAAAAGAATGCTTACCACTTCTGGATAAAAAGTGAAAACCTTTTGTCTTATTTTCCGGAGGTCGTGCCTACCACGCAAACCAATACCGTAAAGATCCATGGACGGAACATTAAGGTTGGTGTGGGCATTCATGATAGTTCATCTGCGCTAACTTCCTATTTACTTCGAACCGATGATCCATTTTTGCTGGTATCCACAGGCACATGGAGCATTGTTCTAAATCCTTTTACCAGCGATTCACTTTCTGCCTTAGAGCTAAAACAAGATTGCCTGAACTTTCTAAATATTGTTGGCAAACCTGTAAAAGCATCTCGTCTTTTTTTAGGCAATGAACTTGATCATCAGTTGGACAAACTAAATAAATTGTTCAACACAGATTCAAAGTATTACAAGCAGGTAAAACTGAACCCAAGTTTTCTTGAAGCCATAAAGGCAGATGTTGTTGATTGTCTTTTTTATCCTGAAACAATTCAAAATCCCATATTAGTGGATTCCGTATTATCATCGCGCCGGTGGGATCCTTCAATCTTTTCTTCCTTTGATGAAGCCTATCATCATGTTATGTGGGGTTTGGTAAAATTGCAGGTCGCGTCCATTCGCCTTGCCTTGGGCCGGTCGAAGGTGAGACAGATATTTGTCGATGGCGGATTTATTGACAATGACCTTTACATTAACCTCCTTCGGCATTCGCTACCTGAATTTCATGTTGAAGTTTCCGATCAGCCATTGGGTTCAGCTTATGGCGCAGCATTGGTTTTGAATCACGATAAGGTAGCACGGTTAGACCTTGCCTGAATTTTTTTATTGATTCCTGAATCAATACCGGTTAGCCTTAATTTTTCATTTCATCTCACCCAGCCTTTCTAAAGGTGGCGTGTTATCGAACCATCCCGGGAATTGTGAAATATTGGTGTCTATATTACTTCTCCTTAAGTTTTTTATAAATTACCTTAACTTTACCTCTTTCGTAAAACAATGACCCATTACATGATTTCCGATTCTAAAAAATATGCCATTGAAAGAATTTTTTAAGACGAAAAACCTCTCTTTTGCCGTCTATGCAGTAGCGATCCTTATCCTTTTCAATACATCGTTATTTTTTTATTCTTCATTCCTTCAACGGAAGGTCGCAAAGCAGGAAGAAAGCGCATCGTTTCTGAAGCCAAAAATTGAGCAGCTTAGAAATGATATTACCTCTGTCGAATTCGCCTCACAAAAATTTATGCTCAACAGAGATGAACAGAATTTAAATCAGTACGAAGAACAGATTCAGTCAGCGGGTAAGAAGTTAGATAGTCTTACCTATCATTTAAGAAGATTGCAGGTGGATGCTGACCTTTCAACGCGTGTGGATGAAGGTATAAGTAAGATTCTTAATTCACATGAGCAATTTGTATCAACTATTCACGGTGGCGATTCTGCACAAGTAATAACGAGCTTCAGTCAACTTCAATCATCCTTTCAGTCATCAGATAAAATACTGTCTGATATTTCAGATAGTGCAACGGGATATAATTCATTATCGTTGATGAAGGTTACAAATGCGATGAATGTTTCGCAGTTGCTGTTGCTGGTGAGTATACCTTTTCTTTTAGGTCTGGTGTTAGCTTATAAAAAGAATAAAGAGAAACTGAACGCACTTAATCGCGATATTGAAGAAAGTAACCGGAAGTATGTATTCAATGCCCTTGACGATGTGAGTTATGATAATGAAGAAGAAATCAAATCAAGGCTCCTGACCAATCTGAAAAAGGCATCCGAGTTCATTCAGCAAGTGGCGGACGGAAACTATGCAATCCGGTGGGAGGGTATAACGGACGCAAATCGTGATGTTAACAAGGAAAATATTGCCGGTGAACTTATCCGCATGCGCGAACAAATGAAGCAGGTCAAAGCGCAGGATGAAATGAGAATATGGACAACGGAAGGGTTATCCATGTTTGGTGAACTTATTCGAAAGCACCAGGACAACTTTGAATCTTTGTCTGATAATTTCATTTCCAATGTTGTCAAATATCTTAATGCAAAGGTAGGCGGGTTATTTGTCCTCGAAGAAGAAGCCGAAGGAAAACAGTTTCTTGAATTGAAAGCATGTTACGCTTATGAAAGAAAGAAATATATTTCAAAACGCGTAGAAATTGGTGAAGGTTTGATAGGGCAAACTTTTCTTGAGGGACACACTATTCACCTTAAGGAAGTACCGAATGAATACTTATTGATAACATCAGGCCTTGGGGGAACGAATCCCAAAAGTCTGTTGGTAATACCTTTGAGAACGAATGATCGAATCGAAGGTGTTCTTGAACTGGCCTCATTCAATGAGTTTAAGCAACATGAGATTGAGTTTCTCGAAAAGATCGGAGAGCAACTCGCCTCGTCAGTTATCTCAGTGAGAACATCGGAAAAAACAAAAGCATTGCTGGAAGTTTCACAACAGCAGTCGGAGGAAATGCGGGCGCAGGAAGAAGAGATGCGCCAGAACATGGAAGAGCTGGAAGCCACGCAGGAACAAATGCACAGGCAAATGAATGAGTTGAGTACACTGAAGCAAACATTGGAGAGAGAACAATATCTTTTTGGTGCATTAATGAGCAGCATTCCAGACGCCATTTATTTTAAAGACCAGGAGAGTAAGTTCCTTCGCGTGAGTAGCTATTTAGCAAAGCACTTTAAAGCAAGTGAAGATGCCTTGATAGGAAAATCAGATTTTGACTTCCAGGATGAATCGCATGCGCGCGAAGCTTACGAGGATGAAAAGAATATTATGCGAACCATGCAGCCGAAAGTTGATTATGTTGAAAAGGAAGTATTGGCCGATGGATCGGAACACTATGTTTCTACAACGAAAATGCCGTTAGTTAATTTACAGGGAGAAGTGGTTGGTACTTTCGGAATATCCCGTGATGTGACCAAACTTAAAACCCTGGAGAAGGATGTCAAGAGGAAAGAACAGGAGTTAAAAGAGGAAGAGAAGCACCACAAGTTAAAGATCAGGCAACTTGAAGATGCATTGGAAGATGCGCAGAAGGAGTTGGAGAAGCTCAAAAAGAAATAGTTGAATAAGTCCGAAAGACCGAAAGTAGTGCTGGTGAAGTAGTTAATGTATCGTGTAAAAAAATGAGGGTCTCGTCTGTAATTGAACTGTGTTATTAGTGGTGGTGGTGGTACGTAGAGACGCGATGCATCGCGTCTCTACGTACCACCACCACTACACCACTACACCACCACTACTACTACAATTCAATCATTCTCCGTAGGAGTCCTTCGGACAATATTCATCTACTCAAACGCCGCAATCCCCGTAATCGCATTTCCTAAAATCAAAAGGTGAATATCATGCGTACCCTCATAGGTAATTACAGATTCTAAATTCATCATATGACGCATGATTGGATATTCTCCGGTGATGCCCATGCCGCCGTGAATTTGCCTTGCTTCGCGGGCTATCTCAAGGGCTACCTGTACGTTGTTTCTTTTTGCTAACGAGATTTGAGCTGTGACGCCTTTGCCTTCATTCATTAAAGTTCCCAACCGCCAATTGAGAAGTTGAGCTTTAGTAATCTCGGTAAGCATTTCTGAAAGTTTCTTTTGTACCAGTTGAAAGGAAGCAATGGGTTTACCAAATTGAATTCTTTCCATCGCATATTTTCTTGCTGATTCATAACAGTCCATCGCCGCACCAATGGCTCCCCAGGCAATTCCATAGCGTGCAGAATCCAGGCACATTAACGGTGCGCCTAAGCCACTTTTTCCGGTAAGAAGATTTTCTTTCGGAACTTTTACGTTGTCAAATACCAACTCACCGGTGGTGCTGGCACGTAACGACCATTTGCCATGCGTTTCAGGTGTGGTGAAACCCTCCATGCCTTGCTCGACAATCAATCCATGTATTCGCCCTTCTTCATTTTTAGCCCACACTACAGCGACATCAGCCTTAGGTGAATTGGATATCCACATCTTTGCGCCATTCAGCAAATAGTGGTCACCGTTATCCTTAAAGTTTGTTACCATGCCGGCGGGATTGGAGCCGTGATCAGGTTCTGTTAAGCCGAAGCACCCCAACCATTCTCCTGAGGCAAGTTTGGGTAAATATTTTTTGCGTTGTGTCTCGCTGCCGAATTTGTAAATAGGATACATCACTAAAGAACCCTGGACAGAAGCAGTAGACCGCATACCTGAATCACCTCGTTCAATTTCCTGCATGATCAATCCATAGGATATGTAATCCAATCCACCGCCGCCATATTCTGTTGGAATTGTCGGACCAAAGGCGCCTACCTCACCAAACTTCTTCACGATTTCATAAGGGAAGTGAGCGTTCTGTGCCCAATCTTCTATGTATGGCGATATCTCCTTCTTTACAAATTGTCGCATCGTCTGGCGAATCAACTTATGCTCTTCTGTGAGTAAATCATCAATGTTATAAAAGTCTGGATGCTCAAACGTATCCTGCTTAAGGGATTTCCGTGCTTGTCCGTCTTGTTTGATATGTCGATCAGCCATATGATTTTGTTATCCTATTGTCAAATTTAGTACTAAGTTATCAGTAAAACCTTTGTCATTATTTAGACAACCTAATAACCACCGGCGGAACCAACTGGCCAAAATATTTACCGCCGCCTTATCAAAAAGATCATGTTCTTTCCTGAATTGTGGAGCGCTAAAGAAAAAGCTGAAGGGTAAAAGCTGCTTTATAAAAAAGTGACACGGACGTTTAGCTTGTCCTTAAAAATCTACTTACATTAGCTCCTTTTAACTGCCTGACATTGAAGCACTTTTTACAACTATTCGTTGCTTTTCTTTCCTGTGTACCGTTTGCCCTTTTTTCGCAAGGGTTTACCCGGCAGACCTTTCATGATAAAGAGAAAAAAATACTAAAGGAAGCGTATACGGTACAGGACACGATCAGAAATGTCCTTGAAGGAAATTACGTTTCGTACTATCTCAATGGTAAGGTTGAATCAAAAGGTCAATTTTCAAATAATGAAACCGCAGGAATCTGGGAATTTTATTACGAGACAGGCACACTTAAAATGCGCGGCATCCTGAAACAAAGCGCCAACTCCGGGCTCTGGGAATACTTCTACGAGAACGGACAAAAGAGTATGGAAGGCATTATTAACGGCCGCAACCGCGAAGGTGAATGGAAGACATACTACGAAAATGGCCAGATTAAAGAAGTGGGAGAATACACAAATAGCAAGCGGGTCAATCATTGGAAAACATTTTATGAAGATGGCACCCGAAAAGCGGAGACACAATACCAGGATGATTTCGGGCGGTCTACCGAATACTATCACTCGGGAAAAGTATTAGGGGAAGGGCCAAGGCATGGTTTTCGGCAAGTTGGTCATTGGAGATTCTTCAGAGAGGACAGCACACTGGAAAGTGAAGGCGACTTTCAGGATGGAAAAAGAACCGGTAGCTGGATATTCTACGATGCCAACGGAAAGATATCTGCAAAAGGCAACTATGCTGCAAACGAATCATCCGGACAATGGGAGTATTATTTTCCTGATGGCACATTAAGTTCAAGCGGAGAATTTGTAGATGGGCATAAAAACGGATATTGGAAATCCCTTCATCCCAATGGAAGTCTGAAAAGCGAAATTACTTATGCAAACGGAACGGGACTTTTCCGTGAGTATTATGTCAGTGGCAAGTTGAAAGTGAAAGGCAATATTGTAAATGATAAGCGTGAAGAAAAGTGGGAGTTCTTTGCTGAAGATGGAAAGCTTGAAGGAGAATGTGTCTATGAAAACGGTAAAGGAATTTACAGCGGTTATTATTCCAGCGGCGCTCTTCAAACGAAAGGGGAGATGGAGGATGATAAAAAAGTAGGCACCTGGGAAATATTTGAATCGGACGGAAAACTATCCGGTTACTATCGTCCCTTCTACGATAACAAAAAGATTGGTGATGAGATTGTTGAAATGGCGGGGAAGAGCAGTATAAATAAAGTTGTTAGCAAGGGAAAACGTTTTACCTATTTCGATCCGCGTGTGAGTGAGTTTGAAGGTGTGATTCTTGGAACGAATCCGCTTTTCATTGCTATGGGAAAATTACCAATAGGCATAGAGTTCTACCTGGAAGACCGGCTTGGTCACGAGTTTGAATTCATTGGTATACGTGATCCGTTCTTTAAGTCAGATCAAACGATCACCCCTGGTGAAAAATTTATCCGGGGTTACAGCATAGCCATCAAACAAAAGTTCTACAATCCGCTAAAAGTCGGGACGTGGTATTTTGGACATGAGATACGATTTACCAACCAGGGACATTTCACTAAAGTGATGATTCCTTTTATTCCGGATAGTTACTTTACAGCAAGTGCAGTTGAACAGAAAATAGAGTATGGACCACTTCTTGGCTACCGGTTAATGCATCGTCCTAATGTAACCGGGTTTACTATTGATGCTTTCATTTCATACAACATTGGTTACCGGGGCTTTGATGTAGATCCACAATACGCTTCTCACTTTGAAGATTTAAATCAATCCAGTTTTTCCACCTCATTTCATTTTGGATTAAATTTCGGAAAAGTATTTTCGTATAGGTAAGTTATTAGGTTATTAAGTGCATAATGAAGCGCGTACTACCTAATAACTTAATAACTACACTGAGGGATAAAAACCTTCCAAATGAAAACAATAGAATTAGTCCTCTCACCTGAAGAGGCTTTTGATGAAAATCTTTTTCCTGGAATACTTTACAGGAAACTTAATCTTCCACAAGACGGAACTACTTATGTTCTTCCTGTAAAGCGATCGATAGATGCCCGCTCCCGCAAAGTATGTGTGCGACTTCAATGTGAGATCATAAGCTCATCGGAAAAGAAACCTGTAATCTCTTATCAAAAAAATTATGAAGATGTCTCCAAAGCAAAGTCTGTCGTAATTGTTGGCGCGGGACCTGCCGGATTGTTTGCTGCTATTAAACTGATAGAAAGTGGAGTTAAACCTGTAATACTGGAACGGGGGAAAGATGTACAATCGCGTCGCCGGGATTTAGCAGCGATTAATAAAGATCACATTGTAAATCCCGATTCGAATTATTGTTTCGGTGAAGGAGGTGCAGGAACGTATTCGGATGGTAAACTATACACACGATCCACTAAAAGAGGTGATGTAAGACGTATCCTTGAAATCATGGTTGCCCATGGTGCGAAGGAAGATATTTTGTTTGACGCCCATCCGCATATTGGAACAAACAAATTACCAAACCTTATTACAGCAATTCGCGAAAGTATTATCCAGGCAGGAGGAGAAATTCATTTTGACAGACGTGTAACAGATTTTATTATTGATCGCGATGAGGTAAAAGGTGTGGCCACAACATCAGGAGACAAATTTTATGGAGAAGCAATTATACTGGCGACGGGTCATTCTGCCCGTGACATTTTTCATTTACTGTACGATAGGAAAATTCTGATTGAAGCGAAACCCTTTGCCCTTGGTGTTCGCGTTGAGCACGCACAACAATTGATCGATCAGATTCAATATCATTGTCCCATTGATCGTGGCGCTTATCTTCCGGCATCTTCTTATGCGCTGGTTCATCAGGCGATGGTTGATGGAAAGGGGAGAGGTGTCTTCTCTTTTTGCATGTGCCCTGGCGGATTTATTGTACCGGCTGCCACGGCTCCGGGAGAAGTTGTTGTTAATGGTATGAGTCCTTCAAGAAGAGATTCGCGATTTGCAAACTCAGGTATTGTGGTCGCTGTTGATGAACAGGAATTTAAAACGTATACTAAGCATGGACCATTGTCTGGTTTGTACTTTCAATCTGACGTGGAAAAACTCGCCTGTACAATAGCAGGAGGAAAACAATTCGCACCAGCACAGCGCCTCGGTGACTTTGTCAATGGAAAAGTTTCTTCATCACTACTGGAAACATCCTACCAGCCGGGATTAGTATCAACCGATATGAATGAAGTCTTGCCGGCACTCATCACAGATGCATTGCGGCAGGGCTTTAAAAGTTTTGGCAAAAAGATGAAAGGCTATCTCACCAACGATGCACAGATTGTTGGCGTTGAGAGCAGAACATCTTCACCCGTAAAAATTCCCCGTGACAAAGAAACACTTGAGCATCCACAGATTAAACGATTATTCCCTTGCGGTGAAGGCGCTGGCTACGCTGGCGGTATTGTTTCCGCAGCGATGGATGGAGAGCGCTGCGCAGAAGCGGCGGTTAAAGTAATGAGTGGATTGAAACAATAGTTGTCCGAAATGACTCCGGACTCCTACGGAGAAGACTTAAGCTTTACACTTTACGCTTTCTGCTTTAAGCTTGCTTTCTATTTTCTTCTGAGCAATTCTGCCGTTTCAACATATCCTTTTTCTACAGCCATATCGAAAGGAGTCTTGCCGTCATCTGTCCTGGCATTAATGTCAGCACCATGTTCAATAAGCAGTTGTGCTATTTTTGGTTGGCCATTATGAGCGGCGGAGTGAAGAGGTGTAACACCGGATTGTTGTCTGACATTTACATTAGCGCCATTCGCTAAAAGATATTCTGTTATTTCAAAATTTGAAATGGCCGTTGCCGAATGAAGAGGAGCAACGTGAAATGAATTCGATGATGCTTTGTTAACATCGGCTCCATTGTTCGTAAGAAATTTAACAATCTCCAGGTGGCCGAAATAACAGGCTAATCCCAGTGGAGTAAAGCCATCATTGGAATACGAGTCTATGCTTTCAGGACTAACCTTAAGATGATGTTGAACACGTTCGAGATCGCCTATGCTCGCTGCCTCATAGAGGTCAAGAGATTTTTTCTTTTCGCGTATGAGTGCAATAGCATCAGTATTTCGATAGTAGGCAGCCAGTTGAAGAAATGACAAGTCCTGTTCAGTTTTGCCATTGGCTAAATCCGAATCAGCAGCCAGCATCTCTTTCAGCTTACTATTGTCTCCTTTTTTTATAATTTCAACAATCGGATGTTCCATGTTTTTTTTGCGGATGATGAAGTTAATAATTAATGACGAACAATTTGTAATACCAACTTTCTGATTTAGAAATCCCGATATAAATTTTAAGTTTATTTAACTTGAATTCTTTATGCAGCGACAACCTTCCATCTTCTCTCACCTTCGCGATATACTCATCCTGCCATTTACAGTTACAGTCATTGTTCCGTACTTTATTTATAATGGTAAAGAGGAATTTATTCCGAATAGTATCCTTACCAAAAGCGTTGGACTCTTGATCCTGATACCTGGACTTACGCTGTTTCTTTATACAGTCTTCCTTTTCAAAACAAGAGGAAACGGCACACTTGCTCCCTGGTCGCCAACACAAAAGTTAGTGATTACCGGACCTTATCAATATTGTCGTAACCCTATGATTACTGGTGTTCTTTTTATTTTGCTGGGAGAGGCCTGCATCTTTCATTCAACATCCATTCTGATTTGGGCCACTGCATTTATTCTGATCAATACAATTTTCTTCATCCTTTACGAAGAGCCAAGTCTCTATAAGCGTTTTGGTGATGATTATTTAACCTACAAGAAGAATGTACCGCGCTGGATTCCGAGGTTAACGCCGTATAGGAATATTTGAATGATTGAAAGGTGAATGATCCCTTCGTACTTCGTACTTCTGCCCTCGTACCTTCTCCTTATTCTTTCTCCAGCGTAACACGAAGATTTACCTGGGGTTCAGTGATAACTTTTGTGGACTCAATGTCGAGAATGCGACACCGGAACTGATGAATGTGTTCATCTTCTGTTTGCAACTGGATGATGTCACCTGGTTTGTATTTCGCAGATAGATATTCGTGTTGGTTGAAAGTTAATGTTTGCGTTATTACTGCTCCCTTGTTCAACGTGTGAACATGAGAACGCGTTAACTTTCCCGATGATGCTGAGATTTCATGGACCATAGCTAAATGCCTTAGTGTGCATCTGAGCTTCTTTGTGATTTCTTTGTGTAATAACTGCTTTCGGCTAATTCAATGACATTTATTCCCTAATCGTTATTATTGGTGCCGGTTTTGATAGTCGCGCATACCGTTTGGCGGGAGGTAGCTGGATTGAACATTCTGACCCGGACCTAAGGTACACCAACATTATTTATAAACATATGCCGGCTGATTTTGTTATTAACTTTCTGGTTTACAGATCAACCGTCATTAAGGCGGCAGGAACGCTGCACAGGCTTTTATTCGGAACGTGAGAAGTTGCTTTGTTGAACATTTTTGAGTAAATCAGAATTTTATGCCACAAAGGTTTAAATTTGCTAAAACACCCTAAACAAAATAACCATCACTTAAAAAACAATTTTATGAAGTACAATTTTCTTCCCATCGTCATCCTGGTAGCAGCGCAGCTCTTATCTTGTAGAGGTAATAAAACTGAAGATACAGCGGTTGTCGTAGATACCGTAATACAAACAGTGATACAACCAGTTGACACAGCAGCCATTATTGCAGCATATGAAGCTGAATATGCTAAAACAAAGTCAAAAGATACAAAGCCTGTGTACAAAGCAAAAGCTGCAAAACAGGTTACTGCCTACCCTGAACCAGAAATTCAATCATTGCCTCCGGCCACAGAAACAATAGATGTAGCGGGCTATAATTACATAGCTGATACACATGCAAGCTACCCAGGTGGCAGACCAGCTTTTTTGGAATACTTTTATAAAAATTTCGAATATCCTGAACGGGCCATTGAAAACGATATCCAGGGAACCATATATGCCGAATGTTTTATTAGTGAAACAGGAACCGTAGAAAAGGTGGAATTCCCCGGACGTAAACTCGGATATGGTTTAGAAGAGGAAGCAAAAAGAGTGCTCTTGGCAGTAAAAGTCAATCCAGCCACTAAAAACGGAGTTCCTGCAAAGCAAAGGTATGTGTTACCAATAAGAGTTATGATCAAGGAGTAATCTCTTGCTATCCTGAGTTTGCTACTCAGGATCTGCTAGTGGAAACAGCCGCACTTTAATTATTATTACTTAAACAGCTTAGTAAGGCTGTCTGTAGATGCAATCTACGGACAGCCTTCAATTTCTTTTCTTTACGGAGCAATGACGGAAGCAATTTATTTTTAGCGAAGTGCTAAGAATAACCGGGGTGCTTTATACATCGCACTTTGTTTTATATGGCGCGCCAGTTTTACGTTGGCGAAAGAGAAGTATCAACCCAATCAGAAGTCACCGGTTCAGGACTCTGATTCGCCTAAGCCACCTTACCATAATTTTCTCGTCAAAGCTTCCATCCATTGCCGCTGATGCCAAAGCTTTACATGAACGATGGCACGACAGAGTTCGGCCCGGAAACTGGACCAGACGATGAGCCCGAATACGGTCACCAAAGGAAATGGGTGGACGTGTGCAAGGCTGGCTTTGGTAGCAATGAGCATAAGGCATTGATGTCTTCGTTCGACTACGCCGGCCCAATGACCGAAACCGTGTGATGGGTAACCTGGCCATCCGCAGCTACATGCTGAGAAAAGAAAATGGAAACAGATGGATTATTACGGTCGCAGGAAATTATTGTGGGATGGGAATAATATGAAAATCTCCAATAAGGACTTTATCCGAAATTTACAATGATGGCTTAATGTGAGTTTAGGTTTTACTCCTATTTGATTTATGGCAAGGTAACTTTTTCAACAATCACGCTGTTGGTAACTATGCTCAAAATAAATGATGTGGGAGAAGACAAGACCACCATTGTGTTGCCGTCACGCGCCATTGCCCACGGATAGCCCTTGGTCGTGAGTATCGTTGACGTGGCTGTATTGTTGATTATTGTGGACCTTAGAATTCCTTTCTGGTTAGTTATAGCCGAGTAAATAGTGTTGCCATCCGCGGAAAATTCGAAATCTGATTGATGGGAACCACCGCCTGTGAGTTTAGTGACGTAGGTCATGTTCTCATCCGCGGTATAAACAAAACCTTGGGTGGATGTCACAATGTAACTGTTTGACACTTTCGTACGGTCTGGATCCATTTCGTAATCCCATCCATAGGGATCATCTACCTTGGAAGTGAAATTACCTTCATCGTCGAAGGTATAGTAACTCATGGTGGCAGGTGACAAATGGGAGGTTATAGTAATGAGATGATTGTCGTCTTGCAACCACAAACCACAATCCATTTCGGCCGAAGCAGTTGTAAGCAAGGCCAGTGTTTCCCGATCGTGCACGAGCAACTTACCATAGTCCTGGGTGCCTGAGGAAAATATCTTCCCTAAACTGTTAACAGCTACGGCATAAACCGGTTTCGCGGTATTTATGGTGTCTATCGGCTCAAGTCCATCGGCATTGAGAATATATATGTTATTATCTGAACAAGGTACATATGCTTCAAGAATTCCATTTCGAGTATGCAAATCATATTGGCCAACCCTTCCCGGAAATTCAAGTCGTTTGACAACAACTTTCTTATCATAATCCAGAAGAACGATCGAACGGTAATCACGGACAATGGCGAAACTTTTTCCTGGAACGAGATTCATCTGGTAGGGAAGGATGAGCAGTACTGTACTGCCCGCAACTTCAAGTTTGTTAGTTTTCTTTTCCTTGCCATCAACCGTGGTACTTACATAGTATGTTAAAGAACTGCTCAAAGGCTGGTTTTCGTCAAGAAACGTTAAGGTATTCGGTTCGACCGTACCAATAAGTTCCGGATTAAGAGGGTCCAGAGCATTTATAGTCCGCCAAATCTTATAGTCATCGCCGCCTTCGATTGGGGTCCATGTTAAAATCACCTGGGAGTCAGAAATCTTTTGAAAGGTAAGCTCGAAAGGAGTAACTTCTTCTTCCTTGCAACTTGTGAAAACCAAAAGTCCAACCATCAGCAAGTTGATCGAAGTAAATCCCGCGGCTCTTAATGGGAAGAAAAATTTGAGGAGTGTGTTGATCACAATAGACATAACGTAGTTTGGTTAATATTTGATCTGCTCGTCAGCGACAGCCATGGATTGGTAGTGAATTTTTAGTTATGGAATCAACCGTATTGCTTTCATAATAATGCGAAAAGATTTTGAGGATTGCAATGGGTGAACAATACTAAAATTTAAGACAATCGTTATTTGCATCTTAGCCCTCGCTGAAATGCAATGGTCTGTGTTCATATTTTTTTCAAACATAAGTTCGCACACATTTCGCCTTTGTTGTGGTGTGTCACGAATTGAAGAATAGGCATCCTACTTTATTGCCTTTCCTTCATCACCAAATCTGATAAGATTGGATAACATAATAGCTAGTAAAACAACTTCCTGAATGACCATAAAATTTTACACCGTACACGCTGAAACATGCCACACACCAAATCTGTGGAAGTAAGCCTTCAATCCTTTGATCACACAAATCATGGTTCAGACAAATGAGGCATAGGGCAAGGTTTAGCCAGGGCTTAAGCACGGTTTACACAGAGTCAGGTTTCTATTATAATCAGGCACTCCTGCTTTCGAACAGGTCTTGGAAATTATCGAATTTTGCAAATTTTTATGTTAGTAACTGCTTAACCTATTTTAATTGTTTAAAAAATATTGTAAAATTCAGATTAATAACTGGTCTATAAGTTTAAATAAGCTATATGCTATAAATCAATTTGGGTTTGAGGCTATAAATCAATTTTAAGACCAAAGTTAAAATACCTATAACCAAATCTACTTCAGTATGTGTACCAATGCGCAGACTTGTTTTTTCAAGTGTGTCTTGCTGATCCTGTTACAGTTTATAGGCAGCCCTTCGTTTTCACAAACAGAGAATCTTGTTTGGATTAATCCAATTCCGCAGGGAAATCGCCAATGGAGCGGTGCTTTTGTTCCCGACATTAATAGACTTATAGTAACAACCGAAATTGGAAAATTTCACTCTACTGATAATAATGGTGCAGAATGGCACATAGGGCATCTGCCAAATGAAGTCATTTATTGGAAGGTGAAATTTATAAACTCACAGCTTGTTTATGCACTGGGTGAGAAGGGTAGTGTTTCCTATAGTGAAAATGGAGGAACAACTTGGTCATTAAATACTGTAAATGCTGATTATAGTTTTTATGACATAACGAAGTACAATAATAAGTTTTACTTAATTGGTGGCAAAGAAGTTTTAATTCCATTTCAGGGTGGCTTCATGGTTGAGAATTGGGGTATTTTATATACCTCAACCGATGGTTTATCATGGGTAAAAGTATACGAATCTTCCGGTGAACGTTTTGAATCCTTTTGTTATCTGGATGAAAATATGCTGATCATTAATTCAGCGAATAAAATTCTCAAGAGCGTAAATGACGGTATGAGTTGGTCCGAGATATCATTTCCAAATCCTGGCTTTAACAGGCTTGGTGGGGTTCTATTTGCTGATCCCAATGTTGGTTTTATGACGCTCGGCGGGGCGATTTATAAAACAATGGATGCAGGCATTACATGGCACGATATGTACAGTAATTATATATCTCCAAAAGGTATCAATATTTTTGGTGATACCGTATGTATTGAAAGTAGTAATCACTTATGTGTTTCCTTTGATAATGGAGAAACGTGGCAGAAAAGAAATATAACTGACTTGGGCAATTCAATGAGTTACGGGTTCGGTGATATAATTCCTGGGCACGGGCAAACATTTTATGCATTGTCGAATGATATTACTCCGGCAATTTTTATGACCACGGATTTTGGTGTTAGCTGGGTCCGAATATCCAGGGATATGCTTAGTTCTGCAGAACCAAGTAATGAAGGTTATTATCTTAACTCTGTCAAAACTATTTTTACTTCGCCATTTGTTGGATATGCGGTGGTCAATATTCAGATGGCATTTTCATATTGGCGTATATATAAAACTGAGGACGGGGGTTGCAATTGGAAAGAGAAGTCGGAGTTCCCAGGTCATCCAATTTATTTCTTTAATGATTCGGTGGGCTTTTCTGGTTTTGCTGGTTTTTTGTCGAAAACGCTTGATGGGGGAAAAACATGGGTGACTTGTTCAGTCACTCCAACAGCAGATTACCATTTCACAAGTATGGGATTCTTTGATTCGAGCAATGGAGTAGCCGTGACCAGTGGAATGGAGATGTATAAAACAGCGGATGCTGGAATAAACTGGGTTAAGGTCGATGAGTTTTTATATGGAAGCCTACATAATTGCCAGATAACAATTCATAATGATCACTTTGCTACAACGACATTGGGAGAGTATATTTTTATTACAAGAGATAAAGGTCTGTCATGGGAGGTACTTGATAGCGGCTTGGATGGTAATGTCGAGGATATACATTTCTTTGATGATCTTAATGGGTTGGCGGTTGGAGGAAATATCAGTGTAAATGGATTTATCGCAAGAACAGTAAATGGAGGAGTTTCCTGGAATATAGATCAATCTTACGCCAAAGCCCTAAATACTTTACATTTCATTGATGACAATACGGGTTATATCATGGGTGAGGAAGGTATTTTCTTGAAGACTATTAATCAAGGACAAAACTTTTTTGCATTGGAAAGAGTCTCAAATTATCCACTTACCAATATTAAATCTTTTCCAAACGGAGTGATTTACTTTGAAGGAAATAGTATAATCAAACAGCCGGTGAAGCCTTTGGCGCAATTTTCAATTCCGGATGAGATATGTGCAAGAGACGAGTTCGTTCCGATTAATACCTCCATAGAAGCTCGAATCTTTGATTGGATAATTGATGACCAATTAGTTTCATCTGAAGAAATGCCCTCTTTAAGTATTCCACACGACGGGATTCATAGTGTTAAGTTGATTGCTAACAGTTGTGGAGATACGGACACAATCGTCCATCAAATTAAAGTCCTTCCTCTTCCTACACCAGATCTTTTGCTTAACAACGAACCTGTGCTTGCTGATACACTGATCTGTAATCAAGAAAATGTTCTGTTATCTACTGATGAAGTTTTTTCCGCTTATTCGTGGAATGGAAATCTCGCTCACGATCAAACCTTTGTTATCGACAAAACAACTACTGTGTGGGTTAGTGTGACTGGAGATAATAATTGTGAGAATAGCAGTGATACTGTAAAGGTATCTTTTCAGAATGATCCAATTGCCTCCTTTAATTATACTATAAATAATGGTGCGGTTGTGTTTAAAAATACTTCATTAAACGTAAGCACCCGACCAAATACATCTTTACATAAAGGTATTGAATCTGTTGCT
>CAZFRM010000043.1:0-26642 GCA_964521255.1 uncultured Roseivirgaceae bacterium
TACGATCAAACTTGCTTATCCTCCTTCCTTTCGCGGTCAGATCAGGAGTTCTGAGGATTGAATAGTTTGAATAATGATCCATTAAGTTTTGACACACTATTGTCATGTCATATTTGAGTTGACGGCTCATCCATCGCTTGCCCCTGACCCGCCAGCTGGCGGGGAAACAGCGCGCGGGAATGCCCCTTTAGGGGTCAGGGGCTGCGTAGGAGACATGAAACTTTTATTGTTGACACGACACTACCTCGTACTTCGTACCTCTGCCCTCGTACCTGATCATTCCTCTTCCACTTCTGTCATCCACTTTTTAGAACGTTCCACTGCGCGTTTCCAATTTTTAAAATATTGCTGTTGCTTTTCTTTCGATTCACCAGGAGAAAACTTTTTATCGATGAGCCAATTTTTTTTGACATCGTTAAGGTCACTCCAGTAACCAACAGCCAACCCGGCAAGGTACGCAGCGCCCAGCGCTGTGGTCTCGGTGACTTTAGGTCTTATGATTTGCTTGTCTAAAACATCCGACTGCAATTGCATGAGCATATTATTTGCTGACGCACCACCATCTACACGTAATTCTTTTATCGGTATTCCCGTCTCATCATGAATACAATCCGTAATCTCTTTTACATTAAATGCGATGGCATCCAGTGCAGCTCTGCAAATGTTGGCTTTCGTTGTTCCCCTCGTTATGCCAATGATGAGACCACGTGCGTATGAATCCCAATGCGGAGTTCCCAAACCTGTGAAGGCAGGTACGATGTAAACTCCTCCTGCATCCTCAACTTGTTTCGCCCATTGTTCAACTTCCTGTGATGAATTAAAAAATTGTAATCCATCACGAAGCCACTGAATTAATGCACCACTGATAAAGATAGAGCCTTCAACGGCATAGGTAATTTCATTTTTTATTTTCCACCCAATCGTTGTTAATAAATTTTTACTTGCTGAAGGTTGAGCGCCTGTATTAGCTACCATAAAGCAACCCGTACCATACGTATTTTTTATCATGCCCGGTTCAAAGCAAGTCTGACCAAACAAGGCAGCTTGTTGATCGCCGGCGATACCGGCAATGGGTACTTTACTTGCAAATAATGTCGTTCCTGTCTCACCATACACCTCACTCGAAGAGCGTACTTCCGGCAAAATGTTTTCCGGTATATCAAAAATTTTTAGCAGTTCCTTATCCCAGCTTAACGTATGTATGTTGAAGATCATTGTGCGACTGGCATTGGATACATCGGTGACATGAGTTTTTCCATTCGTGAGTCGCCAGATAAGCCACGTGTCAACTGTTCCGAAGGCTAGCTTACCGGCCAATGCTTTCTGACGTGCACCGGATATGTTATCTAAAATCCATTTGATCTTGGTGGCAGAAAAATAGGGGTCAATAAAAAGTCCTGTTTTTTGTTTAACCAATTCTGCAAGTCCCTGATTTTTTAATTCTTCACAATAGGAAGCAGTGCGTCTGTCCTGCCATACAATTGCATTGTATATCGGTTCGCCAGTATCGCGGTCCCAGATAATTGAAGTTTCTCTCTGATTCGTTATACCAATTGCGCTGATGGATTTTCCATTGATACCTTTTTTTGCAATAGCCTCAGCAGCCACGCCCGCTTGTGTTGCCCATATCTCATCAGGATCATGCTCAACCCATCCCGGTTTTGGAAACAATTGTTTAAATTCCTTTTGAGCAACGGCTTGAATTGCTCCATCGTGATTAAAGACAATAGCGCGTGAACTTGTTGTGCCCTGGTCAAAGGCCAAAATGTATTTGTCCATCGTTTTACAGTGATTTAATAAACAATATGATATTAATGCATTTGTGGCAGTTAATAAAGGTTTTATAAAGAGTTAATAATCTTATCTCAATATTTTTTAAAAAGACATAATTTATGACATCCCAAACCCTTCCCCATCCAATTATTATTAATCGTTTAGTGATTTAGTGCTACTTAGTTCATTCAAAAATCTGTGATACAAATGGCAGTAAGCAAATGGCAATAGACAATTTGCCTACTGCGATTGCCTATTGCCTACTTTTCAACATTGGTTAATATCTGTTGATAGAATGTTTTATATTAGTAAATGATGCTCTCATTAATATATTAATATATTGCGCAGTTGATGTTACCCGACATGAGAAAAATCTTAACACTTTTACTGCTGGCCCTCCCCTTGCTTTCTGTAGCGCAGTATAACAGCTTTCCCTATGGAAGGATTACCTATGCAGAATTGAACATGCGTGTGTATGACCGCGACACCTCCGCCCGTGCGGTTGTGCTGGAAGAGTTTGGAGAAGCTTATATTGACAATGGAGGAAATCATAATTTAATTTTTGAACATCATTTTAAAATAAAAATTCTTAAGAAAAGCGGACTCGATCTATCAAATTTTTCTATCCCGCTAATTAAATACAGCAGTCAGAACGTTGAATTGCTAAGGGATGTAAAAGCATCTTCCTTTTCTATTGTGGATGGAAGAATAAAAGAATCGAAATTAGAGAACAAGAATATTTTCACGGAAAATTATGAGAATGGAAATATTAAAAAGTTTGCCATTCCTAATGTATCGGTAGGAAGTGTAATTGAAATTCAATACACCATTGAAAAACCGAATCTCTTCAACTTCAAGAAGTGGGAATTTCAAAGCGACATTCCTAAAATTAAAAGTGAATACTGGGCGCTAATCCCTGCTAATTATACTTACAATATTGCTCTGAAAGGATTTCTGGAACTTTCCAGGAACGAATCTGAACTGGTAAAAGATTGCTTTATGCCGGGTGGCGGAAATAAGGCTGATTGCTCAAGGCTGAAATTTGCCATGGAAAACATTCCCGCTTTTGCGGAAGAAGAATTCATGACCACCAGCAAAAATTATATAGCATCAATAAACTTCGAGCTTTCGGAAATAAAATACTTTACAGGCGCAGTTGATAAGATAACGAAAGAGTGGAAAGATGTTGAGGAAGAATTAAGGCGCGAACAACGATTTGGTCTTCAACTGAAAAGAGGTAAAGAAATTTTGGGAAGTTCAATAAACCTTGCCGGGCAAACGGATGCGCTTAGTAAAGCTAAAATTATTTATGACTTTGTTGTTGATCATTACACATGGAACGGAGAATATGGTAAGTATTGTGAAAATGGGATTAAGAAAGCATTTGAAGCAAGGAAAGGAAATGTTGGTGACATAAATCTTTCATTGATCGCAGCCCTCCGTTATGCGGGACTTGAAGCCGATCCGGTTATACTTTCAACACGCGATCATGGTTACGCGACAGAACTATATCCAGTGTTGAGCGATTTTAATTATGTGATAGCCAGGCTAACCATTAATAATAAAAACTATTTGTTGGATGCAACCGATCCACTATTGCCTTTTGGTATGGTGCCCTTGCGTTGTCTTAACGGAAAAGGCAGAGTGATAGGTGACAGACAAACTTCGTGGCAAGACATTTCGCCGGATAACAAGTTTAAGAAGATTAGTCTGGTCCAATTGAAGCTGGATGACAAGGGAGGATGGAAAGGAATGATTCAAAATGTATATACGGGATATGAAGCCTATTCGAAACGTAAAGAGATTTTATCTTTTGGCGACATGAATGCTTACCAAAGAAATGCAAATAGGGATTTAAATGATTTTGTCATCGAAAAAATGGAGTTGAAAAATCTCGACAATTTTTCAGAACCCCTGACAGAAACATTTGAGGGCGAAATAACCGGGGTAGGAGAAATCTCCACGATTTTATTTAATCCTTTCTTTGGGCATAAACGCAGCAATAATCCCTTCAAATCATCAGAAAGATTGTATCCTGTGGATTTTGGAGCCACTACAGACGAACGAATAACGGTCACTCTGGAACTTCCCGGAAATGTGGAAATAGTCAATTTACCCGAACGGGTAGCTTTAGGTTTGCCAAATGCCGGAGGAAGATTTATTTTTGATGCGAAGACGGAGGGAAATTCTGTTGTGATCAGCAGTTGGCTTAACATCAGCAGAGCTTATTTTACCTCCGATGAGTACCATTACTTGAAAGAGTTATTTAGCCGGATTGTACAGCTTCAGAATACTGATATTATTTTGAGGAAAGGTTAACCGGGGAACTTGTAAATTGTTTGTTTTAACCTTTAATCGACACGATTAAGCGTTAATCGACTTATATCTCTGTTAATGCGTTTTGGGTTGAGATGCTTGACCCTTGACCTTAAGTTTACTAATTGAATTTCACTTTTTAAAAACATCCAGACGTTATGAAGCGCATATTCTTTTTAATGATATCCGTTCTTGCTTTCTCTCTCCCCACATACGCACAAAAATCTGCTGAAGCCCTTGAGAAAGACAATAAGACACTTAATGAAAGGTTCAGCATTGTGAGGGAGAAATCGGAATCATTCACCGACTACAAGGTAATTCGTACTTATGTGCTGGATGGATTGTGGAAGATTACGTTGGATTCCATACGCGCGCAAAAAAGTGCCCTGGCTGAAGCGCAAGCCGCCATTTCAAAACACGATGAGGAATTGAATTCCATTAATGTAAGCCTGAAGAAAAAAGACGAAGAAGTGGCTGCCATGCAACACTCCAGTACCCATATTACGGTTTTGGGAATTGATGTTCTGAAAAGCGTCTTTCTAAGCACCGTTGGAATAGTTACCCTCTGCCTTTTGGTATTGCTCGGCTTGCTACTGGCAAGAGTAAAATGGGTGCAATCCAGTATGCGGGAAAAAATTGAAAGGGCAGATTCACTTACCAGTGAATTCGAAGAATACAAGCGCCACGCCCTTGACAAGCAGATGAAACTTTCGCGCGAGCTTCAGGACGAGCGCAATAAACTGCACGGCTTGAGAAGCAATTAATTGGTCAATAGTCATTAGTCATTGGTGGGTCATTCCCAATGACCTCTGACTAATGACTTCACCAGGGAAAGTCCCGCCTTATTCAATTATTCAATATTCTCCGTGGGAGTCTTGAGTCCTTTCACGCCACTTTCCATTCTCTCATTTACTCATCCGCTCATTCACTCATTTTTCTACCTTCGGTGTAACCTTTTATAAAAACGGGGGTTTCCCTTCTTGAAAATTTCAAATCCGGATTTGGAAGCACTTAGCGACAATGCCTTGATGGTAAAGGTCAGGGATGGCGACATAGAGAAATTGGGTCCGCTTTTCGAGCGGTACAAAAGGCCTTTATACGGATTTTTCTATGGAATGAATCGCGATTCAGACCTTAGTGAAGATCTGGTTCAAAATGTTTTTTACAGGATTCTTCGGTACAGGCATGTATTTCGGGGTGACGGCGATTTCAAAGTCTGGATGTTCCACATCGCCCGAAATGTAAATCATGACCATTTCCGAAAGGATAAAATAAAGAACAAAGAATCAGTAGAAAACTGGCAGGATAAGCTGGGAGATGAGGAGCATCAGTTCACAGCATTACAGCGGACTGAAGAAATGATGATTCTTTCAACCGCTCTCGAAAAATTGCCGGAAGACAAACGTGAGATTTTGCTCCTCAGCAAGTTTCATGAAAAAAAATACAAGGAGATAGGAGAGATCATGGGGTGCACGGAAGGCGCTGTCAAGGTGAAAGTTTTTCGCGCTCTCCAGGAGTTGAAAGAAGTTTATCAGGAGCTTGAACGCAAAATGTAATTGTCAGTTAGCCAAATGGCAAATCAATGTCGTTTAGTTAAGCTCCATAAACTCCTCTCCTTTGGAGAGGTAGGGTGAGGCCAAATAAAACAAAGCTTAACTAAACGACATTGATTAGCGGGTGATTGACTTGAACGCAAAATGTAAAACAGAAACATGAACGAGCAAAGCATTAAAGAACTGGTCAGCAAATACAATCATGGAATAGCAACCCCTGATGAAAAATTGACCGTTGAGCAATTAATTGAACAGGGATTGATTCAACTGGATCAGTTAGTGGATATGGAAACTTTACATAAGGATGTATTAAATCTGCCAACACCATCACCTTCTGATAAGGTCGACGAAAAATTTTATGCGATGCTGGAAGAGGAGAAAAAGCAAATCAAACCTTCTTCTGCAAAAGAATTCTTCCTGTGGCCGCAAGGGTTGATGAGAATTGCCGCTGCTGTTCTGTTGCTCATTACAGGAGTAGCAATTGGAAGATACTTCGCTCCGGCACCTGTTCAGGATAATCAGGTGGAACACCTTACACAAGAGATTGGTGATTTAAAAGAAATGATGATGTTATCACTTCTTGAAAAAGATGAAGCAACGGAACGGTTGAAAGCAGTAAGCCTTTCGGAAAGTATGGATGCCGCCAGTACCACCGTTACCAACGCATTGATCCAGACGTTGAATAATGACAGCAATGTGAACGTTCGTCTGGCCGCGCTTGAAGCGCTGAAACCGTATGCCCATAACAGCGGGATTAGAGAACAGTTGGTTCGATCCATTGCGAAGCAGGAATCGCCATTGGTGCAAATTTCATTAGCGGAACTAATGGCAGCCTTACAAGAGAAATCATCGGTAACGGAATTGGAAAAAATTCTCAAGAGCGAAAAGACACCCGAAGATGTTAAGAAAAAAATTCAGGAAACGATTAATGTAATGATCTAAGAATTATGCGAACAACAATATTAGTTTTAATGATAGGAGTAGTAGCCTGTAGTGTTAAAGGCCAAACGCACATGGAGAAAATGACAAAAGAATTTTCTTTTGCTGAAAATAAACCAGGTAACACGCTTTTGGTAGCGAACATGAATGGAGCAGTAAAAGTAACAGGATACAAAGGCGAGAAGATTCTCATCGAAACAGAGAAAACCATTCGCGCAAAAACAAATGATGCGCTCGAAAAGGGGAAAGAAAGAATTTCCATTGGATACAAAGATCTTTCAGATACAATCATTTTATATGTTGATGGATTGTGTTCTTCCTTCGTAAAAAAAAGAAACGACAATAGAACAGGAACCGGCTGGGACTACGACTGGTGTAACTGTCGTGATAATGGTACCGGTTGGCGGGAAGATCAACCTTATGATTATACTATCAATTTTAATGTGAAGGTTCCTGAAAGTGCAAATGTTGTTGTCTCAACAATAAACGATGGGGATGTAACCGTTACCGGTGTCCTGGGTTCTGTTGTAGCCCGCAATGTCAATGGCAGTATTAAACTTGATCATCTTCGCGGCAGCACCATTGCTCATACCATCAACGGAGACGTTGACCTTAATTACGATTCCAATCCTTCCGGTGATTGTAAATTCTATACGTTGAATGGAAATATCAATGCGGATTTTAATCCCAGGCTGAGCGCTAATCTTAGCTTCGAAAGTTTCAATGGCGATTTTTTTACGAATGTAGACAATATGGAATTACTTCCCGTCACCGTTGAGAAGGCTGATTCGAATAAGGGTGTTTTATACAAAGTAAAAGGTAATCAATACAAAATAAGGAACGGTGGTGTACATCTTGACTTTGAAACATTCAATGGAAATGTATACCTGAAAGAAAAAGAAGGAAGCAATTAATAGAGTCTGTCTATAAAGTAAAGCAGGTAACGCATCAATGCCGTACCCCATTAGATTAATTGCCATCCTAAGTTTCAAAACCTTCGGCACATAAAGTTGGGATGACAACCACACACACACTCACTCACATGCACACACTTGTCCCCCGCTGGCGGGGGTAGGGGGTGGTAAAATATACACTCCATTGAAAATATATAATTGAAACATATAATTGAAAATTTACAAAGTAATTATTTTAAACATGAACGCAGTAAAACAACAATACCTTCATAGAGAAGGGAAGTCAATGAGTAAGTATAAGTTTCTTGTTGCCATACTATTGATCGCTATGGGTCTTCTTTTGATCAGTAAGTCTTTTGCACAGGCTCAAAACAAGGGTGAATTTCCTGTGCCGCTAAGCGATCCAAATAAACGGGCAAAAATAAAAGTGCATTTAAATTCAGGATCCGTAACGGTAAAGGGAACGGCGCGGAAAGATATTTTAGTCAGTTACTCCGAACAAAAAGATGATGATGATGACAAAGACAAAAGCAAGTCCGGATTGAAACGCATTTCGGGTGGTACGCTTGACCTTGAAGTAACCGAGAACCAAAACAATGTTGTCATTAAGTCGGACTCATGGAATAATCAGATTGATTTGATAGTTGAAGTACCCGTAGGTGTTGATCTTACAGCACATACGTACAACAACGGCGATCTTATGATCCGGAATATTCAGGGTGTTGTAGAACTGACAAATTATAATGGAGAAATTGGAGCGGAGAACATTTCAGGATCTGTCGTGGCAACAACTTACAACGGCGAAATTAAAGTGACCTTTGATAAAGTAACGGACAACGCGCCCATGTCTTTCTCAACTTACAACGGCGACATCGATCTCACTTTTCCAGCTACCTTTAAGGCCAGTATGAAAATGAAAACCGAGCGGGGAGATGTATATACCGATTTTGATATGAACGTTGTTAAGAGTAGTCCGGTGGAGAAGAAAGATACAAAAGCGGGCACTTATAAAATTGTGATCAATGAATGGATGAAGGGCGATATTAATGGAGGTGGCGCTGAGATTTCCATAAAAAATTACAATGGCGATATTTATGTGAGGAAAAAATAATAGTTGAGGTTCCTGGCTAGCAACCAGGAACTTTTATTTTTTTGCCGTTAATTGAAATGTCATAAATTTCCGAAAATCTGAATTTCATACGCCCTGCGTGAGAACCTCAAACTCCGACGTGAAAGTTTGTTTTTTGATTTAAGCGCGGAATTTTCACTAATCAATAGTTAAAGAACGAATTGCTGCTTTAATGCAGAAACGAAATTGGAGAGGTAATTCGTACCTCGTCAATCGTACTTCGTACTTAAATAAGCGGGAGTAGCTCAGTTGGTAGTCCGCCGGCTGGCGGATCCCAAGCTGTAGGTCGCGGGTTCGAGACCCGTTTCCCGCTCAGGTGATAATCAACCACCACTTTGACACCACTTTAACCCATAACACATTTAATCTCCTACGTTTCAATTTTTTTAGCGGGGTTTTTAATTCTATTATATGACTTTGATTGCATGCTTTCCAGAGGAAGAAGCTAGAAGCAATTCTTCTATTAGTTCGATTCGTTATACTCTTTAATAAAGAAGTATGTTATCCATCCTCTTAATCCAGATTTAGTTTCTATCAATACACCATCCCCTTCTCTCTTTACTAATGTTACTATCTCTCCATGCCTTACTTTTCCAGCATATGTACGACTCTGATAATCTTTCCAAAGGTTAAGTGGATCAATAACACTTTTACTTGCAGGATCCCATCCATCAATAGTTAATTGTCGGCCATAGTCTTTATTGATAGTCCGGTTCGTGGATTTTGGTTTCTTGTCCGCTTGAGCTTTTTTCCTTAACGCCTCATCTCTTTTGCTTTTATTGTATGAATCAATTTTGTCTTGATCGCTGTAATAAAGACTGTCCACGGGTGAAGTCGGCTCCTGTCGTCCAACGAATCGATTTATCAAGTAGCTGAAGAACACAACCAAAACAAATGAGAGTACCAGAATTGTCTTAAACTTTTTAGTGACGTGCATATCGAGTCGAATTTATGTTCAGGCATAAGAGAATGTTAAAGTCCTATTGGCTATCCTAAAGAAGGAACTATATTAATTTGCCTTTATTTCCTCGCGAATACTTTGCTTAGCATCTTCTGGGTTGTGGGATCGGCTAGGAGCCTTGAATAATTTAACCCTCCCCATTTTTATTTTATGCCTCTAATACATATTTGCAGTCACTACGAAGACCCAACTCGAAGAATCAGGAATACATTGTACTACCCATAGGCCTCAAGCGCAAACTCAGCAATATTGATTCCACCGTGTGGTAGTTTTAGAAGCTGAACCCTTAAATATAAACCAATTCTTATGAAAGCTAAGCAACTAGTGAACACCGCTATCTCTATTCGGACCATTACAAGGCGACTGCCGAGAATATCGATTAAAGGCGAGCCTAACTTATTTTACCAAATTTTCCTTTGCCAAGTGAAGTACATTGAAGGTGGGAACGTAGGGCACGCCGCCTTTCTTGGCATCGTACTGATTGGGTCAAACGTTTTGCCACCTTTATTCCTATCATATATCAAATATTTGCCACTTTTTTGAATTTTGTGGCTAATATTTGATTAATAGCCATACTTCAGATGAAAAAACGAAATATGCTGAGATCACTTACGGGATGCAACAATTAAAGGGCTACATAATGACTGGAAACTTTCGCTCTGAGATTGCTATTTGAAAGTGCGGCAAAGGCGGCCTATATCGCTGCCAAAATAAAACGCAAGGAATTCAGTCCTTTGCAGCAACATAACAATGGAGAAATTAATTTCCAATTTTCATCAGTGCCTTACAATGCATTGAACAGATTAAGGAAGATACGAAACGGCTCGTTATTTTATTGGTCAAAAGTGGCTGAGCTTTTAGAAATAAAATGAAAGTCATCAATGATTCTTTTGCGCTATTTTATTTTACTGACCTCCGCGTCGAATTCCTAATGATCAATTCAGTAGGAACCACCTTCGTCACCGGTTCGAAATCTTCTTTATCAAGTATTTGTTCGAAAAATAATTTTGCAGCCTCTTGTCCCAATTCAAAAGCCGGTTGGGCCACCGTGGTAAGAGATGGTTCTATGTATTGTGATACAGGCTCATTGGTAAAGCCAATGATAGAAAGTTCTTCCGGTATACTGATACCTTTTTCTTTGGCTAACTGCATGAGTGTAATGGCGAAAGGATCGATAAAACAAAATACAGCATCCGGCCTGTCGGGAAGTTCTAATAGTCGCCTTGCACAATTTTCCGGGTCACTTTGCAAATCTTTAGTATGTACAACCAGTTCGTCAATAACGGATAGGTTGTGCTTTTTCAAAGCATCAAAATATCCTCTCTTTCGTTGCTGACTTATATAAAGGTATTCGGGTCCTCCAAGGTAAGCTATCCGTCTGCAACCTGTTTCAATGAGGTGGCTCACTGCTTTAAATGCGCCATCGTAGTCATCTACAACAACCTTAGAAACATTCAGGTCATCGCTTACGCGATCAAACATAATGATGGGAATATTTTTTTCGAGAACAGCGCTGAGGTGCTCAACATTTTTCGTCTGACTGGAAAGCGATATGATCAATCCATCCACGCGGTTCGACACCAGCATTTGTAAATTATCTTTTTCCATGGCATAGGTCTCCATAGACTGCGTAATCATAATAGTATATCCCTGATGCGCCGCATATTCCTGTATACCACTGATGGATGACGAGAAGAAGTGAAAAGCAATCTCAGGAACGATGACCCCTAATGTATTGGTCTTATTACTTCGCAGGCTTTGGGCAACCCGGTTCGGTTCATACTTAAGTTTCTGGGCCATGTCCAATATTGCCTGCCTTGTTTCCTGGTTGATGTCAGGCGCATTCCGTAATGCCCTTGAAACGGTAGAGATGGAAACATTAAGTTTCGAAGCAAGGTCGCGGATAGTGATCTGTGGGTTTTTCATTTTATGGAAATATAAGATAGGTTATCGTTTGCAATAATTCAAATGTGGCTGGGATGACATTTTAAAGTGTTATAAACCGGTGTTATTTACCGGATAAGTTTTGCTAATTTTTAAGTCAATGAGGTGATATATGAATAGGTCAACAGCATTACGCTCTTTGCAGATGGGGGCATGCTACTGTACCTGGATTTGGGGACTATGGATAACTTGTATAGGCGCTTTTGTGTTTAGGTTCTTATGTTTAAGTTAAATTCATCTCGTCAACATAAACACGTACGCATTAGTGTCATGTCATATTTGAGTTGACGGTTCATCCATCGCTTGCCCCTGGCCCCGCCAGCTGGCGGGGAAACAGCGCGCAGGAATGCCCCTTTAGGGGTTAGGGGCTGCGTAGGAGACATGAAACTTTATTGTTGACACGACACCAAAACACAGGCGCACATTAAATTATGTCAGAAAAACAACGACTTCTCGAGACAAAGGCTGGTACTAAGAACTGGCAACGCTTTGGGCCCTATGTTACTGAACGGCAGTGGGGAACTGTTCGCGAAGACTACAGCAGGACGGGTAATGCCTGGGAAGATATCTCGCATGATGCGGCGCGCAGCAAAGCCTTTCGTTGGGGCGAAGAAGGGATTGGTGGAATATGTGATGAAAAGCAGATTGTTTGTTTTGCCCTTGGACTCTGGAATAAAAAAGACCCTATCATTAAAGAGCGGTTATTTGGATTGACAGGAAATGAAGGTAACCACGGAGAAGATTGTAAAGAGATCTACTATTATCTCGACTCTACTCCAACCCATTCTTATATGAAGATGTTGTACAAATATCCTCAGGCAGAATTCCCGTATGCAATGCTTGTTGACGAAAATAAAAAACACGGAAAACTCGATCCTGAATTCGAAATTATTGACACAGGAATTTTTAATGACGATCGTTACTTTGATGTGTTCATTGAATATGCAAAAGCGGATGCGGAAGACATTTTAGTTAAAATAACGGTTTTCAATCGCGCTGCAGAAGATGCACCATTAAATATCCTTCCACACATCTGGTTTAGGAATACGTGGTCATGGGGATATGATCCTTATAAGCCAGAGTTGTTCATAGATGAAACTGGTGTTGTTGAAATGAACCATCGTGATACAAAGGGCTACTTGTTTTATGAAGGAAATGCCAGGCCCCTATTTTGTGAGAATGAAACAAACACTTTACGGCTTTATGATTTTCGCCAGAAAGGAACAGCGAAGGATGGAATAAATAATTTTATCGTTCACAATGATGTAAAAGCTATTAACAATAAACCATCGGGAACAAAATGCGCTATTAACTATGATTTAACAATTCCTGCCGGCAAATCAACCACACTCCGGTTACGTCTCGCAAAAAATTTCCTTCATAAACCTTTTGACGACTATGATGAAATATTCAACCTGCGCAAGATTGAAGCTGACGAATTCTATGCATCCATTCAACATGAGATTGTTGATGAAGAAAAAAAAATGATACAGCGCCAGGCATTCGCCGGCATGCTCTGGAGTAAACAATTTTTTTACCTCGATATGATTCAATGGCTGAAAGGAGACCCGGCTCAGCCATTGCCACCGGAAGAAAGAAAAAGCGGACGCAATCATGAGTGGTTACACCTTCATAATAAAGATATCATTTCCATGCCCGATAAGTGGGAGTACCCGTGGTACGCCGCGTGGGATCTTGCGTTCCACATGCTTCCAATTGCTATTGTTGATCCGGAGTTTGCAAAGAATCAGTTAATACTGTTCACTAAAGAGTGGTACATGCATCCGAATGGACAATTGCCTGCTTATGAATGGTCATTCAGTGATGTTAATCCCCCGGTACATGCATGGGCTTCGTGGCGTGTTTATAAAATGGATAAAAAAAGTTCTGGTCAGGGTGATGTAAAATTTCTGGAAGAAGTGTTTCATAAACTTCTCCTCAACTTTACCTGGTGGGTGAACAGGAAAGATGTAAATGATAATAATATTTTTCAGGGCGGTTTTCTTGGCATGGATAACATTGGGGTTTTTGACAGAAGCGCAGAATTACCTACCGGTGGACATCTTGAGCAATCGGATGGTACAAGCTGGATAGCAATGTTTACATTGAATATGTTACGTATTTCGGTGGAACTGTCAACGTTCAATCCGGTATATCAGAGTTTGGCGACGAAGTTCTTTGAACATTTTCTTTATATCGCCGGAGCTATGGCTAACATAGGTAATGAAGGTATTAATCTGTGGGATAATGAAGATGAATTTTTCTACGATGTTCTTCACACGCCGGATGATAAGCGCATTCAAATGAAAGTGCGATCGATGGTTGGACTTATTCCCCTCTTTGCTGTTGAGGTTCTCGACCAGGAATTGTTCGATGCGTTACCAAAATTTGAAGCGCGCCTTAAATGGTTTCTTGACAATCGTCCTGACCTGGCAAATCTTGTATCGCGATGGACAGAACCCGGTAAAGGAGAGCGTCACCTTTTGTCTCTTCTGAGAGGACATCGCATGAAACGATTGCTTCACCGCATGTTGGACGAAAGTGAATTTCTTTCGGAATATGGTATACGGGCTTTATCAAAATACCATGAACGTCATCCTTATAAATTTAAAGCCAATGGAAATGAATTCTATGTTCGTTACACGCCTGGCGAGAGTGATTCATCTTTGTTTGGCGGAAATTCCAATTGGCGCGGGCCGGTCTGGTTTCCAGTTAATTATCTTTTAATCGAATCATTGCAGAAATTTCATCACTACTACGGCGATGATTTTAAAGTGGAACATCCTACCGGCTCCGGACAGATGAAAACCCTACTCGAAATTTCAGAGGACTTAAGTAACCGGTTAATTAAAATCTTCATGAAAGATGGAGAAGGAAAACGTGCTGTGTTTGGTCATTATGACAAATTGCAGAATGACCCGCATTTTAATCAGTACGTACTTTTCCATGAGTATTTCCACGGAGACAATGGTAGTGGTATTGGCGCCAGCCACCAAACGGGCTGGACGGGCCTGATCGCTAAACTTATACAGCCTTATGGACACGATGAATTGAATAAAAGAAAAGAAGAAGCCAACTTAATTAAAACCAAAGAAGAGAGAGTTATTTAAATCTTTTATTGGTTAGCGGTGTTCTTTGATCAGGAGAATACACTAATGTCCGACTAAAAAAACGAACGCCTGCCTGCCGGCAAAAGGCAGGGCCAGATAAAAAAATATCAAAAAAATCAAGGGATTGAAACGAATAATCCATTTTAGTCGACAACAATGAAAAGAAAATAGTGTTTACAAATTATTATGGCAGCAATCTCATTTAAAAATGAACGGGACCCGTACAATACAATGCGCTCTTTGGAGTGGCTTGAAACAAATGGTTTGGGTGGAGGAGCAAGTTCAACTGTTTCAGGCGCTCACACCCGTCGTTATCACGGATTATTAATTGCAGCACTGAGACCACCTGTTGAGAAAAGGATCCTTCTCTCGAAGTTCGATGAAACAATTATTGCGCACACATCCAATGCAGTTGAAGCAGAGAGAATTCAATTGAGCGCTAACCAGTTTCCCGGATCAATCTATCCTCAGGGATATCAATATCTCAACCGTTTTGAACGAGATCTTTTTCCTGTTTTTTATTTTAAAGCAGGGGGTATTGAATTAAAGAAAACCGTTGCCGCTATTCATGGTGAGAATACAACCGTGATATTATATGAAGTAATTAGTGCGCCGAAGCCATTTACATTGGAATTGCTACCACTTTATTCCGCTCGCGATTTTCATAGCCTCACTCACTATAACGAGAGCATAAACAAACAATATGTTTTCAATGATGGAACATTACGTGTTAAGAACTACTTTGATCTTCCTGAAATTTTTATCAGCGTACCCCGGTCTGCATTTAAAGAAGACCAAAACTGGTATTATAATTTTGAATACGCTGAAGAACAAAATTGCGGATTGGAGTTCAAAGAAGATTTGTATTCCCATGGTAAATTTTCTGTTGATCTGAGAGAAGGAGATAAGCTGGGCATAATAATTTCGACAGAAGATCCTCACAAAAGAAACGCTTTTCAATTGTTAAGAAAAGAACAGAGCAGGAGAGAGGCTTTAATTAAACAGCAAGACAATCATCAGCTTAAAAGACTTGTATTGGCAGCTGATCAATTTATCGTAAAGCGTGGCGATAAATTAAAAACCATCATCGCCGGCTATCCCTGGTTTTGTGATTGGGGCCGCGATACGATGATTTCATTACCGGGCTTGTGTCTCGCTACCGGTCGGAAGGATGATGCGAAAAAAATACTCACCACATTTTCAAAATATGTGAGTGAAGGTATGTTACCCAACCGGTTTCCCGATGAAGGAGAGAAACCTGAGTACAATACCATTGATGCTACCTTGTGGTTCTTTTATGCCCTCTATCAATATTATCAAACAACAAATGATAAGCGATTCATAAAATCTTTATTACCTGTTCTCGAAAGTATTATTGAGTGGCACTATAAAGGCACACGCTATAATATTCATGTTGACACTGATGGTTTGTTATACGGCGGACAGGAAGGAGTGCAGTTAACGTGGATGGATGCAAAGGTAAGTGATTGGGTGGTGACACCCCGAAGAGGAAAAGCAGTTGAGGTCAATGCGCTTTGGTATAATTCACTTTGTATCATGAAATTCTTCATGAAAGAATTAGGGAGTGAATCTAAAGCCGAAAGTTTTGATAGGAAAGCACGAGTTGTACAGGAAAGTTTTAACAAGGTTTTTTGGAATGAGACGCGTGGTTATCTGAATGATTATGTAGATGGAGAATATACGAATGAAGACATCCGACCCAATCAGATCTACGCTGTCAGTTTACCTTTTCAATTGTTACCGAAGAGTAAAGCAGTTAAAGTTTTTCAGGTTGTTGAAAATAATTTACTAACGCCTCGCGGATTGAGAAGCCTTAATCCTTCTCATAAAGATTATAAACCTGTTTATGCAGGAAATCAATGGCTGCGTGACGGTGCCTATCATCAAGGTACGATCTGGAGTTTTCTTTTAGGGCCTTATATCGATGCGTTGATTTATATCAGAGGTGATGAGGGTAAATCAGAAGCACAAGGTTTGCTGGATATTTTTCTTACTCATCTCGATGAGGCCGGTGTTGGCAGTGTATCAGAAATATTTGATGGAGAAGCTCCTCACACTCCACGAGGATGTATTGCGCAGGCCTGGGGGGTTGGAGAAATTTTACGCGTTGCAACTGCTTATAATCTGTCAGGCCTCAAAAAAAAACTTACTGAGGAACACGCGGCTGTTCGATAGGTATCTCATTGTTAGATAATCCTTCTCACACAGATTTCAACAACTCATTCCTGTATTTTGTAAGGATGCTTGCCTTTGAGAGGAATCCGATGTACTTACCTTTTTCTACAACAGGAAGATTCCACTGGTTGGTTTCGTCAAATTTTTTGAGCACGCTATGCAGACTGTCGTTTGGTGAAATAATAGCAGCAGGTGGGGTCATTAATTCTTTAACGAACACCTTTTCGTAGAGATCATGCTGAAAAATGGTTTCGCGCACAGCGTCAAGATGAATAACACCTGCAAGTGATCCGTCATCGTTAAGGACGGGAAACGTATTTCGATGAGAATGGCTGATGGTTTGAACGAGATCCCTGAGGTGATCATCTGGTTTTACAGCCATGAAATTCGTTTCAATCAAATCAGAGAGATCAAGTTTGCTGAGTAAATATTTGTCACGGTCTTCAACCGATAGCTTAAGTTTTGTGGAAAGTTTTTGACCCTCCATCGATAACGGTTGAAAGAAATGTGTCATCATAATGCTGATGGACGAAACAATCATGAGGGGGATCATCAGCCCGTAGCCCCCTGTTATTTCAACAATAAGAAAGATAGCCGTTAACGGTGCGTGAAAAATTCCGCTGAGAATGCCGGCCATTCCTACCAGCGTGAAATTAGTTTCAGGAATTTTAGCAATGCCCGTCAGGTTGACTATCCTGGCAAAAGTAAATCCCAGGTAGGCACCCATAAAAAGAGACGGGCCGAAGTTACCGCCGTTTCCACCTGCGCCGAACGTAATGCTGGCAGCAAAAGCTTTTAAAAAAATCAGTAAAAGAAGAAAGATTACAATGCTCCAATCGTTTTGAAGAAAGTCATTTAGCAAACTTGCCTTTACAAGATTTTCGGGTGCAAGGTTGGAAAGGACCTTGATCGTCTCGTATCCATCGCTGAACAAAGGAGGGAAGAAGATGAGCAACACACACATGAGCAGTCCTCCGGTAAGAACTTTTACCCAGGTTTTCTTAATGTGACTGAATTGTAATTCTACATAGTGGTAAACCTGTGCATAATATAAGGAGAGTAGTCCGGCCAGTGCTCCAAGTACTATATAGAAAGGAACATTTTGATAGTTGAAAGCGATCTGCTGAGTGAACGTAAGTATAACCCCTTCATCCAATATTATATTAGAAAGCAATGCGCCTGAAGCTGCAGCAATAATAAGTGGAATGAAAGAGGATACAGACACATCGGCTAACAACACTTCAATTGCAAACAGAACACCTGCTATCGGTGCGTTAAAGACCGCTGCAATTCCTGAAGCAGCGCCGCACGCTAAAAGGATCGTTCTTTCCTTATAAGTGAGTTTGTATGTTTTGCCGTAGTTAGATCCGATGGCTGCTCCAGTACTTACAATGGGTGACTCCAATCCAGTAGATCCGCCAAACCCCACCGTTAGTGCACTGGTAATAATGTGTCCATACATTTCCGTGGCTGGCAATATGCTGGACTTCTTTGCAATAGCATAGACAATTTCTGCTGCTCCTCTTTTCAGGCTCCCCTTAAGCACATAATTAACATAAAGTGCCGTGAGGGTAAGCCCTACTAACGGAAAGAGCGTGAACAGAAAGAACTCCTCATAGTTGGTGGCATAGTACTCCACTCGCGTGCTGATGTAGTGAACAAACAACTTCAACACAATAGCGGCCAGTCCGGCGGAAAGCCCAACGAGAACACTGGAAAGCATGAAGAACTGCCGTGCGGTGAGCCGTTCGTTAAAGTAATTTACAATTTGAATGATGATGCCGTGGACGCGATTGATCATGATCAGGATAATAGGCAAATATAATGGGAAGTGTTGGAGTGTTGAGGATGAAGAGCCCGAAATTCCTTGTTCACAAGCGTTTATCTTTTAGCAATCGATTTTCTGATGCAAGGAGGAGTAGGCAATTTACTTACTGCTTACACTTGCCTATTGCCTACTGCTTTTATTGCCTATTGCCTACTGCTTTTATTGCCTATTGCCTACTGCTTTTATAAGGCTATTAGTTTAAAATGAAATTCATGTATCTATAATGAAGTTAATCGAAAGAAAACCTGCCCTTGCAGATGTAATCTCGTTGTTTGGAGAAGTTTAGTTACATTACATTAAACAGTTGAATACTTTTTTACCTATGAAAAATATTTTTTTAACGCTGCTTACGCTTTCACTTTTAATTTGTTGTGATAAGAAAAGTGACCCACAACCTGAAGCAGAAATATATTTTCCTCCGGTAGCATCCGGCACATGGGAAACTATTTCACCGGCGAGCCTCGGCTGGAACGAAACAAAGATTGCAGAACTGGATGCATTTCTTACCACCACCAGTACACGGGCATTGATTGTTTTGAAAGATGGAAAGATCGTTATCGAAAAATATTCCGGTAAGCAATTGGTCAATACCTCACTTGATTTTACGCAAAACAGTAACTGGTATTGGGCATCGGCAGGGAAAACGTTGACTTCTGCTCTTGTTGGAATTGCAGCATCACAGGGAGAAATTAATCTTGATTCAAAGACTTCGGATTATTTAGGAACGGGTTGGACAAGCCTTACTGCTGAACAGGAAAATTTAATTACCGTGCGCCATCAGCTTACAATGACCACAGGATTAGATGATGATGTTGACAATCCGGATTGCACCGATCCTTCCTGCCTGATCTTCAAGGCGGCGCCAGGAACGCGTTGGGCTTATCATAACGCACCCTATACACTGCTTGATGGTGTACTAACTGCGGCAACGGGTAAAACATTGAATAACTATCTTAATGGCGAGCTGTCTTCGAAAATTGGAATGGATGGTCAGTACATAAAGACAGGTGACAACAATGTCTACTACAGTACACCGCGTTCAATGGCGCGTTTTGGTTTGCTGTTGTTGAATAATGGCAAGTGGGATGAGACGCAAATTATTCCGGAAGACTATGTCAATCTCATGACGAGCGCTTCACAGAACTTTAATCTTTCTTATGGGTACCTCACCTGGCTTAATGGAAAAGCCTCTTACATGGTTCCGGGTTTACAAGTTGTATTGCCCGGATCAGTATCACCCAATGCACCTGATGATATGTTTGCTGCCATGGGTAAAAATGGTCAGCTCATCAATGTTGTACCGGGAGAAAAAATTGTTGTTATACGTATGGGTGATGCACCGGGTACTAACCTTGTTCCGTTTACATTTCAGGATGATTTATGGGAAAAGCTGAATGAGATAATTGATTGATATTTAATGTCGTTTGGTTAAGAAATCCAGCACAGAGTTTCATGGAGAAAAATGCATTTGGTTTTTTTGTTCTTGCAGCCCCGTTACTTGCTATTGCCGGAGGGGAACAATGAAAATCGGATACAAACAACTAGCGGTATCGTTATTGTGATCCATGATAAAACATGCCATATCCCTGTGCCGGTAAGCGCAGCAATCAATCCAAAGAGGGTGAGCGCCGCCAGGAGAACAGGATATTTCCAAACCCGAATGAATACTGAATTCATATTGCTTTAGTTTACCGTGGTTAATTCTTTTTCTTCTTCCAACTCTTCAAGACGGGCAATTTGTTCTCCTTGTGCTTTCCGCCGGGCAAACCAGAGATATAATCCGCTGACCAGTACGACGATCGTAATAACATCAAAAATGCACCAGATAACCTTCAACGGCATACCGCCATAATTTCCAAAGTGAAGGGGCTGTGAAAGAAAGAGAGCGTTGACAAACCAGGGCATGGTACGCATGTCAGTTAATTCACTGGTCTTTGCGTCGATGAGTGCAGGCTTGATCAACTTGGAAGTCAGGGGTGTTTTTCCCCGCATGAATACAGCGTAATGGTGTTTGCTGGTGAACATAGTTCCCGGAAACGCGACGATCGACGCAGCCATTTCAGGCGCGGCATTCTGTGAAATTTTGACGGCCTCATCCAGCGAACTCAACTTTTCTGATAACGGGTCTGCATCTTTATAAGGGGCCACCATCTCGGCGAGCTGTCCCTGTTGCCACAGCGCCAGTACGATGTCGGAGGTCGTGTTTATCACACCGGTAAAACCAACGACAAGAGCCCACGCGAATGTTACAACCCCCAACACATTATGCAGATCGAGCCATTTTAATCGTGTTGATTTTTCAGTGCGTACCATTCCGAAATTGTATTTCTTCATGATGGGACTATACAACAACAATCCGGACACGATCGCCACGACAAATAAAATTCCCATCAGACCAAGAAACAGCTTTCCCGGAATCCCGGCAAACATATCAACATGCAATTTGTACATGATGTACATAAATCCTTCATTGAACTTGGGTTGAATCAGCACTTCAGCAGTTCGTTCATCCAGCGATACGAAATTCGCGACATCGGGTGGTGCATCGATCGAGTCGGCCATGCTAACGGTTACTACATTGGGATGATCGTCACTCCAGAAAACATAACGCACAACATTGGTAGGATGTATCTTCAGAGCAGCGTCAACCACGATGTCCAGGTTTAGTTTGGGAGTTCCTTCCGGCATCACGGGTGCCTCGGGCTCTTTTCCCAACAGGTGATCGATCTCTTCATGAAAAATTAAGGGTAAGCCTGTTAAACACAAAAGGAGAAGAAACAATGTACAAATAAGACTTGTCCACTTGTGAATTTCGAACCAGACCCGTACCGTTTTTTTTGAAGTGCTCATGTTGATTTTGTATAAAATGGTGAAGATCCGAACAGGAAATCGGATCTTCATTAAATTTTAATACCTGGTTAGTCTTCCAACTTCACGAATCCCCACATGAATCCATCGTGTTCAACGTTGAATTCCTGCGTGGCGCTTGTTCCGTTGCTGTTCAGCGAATAGTATCCATCAATATTCTCATCCGGGTTTCTCACCCAAAAAAGAATTTTACCGTCAACTTCCGTAATAGCTTGTTCATTTGCATAGGCATAATGATGCAATGGCATTCCCGAAATTTTTGTTGCATTTTTTGTTGCCAGATCCACCACGTAATATTCGAAGATGATATCCTGGAGATTCGAAAAATTAGATTGCAACTCTTCGGACGCAAGCTCGATGTAGATTTTACCATTTTTCACAAGTCCGGTAACGACGGATGTTTTTGGAGCAATGTCAGTTGCATCAAGTCTCCAGTCATCGTCAAAATCAGTTTCTCCTGCCTTAATACGAATCACACTTGAGAGTTCAAATCCAACAGTGAGACCCGTGCTATAAAAATACAATGCGCCATCATCTCCTAATGTCCACATTTTGTTCCCGGAAGAACCCCAGCCAATTGAATTCAGGCCCTGATCGTACTTGATCGTTTTGTCGAGTGTTGCTGTAGCGATATCGATCACAGCAAACTCGACAAAATCAACCACATCACCACCGTAGCCTTGTGTTGCCATGGTGCCGTATGTGATACCTGCGAAAAGTTTTCCTTCCTTGGCAGCCAGTGTGTGTTTTCCTACAACCTGGTATTCAACGCTCTCATCGCGCAATGACGTCAGGTCGATCTCACCTGTGCGTTCCATGGTGGTTGGATTGAACTTCTGGATCTTCATGGTGCTCCGGTTTTCGTCAAGATAGAATCCGGTAGTTTCATTCACAACCAGGAATTGCGAAGCAGAAGCGATGAATCCCTCAGTTCTAAAAGTGCCATCCTCATTAACCGTGTATTTTTGAAGACCTTGATCCCCGGCTGGATTGGTTCGCGTAAAAATCCAGCTTCCAAAAGAACGGAACCCAAATGCATCACTGAGTTGAAGTGATTTTGACGTGATCTCGGGTGTTGTTCCTGAAGGGAATCCTTCCACGGAAGTAAGATAACCTGCTCCCCATTTCTCAGGAGCATTGAGAATAACATATTTGCCGCCGGAAGCGGCTGGATCATCATCATCACTGCAGGAAACTAAAATGATCGTCATTGCCATCAGCACAACTCCGATTTTTGTAAACAACTTGTTCATAGTTAACATTTATGGTTTTAAGGAATTTATTTTAAAGTGTAAGTGAGTTTAAGGTGAAAGCTTCTGCCGGCATTCTGGATTTTGAAGTTGTCAAACACCATGGCGTCAAAGACATTCTTTACCTGAAGGCCCAGGGAGAGCTTCTCGCCAACAGGATAATACGTCAAGCCCACGGTGTGAAGGTTCTGGTCCGGAATAATGTTGGGCGCGTCTAGCTTGGCATCGCCCCAAAGGCCAAGAAATCCGTCGGGCTCTTTATCCTTGGGAATATAGTCAAGGTAATACTGGCGTACGAAAGTGTAATACCAATAGGCCTGGAAGCGATCGTTGTTGCCGAACAGGTGTCCACCGCCTGCACTTAACCCCAGGTTGGCAAAGAAGAACGGCGTGTTTCTCAGACGCGCGTCTTCCATCGTGGAGTTGCCGGTGTCGAAAATACGGAAGTCCTGATAGGTAAAGTTACCATTGGCCTTTAGCCATCTCGTTATGTTAAACGTAGCATCCATTTCAATGCCAATTCCTTTTACGTTGCTCACGTTTTCATTTCGGTTGAAAAGAAAATTGTAGGGAACATTGAGAATCAAATCGTGTGTGATACGATAAAACGAATTCACTTCGATTGCGTATTTGTTCTTTGAAGTCCGGTAGCCTGCGTTGAAGTTTACGCTTCGTTCTGGCTTTAATCCCAGGTTCGAAACGTGAAGATTTCCGTCGCCGAAGATCTCATCCTGCTCAGGCAATCGCGTAGCTGCTTCGGCCGACACGCGCAGGAATGAATTTTCAGAAACAGTAAACTTCAATGCCTCGGCAATTCCCCAGCGGCTATTGATAGCTGTTTCATCTACTTCATTTCCGTAATAATCGCCATCTATTGCTTCTACTTCTGCCCGGTAATATTTTACGATAAGGTTGTTTGTAAACCGTCTTTCGAAGAATTGAGATTCAAGTCCCAGAGAAGCGACAAGTTTATTATAGTATGCCGGGACAGATAAGATATCACGTCCCGATTCTACAAACGTAAGACCCAGGGGGTCGTGACCTACGCGTTTGGATGCCGTATAAACAGTATTGAATTCTACTTTGTGAAAGTCGTTGATCGTATAGCTGATGTTTGTACGACTGGTAAAAATTGAAAAATCAGTTTTGGCAAGCGAGCCTCTCACAGAAACTTCTCCCAGGCGGGAATCAGAAGGAATAAATTCACGTTTCCAGGTGTAAGTACCCTTTAACGTATCGACTTGTTCTACGGTGATGGTATTTGCTACAAGGAACTGATCAACGAAGAACCTTCCGTCAAGAAAGGTCTTCTTATAGCGAACTGTCGGTATGAGGGAGTATTGCCTGCTGGTAGAAGCCCCAAAGGGTTGCGTCATTCGCGAACCGTATTGATTTTCGCGGTCAATCCAAAAGCCCGTCAGGCTTACCTTTAATTCATCCGCCCAGCCTGTGTTTATGATCCCGCCATAGGCCTCCGCAAAATATTGTGTGAATGCATTATGAAAGAGGTGTACCTTTTCGTCTTTGGTGGTGCCTAGCTCCAGATCGAGCACGGGCGCCGTTACCTCATAATTGTTGTCGGAATAATTAAAGAAGGCATCTGCACCGGCGAAGAAATGCCGGGTTGTATCCTGGTGAAATACGTTGAGTGATATTCTGTGCGTGTTGAACGAGGCGATCTCATAAGAGGCTTCCGCATATCGCGCATACGATTTTTTACTCACCATATTTAGTCCACCTCCCAGGGCGTCAGCACCCAGGCCTACCGGTAGCACGCCTTTATATATCTCAAGGCGTTCGAGCATGTTGACAGGCACAAGGGAGAAATTATAACCAGCACCCAGATAGTCCATCGGAATTCCATCCCTGAAATATTTTATGGCCCGGTCCTGAAATCCATTTAATGAAAGACTTGCGTTTGATCCCAGGCCACCTGTTTGCCGGACTCTCACGCCGGCTGAGCGGTTCATTAACTCGATCATGGACGAAGGCTGGTTTGCAAAAATTTTTGTATTGATGACGGCTGATTTAATAGGGGCATCTTGTAAGGCACTGGTTTCCGACTTTCCTTCAACAGTGATCTCCTTGAGTTGCAGGTAGTTGGCCTGAAGAACAACCTGGACTGGCTTACCAGGAACGGTTGCCTCAACAGTACGGGTGATATAGCCGAGGCCTGAAATGGTCAGTTCATGTACCCCCGCCGGAATATCCGTCAACGTAAACTGTCCCTTTTCATTTGTAGCAACGCCTTTTGATTGTGCTTTTAAGAACACGCTCATGAATTCAAGTGGAGCGCCGCTTGTATCTTTCACCTCCCCGGTAAGCGTATGCTGGGCCACCAACGATGCAGCAAAGGCTGATGCTAAAATGGTAAAAAAGACCTTTTTAAGGCGCAGGTTAAGGGGCACAATCATTATTTAGACTTAATCTTAAGTGCAAAACTATATAATTTATAATCATTCTAAACTGTTGATTCTAATATTTTATTTCAATCGTTTCCGGCTGGCTAGATGTTCCGTTTCATCCCGGAGTTTTCCAGCAACCACTTAACTCTTTTGACACTTCTAGGGATGTTCGACAGAAATCTTTTACAAGCGGATGTTGGAAGGAGTGCTGTCGGCATGACGAGCTTCGAAGACGTCTTACCGTGTCAGCGCGTTTGCTATGAAATACGCACTCAACGCGCGGTACCCCGTTTCTGCCCACGATGACAAGGATGAATACTTTCTGTGAGATGCGTGTTCGAAGAATTTTTCTTTATCGAATAGCATTCCCAAACTACACGCGCAGTTTTATGAAAATTTTCTGACACGGGTGCCAAACAGAAGTCGTGCGCTCAATCAATGACGCACAGTTAATGGTGGACGGATTCAACTTCGTGAACTCTCCACTGTTCTCACAGTGGAGAAGGTTTCGGTACGTGGACAATTGAGACGCCTTCGTGACGAAATTGGAGTTGCTGTATTATGGATTAAAAACTCTTGATACATTAAGGAAAATGTCAAACAGGATTACAGCTAAGAACTTAACGGCTGACATATAATATAATAGACTCCATGACTATTGACGAAGCCTACATGGTTCCGGGTTTACAAGTTGTATTACCCGGATCAGTATCACCCAATGCACCTGATGACATGTTTGCTGCCATGGAAAAAAATGGTCAGCTCATCAATGTTGTACCGGGAGAAAAAATTGTTGTTATACGTATGGGTGATGCACCGGGTACTAACCTTGTTCCGTTTACATTTCAGGATGATTTATGGGAAAAGCTGAATGAGATAATTGATTGATATTTAATGTTGTTCAGTTAAGAAATCCAGTAACGCAAAGTTCACGAAGAAGGCACAGAGTTTCACGGAGAAAAATGAATTTGGTTTTTTTTCGTTCTTGCAGCTTCCCAAGACGGGTGACTCTGCGAAGATGGGAACAGCAAGGAAATTAAATCATTAACAATACGAGATATATTGGGATAAACAAGCATGCCATCCAAATGCTAACTTGCCAATATGTTTTGTGCACATTCCTATCCATAAGTCTCAAAGCAGCTCCCACCACAAAATTTAAAATCAAAAGACCTGGATAATAGAATAGGTAAACCAGATGCGCTTTATCGTTGTCTATCACAACGACTCGCCTAATGATAAAAAATACCAAGAGTATATTAACCAAGTAAATCAACACCTTTTTCATCTGAAATTGTTTTCCGTCCGAAGAATCAGAGACGGGAGGTTGAATGAAATAATAAATTGATATGGTTTTCTTTTATTGACATTCGTCAATCCACAATCTCCAGACAACTTTTACGTCTTCGCAGAGTCTCCCGCCTCGGGGACTCTGCGCTTCTGTGCCGTATGCTTT
>CAZFRM010000044.1:0-25094 GCA_964521255.1 uncultured Roseivirgaceae bacterium
AGCGACCTACTGATTACAAGTCAGTTGCTCTACCAGCTGAGCTAAGGAGGCTTATAAACTTAAAAAGAGGTGCAAAAATAAGAGTTGTTTCCTTCTTTGCAAATGGAACTTCAGGAAACCGTGCGGAGAAATTTCAATTGTTCCTTCAACTGATGCAAATGTTCACTGGCGATCTTAATTTTATCGTTAAACTCATCCTTGTACTTTTCAGCTTTTTCAGTATTCTTAAAAAATTCCAGGTTGTTTTTCCACACGGCAATATCATTCTCGACTTTTGAGATCTTCTTTCTTATAGCCTGCTCCTTCTGGAAAATCTTTTTATCAGCATGCGGGTCGCTCTTTAAATTATCTAACTGGTTTTCTAAAAGAATTCGATTCTTATCATCGTTGGTAATATCAGGCAGACTTCCAATAAATTTCTCTACCGCTACGGTATATCGATTTCTAATGGAAGAAATATCTTTCCTTGGAACAAATCCAATATCGTTGTACTTGCGTTGCAATTCATGAAGTACATCAACAGTAGCGTTTCCACTCGCTGCATATTGCTCAAGTATTTCGCAGATGGATTTCTTTTCCTCAAGATTATGCTCTTGTTCCTGTTCAACCCGTCCAAGTTGATTTCGCCGATGCTCAAAGAAAAGGTCACACGCTTCTTTAAACTCCTGGAAAACTTTCTCTCTGAATTTTTCAGGCACGGGGCCTACTTCTTTCCACTTTGCCTGAAGCGCTTTCAATTCATTTGATGTACTCTCCCAGTCAGTGCTTTCTTTAAGTTCCTGGGCGCGACTAACAAGGTCATACTTTAATTTTAAATTTTGCTCACGCTCTTCATCAAGCTTCTTGAAGAATGCGTTTTTGTTATTGAAAAAAAGTTTAAAGGCTGACCAGAATTTCTTATTGATTTCTTTAGCTTTTACACGCGGCAGACCTCCAATGATTTCCCACTTCTTTTGTATCTCAAGAATGTCTTTTGTTTTTTGATTCCATTCTTTAATCCGGTCAGATTGAAACGAAGCGAAAGGTTGCACCTCTTCACATAGCTGAACCTTCCCTTCAAGATTTCCATGAAGCTCTTGTTGAAGATTTTGAAGATACGCATCACGGCGGGCGTATACGGCATCTGATGCTGTTTTGAATCGTTGCCATACTGCATCCTTATCCTCCAATGGAACAGGACCGATGTGCTTGAACTCATGATGAAATTCATTTAACTCGCGAATGGCATCCTTTATAATTTCGACATTGGCTAATCGCTCGGCACGTGTACACAATTCTAATTTTGCTTCAAGGTTTCTCCTCCGATCAAGTTCTTTAAGTTCGAAATAAATACTTTGGTTATCATAAAAGCGATCAACCAGGGCATGATAATTTGCCCATAAAGTTTTCGCTTGTGGACCAGGGATAGGTCCTATTGATTTCCATTCCTTCTGAAGTTCTTTAAAGGCATCGAATTGATTGTTCATATCGATCGAATCAACTAACACCCTAAGCTTTTCCAGTAACTCCAGTTTTCTTTGAAGGTTCTCCGCTTTCTTATCTTCCTGTTGACGCACATACTGAGCACGTCTGTCTTTTATCAAGCGAAGATTTGCTTCAAAGGTCATATCCTGAGAATCGCCTTTGAAGTCGAAATCATTTGCCTCTCCCCCTGATGCTATGAATTTATTCAGCGCATCAGCACGTTCTTTTTCTTTTAACTCGTCATAGAGAGGTTTAATTTCCTTTAGTACACTATCAACTTTTCTAAAGTTTTCTTCCTTCGAAAGCTCTTTTATAAGGTCAACAAGTTGTTTCTTTGAGAATTCACTGTAATCTTCAAGTTTGTGATCTGCATCATCTTCATGTGGTTCAACTTCCTCATGATAAGCAAGGTCAGTCTCGTTATGTACGGCCACGTTCGCATGGTTCTCACTCAGCTCCTTGTGATTTATGTTCTTCTGCTCTGTCCGTTGTTCGTCTTGTATATCCATGTTCATGGTCCATTTCTAGCACTTCTATGGTAAATTTACTAAAATTGCTCAATTAAGCCTCGGATCAGTGGGATAGTTGGAATACACTGAAAATCTCCCCCCCATTCCATCCAGCGCTTTCTTCCACATCACATTAGGTTCTGTTTCAAATAGCAATTCCTGCGTAACAAAATCACATACTATCCAGGAATCTTCCTGGAGTTCAGATTCAAGTTGACCCGGGCCCCATCCACTGTACCCAAGAAAAAAACGGATATCATTTCCTAAAAGTTGTTTCGTATCCGAAAGGAGTAAAAGACTTTCAACACTTCCTCCCCAAAAGATACCATCAAGTATCAACGATGTATTTTCCATAGAGGAATTCCGGTGAATAAAGTGAAGCGTATCTTGTTGAACCGGGCCTCCTACAAAAACTTGCTCTTGCAGATTTTTTATATCTTCCATTACCTCGTTAACCTTTATCATCGAAGGTTTGTTCAATACAAATCCAAATGAACCTTCGTCATTATGTTCACATAACAACACGACGGTGCGTTCAAAATTAGGATCCGGAAGAAATGGTTCTGAAATCAAGAGTCTCCCCTTCCCTGGTTTAACTTGATTTTTGTAATTGAAGAAGTTTAATTCTGACATATTCTACACAGCCAAACTATTACCGATTTCTATATGAATAAAATACTTCATATTCACACGTGCAAATTTTATGTTTGATAATAATTCCAGTCTTACTATCGCAACCGTATGCAAAACATCACCGAGATAAGAAAAGAATATAGCAAAGCAGAACTTGATCTTTCAACAGTGGATAAAGATCCACTCCAACAATTCCATAAGTGGTTTGATGAAGCACTCCAATCTAAGGTCATAGAACCTAATGCCATGCATCTCGCCACTATCAATAACGATGGCAGACCTTCGGGCCGTATGGTGCTTCTCAAGGGATTGGAAGATGGCAAGTTTCAATTTTACACCAACTATCAAAGTCAGAAGGGTAAAGAGCTTGATTCTAATCCCTCGTGTGCGCTCACTTTCTTCTGGCCAGAACTTGAACGGCAGGTAAGAATTGAAGGAATAGCCTCACGGGTAACTGCAAAGCAATCGGATGATTACTTTCAAAGCCGACCAAGAGGATCGCAACTTGGCGCATGGTCTTCTCCTCAAAGCACCATCATTAAGGATCGGAATATCCTTGAGGAGCGAATGAAGCAGATGGAGAAAAAATTTGAAGGAATTGATCCTTTACCCCGACCACACCAATGGGGTGGCTATGAGGTTGATGCTTTTCTAATAGAGTTTTGGCAAGGAAGAGCAAATCGTCTTCACGACCGAATTCAATTTGTTAAAATAGATAATAGCTGGTCGATACATCGGCTTGCACCTTAGAGCAAATCGAAGAAATTCTTTATACCCGGAAACCTCCTCACTTTAAATCCTTCGCCATACGAAACACCAATTGTGTGGCCAAAGTCTATTGCTCTTGCTTCAAGTTTTCTTAAAAAGGAGGGACTGGATATGTAAGTTTCTTGTTCAGTACTGGAAGGATTATGAAACTGCGTTTTAAAAGCAAGTATGGACTTCATTTTCGTCTCCCAAAAGTCCGAGATATCAACAATCATATCTGGTTCAACAAATTCACTTTGTATGTAGTGATAAACAGCTTTAGGTCTCCACGGATTTTGCTGATTACCACTTTCGTCAACTGTTTTAACCTTGGCAAGCCCTGAAAGGAAGCACGAGTCATAAGCCAAATCAGCTGCTCTGCCATGATCGGGATGGCGGTCCATAAGCGCATTGGCGAGAATAATTTCCGGCTGAAACTCTCTTATAGCAGCAATAACTTTTAGTTGTTCCGGCTCTGCATTCTGAAAGAAACCATCGCGTAAGCCAAGGTTCTCCCTGGCTGAAAGCCCCAGTATTTTAGCGGATTCAGATGCTTCTTTGATCCTTATCTCAGGTGTGCCCCTGGTTCCCAGTTCACCTTGGGTAAAATCAACAATGCCTACTTTGTAGCCCAACGAAACATGCTTGGCAATTACGCCACCACAGCCCAATTCCGCGTCGTCAGGATGTGAGGCAAGTATTAGCAGATCCAGTTTCATTTGTGGGCTCTCCGGTTTAGTGAACGGCCTCCATTTCTTTTGCCGCAAGGAACTTTTCAGCATCCAGTGCCCCCATACAACCTGTCCCTGCCGCGGTTACCGCTTGTCTATATACCCTATCCGCAGCATCTCCTACGGCGAATACACCTTCAACGTTCGTTCTTGTCGTGCCTGGAATCACTTTTATATAGCCTGTCTCATCCATTTCAAGATAATCCTTAAAAATGTCCGTATTAGGCTTGTGACCGATAGCAAGGAAAAACCCCTGAATAGGTATCTCTTTTTTCTCCCCTGTCTTGTTATTCAATAGTCGTACTGCAGTAACACCGTGATCATCGTTACCCAACACCTCCTCAGGCTCAGTGTTCCAATGTATTTCAATATTCGGTGTATTAAAGACCCGTTGCTGCATGATCTTTGAGGCACGCATTTCATCCCGGCGAACGATAAGATGAACCTTCTTAACAAGCTTTGACAAGTAAGTAGATTCTTCTGCTGCAGAATCTCCTCCCCCAACAACCACTACATCTTTACCACGATAAAAGTAACCATCGCACACGGCGCAGGCAGATACACCTTTATTGTTGTATTTTTCTTCTGAAGGTAAACCAAGATATTTTGCAGAAGCTCCTGTGGCGATAATAACCGACTCGGCAATTACCTGAATATTTCCATCGACAGTGACTTTAAGCGGATACCCTGAAAAGTCAACGGCTGTTACTAATCCAAAGTTAATTTTTGTACCAAAACGTTCAGCCTGCTTTTGAAGATCGATCATCATTTGCGGCCCGTTCACGCCATCGGGATAACCAGGAAAATTCTCCACATCATTGGTAGTCGTCAACTGACCACCGGGTTGGCCTCCTGTATAAAGAACAGGATTAAGACCGGCTCTTGCTGCATAGATTGCTGCGGTATAACCTGCCGGACCTGACCCGATTATAAGGACCTTTACTGCTTCTTTGCTCATGTGCGATGCTTTACAAGGAATTGTTGATTATAAAAAAGGTCTCATCAGAGACCTTGAATTTATGGCAATTAATCAGAAACTTAACCTAGGTAAGGTTTTAAAGCCTTACTTCTTGAGGTATGTCTTAACCTTCTGATAGCCTTTTCTTTAATCTGGCGAACACGCTCCCGGGTAAGGTTGAACTTTTCGCCGATCTCTTCCAGCGTCATTGAGTGCTCACCGTTAAGGCCAAAATAGAGTGTTATAACATCAGCTTCCCGTTGTGTTAATGTTGACAAGGCTCTCTGTACCTCTCTTCTCAGAGAGTCATTCATCAGCCCGGAATCGGGTGTCTCTTCGCTGTCATTTTCCAAAACATCAAGAAGACTGTTTTCTTCGCCTTGAACAAACGGAGCATCCATAGAGACATGCCTTCCGGAGATCTTCATGGTATCAACAACTTCTGCCGTAGTAACATCCAGCACTTCTGCGAGTTCTTCCGGAGAAGGCTCACGTTCGTATTTCTGTTCAAGTTCTGAAAACGTCTTTGATATTTTATTAAGTGAACCAACCCTGTTCAAAGGAAGTCGAACAATACGCGACTGTTCAGCAAGGGCCTGAAGGATCGATTGACGAATCCACCATACTGCGTAAGAGATGAACTTAAATCCCCGGGTTTCATCAAATCGCTGCGCTGCTTTTATAAGACCAAGGTTTCCTTCATTAATTAAGTCACCTAAGGATAGACCCTGATTTTGGTATTGCTTTGCTACTGAAACCACAAAGCGAAGATTGGCCTTGGTAAGCTTCTCAAGGGCGATCTGATCACCTTCCTTAATACGCTTTGCCAACTCCACTTCCTCATCAGGTGTGAGCAAATCAACTTTACCAATCTCCTGAAGATACTTGTCAAGTGATTGACTTTCTCTGTTGGTTATCTGCTTACTTATTTTTAACTGTCTCATTCAGCTTGCTGAAAATTCGTTTGGTTAACAATATACGGTTCTTAGTTAGTTCCTGTCAACGTAAAAAGTAACGTTTATTCACTTGGACTTGTTTCCTTTTTAGGAGGCTTTGGTAGCAATACTTTACGTGACAATCTGTACTTGCCTGTCTTCTTGTCAACTTCCACAAGTTTAACTTTTATTTCCTCTCCTACTTCAAGTACACCTTCAAGATTTTCGAGGCGCTCCCATTTTATCTCTGAGATATGAAGAAGTCCATCCTTGCCTGGCATGAATTCAACGAATGCTCCGAAGGGAACAATGGATTTCACCTTACCTTCGTAGACCTGTCCGATCTCAGGAATCGCCACAATAGCATTGACTCTCTTCAATGCCGCATCCATGGCGTTCTTATCTGTTGCGAAGATGTTAATTACACCTTTGCCGTTCGCCTCTTCGATAACGACAGTTGCTCCCGTAGTGTTTTGAATATCCTGGACAACTTTGCCACCAGGTCCGATCACTGCGCCGATCATATCCTTTTCAATAATTACAGTTTTGGCGCGAGGTGCATGTGGCTTAAGGTCTGCACTAGCCTGGGCCTTAACCTTCTTCATCTCGTTCAGAATGTGAAGCCTTCCTTCCTTTGCCTGGAGGAGCGCTTCTTTCAGCACATCGTAAGTAAGTCCGTCAACTTTCAAATCCATCTGACATGCAGTGACTCCATTCTCAGTACCGGTAACCTTAAAGTCCATGTCGCCTAAATGATCTTCGTCACCCAGGATGTCCGATAGTATGGCGTACTTTCCTGTTTCAGGATCGGATATCATTCCCATCGCTATACCGGAAACTGGTCCTTTAACAGGTACACCAGCATCCATTAGAGCGAGTGACCCTGCACATACGGTAGCCATTGATGACGATCCATTCGATTCAAGAATATCGGATACAATGCGAATAGTATAAGGGTTTTCTGTATCCGGTGGCATCACTTGTTTCAATGCTCTGTACGCCAGGTTACCATGTCCTACTTCTCTGCGACCAGGCCCACGGTTAGGCTTGACTTCTCCTGTTGAGAAGCCGGGGAAATTATAATGAAGAATAAATTTATTATAACCAGAAATCATCGCGCCATCAATCATCTGCTCGTCCAGCTTGGTGCCGAGTGTAACGGTAGTAAGTGATTGCGTTTCTCCGCGCGTAAAGATTGCTGAGCCGTGAGGTGAAGGAAGATAGTCAACTTCACACCATATCGGTCTGATTTCCGTAGTTTTACGGGCATCAAGGCGAACACCTTCATTAAGTACGAGATTACGTGCTGCCTTCTTTTGAATTTCCTTGTAGTAACGTTTAACAAGATCTTTATCGATCGTGGTATCTTCAGGCAACGTGGCAAGATAATCATCCAATACCTGAGCAAATGCCTCTGAACGTTGCTTCTTATTTATGATCTGTTGCTGTGCTACAGCGTATGTTTTATCATACAATAATCTCCAAAGATCTTCGCGAAGAACTTCATCTTTGGTCTCGTGGTCGTAAGTGCGTTTCTCAGTTTTACCAACTTCTTTGGTCAGATCAATTTGCAACTGGCATTGTGCTTTAATAGCATCATGAGCAACTTTCAGCGCTTCGATCATATCATCCTCACTTACTTCTTTCATCTCACCTTCAACCATGAGAATATTTTCGATCGATGCACCCACCATCAGATCAATGTCGGCACGTAATTTATCAGCAAGACCTGGATTAATAACAAACTTGCCATCTACCCGTGCTACACGCACTTCTGAAATCGGGCCTTGAAAAGGAATATCAGAAACTGCCAGTGCAGAAGAAGCTGCAAATGCTGCTAAGGCATCCGGGAGAGCATCTGCATCCCCAGAAATAAGATAGATCATCACTTGCGTTTCTGCATGATAATCACTTGGGAAAAGCGGCCTTATTGCCCTGTCGACCAGGCGGCTTATCAATACTTCGTAATCTGAAAGTTTACTTTCGCGTTTCAGAAAACCTCCTGGTACTTTTCCCATAGAAGCGAATTTCTCCTGGTAGTCAACGGACAAAGGAAGAAAGTCAGCGCCCTCGACAGCTTTGTCAGAAGAAACTACTGAAGCAAGTAACATGGTTTTTCCCATTCTTAGCACGACCGATCCATCGGCCTGGCGCGCCAGCTTTCCCGTTTCAATGGTAATCTCACGACCATCCGGCAGCGCACAAGATTTTGTTATAATGTTTGGTTTCATAAATAAAAGTGGTAACAGAAAAAGGACACTAATTTGGTAGGAATGTCCCCTATTTTTAAATGTAAAAAGGGAACCTTTGTTTCGGTTCCCTGTAGAGTTATTTTCTTAATTCCAGGTCGGCTAAAATTGACCGGTATCTTTCGATGTTTGTCTTTTGAAGGTAGTTAAGCAGTTTTTTACGTTTTCCAACAAGTTTCATCAAACCCTGTTGTGTAGAGAAATCTTTCTTGTTACGGTTCAAATGTTGTGTCAGGTGATTGATACGGTGAGTAAACAGTGAAATTTGAGCCTCTGGCGACCCTGTGTCTTCCTTCTTCTTAGCAAATCCGTGTTTCTTAAAAAGGTCTTGCTTGATTTCTGATGTTAGGTACATTTCCTAATGAATAAGTTTAATAGCTTTTATTTTTCAAGCGGCAAAGATACGGGAATCAGGTTTATTTCCAAAAAAACATCGTTTTTAAATATTTTAAACGGGTTCTGTTTGCAAAGCTTTTCTTCGCTTAAGCCACAACTTGAGTTTGTCGAATACAACATTATAGAAATCAGTCTCAAACAATCGTGCATCAATTCGTGCCTGCCGCAAAAAGAAAAGTCCTATGCAGAGGAGAATCAAGTCAGGAAGCCAGACGCCCGCTATAACACTCATATTTCCCTGCTTGGCAAATTTCTCGCCCTGAATAGTTAACACATAGTAAATGATAAAGAAAAGGACGGAGACAAGGAATGGAACCCCCAGTCCACCTTTTTTAATGATTGCACCCAGGGGCGCCCCGATAAGGAACATCGCTACGCAGGCAAAGGAACTTGCAATGATCTTGTGCCACTGAATATTGAAAATTATCATATCCTTTTTATAGCGATCGAGCTCCGCATTGGTACCCGCCATCTGATTCTGTACCTGCCTGGCTGCATTTGCTGCGGATTGGATCATGTCAGCAGTGCTTTCCTTTGAAAAGACACTGTCCAGTTTGTGTTCTGCAATAATACGAGCCGAATCTGATCTGACTGCTACACTTTGCGTTTGCTCAACTTTTGAGGCCGCTACTTTTTCGGGATCAGCAATACTAGTAGAATCAGTCTTCTTCAATAAGTTCTTTTCAACTTTAATGTTTTTATCCGCCAATGCTTTTCTTTTGGTTGCGGGTATAGCCTTTTTATTGGTTGAATCCACTGTGGTGAGCTTTCGCTTTTCTTCATCTTTAATATATTTTGCCCGGGTAACTGAATCATGCCATATCTTATATTCATATACTTCGGGGGGCATCACAACTGAATCACGCCTTGCATGATATAAAAACATCGCAGGCCGGTTAATATAATAAGCCATTCGTTGCTTTAGCACCTCTTTCCGAATGGAATCCAAATCTGAATCGAGCTCATTCAAATTTCGCATAATACGATTCCCCTGGAACCATTTTTTGTCGGTTCGCTCCAGTTCAAATGAGGAGAGATCAAATACCACCTGGCTCTTCGTGAATTTACTGCGGCTAAAGGTCTCGCTCTTTGCATTCTTTTTCTGTCCTATCATTTCCGAATCGCCGCTTAGGCCTTCCGTATACTTGTATCCGTCGAACAATTCCAGCTTGAGGTATCGTTCATTGAGAATGGTGTACATTTTTCCGGAGTCCGCAATAATTACATCTTTGTTGCCGTCATTTTTTCGATGATCATAAAGGATCAAATCCTTTACCGTAATTCCGTCTTCAAATTTCTTATTCACCTTAATGCTGATATCCGGTATACCATTATAAAATGTTCCTTCACGCAAATCCAATGCGGGTTTCTTTTGCTTAATATCATAAAGCAAACTATACGCTTCGAGGGCAGCTTTTGGAACCCAGTAGTTATTGGAGTAGAATGCAAAGCCCGTAAGTATCAGAACAAAGAAGAAAATAGGCCGGATTGTTCTTGTGAGTGAAATGCCGGCACCTTTAATTGCTGTAAGCTCAAAGTGCTCACCCAGGTTTCCGTACGCAATCAATGCAGATAAAAGAACCGCCAGCGGAAGTGCTGTTGGGGTAGTGACAACGCCAAAATAAAAAAAGAGTTGAGCAACAAGGTACCAATCAAGTCCTTTTCCTATGATGTCGTCAAAATAACGTATCATTTGGATGTTCAACAAAATAAACACCACTACCAGAAAGGTGATTATGAACGGGCCTATAAAGGCATCCAGAACAAGTTTGTCAATCTTCCGCATCCACTTCTCTATTCAATTATTACTCCAAAAGTAGTTTATTCTTTCTCTAGTTATCACTTCCAAATGAAAATCTAATCTCCTTAGTTGTAAGAACGAATACCTTAATCGACTCTTCACTTGTCGATCCTGAAATACCCGTTCTGCGTCATTAATTTGATGTCCTTCTTGTCTTTTTGCTCTTTTGTAAGCTAATGCAAATAAATAATCTTCGTTATCAATTTTGTAACAGGTGTCACATAATGCACCATCATGGCACTCTTCCTGCACAATACCGGCAATCAAACGGCAGGATACTCCCGGTCATCCGGCAGGATAATCGCAGGATAATCGCACTTTAGGCCTTGATGCCCTGGGGAAACCGCGTAAATAATGGCAATCTGCCCTCCTAATCACCAGCATCAATTGCTTCTCCCTCACGCAACTACTCCTTCCGCTACCCGTGACGAAGGTCGCTATTCGAATGAAAACACTTTCCCAAAATCTTCTTTCATATCAACAATCACTCAGCTTTTTTTTGTCCTTCGGTCAGCGCCTTGTCAAGTGTGCCAATGTGTGATTTTCTATCGTATGCATATTCTCGCACAGAATCGGTGTGATGAAGGATGAGCGATAAATTCGGTCGTGTATTGGTGGAAGTCCATTGCAGCATTTGCAAGTCACCAACAACGTTGATTTCACTTTAGCCCTAGCTGTCTGGCTTCAATGGAACGGTAAGCATCAAAACAAAAACCCGATGTGCACCAGGTAACGATACCCCCATGCATTTTTTTGAAGCCTACCGTTGGAGGTGAGCTCGTCGTCACTGAATACAAAATTCATTCCGGGAAACTTGTGCGTCACCAATTGTTTAACTCCCCTGAACAACTGTTCCTTTGTTTCTGCGTCGACGTCACCATTGATTTTTGCATTCAGATCATAAAAGCCTAAGCCCGGCCCCACGACGAGCACATCCAATGTCAGCCGTTCCCATAAAACAAACTGGTAACCCATCTCGAAGCCGACGGTATGGATATTGAGTTTTGTGCCGGTGGTTATGTTACTATTCCCAGTATCCATTATATGCGCCCACTGCGTTTTCCCCTCAAAATGATTGTAGGAATAGAAAGGACCGATATAAAGGCCATGGGGAATAGTGTGTTTATTTTCTCTTGGAAGGTAAAAACGATAATCAACGGAAAAATTTAAACCACTTCTGCTTTGATTCTTATCGATATTAAAACTATCCAGATTGACATTGGTGACGTTGGGAAGTGTGACTCGTCCGAAATTGACGGAAAAACTTTGATTACGTCCTACAATACGTTCATATCCCACGATAACAAAGGCATCTACCCCGAACAGCAACGCCCCTGAAGCGTTATAGCGGATTATGTTTTTATAAGGGTTCGTATTTTTTGTGCTATCTGCCTGCTGAGCTATACCGCTGCTACAAATCAGTAAAAACGTTAAAAGGCATAAAGGTTGTACAGTTCTTAATTTTACTCTCATATAAGCCGTCTAAGTTCTTAAAGGATGACTTGCTTCATAGAAACAACTCAAGGCAAATCTAGTATTTTCCTGAAATTTCTTTTTTTCGTTTAAGGCCGAAAGTATCGGATGAGAGAATAATGTAGGTGAGTCAATGCTCCATGACTTATTCAACACGTGCGGCGCTGAATAACATTACCATACTTAATTATTCCGCTAAGGTCAATGGGGGCTCCGTCATTGAAAGAGATGGCGGTTTTCGAAATCAAAACGCTTTGACGTTGTGCATAATAGGCTAACCCTACGCCCCATGGAAATTGAATATCATAGCCCTTTTTGTAGGCCTTCTCACCAAGGATAGGAAATGTGTGACTGTACTCCATCGCCTTGAGACTGTCATGATAGGCCTTGTGAAACGGGTCCTTTTCTTCTTTTAAAGCACCGGGCTGACCAAAGACGGCGATTGCTAAACCCGTCGAGAAAAATAGAAGGACCGTTGTAAAGCTCTTTGCGTTCCTCTGCGCCCTTGCGGCTCCTGTGGTGAAAATTTGGCGGAATTCCTGTTGAACGTTAATTCTTTTGTTCAAAGCTGTTCCTCTACGTTATACTTTGCTTCTTCGAAATTTCACCACTAAGACCTTTAGATTTTTCACAAAAGTCATTCTGCTCTTAGCCCTTTGCATTTTCTTTGCGTGTTATCTTCGCGGACTTCGCGTGAACAATGAGCAGTTCAGTAGCTATTTTAAACCTGACAATGCAGGACTGATTGTTAAATCCTTTTCACGCTAAGTGCGCTAAGATTTTCCGCAAAATCGCAAAAGTCATTCTGCTCTTAACTCTTTATTTTTTTCTTTAATGGTCTTGGCCTCTGCATCACTCATGAGATCCTGATGATGTTTTATTACCAGGATGGATGGGCAGTCTTTAATCCATGTCGCTCTCTTTTCATTTATTTCATTCCAAAGCTCAAGGCTTGTAATGATGAGATTGAAATGTGCAAGCAGATGTTTGTCTGGAATGCGCTGTTCAATTACTTCGTGAAAAGTTGATGTTAACGCATGATAAGGAGATTCTGTATTGTTGAAGTCCACATTCTGGCCATCTCCCATTTTCAATACCGTTACACGGGCATGATTGCTTGATCTGAAACGGTTGGCATATTGAAGTAACGCCAGGTCTTCTTCTGAACCTAATAAAAGCAAAATACTTTCAGCCATCACAAAGCCACGGTCAATAAGAATGCAGGTATTTGTTTGTCCTCCTTCCAGGAGTTGCTTAAGTACTCCTCCTGTGGCCTTCATTGTGAACATTGTACGGGCTGCACCAACAAGCACAATATCAAAATCACCTCCACTCACTGTGTTGATAATTTCTTTGTCCACCTCTTCCGTATTCTTATAAATAGTTTCCAATTTCAATCCCAGTAATTGCGCCGTGGACTTAATGGGCTGAAAAGCTTCCTTTTCGTACAGCACCGCTTCATAAGGTTTCACATCTACACTCGGTGTTATGTGAAGGGCTGTGATAACAACATTTTTATTGTGCTTCAATGTTAGCTGATCAGCAAGGCGCAATAATGTACTGCCCATCTTTGGTGGGCCAAATGAAATAAAGATTCTAAATGAAGTCTTTAGGCGGGCAAGCACAGCGGCGCCGAAATCAACCTTGCTGAAAATATGATCAATATAATTTAGCGATGGGCCTGTAAGAAAAGTGGTCACCAGGGCCATCAGTACTAACATGGTAAATACTTCGGGAGATAAAATACCGAGATCATATCCAATGTTAACGACAACAATTTCCATCAGGCCACGGGTATTCATTAATACACCGAGCGAAAGAGAATCTTTCCAGGATTGTCCTACTAATCTCGATGCCAAAGAAGCGCCGCCGAATTTTCCGATGATGGCAACCATTAAAACAAGGAAAAATGTAATCCACGATTGAGCGTCATTTAAAAGACCCAACTCTGTTCTTAGTCCCGTAGAAACAAAAAACAAAGGCAGCAAAAGTACAAGACTGATATCTTCAATTTTTTCTGTAATGATCTTTTTGAAAGCCAGGTTTTGAGGCATGATTACTCCTGCCAGGAAAGCGCCGAACAAAGCATGTATACCAATAATTTCAGCGATGTAGGATGAGGCTAAAAGAACAATGAAAATAAGGCCGACTACCTTCTTGCTAAAGATCTCTCTTGATGCATAAACTGATGCGATTTTTTTCATCAGCGGCTTGACAACTTTCAGCATGAGTAAAACAAACGCAACCGCCAGCCCCAACGTGTAAAGAGCGCCTGCTGCATTGCCAGCTTTCACAAAAGCTACGACAGCCGCAAGAATACACCATGCTGATACATCGTCAGCAGCGGCACATGTTATGGCCATTGTTCCTAAAGGAGTCTTCGAAAGTCCTCGCTCCTGGATGATCCTGGCGAGAACAGGAAATGCGGTAATGCTCATGGCAATGCCAATGAATAGGGCAAAGGCTGCAAAGGAAACATTATGCGGAGCATAGTCTGTGTATATAAAATAGGCCAGCACCATTCCAAGGAAATACGGAAACAAAATACTGGCATGACTAACCACCACCGCTGCGCTTGCCTGATTTTTAAGAACCTTAACATCAAGCTCCATCCCGATTATAAACATGAAGAAGATCAAGCCGATCTGGCTTAGGAACTGAAGGTTCTGTATCGATTCTGTCGGAAATAAAAATAATGACAACTCAGGAAATATAAATCCCAATAATGAAGGACCCAGCATAATACCAGCGATGATCTCCCCAACAACTAACGGTTGTCCGATTCTTCCCGTGATATAACCGATACCGCGGGCAAACAGAATAATGGTGATGATTTGAATAATGAGAATGGGCAAGGGATGTCGAAGGCTTTCCAGAAAATGCCCTGCTATAGAAGCTCCTGATGAAGGTGAAGAAACCGTTGCTGCCTCAAGATTTTTTCCGATAAAAAGAAGCCAAACAATCAGCGCGATGAATAAAACAAAAATGGAGAGGTATAAGACACCTGTAGATTTCTTCATTTTAGCCCGGGATTGGATTAGTAAAAATAGTTAATAGTTGTCAGTAAATAGAGATTTATGATAGCGGACTTGTATAAGAGAGACCGAAATCGGAAAGTCAGGAAGTCCGGAAGAAAGAGAAACCTAAAAGGTTCTCTTCATAATCAATGTCGTTTAGTTAAGCTCCATAAACTCCTCTCCTTTGGAGAGGTAGGGTGAGCCTGCCTGCCGACAAAAGCAGGCTTGTCTGCGGTAGGCAGGGCCAAATAAAAAAAGCTTAACTAAACGACGTTGATTATGAATTGTTATTTACACTTAAGTAAATAATGGAAAAAGCCCCATACATTCGTATGAGGCTATAGATTTGGGTTTAGATACAATGACGACTAAATGTAATCAAGTTGCCCAGGTTTTCCCAATTTCTTTTAAAGAAACACAGCCTTTATAAGCACCGGGTACCGGATCATACTGCAAGACCTGTGTAGCGCCAGGTTCAGATGTAAAGAAGCCAAGTAATGTTAACTCTTTCACCATCAAAATGAAGGGCTTTTCGCTTAGTCCATTTCCATTCCCTTTATATTCCTTTAAGGCGGCACCATGTATTTCCTTGACGTGCTCAATTTGTTTCTCAGGACCTAGTTCAATAAATGGGTCACCGTATTTTTTCTCAGCAGCATCATCAAATGTTTTTAACCCTTCAAGAAATCTATCCTTATCTTTCTGTGGATAGACATCTTTCAACATCACATCAATAAAGGCCGGCACACCTACATCTTTTGCTCCCGGTGTGTCAGTCTTTGGAATGATAATCTCTGCTAATTGTGTTATCAATATTCCCTGATCTTCTGACAGGAAGGAAGGCTTCCAATCAATAGTGGGTTTTGCTGTACATCCATTTAAAATACCCATGATAGCAGGAGCAGAAATTGCACCTCCCATCAACATAGCAGTTCTTCTTATTGCTTCTCTTCTGTCCATGATAAGTTATCTACAGGTTTTGTTTCTTCATTTCCTCCACCGCATAACTCACTGCACGCGCGGTCAGCGCCATATATGTGAGCGATGGATTCTGGCAGGCGGAAGATGTCATGCATGCCCCGTCTGTTACAAAAACATTTTTACAGGCATGCACCTGGTTCCATTTATTAAGTACGGATGTTTTGGGATCTTTACCCATTCGAGCCGTGCCCATTTCGTGAATACCAAGTCCGGGACCTACGCCTTTTTCGTTATTCAGATTATCATACGTCTTAACATCTTTGCATCCCGATGCTTCAAGCATTTCGGCAGCATCGTTGGCCATATCCTTTCTCATCTTCAGTTCATTTTCTTTGAACTCGCAATCAAAAGTTACCGTTGGAAGACCATATTTATCCTTCAATTCTTTATTGATATACATTTTGTTTTCATGAAACGGAAGCATCTCACCAAAACCACCAAGTCCCATTTTCCATTTGCCGGGTGTAGTTACAGCTTCTTTCAACTCTGCACCGATGCTTAATTCCTGCACATAGCTTGTCCAGCTGTCACGACTGGCTCCACCCTGGTAACCAAAGCCTCTCACATAATCGCGTTTGTCATTCCCGATGTTCTGGAACCTGGGGACATAAACACTGTTCGCTCTTCTTCCGGAATAATATTGATCAGCAAAACCATCATAAACACCGGAGGCACCTGCATTGAGATGATGATCCATCAGGTTATGACCTAACTCTCCGCTATCGTTTCCAAATCCATTGGGGAACCGGTTCGAAATACTATTCAACATGATGAAAGTACTTCCTACAGTAGATGCATTCAGGAAAATAATTCGCGCGTAAAATTCTTCCTGCACACCCGTCTCAGCATCTAATACTTTGACACCGGTAGCTTTACCACTTTTTTCATCATAAATAATTTCATGAACAATAGAATTCGGGCGAAGGGTCATGTTGCCAGTCTTTTCTGCTGCTGGTAAAGTAGATGCATTGCTGCTGAAGTATGCACCGTAAGGACAACCCCGTATACACATATTTCTATATTGACATGGTCCTCTGTCACTATGGGGTAGTGGTGCCGTTAGGTTTGCTGTTCTTCCCATTGTCATGACGCGATTGAATTTTTCCTTCATCACTTTCTTCACCTCAAGCTCCACGCAATTCATTTCCATGGGTGGAAGAAATTTGCCATCAGGTACTTGCGGAAGACCTTCCATTGATCCACCTACACCGATGAAAGTTTCAACATAGTCGTACCATTTTTCAATGTCCTTATAACGAATGGGCCAATCAACTCCATAACCATCTTTCGCATTTTCTTCAAAGTTGATATCACCCCAGCGATAACTATGTCTGCCCCACATCAACGAACGGCCGCCAACATGATAGCCGCGCATCCAGTCGAAGCGCTTAACTTCTGTGTAAGGATTCTCGGTATCTTTTACAAACCAATGCATTGACGAAGGCCTAACAGTATACCCCGTCCGTTTTTGCTTTTCGTAATCTTTTAATTGTTCTTGTGTTGGATAATCTCCGTTCGGCAAATCCCAGGGATCCATAGTCATGGTAGGGTAATCTGTTACGTGCCTTACCATTCTGCCGCGCTCCAGCACCAAAGTTTTCAATCCTTTTTCTGTAAGCTCTTTTGCTGCCCACCCACCGCTGATTCCGGTTCCTACTACAATGGCATCAAAAGTATTTTTCTTTTCCGCCCCAGTGTTCAAATTCATAATTTTCGCTTCTGTTCAGTTTTAAATTAATCGGCTAATTAACAGGTTTATAAGAAGTATCCCAAAATTTTATGTTAACGGTTGCAGAATTCCGACGAAGTGAATCAGGCATTGGTTAGAAGTCATTGGAGGTGCCTGTGCTGACTATTTATTAACTGCAATTCTATTTCTATTGTTGCCCGACTAAAATGTAGCATTCGTTTCAATCCCTTTATCTGGCCTCACTCCTACTATGGAATCAAGAAAATCAAGGGATTATGCAGGTGTTCGTTTTTTAGTCGGACATTTAGTGATCCTTATTCTATCAATTCGGCAAGTTCCATCCAACGAGAGGTTTTCATTTCTACTTCAGCGTTGAGTGATTGAATTCGGGCCGACCATTCCATAATTTTTTGATGATCGGTTGTACCGGATGAAAGAAGATTGGCCAATTCAGTTTTTTCCTTTTCAAGAATTTCTATTTCGCTTTGCAACTGACTGTACTCCTGCTTTTCTTTAAAAGAAGGTTTTCTTTTCTCGTCTTTAGGATTGGAATTTTTCTCTATAGGTTTGGCAACGGGCTTACTTTCTTTAAGCTCTTCATTTTCTTCCAACCACGTTCGATAATCAGAATAATTCCCATTGAACAATCGGATTGAACCTTCTCCTTCAAAAACAAAAAGCTGATCTACGAGGTGATCCATGAAATAACGATCATGCGATACCAGTAACAGACAGCCTGTAAATTTTTCTAAAAAATCTTCAAGGACGTTTAATGTATCGATATCAAAATCATTGGTAGGCTCATCGAGCACAAGGAAATTCGGGTTAGTTACGAGCAACTTTAAAAGCTGCAATCTTTTCTTCTCCCCTCCGCTCAGCTTGCTGATAAAGTTGTACTGTTTGTCGGGAGAAAATAAAAATGAATCAAGGAATTTAGAAGCTGATACCTGTGAGCCATCAGATAAGGTTATAAATTCTGCAATCTCCTTAACTTCTTCAATCACCCTGTTCTCAGGATTGAGTGAAATGACTTCCTGTGTGAAGTACCCGAACTTGGTTGTAACGCCCGGAATAATTTCTCCTTTATCCGGCTTCAATTTGCCGGATAGCATGTCAAGCAAAGTAGATTTTCCTACACCATTCGGACCGATAATACCAATGCGGTCCTGCTTCTTAAATACATTAGAGAAATCACGGATTATAACCTGGTCACCATACGATTTCGAAATGTGATTTACCTCAAGAATTTTTCCACCTTGCCGCGCTTCTTTAATATCAAGTTCAAGCTTGTCTCTTCGGAGATCTTGCGAAGCCTTTTCTTTCAGGTCATAAAATGCTTCAATTCTATATTTTGCTTTTGTACCTCTTGCCCTTGGCTGGCGACGCATCCACTCAAGTTCTTTCTTTAATAAATTGCGGGCTTTCGTTACCTCTATTTTAAGAAGCTCTTCCCGCGCAGATTTTTTTTCAAGGAAGTAGGCATAGTTGCCTTTGTAACGGAATATCTGTCCCCTGTCAAGTTCTAAAATTTCAGAAACAACATTATCAAGAAAGTATCGATCATGCGTAACCATGATCAACGTGATCATCTGGCCGCGGAGATAATTTTCAAGCCATTCAATTGCCGTGAGGTCAAGATGGTTTGTGGGTTCATCAAGAATAATAAGATCAGGTTCTTTAAGTAACAACTGAGCCAGAAAGATTCTTTTCTTTTGTCCCCCGGAAAGCTCACCGAATTTTTTATCAAGATCAGGAACACCCAGCTTGCCCGTTATCTCATGTACCTTTGCGTCATAATCCCATGCATTGAGCTCGGTCATCTTTTCAAGAACATTCTGCATTCGTTCCGATGAAACATCCGGATGATGAATACAATCTTCATATTCCTTTACAACCCGAGCTACTTCATTCTCTTCGCTGAATAACAAATCCTTCACCAATACATTATCATCTACTGAAGGTTGTTGCGTAAGAAACCCGGTTCGTATGCCTTCGCGAACAGAAACGTTTCCGGCATCAGGTTCTATTTCACCCGTAAGAATTTTCAGTAATGTAGATTTACCCACGCCATTGTTGCCCACCAGCGCCAGCTTTTCACCTTGTGATATGCCAATAAAAATGTCACGAAACAGCCACTTATCATCAAATGACTTGGCAATGCCCTCTGCAGAAAGATAATTCAACCGAAATTTATTTAAATGAGGCGCAAAGGTAAGGAAAGAGAGGTATAAAGGTACCGGCTTGCTCTACTTTACGCTTTCAGCTTTATGCTTTTAGCTTTTACCCCCAACCTGCTATCTTTGCAACCTTGTCATGAAAAAAGTAGCCTTTTATACGCTGGGATGTAAACTCAATTATTCTGAGACATCTACTATTTCCAGGATGTTTGAAAGCAAAGGCTATCATAAAGTTGATTTCTCTGATTCGCCCGACATATTTATAATCAACACGTGTTCGGTAACTGAGAATGCCGACAAGAAATGCAAAAAAGTTGTACGTGAGGCCAGAAGCATTTCACCGAATGCATACGTTGCCATCATAGGTTGTTATGCCCAACTCAAGCCGCAGGAAATTGCTGAAATTCCCGGAGTGGATGCTGTACTTGGAGCAGCGGAGAAATTCCGTTTGGTGGAATTGCTTGATGGATTTGTAAGAAAACCTGAAGCACAGGTTTACGCCTCTTCGATTGAACAAGCCAACAAGTTTAATACATCTTATTCTTTAAACGACCGCACACGTACATTTCTAAAAGTTCAGGATGGTTGCGATTATTCATGCTCCTTCTGTACCATTCCTTTGGCGCGGGGTGGCAGCCGAAGTGATAGCATTCAAAACATTGTGAAGACGGCAAAAGAGATCGCGTTGACAGATGTAAAGGAAGTGGTTCTAACCGGCGTCAACACAGGTGATTTTGGAATACAGGAGGGTGTTCGTAAAGAAAGGTTTATTGATTTGATCAAAGCATTGGATGATGTTGAAGGAATTGAACGCTTCAGAATCTCCTCTATTGAGCCTAACCTGATTTCAAATGAAATAATTGATTTTGTTTCTGTCTCCAAACGATTTGTGCCTCATTTTCATATTCCGCTTCAGTCAGGTTCGAACAAGATCCTTAAGCTAATGAGAAGACGGTATCAACGGGAACTGTACCAGGAACGAGTTGCTCATATCAAATCGGTAATGCCGCATTGCTGTATAGGTGTTGATGTTATTGTGGGTTTCCCCGGTGAGACAAAAGAAGATTTCCTTGAAACCTATCAATTCCTTAACGAACTGGATATTTCATATTTGCACGTCTTTACCTATTCAGAGCGTGACAATACATTGGCGTCCGAAATGGATGGTAGCGTGGCCATGCATGAACGGGCAGAGCGGTCTAAGATGCTTCATATTTTGTCTGACAAAAAAAGAAGAAAGTTTTACGAAGACCATATTAATAATTCGGCGCAGGTGCTGTTCGAAAATGATGTCGACGATGGAATTATGTACGGATTCACTGAAAACTATATTCGCGTGGCCGCCAAATACGATCCCCTGCTGATCAATGAAATAAAAAAAGTTAAACTGACTTCCATAGGAAATGATGGATTAGTACAGGTTCAGGAAGTTGAAGAAGAAATTCTTACACATTAATATTTTGCTATAATTCCCGGGTTTAAAGACCCCATTTTCCAATTAAAACTTTACCCCTCCGGTACCAAGTGTCTGATAAGTAGAAACTTACTTATTAGAATACAATCAACCTGCTTGTGTGCGGACACAGTCCAAATATAACGCAATGATCCGCAATTACGGTAAGTCTTACACTTCTTTGATTTACCCCGTATTTCATCTTTGCAGGTGGCAGGGCCGCTATACCTTTGTACCAGTAATTAACCTAAGTGAGGATTTAGCTGCGTCAGTGAAGAGGTTTTGTGTAGATGAATGACGTAGCGCTACATCAAAAGTTGTGCTATTGGTTTGTGAAGGTGTTGATGTAGCAAAAAAAACGGGAGAGCTGCTGGGATGTTGGGTTGACCGGTGTTGAGCTCTCCCCTTTTTATTTTCTGATCATTCCATCCTTTATCTCCAGTCTTCTATCCGCCATCTGAGCAAGTTCTTCATTGTGTGTCACAATTACGAAAGTTTGTCCCATGTCACTGCGAAGTTTAAAGAACAACTGATGTAGTTCCACTGCATTACGGGAGTCGAGATTACCACTGGGTTCATCTGCCAGAAGCAGCATTGGTGAGTTAATGAGGGCCCGTGCCACAGCTGTGCGCTGCTGCTCTCCTCCCGACAATTCTGAAGGTTTATGTTCCATCCTTTCGGCAAGTCCCAGCATTTTAAGCAAATCCATTGCCCTGGCTTTAACGATACTGTCTTTCGTATTACTTAGCAAACCGGGTATCATTACATTTTCCAGCGCTGAAAACTCAGGCAACAGGTTGTGGAATTGAAATACAAAACCGACAGATTTATTACGGAATGCTGCAATTGCATTTGGCGATTGAGCAAACACGTCTTTATCATTGATAAAAACTTTTCCGGCATCGGGTACATCCAACGTACCCAATATGTGAAGCAAAGTACTCTTGCCGGCACCTGACGCGCCGACGATAGCAACGATCTCCCCTTTGCTGATTTCAAGGTCAATACCTTTGAGAACATTCAATTGACCGTACGACTTATTAATTCCTGTAGCTCTAAGCATTGAGGCGAGTTTAAATCATTTTCTTGAATAAAAGCATTAAATAAACTAGTTTCGCCACAAATTAAAAATTCATGAACATACACGAGTACCAGGGAAAGGAGATTCTTAAAAAATATGGCGTTGCTATTCAGCGTGGCATAGTTGCCGATACGCCCGACAGTGCAGTGGCAGCAGCCAAGGAGCTTCAAAGTGAAACAGGAACTCAGTGGTTTGTTATTAAGTCTCAGATACATGCGGGAGGACGCGGAAAAGGCGTGGTACGGGAAACGGGTTCGAAAGGTGTTGTGCTGGCAAAAAATATTCATGAAGTTCCTGAAAAGGTAAAGGCTATTCTTGGCGGAACGCTGGTTACACACCAAACCGGTCCTGAAGGTAAGCGTGTGAATAAAGTACTTATTGCTGAAGATGTTTATTACCCTGGCCAAACCGAGCCGAAGGAATATTATATGAGCATATTGCTGGATCGCGCTAAAAGCTGCCCGGTAATAATGGCTTCAACGGAAGGTGGAATGAACATTGAAGAAGTAGCGGAAACTTCTCCGGAAAAAATCATTAAAGAATGGATCGATCCTGCTGTTGGATTACAACCTTTCCAGGCAAGAAAAGTAGCCTTTGCGTTGGGTTGGGAAGGTAACGCGTTTAAGGAAGGTGTTAAATTCATTCATTCGCTTTACAATGCTTATCTCGGTCTTGATGCTTCCATGTTTGAAATCAATCCACTGCTGAGAACATCCGACGGAAAAATTCTTGCCGTTGATGCAAAAGTAAACCTTGACGATAATTCACTTTACAGACATAAAGATCTTGCCGAACTTCGTGATATTTCAGAAGAAGACCCATTGGAAGTTGAAGCCAGCAAATCAGGCCTCAATTATATTAAGCTTGATGGCAATGTAGGCTGCATGGTTAATGGCGCCGGACTTGCCATGGCAACCATGGACATCATCAAACTATCCGGCGGCGAACCCGCAAACTTTTTGGACGTAGGTGGTGGAGCTAACGCCGAAACAGTTGAAGCCGGTTTCCGAATCATATTGAAAGATCAAAATGTAAAAGCCATTCTCATCAATATCTTTGGCGGAATTGTACGCTGCGACCGTGTAGCCAATGGTGTCGTTGAAGCCTACAAAAAAATTGGTAACATACGCGTGCCTATCATTGTACGCCTTCAGGGAACCAATGCAGAAGAAGGCGCTAAAATAATTCAGGAATCAGGACTGAAAGTGTATCCTGCTATTCTGCTGAAAGATGCTGCGGAGAGGATTAAGGAAGTGATTTCTTGAGGTAGGGTTAAATAGTTAATTGCTGACTTGTCTGCAATAATTGTCTGAACCGTGATTAGTAGGATTAAAGGATTTCATGATTAAGTGTTTAAGACGATGACTGTGTTCGATTTGGAAAAATTCTCACATTCTTTCTAACACGGGAGACGCCACGAAGCATGGTGTGTCCATCTCGCTTCGGTAATCCTTCGGTCGGGCTTCGGTCAACCTTCGTGAAAACACGTTTTTTCCGAAGAAATACCGAATCGACCGAGGAGATACACTGTTCTCCGAAGCTCGCGACACATTTTTCCCGTCCTCGCAGAGTCTCCCGCTTCGGGGACTCTGCGTTTCGGAGGACATTAATTAAAATAAGGCCAATAGCCTATTCAGGAGAATCCGCGTCAGAGAAAGTAGGATTTATAAAAACTGCCGCGGAGTATATTCACAGTTTTGTTTAATTTTTTTAGCGGCGATCAGAGGTTTATACTGTAATGATTATATAGCACTAAAAGATATTGACCTGACAATGGTGTGATGAATAATGATGAGCATAAGGCACAGAAGCGTAGAGTCCCCGAGGCGGGAGACTCTACGAAGAAGAGGAATTCTTTATGTAGAAGTTAAGGAGTAGTTGTTCTTATTTAGACCCCGGTGGGGCTACGAATCAGCTCCACTTATTCTTTTAAACAAGGTTATAGCAATATGAAACTACGCCTTTCAGTTTTATTATTTTTCTTATCAAACTATGCAGCAGCACAGACTAAATTATCCGGAATACTCGAGGACGCTTCCACAAAGGAAAAGATTCAATTTGCCCATATTTCTTTTCAAAATTCAAGTATTGGAACATCAAGTAATGCTGATGGATATTTTGAATTAAGTTCAGTTGATCTGTCAGAATTTGATTCTATCCAAATCTCACACATAAGTTATCAAACAAGGAAAATAAGTATTGTTAGCTTGGCTCTTAACACGGTCAATTCAATTAGTCTTCTGCCCGATATTAGTATTTTACAAGATGTACTGGTACTGAGCAAATCGCCCTACGAATATTTGATTAATGCTCTTTCGAAAGCAAAAGAAAACCTTAAGCATCCATTTTCATCTGAATATTATTACCGGGAAATAGTAAAGGACAATGAGGATTATAGTAAATATTCTGATGCTGTATTAACCGCCAATTTCCCTGTTGAAAAAGAACAGATGCAAGTCGGGGTTGAAGAAGCCAGAGTGATAAATTTGCCAATGGAAAGTGATGACGTTTTGGATATTATTTCTCCTATTGATGTATCACGGATATTGGAATTTCAATATTTGAATTTTTTAGATCGCTTTTTAGGCGAAAAGAAAAAGTACTATGACTTTCATATGAAAATGGATGCCGGGAATCCGAAAAAGATAACTTACGAAATTAGTCCAGTGGTTAAACCAGAGAAAAATACGCTGCTCTATTATGGTTGGCTTCTGACCGAGGATGATAATATTAAACATGTTAAGATTCAGAACTCCTGATCTATCGTAAAAGTTTATGTCGCTAAAGTGTAGTGAAGTG
>CAZFRM010000045.1:0-24901 GCA_964521255.1 uncultured Roseivirgaceae bacterium
CCTGCACATGTGAGCACAGGAAATTTCAAAAGGAAGTCTCCTGCTCCGGAAAAGATCACCTTCCGAATTTAAATCAGGCAAAGATGACGGAGGTAGCGTTACATTCAGTTCGTTAACAGTTGAAGAAAGTTCCCGCGACTTTTCCTTGAGTTCATCAGGAACATTAAGGGATTGAATTTTCTCATTCACTTTTTTCCTCAATTCATCAGCTTTGGTTTGGATACCTTTCATCTTCTCATTCTTCCATTGGGTGATGCTGTCAAGTTTGCTGGTAAGATGATCTGTAGGAAGTTCTGAGATTATTGAGGCTGTCTATGCTATGTTGTATTCTTGTTGCCGCCTTATCATCAACTGACATAACCGAATCGTATGAATACTTTAATTTACTAAATGAGGTCCTAGTTGCTCCTTGTATGGAGTCTAATGTTTGCAACTGCTTCTGAGCAAGGCTATCAAGCAGTAATGATTTTTGAAGAAGGGTGTCTAAAGACAACAACTTACTCGTTTGTCTTTATAAAAGGCTATCGGGTATTTGAGCCTGAACGCACCAACATAATGATGTTAAAAACAAAATTGCAGCCAACCGAAACATGTTGTAAAGATAATAAATTCAATAGGTGAGTAATATCAATGCTGCTACATTTTTATGTCAAGAACCATTCATTTCCTACAGGCACACCGTGAGCAGTTTTGTTGGTAAAAACACTTAACAAAGGTCGGTGTGTGCGACGTGAAAAAAATGCGAACACCGACAAGGGCTCAGGAAGTGTCGACCATGTGGTGGATGTGCGGTGGATGGGATTTCTTCGGAGCACTAATCTTCTTGCTTGCGTTTAAACCCAATCTTGCGTATGGGTTCTGTTTTAGGATCGAGCAACTCTTTCAGGTATTTAAAGATCAACTTAATGTCGTCATCGTGCTCTACTACTTTCCGTTCAAGCTTTTCAAGCTTCAGTAAAATCTCTTTGTGAGTTAACAATGTCTCCCGGAGCTTTACAAAGATTTCTATTATCCGGATGCTCATCGTTATAGCTTGATCACTCTTGAGAACATTAGCTAACATCAATACGCCATGCTCCGTGAAGGCATAAGGTAGTGAACCACCTAAGTGCTGCTTTGAAGGTATCGCATTTTGCGATACCATAATTTTCAACTTCTTTTTCGTTGAGTTGGAACATGAAGTTTTCAGGGAACCTTTCCTGGTTCCTTTTCACTTGCTCCCTTAATCGTATTGCTTTGACCCCATACAGCTCTGCAAGGTCCCTATCCAGCATTACTTTCTGTTCTCTGATTAAGTAAATCTTGTTCATCACTACTTCGTCTGGTATGGCTATGCTTTTTGACATTTAACTAAAGGGTTACGGGTGTAAAAATATTTAAAAATTGTAAGTCACAACTTGTGATCTCCAATTTCATTTATCCAATGAATGGAACTTCATCACCGTTGCCATTCTTATAAAATCCTGCACTTGAATACTCGTAATCTTCAGCATACTTACAAAGTCCAGGGTTGTTATGTGTATAATAAACCGGCGTGTTGTTTTGCATACACTCGTAATTCTGAAGAATTTTATAGATATATTTGATTCCTGAGAATCTAAAAATATGACTGCAGAAATTATTCTTCGCTACATTCATTTCATCAGCATCTTTGCCATTGTATCTTCCCTTGTGTCTGAACACCTGCTATTGAAAAAGTTGTTGACCCGGGCCGAGATCGGAAAGATCGCACGCGTTGATGCTATTTATGGAATTGCCGCTCTTACTTTGCTCATTGCCGGGTTAACCCTGTGGCTGGGCGGCTTTGGAAAACCTTCCGTTTTCTATTCTAAGAACTGGATCTTTCATACGAAAATAACGCTCTTCTTAACTGTAGGAATACTCTCCATCTACCCAACTATTTTTTTCATCAAAAACAGAAAAGGTAAACCGGATGAAGTGATTACAATTCCTAAAAGTATTTTCTGGCTGCTGCGTTTTGAAATTCTCCTGCTGTTTATCATTCCATTGCTTGCCGGACTTATGGCTCATGGTATTGGGTTTTTCGGTTGATAAGCTTTTACTTTCTGTCCAGCGAACGAAGGGCACTCATAATATCTTTAAAAATTTAGTTCTATCATTTTAAAAGCAGGTCTCAGGAAATTTGTATAAAGTAAAGTGCAAAATACATTCCCGCAGATAATCGCAGTTTGAAATACCGAAGAAAAGATCGCAGATGGATCTTCAGCGCAAATCTGTGTACATTCGATCAGCCTGCCTGCACGAAGTCGTTTCGGCAAAGGCAGGTGAATACTGCGGGAAAAGAGTGGGATTGTTTTTTCAACAGACCCTGTAAGGTTTTAGACACAATAGTTTGTTTTGACCTGACAAGTCAGGAACTAAGTGAAATCATACAAGCTCGCTGGTTTTTAAATGGAGCTCCGTTTTTCTAATCCCAATGCCAACAGCTACTTTAGACTCCTGACCCGGGGAAGTTTATCCCAACTCTGGATTATCTTTTTCAATTTTGAACGCAAAACTTTTATAATACCGGTTTTACGTAACAAAATGATCGAATAATTCAGCGGTACATGTTTTGCCTTTTTGAGTTGCACTTAAAATTTTTTAAGGCGGTAAGCAAAATTTAGATGCACACAAAAGCTGAAGTCATTATCAATTGGGTTGACAACAATTTGCCCCCGCTGAGCTGGCGAATCATAGCTATGAAGCAAATGAAATTGTTCTTGAAGCATAAAATATCGCCAGCCTCCATCAACAGCGAAACGCGTTTCAATGAGGAAATTATTGAAGCCATAAGGCAAGTGATTAAGGCCGACTATAGCAAGGAATTACCCAGGTTTTAGAATGAAAATTACAGTTACTATTCGTAAGGTGATCCTTTTTTCAATTGTCATTCCAATTGCAGGAATTCTTATTGGCTGGATTTTTTGGAAACAAGAACTGCAATATGCCTTACCTACACCTGTTCCCCTGAATTTTGTAGATGTACAAGCGGGTACAAAAGTGGACCTTGCGAATGAAATCCCTGCAACAGGTGACAAGCCAACGCTTCTTCACTTTTTCAATTTCGATTGTCCTTGCTCACGTTTTAACATGAGAGATTTTGAAAGCATGGCAAAGCAATTTGGCAGCGACGTGAATTTCTATGTCGTTATTCAATCGGAAGATGAACGCGACCGCGATCGATTCATAAAAAAATACGACCTGGATGTCCCGACCATTCTTGATAAGGATGGAAGCATATCGGATAAGTGCGGTATATACGCTACGCCTCAAGGCGTTCTGCTGGACAAAGAGTTTACAATCTATTTCAAAGGCAATTATAATTTATCCCGGTATTGTACAAAGAAGGAAACAAAGTTTGCTGAATTGGCAATAGGCCATCTGTTAAATAATGAGCCATTGCCATTGGCATTACAATATGCATTGAAAGAGCCTTATGGCTGCTCACTTCCATCCGATGAAGCGCCTGCAGACAAAGGTTCGATGTTTAGTTTATTTTAGAAATTATAATGAGTGATTTTATGGAAGCAAATATTCAGAACATGGACCCTCAGGAGTTTGAGCGTACTTTTAGGGAAAGCATTAAGAAAAGATCCGATACGCTGATCGAAATATTCCTTGGATTACATTTTCTCGTTGGCCTTGTGTTAGCGACTTACTACGATACATGGCTGATTGCCGTTGCTGTAGGAGGATTATGTTTAGCCGTATATTTTCTCTCAAAAAAAATGCTCCCGGGCAAGACCGTGCACCACTATGTAGCTGGCGTAGTATTAGGAGTTTTTATGGCGCAGTTTATTTATCAGATGCATGGAATGTTTGAAATGCACTTTTTTGCTTTCGTAGCCTCAGCATTGATGATTACATATCAAAATTGGAAGGCCCAAATCCCGATCGCACTTGTAGTGGTAGTGCATCACGCCGTATTCGGATATCTTCAGTTTCAGCAATTTGAATCGAATCTTCCCAATACGATATTTTTTACCCAATTGAGTTACATGGATCTTCAGACTTTTATAATCCATGGAGTATTGGCAACCGTGATATTTTTCATATGCGGACTATGGGCTTTTGAAATGGATAAACGCTCCACCGAGACTATTGAGAATACAAAAAATATCCTCACTGTGGCGCAAGCCAACGACAATGTTTCAAGGAATTTGGAATATGCTATCCTTTTGTCTGAGGGAGAGCTAAACGAAACGATCCTTTACAAGGACGGCGACCTTATGGGTGAGGCCCTTAGCAAGATTCAAAAGAAATTAGTTTAGGATTTAAGAAAGAAAATATTCCGGAAGGGTGTAAACAACTGCGATAACTCTTTTTTCCCTGGACAAAGGAAAATAATTTCATAAAAGCAGGTGGTCTTTCAGTCCAATGTATAGTTGTACATAAAGAACAGTCATGCGGCTACTTGTCTCTTAATATTCTTCTCATTAATAATCTACGTATGGATTTTTTACGGTCTGTATTTTCAATAATATTTGATTCTCACTTTTATAAAAAAAAAGCAAGCTCAGGCAAAAAAATTACCTGGGTCGATATCATTTTTTCTCCAGTCATTAAAATCGCTGCGCTTCTGGGTCTACTATTTGGACTGATTAAGCTTATCCTATTCCTCACACTTTCTTAGATAGAAATACCTCCGTAACTTTGAGCTTATCTGAGACCTTTGTGTAATAACTCTATTCCTATGGCTTCCTTTTTCCTTTAGGTGTTCCTTCTTTCTTTACCATAACAAAGTAATTGGTGTTAACCCCATTTGCTTTTTCATAAGCATCAGGAAGCGTCACAACGCCTTTAGGAAAACTTTTACTGTAAACATCATAATAGAAATATTGTGCTACGATTTGTTTGCCCGGTTCTTTTTGAAATTCTTTTAGCCAGTCGGGTATTTCAGATTTGAACATCTTGTCTTTACGTTCGTAGGCTACATAGATTTTGGCCGGTTCGTCAATGTGAAAGGAAATGTATTCCGCCACATTAGAAGTATCAGAAGCATCTCCCTGGATAAAAGTAAGACCGAAATAATTTGACACATCACTAAAGTTGATTTCACCATCGCTGTTTCGCCAAAGACTTTCGCCGAGCTTTACTTTAGCCTGTGGAAATTCTTCACCGCGATAATTCTTAACATTGCTGACGATCACTTCATCGGCCTGCTTTGCATTTACCTGCAGCACAAACTCTTTCGTTTGCTCATCGCCTTTGTCTTCATCACCAACTTTTATGATTAAATTATAACTACCCGTCTCCTGAGGAATGCCCTTTACGATACCATTCGAAGAAAGTACTAATCCTTTTGGTAATTTACCTGAGCCACTCAATTCAAATTTGATTTCACCGTTTCCCAGAGCAGACAATTGTATCTCGTAATAGGCACCTTGGGTGGCAACAGGAAGATTCGTTGTAGTGATTTCTGTTTTAATGTCAGTTTTAATCCATGTTGTTGCTGTTGAAAACTTTCCTTTATTATCAAATGCTTTTGCTTCAAGCTTGTTATCTCCTCTTCCTGCTTTGAATGATGCTATGAAGGGAGAATTGTTTAGCGTGGTATGCAGTTGGCCATTTAAATACATTTCAATGCGTTCGATATTTCCATCCGGATCATTGGCATTAATACTTACTTTCACTTCCTCTCCCTCAATGAATTTCTGACGATAACCGGGCGTTTTAAAATAAACGTTAGGGTATTTGTTTCCATCATTAATTTTAGTGTATGCCCAGCCCACCAGGTCTTGAGAACTTGCCGCTATCCATTGTACCCCATGCCCCACCCCTTTAAATTCTGTGAAAAGCGGATTTACTCCTGTCACCCAATTCGCATCCAAATCGTAAGGATCTCCGTTGAGTGTTCGTAACACGGTCACTTGCTTATTTAAGCTTCTGGCAAACCAGTCGGTCTCTCCTTTATTCGTCCACACTGGAACATGCTTTATTTTCTCGGGGTCACCACTGAAGTCCATCCCCATAGGTAGCGCGGCCGCAAAATAATCCGGGTAACGCTCCAAAAATTCCCAGGTACCAGCACCCCCCATAGAAAAGCCCGTGATATAAATTCGTTGTGAATCACCCTGACCATTTGCTATTAACTCATCCATAACTTTCTTTAGATTTTCAATGTGCTGTGACCAGCCTACACTGGTTTTTGGCGCAATTAAATACGTGGGAATGCGCTGGGTGTTCGCCCCGAAATTGTGCCACATGCGAATGGGTGGATCAATTGTATTGCGAAGTGTTGCATGATAATTTTCTCCGCAGCAACCATGAAGGAACAATACCATGGGATACCTCTCCCCTTTCTTTATATTCAATGGAGTATAAAGAAAATATTCTGTGGAATCTTGTTTGTGCCATGCCCATTCAGGAAAGCCTTTATAATCGATCTCCTGGGCGGTTGCATTGTTAACTATGTAAAACAGACATAATACAGTAAGCAATTTCATTATCGTGTCTTTCATACAATTTAAATCATGAAACAAGTATTCGAATTAGAAATTAAACAGCATACTGCTCTTACCTGTTGATACAATTTTGAAAAAAATTATAGTCGATTTATATCCATTTAAACCCTTGTGCAATAGATTTATCATTCCTCAATATTGAGCTGGTCGTATACATAGGTTGATTCAGCTTTTAATATTTATTCGATTGAATACACATGGAATCACAGGATGCCATTGTAAACTTCCTAAATAAACTTATCACCCGGAATGGTCTTTACCACCTATCTTTATGTTATTTCCAAAATAAAATGAGTTTTCAACATTTACTTTTGATATGATGGTTATACGTTTTTCTTCTATTCTCATCGTCGTGCTTTTGGTAAGTGCTTGCGGGCAAAAGGATAAGAAACTGTTTTCCATAAGAAAGGGCGCGGAAGTAGGAATTGATTTCCAAAACACCATAACCACTAATGATTCGCTAAACGCTCTGACGTTTGAATACATTTATAACGGAAGCGGTGTAGGTGTTGGAGACTTTAATAACGACGGTCTTGAAGATCTTGTTTTTGGTGGCAACCAGGTGTCGAGTAAAATCTATCTCAATAACGGTTCACTTCAATTTACTGATATCACTGAGCAGGCAGGACTTATCACACACAGATGGATTACAGGTGTGTCTATAGTTGATATCAATCAAGATGGATTGGACGACATCTACTTTTGTGTTGCAGGTCAAACTTCTCCTGAGCAAAGAAAAAATCTTTTATATATCAATCTTGGTATTAAAAACGGGATACCGGTTTTCGAAGAATCATCAAAACAATTTGGCCTTGATGACGACAGCTACAGTACAATGGCCGCCTTTTTTGATTATGATAAAGACGGGGATTTGGATATGTATCTTGTTAACAACTGGCTTGAGAAATTTAATCGAAATAATATCCGGCCGGTAAGAAAAAATGGAGAATCAGAAAGTACAGATAAGCTGTATCGAAATAATGGCGATGGCACATTTACTGACGTCTCGCGTGAAGCAGGAATTCTAATTGAAGGATATGGTCTTGGCGTTGTTGTCAATGACATTAACCAGGATTCATGGCCTGACGTTTATGTTTCAAATGATTTTCTTTCGAGTGATTTATTGTGGATCAATCAAAAAGACGGAACATTCAAAAATGAGATAGGCAATTATCTTAAACATGAAACACACAATGGAATGGGAATGGATATTGCAGATTTTAATAATGACCAGCTCGATGATATTATTGTTGTTGATATGCTGCCTCCTGACCACAAGCGTCAGAAGCTAATGACGCCCGGTCAAAACTACGATCATTTTCATCTTTCCATTCAACAAGGCTTTCAACCGCAATACATGCGCAATACGCTTCAGCTAAATCGCGGAAAGTCAAATGAAGGAATGCATTTCAGTGAAATTGCTTTTATGGCAGGTGTTGCACAGACGGATTGGAGTTGGGCTCCCCTTTTTGCAGATGTCAATAATGACGGATTAAAGGATCTCTTCATCGGCAATGGCTACAGGAAAGATGTCACCGATCTGGATTTCATTTTCTTTGGTGTTAAGGGAGGAAGTCCTTTTGGCACACAAGAGGCGCGACAAAAAACGTTCAGCGAAGAACTGAAAAATCTTCCCGATGTAAAGTTGAACAACTACATATTTGAGAATACGGGAACATTGACATTTAAAGACAAAACAAAAGAATGGGGCATTGAGATTCTTACTTTTTCAAACGGCGCTGCTTACGCAGATCTCGACAACGATGGTGATCTTGATCTGATAACTAATAATATTGATCAGGAAGTTATCATCTATGAAAACAATCTTGAGAAATTGACTGACAAAAATAATTTCATCAGCATTAGTTGTGCGGATCATCAAAGTGTCTTTAATGAAAAGATTATTGTCTATACCAATGAAAACACGCAATCAGTCGAGCGAACACCTTACCGGGGTTTTCAATCAACTGTTACCAGGAAAGTGCATTTTGGAATTGGCAAATTAAGTAAGGTGGATTCAGTTGAAGTGTGGTGGCCAGATAGTACAGTGGCTACTTATAAAAATATTTCAGCCAATACTTTTCTCACCTTCTCAAAAAAAGATGCTGTTAAAAAAAATGTGTCCAAAAATAAAACTGAGTCTGTCAAGTTTACAAAACAGCCTACCCTCTACGTGCATAATGAAAAAAGTGTTTCCGATATAAAAACTACACGAACACTGCTTCACGAATTATCACGGTACGGACCTTGTCTTGCCGTCGGCGATGTTAATAACGATACGTTGGATGATCTTTTTGTAGGCGGAGAGTTTGGATCGAAATCGAAATTATTCATTCAGCAACAGGATGGAAATTTTCGGGAGGAATTTATCGCCATAGATTCATTACGTGAAGATGGAGGCGCTCATTTCTTTGATGCCGACAATGATGGCGATATGGATCTTTATATTGCCGGGTCTTCTCCATCGGCCACAACAACCTCATCACCACATTTGCTCTATCAAAATTCCGGTAATGGAAAGTTTACAGTTTTATCAGATGCACTCCCGGAAATACAAACATCAGCATCGTGTGTGGTAAGTGCAGATTATGATGGTGATGGTGATTTGGATTTGTTTGTAAGCGGGCGATTGAACCCTGGTTCTTATCCATTGCCAGCACGTAGTTATTTATTGCGAAATGATCAGGGCAAATTCACAGATGTTACCCGGGAGGTAAATCCAGCGCTTGAATATCCCGGCCTTGTTGCTTCTGCAATCTGGACAGACATTAATCTTGACGGGCGTCCTGATCTTGTATTGGCTGGCGAATGGATGCCTATCCGCATCTTCAAAAATACAGGTGATACGTTTGAAGAAATCACCAAAGAACTAGGACTTAATGAATCCAATGGTTGGTGGAATTGTATTAAGGCTGCTGATCTAAACGGTGATGGTTATCCGGAAATTATTGCCGGCAACACGGGAAGAAATTCTTACTTCAAGCCGACAATTAAAGAACCGGTAAAAATCTTTGCAAAAGATTTCGACAATAATGGTTCAATCGATCCGCTTGTTACGTATTACAATCCTGTAGAGGAAAAAAGGTTCCTGGTGCATAACAGGCTTACCGTTATTGATCAGATTCCTGTGATAAAGAAAAAATTTGAAACGTTCACGCAATATGCCATTACACCGTTTGAAGATATATTCAATGAAAGTGATCTCAATGGAGTCTATGTGGGAAATGCTTTCATATTAGCCTCATGTATTTTGATCAATAAAGAAGGAAAATCGTTTGACCTCATTGAGCTTCCTGAAATTTCTCAAATCTCTACAATAAATGATGTATTAGTTGAAGATATTAATAACGATGGTTTTAAAGATATCATCCTTGTTGGCAATAATTATGCACAGGAAACACTCTTTGGAATGTATGATGCTTCAGTGGGTACTATTCTACTGGGCGATGGCAAAATGAATTGGACAAGCTTAAGTCCGTCGCAAACAGAATTTATCGCAAGCAAGGACGCCAAAATGATCAGGATTCTAAAAACAAAGTCAGGCCGGAAAATAGTAATTTCCAATAACAACGATGCGCTTGATGTTTTCAATATTTCTCGACAGCCGTCATTCTGAGCAAGGCCATGTGTGGTGGAAAGCGGGGAGCGAACCTGCTGCCGCTGCGCTGGCTTATGCCTGGCAGGCAGGGAATTCCAATTGAAACATAAATTGCTTTCAAGGGAAACACTTGTATTCAAAGAACTCCTTCGAAGTAGTGCACGAATTAGGATTGGGGATTCTTCGTTCGCACAAATGCCACGCACATCCGCCACTCAGAATGACGATTAATAAGGGGGATTCTAATACCGTAAAAAAAAGCCCCGGTAAAAAACTGGAGCCACTCAACTAAAATCAAATTACCCAACTTACCTGGTAATTTGTTTATCGTTAAACTCAGGAACACAAAACCTGATAATCAGTTACCAGCTAAGTGTCTTTATCAACTTTGCTGATAACTGATAGTAGCTAACTTAATTAATATCCCGGGTTCTGCGTTACGTTTGGATTAACATCCGTTTCTGAATTTGGGATAGGAAAATTAATATGCTTGCCGGAAACAAAACCTATATCATTCGGAAGCGCCGAATCAAAGAAGTTGTTATCCAGTGTAATCATTCCTGCCATGTGCCAACGCCTGAGATCAAACCATCTTTGTCCTTCTCCCGCTAGTTCCATCAAACGTTCGTCCATGATCCATTGGCGGATTACGTTTCGGTCTGATTCGCCAGTAGCCCTATCGGCAGGTGACGCTCCTGCTCCTCTTGCTCTCACCCTGATCTGATTGATCAAAGCTATAGCATCTGCTGTAGAGCCTCCCGATTCATTCAGCGCTTCCGCTTTCAATAATAATACATCAGCATAACGCAATATTCTTGGATTATTTGCAGAAGAAGATCCCCCTTGATTCTGTTGATCTCGGGTAACATACTTTTTAAAATTGCGCGTGTCTGGTTCAAGGGAAAGATTCAATCGTGGATCATTTGGATCAAAAATGTTCACCAACTTTTGTGTAGCTGTAAATCTAGCCTTTCCAAAAAGATTGAATTGATCACTGTAAAAGCCCCAAAAGACAGACAGGGCTCCAACGGCATTGTCAAAGTCATTCGGTAACCACACATTATCATCCGCGAATGCCTGCGTTGCCTGGTACTCAAACAATGACTCTGCATTGTTCTCGGTATCGGCGGCAAAATTATCATCATAGGCATCGACAAGAGAAACACCGGAGATTTTATCAAACGCTGTTATTGCTGCCTGGAAATCTGCAGCGGCCCCGGAAACTGTGCCTCTGAAAACAAGGCATTTTCCCAGTAGCCCGTTAGCTGAATTGCTGGTAACGCGTCCTTTGTTAATGTCATTCCAGGAAGGAGGCAATAAATCTGCTGCTTCTGTCAGGTCAATAATAGCCTGATCCAGCAATTGCGTTCCTGAAGAACTCGGAGGCGTAGTTTGATCAAGGATTGTAACCCGCTCCGTAACCAGCGGCGCAGTACCAAAAACATTCCACAACAAATAGTAACCATAGGCTCTTAAAAATAACACCTCGCCTCTGTGGTATTCTCTCAGGTTAGGAGTTACATAAATTCCATCTTCCACCGCTTCATTTTTATCAAGAATTACATTTGCTCTTGCAATCAACTGGTAAGCTGCGGTATAGAAATAGCTTATCCTTCCACTACTGGAATTAATGTTAGAAAATATTTCAAATTCATCCTGGCCTGCTGTAGTGATATCATCTCCCGGCAGATACACAACCGGCACTACACAATTATCCTGACCACCATTGTACCAAAAGAAATCCGTTAGCTTGGCGTAGGCTCCGTAAATCGCACGCTCAAATTCTATCTCTTCACTAAAATAAGAATCTTCCGTAGGGCCACCGGGCTCAATATCAAGCCTTGACTCATTACATCCATTAAATGCAAGGAAAATCAAAAGTGCTGCTAATAATATTTTTTTCGTTTTCATTTGTCTTGTCATTTAGAATGTTGCATTAAGACCAACCGTTACTTGCCTTAGTATAGGAACAATACCACCCGTACTGGGATCATTTGGATCCGTTTCCGGATCTATTCCTTCCCAATCCGTGAAAGTCAACAGGTTTGTTCCGCTTACAAATATTCTCACACGTTGTATGGCATTGGTTTTTTGCAACAAGCTTGAGGGAAGGGAGTATCCCAGTTGAACATTTTTCAATCGCAAAAAGCCAGCATCTTCAACAAAACGATCTGACATGCGGGTGTTACTATTCGGATCATCGCGCACAGCACGAGGCATTGAAGTAGAAGGATTATCAACCGTCCACCGATTTAAAGTAGATGTCCATTGGTTAGCGCCTGTACTGGACATTGCTTCCCCACCGGCGCGTGAGTTGTTATACTTTTGTACATCACCAACGCCCTGGAAGAATATTGACAAATCGAAATTTTTAAAACCAAAGGAAAGATTTAGTCCATAATAATATCCGGCTATTGTCTTTCCTATGAATGTGCGGTCATTACTATTGACAATACTGTCAGGAACCGGGTTTATGAACTCTCCTGCGCTCGGACTTCCATTAATATCCTGGAAATAAATATCACCAGGCTGTTGATTGTTGGTTCCAACTCCGTCTTCATAAATTTCCTTCCACGCTGCAATTTCTTCAGTTGATTGAAATATACCATCTACTTTGTGTCCCCACAAATATCCAATCGGGTAGCCTTCCTGAATTCTTCCAAACTCATCGCCTATTGGATTTCCGCGATACATAGTCTCTACCCTGTTCCTCACTGTCGTAAGGTTCGCGGATGCATTGAAGGTCAGCTCACCAAAAACATTATTGTAGCCTAGCTGCAATTCCACACCGTTGTTACGAACATTGCCGATATTTAAATCAGTGGGTGATTCAATACCAGAGTTTGGTGGCAGTGAAACATTCTGTATGATGCCCTCCGTATAGCGACTGTAATACTCTGCAGTCAGCGTAATATGATTGCTAAACATAGTTGCATCAAAACCAATGTTTGTAGTCCTTACGCGTTCCCACGATAATTCAAAATTTGGAAAATTGGGAAGTCGTACACCCTGAAGTTGTGTACCAAAAGGATTTCCATTTCCAGAACCCAAGGCATAGTCGGGTTGAGATTGAACGCTGGACAAATAAGCAAATCCTTGAGTAGTGTAATTATTACCCAATTCTCCCCAACCAGCTCTTAGTTTGAGATCGCTTATAATATTTGTGTTCACAGATTGAAAGAAGTTCTCACCACTGATTCTCCACGCCGCCGCAAAGGAAGGAAATGTTCCCCATCTATAACCTGGAGCAAATAATGAAGACCCATCACGTCTTACCGTTGCATCAAAATAATATTTGTCCTTGAACTTATAGCTGACCCTGGCCAAATAGCCCTGAAGCACTTGTGGCCTTCGTCCGGTGAATGTTCCATTAAAAGGTGGATTGTTCCCTACATTGCGAAGGTCTGGATCGGTATAATTTATCTGACCTGACGACGCATCGGTGAATCGCCATGTCGATTCCTGGTCCATAGCGCTGAGAAGAACATCAATATTATGATCGCCAAAACTTTTATTATAATTAATGGTAAACTCTTTTAAAAGATTCACATTTCTGCTCTGACGCTCTCCATACGACCCTTTGGCAGTTCCGTCATGTCCTGAATAAGGATTGCCCGGTGTTTGTGAAAACCGGTAGCCTGCATATTCACTCCACTCCTTTCTCAAATTAAAATAATAGTCACCGCTAATGGTACCCTTAAACTTCAATCCTTTAATCGGTTCTACCTGCAAATAAACATTACCTATAGTTCTAAAAAGATCAAAACTCCTATCGCCAAAGTCTTGCATAGCGAATACGTTACCTCGCGTTGCAGGCCCCCATAAATAAACCGGATCACCATCGAAATTATACTTAGGCCCCGCGTTTACCAGGTCAAGATCAAAATCCGGGTTTTCTACAAATTGCGCTGTTACTGAAGGAGCATAACCAGTAACGTCGTTCGCATCATAAATTGGTTGCCATGGAGGTGCAGTAGCAACATAGGTCAGATCTGTTCCTGTATTATCCAATGCTTTATTGTAAGCAAGACGAAGATTCATACCGGTTTCAAGATAACGTCCGATCTTGCTGGTAACATTTGACGTCAGTGTGATGCGCTCGAGATAATTTTCTATTAATGATCCTTCTGTTCTGCCATACCCACCCGAGACAAAATAATTCGTGCTTTCACTGCCACCTGAAACACGCAGACTGTAATCTTCGATAACTGCACTGCTGTTTAATAATTTATCCTGCCAATTGTATGTAGGGCTATTGCCCAGGTACGCCGGGTCGCCCTCAATAAATTCAGCAGGCGGATTAATGGCATTGTTAGCATAGGCCTCCTGATAGAGGTTAGTGTAATCCCCTGTATTCAGCATTTCAAATTTCTTGGCCACATCCTGCACACCACGCTGCGCGCTGAATTCAACTGTTGGCGTTCCGGTCTTTCCTTTTTTTGTTGTAATAAGTATTACACCATTAGAAGCACGCACACCATAGATGGCAGAAGCAGAGGCATCTTTCAAAACAGAAATTGATTCTATATCATTGGGATTAATAGAAGCCATAATGTTAATGGGAGAACGTACATCCTGATCGCCTGCAAAACCACTGCTGGCGCCACCTTCAATTATGGGTATGCCATCAATCACATAAAGCGGTGATGAGTATCCCCACGTTGCTACACCGCGTATTTGTACATTAGGCCTTGCAAATGGGCTCCCGCTCGTATTGCCAATGTAAACGCCGGCCATTCTTCCCTGCATAGCCAGTTCGGGAGTCATGGTAACAGTCTTAGTGATCTCCTCGCTATCCATTGTCGAAATGGCCCCGGTCAAATCTTTCTTCTCCCGTTCACCGTAACCAATAACAACTACCTCGCTAAGCTGTTGTGCCGATGCAGGCATGGCAAGATCAATTGAATTGCGCTCCCCTACCAGAACCTCTTGTGTTTCAAAACCGATAAAGGAGAAAATCAGAACTTCTTCTGATGAAGCATTAATGGAATAATTGCCATTAGCATCTGCAGCCGTACCACGCGTTGTTCCTTTCACCAGGACGGATACACCCGGTAGCGGCGTGCCATCTGAAGCATCCGTTACCTTCCCGGTAATACTTCGTTGCTGAGCATACAATGTTGCTGCCATTAAGAGGCAGCATCCTAACAGTAAATACTTTTTCATATGTGGTGATTGAGTTTATGATTGCACTAAATTGATACATACTATACTTACGCTTATCCTGTCCTATCATGTATCGAATGAACATTCGATTACACTTTTTTGTTTAGTAAATTTTTTTCTTCACTTTTCAGTCGCATAATTCACCACAATGCAGCACAGCACAGCACAGGTAACTTATCTAACACTACCCTTATGTTTAATGGTTTCTTAGCAATTGATGAGAACTCAAAAGTTCCCAAGTATCAGCAAGTGATTGATACCATCATCTCAGATATTGAAATCGGATCGATTAAAGTTGGTGACAGAATACCATCGATAAACGAAACAAGTGAAGAGTTCTACCTTTCACGCGATACCGTTGAAAAGGCTTATCGCGCTTTACAAAAGAGAGGAATCATCACCGGCGTTCGTGGAAAGGGCTTTTATGTAACCAGCGCCAGGCAAAATGAAGAGCGAAGAGTTCTGGTTGTATTCAATAAGCTTAGTGATCATAAGAAAACAATCTACAACGCATTATTAAAAAACATCGGTACAGGTTATAACATCGATCTTCAGATTCATAATGGAGAAAGCCGGACGCTGGAAAAGATTATCGTGGAAAACCTGGGGAGATATGACCATTACGTGTTAATGCCGCACTTAAAAGATGAAACAGAAAGTGTAATAGAAACAATTAATAAAATTCCAAAAGACAAACTTATCTTGTTGAACAAAAACCTTAGAGGTATAGACAAAGTTTATGGTTGTGTGTTTGAAGATTTTGAACTTGATATTCATCAGGCCCTTTATACCGGTATTGATAAAATAAGAAAATACCATAAGTTGATACTTGTATTCCCTACTGATAATTTTTATTGTGAAGGCATCGTAGATGGTTTTAGAAATTTTTGTGAAGAGGAAGGATTCGTAAGTGAGGTTATTGAGGGATCATTTTCCCGGGACGTAAAAGTGAACGAGCTATATATTGTTATTGAAGAAGCCGATCTTGTTGAGATCATTAAAAAGGCGAGTCATAAAAATTTGAAGCTTGGTAAACACGTTGGCGTTATTGCTTACAACGATTCACCGTTTAAGGAGATTCTTGCCGGCGGAATTACCGTATTAAGCACTGACTTTTCAAAAATGGGTGAGACGTGTGCAGAAATGATACGAACGAGGAAATACGAACACGTTAAAAATCCCTTTAAGTTTATTTTACGGAATTCAATTTGAAAACTCTACATGCGAACAAAGTAATCCTATTGCCCTCGGTTTGAAGTAATGGCGCGAATATCCCTGGAAAGAGAATGAATAATTGACAATGGATGAAGAGCAGGCAATGGTAGGGTAGCAGGTGAAATCGTCTCCTTAGCATTAGGTTGCCGGGATTCAATATTAGCGGCTGCATACTGAAGATTATCCGTGATTTTAGTTACCAACTGTTTCGACTCGTTTGTTTCCCGAAGATCTTTCTCAGACAACGATGAGATTCTGCTGGTAAGCAAATGACTGGTAATAACAAATTGATGCACTTGTGTAGCTTGAACTGCCGTTCCCGGTTCGGATAGCATTTTTTGAAAACTATCGGATAAATTAGTCAATGTTACAATGGCTTCATTACGTGCGGCATTGTATTGTCTTGTGTGTGATGGATCACGTTTCATGTTCCAGGCTGACAGAAAGTATGCTGTATTCGCTACAAGAGACTTCTTCATCACAGATTGAATTTGATAATGTTGCCACACAGGGAAAATAAACCGCGCGGCAAAGGCAGCAATCAAAGAGCCCACCAGCGTATCAATCAACCGTTCCCCGATAAGGCTTCGGAAGGTAACGGGATTAAGAAAATGAAATGTGATAACAACGTAGAGTGTAAGAAAAGTTACAAAACCAAAATAATTAACACGAAGCAGGCTGTAGGCCATAAGCATACTGAAAATCATAATGACAAATAGTGCGGCTGTATTGGAAATAAAATAAACAATGCTAATTGCCAATACTACTCCCCCTAACGTACCGAGTACACGCTGAATATTTCTTGCACGGGTGAGATGATACACCGGCTTTAGAATGGTGAGTGTGGTAAGCATCACCCAGTACGCATGGCTTAATGCAAACAAGGCAGACACTGCATACCCAATAAGAAGTGCCGTTGTAATTCTGATGGCGAACCGGAAATTGCTGGACCGAAGGGTAAGATTCTCGCGCAATAAAGAAAGTGTGATGCGTGGAGATCGCGCCGGCATTTCTATTTCATGGTCGGGGAAACGGTTTGGATCAAACTCCTCAAGCCGGGTGTAGGATACAATCTTTGATAGCCGGGCAACAATGCTGCGGATGTTCTTTGAGGTTTGCCTTATCGCAAATAAATTTTCATTCGGCAATGGGGATGACGCGGTCTTAAACTTTTCAAGTTCCTCATCGAACTCATCCAACGCAAGGCTAAGGTCAGGCATTTTTTTCACTGGAGTTCCCGTCTGCACTGACAAACCAATGTACTCGAGCTCTGCTGATACCTGAATGGCTGTGCGGTAAAGCTTATTCAATAAATTTGCATCCCCCTGCTCATGAAGTAATTTATAATCCTGGTAAGAATACATTGCCTCCTCGAAAAGGTCCAACGATTCCAGGAAGATCATCATCATACTTCTGCTCTTTGGACTGGCATCCCCTACTAACTGGCGGGTTTTGAATAATAATTCACGTAACGAATTTTGTGTTCTTAATACATCAACCTGATCTTTCATCACACGATCAAACACTTCATTTATATTTGCTCCTTCCTTAAAAAAAGCGGCACGTGTACGGATGTATTGGGCAATTAATATCAGGTTTTCACCCTGGGCCTGTTCTACCAGACGATACGGTTGAAGGCGATTAAGTAAGAGACTGAATACCGCATACCACATTCCGCCGCCAGCGGTAAGCATTACACTCATCATCACATTACCATCACCCCGCAAAGGCGACATGTGGATAAGCATAATTACCAGTGCAAGCGTGCCGATAGCGCCTGCCCGTGCACCGTAAATACCCAGCATGGAAAAGAAAAAGGAGAATAGCGCTACCTGAAAAACCTGGAGAATGTGATTACCCGGAAGAAGCGAAGTAATCAGCACTGTAAACGTGTTCAATACAATGGCTACAAACATTCCATTTCTTCTATGATGAATTGGACCTGGCGCGTCGGTGAGACTTACAAAGAGAGCGCCGAAGAGAAATGGAATACCTTTACTAAGCCATCCCATACTTACCATAACAAGCATGGGAACAACAACGCCTGCCGTTATCCGCACACCGGAATTCCAATAGTGACTGGTGGTAAACTTCTGTATCTCCTTTAGATAATCTTTACTGCCCTGCATGAAGGCTAAAAATAATGCATAACATGTTTAGATACCCTACAATAATGACGACTTCCAAATAAAGAATTCAGGAATCGTTATAAATCATTCACTCCTTAACGAATTTACCGGATTAGCGCGAGCAGCCCGCAATGCCTGTGTACTAACAATAATAAGAGCAAACACTAAAGCAATAGCGCCTGTGACAGGAAATATCCACCAATTTATTTCTGTTCGAATCGTGTAGCGTTCCAGGTATTTGCTAAGCAGCCACCAGGCAATTGGCGCTGATAAAATAAAGGAGACAATCACCAGCAGGGAAAAGTCTTTTGAGATAAGTTTTACAATGCCAGGTACCGTTGCCCCTAACACTTTTCGTATACCAATTTCTTTTGTACGCTGCTCAGCTGTAAATGCCGCAAGTCCGAATAAACCGAGTCCTGTAATGATGATGGTAAGGGTTGCAAACAAACTCGCCAGCTTACTAGTGAGATTAATGGTAGTGAACTTCTTTTGAAATTCTACATCAGCAAACCGATATTCAAATGGATAGGCCGGCGCGTGCTTTTCAAAAATACTTTGCACTGTACGGATACTCGCTTGAAGATCATTTGTTTTTTTAAACCGCACCGTCACAACATCGATCCATCCAGGATCAAGAACAATGAACATCGGTTTTATCGGATCGTAGAGTGATCCCATTAACACATCTTCCGTAATACCGATAAGTTTTCGTTTGCCTCCCCAAAGCGGAAGTTCTGTTCCAATCGGATCCTCCAGGTTCATAAGATCAACACCTGCCTTGCTAACGATGATGGAAGCCGTATCACTTGGAAAATCTTCTGAGAAATCACGTCCTTCCAGCAGTTTGATGCCCATGGTTTTGAGGTAGTCATACTCGGTGGCAATAGTCGTAAAAATTACACGCAGATCCTCCGGCTTACCAGGCCAACCTAAAAAGTTATTGGAGTTGATATCGGTAATCTGGCTGTTGGATTTTGTAACCGCTTCCACTACGCCGGATGAGAGTAACTCCAATTTGATAGGACGGTAGTTTTTCTTTACTTCATTATTATAGGATACTGACATAAGATTTTCCTGATCATAGCCCAGGTCTCTCGCCTTCACGAGTTGAATTTGCTGATAGATAACGATGGTGCCTATGATGAGTAAAATTGAAAAACCAAACTGCAATGTCACCAGCACTTTTCTCGGTGTGCTTGCGCCTCTTCCAATAGTAGGCTTACCTTTCAGCACCTTTACCGGTTGGAAGGAAGATAAATAAAACGCAGGATAGCTTCCCGCCACTATTCCCGTAAGCAGTATTAGCCCCAGCGAGAACATCCAAAACTCACCGGATGTATAATCGATAAAAAGTTTCTTCTCAACCAGGTCGTTGTAGTAGGGCAGCAGAAGTTGTGTTGCGAGTATGCCAATAACAAATGCGATGAGTGCGATGAAGGTTGATTCACCAATGAACTGAAAGATCAATTCCCAGCGCATAGAGCCTACGCTTTTTCGTATGCCTACTTCCCGTGCCCTTCTTTCTGATCGTGCTGTGGCCAGGTTCATGAAGTTGATACAGGCGATTACAATAATGAAGATTGCAATGACAGTAAATAGCTGGACATAATCGCTCATGCCTCCCGTTTCTACACCATCATAAAAATTAGAATGCAATCGCCAGCGCAGCAGCGGATAGAGAAAGAATTCAGGCTTTGTTTCGGTCTCGCCATGTTCCTGCAACATTAAGCGAACACTATTTTCAACATCGGCCTTTTTTGCGGGATCATTAAGTTCCAGGAAAACCTGGAATGAGTAATTTCCCCAGTTGGTTGTATTTCTTCTCACCCAATCACTGATCTGCTCACGGAACTTCCACGTCATAAGAAAGTCAAACTGGAAAGAAGAGTTAGCAGGAACATCACGCAATACGCCAGTGACTTTCAAATCATTTTCATTATCGATTAGGACAACCTTGTTAATCGGATCTTCATCACCGAATAAGGCTTTCGCTAAAGATTGTGTAATTACAATCGAACTGGGATCGTCCATTACCTGTTCGGCATTACCAGCGAGAAGCGGGTACTCAAACATCTCCAGGAATTCTTCACTGGCATAATACCCCTTTTTCATCAGCCTGTTCTCTCCCACCATCAACAAATGCTGGCCTCCCCAATCGGTAACAAGAGCCCGCTTGATATTACTGTCGGCAGTCTTCATTGCTTCATAAGTAGGTAGCGGAACGGAGGTCCACGAACTTATCTTTCCATCAAATTTTGCATTAACCCAAACCTGGTAGAGTCTGTCCGCTTTTGGAAGAAATTTATTGAATGATGTCTCATCCGCCACCCACAGCAGAATGAGCAAACTACAGGTAATACCAATGGAGAGACCTGCGATGTTGATAAAAGAATAAAATCCGTTTTTGAAGAGACTGCGGATGGTCACAATGAAGTAATTTCTGAGCATAACATTAACCTGTTTAACCTTATACTCCCAAAAGACTGTTTAGGTAACAAAAAGTGGCTTAGAAAATGAAAAAAAAATTAAGTCGAAGCTTTATGTTTCCGATTTGGTTATCAAGAATTGTCAGTTTTATAATGTGGTATTTTGCTCTTGTTCTTGACTCTCAAGTTGTATATATGTTTGTGCTGTCAGTTGCAGAAATTGCCCTTAAATAATTGGATTTTTCTCTAAAACAGTCAGCCTTGTAGAAAATGTGCTTTTTGGGATTTAGTTATAGCTTTTATTGCGTGTGATTTTATTCTCGTCTTTTTATAATTAACGTCTTAGTCTAAAGAATATGTAAACAGTTGTGGAGATAACAGTCGCAAAAATGAAACCTGTTATGAATGAGAAATTTCGTCCCACGTCATTAATTAGTCTTTGCATTGCAGCTTTTTGGTCCTCTGTTATTTCGTGTCCACTGAAAAGTCCATCTTTGTTAAGGTCGTAGCGATTCAAGTCCCATTGATAGTAGATATCGTCATATGTCGAACTACCGACAATGAAAAGGTACGCGATCAAAAAGACCGTCACACTTGTCCAAAGTCCTTTGTTTTTTGAAAAAAGTCTTTGGCGGAAATACAGAATTGTCCCAAGTCCAATAACGCTCAGAATTGTCGGAATAGCTAAATGGTAAGGTATTGTAATCTCGCTCAATGTCGTCTTCGTTATGAAATTTGTCTGTCGTTAAAAACCACACACAACGTTTGGTTATTTGCAGTGGCGGGAAATAGGAGCGCTAAAAAATGGAGCGTAGCGGAATGTTTAGCGCGACCTACACGTCACTGTCAACCGTGACCAAACGTTATCTGAAAACTAAAGCTACAAATTTACTCTGAACCCCGCCATTACAATAGTTTTTGTTGCCTGCTGTGCACGTTAATTAATCTATTTTAGTAAGGCTTCAAATTTTTCTGTAATCACACAACTAGGGTCGTCAAAAGTTACATTGTCGGGAAAGTCTTTCAGTCGATAAGATGCTAACATTGTACAATGAAGAAGAGTGTCCTTTAAAGTAATTCCAGTTAAGAAAATTTGCTTTACTTGTTTATCTTTTTCCCGCCCCCAAATTATTGATTTCTTTTTTTTATGTGGTCCGTCTGGTCTGCTGTAGTCCAAGTAGGTATAGGTCGCCTGAGAATTCAACCCATCTTTTGTTATCTCAATTGTTTCTGTTCCGCTCCCAAAATCTCCAACAAAGCCTATTTCAATCGTATAATTTCCTTTGTCTACAATTTTTTCAATTATAGAAACCTTGTCAACATGACAAGATATTAACAAAACTAAAACAATAATCGAAGCAAAATTCTTAGTCATAGCCTTGTCGTTTGGTATTCCCAGTTGGCCTGCAGAGAAAATTCACATCCTCTGCCACCAAATTTAATGGATTTCGATTCAACTTTTCCATGCTGCTATTCATTTGTAGTTGATCATTCCTTTTGTCAAAAAGCACTATCTAACGGACTAATAACTCCTGCCCTCTGAGCACTTTCTACTGCGGCTTTTCAATATGGCTCTTCATTAAGGATAGTAACAATTGCCACTTTTCAATGAAACACCACATGTTTCTTTGGGCAAAGCCTGCATTCAAATGTGCTCCCATGCACGTCAGGGATTGTCCATTCACAAATTAATTTTTAAAGTAGATGGTAAACCTCAATATGAAACACAAGCCGACATATCACTCGCCGACACGGTAGAATTTCAGCACGTTGGAAAATTCTTCCTGGTGTTAAGCAAACCCAAAAAGAAAAATGAAGAAAGAAAAATCTTCCCTTCAAAAGACAATATAATTTATGCGAGGAAGAAAAAATCAAATTATCAATTACTCTTTCGGTTCAATGAGCCGATCAACAAAAAAGATTCAACTATTGTATTTAGTGGTGAGTTGATCAGGCATACGGTGGTGCCGTTGCTAAAAGATTAGTTCTACATCCTCGTGTATCTTTGTTCTACTTGAAAAACACCAGTTGTGTAGTGCTTATCATCCTTTCCGGTTTTAGCCGGATAAATTCCCACGACCTTCAGCGAATGGACTATAGCTTTTTGTAATGGCGAAAGGTCAAGAAACTTAAATTATACGTATGGGCTGGATGGCGGATTACGTGTTAACTTTTTATTCAAAGATTCTCTCACTTTTTTTATTCTGACAGAATGTCTGATTATGATAAAACCTGACTCTGGGTAAACCTTGCTTAAGCCCTGGTTAACCCTGCTAAACTCTGCCCTATGCTTCAATTGTCTGAACCGTGATTTGCGTGATTAAAGGATTGAAGGATTAACTTGCCTGCATCCTGGAATTCGATCAGACTTTTTATTATTTAAATCGTGCTGGTTATCAGCTGGACTGCGCCACACCATTCTCTTGATGGCTTCACCAAACTGGTTGGTGTATGAACTGAAGGTTTGTGTGTCTGCTGTATATATCTGGCACTGGCGTCGTAACAGGAAATGGTTTCGCCAAACACCGTCGTCGATATCATTCCCCGGATCGTGTGTATTGTCAAAGTGATTAATTCTCTTCAACGCATCGTTGATGGTGTAGATGCAATCGATTCTTATATTAATTTTCTTCCGTCATTCACTTTCTTTATCTTTGTAAGCTTCTCGTTGAAGTGACCAAACGATACATCAGGAATTCCAAAGTCCGTACGACTTACGGGCCTTAAAACTCAGAGACTATGAAGGTACTATTAGACATAAAAGACAACAAAGCTCTGCACCTGCTGGAAGTGCTTAAAGGACTGCCATACGTAAAAGCAAAACAGCTTACCGATACCAAAGCGCAACTCATGAGTGAGATCAGGGAGGCTGTGGAGGAGATGAAGCTAATCCGGGTGGGTAAAAAACAGGCTCGTGACGCAGAAGATTTCCTCAATGAGCTATAGGGTAAAATCCATTGAGGTTTTTGAGCGACAGGCCAAGAAGCTCACCAAAAAATACTCCTCCCTAAAATCAGAGCTGCTGGCCTTGATACAGGAGTTGAAGGAAAATCCAGATCGGGGTACGGCCATTGGCAAAAGCTGCTACAAAATACGACTGGCAAGTCTGGCGGGGCCAGGGTGATCACCAACTTTGTCGTGGCCAATGATGCCGTTTACCTGCTCTCTATCTATGACAAGTCCCATAAGGAAAATCTTTCCGATAAAGAACTGGACGAACTCCTGCAGTTTGTTCCTGAGTGATAAGCCCCGCTACCTACGAGCTTTATTGTTATGCTTTCAAATTCCTTTCTCCATTTATTTAAGGCAGTTGGTGTAATGGTTAGTACAAAAATACCACTCCACTCGTTACCCGTTTAAGCATAGCCCTTTGCAGCCATGTTCCTTAATCAGAACAGTATAGTATAAAATTACATTGGAACAGCCGACCCAATTATCAATGAATCATAATCCGTTTATAAACAATATTACCATCCGATGTATAAATTTTCATAATGTATGATCCGCTTTTTGCTTCAAATTCGAGGGTGTTATCCACCTCAGTTTGAAATAAAAACTGACCACTAATATCAAAAAGCTCAATACGTTTTACCGAAACCGGAGCATTCAAATAAAACCTACCATCACTCGGATTTGGATAAACTGTGATGTCATAATGCTCTCTATCCTCTATACCAACAATAACAATCATAATGGCCTGTTCAATTGTATCTTTCGTACATTCATTCGCGGCTATTAATTTCACATGAAATTCGCCACCTGAAGGATAGATTTTTTCCGGTGATGTCAATGTACTTGTAGTTCCATCATCAAAGTCCCACAATGATGTACGCAAGTTTAATGGTAAGCACCCGACCAAGTACATTAGGGGCAAATTACTTCCTGCGGTAGCAGATC
>CAZFRM010000046.1:0-15837 GCA_964521255.1 uncultured Roseivirgaceae bacterium
TAGGCAATAGGCAATAGGCAATAGGCAATAGGCAATAGGCAATAGGCACGATTGGGCTAAGCTATTTATGATGTCTGCGGTGGAATCAATTCGCGTTCAAAGTACGCGAGCTTCTTTCGATCAGGTTCTCCTTCAACAGCACAATAATAAATCCTTTGATAATACCGTGTAATAATAAGCCTGAGGTTGGGATCAACCTTTGCAGTTATAACTGTACCTTCCTCATAAACGTTGTCGGTGATTGGTTTTTTCATATGCTAATTTACTGTTATTATGTCTCTCAAGTTTCGACCAATGACAAGTTTCTTAATTTGTTGAATGCACCGTTTGCCAGCGCACGCCCTTAATCCCTAAAGGGCCCACCGCGCGACTGATCCCTTTAGAGAATAAAAGGGCTGCGATGGGCTTAGTTGTGAGTGTGAGTACCGTTGTCATCTCAACTTATTGTGCGAATGTTTTGAAACTCTGAACGTTATTTAATAACTAACGTGCACCCACCCTTAAAAATCATCCGGGATTTATATGCTCGTGGACCCATCGAACCTCTTGTTCGGCTGATATGCTGGCGACTGTATTGAACCGGCTGAAGATCCTGCGAGGTATCGTGTAAGGCCTGCTCTCTCCACTGTACGGTCCGGCTACTCCCATCATCCAATCTTGCCCTGATTGGCGTGTCCCTTTTATCCGATATTTGAAAACAAAGTATTCCATTTCTTTTTCTTCCGGCAAGGTAATGGTTGTAAAGAGTTCAATTTCATCCGGCGGCTTGCCAAGTTCGGTAGGAAACTCCAGCCACATGACCAAAAAACTTTCTGCGGCTTTTACAGTCGTGAGGTATTCTGCAGGGAACAGGTTTTCCTGTTTGTAGGCTTCCAACGCTCTGTATACAACGTGTCTCAGGGCAGGGTCTTGAGCCATCACAAAAACTTCTCTTTCTGTGATGACTTCTTTAGAAGCAAGCTTGTTTATTAACGGTTGTACAATGTCGTATTTCTGCATAAGCAGCTTTTGGTATTTCCATTTTATATATTGTCTTCTCAGCAAAAAACCACCGGTAAACAGAATCAGGATAAGTATTCCTATTAGTAAAGTTTTCATGATTACGAATATTTACGATAAAAGGAGCAGCCGTAAAGCAGTATTGCCGGGTTAATCCATCATCGATATTGTTGTGAAAGCTGAGAAGAGAGTTTGAAAAAAAATAAATGCTCTATACAACGATTTTTAGCAGCACTTCAATTCAGAAGCGTTCAGGACGATATGAATAAAGATACCACTAAACACCGTGCTATTAGCGTTAAGCCCGGATTTATTATTGTACCCATGAACGATTGTTATTGTGGAATATGTTAGTGATAAGTATAACCTTGACACATGCTCCACTACACATTCGCAAACAGCCAAAATTCGTTTTTTACGCGACTTAAAAAAAAAGTTGATGGTTATTTTACAGATCACAACGTTAATCCCTGTGGAAACATCAAACTTTATCGCAAGAGCTTCATTCAAATTTTTTCCGCTGCGGTTCTCTACGTAGTGCTGGTTTTCTTTACACCAATTCCCATTGTTTCTATTTTTCTTTGCCTGATACTGGGCTTGAATTTAGCTGTTATAGGCTTTAACGTTATGCACGAAGGCGGCCATCAAACGTTCTCGTCCCATTCGTGGCTTAACAAGGCCTCTGCATATTTTCTAAATGTGTTGGGTGGTAATTCTTATTATTGGAAGATCAAGCACAATATAAATCACCATACGTATACAAACATCGAAGGAATGGATTCCGACATAGATGTTAAGCCATTCATGCGCCTTCACGAGGGTCAGCCTCTTCGCTGGTACCACCGGTTTCAATATCTATATTGGGTAATATTGTATGGCATATCGTACCTGGCGTGGGTTTTTTATGAAGACTTTCAAAAATACTGCAGTGGTAAAGTATCGGTTAACAGCGCGCGAAAGAAGCTTGCCCGTAAAGAGCATTTCATATTCTGGTTCACAAAGGTTGCATACGTGAGTGTATACATGATCATTCCCATCGTAATGTTGGGATGGCTGCCCTGGCTTATCGGTTTTCTGATCATCACTTTTGTCTGCGGTGTAGCTATCAGCATTGTATTTCAACTGGCACACGTTGTAGAGGGCACGCAATTTCATTCAGCCAATGTCAAAAATGAAAAAGATAAAAAAGAGTGGGCTATTCACCAGCTCAATTCGACTGCAAATTTTGGGACGTCAAACAAGTGGTTGTATTGGTTACTTGGCGGACTTAACTTTCAGATCGAACATCATCTCTTTCCACGTATCAGCCATGTACATTATCCCATCATCAGCATTTTTGTAAAGGATGCATGCCGGGAGTCCAACATTGTCTATCGTGAGCATTCTTCCATTTTTAAAGCAATCCGTTCTCATATTATTCATTTGTACGACTTAGGAAGAGTAGTACAATAGGCTATAGAAAAATCCACATCACAAACTTGTTGTTTGCAGAATTTTGATTTCGTATTTTCTGGAAATGTTCGCACAACAAAATACTTTTCTTGCTACGTTATTGATTTTACTATCGCCTATTGGCATCAGAGCACAGGTGTTTCCCTCCGGATTCAGTCAGGTGCCAGTAGCAACGACTATCAACAACCCAACCGTTATGGCATTTGCCCCAGACGGAAGAATATTTGTTTGTGAGCAGGCAGGAAAAATACATGTGGTTAAAAACAATACTTTACTGGAAACACCATTTTTGCAGCTTACCGTTAATCCTACCGGCGAACGTGGTTTGATAGGCATTGCTTTTGATCCTGATTTTGAGATAAATCAATACGTATATGTTTATTATACAGTTCCTACGGCGCCCATTCACAATCGAATCAGTCGCTTTACTGCCGATGGCGATGTTGTGCTGGCAGGCAGCGAGCAAATAATTTTAGAGTTGGACAATCTGAGTGGCGCAACCAATCATAATGGAGGCGCTATGCACTTTGGTTCCGATGGAAAATTATATGTTGCCGTTGGCGAAAACGCGAATGGTTCTCATGCGCAGAATTTAGATACCTATCACGGAAAGTTGCTTCGCATTAATAAAGATGGAAGTGTTCCGGAGGGAAATCCATTTACCGGATCAGAACAAAGAAAAAGAGTTTGGTCTTATGGCTTGCGAAATCCTTACACGTTCTCAATTCAGCCGGGAACAGGGAGAATATTTGTGAATGATGTTGGCCAGAATACCTGGGAAGAAATTAATGATGCTACCGATGGCGGTAAAAATTTTGGATGGCCGGGCGTTGAAGGCATAGGAACTAATCCTGCCTATGTAAATCCTGTATATGCCTATCCTCACGGAAGTGGTGATGGAAATGGATGTGCTGTAACGGGAGGAACATTTTTTAATCCGGCAGAAACAGATTATCCGGGTTCGTATTACGGTAAATATTTTTTTCAGGATTTATGTGGTGGATGGATAAACTATATTGATTATTCTACCGGAACAGCTATCCGTTCTTCATTTGCTACGGGAATACCGGGCAACAGTTTGAGTTTGACGGTGGGCAATGATGGTAACTTATACTACCTGAGCCGGAATACCAGAACGCTTTATAAAATAATCTATTCCAATGCTACGGAACCTTTTATTACCGTTCAACCAACGAACATAACATCAACAGAAGGAGAATCCGCTACTTTTTCTGTGAGCGCTATTGGAACAGGTCCGCTTGAATATCAATGGCAGAAAGATCAACAAAATATTCCGGGCGCTAATAATGCAACGTATACCATACCACTGGTCGAAAAAACGGATGAAGGACTATACCGTGTTACCGTTACTAATAGTGAAGGAAATGTTCAAAGTAATGAGGCTCAGCTAACGGTGGTGGAAGTTAATGACCTGCCCGGCGCTGTGATCACCACGCCTGCAGAAGGAACTTTGTATGTTGCAGGAACTACCCTGAATTTTTCAGGGACAGGAACGGATGAAGAGGACGGCACCTTGCCCGCCAGTGCATTTAGCTGGGAGATTAATTTTCATCATGATGAACATGTACACGATCAACCTGCAATTGTTGGAATAACGGAAGGATCTTTTGATATTCCTGATGAAGGGGAAACCTCAGCCAATGTTTGGTATCGTATTATTCTTAGCGTTACGGATTCCGATGGTTTGGTTGCAAAAGATTCTGTTGATGTTCTGCCCAGGAAATCAACCCTAACGCTGACGACTGATCCAGCAGGGATACCGTTAACGTTGGATGGACAACCATTTGATACGCCCGGCTCAGTAGTAAGTGTTGAAGGTCTTAAGCGTTCCATTGGAGTTATCACACCACAAGTAATTGATGAGGTCTCTTACCGGTTTGAAGGTTGGGAGCATGGCGGTGAAGCAAATCAGATTATTGTAACTCCTGAGAACGATGTTACTTACACCGGGCAATTCAGTATTGTATTAGGCATTGAAGAAAATCTTAAAGAAAACGACGTATTGATATTCCCCAACCCGGCAACATCAAAGGACCCGGTAATCAATCTGAAGATCTACTCGCGCAAAAGACAACCGGCCAGTATTCGTTTCGTTGATTTGCTTGCCAGAGAGTTAGACACAGTAGAGAAAGTGCTCGAGCCGGGTGAAAACAATATCTCTATGCATGTTGGTTCTTTTAAAAATGGCGTTTACGGAATTGTTTTGGAAATTGAAAATCAAAGCGTGACGAAGAGACTTGTTATTTCTAGGTAGGTTGAAGTGGAAGAGTGGTTATTACTCAGAAGTCATTGGTCATTTAGTTAGCTGAAAATTGCAGGAATTTACTCACATGGACTTTTTATATATGACCTTCTGCGCTGCTGCATTAGGTCAGATAGTTATGCCGATAACTATCGGGACAAGCGGTCGCTGGTTCGGGTTCAGCAGGGCCCACTTTACAACCTTAAGAATAGCTTTTTTGAAATACAAAGATTAGATAGAATTGTGAATTCCTTTTCAAATCTTTAAACTTGCATCCCTGATTAGGGCCTCCCGATAGCTATCGGGACAGATGGTTAGAGCACCTGACTCTCCCGATAGGTATCGGGACAGGTGGTCGTTGTTCGGAATAAATAAAATAGTCTAATGGCAAGTTGCTATGTTTTGTATAGCCCATCAAGAGATCAATACTATATAGGCTCAACGCATGGTGAATTTGTGAAAAGACTTGATCAACATCAGACCGAATATTATGGATCAAATCACTTCACATCCGGGACAAAAGATTGGGAGGAATTGCTGGTTATATCTTGTGCTTCCTTTAGCCAGGCAAGAAAAATTGAAAATCATATAAAAAGGATGAAGAGTCGTGTTTATATAAAAAATCTAAAGGCATATCCAGAAATGATTATAAAGCTATTAGTGAAATACAAAGATTAGATAGAATTGTGAATTCCTTTTCAAATCTTTAAACTTGCATCCCTAATTGGGGCCCTTAGCTCAGATGGTTAGAGCACCTGACTCATAATCAGGTGGTCGCTGGTTCGATCCCAGCAGGGCCCACATTGATAATCAGGCAGTTACATTAAGTGACTGCCTTTTTATTTTTGCACTTTGACCCGATCTTGATAAAATTTTAGGAGTTAAACCCAAGTCAATATTACAAACCTAAAACCTGTTAAGCACCCGTCATATTCTTTGGAAACTGTTGTCCTTCGCGTTGTGTTAAGTAATAAATTTATTACCTTTGCCGGGGTGAAATATTCAGAGCTTTTTAAATTACTTCGTAAAGACGGCTGGTATGAAGTAAGGCAATCCGGTAGTAGCCATGTAATTATGAAACATCCGGAAAAGGGCGATCAGCTTACTGTTCCATACCACGGAAGTAAGGAAGTTAAGAAAGGGTTATTGAAAGCTATTTTGAAACAAGCAGGGATTAAAACAGACAAGCGATGAGAAAGCAGAGAATTAACATGACTATTACGAAAGAGGATGTTGGGTACAGTGCTCATGCTAACGTGGGCAGGAATTTTATTGCAACACAAGGCGATAGTTTTGACGAACTGAAAGAACATATCCTTGAAGCAGTAAATCTGACTTTTGAAGATAAGGGATTCACTTACACTATTGACGAAATTAAATTTACCCTAGACCTGGAAAGCTTCTTTGCATTTTACAAGGTCATCAATGCCAAAGCGCTTAGTGAACGTATTGGAATGAATCAAAGCCTTTTGGCACAGTATATAAAGGGGATAAAAAAACCGTCCGCAGTACAAACCAAAAGGATACTTAAAGGAGTTCGTCAAATAGGACGTGAGCTTGCAGAGATTCAGTTTATTCTTTGATATTTTTCTTCCGCTGGTTCGATCCCGGCAGGGGCTTATTTTTAAGATTTTACTTTTTTAAGGGATACGTTTAGGGATATGTAAGGAAATTACTTGCAACTGTTTGAAATAATTTGAAGCTTAAGCATCGTAAAAGGACATTAAAATCTTTATCCCAAATAAGTGAAAAAACATCTTATGAAAATCTTAAATGACATTATTACGATTTCAATAATCCCATTTATTTTAAGCTGTACTACGCAAGACAAAAATTCTAAATTGTCTTCGGAGGATTCACTCAAAATTGCATTGACTGATTCTTTAAACGAGCTGAAACCCGATTCAATTACTGAATCTAATCCGGATGAAGCTGCATATCTATATAGACCCCGGACTAAATCTAATGCGGAAGAAGGTGATTTGAGCGGACCCTGGAGAGCAGGAACATTTGTAGATGATCCAACCAATGAAAGATTCGTAGAAACAACTGCAGATGGTACTTTTAGTAATTCGTCCACAACCAATTCTTATCTGTTTGTGGAAGTGTTCTGTAAAAAGAATGCTGCAGGGATCTTTCTGCACGAACTTAATAAAACACAACCGCCCCGAAAATTTGTGAGAACCGTCCAAATTCGAATGAAAAATTCAGCCAATAAGGAATTAACGATTAAGACTGCCAGAGCCTGGAACCAGGATGGAGGAATATTAATTGAAAACTATTTGGGAAGGGATGTAAAGCAAATTGACTTTTCAAACTTTAGAGACTTTATCAAGGAAAGCAATGGAGAAATCAAAGTGGTAATTTCTGATGATAACTCAGGTGTGTACAATTTTACGATTGACCCCTCCGGGTTTGGCGAAGAATTTAATAAAATCTGATAAGGAAAAATTAATGTGGATGGCATGTTTTTTAATTTTTTCATTTTATTCCCTTTTAGTGATAGTCTAACGTCTCCACGTCCGAAGCATTCCCTTTGTTAAAAAGGGATTTAGCCTGCCTGCCTGCAAATGCAGGGCCTGAATTTATTTGATCACCTGCACCCAACTTTTGCAAGTAGCATGACCGTCAACAGTAACATCGTAATAATAAACTCCGGCGGCTAGTCCTTCGGCGGACCAGTCATATTTATAGTCGCTCGCTTCATACACTTTTTTTCCCCAGCGGTTATAAACAATCAGTGATACTTTGATGCCGTAATCACCAGGCGTGACGCCTTCCTGTCTGCCATACTGAATTACAAAGGTGTCATTCTTTCCTTCTTTTTGTGCGGGAGTAATAACGTTCGGGACGGTCATCTCAAAAATGGGGACTGACTTCGTCGCTTCATAAACACAAAACTCCCGTACACCGGTGAGCTTCACTGTGTAAAGTCCATTTTTTTCATACGTATGTGTGACGTCAATCTCATCGCTGGTTGTTCCATCTCCAAAATCAAAAAACAACTGTGCGTTCTCCGTGTTTTGTGTGGTATCCTGGACATGGATAATGGGAATTCCTTTACATTGTCCTTCAATAGTCAATTCAAATCCTGGTAGCAAAGAAGGAATCACGTTTAATTGTACTGTGTCCTGGTTAATACAACCGGTGGCTTCTGTTATGGTGACGTAATACTGAAGTGTATCCAGTGGGCTAACCGTTGGAGTAGCTTCGGCTGATTGAAAAGTTCCATCTTCACTTATCCACCTGTAGCCAACACCACCACTGGCCTGAAGCTTATAAGATGTATCCTCACATAAGTCGTCATCATCCTGAACCTGCGATTGTTTGATGTACACATCAACATAAGTTGCAGTGGAGTCTGATACTTTACATGTTCCGGGATCAATGGCTTTTAACTTTACAATGTATCGTCCTGTGTTTTGATATTGATGCACTACCATTGACGTATCCGGTTTTACAATCCTGGTTCCGTCGCCAAGATCCCACTGAAATATTTCACCACCTGTGCTTAAGTTTTGGAAAACAATTTCTCCCGGGATGCATACACTTGTTAAGCCGGGCATATCTAAAGTAAGCGAGTTTGATTGAAGTCTTGCGCGTAAAGATGAAAGATCAAATTTGAATGCTGCATTGTTACAGTTCGTACTTCTGTTCACTCTTGACCAGGCGTTTGGTGTGGTAGGAAAATCGGAAGTAGAAACAGGAGGATCAGTTGCATTGTATGCTGCACATCCAGAGCATACGGCGTGGTAGACAATTCCACTTTTATCAAAGCGACTCGTGCCACCGTCTACGTGCGTGCGTGAAAAATTTCCACCGAGGTATGTTCCATAGAGAAATTGTGTAGCATCATCCGTGAGTACCATGAAATAAAAATCGGAACCACTTGTAGTTCTTTGAAAAGCGTCAGGTGTGAGCGGCATTCCAATGGTGTTACTTTGCCAGTGTTCAGTGTTGCTATTAACCAATCCACCCCATCCTGACATATATAAATTATTGCATTCGTTCACAAGAAAGGCAGTTGGAGAAATGTCTGGTATGCCGCGGCCAGAGCCAAAGACTGTTGAAAAGATCAACGTAGATAAGTCGTTGCTGAACTTTTGTACGAACTGCCCGCTATTTGGATTGTTATACACACCTGCGGTAACGGGAAAATTTAACCCGCCAGTAGTTTGTCCGTAAGTATAGATTTCTTCATTTTCATTCAAGTCGATAAAGTAAATCTGGTCAAAGCCGGCTGTACCCGTAAAGGTTGCGTTGATAATCGCCGAACCATCTCCTGCAACGTGAGCAATCCAACCATCTTCATTACCTGACTTAATGGGCTGGTAGGTATTGGAAGTCACGGGAAAATCATCACTGTTTGTACCGCCTGCAATAAAAATGTCACCTTGCTTATCCAGTTTTAAAGTATGCGATGCATCATCACCTGTTCCACCGATAAATGCACCCCACGTTATCGAAGAAAGATCGGCAGGAAGTTTAAGCAGCAGCGCATCGGTAACACCTCCTTTGTATACCATGTTAAAACTGTTTGTGACGGAGAAATCAGTTGATGATGTGACAGTACTTATGAAAATGTCACCATCAGCATTTGTGATAATGTCTCCCCGTAACTCATCGCCATAATTTTTTGTTAAGGGTCCTCCGGGAGGATTTACACCATCATTGGCAGTCCCGCCCAAATAGGTTGAAGCCAATATTTCACTTCCATCTTTACTAATGCGTGTCACATAAATATCTGTTCCATTCAAATATTGAACGGAAGCATTTAAAACAGCTGTACCACCCGCAAATGTTCGCTGAATTGCATTGGCTGTTGTCGGAAAATCTAAAGAGCTTGTCGTGCCCAATACCAACAGTTCTTCATTGTCGTTCATCACAAGGCTATGCGGCGTTTCAGAAAAATCACCACCGAGGTAGGATGCCCAGAGTAGTTCACGACCGGTTGAATCATACTTTAAAATTCCAACATCATATTGTCCGCCATAGGCCGTCTGAAAAGCACCGGGTGTTGCCGGAAAAGAAGTTTGTGGCGCAACACTTGTCACGCCTGCTGAATATAAATTTCCATTTTCTCCCGGAGTGGCTGTGCTACCCCAGTTATCAGCAGTGCTCCCGGAATAGGTTGAGAAGATGAGAAGCGGATCGATGATCAACGGTTCACACGTATCATATCCTTGTGGAAAACAAAAAGAGACTGTGCTTCCTTCCAAAACAAAATCACACACCACTTGTGTTTTTACTCCATTGATAAATTGATATGCATAGGGACGTTTTTCAATCAGTTGGCCAACGGAAGTGGTGACATACAGATTTCCATTGTCATCAAGTTCTATTTCATAAGCGCCTTCGTACATTCCTTTGATCTGCAAAGGATCAGCTCCGGCAGAAACCATGAAATCATATTTAAGATGGATACCCGAAGAATAAACCATGAGATCGATTCCATCATAAAGAGATGGATACGTGATACCATCATAAGCAAATGCTTTTGAACTCCATTGTGATGGATCAGCGCCGTGAAAATAATTGTAATAGGTTTTTGATTTTCCGAATGGTTGTGGTGTGGATGCATTGCCCGCTATCCATTGCATGCGCACATAATGATTATCGATCTTTTCATTGAGATTGATTGAGCCTGTTGACTCATCAAAGTGGTGGTGAGACTGTTCGTGAATGGCTTCCAGCTTTCGCTCATCGGTTAAAAGATATTGAAACCCATGAGGGGAGATAAACAAATTTCCTCCGGGGACTTTTGCTCCGAACTGGATAGCTTTGTTCCATTGGTTCTTATTTTCAATGAACTTAAGTCCGGGTACTCCTCCATAGAGAGGCAAAGTAAATAATTGGCAGGATGCCAGAATGAGAGCAGCAAACCATCGATATGAAACAAACCCCTTTATCATGCCAAAACAAGCGAATCGATCAACCTCGAAAAATAATGATTATTTCAGGCACAGCAATATTCGCCAGTAGTGATTTTGACACACTTATTGCGTTAATCGTTCATTTGACGGAGGATATTATTTGACAGCTTATGACAGACAGGCAGGGAATCTCCAATCGAAATAGAAATTGGTTTCGAGGGAGATAGTTGTATTTCAAAGAACTCCTTCGAAGTAGTGTACTCTGTTCCCTACCCAATGACGTTTCAAGAAGGATTACCGCGATGAATAAGAATTTAGGATTGAAATCTCGTCTGTTAAATCCTGCCAATCAGGATTCTTTGTTTTGATCAATGCATCCTTCCACTTTCGCGTTTTGCCTTTTATGTATTTCTCCCTGTTGATTGCATCAATGATAGAATCGAATGGTTCATAATAGACAAGTTTGCCAATGTTGTACCGAGCTGTAAAACTTGAAGGACTTCGTTTAGTGCGATGTTCCCACAGGCGCGTATGGATATCGTTTGTAACCCCAACATAAAGAGTTGTATGGTGTTCATTAGTAAGAATATAAATCCAGGCAGAGGGCATAAATAAAAGTATTGTTTTTTCAGATCATATCATAAGCCTCTCTCACGTCAGCCGTCATTCTGAGTGAGGCATGTGTGTTGGAAAGCGGGGAGCGAACCTGCCTGCCGTTGCGCTGGCTTATGCATGGCAGGCAGGGAATCTCCTATCGAAACGGAAATTTGTTTCGAGGGTAAGATACTTGTATCTCAAAGAATTCCTTCGAAGTAGTGCACGCTTAGCGATTGGGGATTCTTCGTTCACACAATCCCGCCCGCATCCACCACTCAGAATGACGGTTAATAGGGAGGGATTCAGAATGACGATTAATAGAAGAGTGTCGATCAATAAGTGAGATTCTTCGGAACGCTTCCCACTCGTCAGCCGTCATTCTGGCTAAACCTCTTTTCGCAGTACCTGTAGGGGAGGGGTTTTAATTACTTCCCGGGAATTCCACCAACCTATGATGACTGTCAGAATGATGACGCCAAGAGCAATGATGAGGGTTTCCAACCAGTCAAAAGCGAAGGTTATTTTGAAAAAGAATTTTGTTAGCAGCCAGCCGCCACCGAGGGAGAGGATCATTCCGGTAAGGGCAGAGAATAGGCCGAGGTATGCATATTCAATCAACGTAATTTTTGTGATCTGGCCAGTACGGGCACCGATAGTTCGGAGCAGGACGTTCTCTTTCAATCGCACAAATTTGCTGTTGACTACTGCGCCTGCCAGTACTATTAATCCTGTAACAATACTAAAGAGCGCAAGGAATCTTACCACCAGACCCATCTTGTCGAAGAGGCCGTTCACGGTACTCAGTATAAGTCGCAGGTCGATGAGGGAGACATTTGGAAATTGCAGCACAAGTTGCTGCTGAAAACGATTGGCTTTTTGTTGCTCGTCTACGTGGGTAGCCGTTACATAAACTTGTGGAGCGTTCTCCAAAACATCCGTCGGAAAAACAAAAATAAAGTTCGGAGGATCTTTAGGCCACTCAACTTTACGAATGCCTGAGATGAATGTTTTCAGCGGAACACCCTGAATATCGAAGACGAGCGAGTCACCAACTTTAACATCAAGATTTTCATGCATCCCTTCAGAGATGGTTACCCATACAGAATCTTTTCCTTCTTGCTTGTAATGAATTTTTCCTTCGATCAGCTCTTCTGAGTGATGAAGTGAATCGCGATACGTTACTCTGTATTCACGGGTTAAAGCCCAGTTCGGTATATTGTCGGTAGTATCAGCTTGAAGGTTCTGTACACTCTTTCCTTTAATCTCGCTTAGCCTGCACGTTATAATCGGTACCACCTGGTTGACAGGAAGGTTATTTTCTTTCATTAGTTTGATGATGCCATCTTTTTGTGACGGCTGAATATCAAATAATATTGTGTTGGATTGATTCTTCTGCCCCGTAAACTCCACCTGGCTCAACATACTTTTCTCTACTACATTTAATGTTGAAATGATAAAAGCGCCCAGTCCAATGGTAATCATCAGTACACGGGTCTGATTATTTGGTCTGAATAAATTGGAGAGCGCATGTCTCCAAATGAAGGTTGCTTTATGAGGAAAGAATTTACGAACCAACAGAAGAAGCACAAAAGCAACACCTGCAAGACAAAGGAGAGCGACAATCAATCCACCGAAAAAAGAAAGTCCGGTCACTATACTCCTTGTTTGTAGGGCTGCAAATGCAATGGGAAACAAACCAATCAGAATAAGAACAATAATTTTCGTTTTTGAAAAGATTCGTGCGGGTTCAAAACCGGCTCGTAACACGGTAAGAGGAGGAACAAAGCGAATAGATATTAAAGGAAGAACGGAAAATAAAATTGAAACTACCGTGCCCAGTGATATACCCATAATGAATGAGCGCCATGAAACTGAAAACCCAACTTCAAAAGGAATCAAACCTTTTATGAAAAGCGGAATTATTTGTTGGATACCTAAACCAATGAATGCGCCAATAATACTTCCTGCTATTCCCAACAAAAAGATTTGTATGAAATAAATGTTGAATGCCTGCCAACCTGACGAGCCCACACAGCGAAGCACAGCTACTTCATCGCGTTTCTCCCTTGCATAAATGTGAACCGAACTTGCTACACCAATGCATCCCAAGATCAATGCAACAAAGGCCAGAAGAGAAAAGAAACGATAGATAGAAAGAAAAGCTTCTCCCAATTCTTCTTTTTGTTCTTGTACCGTATCAAATGAGTGTCCGTATTTTTTTAATGTTGGTTTTAACTTATCAACAAGGGGAGTAACCTCTTCATCTGATTTTGTCTTGAAAAACCTTTTATAGTTTACCCGGCTACCGAATTGGACAAGGCCAGTAGAATCCAGGTCTTTCATGGCAATGTACACGGAAGGAGTAAAGGTTGACAAGATGCCACCACCACCGGGTAGTTCATTCACAACGCCTGCTACTGTGAAAACTTTGTTGCCTAACCGGAGTGAGTCACCTGTGCTTACTTCATACTGACTGGCAAGGGTTTCATCGAGCATGGCATAGCCGCCTGACTTGACGAGCGAATACGTATTTTCCGGCAACGTTTTGATTTGACCGTAAAAAGGAAAAGGTCCATCGAATGCAACAACACGAATCAGGCGCGATTGATTGTTATGAAGGAACAACACCATAGATGCCATGTTCGCTTCATCTGCTTGTTCAAGTTTCGTTGAATCAAATGCCGCTATGACTTCGTCCTCAAATTTATTATTGGCTTGTACTACAAGGTCTGCACCTAAAAGCTCTTTTGCATTTTGATCGATATCCGTTTGAATGGTGTTATTCAAGGAGTCTAGCGAAACAACGGCCGCGATACCCGCTACGAGAGATGCAGTGAAAAGAAACAGTCGTGAAAAGTTATGTCGTGCATCACGCCAGGCCATGATCCAAACCCACCGGTCGCGGAAGATGGACCGGGTTTTTCGTTTCAGCTTGATGATGTACTCGATCAAAGTTAATCGTTAAAGGTTAATGGCTAAAAGTTAATCGTGAATGGTCATTGGTCAGCAGTCATTAGTCATTAGTCATTGGTAGTGAGTCATTGGTCAGAGGTTATTAGTCAATAGTCATTGGTAATGCAATCATTAACTTATAACAGATGCAGGGTAACTTTCTTCTACAAGTTTTCCGCCTTTCATCCGGAGGATGCGTTGTGTGCGCATGGCTAATTCAAGGTTGTGGGTGACCAGCACGAGCGTTGTTCTTTGTTCTTTATTCATGCCGAACAGCAGCTCCGTTAAATGATGTGCGTTTTCTTCATCAAGGTTACCGGTCGGTTCGTCAGCAAAAAGAATTTTCGGCTCAGTAATAAATGCGCGAGCCATGGCAACACGCTGCTGTTCACCACCGGAAAGCTGAGAAGGATAGTGATGCATTCTGTTCTCCAGTCCTACACGTTGCAAGAGTTCTTTCGCTTTTGCAGATACATTTCGATCACCCCTGAGTTCGAGTGGCACCATCACATTTTCAAGTGCGGTGAGGGTTGCCAGTAATTGAAAATTCTGAAAAACAAATCCAACGTATTGATTGCGGATGTAGGCGCGGTCATCTTCATTCATGGCATTAAGCTTGAAATCCATGAGCGAGACCACTCCACTGGTAGGTGTATCCAATCCTGCACAAAGACCCAACAAGGTAGTTTTTCCACTTCCGGACGGTCCGATAATAGCCAAAGCGTCACCCTGTTTAACCGAAAAAGACACGGAATCAAGGACGGTCAGCGATTGCTCCGCAGAACGGTAAACTTTTGTAAGATTTTCGGCCTTGAGAACAACTTGTGACATGGTTTTTGTTTATCCGTTATGAATTAGAATCGTTAAATACTGTAAAATTGTTTCAGAATAGATCAAAACCCCAAAGTATTTTTCCAATGGTCGTAAAAAGGTTTATGTTTATTGCAGTCCTGATGGCATTTTTCATTCAAGCCACCACTTCTCCTCCCGTTATTCTTTTCTTTGGCGACAGCCTGACGGCAGGGTATGGTCTGTCTACCGAAGAAGCCTTTCCAAACATTGTTGAAAAGTCTCTACTAGAGAAGGGAAGGACATGTAAGGTTGTGAATGCAGGATTGAGCGGAGAAACTTCAGCAGGCGGGTTAGCACGCATTGATTGGGTACTGCGTCAACACATCGATATTTTTGTTCTTGAGTTAGGTGCAAACGATGGATTACGCGGACTTCCGCTCGATCAGACAGAAAAAAATCTGCAGGCCATTATCGATAAGGTGAAAGCAAAATATCCGAAAGTAAAGATTGTCGTCGCAGGAATGATGGTGCCACCCAATATGGGGCCTGACTATACAGAGAAGTTTAAAAAAATATTTCCTGCCATAGCGAAACAAAACCAGGCTACATTAATTCCTTTTCTCCTGCAGGATGTTGCCGGCGATGCCAGGTTCAATCAGGCGGACGGGATACATCCTAATGTGGAAGGGCATAAGATTGTGGCAAAGAATATGGTGAAGGTGATTGAACCGTTGCTTTGAGGTATGAAGGGTGAGGTACGAGGTAGTTTGTCGTGAGGTACGAGAGGAAGGTGAGTTTGAGATTCAGGCCTCACCCCTGCCTTTGCCGGCAGGCAGGCTAAATCCCTCTCCAAAGGAGCTTGTCTATACCCATATCTTTTTTGGAAAAAAGAGGAACGGATGATAAATT
>CAZFRM010000047.1:0-13200 GCA_964521255.1 uncultured Roseivirgaceae bacterium
AGCAACAGATTCAATACCTTTATGTAAAGATGTATTTGGTCGGGTGCTTACGTTTGTATAATTACCGCTCACGATTTGTGTTTATGTCTACTGAATTGTCTTGGTGGGGTCATGGCTTTTAATTTGGTGTCCCAAGTTCAATAATTTACTGGTCCAACCACCTTACCTACAACGGTTCGTTGCTTTTTCGTTTGTCGGTTCATAGTAAAGTGTTACTGCACCACCACTAAAGGTTTTAGTCTTTATGAGTTTAAGAATAGTCCTGTCGTTTATATTTTCAAATAATGGCAAACCTGTTCCCGCTATAACAGGGTGAACACAAAGTTGGTATTCATCAATCAAATTAAGTTTCATTAACTGTATAATTAAACTCCGACTGCCAACTAAAATGTCTTTACCCGATTGCTGTTTGAGTTCTAAAACTTCTTCTTCAATGGATCGGTTTGCCAAATTTGAACTTTCCCACCCGATAGCTATCGGGTCTGCATTTTTCAACGTGTGAGAAAAAACAATTTTTGGAATTTTGTCTATAGCCATAGCAAAGTCGTCCATCGATTTTTCACCTGAAGGATTTTTTACCAGAGTTTGCCAATATTCCATAAGTTGATATGTTATTCTGCCGAATAGAATCGCATCTGCGTCACTTAATAGTTCCGTATAATGTTGATGTATTTCTTCATCTGGCAATAATACCGTATGATCGCAAAACCCGTCAAGTGTCATATTGATTGTTGCAATTATCTTTCTCATATCTGTCTTTAATTGTCATTCATTGTTGGTTATTTGCAAACATCTTACAATGACCACCAATGACCAGAAATAATATAACAGGTGCAACATTTTTGGCTTCACAAAAGAATAATTATTGATATGAAAATGCTATTCAATTTTTCTTATCACATTTACTTTCAACCACCTTAATCCCGTTTGTCATCCAGGTTTCACCATAAACCGAGGCATAACAGATTTCAAGAGTAATCCGATTCTTCAATATTATCTCATTGAGAATGTAGTCAACAGTTTTGGGATTTTTCACTTCGAAGAAGGTTGTTATCTCGCCTGACATTATCACAGATCCTACAAATAGTGATGAGAATGTAAAAGGAGTTTGCAGCGTATCAGGCACAAAGTCCATGATCTTTTCAACCCCATCAATCTTAACCCCGTCAATTTCCAACTTAATATCTTTAATAATTGCAGGACCAATGCCCTTGTTTGTAAGCCTTAATGACAGGTAGTCGTACCCCCATGAGGGGCCAAAGCCAAGGTATGGCCAAACAGACATTTTTTGTTGTTCTTTCATCAAGTTTGATTGATATATGTAGACAAACAAAGTTGAAAAGCTGATAAATACAGCTATCAAAGCCACAAGCAGCTCAGGTTTTATTTTTCCGGGAGATTTCCCTTTTGTCTCGTTACTTTCCATATCAATTCTTTTCTGATTTAAAAATCCACTCAAAGTGTCTTTTAAAATGCCCTATAATGTTTGTGTTTATGACGGCTGTGTTTCCGAAGCGCGTCTTTGTCCTATGTGGCTGAAGGAAATTAAGAAAACTAAACTTCATACCTACACGTTACCCGCAGCTGTCATAAACTTTTTATTATTAGCGGTAGTAAATTTTTATTGCGTAACAAGTTTAGTTAATTCGTTAGAAATTTGGTCAATAGTTACTGTCTCTGTGTCAAACTCTATGTCAATTTTCTTCTTTAGAATTGGCTGAATATTTTCAAAATTCCAAATAATTTCAGCACGCTCTTGTGGTGAGTTTCCATATGGATTTGAGGTCCGTTTTGATACTCTGTCAAGTATGGTTTCCAAAGAAGCAGAAAGAAGAATTATATGGTTGAAATATTTGTAAAATTTTGTCTGATTAGAACAGCAACCCGAAATAAAAATAGGTCGGTTACATGTTTTTGAGACTAAATCAAGCAATTTATTTTCCCTTAGCACCCACTCTTTATTTGCTTCGGAATATTCTTTCCAATTGTCGTAGTCTGTATCTATTGCTACGAAATTTTTCATCTGCAATTTTTCAATTACAGATGATTTTCCTGTCCCTGACATTCCCGTTATATAAATTCGTTTCATTCAAGTTCGATTTTCGACCAAATTTATTTTCGAATAAAAATTGTCAGTTTTGTGCTGTTTAATAAAATTAGTCAAATTTATGTCGGGTTTTAATTCTTAGGATGAGTCGTGGTCTTATTGCCTCTTAACGTTTGTGCATAAGCAGTGGCGGGAATTCGAAGCGCGTCACTGTCCCATTGTATCCAACTCAGCGCAATCGGACGAAACCAAACCTGCCTGCGCTGATCCCATAGCTTCGGCAGGCAGGCGTAATTTGTGCCGAAGGCATGCCGTTGGCAAAAAACTAAACTACAAATTTACAGATAACCCCAAGCTGGCCTTTTATGTTATTTGTTTAAATCTTTAAGGAAATTTTTCTGCCAACATTCTGCAATTCATCAAGAGATGTCGTGGCCGTCACTTTGTTTATTTTTATCCTTACTATCTTGTTTCCTTTCCTGAATAGTAGCAGGTGAAAATTCTCTCCATCACTATGCAGCCATGCTTCGTCTCCCATGTTATCTATTGTGCTTTGCCCCGGCATACGTACATTGGCCGATAGGATTCCGGTATATGCCTTGTGCGCTGACGCTGCGTCACTATATAATTCCAACACATAGTAGAGGTTGCTGGGTCTGGTCGGTTCGGTGTCCAAGGCAATGACCTGATAGATACACCTGTGCTTGTCTATATTGTCTTCCTTTTTAGAATAACTTTCTGTCAGGTGTGCCGGTTGACCTAATATTTTTTCAGCGTCCGACTGAATAAGACACGTGTACGGAGAAGCGTCTTCCTGGTAACTGCTGTTGATGAACGTTGCGAGTGTACCGCTTTGGCTACCTGTGCCGGATCGTTCGCAACCAGGCAGTATAAGAAGGACAATGCTCAGAACGGAAGCTATTTTTTTCATAGATAAACAGATGCAATTGGTTTCGGGGCAGGTTATTGTTTTCTTAAAGTTAATTCATAACATTTACTCGACAAAATAAGATATAATATATTTATTGCCGTTATGAGAAAAACATTTTTAGGTGAATTTGAAGAGATCGTGTTGCTCGCGGCAGCCGTGCTGGATGACGAGGCTTACGGGGTTTCCGTTACGCTGGAAATCGAAAAGCAAACCGGCCGGTCTGTGGGATTCAATACAGTACACACCACGTTACAACGGCTGGAAGAAAAAGGATTTCTTACTTCCAAAATGGGCGGGGCAACTGCGGAAAGAGGCGGACGCAGAAAACGCTTTTTCCGGTTAACCGCTGCCGGTGGGAAGGCATTAAAGGAAGTAAGAGATATTAGGATGCAGTTTTGGGAAGCGTTACCTCCGAAAGCGATGTACTTATCAGGACGTTAAGCATTGACAGGTATGCCAAATAATGATAACCATATCAAGCCCCCTCATCTGGCCGACTGGCTTTTGAAAAAATTTGTTCCTGCCGATACACTGGAAGAAGTTCAGGGCGATTTGCTTGAACTATATCACTACTGGATCGAGACGGAGAATTTGCAGGCCGCCCGCCAACGATACACGTGGACAGTACTTCGCTTGCTAAAACCTTTTTCGAAAAAAAATTCACAAGGAACCAACCATTATCATTCATCACACTCATCTCATACAGGCATAATACAAAGCTATCTTAAGATCGCTTGGCGCACCCTGCGCACCCAATGGCAATACAGCCTGATCAACATTACCGGGCTGGCCGTTGGCATGGCATGTTGCATTCTCATTTTGCTCTACGTTCGTCATGAGCAAAGCTATGACCGGTATCAGAAGCACAAATGTTCAGTTTTGCACTAAAGCTCAATCGAAGAACTGAATTTGAATTTAGCACTTCAGCTGCCATATTGCCAAACCGATATTACCTTGTCGTTTTTGTTAAATGGAAGTAGCTTTGTTAAATATTCTGCACAAATTTCCCCCACCAATTTGGATGATTTCTTTTTCGGTAAAGCCTGTTTTTAGTAATGCGGTTACTACAGAATAGTAAAATCCTTCGTTTATATTTTCCCAACTTTGATTTGTTTTCTTTCCAAAACGGTCGTTGTTATTGCTTGGTGGTGCCATTTTAGTGTCGGTGCCAATACAAACGTTGTCAGTTCCTACAACGTCAGCCATTGCTCTGATATTTTTTGCATATTCCAATGGCGTGTCTGCAAGATGTGTCCAAACTCCAATTACGCCACCTGCAACTGCAAATTTTCTCGCTTGCTCTTTGCTAATCAGTCTCGGCATCATCATTTTTGTCATTTTTTCGTTTGTTCCTAACTGTGTATTAAGTCCTGTGTGAGAAATCAACATTGGTTTTGTAGAAGTTTCAAGTGCTTTATTAATCGCTTCATCGTTACAGTGAGCAAGGTCAATAAGAATACCTAATTTGTTGCAATCTTTTACAATGTCAATACCTAATTGTGTTAGTCCGCCATATTGAGGTTCGTCTGTATAAATGTCGCCAATTGCTGGTGTGCTTTGTCCATCATGCATTAGTCCCAAAATCCTTAAACCACGGTCATATGCAGTTTGTATTCGTTCTATCTTTCCTTCAATAAAATGACCGCCTTCAACGGATTGGATAACGATTTGTTTATTTACTTTTTTTGCTTTTTTCAAATCAGCATAATTCAATGCTCGTGTTAAATTATTAGCTTTTAACACTTCATCCATTTCATTTAGGTTCGTCAAAAACCTTTGGTATGCTTCACCTTCATTGTTCAGCTTTGGTCTGTCGACTGAAAATGTCATACAAATTGCAGTTAGTCCCGATATTTTCATTTCAGATGCCAAGTCGTAATTTTCACTTTTAAACTCATCTGCTTTAATAGGCATATCCATATGATTATGCGTGTCAATACCGATTGATTTTGCTATTATTCTTTTTACTTTTTTGTCTGTGTCTTCCGTTGCCCAAGAAGTAAGAGGATTAAATGCCAACGCAAGTCCTGCAATTGTGGCCGTTCCAATAAATTTACGTCGTGTCCAATCTTGATTGTTATCATTCATATTTCGTTCTTATGAGTTATCGGTTTTAAAATGGCAGGTAACGGTTTGGATATTGCCGCAATGGGGGAAGCACTAACGTTCAATACAGCACAAATGTACAAAAAAGGACTGAACGTTGAATATAGCACGTCAGCCCCCCATTGCGGCAATACCTCTTTATGGGCAAGTGGCTTTCTGTCATCCGCTGTTGAACTAAACCTTCGGTAGTTTGCTCAACATTCCCGTTGCGTCAGCAACTTTCAAGGTAGTCATTCTTCAATTTTGATGCTCATCTGAAAATCAAAAAATTATGAGCTTTAAAAAGAATGACTACTACACATTGGTGCAGCAGGCCTGTGACGCTATATCCAACTTCAAAATCCGCCACATCTATAAATAAATAACAAAGTGAAAATTAAGGATTGACCGAAAACTTATAACAACCTAACAACAGTGAAGCAACATCTCTTTTGTCTCTACGCTAAAAAAATAAATAATGACATTAAAAAGTAAACGGAATAATTTCTAATTATTACATCCAGCAACCAGGGAGATGGTTATTCTGTTTTTGAAAATTTTACCCCTTCAATCTCCTTACAATACGTGCCTGTTCTTCGTATTAAAATTCCATAGGTAAGTCAGTATTGTAAATCTATAATCCCAGATTCAATTGCTGTTGTAGCGCCAACCTACCTTCATTAGTAAGCACCGTCATACGTGAGTCTTTAATTCTCTTTATCCATTTTTTTTTGACCATACTCTGAAGCATGGCAGCACCAAGTGAACCTGCAAGGTGATGCTTCCGCTCACTCCAGTCAAGGCACTGCCTGGCAAATGTACGTTTACTCTTTTTTAGTACTTCAATGTTAATGTCAAGTTCATTAAACCACTTCTCTCCTTTTGGGCTGACATCATAGAAACTTCCATGAGGCATAATAATCTTTTTATTTAATAGCCGTTGAGTAATTTCAACAGCCACCTTTCCTGCTAAGTGGTCGTAACAAGTGCGGCAAAATTTGATGCCTGCGCTTTCACTGGCGGGTGCGTGTCCTGCTTTTCCCGGAGGTATCAGGTTTGCAATCGCTTCGATAGCGTAGGCTACCTCAGGCCTTGCAAAGCGATAGTATTTATGTCTTCCCTGCCTTTCCTCGGTGAGCAATTCAGACTGAACAAGTTTAGAAAGGTGCATGCTTGCATTTTGTGCCGAAACATCCGCTTGAATGGAAAGCTCGGTGGCCGTGTAAGCCTTGCCGTCCAGCAGGCTCCACAGCATTTTCGCCCGGGCGGGTTCGCCGATAATCGCAGCGATCGACTCGAAATTTTCCATACTTCATTTTAAAATGAACTATTCAAAGGTACAACCCCGGTAACTTTGAATCAAGGAATTAAAGGTTATGAAAAAGTCAAGGTTATGGGCCATACCCATTTCATTATTCGCCACAGTATTTATGTATCCGTCACAGACCTTTGCACAAAAAATTCAAACTGATAGTATCGATACTCACTCCAATCAACAAAACAACAGAGCTATGATAGCTGTAATCTTTGAGGTCTATCCGGCCGAGGGTCACAAACAGGAATACCTTAACATCGCCAGGGGTTTACTCCCGCGCTTAAACAACATTGATGGGTTCATCTCCATTGAGCGGTTTGAAAGTTTGTACACGCCCGGAAAAATTCTATCCCTTTCATTCTGGCGCGATGAGGAAGCGGTGAAGCAATGGCGTAATACAGAAGAGCACCGACGGGCACAGGAACAAGGCCGACAGGAGGTCTTTCGTGATTATAGACTGCGCGTTGTAAGTGTCATACGCGATTATGGCATGTCCGACCGTGTTCAGGCTCCTGACGACAGTAAAGCTCACCATAATAAATCTAAAAACTAAATCATGGAAAATGTACTTTTCTTACAGTCGGAGGTAAGAGACCCATACCCGTTCTATGCCCGAATGCAAATTGAGCACCCTGTATATTATGATGGGCACAACAAGATTTGGGCTGTGTATACATACCAACATTGCGAAAAAGTTCTGCAAGCAACGCAGTCACAAATTCCGGTTCCGGCTTCAAAGACAAACAAGCAACCTGAATTGAACGGTATTTTAACTAACCTGGCACGGTTGAGCAATGGCGTACATCATACGAAAACACGTGCAGCGGCCATGAATTTAATGTCGCACTGGAAAAGTTGTGATGTCCCGGCACTGCTTCACAGCTTAATGGGTGAACCGCGACTACCAGCAACATTCGATTGGGTAAGTAGTATTGCCAAACGGCTTCCTGCCTTTGCCCTGCTGAAAGGTTTTGACCTTCCGACAAACACTGCACTCGCTTTGCTGCATGAAATCGAAAACCTGATTAAGTTAATGGCCCCCGTGGAAGATGAAAAGGAAATGGAGTCTATCTTAAAATCAGTTCATAACATTCAGGATGCATTCAATAATCACCTGGTCAAAAAACTGCCTGCTGTTGATGATAAAAGTTTATACGTAGCAAACTTTATCGGACTACTTATTCAAAGTTATGATGCCTCGCGCGGGCTCCTCAGCAATTCTTTGTTACACTTCGTAAGTCGCCCCAACCAAAGGCCACCAACCCTGGAAGGCTTTGCGCTGTTCGTTAAAGAATCTGCCCGGCTCGACCCGGCGGTGCACAACACACGCAGAATAATGGATGAGGATATGCAGGTTGGTAAGTACACCATTAAGCGAGGCGAACATGTGTTGATCGTTTTGGCTTCTGCCAACAGGGATTTTCAAAAGTTTCATCAACCGGATTCATTGATGCCCGATAGAAAAAACGAAACGCTTTCGTTTGGTTCGGGAATACATAAATGCATCGCAGAAAACTTTTCAATTCAAGTGACTGCACAGGTGTTGCATTACCTGAACACGAAATATTCAAAGTTCACAATACAAGAACATGAAATTCAATATGAACCCCGCATCAACGTCAGGCTCCCGGGAAAAATAACACTTATCACATCATAACAGCCTATGGATAAACATCATTATACTATTTCAATGAAATGGATAGGCAACCCGGGCATGGGCACAAGCAGCTACAAGACGTATAACCGCAATTTCATTTTTTCCGTTAACGGTAAGCCGGCAATAGCCGGTTCTTAACCCTGAAGAAATGTTACTGGCCGCATTAGCATCATGCCACATGCTACGGTACCTTCATCTTTGTGCTGAACATGGTATTTCTGTATGTGCGACTTACTGAGAAGAAAATGCTTCCACTATTCATTACGCAATGAGTCTACCGGATTTGATATCGCAGCCTTTGCAGATTGGTATCCTACAGAAAGTAGTACAATAAACAACATGGCAATTGATGTCAAAACGTAAATGCTCCAATTGACTTCAGCATGAAAAGCATAACCTGACAAGTACTCACGAATAAGGTACCAGGAGATTGGAAAGCCAATGAATAAGCTTACTAAAACAAGATTAGTAAAATCACTACAAAGCATAATGGCGAGATTTCCAACGGAGGCACCCATCACTTTTCGGATACCTAATTCTTTGGTTCTTCTTTCAGCATTGAACGATGCTAAGCCAAATAGGCCTAAGCATGAGATAAGAACAGCAATAACAGTAAAACTTAAAGACAGTTTTCCAATAACCGCTTCTGCCTGATATTCATTGTTGAAAACTTCATCGAGGAAAATAAATTCAAAGGGGTAATCAGGATTGTGCTTCTTGAATACACTCTCAATTTGCTCTATGTTTTCAGTTATTGGTAATTCGCTGCCTAACTTAATAAAATAGTGAGAGCCAACATTTTCAGAATACATGAATATCATGGGTTCAATACCAAACTTCAAATTGTCATTATGGAAGTCATCTGTAATGCCGATTATTTTTCCCTTTCCATTCCACATTTCAAGCTCATTTCCCACAGCACTTTCAAGGGATAATCCCATAACTTCCGCAGCCCTCGTGTTAATGATATAATTGGAAGCATCCTGACTATCCATAAAGTTTCTACCACTTTGGATTTTAATATTCAAAGTCGGAATGAATTCTGCATCGCATCGGTATATTTTAAAGAGGATGGAAGAGTTATCTGGCTTGTTTGCCCAAACCGGGTCTGTCATAGTAATGGGGATTGTAAATATGTTGTTCCCTCCAAAGGCAATACCGTTAACAGAGGCTAACTGATGTAGGTCATTTTTAATAGCCGGGTATGATTTAACGATACCTTCATTTTGGTCAACCACAATGATATTGTCTTTATCAAACCCAAGATTTTTTTCGCTGATAAAGACTATTTGTTTGTACACGGCAATGCTTCCAACAACCAGTATTATAGAAGTTGTGAATTGGACTATAACCAGCGATTTGCGAAGCGTATTTCCAGTTAAACCCAATTGAGTATCTCCCTTCAAGACTTTAACAGGATTAAATCTTGATAAGATAAAAGCAGGATAACTTCCTGCAAGTAATCCGCAAATCGCTGTAATTCCAAACGTTCCTGCAATGAACACTGGATTGCCTAAGTCTAAGTAGATAGATTTGGTTGTGACTTCATTAAAGAATGGGAGAAGAAGTTGAACAATCCCAATGGCGAATATCAATGCAATGAAAGACAGCAGCATCGACTCGGAAATAAATTGAACAATAAGGCTATTTTTTTGTGCACCTATTGATTTTCTGATTCCTACTTCGCGACTTCGACTGGCTGCCCTGGCGGTTGAAAGATTTGTGAAATTAATACAAGCCATCACAAGGATTAATATTGCCACTGCACCGAAAAGGTAAATCTGTTGTATCCTTCCTCCCGCGTTCTTTCCGTTTTCAAACCCATTGTATAGCCTTGACTTTACATAAGGAAATAGAAAGGGTGCGGTGGAACAATCGGGGCAGTTATTCTTTATCAAATGAGCAAATTTCTGATTTGCAATTTCAACAGAGGCAGATGATTTCAGCAAAACCGCTGTTCGGGTGCCACCACTTTTCCAATGTTGTGTCCACGGATTTTCTTTTGTAAACAGTTCAAACGAAGCAACAAAGTCAAATTGAAGTGTTGAATGTTGGGGGATGTCTGCAAAAACACTGGTAATAATAAGTTCATGAGATGCTCCCAGGTTCAACGATTTCCCAATAGGGTCTTCGTTTTTAAATAATTTTTCAGCAAGTCTTTCAGAAATAGCAATTGATTTAATGTCTGTCAGGGGCTTGGTCTCATTACCTCGTACAACAGGAAAGCTGAGTATCTTGAATAGTGCCGGGTCAGCATAAATACCAACTTCATTGTATGCAGTGGTTTCATGCTTTATTAACAATTCTGTTTCAAAGCTGTACTGGGCTGCTAATTCTACTTCAGGAATTTCTTGTACGATTACATCTTTCAGTTTAGCAGGAGTGGCAGGATACGTTTCAATCTTTCCATCGGGATACGTGTTGTTGACCATTACTTTAAAAATGCGGTCAGCATCTGAATGGAAACGGTCAAAAGACAATTCATCAATTATCCAAAGCAGAATAAAAATGCTGGTGACAAGTCCTACCGTCAGGCCAAGAACATTTATGAATGTATAACTCTTATGACGAAGTAGATTACGGAACGAAGTTTTAAGGTAATTCTTAAGCATATAACAAATCTTAATTATTCCATAGGTTTAGTGAACACGGAAAGATAACAATCATGCCAATCTCAATCTCCTAAACCAGCTTGATTTCGAATTGTATTTTAATTGTCCAGTTCAATACCGAACATAGGTATGTCAGATTAGGACATTTATGATAGCTTCTTTGCGGTGAGGATTTAGCTCTTGCCATAGCCCTGCCTGGCTGTAGTACGTCTTTCATCTTCTCTTTCCCACTTATAATAGTCAAGAGTCGATTTCCAGTGACCGTTATCAATTTCAAATACTTTTGGGTCTATCACCTTGAGGTCTTGGATCAGATGTTCAAATTGTTCGTCAGAAAATTCGGTTTCAAAAAATGAGTCAGAATTCAGTTTCCTCAATTGCTCATCGAAGCTTTGTATCCGCACTACTGACAACGCAAATCGTTTCATGTCCGAGTTGATAAATACTTCTTCAAAGTAATTGTCATGATTAAGATATATCAATTCTTGGTTGTCAAGATTAATTGCAATTGGATCTCCTGATCCATTGAATCCTATTGCTAAATATTTATCATAGTCAGAATTATTAAGTGACCACTTTTGATTGACGGTCTCCAATGGTTCCTTCAAATAATCGAAATTGAGATCTTGGAATTCGGATGGTGTTCCAGTCAGAAAGAGGAAATCATGCGCTGCTGAACCAAGATTGAATTCTCTTGGAACTGCTTCATCAGCGCGAAAATGCTGTTTGCCTATTGTAGTCCATTTACTTATGAAATCTTGCTTATCCATGTTTTGTATTGCAGCCAACGCTAGTATATACGCTGTTTAAATTTACCTTAAAAAATTAACACTAAAATTTTAAATAGCGCATATACATTGTTGCGCTGTTTTTATTTTTTCTTCTTCTTTTCCTTTTTCATGTCCTTTTGAACATGAAGCCAGGTATATTCCTTGTCTCCCTTGAATGGAGTACTAAAACTGTCCTGGTTATCAATCTTAATTGAAGTAAAATAGTTCTTATAGTACCACGCAAAGAAGATACTCCCAAGTGTCGGGTCTTTTACGTCACGATAATTTAGCCATATCTCTCTTGGAGGTTCTGTCTTAAAACCTCGGAAAGCTCCTTGGTAATACGAGTCTTTTGATAAAATGATCTTACCCGTTTGATCAATTTTGAAATGAAACTCACCACCGTAAACCGCTGTTCCGTTTGGTTGAAATGCTGGCAGGATCCAGACGTCAAATGTGTTGTCTAGATTCTTTCTTATAAACTGATTGAATCTAATGTTACTTGTGTCCTTTAATTGTTTTATGTCTTCGTTAGAGGTCCTTAATGCAAACGCATATGAATTTAAAAACTCAGGAGTAACGGTATCTTTCGATTTTTTTACTTTGTTTTCTTTGTCAACTGTATAATGAAATATTAAGTTGTACTGGTCATTTTGAAGATTACCATAAGCAGCATGCCAGATTCCGTCAGTGTCTTTGTAACAAAACCACTCAGTTCCTAATTTTTTAATTTCATTTTCGTCTTCGGTCATCACACTGTCGCTTGTCCACCAAGCAACCATGTCATATTCATTAAGCCAAATAACTAAGTCAAACTTCTCATTGAAATCTTTTATGTTAAAAGTCAGTCCTTTTTTCTTTTGTCCAAAAGTCGTAAGAGATATTAAAATTAGTCCTGTAATAAGAAGTCCTCTCTTCATAAAAATAAAATTGTGCCTAATAAATAAGGCTTCGCGTGGCCGGCACAGCGCAGCGTGAAGCCTTATTTATTGGCGGTAGTTATTTTTGTCTCTAAACTTTTGTCAATCGAGTATGTCGTGAAACTGTCCACTTGGTTGTTTGGGGATTAATGTAAAAATACTCCTTGTAACTACTTGTACTCGCCAGAAACTCGATAAATCCAGAACTCAAAGTCCCTAGTTTTTTAAAATCTCGTCTTGAGAAATCTCCAACAGTCAAAAATTGCGCGATCTCTTCTGCCGCCTTTTCTGTCACTGGTCGCGGGGCAGAAACTAAGTCCGAAATTGACAGATACTTTGTTCTCCAATTTTCCAGGTCTGGATTAGAGGTCACACTACTCTGTCTAAGGTGTGACACGATGTCTGCTAACTCTTTTGTCCGATGTGACAATTGGATTGCGGAGTAGTATTGAAGTATCGAGAAACAATAATCCTTTTTAGGACAAATGTCGTCACACGCTAGTTCAATAAGAATTGGAATGTACTGAGGTGAATGAAGGATCAAATCTTCATCTTGGTCAAGAAAGAATTTATCCTCGTCATATCCCCATGCTCTTACTTCGTCAATTGTCGGGTTAACATTATCGCTTATGTATGTCATGGTGTACTGTCCGAAAAATAATTACAGCCAGCGTTGGTGCATAAGCAGTGGCGGGTGTTCGAAGCGCGTCACTGTCCCACGACACCAAACGTATTTTGTGCCGCAGGCATGCCTTTGGCAAAAAACTAAACTACAAATTTACACTGAACCCCGCCATTGATTATGCACTGTGTTGAACTAAACCTTCGGTAGTTTGCTCAACATTCCCGTTGCGTCAGTGACA
>CAZFRM010000048.1:0-12415 GCA_964521255.1 uncultured Roseivirgaceae bacterium
CTGGAATAAAGCGGTATCTTTCGAATACCTTCGCCCATGCTGGGCGCACACAACAGCTATTTGCAATGGCTGGGTGAGGTGTAAGTAAAGAGTTTTATCTTCGCTACTACGTTTGGTCACGGTGGACAAACACGTTTTCAAAAGCCAGCCACTGCAAATAGCCAGACGTTGCCAGCCATAGGGTCGGACAAAGTAGTGAATCAACAAAACGGGCGACATTTTACTAAACAAAGATTCATTACGTGGACAAATGATCGGCTCCGGAGACAACATGACTTTTGACCAATAAACGTTAGACAAGTTGGACAGAAAAAAACAGCCAACCCTTCGCATTTTTAAAAAGATTCTCCTCCGAATTTCCCCGCGCATTTGGCACATGCCATAGCCGCGCAAACCCACCGCGACACCAAAGCTATGGCAAGAGCCAAATCCCCACCGCACTTTAGTATATTTAGGCAATGGCAGATGTTCACGACAAGAATACCAGAAGTTATAATATGAGCCAGATCAAAGGCAAGAATACCAAGCCTGAGATTTTGGTAAGAAAATTTCTTTTTTCTAATGGCTTCCGATATAGACTTCATGATAAAAAGCTCCCGGGAAAACCAGATATAGTGTTCCCGAAATATAATACAGCGATCTTCGTTCATGGATGTTTCTGGCATGGGCATAAGGGATGTAAGTATTTTGTAATTCCAAAGACACGGACGAATTGGTGGGTCGAGAAAATCACAAAAAACAGACTTACTGATACTAAAAATATGAGGCGATTAACCCAGGAAGGCTGGAAAGTTATTACGATATTTGAATGTGAATTGAAACCAAAAAAACGAAATAAAACATTTGCCAAACTGATTGCTAAATTTAAATAATCGAATGAGTAAATTTAACTATATAGACCTCTTTGCTGGAGCTGGCGGACTTTCCGAAGGTTTTATCAGAGCAGGGTTTGAACCTGTTGCTCATGTTGAGATTGATGAAGCAGCCTGCTACACCCTGAAAACTCGTACAGCTTATCATTACTTGAAATCAGTTAACCAATATGATGACTATTGTAAATATCTGAGAGGTGAAATTACAAGGGATAAATTATATTCTTATGTCCCGAAAAGACTTATGGATGCTGTGATTAACCTGCCAATTGGTGCAGAACATAATCCCGCCATTCATAAAACTATTGAAAAACAACTTGAAGAAAATGAGATTGATTTAATTATTGGCGGCCCGCCTTGTCAGGCTTATTCATTGGTAGGACGTGCCAGGTCGGCAAATGGAATGAAAGGAGACCATCGAAACTATCTATATGTTCATTACGCTAAGTTTCTTGAGAAATACAATCCAAAAATATTTGTTTTTGAAAATGTACTTGGATTAAAATCTGCCGGAAATGGAATCCATCGGAAAAACATGGAAAAACTCTTTTTCAAAAAGGGTTATAAAATGAAACTCTTTACCGTTGAAGCAAACAATTTTGGTGTACTCCAAAACCGAAAACGTATCATCATCATTGGCTGGAAAAAAGACTTATCTTTTAATATTCCAGACTTTGAAGCAATAAAAAATACTGCTGTTTATGAAGTACGAACTCTTTTTGCTGATTTACCAAAAATACAGGCAGGAGAAGGAAAGGACAAGTTTCTAAAATACAGATCAAAGACAAATGACTACTTGAATAAAAAGTATATCCGCAACGGGATAGATATACTTACACAACATATTGCCAGACCGCATACAAAACAGGATAGAGAAATATACCGGATTGCAGTTGAAAAATGGAATACAGAAAAAGAACGATTAAACTACAATGACTTACCGGAACGCCTGAAAACACATCAAAACAGAGCTTCATTTTTTGACCGCTTCAAAGTCGTGGCAGCAGATGAATCGTATTCCCAAACCGTTGTTGCACATATCGCAAAGGACGGTCATTACTACATACACCCGGATATTGAACAAAATCGCTCTATAACTGTACGGGAATCCGCCAGACTACAATCTTTTCCTGATGACTACTACTTTGAAGGAGTAAAAGAAGGAGCAAACAGAACAGCAGCCTTTAAACAAATCGGCAATGCAGTTCCGCCTTTGATGGCCTATGAAATTGCTAAAAGAATCAGGAAGATTTTAGATGGAAAATAATCACAAACTTGCTCTATATGTCGCATACTATTTATCAAGGTTTAATAATGAAGCTCTGACAAATCTTGGCTATGCTACATGGAATAATGCTTTTGATGATATTGGTGAACGCCTGAAAGTAAATAAACATTCCGTAAAAAATTGGAGAGATGAATTTGACCCTTTGTTTGAACATCGTGCCGGCTGGCATCAAAGACCGATGATTCCAAGCAGAGCGAGAGTAGTTCAGTCATTTGAAAACCTGACTGAATTACAAATCCGGGAAATTGTAAGTGATATTATTTCCGGGAAAATTCAGGAGAATAAAGATGAATTAGAACTGCTTTTAAATATCGTGACAACTGATGATAACAAAAAATCAGGTTCCAGATTTATTCTCAGAACTCCGACAGGCAAAGCCGCAGAAGAATTTTTTTTGAAATTTTTTACTGAAAATAGAAAACCGGTTGAAGGGATTCTTATTGATTGCCGGGATTTAGGAGTTGGATATGACTACAGAATTGAGGCGGGAAATGATAAATACTATGTAGAAGTAAAAGGACTTGCTGAATTTATTGGTGGGGTTCTTTTTACTGATAAAGAATGGGTAACAGCAAAGACTGAAAAAGAAAAATATTATCTCTGTTTAGTTTCAAATCTGAATGAGCAACCTGAAATCATTTTTGTTCGAAATCCCGCTGAAAAGATTAAACCAAAGAAAAATATCTACACTTCAATTCAGGTAAGTTGGAGTGTTACTCATAACCAACTTACTGAGTTAAATGCTTGACTACTCCAAATACAAAACAACGCCAGCCATTCCCGAAGCAGGTTCAATGATTGAAACCTTTCGGGCAATTGGTTACAACATTGAAACGGCAATTGCGGACATAATTGACAATTCGATTTCGGCAGGAGCAAAAAATATCTGGATAAGTTTCGAATGGCAAGGTTCATCTACATGGCTTTCTGTTAAAGATGATGGAAGTGGAATGAATAACGATGAACTTGTTCAGGCAATGCGACCAGGTAGCAAGAACCCCCGTGACGACCGAAGTATAAAAGATTTGGGAAGATTTGGTTTGGGATTAAAAACAGCATCGTTCTCTCAGTGTAGAAAACTTTCGGTTATCAGCAAGAAAGAAAATTACAAACCCACCTTCTGGACATGGGATTTAGATTTTGTAAATCAAACAGGTAACTGGAACTTAATCAAGTATTTGCCGGAAGGAAATTTTGAAAATGAAATCAACACCGTAAAATCTGGAACAATTGTAATCTGGAATGACATCGACCGCCTTGTAAAAGATTTACAGAAAGACGATGAAAATTCTCTGGATAAATTTCTGCAAATTATGATGCAGGTAAAAAAACATTTAGCAATGGTATTTCACCGCTTTATTGAGAACGGAAGAATAAAAATTTCATTTCAGGGCAGACCTGTTGAAGCATGGAACCCGTTTCTACCAAACGAATCAGCAACACAGGGATTTCCTGATGAACCTTTACATGGCGGAAAAATAATTGTGAAGGGATATGTGTTGCCTCACAAATCAAAACTTAGTGAAGATAGGTTCAAAGAAGCAGAGGGACTGAGAGGATGGAATGAGCAACAGGGATTTTATATTTATCGGAACGAACGATTATTACTTGCAGGTGATTGGTTGGGAATGTTTCGTAAAGAAGAACATTACAAACTTGCACGAATAGAAATAAATTTACCGAATTCTTTTGATTCAGAATGGCAGATTGACATAAAGAAATCCATTGCACGACCACCACTTATATTGCGTGACCAATTGAAAGCCTACGCGGGTAAGGTGAGAGCACAGGCGGTTGAAGTTTACAGGCATAAAGGAAAAAATGTAAAACCATATCCCGGACAAAAATTTATACCACTTTGGATTGACCACAAGAGAGGTGATAAATGGTTTTATAAAATCAACCGAGAACATCCATTGATCGAGAAAATAAAAAACCAAGCGAACGATAAACCTGACAAAGCTATTGACACCTTGCTAAAGTTCATTGAAGAAACAATTCCGGTTAAATCAATTTACATTAAAGAAGCAGAGGAACCAGAAGTACAGGGAAAGCCATTTGAAGGAATAAAACATGACGACATCTGGACTTTGATGAAAAATATTTTTGATTCATTAATTAAACAGGGTAAAACGCAAGAGGAAGCAAAAGCAGTTATCATTAACCTTGAGCCTTTTAATCATTACCCTGAGTACCTTACAACATTAACCGAGCATGATTGAACAAGCGAAAAATATTTGTATCGAACTACTAAGAAGAATTAAAAACCCTTCTTTACAAGACATCAATGAATCTATTGATAATGTTCTGAAAATCTTTCCAAATCTTGAAACAGAGAGAGAAACTTTGTTCAATTATTTGTCAGCAACTTTTTCTGTTTTTTCAGAGGACTACAGAATTCTTGACACAGATGAGGGCTACGCTCCCTGGCTTAAAGATGCAAAAGCAAACATTCGCTGGAATTTCTGGAATCGTTATACAAATTATCTGCAAAAGAAAATAGCACCGGACACAATAAACAAGCTTGATAATTTAACTGATGATATTTTAGACCGTATTGCAAATCCTTCCACACCTGGAGCATGGGATAAAAGAGGAATGGTAGTGGGACAAGTTCAATCAGGAAAGACAAGCAATTATACCGGACTAATCAACAAAGCATCTGATGCAGGTTATAAACTAATAATCGTTTTAGCAGGTATGCATGATTCGTTGAGAAGTCAAACTCAAATCAGAATTGATGAAGGTTTTTTAGGATTCAATAGTCAGCGTTCACTACAGTATTCAAACACGAATAAGATCGGAGTTGGTTTTTATAATCCTATTGACGAAAAAACAAATCAGCCAATCGACCTTCCTGCAAATGCTTTAACTTCCAGTCACCTCAATGGAGATTTCAACCGTAAGGTTGCTCAGTCAGCCGGAATTCATTTGAGAAGTTCAGACCCGATAGTTGCCGTTGTTAAAAAGAATGGCTCAATTCTGAAAAATTTAATTTCCTGGTTGGCAGTTTGGGGAGATAAACAACCTGATGGAAAAATAATTATTCGCAATGTTCCATTTCTTTTGATTGATGATGAAGCAGACAATGCTTCAATCAATGTGAACAAGGAAAAAGTTTCTGCAATAAACGGATGTATCAGAGCATTACTTTCACTGTTTGAACAGAGTGCTTATGTTGGATACACAGCAACACCGTTTGCAAATATTTTTATTCCGATTCAGGAACAAGAATCAATAAAAGGCTTAGACCTTGCGATTAAAGATTACGAATTTACAGTAGGTCAGGATTTATTTCCAAAGGATTTTATTATAAATATTCCTGCTCCATCAAACTATATCGGGCCAGCTAAAATTTTTGGTTTACCTGCACTGACATCATCTGACATTAATGAAGACCCTTTACCCGTCATTCGTTTGGTGAAAGATTATGAAGCGTTTAACGCATCCAATGTACAGGAACAAATTCAAAATTTAATTGCCGGAGTAGAAAATGAGTTTGCAATCACAAAATCATTTGTGCCTGATAAACACAAAAAGAGTGACCCATTACCAGAAGAATTGCCAAACAGTTTGAAGTATGCTGTGAAATGTTTTATTCTTTCAGCAGCAGCAAGACGAGTGAGGAAGCAGATTGACGTTCATAATTCAATGCTTATTCATATTTCACGATTCATCGTATGGCAGGACAGAATTGCAACTTTGGTTGATGCTGAATTAAAATTCTATCAAAAACAAATTGAATTGAAATCAGGAAATCTTCTTAAAGAACTTGAGGCTATATGGGAAAAGGAATTTGTGCCGACAACTGCAAAAGTTATTCGTGATGCACATATATACACTGACCCGGAAATAGTTCCAATTGCATGGAAAAAAGTTGAAGCTGAAATTTATCCGGCAATTTCAAAAATAGAAGTAAGGGCTGTTCATGGGGATAAAAATGTTGCGGGACTTTCTCATCATAATATTTCACCGCTTGATTATTTCTTTTCGGAACAACAGGGAAAATTTCTCTCAGTTATTGCAGTTGGTGGCGATAAACTTTCGAGAGGCTTGACACTGGAAGGATTAACCGTTAGTTATTACTTACGTGCATCCAAGATGTATGACACACTCATGCAGATGGGCAGATGGTTCGGATACAGACCTGGATACGTGGACTTGTGCAGAATATTTACAAGTGATGAACTCACGCGGTGGTATAAGCACATCACAATTGCATCCGAAGAAATGCGTAGAGATTTTGACTACATGTTCTTATTAAAGAAGACTCCAAAGGAATTTGGATTGAAAGTAAGAACCCATCCTGGAGTTTTGAAAATTACAGCAGCGAATAAATTCAGATACAAGAAAATAATGTATCTGAGTTACTCAGGAGAACTTGAGCAGACCTATCAGTTCAAAATTGACAAAGGGAGATTTAAGAATAATTTTAATGCAGTTATTGATTTAATTTCTGCATTAGGGGAACCTCTTTCGGAGCCATTGAATGAACTCAATAAAAAGCAAAGGTTTGTTTGGCAAAACGAAAACAACTTCAATGCGATAACTTCTTTTCTGTTAAAATATAAAATTGGCGAGGAAGTAATAGATACAAATAAAATAGTTGACTATATCATAGCCCAAACGAAAAAAGGAAACCTTATTAACTGGACAGTTGCATTGATAAACAATTCAACAGCAAAATCAGAAGACGAATTCTTGTTTCCCGGAATTTCTGATAAGATTGGTTTAACAGATAGAACAAATATCAGCAATGACCCAAATGACTATGAAGTCGCAAAGTATAACATTACTGACCACAGACATGAGTTGATTGATTTATCACCAGCAGAAGTTGTATCAGCAAAAGCACAGACTGAAGCAGATTACAAAGCGGAAGGAAAAAAGGAAGTGCCGGAAATGCCAAGTAGAAAAAGAATTAAGTGGCAGAGAAAAAGTAAAAATGGATTACTTTTAATTTATCCATTGAATCACAACTGCCAGGGGATTGTTGACGATACAACTGACCCCAAAACGACAGAAAGAAAATTGATTTCTGATGTTCCGGTAATTGGTGTTGCAGTTAGTTTTCCGGAGATCGAAAACGATGAAAAGATTGAGTATGCAGTGAATGAGCAATTCAAAAAAGAGTATGAGTATCCGGAAGAACTTGATTTAACAGACGAGACTGATGGAACGGATTAAACAGATATGGACACAGCTTGAGGCGAATAGTTCAACAGTCGCAGGACTATTTAAGTTACGTTATTCTGACACGAGCAAGTGCGATATTTTTTTAGGGGTAAAATTTCCTGAAACCTATAGAATGCTTACGATTAGAGTACCGTTTCTAATTGGAAAGGATTTTAATTTCAAATATGAGTTCAGAGGATTGAGGTTTGATAAAATTTACGACCCCGATGATTCTAAATTTATTTTACTGAACCTCGTTTTGATTGACAAGCAATTCAAAGATATTTTTGATACACTTGTTGCAGATATACTGGCGGCAGTTATAAACGAATACGAGATCAAAGTAATTCTAAAAAATTATTCCAATCGATTAATAAAGTGGCAGAGTTTGTTTGAACGATTCAGACAGCAAGGGTTGACGCCAGAAGAACAACGCGGACTTTATGGAGAATTATTTTTCATGCGAAAATTCTTACACGCCAATTCTGATTTTAAAAATGTTATCATCTCATGGATAGGTTCAGAAAAGCAAGTCAGAGATTACCAGTTTGGAAGATGGAGTGTTGAGGTGAAAACAACTCATGGAAACAACCATCAGAAAGTTCATATCAGTAGCGAAAGGCAACTTGATACAACTAACCTTGACAATCTTTTTCTAAATCACCTTTCTTTAGAGGTACGACAGCAGTCAGGTGAAACATTGAACCAAATCGTAGATTCCGTTTCTGAAATTTTAAATTCGGACTTTACTGCATTGAGCCAATTCAGAAACAAATTAATTGAAGCTGGATTTTTTGACCATCATCGAAATTTATATACCGATATTGGTTATTTCATTCGACAAGAAGTTTTTTATAAAGTTGAGAATGCTTTTCCAAGAATTGAAGAGGCCGATATTCGAAACGGAGTTGGTGATGTAAAATACTCTGTTATAGTTTCGCAATGTTCCGATTTCATAAAAACGGAAGAACAGGTCTTTCATACCTTAATTTTCTAATGAGTGAAATAATAGAAAATACAGAACTCAAAAAATTCTATCAGTCGCTTATTCAGGACTTGAAATCAATTCAAATTTCAGAAGAAGAAGGCGGAATACTTGAGCAGATTTTTACACAGACAGCGGTAGATTTACTTGCCGAGGCAAGTGAAACAGAGAATACCCGAGTTGCACATGATGAAAGAGCATTAGGGACAAAAAATCAACACAAGATTAACGCATATTCAATTTCTGATAACTATGAAACCCTCGACTTGTTTATTACGGTTTTCAAAGGAGGCGAAATACCGGAGAGAGTTGCAAAAGATGAAGTTGAAACGGCCGCTAAGCGAATCGCCAATTTTTTCCGAAAGGGAGTTTACAAAGACTATGTAAATGAGATTGAGGAATCAGCACCTATTTTTGATTTTGCTCACACGTTGAGTAACTCGTTAGAATTAAAAGAAAACCTGGTAAGAGTGAATGCTGTCATTCTGACAGATGGATTTTACCCAGGGGATTTTCCTGAAAGCCAAACCATCTCGGGTTATCCTGTTTTTTACAGAGTTGTTGATGTGAACTATCTGTACAATATTACAGAGAAGTCACACATTCCTATTACAATTGATTTTGAAAAAGAAGGCTTCGAAGTTCCGTGTATTGTTTCCCCGTCTGAAAATGAGGAGTATCAATCTTACCTTGCAATAATACCTGGACAAGCACTTGCAACTATTTACGAAAGATATGGCTCACGCTTACTGGAACAAAATGTTCGTTCTTTTTTACAGTTCACAGGGAAAATTAACAAAGGAATTCGCAATACAATTTTGAAAGAGCAACATATGTTTCTTGCTTTCAACAATGGACTCGCAGCGACAGCAGAAAAAATTGAACTGGGGAAATTAGCAAATGGAAAAGGGCTTGCCATTTCAAATGTTCAGGATTTCCAGATTGTGAACGGAGGGCAAACAACAGCTTCTATCTATCACACACTTAAAAAAGACAAAGCAGACATTTCAGGAATTTACGTTCAACTAAAACTTTCTGTAGTGAAGAATAAAGACAGTTTTAGTGAGATCGTTTCAAGGATTTCTGAGTATGCCAACACGCAGAACAAAGTTTCCCTCTCCGATTTAAGTTCAAACCGGCCATATCATATTGAACTTGAAAAATTATCAAGGAATATTTTTGCACCTCATGTAACAGGGCAATCTAATCAGACAAAATGGTTTTACGAAAGAGCAAGAGGGCAGTACAAGAATGCGAGAATGAAAGAAGGTTTCACTAAAGCGAAACAGAAAGCATTTGATTTAAAAAATCCTAAAAATCAGATGTTTACTAAAGAAGAGCTTGCAAAATATGTGAATGCCTATCAGCAAGTCTTAGACGGAAAAAAGACCGTAATAGGGCCTCACTTTGTGGTAAGAGGAAATCAGAAGAACTATGTTCAGTTCATCAATTACAATCTGGTCAAGCGACCTGACAGCATTCATTTTGAGGATATTATTTCAAAAGCAATTTTGTTTAGGACAGCAGAAAAAATTTATGGAGTGAAACCAAACTCAATTGGCGACTTGCGTTACATCACTGTTCCCTATTCTGTCTCATTTTTAACTTATAAAACCAGAAGCAAAATTGATCTTTATAAGATCTGGAGAAATCAAGGTATTTCAGAGCAACTGAAAACTTTGCTTTATGACTTAATGGTTCAGGTCGAAAAAGCAATTAAAAAATCAGCTGAGAATAATCATGGCGCTCTGTATGGTGAATGGGCTAAGAAAGAAGAATGCTGGAATGACTTGAAAAAACAGGAATTTGACATTGACTTCACAATCATTAAGGCGGACTTTGAAGACCTTAAAAATCCTTCCCAACGAAAAAGGATTGCAGACGAGGAAGCGACACAGTTTCAGATTCAGGAAGAAATTGAAAAACTTAAATCGGTTCCGCCATCAATCTGGCATTCCATTGAAGAATGGGGCAGAGCCACAGGTGAACTGACAGAACAAAGAAGGACTGTAGCGTTTAATCTTGCAGGTAGAGTTAAGAACAAAACGCGAATCACGGACTATGAAAGACAAGCCGGAATTGCAATACTTGACCTTGTAATTGAGAAAGCCCCGGAACTTCTTTATAAAATAGACGAATTTAATGAAAGAGATAGTAAGAATAATGAACCTGAAATCACTTTGGACTTAATTAAGAGAATTGTTCAATGGGACAAAAAGAATAAAACTCTGCAAGGATTTGAATATACATTCATGGCACAAATTGCTTCAGGAGAAAGACCATTATCACAGCACAATAAAAAACTTGCAATGCTCAATTTTAATAAAGTAAAGCGAGGCGGATTTACTGAAATTGAATGATTACAAGTCATAGTATCAATTGTTGAGATTCAGCAACTCTAACAAATAGAGTTTACAAATTCATGGAGCAGAGGAGAACGTACGACACGAGAGTAAAATATTTGGTGCGGAAAGGATTATTGCCGGACGTATATCGAAAACAAATCCACCGGAGTTTGATAAGCAAGTGGAAAAGAGAATCACCGGAGAGATATACCGGCTACGAACTCAATGACAATATTGAGGAGCTATATGAGTTGATGAAGAAGATTTCCGAAGACCAACGGCTGTTAAGAACAATAAAGGCTTTCTACCGGGTTAACAAAGTCCTGAAAGATATTATCGGTACAGGGAAAGATTACTTTAAAAAAATCAGGGAATACAAATACCGGATTGTTGACACTATCCAGAAGGGAAAGAAAACCATTGGGATAAAGAGAGGAATAAAACTTTTCGGAATCAGCAAAAGCACCTACCGGATTTGGGCAATGGAATCGTACTTCCGTTGTGGACAATCATTGAGTAAACTATGCAACAGTGCTTACCCGCAACAACTGACGGCAAGAGAAGTACACAAAATGCACAAGATATTGTCCAATGGAGAATTTTTGCACTGGCCGATAATTTCCGTTGCGTATTACGGGATGAGAGAATCCATTTTAAAAGCCCATCCCAATACATGGTACAAATATGCCAGACTGATGAAGATGAAACGAAAAAAATTTAAAAAACCGAAAAAGGACTATGACGAAGGGCTGAGGGCAAATGCACCCGATGAGAAATGGCACGCGGACATAACCGAACTTCAAACGGCAGACGGAAAGACTTCTTACATCTACTTAGTCATGGACAACTTTTCGCGTTACATAACCTCGTGGCGTGTAGCGGACAAGGTTTGTGCAAAAGTAAGAATAGAGACTTTTGAGGAAACAATAATCAACGCAGGACTAAAACCAAAACAGGAAAAGAAAACGGAATTGATTGTGGACGGAGGGACTGAGAACAATAATAAACAAGTGGAGACCCTCATTGAGAAATACCCCGTTGACAAATTGGTAGCCCTGAAAGACGTTTTGAAATCAAACGCAATGGTGGAATCGGTAAACAAGATTATTAAATACGAATACCTCTACCCGAGAAAAATTCAGAATCAGGAAGAACTTGAAAAGACGATGAGAAAAGTAGTCATCCCCGACTACAACGAGAAACGACCACATGGTTCACTGTATGGACTGACCCCATTGGAGGCTTACGGAAGAAAAACGGTGGACTTTAAAAAGATAAGAGAGAAAATGGTAGAAGCCCATTACAAAAGAGTGGAGTATAACCGGACACATGCGTGTTTGGGATGTCTGTTCGGTTGTAAACAATAATTGACAGCGATCAAAGACTGAAAATTTAACGGGACGACTTTCAAACAAAGGACAAAATTCCTATCATTGACAATTGATATGGATGTTTCTAATAAGAAACAAAAAGTGTTGTAAGACCTTGTGAAATGACACAACTAAACCGCACACACTTTGGCAGGCCACACGACCGACCCGCATCCCAAGCCAGCCAAAGAGTGTGCTCAGTGTAGTGTAAGCGGAGAAAGTTGTCAATGAAAAATGCCCCACCGCACGACTGACAAAAAAAGATTGGTGTAAATTAACGGGACGAAAGACACGGCTACGAATGAAGTGAGGAGAAGACCCTACGGCTGGCAATCGAGTAGACGGCCCCGCTACTACTCGCAGCGAGGTGCGCCTCTCAC
>CAZFRM010000049.1:0-10027 GCA_964521255.1 uncultured Roseivirgaceae bacterium
CAGGGGTAATGTTAATTGTAACAGTAGCAACTCCAGAGTTTAGTGTTCCGTCATTAGCTTGGTAGGTGAAACTGTCGCTGCCATTGTAGTTTGCATCGGGTGTATAATCAAAACTTCCGTCATCATTTAAAGTCAGGCTTCCGTTTGTAGTGGTACTCACCAACACAGCGGTGATCGGATTTCCATCCACATCAGCGTCATTGATAAGGACACCGGGAGCATCAATGTTTAGCGATGTATCTTCATCGATGGTGTAAGCATCGTCTGCTGCTACAGGTGCGTCGTTAACACCTATTACTGAAATGTTGCGGGTAACAATATTACTGTTAGTGGTTCCATCATTTACAATGAAGCTAACGGTTCTTGTAAGCGTGGAAGGGTCATCAAGGTTAGTATTCTGATAAGTGACAGATCGTAAAGCATTTTGATAATTGGCTAATGTCGCTAAACCTGTAAGTGTGAGTGTACCGCTGCCACTATTCCATGATCCCGTGATACCAAAAGCATTGGTAAACGCCAGCACATCCTCACCGTTAGTGTAGTTATTCGTTATTTGAATGGTAGCTCCTGAAATAAACCCATCATTTTCATCTGCAATTGTAATGGTAGAAGTTAGTATTGTAGCGGGATCTTCTTCAGTATAATTCAGGGTGGAAACTTCAATAGCTGACAGAACCGGTGGGCTATTGGTAAAAGTGAGACCATTTCCTGGCGTATTTTGATTATTGTATTCAGTACAAATCCAATCTGCGGAACGGGAAACATTGGAAATACGTATCTCATCAAGTTGGCCGTTAAAGTAGCGTTCATTTGCACCAGGTCTTCCAATTCTTAAGGTGTTATCCCATAGGCTTCGGTCAACAGATACAGGTGTACCCGTATCGGTGCCTACCAAGGTACCGTCAATGTAAAGGTGTGCTACCGGTGAGGTGTTTAAATCTGACATCGTAGCAACTACATAATGCCAGTTGGTTGTGTTTGTAAATGCGACTTCAGCAGTAAGTCCATTAGCATCTAGCTGTTCTTCCGTATGTCCAAGAAATACAGATACGTAGTTTGGAATTGATGTACAACATGTTCCTATTGAAAGATTCAGTTCCTGACCCTGTGGTCCGATAAGACCATCACCCCATCCATTTTCATTTGTCATCCCTTGCCACATAATGTGACTGGGGTTTGTAATGTTAGTTTTGAACCACGCAGAAAGTGTGAAGTTATTTGCTGTGGCAAGATCATTACTTGTTGTTTGGATGTAGTCGTTGGTACCATCAAAATTACGTCCGCCTCCGATGTGAGCTGTACCTGCGTCAGTTGTTCCGTTGTTTGTGCCATTTATACTATTGGCAGTTCCATCGTTCAGGTTATTCGACTGAAAGTGGTACACGGTTCTAAAGTTGCTGTCCCAGGTTCCTGTTGAAGACTGATCTGTAGTAATGGATGCATTACCATAATACATATATATGTTGGTGTTCGAGCCGGGAGGAAGGGAAGGTATATTCACCCATGCTGAATAAGTTCCATTAGTGGCATCATAGGTATAATGGTCCAGTTGATGACTTAATAAAGTAGTACCATCGCTGGCCGTAAAAACAACATCATATCCGTTCGCACTACTAACAAGGCCGGTAGGTGCCGGCCGGAGAAAAGGGGCTGTGTGTTGGATTAATATCGGGAAGTTGATAAGACTACTCGCTCCACATACCTGGGAGCCATCAATGGTGATTTGTACTTTGTAAGAATAACCGGGAACCTGGCCAAATACTGTATTGATATTGGTGAAGAGAAAGGCAAGAAAAAATGCTCCAAATGTGACATAGCTATGCACTATTTTAGCTTGTATTTGGGCTTTCCTGACCATGTCAAGTTTTTGTAGCGTATTCATTACTAGGTTAAGGCAAAGGGTAGCTGGTCTTAAGTTACCGCGTTGAGCAGGAGAACATCACACGCACAGTTTCAAGCAAAGGTTCAACAGCAGGGACAAAAAATGAGGGTGACTTTATTAACAGGTTCTTCCGTCCCGAGCGAAAAAATGACCAGTTTGAACTAAACAATTTCATAAAATTCTTACATGATTTTCACCACGTATTGCAAGCCTCGTACCCATATGAAGAAATTCCCGCCGATGTTGATCTAATGACCTTGGAAAGCGGTTTTTGTCGCCTAATGATTGAAAAGAAAAATGAGACTTTGTTCATTTTTGGGATAAATTGTATTGTAAGTCTTGATTTGGGTCAAAACCTATTGCTTTGCTTAGATGAGCTTTATTAAAGCGGTTGTATAATAGGATGGTCGGAAGAACGGGAGCCAAGCTTCGGTGAGGTAACCTGAAGCCTACTATCAGGATAGTTTAATTCATTCCAATTTTGATTTCCTTTTTCCTTTCGGACAAAATTTGAATTGCATAATTTCAATAAGGTAAAATTTTTAACCATCCTTCCGTATTCAATTGTTTACGCAGAAGGAATATCAAAAACAAAGATGCCACACTATGACTATCTGATTATCGGCGGAGGCATGACAGCTAACGCCGCTGTGAAAGGAATACGGAGCGTAGATAAATCCGGGACAATTGGTATTGTGAGTGATGAACAACATCCTCCCTATAAACGGCCTCCATTGTCAAAGGCTTTATGGAAAGGTGATCCCATCGAAAGTATTTGGTTGAATGATGCAACAGAACATGCTTCCATTCATACATCATGTCTGATCAAAAAAATAAATGTAAAAGAAAAGAAAGCTATCAACGACAGTGGCGATACGTTTACTTATACCAGGCTACTATTAGCTACCGGTGGGAGCGTACGTAAATTACCATATGAAGCTGAAGGTGTAATTTATTATAGAACCCTTAACGACTTTAATATTCTTAAGCAACGAACAAAAAGTACACAGAGCATTGTAGTTATTGGTGGTGGTTTTATAGGATCGGAGATTGCGGCATCACTGGCAATGAATAACCAAAAAGTTACAATGATTTTTCCTCAAGATGGAATTGGAGCTCGCGTTTACCCACCGTCGCTCTCAATGTTTTTGAATAAATACTATAAATCCAAAGGCGTTGATATCTATGCCGGAGAAAGTGTCTCATCCGTTACACTGGAGAAAGGCGTCTATAAAATTAAGACTTCTGCATCAAAAGAAATTCCGGCTGATATTGTTGTTGCAGGAATTGGCATTCAGCCTAATACAGAACTTGCAGAAGAAGCCGGTATTAAAGTCGCCAATGGAATTACGGTAAACGAAGTGTTACAAACATCCGATCCTGACGTTTACGCTGCGGGTGACGTAGCAGGTTTCTTTAATCCATCTCTCGGAAAAACCATTCGCGTTGAGCACGAAGATAATGCATTAGCTATGGGTGAAACTGCAGGAAAGAATATGGCGGGCGCTAAAGAAGCCTATCATCATCTCCCTTTCTTTTATTCTGATTTGTTTGATCTCGGCTATGAGGCAGTAGGAGAGCTTAATAACAAACTTGAAGTTGTCGAAGATTGGAAAGAAGAATTCAAGGAAGGTGTTGTTTACTATTTAGAACAACAGCGCGTTCGCGGTGTTTTACTTTGGAATACCTGGGGCCAATTGGAAAGCGCGCGTTCACTTATTGCTGAGAAGGGTCCCTTTACCGGAGATACATTGAAAGGGAGAATTGCTTAAGTATTAATGAGAGCATCATTTACTAATATTAAACATTTTATCAACAGATATTAACCAATGTTGAAAAGTAGGCAATAGGCAATCGCAGTAGGCAAAATTGCCTATTGCCATTTGCTTACTGCTATTTTTTCGTTTGTATCATAGATTTTTGAATGAACTAAGTAGCACTAAATCACTAAACGATTAATAAGCAATTTTCTTTTTTTCTGATGCCTTAATAAATACCAATAAACAGGTATTGATAATGGATATAAACTATTCGAATTTCGAATAAGCAAAGTCATTGAAGTTTGTCTTGAAGAAAATCAGAACATGCAGGTGTTGAAAATCATCGATAATCTTTGGCCTTCATTCGATGAATGCTGAACTATTTAACTAAATTAGTATGTCTTGCCAGTAACCTCTCGCTACCTATGCATCTTCTGATTACTTGTGAAAGGATTATATTTCCCATGATCACATAAAATCCACACATAACTAAATTTGAAAGCTATGGCCCTTAAAGTAAGAGATCCACAACAAAACCAGCACAGATGGACCGGTACATTAATTTGTTATAAAAGGATACGAATCGGAAAGGTTATCCTTAATGTTGGTGATGAGGTTATTTTTGTTAAAACCAGTCGCGATTCACATTTTGTATCACAGGGAACTTATATACGTGATTTAATAATATTAAGCGGTGAAGGTGATCCCAATCAGGCCGTAAGAGCTATTAGCCCCAGCCGTAAAATTCCACGTTCTGTTAAGATAAGAATGCTGGCTGATCTAAAGGAATATAAAGGTAAGCCTAAGCCAATTGTAGAGATACTGGCAATTGACCATGCAACGACACCACCTTTGCCAAAAGTAATCAATGCCCTTACCCGTGGGCTTTTTAATGATGATGATTGGTTAGGTCAAAATAACAAGCTGGTAGGCTCGGACGACATAAAACGAGGTCGTGATTTGCTTCCATTACCATTGAAGAAAAGGTACTTAAAAAAATAAAACGTAAACTTTAAAGCTATGCCAGTCAAAGTAAGAGATCCACAACAAAACAAGCACAGATGGTGGGGTACACTAACAAACGATAAAAGTACAATACCCTATGTAGAAGATGCAGGCAAGGAATGCGTCTTTATTAAAACCAGTAGATTTTCGCACTACATAACGCAAGGTACCGGCGTAAAGGATTGGAATGTACTAAGTGCAACAGGTGATATAACCGAAGCGTTGAAAAATATATCCAATGTTTCCCAAGCTGTTAAAGACAGAATTAAAGCTGATGTAAGCGAAAAGGATTTCCCTAAGAAAATGGCCATTGTTGAAATCGTTGATCTTGATGATGCCAGTACAACACCGTTGGTTAAAAAGATGAATGCCTTTACAAAAGATCTTTTTACCAAGCGGGCGTGGAGTAAAAATGATGCTAAGGAAATAGGAGTGGATGATATAGAGTTGGGATTTAAAATAAGGATTAATCCGAAGCCTCGATCAAAAAAATAAATTAACTAAAATTAATACCTGTATTGGTAGAAGTCGCCTTAAGCGATGAATTCAACAAAAAAAACGTGACATTTGATCTTAATTCAATCGTATTGCCCGAACACGAATATGTCGAAATTATTGCAATCGATCCTATAAGAACTACGGCCCTAACAAAAGAATTGAATAAAAAAACGGAGGAACTTTTCACGCAAGATGATACGTGGTTTGCAGACCATCCAGACATTGGCGTTGAAGCAATAAAGGCTGGCCGTCTACTTCCTCCTCTGTCAAAAAAAGGATAATCGCTGGAAATCGACTTCCAAATACGGGTTTGTTCACCGAATGAAAAATCATTTTGAAAAATTAAGAAGAGGATCGAATTCATGCGTGAAATTTCTTAGTCTTTAAGTAGAAAGCAGTAGCTATTATTGCAGTTACGACAATAAGATAAATAAGAAAATTGCTTTTTGACTTTTTCTCGAAAGTCAGGTCAAGACCATTCACTACAAAGGGAGCCCAATTGGCGGGGTGGGCTGTGAACGAATCTGATTCCTTGAGAAACTGAAGCTTGGCATTTCTTAGAGAGCTGCTAATGGATTCATTATGATTCAGGTTTTCATAAAAGCCGATCATAATTTGAGAGGTGAACACATCCCGGGCTTGCCATAAACTCATGACAAGAGATGGACACCCTGCATAGGTGAAAGCACGGGCTATGCTGAACATTCCCTCCCCGGATTGGTTTCTGCCAGTACCCGATTCGCATGCACTCAGTACCACAAGTCTCGCATCCATCTTAAGATTGTAAATTTCATACGCAAATAGTTCCCCGTCATCTAAAGAATCACTCCGAAAAATTAGCCGAGAGTTATCGGCCACATATTGATCACCAATTCCATGCACACCAAGGTGAATAATATCATGGCCCATAGTGTTATTTATAAAATTTAATTTGGAAGCATTTATATCTGTAAACCGGGTCACATTTTTGAACAGCCTTGATAATGCTTCAAGTTCTTTATATGTACCGGGCAGTTCCGTGTGCTGGCTTCGCTTCGCCAGGCCTGGTTCGCCCACACCGTTTGAATAGCTGAAGGCCAGTACTTTTTCAACACCTTTTACATTTTTTAGATAACTTCTAAAAAGAATACTGGTGGAATATGCATACGCTATTTCCCTGTGGTAGATAACGTAATCAAGTTCGTTGAACGATGTTTTTGCAGGATTGTGTTCAACCACCAATGCCTCAACCGCAATCAACCGCAATGGCCCATCGGGAATGATAGTGATCTTTTTCATTTTTATTGATGGTGCGAAAAATTCCTTATAGATCGCTGAAGCCATCACGCTGTAATTATTTTTATCAAACGGATTGTTATTGTCAATCATTATTTCATGGATTGAGTTGAATAGGCTATCCGTTTCATCACTGGGGTGTGTAGATAGAATTTCAACTGATCCTTTTGTAATGGACAGGGTGTATACACTATCTTGTCCCCAGAAAAATTCAATAATTTGCTCGTCATGGGAAAGTTTGTTCTGAACCTCACTTACATCTGTTAATACCTCGTCAATATTTGAAACCACATATTCCGGATACTTTGATATTTCAGCTATCAACTCCCTTCTTTTGTTAATGAGGTTCAAAATAATTTCATTGTGATGGGCAAGTTTGCCTCTTGAAGCCTTTTCCGAGAGTACAACTTTTTGATGAACGTTGAGCTCATTTTTAATTTCTTCCAGTTCAAACAGCAAGTGCTTGGGTATGCCTGAGTTATTGGCACGCTCAGCACGTTGCAAAGCATCCAGCACATTCAGGTATTTGGTGAGCTCCACAAAATGAAAAATATCCTGGAAAAAATTCTGCTGTTCTGTCAGTGTATAAAGTGTTTTTGCACATTGTATACTTTTCTCGATACTCTCTGAAAAACTCTTCATCAGAACCGGTTTCGATAACTCATCTCCAATCGCCTTTCGTGCAACCATAAGTTGGCCGTATGCTGCCCTGTAATGGTCCAGCGCTAATTGCAGATGTTCAGATTTTTTGTCGTGATTGTACCACGCTAAAAACGCATCGCCTTTATGGAAGAGCGCAGAAATAATAATGTAGAAGTAGGGAGTTTCATTTTGGACTGTTGGTACCCTAAAGATATTTTCTCCATTGAAGTTTGGAATAACGGACGTAAGCATTTGCTGAAAATCAATCAGACTGGATTTGAAATCATTCTTTTTCAAATAAAGATTGCCACGCAGCCCATAGGTCTCTGCGACTTCTGAATTCTTTTCGCCATACTCATCAATAGCAACACGGAGAGCTTTATCAAAAAATATTTGCGCAGAGTCATACTTCTCAATGTCCACATAAAAGCTGCCAAGACTTTCGTACAAAAACTTAGTATAAAAAGTTTTTTTAACTTCCAATCTCTCCAGCATCCAGAAGCCCTTTCGTAGAGCTTCTCTTGCCTCAACCGTGCGTCCCAGATCGATAAGATTATTGGATAGATTGCCATATTGTATTATAAGATCTTCTGTTAATCCGGCGGATTCATAAATCTTCAATGATTGCATTCTCTCTTGTAATGCCTTTTCAAAATCCCCCTGATCCGTATATATATTGGCCAATAGTTGAAGAGCGGCTGCCTGCTCATAAGGAAGATCAAAATAAAGTGATGAGTATTCTTTTAACATTGTAATAGTTTCATCAAAGTCATAGTTCGCGCGTGCAACAATAGCGAGTCCAAAATAAGTGCTACCTAAGGAGTAACGACTTTGGGGCATATATTTTTTTTGAAGGGCCATGGCTTTTAAGTAATACTCTTTAGCAACATCCAGACGACGCAAGCCCCAGTTGTATAGCACACCCATCCACAAATATGAATCCGCTACTTCTCTCGAATCCCTGCCAAAAAGTTTGATCCTTAGTTGCAGTGCCTGATTGTGCATGCTCTCAGAAGTGTCGGGCATATCCAACCAATGATAAACAACAGCAGTCGTGAATAATGTATTTGCTTTTAAATACGGATTAGTTTTAAGTTGTTCCTTTCCATATTTATATAAACTATCCAGGTAAGTCAGTGGTCTTCTATAGTCAGGAAGCATTTTGCTTTTAGTAAGGCTTTTTGCTTTCCAAACTTCAAACGTTTCAATTTCCGCGGCCCGTAACATAAAGACAGTATAACCTTCCCAATTCTTTTTTGCCTTCATATTGATTGCTTCCTTTAGGGAAAGATCGATGGCCTTCTGATACTGAAATTGATTTACAAGATGATTGACTTGACTTAGGACTGGATGAGAAAACTTAATGGCTGCCTCTTTACTGCTCTGGGCAGCTGATGTGTAGGCTGCTATAAAAATCAGTAAACAAAATATGCTCCTTCTATGGACTCCGGGGTTGATTAGTTCCATGTCGTCAAATTAAAAAGGAGGGTCCTGATTTCTTGCACTTCCACTTTACCTTTGCTTAGGGGAAATCAAGGGTAATTTAACCTTATATTGATTGTTGGCAAAGTTTTTTTGTTACGCTATTCTTAAATCAGGTTTAAGCGCGATGGTTATCTCTTGAGTCTACTGTTTAGTTAGCGTCTGTCTATAAAGTAAAGAGGGAGATGAATTTCTCCTGCTGATGACCGTAGACCTGCGTGCCTGCATTGGCAGGTTCACGCTGGTACTCACCATGAATTGCCCACACATTGTTCACGCAAAGAGCACAAAGATAATACGGCTATGCACGCAAAGGGAATAATAAAGTCAGTACTGCTTTCTAAAGGGGCTTTGCGTGAAAGGGATTCAACAATATCCTGCTTGTTAAGTTTTAAATAGCTACTGAAATTCCGATTGAATGATTTTATTTGAACCTTCTCAATGAGAATGAGTGACAGTGAAATCTTTTTTTGGATATTGAGTGTAAATTGAATTCTGTCTCTAAAATGAGGTATGCTTGATATTGTTATTGAAGCTCGTAGCGCATCGCTGGGCGCTGGCATGAATGTGAAAAGGATACTTCCCTTTCGGAAGCGGAGAATGGTTGGGCCTTTTATTTTCATGGATCATGCCGGACCGCTGGAAGTTCAACAACCCATATCCTCCATGGATGTCTTGCCTCACCCACATATTGGCTTGTCAACGGTTAGTTATTTGTTTGATGGCCAGGTAACGCATCGCGACAGTCTTGGTGTGCAACAAGTGATACAACCAGGAGAAGTGAATTGGATGACAGCAGGAAAGGGAATTGCGCATTCAGAACGATTTGAAGATCCTGCCTCTTTAGCAGGCGGTTTTGAAATGATTCAAACCTGGGTCGCATTGCCTGAAAAGGATGAAGAAGCAGAACCTTCATTTAACAACTACAAGAAAGAACAGTTACCTGTTTTTACCGATACAGGTATATGGATGCGATTGATCGCGGGAAATGCTTTTGGTTTGATGAATAGAGTTCAAACGCATTCTCCATTATTTTATATACACGTTGTGTTGAACCCAGATGCAAAGCTTTCTTTGCCGCAAGGATATGATGAAAGAGGAATCTATATTGTGAGGGGAGAGGTTGAGGTTGCCGGGCGTACTTATTCATCTGGTCAAATGCTTGTGTTCAGTAAAGGAAGTAACCCGGTCGTTATTTCAAAAGGAATAACCAAACTCATGTTGCTGGGAGGAGAGCCACTCGGCGAACGGTTTATCTGGTGGAACTTTGTGTCTTCAAGAAAGGAAAGAATTGAACAAGCCAAGGCAGATTGGAAAGAAGGAAGAATTATTTTGCCACCAAATGATAACGATGATTTCGTTCCTCTCCCTGAAGATAAACTCAAGATGAGTAATCCACCGCCTCAGGCACTTTCATAAATATTAATAGTTTAGTGATTTAGTGCTACTTAGTTCATTCAAAAATCTATGATACAAACGAAAA
>CAZFRM010000050.1:0-9199 GCA_964521255.1 uncultured Roseivirgaceae bacterium
CTGGAATAAAGCGGTATCTTTCGAATACCTTCGCCCATGCTGGGCGCACACAACATGTATGTTCAACAGCCTGGTGTATTGGTGAATAAAAGTTTTTATCTTCGTACCATCAGCGGTCACGGTGGACAGTGATCTGCAAGTCGGGCTTGGCAATTCGCTACGCTTCTTTACCAAGCCCTCCGAGCAGGCTGCTGCACATACACCTGGCCGTTGCCAGCCATAGGGTCGGACAAAGTAACGAACCAACTAACGGTCGACACTTTACTAACAAAGATTCATTACGTGGACAAATGATCGACTCCGAGACAACGTGGACTTTTGACCAATAAACGTTAGACAAGTTGGACAGAAAAAGCAGCCGACCCTTCGCATTTTTAAAAAGATTCTCCTCCGAATTTCCCCGCGTCCCGAAAGCTTTCGGGAGCACATGCCATTGCCACACATCCCGCCCACATCCAAAGCAATGGCAAGAGCCAAATCCCCACCGCACCAGAGAAACCGACAAATCCAAGCAAATTTTGCGTATTTTGACCGTTCAAAATTTTGGATTATAAATCAAGGAGTGAAAAACGAAAAACTGACACGGAAAGAAATCATTGACCAGCGACTAAAACAGGCTGGATGGAATGTTACTGACCGGACTCAGGTAATCGAGGAGTTTGATATTCACCTGACAGTTGTTGAAGAGCCAACAACTCCGTATGCTGGACATCAATTCAGCGACTATGTTTTATTAGGCAAAGATGGAAAGCCACTCGCAGTAGTTGAAGCCAAGAAAACTTCCGTTGATGCAGCTATTGGACGCGAGCAGGCAAAACAATACTGTTATAATATTCAGACAACGCAAGGCGGAGAGTTGCCTTTCTGTTTCTACACAAACGGACACGATATTCATTTTTGGGACTTGGATAACTATCCACCTAAAAAAGTTTACGGATTTCCGACACGAGACGACCTTGAACGATACACTTACATTCGCAGAGCAAGAAAGACTTTAGCCGGAGAACTGATCAATACAAAAATTGCTGGACGAAATTATCAAGTAGCTTCTATCCGTGCCGTGATGGAAGCAGTTGAGAAACGAAAGCGTAAGTTTTTGTTGGTGATGGCAACCGGAACAGGCAAGACCCGAACTTGTATCGCCTTAGTAGATGCACTCATGCGAGCTGGTTGGGCAGAAAGAGTTTTATTTCTTGTTGACAGGATTGCATTGCGCGACCAAACGCTGGAAGCTTTCAAAGAACATTTGCCCAACGAACCACGCTGGCCAAAGCAAGGCGAAAAAGAAATTGCTACGGACAGAAGGATTTATGTTTCAACATATCCGACAATGTTGAACGTAATCCGGCACGAACAAAAATCATTAAGCCCTCACTTCTTTGACCTGATTGTCGTAGATGAAAGTCACCGAAGTATCTATAACACCTATCAGGAAATTCTCGATTACTTCAATACCATCACACTTGGCTTGACAGCAACGCCTACGGACGTAATTGACCACAACACTTTTCAATTATTTGAAACCGAAGATGGCGTTCCCACATTTGCTTATTCGTATGAGGAAGCCGTAAACCACATCCCTCCCTACCTGTGCAATTTTCAGGTAATGAAAATCAAGACCAAATTTCAGGAAGAAGGAATCAGCAAACGGACAATCTCATTGGAAGACCAGCAAAAGTTAATGTTGGAAGGAAAAGAGATTGAGGAAATTAATTATGAAGGAACAGACATTGAAAAGAAAGTCATCAACAAGGGAACCAATGCGCTGATCGTTCGGGAGTTCATGGAAGAGTGCATTAAAGATGCAAATGGTGTACTCCCCGGAAAAACCATTTTCTTTTGCGCTACAAAAGCACATGCAAGACGAATGGAAGAAATCTTTGATTCACTTTATCCGGAATATAAAGGTGAATTGGCAAAAGTCTTAGTCAGTGAAGACCCGCGGGTTTATGGTAAAGGTGGTCTGCTCGACCAATTCACCAACAACGACATGCCACGAGTGGCTATCAGTGTTGACATGCTGGACACAGGTATTGATGTTCGTGAACTGGTAAATCTCGTTTTTGTAAAACCTGTTTACAGTTACACCAAGTTCTGGCAAATGATTGGCCGGGGAACACGTTTGCTCGAAAAAGAAAAGATAAAACCCTGGTGTACAGAGAAAGATACCTTTCTGATTCTGGATTGTTGGGACAACTTTGAATACTTCAAACTCAATCCGAGAGGTAAGGAACTAAAGCCTCAGATTCCCTTACCTGTTCGTTTGTTTGGTGTCCGTTTGGAAAAAATTGAAGAAGCCCAAAATCAGGGCAAGACTGAAATCGTACAAAAAGAAATTCAGAAAATCAAAAAGCAAGTTGAAGGGCTTCCTAAAAACTCTGTAGTCATTCTCGATGCTAAGCACGAACTCCAAAGATTGGAAGACGATAACTTTTGGAATAATCTTTCATCCGACAAAATAGAATTTCTGGAAGGCGTGGTAAAGCCACTTTTCAGAACGGTTGCCGATGCTGATTTCAAAGCCATGCGTTTTGAGAAAGACATCGTGGAAGCTTCGCTTGCGCATTTATCTGATGAAAAAGAAAAATTTGAAACATTAAAGGAAAGCATTGTTGAGGAAATTGGAGAACTGCCTTTAAGTGTCAATATAGTTTCAAAGGAAGAGCAACTTATCCGTCAGGCGCAATCAAATCATTTCTGGTCAACAGCGACAGATGAAAAACTGGACGAGTTGATTAGCAAGCTTTCCCCTCTGATGAAATTCCGCGAAGCAGTTATTCCATTAGCCCCGGCTAAATTCAATTTCAAAGACTTAGTTAGTGAAAAAGAGTTTGTTGAGTTCGGTCCACAGCATGAGGCGTTAAGTGTTGCCAAGTACCGTGAGTTAGTAGAGCAAAAGGTAAACGAATTGGTTTCCAGCAGTCCGATTTTGCAAAAAGTAAAGCAAGGTTTGGACATAACACCCGATGAAGCCGAACAACTGGCAGAAGAACTTCATAACGAACATCCACACATTACCATCGGGCTACTACGAAAGGTTTACAACCATCGCAAAGCCGAGTTGGTGCAATTCATTAAGCACATTTTGGGTATTCAGACTTTGGAAACATTCTCTGAAACCGTAACCAAAGCCTTTGACGATTTTGTAAATAAGCACAGTTACCTAACGAGTCGTCAACTGCAATTTCTGGATTTGCTCAAAAACTTTGTGTTGGAGAAAGGAGAAATAAGTAAACGCAACCTGATTGAATCACCCTTCACCATGATTCATCCGGAAGGCATCAGGGGAATTTTTAATACAAAGGAAATTGATGAAATAATTGAACTGACCAATAAGGTATTGGCAGCCTGAGTTGTCCTCAAAATGCGGACAACTAAAAATAAATACTGAAACGGTTACAAATTGTAACGGTTTGAAAAAGAACTTGAAACTACCTGAAGAACATGGAAAAACAGAATGAAATAAAAATCTTTGAGGACAAACAGGTAAGAACCATTTGGGATGAGGAGCAGGAAAAGTGGTACATCTCAATTATTGATGTTATTTCGGTTCTAACCGAGCAAAGTAGTTATCAGGGTGCCAGAAACTACTGGAAAGTACTGAAACACAGACTTTTGAAAGAGGGAAATCAGTCGGTTACAAATTGTAACCAACTGAAAATGCAATCCTCTGACGGAAAATACTACCTGACCGATGTTGCCGATACCGAACAACTCTTTCGCCTTATTCAATCCATTCCATCACCTAAAGCTGAACCGTTCAAAGTTTGGTTGGCACAAGTAGCTTCTGAACGATTGGACGAAATGCAAGACCCCGAGTTGTCTATTGACAGGGCATTACAGCAATATTTAAACTTAGGCTATTCTGAAAACTGGATTAACCAACGCCTGAAAAGTATTGAGATACGAAAAGAGCTAACAAATGAATGGAAGAAACGCGGACTCAAAGAGGGCGTTCAGTTTGCAACACTTACGGATATCATCACAAAGGCATGGTCTGATAAAACCACCAAGGAATATAAAATCCTGAAAGGCTTGAAAAAGGAAAACCTGAGGGACAACATGACCAATACCGAACTGATTTTAAATATGCTGGCAGAAGCATCGGCAAAAGATATTTCAGAAGCTGTAAAACCCAAGACATTTGACGAAAGTAAAAAAGTAGCGAAGCAGGGAGGTACTATCGCCCGAAATGCAAGAAAGGAATTAGAAGCAAAAACAGGAAAAAGAGTAGTGACCTCGCTGAACGCCAAAACCGCTTTGCAACTGAAAGAAAGTAACAAGAAGGAAACGAAGAAGAAGAAAAAGTAAAATAGTCTGAACTATGATAGAAAATGATTTAATGAAAACTGTGATTAAGCCAGAATATCCGGATAGTGAGTTGACCGGAAGGATTATCGGTTGTGCTATGGAAGTCCATAAGGCTTTAGGTAACGGGTTTCAGGAAGTAATCTATCAAAGAGCATTGGAGATTGAAATGAGAAGTCAAAATTTAGAGTTCAGCAGGGAACATGAAATGGAAATCTTTTATAAAGGTGAGCAAATTGGTACGAGGCGGGTTGACTTTTTCGTAGAGCGGAAAATAATGGTTGAGCTTAAGGCTGTCATTCAGTTAGAAGATGTTCATCTTGCCCAAGCGATTAACTACCTCGAAGCTTACAATATGCAGATAGGTTTGCTAATAAACTTCGGCAGCCAAAGTTTGCAATTCAAAAGAGTGATGAAACCCAAAAGAAAATCACAGTCCATCAACCAATCAGAAAAATCATAGTTTAAGACATGCTCCAAAATAACTCCACCTTAAAATCACTCATTGATAAACTCTGGCAGAATTTCTGGGAAGGCGGCATTGCCAATCCATTAACGGCCATTGAACAGATTACCTATCTGCTCTTTATGAAGCGATTGGATGATTTGGAAGCCAAGCGCGAACGCGATGCAGACTTTACGGGTGAAAAATACACATCACGGTTTAAAGGCAAATTCACCGTGCCGGGAAGCAATGAAAAAATTGATAAGAATGAATTGCGTTGGAGTGTTTTCAAACACAAGCCAGCCGATGAAATGTTGCTTCACATTCAGGCCAAAGTATTTCCGTTTATAAAGCAACTGAATGGCGAGACGTCACCTTTCACCAAACATATCGCCAATGCCGTGTTCATTATGCCCAAAGCCAGTTTGCTGGTTTCGGCCATTAACATTGTGGAGGATATTTTCAAAGAGATTGAAAAGGACGCGACCGAAGGCGGACATGCTTTTCAGGACATACAGGGTGATGTATATGAAATGCTGTTGAGTGAAATTGCCACGGCAGGCAAGAACGGGCAGTTCCGCACACCGCGCCACATTATTAAGCTCATGGCCGAACTGGTTGCCCCGCAGTTAGGGCAGCGCGTGGCAGATCCGGCATGTGGAACAGGTGGTTTTTTGCTGGGCGCGTATCAGTACATCCTGACGGACTTAGCGAGACAGAAGGACAAAAAGAAAATTGAGAAAGATGAAGACGGTTTTGAACGTGCCGCGATCAGCGCTGTGCTGACGCAGAAAGTAAAATCCATCCTCGACAAAAGTTTTTCCGGTTACGATATTGATACCACCATGGTGCGCCTCGGCATGATGAACCTGATGATGCACGGCATTGACGAACCGCTGATTGATTACAAAGACACCCTGAGCAAAAGCTACAACGAAAACAGCCAGTTCGATATTATCATGGCGAACCCGCCCTTTACGGGAAACATTGATAAAGGTGACATTAACGAAGGGCTGAAACTGCCCACCACCAAAACCGAACTGCTTTTTGTAGAGCGCATTTTTAACATGTTGAAAATGGGCGGAACGGCAGCCGTAATTGTGCCAAGCGGTGTGATACAAAACAGCGGCAAGGCATTTGAAGCATTGCGTAAACTGATCATTGAGCAAGCCGAACTGAAAGCCGTGATAGCCGTGCCCAGCGGAGTGTTTAAACCCTATGCCGGAGTAAGCACCGCCATTTTACTTTTTACCAAAGGCGGAGAAACCAATCATGTATGGTTTTATGATATGCAGGCGGATGGCTACACTTTAGACGACAAACGAAATAAAATTGCCGAAAGCGATTTGCCCGACATTGTGCAGCGGTTTAAAGGAAGAAACGCAAAGAAAGATACAGATCGAAAGTTGAAATACTTTATGGTCCCGAAAAAGGAAATTGTAGAAAACGGCTACGATTTGAATTTAAGTACCTATAAGGAAGAGGTGTATGAAGAAGTGAAGTATGAAAAACCGAATTTAATTTTTAGTAAGTTGGAAAGGATTGAAAAAAATATTCAAAGTGGTTTGACCGGACTAAAGGAGTTGATTAAATGAAATACCCGATAAAGGATCTAATAACGGATAAATTATCCGGTGAATGGGGAAATGAACCTGTTGATGGAGAAGGATATAAAGTGATCAGGACTACCAACTTTACAAACTATGGAATAATAGATTATGAGAAGATTGTTGTCAGAGATATTGATGCTCAAAAAGTTGACAAAAAGCATTTAAAGAATGGTGATATTATAATTGAAAAATCCGGTGGAAGTCCAGCTCAACCCGTTGGACGAGTTGTATTCTTTGATTTAGAAACAGACGAGAAATTCCTCTGTAATAATTTTACAACCATTCTTAGACCAAACAAGGATTTGGTTGTTCCGAAGTATTTTTTTTATCAATTACATATTGCCTATCAAAGAGGAAAGACTAAGCGTTATCAAAATAAAACAACTGGAATTATCAATTTACAACTTGATAAATATCTTGAGGAAAAAATTGAAGTTCCATCACTTCCCGACCAACTCCACATCGCCAATATATTAAGCAAAGCCGAAAACCTGATAGCTCAACGCAAAGAAAGCATCTGCCTGCTGGACGAGTTTTTGAAAAGCACTTTTTTGGAGATGTTTGGTGACCCGATTAGAAATAAAAAGAATTGGAAATTATTGCAGGTTTCTGATTACGGTGAATCTCGATTGGGAAAAATGCTTGATGGTAAGAAAATCATTGGAAACAATTTAAAACCATATCTGCGAAATTCAAATGTCCTTTGGTTTGGATTTAAACTCGATGATTTATTAGAAATGGATTTTGATGAAAAGGACAAAATCGAGTTTAGTTTAAGAAACGGAGATATTCTTATGTGCGAAGGTGGTGAAATTGGAAGATGTGCTATATGGAGAGATGAATTAGAAGAATGTTATTTTCAAAAAGCAATTCATAGGATAAGATTAAATGAAAATATTGCTTTGCCCGAATACTTCGTTTACATGTTTTGGCTCTATACTTCAAATGGTGGATTGAATAAGTATATGGGGGCTGCAACTATTTCACATTTGACCGGAGAAAAGCTAAAAAAAATGAAATTGCCGATTCCTCCTATCAAACTCCAAACCCAATTCGCCCAAATCGTAGAAAAAACAGAAACCATCAAAACCCAATATCAACAAAGCTTGCGGGAGTTGGAAAACTTATATGGAAGCTTGAGTCAAAAGGCGTTTAGAGGGAATTGGTGTTGAATGCACAAAAGGAAAGTGTGTTGGTAGCTGTCAAGTCGCAGGCATCGGTTAAACAATCTTCTATTCCGGATAATAAGAAAGGATTTGCCAAGCAGGTATTGGGAGGCAAAATCGTTTCCCTGTTTAAAGACGATAAAAATTTCACGCACATCAAATTTCAGAAACTGCAATACTTAGCGGAGCATATTGCAGAAGAAGATTTGCTTTGGAACTATTACCGTCAGGCAGCAGGCCCTTACGACAATAAATTTATGCACAACGTAGCCAACAAGCTAAAGCAAAATAAATGGTTCGAAGAACGGAATTATAAATTCTATCCGTTGCAAAAGGTAAATGACATCGAGCGGTTTTATGGAAACTATTTCGGGGCTAAAGAAACGAAACTAAACGAGCTTTTCACGTTGTTAAAAAACGCCTCGGAGAAAGTTTGTGAAGCCATCTCCACAATTTATGCGGTGTGGAATAATCATATCATTCTAAAGCAGTCATTCGACAAAAATAAAATAAGAACAGAATTCTTTGAATGGAGCAACAGGAAAGGAATGCTGTTTACCGAAGACGAATTTGAAAAAGCATTGGTATGGATGCAAAAACACAACATTGTACCGAACGGGTTTGGGCAATTGATTAAACAAAAGGCAGGTAAGTGAAAAAGGTTAAGAAACAGGAAACGCTTAACTACTCCATGAAATATAGCGTTTCAGAGGTCGCTCAAATCCTGCATGTAGATAAAGAACTTATCAAAACGTGGGCTTATACTTTTTCCGAATATTTAAGCAGTTCAGCAAATCCTGCGAAAGGAAAATCAAGAGAGTTTACTGTAGAGGATATACGCGTGTTTGCCTGCGTTTCGATGGACTGGGAAGACGAACCTGATATTGAAGCTATAAAATGCGGACTGAATTCAGGTTATCAATACGAAGACATTTTCAATGATTTAATTCAGGAAGTCATACCAATCTTTAGAGATATTCCAGAAGACATTGATGAAAGTTACCGTTCAGGTGCAGTCTTCGGAGGGCTTGCAGAATTTGGAGACAGATTCTTTCTTGCCGATTCCTATAGACGTGCAGGCGATCTACTGGTAGATGCTGCCATAGCCAACGAAGAGAATTATGAACTTATCTGCCCCATAATCTTCAATTACAGGCATGCTGCTGAATTGTATTTAAAAGCGATAACAGATAACTCAAAACGAACTCATAAATTGGATGTGCTGCTGCAAAAATTCAAGACAATGCTATCAACAGAGTTTAATACAACTCTTCCAAATTGGTTTGAGAACATCATTCTGGCCTTCAATGATTTTGATCCCGGTGGTACGACATTCAGATATGGAGGTATTCTCAGAGACGAAGTTTTTATTGACTTAAAACATTTGAAACAGGCTATGGAATGGTTTGTACTTTCAATCCGAAGAGTTAGAGAACATCGTAGCAAGGTCTTGTGAAATGACACCAACTAAATCGCACACCCATTGCCTGGCCACGCTCGCAGCCCACATCCAAAGCCAGTCAAAGAGTGTGCTCAGTGCAGTGTAAGTGGACAGATTGGGAAATGAAAAATGCCCCACTGTACGACTGACAAAAAAGGTTGGTGTAAATTAACGGGGACGAAAGACACGGCTACGAATGAAGTGAGGAGAAGACCCTACGGCTGGCAAT
>CAZFRM010000051.1:0-8925 GCA_964521255.1 uncultured Roseivirgaceae bacterium
AGTAGAGACGCGATGCATCGCGTCTCTACAAGAATAGTCTCTACAAGAATAAATAACCCATTGAAATAATCCGCCAATTTCAGGACAACCTCCCCTCGTCCTTTTTAAATCGTGGCCCCCTTCAACCAACTCCACCTTTTCAAGGTTCACCCCCTTGTACTTCGTACCTTGTCATCGCACATTTTCGACACACTTTTTAAACGGTTCTGTCTGCTAAATTTTTTTTCCTAACTATGCGGTGAGTAAACCAAACTATTCATCACATGAGAATTTCCCGTTACCTACTTATTTTGGCAGTTCTTGTTGCCGGGTGTTCACCCCAAAATAAAAACCAGGAACCTTTAACTGCAGCATCTTTTAACATTGTGCCATTACCTGCGTCCATAACGCCTGGCAATGATCAGTTTGCTTTGGAAGGTGATGTAACCATTTCAGCAAAATCAGAGGACGAAAAAAATGTTGCCGGATTTCTCATTGAATTTCTTAAATCCAAAAACATCAATGCATCTGTCGTTGATAGATCGGGTACAATAAATATTTCAACAATTAATGATGCAACGTTGGGCGACGAAGGTTACAAACTCTCCTGCACCAAAGAAGGTATCCGTATTGAAGCAAATAAAGGCGCCGGATTGTTTTACGGTGTGCAATCACTCTTTCAAATTATTTCAGCGGATGGTAAATCAGTTGCTCATGTAGAGATTACTGATCAGCCTCGCTTTGTCTACCGTGGCCTTCATCTTGATGTTGGACGACACATGTTCCCCCTTGATTTCATCAAGAAGTACATAGACTTGATGTCACATTACAAGTACAACACTTTTCATTGGCATTTAACAGAAGACCAGGGATGGCGCATTGAAATAAAAAAATATCCCAAGCTGCAGCAAGTTGGAGCATACAGAAAAGAAACTGTTATTGGCCACGCCCGCGACTCAAAAGAATATGATGGCCAGCGTTACGGTGGTTTCTATACACAAGATGAAATAAAAGATGTCATTGCGTATGCGGCACAACGTTACATCACCATCGTACCTGAAATCGAAATGCCGGGACATGCACAGGCTGCGCTTGCTTCCTATTCATACCTGGGTTGTACCGGAGGTCCTTATGAAACAGCTACCACCTTTGGGGTTTTTGATGAGGTTTTCTGCGCGGGAAAAGAAACTACTTTTAAATTTCTGGAAGATGTTTTGGATGAAGTGGTCGAATTGTTCCCTGGAAAATATGTACATATAGGTGGAGATGAAAGTCCGAAGACGCGTTGGGAGAAATGCCCCAATTGCCAGAAGCGTATAAAATCAGAAAAGCTGAAAGATGAACATGAATTGCAAAGTTATTTTATCCAACGCATGGAGAAATACCTTAACAGCAAGGGTAAAAGTATTATTGGTTGGGATGAGATTCTCGAAGGTGGATTAGCCCCTAATGCTACCGTTATGAGCTGGCGGGGTGAAGAAGGCGGTATCGCGGCAGCACAACAAAAGCATAATGTAATTATGACGCCGGGTAATTGGGTTTACCTCGATCACTACCAGGCTGATCCTGCAACAGAACCAATGGCTATTGGCGGAATGACACCGGTAAGTGAAACCTATGGATATGAACCTGTGCCTGCTCAACTTAGCACTGATGAAACCAAATACATCCTCGGCGCCCAGGGTAATGTATGGACAGAATACATGAAGACATCCGATTATGTAGAGTACATGGTATACCCAAGAGCCATTGCACTGGCAGAAGTAGTGTGGTCGCCAAAAGATTCCAGAAACTATGATAGCTTTGTCACACGCATGAAAGTCCACAGGCCTTTAATGGATGAGTGGAAAATTAATTATGCAAAGCATATATTTAACCCCTGACCCCTAAATCCCCTAAAGGGGACTAAGAGATACTAATACGTAGGCACTCACATTCAAGTCCCCTTTAGTGGATTTAGGGGTGGGTCTTAAAACATAAATACATATCACTATGAAATCTTCCCGGTTAATTTTCGCATTAAGCATACTATTATTGCTCTCTGGTTTTCAACTTATCAAAACCCAACTCACCGTCACCATTCGTAACGACCTTGGCAATACAGTAGAAGGTGCTTCTGTAAGGCTTTACGAGAAAGAAGAAGATTATTCAAAAGAAGAAAATGTCGCGGCACAAGGTGTAACCGATGCCAAAGGTGTTGTTAAATTCAAAGAGCTGAAAGCCATCCCCTACTTTGTGCAGGCAGAAAAAGAAGACCTTAACAATTTCGGCGGCGGTGAACAAACCGGCAAGCTGGAAGCGAATAAGATTAATAAGGTGACCATCGTAATTCAATGACCCCACCCCTAAATCCCCTAAAGGGGACTAAGAGATACTAATACGTAAGCACTCACATTCAAGTCCCCTTTAGGGGATTTAGGGGTATCCGGTATTTGATCATCTGTCAAAAAAACGTAAGTTAGTGTTGGTTCGTAGTCTCCTCTCAACTAACAATCAACGCCATGTCACTATGGAAAAAGATAACACAGTCCCCGTCTTATAGGCCTGCACAAATTGCCATTCGCCCGGAGAACACAGACGTGCCCGATCGCCTGGCAAATCCTTTCAAACGAAATGAACAGTACTTTCTCGTAAGAATAAACGAGATGTACCTCTCTTATAAGAGAAGATGGTTTAGTGAATACGACCCGATGGTATTCGTATTATCAGAATTTCTTTACGATGGCGAAAAAGTTTCAGTGCCCTATGTAGTCGGTCCTTCTATGCTAACGGATAAAATCGAGAAAATTCCGGAAGGGATGATATTGAAAGATACTACGGTAGCAGGGCTTCATCCTTTTCGGGGAGGTGAGTTTGCCATCAGCGTTGTACTTGCACGCCTGCGACAGCAGGACTACCTCCGTAAAATTTTGCGCCTCATCGAAAGCACGGCAGGAACATACACGGCAGGCTTCGTAACCATGATCAGCCAGTATAGCAAAGTAGCCAAAGTGGTGCTGGATGGAATTGATAGCCTGCTTGACTCAAATGACGTTGAGCCTTTGATTGGTTTTAGAAAACCTTATCAGCCCGATGTTGATAATTTCACCCCCGCATACTTTGTTCTCATTAACAAAGATGAACAGGAAGTGAAGGAGAGTAATTTCTTTGTAAAAAATAATAGCCTCTTCTATGGCGATTCATTTGATAGCGCCAAACCCTATCGTAAAGATGACTATGTTCTTTATAGCATCCGCGATGCAAAGGTGAGAAGTGACTTTGAAAGTTTGCCGTTTCATAAGCAATGGTTGGAACTGGTGAAATCGATAGGCGATCTGAAGGGTGTAAGTGATGATGATAAACAGATCATCAACGCCAAGTTATTCTCGCTTCAATCCATCCTTGAAACAAGCCCCGATCTTACTCGTCCGCAAGTTGATGAATTAATTGACGGATACATTTCCGAGCGGGATAAGATGTTAGCCAGGAGATCAAACCGGCTAAGTGGTTCTGCAACGCCTGCTGCCGAAGAATTGCAACCGGCCGATGAGTGGCAAAAGAAGATGAAAGATCTTTCTCTACGAATACTTAAGTCCTGAAAATTTTATGGTATGACCAGTGAAAAATTATACGCTATAAAAATTAAGGTGGCGGAAAACGGCATAGCCATTATCTGGGGTGGCGACTCTCCTGATTTAAAACCTGGCAAGCTGGAGAAAGATCACATGAAGCTTGAACTGAGCGTCACGCGAATATTCCATAAGGTGTTGAACAGAGGCAAAAAAGAATTGCTGGAGATTTTTGAAAAAAATGACTTTGAAGTGTTGGGTGACATGCTTTTTAAAATATTATGGAGCGAGGAAGCCGTAAAAAGTTTCTTGTATGGCAGGTTGGTAATGATCACACGCGATCGCCAGGCACGGTGTCGCATTCTCATTGAATTCGATCGCAACGCTTATGATCTTGCCGCATTACCGTGGGAGTATTTGTCAATACAGGAAGACAAGCAACAGAGTATTTCAAAATTCTTCTGGTGTGCCGATGCTACAGGGCAATTTGATCTCATCCGGTACGTAGCGCCTGATTTTCCTGCCGTTGAGCAACCCGTCATTCTTCCCAGGCAATCACTTAATGTAATCCTCGTTATCAACAACCCATCGGACAGACCCGTTGATAAACTTAAGATGATCACATGCCTGGAAAAAATCCGCAATAAAAATGAATTATTCAGCCTGTATACAAACGCTGCACTCATAAATCCGCCTTTTCATAAATTGAGAGAACGTTTGACTGAATTTCTCAAGTACATCGACGGTCCTTATGTGCTTCACATCCTGGGCCACGCACACATGAACAAGGAGCAATCCGGAATATTTTTCATTAATGATGATGACCTGGCAGAGGAAGTGAAAAGTGATGACTTTGCCGATCTTTTTGACAAAAATGTTCCTGGCTTTCGCCAACCGGATTTAGTTGTATTACAGGCATGCGAAAGCGGCCAGGTTGGTGAAAAGGGAAATGGCATTGGATTTTTGTTAGCGAAAAAAGGTATACCTGCTGTTGTTGCCATGCAAAACGAAATAACCGAAGATGCCGCTGAAAACTTTGTACGCGAATTCTATTATTCGCTGCTGAAAGGTGATGACGTTGCAAGGGCCGTAACCAAAGGGAGAACCTATATGGCTACAAAGTATAACAAAGACGACAAAAAAACCGACCAGCACTATAGCGACAATACATTTGGATCTCCCATTGTTTTCATTTCTTCCGAGTCACCTTTCTATCTTGTGGCTCCTGCACCAAAGGAAACAGCTAAGAAGAAAGCAATGAAGTGCAATAAATGCGGATACCGCTACGAGGACACAACGCTTGAAACATGCATTCAAAATGGAGGAAGATGCGGTGGAACTTTACAGCAGATTACTGAAGTCGGCCAAGCTGTGTCATCCGGGCAAAGTAATATAGAAGGCCGGCCAACAAAAGTTACTATTGATGACACCATACCGCGAAGCTCTTCAGCAAATTAATTTTCCGGTTAAGCCAATATGAAACTCCAGACGAAAGATATACGTGCCCTGCTTGCGCCTTTCTACAGCAAAGCCTGTGTGGATGAACGTGTGAACATGCACGAAATGACTGAGCTGTTTGAATATACACGGGAATTATTTGAGAATAATTATGTCTTCGAAGTGTGGAATAACATTCGCCTTGACCGGTTAAAATATGACAAAGAGCCCATCACAGAATATCTCGGAGAACTAAGGCATGTCTTTCTTACAAAAGTTACTGAACAAGTTATCAGCAACATCAAAAATATTTGCAAGTGGGATATCAACAAGGGATTTGAAGCCTGGCTGAATGAATATGCGCATGCACTCACCTGGTGGAGAGATTATATCTATGAAAGTTTGTACCAAACGGATTTTCAATTCACAGAGGAACAACAGAAAAAAATACTTCAATACGAGGAGCTCAATGCCTTCGTGCTGGATAGTAAGTGGCCCGAAGCATTTCCATATTTTGTTGAGTTATCAGAAAACCAGCAATTCGAACCCATAGTCAGAAGCAACCTGAAAATTATTACCGGAGAGATAAAACTTTTTTGGCGACCGGACTATCGCGATGCGATTTCCTTTTTCGAGGAAGCAAAAAAAATATGCCCAAAAAATCCACGTAACGAAAGAGGGTTTGGTGAATATTTCTGTCACATTGGTGAATACGAAAAAGCCAAAAATCATTTTCTCTCGGCCATCTCACAGGCGCCAAATGATATTGACAATTATATCGGCATGGGCAATACTTTCCTCAACGAAGGAAACAAGGACGCAGCGGAAAAATGGTACAAAGACGGAATAAACATAAACTTCCTTGACTACTATTCATACTCAAGAATTATTAACCTCTACAATACACCCGATCGTATTGAGGAGAAGAAAGAAACAATTGAAGCCTACATTACCAAAGTAACACAGTTTGAATCATACACTTTGTCTACGAATACACTTTACAATTTTTACCGTGACATCGGGCTCACCTATACCAACGCAAAGAAGTACGAAAAGGCCATTCAATTTTACAAATCAGCTGATATACTAAAACCGGATTTTACCTCGGCCAAAATTGATTTGGGTTACACCTATTGCTATGCTAAAGAATTTGATGAAGCAGAAAAGTGTTTCACACACGCACTCAAAATTGATGACGAATGGAACTTCGACTCTTATTGGGCCCTTGCGTGGCTCTATGAACAAATGGGTAACGAAAAAGAAAATGATGAGGAAAAAGGAAAGTACTATCACAAGGCCATCGAAAAGTACAGGCTTTGCATACCCTTACGAGATGAGGTTTGGGCAGACCGGTGTTATAATCTAATTGGAATTTTATTTTTCAAACTTGAACAATACAACGAAGCAATAGAAAATTATGATAGCGCTATAAAAGCCAATCCCTCGGAAGTAGTTTACTACACAAACAAAAGAGATGCGTTAGAACGATCCCATGCCAGTCCGGAACAAATTGAAAAAGTGCTGACCGAGACCTGCGAAGTAATGCCCACTGGCGCTGAGCATCTCAATCGTCTGGGTGTTTTCTATCATGACCAAAATAATTTCCTGAAAGCTATTCCGCTTTACACAAAAGCCATTGAGATCAATGCCAACTCTGCGCTTTACTTTGAGAACAGAGGCCTGGCCTATTTAAATCTCAATGAATTTGAGAAAGCAGAATCAGATTATCTTCAATCGTGTAGTCTTAACCCAACGCATATTATATATAATAAGTTGGGTGTCTTGTATTACCGGATGAATCAGAATGACAAAGCGCTTCACTATTATACTAAGGCCATTGAGCTAATGGATACGGAACCCATTTACTATGAGAATATTGGTCTTGCCTATGAGAAAAGTAAGGACGAAGCGAAAGCTATTGAAGCGTATCAGAAGGCCATCGCTTTAGAAAAAGAAAAGGGAACATACTTCAATCGTCTTGGACTCTTTTATTACAACAAGACTGATAATTTGAAAGCTATAGAGTACTATAAAAAGGCGATTGAAAGAAAACCTGACAATGTAACTTACCTTCAAAATCTCGCCCTTGCCTACGAACAATTGTATCGAGATGATGAAGCTGAAAAAATTTATCAGCAACTGGTGAACGTTGATGCAAATAATATCTATTCATCCATTCGATTAGCGGTGATTAAAATGCGCAAAGGTATTTATGATGAAACGATCAAGGATTATTTAAACAATGCTGTACAGCAACATCCTGATAATTTGCAATACCTCGAACACCTGGGCCATTTCTATGAAAAGACTGATCACTCCGGGGATGCATTGAAAACGTATGAGAAGGCGCTTACCATTGATCCCGATAATGAATACTTCAACAACCGCGCGGGAATTCTTTTATATACCAATGGCATTGATACTAATGTAGAGAAGGCTATTGGTCATTATAAAAAAGCGATTGAAAAAAATAAACTGGCCGCTGTGTATTGGCAAAACATTGGTCTTGCCTACGAACGCCTTGAGCAGTACGCCGAAGCAGAGGCAGCGTATCTTGAATCCATACGAATTGATCCCAACAATGACCAGTACCTTAATTTTCTCGGAGTATTCTACAACAATAAAATGTTCGATTACCACAAAGCAATAGAGTACTACGAGAAGGCGGCAGCTATCAGTCAAAAACCAATTTACTACAGCAACATCGCCTATGCTTACGGACTTTTGAATGAACCTGAACTCGCCGCAGAAGCCAATGCGAAAGCAGAAAGTTTATCAGAAGTTGAATCCAGAAACAACGGAAGTAACTCGATAAAGGAGACGGGTTGAAGGTGAAAAGTCCGGAAGTCAGAAAGTCTGGAAGCAGTGCAATTTTCTATTCAATGTCGTTATGAAACACGGGCGTTCACTTTATACATGTTCAATTTATCTTTCGATTTTGCATGACCCAAATTGCTTGCTTTTGAATAATAGTGTTTAGCCCAGCGATTAGATTTTGTTACTCCATCACCAAATTCATAACGGGTTCCTATATAGAACTAAACTCTATTTATTATGGCCAGTTTTTTTGAACCAATTCGTAAAGTCGTTTCTTGTCCACAGTCTCACTAATAGTCCAACGTCTCATTAGGTCTAAATTGTCAAGAATGCCTGAGTCTGGAGAAGAATACATTACATATCTCGACCTATGCCCACCGTTAAAAACTAAAATGTAAAAAATGCCAGCTCCGTACTTCTGTTGGAATAGTTTTTTTGCTTTTGTCTTTTTAAAAATGTCAATAAATTCCGCCAGGTCACTCGTACTCAGTTTAGTTTTTTGTGCATTGGTAGAGTCTAAGTCCTTGTGATTGTGGGAAAGGTTCGCGGTTGTCCCACCCTGTTTGAAATTGTTGTAAATGAAGATTGAGTCTGCCTTAAATACATTTTTAGAGTCCTGTCCGACTACAGTAAAGGTCAGTGGTAAAATAGTCAAAAGGAAATATAGAGATCGATTGGTCATCGTTGTCAAAACAAATTGGCCATAACTATTCGATATCACCTATAATAAATTTACCTACTCGTAATCAACACCACACCAAACGCTATAACTACTATCCAGAAACTGTAAGCGTTAATTGCAGGAATGGAAATCCATCCTAAGCGGATTGTTACGGCTAAGATTACAAATAGAACGGCTACTGCTTTTACGATTGATCTTGTTTTATTGCTCATAGGTTTTAAGGTTTGAGGCAAATATAATAAAGTCTGGAAGTCTGGAAGACCGAAAGCAAGGGTGTTTAAGCGGAAAGCGAAAAGCAGAAAGTTTACTCCTTCATCTAATTCGTACTCAGGGCAAACGCATCTAAATTATTTAAGCCTGAAAGGCTGATATTATTATAGAATCCGGGCAATAATGACCTGGAGAATCCCGAAGGGCAATGTCATTAAGTTAAGAGGCTATAATAAGCAAAGGGCTATAGTA
>CAZFRM010000052.1:0-8607 GCA_964521255.1 uncultured Roseivirgaceae bacterium
ATAAAGCGGTATCTTTCGAATACCTTCGCCCATGCTGGGCGCACACAAAAGCTATGTGCAATGGCGGGGTTTAGTATAAATTTGTAGTTTTAGTTTATTAACAACGTTCGGTCACGGTGGACAAATTTTCTTTCAAAGACCCGCCACTGCACATAGCCAAACGTTGGCAGCAAGGCCATTAGGACAACGGATGAATTAGCCAATAAGAATCAAAAACGGACAGTCACAAATGGAATATATTATTTTTGGGTCAATAATAATTATTTTGATTTTTCTAGTTATTCAATACTTAAACAAAGGGAAGTCCACAGATGAAATTGAAAAAATTCGCATGGATTGGGGTAATCCTAAATCAAAAGACCAATTTAATTTCGTCAAGATAAGCAGATATGCAGACGTGGTAAAGGAAAAATTTCACCGCCTGACAGATCAAACAATTGAAGATATAGATCTCAACAAACTCTTTACATTCATTGACAGAACTACCAGTAAAGTGGGACAACAATTTTTGTATAAGAAGATAATAGAACCGTCTAACGAAAAGGCAAATGGGGCTGAAAAACTCATTAAACTATTCCATGATGATAAAAGTTTACGTGAGGATGTTCAATTAAAGCTTCTTAAGCTAAGCGATGATGACGCTTATCACATTTCGGCACTATTCCGAAATACATTCATAGAAAGACCTAAATGGCTTAATTTTCTTACCCTTGATCTAATGATAATAGGTGGATTAATTAGTCTATCCTTTAAATACCCTATCCTGTTAATTTTTCTACTCGTCCCTTTCATATTAAACATGTTAATACACCTGTGGAATAAGAACAATACTTTTCATTTTACGTGGTCTATCCCTCAGCTGAATTTGTTAGTCAATGTTTCAGAGCAACTGTTGGAAAAAGGCGGATTACTTTACGATAAGTCAGTTAAGGAGAGTGTTGCAAACATGAAATCTTTTCAACGATATGCGAGATTCATTCGATTTAATGAAGGTGGGATTCAAGCTGAAATAGGTCAATATGTGTTTGATATGATAAAAGCATTTTTTCTGATTGAGGTATTTTTGCTTTTTAAAGTAATTCGCGAATTGAAAAACAAGCAATCATCTATCAAGATTATGTTTGACTATGTTGGGAATATTGATGCATCCATTTCAATTGCATCCCTTAGAGCAGGAAAATTAAAGACATGTAAACCCAACTTTTCCCCTTCTATGAAGCAGTTAGTTGCTAAAGATATTTATCACCCACTAATAAAGAATTGTGTTAAAAATAGTTTAACAATTGACGGAAAAAGCATTTTAATTACCGGTTCGAATATGTCCGGCAAGTCGACTTTTCTAAGAACCCTAATGGTCAATTCGATATTAGCTCAAACAATTTATACGTGTTTCGCAGATGAGTATATTTCACCCATTTTAAAACAGTTTTCATCCATACGGATAGACGACAATCTATTCGAAGGAAAAAGCTATTATTTCGAAGAGGTAAACGTCATGGCTTCGTTGATCGCAGAAGTTGAACAATCTCACCAAAATTTATTTGTACTAGACGAAGTTTTTAAAGGTACTAACACTGTGGAAAGGATTGCAGCGGCAAAAGCAATACTGTCCTATTTAAATCGTAATGACAATATTGTAATTGTATCAACCCACGACATCGAGTTAGCCGAAATGCTTGACAATGAATATGACCTGTACCATTTTACAGAAACAATCGAAAGTGATGAACTTCATTTTGATCATAAAATTAAATCAGGACAACTACGCACAAGAAATGCAATTAGATTATTGGAATTAGCAAATTATCCTAAGGATATCACAAGTGAGGCTCGGCAAATAAGTACGACATTGAGGACAGCCAGGATAGTGGGTGAGGCATAAATGGCCCAGCTGCCAACAAAATGCCTTTAATAAAACTTTATCATATCAATGGGAGTTTGGGGACCAGGAATTAAACAGAACGACTTATTCGGTGACATCTACAACACATTCAGAGCTTTGTATTATGACGGACTTGAGCCCAATCAAATTCGAGAAGCCTTAGAACGAGACAACGAAGTTGACGAGGACGAGTATGCTGACTTTTGGACAGCTATAGCATATTCGCAATGGGTGACAAAAGGACTTGAAAAATATGTTCTTGAAAAAATTGAAGATATAAAAGAGACAGAACGAGGACTGCAACTTTGGAAAGAAGCTGGGGATAAGGAATTCAAAAGGAGAAAAAAGATTATTGAGGAATTTTACTTAGAAATTCAAACTGAGAAACCAGCTCCAATTAAACGATTAAAAATTAAATCGTACCCTCCAATATTTGAGAAAGGGGAATGCTTGACATTTAAACTTGACGACAACTATTATGGCGCAGCCGTGGTTATTGAAAAAATTGACTTTCACCCATTGAGTCTCTCTAAATTGGGGTCTAACAGAATAGCCCTGACAAAGTATAAAGCGACAGAAAGACCCGACATAGATGACATAATTGAATCGGAAATACTTTATACGACTTTCAGAAATTGGAACGAGGCATTTAACGTAAATAGTTTTGACGCCAAGGATTTAGGCAAAGATTTAAAACAAATTGAGAAAGTTGGACAGATAAGTATTTCGGACAAGGTTGTAGAATTTATTAATCGACCGGGTCGGTGTTTTAACTTTGACCATTGGAAAGATGTAAGGCAGACTATTAATAGCCAGCTAATGTTTGAAGTTGAAAACAAACTTCCGGACTATAAGAAGTTACGAGTAAAGGACATTACCGACAATGTGGACAATTGGAAATACATGTTGGACGAGAGATATAAATACATTCTCCCATAAGACACGAGCCACAATCGAGTAGACGGCCTCGCTACTACTCGCAGCGAGATGCGCCTCTCACACCACTGTACGTACGTACCTCGCGTACAGCGGTTCATTAAGTTGAGGAGCTACTTTTTCGTACCAAGTGAGCATTGATTCATAGCCTTTCCTGGCTAATGACAGCTTTGTATTTCTTACTTTCTTCTATTTACTATATTTTTTGCTCTCGCGTTTTTTGACTCGTCAACAAATCAATACGAAAATTGGATTGGTCTTTTGATATCCTCGTTAATGGTTCTTTATTGGATTTTGCGTTGGCAAATTCCTGATCTCATTTCGCAAGATATTTACAACGTAGTATTTCATATTGGCTTTGTAATGATTTTAATTCTCCCGCTCTCAATTCTACTCATTAAGAAAAATCACTTTTTAACAATATTTATTTTATACGTGATATTGATAGACTTCTATTTCATTTCATTTGATAAGGAGTTTAAGTACCTCGTTGATGTAGGAGTGAATGGATGCATTGGTTATGATGAGGCAACGGAATATCCCGTGGTAAGTGATCCGGGTATTTGCAAGAGAAGATTTATTTAAGCCACCCAGGCAATCCGGAAGATAGACCAAAAAAAAGCAACCCTTTTGGAGTTGCTTTTCATATCCATCTAAATCAAACTTTAATTTTTCTTCACCTTCACCGGGTAAGCAGGGCGCCTGGGTTCTGCCGGTGGATTTTTCTTTAACTCTTCCAGGGCAATGTCAATGGCCTTTTGCAATTGTGGATCATTTCCTTTAATCACTTCGCCGGGCAGTTGCTCTACTTCCACATCGGGCGGCACGCCTACATTCTCAACAATAAATCCATCTTGTGTCCAGATGGCTACGTTGGGAGCCGTAACTGAGGCGCCATCAATAAATTCGGGGAAACCCAAAACGCCCACTAGTCCGCCCCACGTGCGCTTGCCTACCAGTGTTCCTACTTTAAACTTGTGGAACATCCACGGCAGCATGTCGCCACCGGAACCGGCTGTTTCATCAATCAACATCACCTTCGGTCCCTGTATGGAAGCATTCGGTGTTTTAAAATCTTTTCCATAGCGGGTATGCCAATGGGCATGATAGGGTTGCTGTAACAGATCAATGTAGTAATTGGCAATTTGTCCGCCACCGTTGAAGCGCTCGTCAATGATGATGGCTTTTCGGTTTGCCTGCGGATAGAAGTATCGCTTAAAATATTCGTGACCCAGGTTGGCGGTGTTCGGCACGTACACGTAAGCAACCTGGCCGTTGGTGGCCGCAGTTACTTTCTTCAGGTTGCTTTCCACCCAATCGCGGTTACGCAGTGCCCCTTCGTTGCTAACCGGCACCACTTTCACGGTGCGCGAACCGGTCATATTAGGGTTGGGTCCAAGGGTGAGTTCAACAATTTTACCGGATGTGTTCTCGAAGAAACTATACAGGTTTTGTGATGCCGTAACTTCTTTTCCATTCACCGCTAAAATATAATCATCCACAGTGACATTAATGCCCGGCTCGGTTAAGGGTGATCGCATTTCCGGATTCCAGTTCAGTCCGCCATAAATCTTTTTTATCCGGTAGCGATTGTTGCTGATGGTGTAATCAGCGCCTAACAATCCGCCCGGCACTTGTTCGGGAGCACCTACCCTATCCCCTCCACCCTGCAGGCGATGATGGCCTACAACCAATTCGCTGCACATCCATTCAATCAGGGTATTCAGGTTGCCGCGGCAGGCCAGGTGTGGTAAGAATTGTGCGTACTTCTTTTTCATTGCGGGCCAATCAGCACCATGCATGCCCGGATCATAGAAGTAGTCGCGGTTCACGCGCCAGGCTTCATCAAAAGTTTGGGCCCATTCGGCTGGCGGATCAATTTTTACCTGGATGTCGCTGGTATTGATAATTCCTTTTCCGGCTTCCGGTTTTTCTCCGGTGTCCGTAATGCCAAAAGTGCCTCCGTTTTGATACAACATCTTTTTGTTATCTGCTGAAATCACATAATTATTCAGCTCCATCACTTCGGTATCCTTCCTTTTGGCGATATCATACTTATGAAGTTTGCCGGGGTTACTGGAGTTGTATTCATACGCCACGTAATAAAGTTCGCCTTCTTTGGCTACACTCAGTCTTCCATAGTTTCCGGGTCTCACCGGTAAGTCAATGATGCGCGTATGGATTCCGTCCCAATCAACCTGCAGGGTTCTGGCGGGCTTAACAGGCTCTGGTTCTTTCTTGTCGGTTTTGGTTTTATCAGCGGGTGCTGCTTCCGGTTTTTCTGTTTTCACGGTTTCTTCATCACTCTCTTTTGCAAAGGGTGAGATAGTATTCTTTTGCAGCGTAACGAGGTAGATTCCACTGGTAGCGCGCATATCATTGTTGGATTGGTCGAACCAGTTTATCACAGGGCCGGCATCTGTAGAGGCGAAGAAGTAGAGATATTTTCCGCTTGGGTCAATCTTCGGTTCGCTTGCATCGCTTAAACCATCGGTAACGACAAATGATTTTGCCTGATCGATGGAGTACAGGTAAACACGTTTGAAATTTGTTTCCGTCACTTTATCATAAGCTATCCATTTCGAGTCGGCACTCCAGTTTCCAAATAATTCGCGGAATACTCCTGGAGTATACACTTCATCGGCATCTATCTTTTTAGATGCCCCTGAAGCAATGTCGAGCACATAGATGCTACGGCTGTTGTCTACATAGGCAATCTTTTTACTATCGGGTGACCAATGCGGATAAGCATAGAAACCGGCACCGGTTAGCGTGATGGCTTTCACATCACCTTTACCTTCCTGTGACTTGATATGAAGTTCATATTCACCGGAAGCGTCTGAAAAGTAAGCGATGGATTTTCCATCAGGCGACCATGCCGGATATTTTTCATGTGCATTGGTCGTGAGTGTAATGTTACGCGCATCGCCTTTTTCGGCAGGAGCGGTTACAATCTCACCACGGAAATCAAATACCACACGCATGCCACTGGGTGAGATGCCGCCACTGCGGATATAATTTCCTCCCTTTACAAAACGTGGGCGTAGCTCCAGTAAATCGGCAGCAATACCAATGGTTAATTTCTTTGGCGTAGCAGCATTTACATCCAGCAGATGCAAATAGCCTGCCTGTTCAAGTACCAGTTTGTTTTTACTATAGCCGGCATTTACCACGGGAAAGTCGGTGAAGTTCGTTACCTGGGTTACGTTCTTGCTGGTTACATCATAGGCGAAGAGGTTAAACTCACCGCTGCGATCGCTGCGAAAGTAAATGGTGTTACCAATCCACATCGGATCAGAGTCATTGCATCCTTCCTGGGGTTGTGGAATTTTTATCGCGCTTTTATCGTCTGCTGAAAAGATCCAGAGCGTTGAGATGGTGCCACCGCGATAATGTTTCCATTGTGCGTAGCGGGGTGCAATGGGTGAGTAAGCGATCTTTTTTCCATCGGGAGAAAAGACACCATTCCACGCATTGGGAAGTTCAACCTGCAAAGGGAAACCACCCTGGATCGAAACGGTGAATAACTGGTGATAGCGATTGGTGAATACCGTGCGCTGTGATGTAAATACAACTTGTTTTCCATCGGGTGTAAATCCTTGTACCAGATCGGCACCGGGATGCCAGGTCAGGCGGGTGGGCACACCACCCTCAACGGGAATAATAAACACATCGATATTTCCATCATACTGCGCGCTGAAGGCAATCAGTTTTCCATCGGGAGAAAAGGAGGGCATGGATTCTATGCCTTCATCCACGGTTAATCTTCTGGGATTGCTGCCATCGATGTTGGCCACCCACAAATCCTCCGCATAAATAAATGCCACATGAGTATCGCTTACCGCGGGCTGACTCAACATGCGGGTATCTTTTATATCGATGCCAGATACGGACACGGAAAGGAGTAGCGATAAAAAAGTGCTGTAAAGTGTTTTCATAAATATATTTTCATAAATGTAATAGAGTTTTATGAGGTGAACATACGGGCAGCAGAATTAAAATCAAATGGGAAGAATATTTACTTTCAGTACTTCGCATGAAAGTATTTTTCCTCGCGCACGGCAACAGGGGCACACTACCTTAGCCATGTATGTTCAACAGCCTGGTGTATTGGTAAGTAAAAGTTTTTATCTTCGTATCACCAACAGTCACGGTGGACAGTTAGTCTTAGTCGGGCCTGGCATTTCGCTACGCTTCATTGCCAGGCCCTCCGAGCAGGCTGTTGCACATACATTGGGCCGTTGGTGGCAAGTAGTAAATTGTTTCGGATAGATTTCTATAAAATGCAATGATTGTTGAGTATGATTTTAGTAAAGATGATCTGATTGAATATCATTTTATAAAAACTAAAAGTAAAAGAATTAATTTGATTGGTGGACTACTCGTCTCAATCATATTTTGTGTAATTGGAATTGGCTTAATCTTAATGAGCTTTGTCGTTCAAAATTACAATTTTTTATGCCTTGCTTTTGGAATCTCATTTATAGTTTTTTCATTTCAAAAGTCGGACTTAAGAAAAAATATTAAGAATGATTTCGATAAACTTGAGCGACAAGGAAAGCTGAACCATTATTTCGGAAAAATACGTTTGGAAGTTCAAGATGATACGTTACTTCTTAGCGACAAGGTTAGTGAGTTAAAGATTTTAGGGACTGCTATAACTGATTTAGGTATCAAAGGGAATTGCATTGTAATAGAGTTTGGATTAAATTCCCTACTTATACCAATAAGAAATTTTAAGGTTGGACAAGAAATGAATGAATTTCTGGAAAAGATTAAATCAGCGACAAATCTATCGACTCGAAGTTCAATCAAGATAACTGGTAAATGATTAAATGGAATCTCACATTCTGCCAATACTATAAGTCATGCCGGAACGATTGATATTTAGTTTTGATAATTTAGTGTGCCGGCACGTCTTATAGCCAAACGTTGCACACCATTTTTTCGGACAGACTTCAAGTTTGAAGTAATAACAGAAAAATCTTAACTTCGGACAAATTACATTAAACGATGTTAGTAGAACGGACAACCAAAGAAGTGATAATCAGACTACCTGCTTCGGTAGACACAGAAGACTTGCAAGACTTTTTGAATTATGCACGTTACAAGGAGTTGACTGCCACATTTAAGACAGACCAAAAGGAAGTAGATAAACTTGCTACTGAAATAAATACAAAATGGTGGACTAAAAACAGAAGCAAATTGATTAAATGAAAATAATCGTTGACACAAACATTGTTTTTAGTACCATTCTAAATTCTAACAGCCGTATTGGGAAAATTATTCTAAACGCTAAAGGACATTTCCAATTTTTTACCTGCAACTATCTGCGGACAGAAATCCAACGACATCGGAACAAATTGTTGAAGTTAACCAAATTGACAGAAAACAATTTATCTGATCGGCTGACAATTACCCGACACAAACTTTTGGTCTGAGTAAAATAATACAGCCAAATGACATGCCACTGTTTCTAATTCTTTAAGTTGAAAATAAATTTCAAATAAATTTGCGCAACCAATTAATTGCATTTATATTTGCAACCACTTAATTGCACATAGATACAAATGGAAGCACGGAGAGATGTTTTTCAAGCAATAGCCGACCCGACACGTAGGGCAATTTTGTTATTGATTGCAGCCCAGTCAATGACACCGAATGCAATTGCAGAAGAATTTCACACCAGCAGACAAGCGGTTTCAAAGCATATTCAAATTCTTACAGAATGTGAACTGTAAGCACCCGACCAAGTACATTAGGGGCAAATTACTTCCTGCGGTAGCAGA
>CAZFRM010000053.1:0-7214 GCA_964521255.1 uncultured Roseivirgaceae bacterium
AGCCATCAGAACATTACCACCTGCCAAGCAGGTGGTTTTCTGAGGTGCAATAAAACCTTGCTTGAAATCTATTTGCATATCATGGTAAGGCATATCATCCGCGCTTAAAGAAGACTTTGAGAAAGTCAAACCAACACGTGGAATTATGGTTTGGGCAAATGATTTTATGTCCACAAGACACAGCAACTGAAAGAAAATAATGGTAAGTATTCTTTTCCCTGATCTATTTAACTGGAATGATGCAAGGCAACGGTATAGTTTACTCATGTGTTGTAAGGTTTACTGTTTTTAAATGTAATACTACGAGCATTGAATATTCTGATTTTACATTTATGAAGTTCCACTGAATATACCATCTTCTGCTAACGGTTTAGATTCCATCCCTCCTTTTACACCGAATGAGACCTGGCTCATGACAAGGGTAAAAGGAAAAATCAGAAAGAAGGTAAGGATTGTTTTTTGAATCATTCGTCTCATCTATTCATTTTTAATTTATCTATTGATATGCATAGTTTCTTTAACTATTTCGTGTATCCATCTTTGCCGGTGAAGAACAACGGCAAAGGCGAGAGAGTTACATTTAACACCATTCCTCTATTCTTCCAATTAGCTTTGTCTCATTTACACTTAAATTTTTAAATATCAGATGCATCTTAATATTTCCTAAAGCACCTTCGACTTTGAATGTAACTTCGTAGTCATTATTGAAATTTCGGAAACATGCTCGAAGGGGTCTGTATGTTCTTGAGAATCCAAATTTGTTTCTAATCTCAATGACATTTCTAGCTAGAAAAAATGGCTGTAATGTTGATTTAAACAAATAGGGAAAATCAGATCTTGCTGTGATCAGGGCAAACTCTTCTGATAAAAAAATTGTGCATTTATCTGAGCCTGTTGGAGATAGAAAATTATTCTTCCATCCACTTTCCTCAGTACCAACAGTTCTGATATCTTTCAATGTAAATTTGATACACGGTTTGATTCTATTTACTAGAATTTGCTGTTGCCTAGAATATCCCTTTGATACTAGATAGTTAATCACAAAAAAAATTGATAGTACCGACAACGTGGAAATAATTATTGCTATAATCATATTTCAAAAAAAATTAATTTACCTTGACCCAGGAGACAAAAATGGAGCAGTCAATAGATTAAGCCAACTTCTATCTGAAGTTTTTTGAACACCCCTATTCAATAGCCACGTTCCAGTGCCAGCAGCGTCATAGCCAAATAATTCATCCAATTGTATGTTTGATCTTATTTGTCCTGAAACTGGTAATCCAGTACCAAAACTGCCTAGAATGCCAAATTCGTGAATATTCCAAAGATTACTTACCGAATTTTGGTAATTCACCCCCGCAGATAATTTGATAATTGGAGTTCCTAAACTAAATCCCTCTCCAAAATATGTGAAAGACCCCACAATGGATCCCGGTGTCATTCCTGAAGGGTCATCTCCTTTATAAAAACCTATCACCAAATTGTACATACTAGTTACAGAAACTTCTGGTGTACTTATAGTTTGACCAAACTCTCCTATCAAATAGTCATAGGGATAATATGCGTAATCTCCACCTAAAAAGATTCCTGACATATTTGTTAGACTGGCATCAAACCCAACCCCGGGTGAAAAAAGAGCCGAAATACCTCTATTAATTCCAATGAAAACATTACTTGCATCATATTTAAGGTTACCCCCAAAATCATAATCAACATTATACGTAGCATCGATCTCAGTAACGATTGTGAGACTTGATCCATTTGTTCCATTAAGTATAATGTCATTCACACCACCGCCGTCAGGATCACCGCCAGAAATAGGGCTATTTCCCATTCCAACATATGGAGAAAAAAACTGACGTTTCGGATCAACCGCAGTCCACCTACCAATCACCGGATCATACTCTCTTAGCTCAAAATGATTCCACCCAGTCTCTTCATCTTTCTCTGCAAACTGGCCCTGGTAACCAAAGCGGTATTTGTACAATAGCTCATCCGTCTTTTGTTCCCTCAATACATCGCCCCAAACGCCGTAGTCAGTAGCTTGTACTACCAGGTTTTGAGTATGCGTAACCTTGAGGTCGTCAAACCACACTTTGGTAGCTTCGCTCTGGTTGCTTACCCAAATGTAAATGTAGCCATTCTGGTTTATTTCTACAGGGCGATTATAAGACGGCGGATCGCCAGGCTCATTAAAAAACAAACGGTTATGCAAGCGTTCGTTCGGTGCGCCTTCTCCCCCCGGTTCAAAACCGGCATCTTCGCTCACCCGAACCCAGCCAGCATCCTGGTAAACCATGTTATCATCGTAGACAATGTAGTTCAGGTATGCATTGGGAAGGGTGTTGTCAGATCCGTCGGGATATTCCGCCGCATTGAAAGCGCCCAGCAAACTCGATGAAGTTTGGTTCTGTGTATAACCTTCAAAACCTTTTACGTTCGTGAATGTTCCTCCAAGCATAGAGGCCAATGCCACAACATCAAGTCCCTCGTAGCTTATCTTCTCTTCATACCGTGTCCACGTTTCCATCTGCACCTTGTCACCCCCGTTTACTTTAAGGGCTATCGCTGGGCCTATTGCTTTATCGGTGGCTTCCATACCGGCCATGCCGTCTACCCAGTATATCCCTCTATGCTCCGCTATGGCTTTGCGTACACTCATCGGTTATTGCTATTCAAGTACATACATCTCATTTGTTCAGTATTGCTGTGTAGGGTGTTCGTTCGTTGTTGAAGTTTCCCCTCCGAAAGCGCAGAGAGTCCCCGAAGCGGGAGACTCTGCGGAGAATTCGGGATGAGTGAGAATTTACCTGATAATTTTATGTTAGAGTAAACACCAGCATGATAAGAGAACAATGACTTCATGTTATACTCAACATGATCCGGAAGGTTGGTTATTACCAAACGGTTCAGGTTCATCCCTCCTTTTACACCGAATGTGACTTGACTCATGGCAAGGGTAAAAGGAAAAATTAGAAAGACGGTAAGGATTGTTTTTCGGATCATTCGTTTCATCTGTTCATTTTTCATTTATCTATTGATATGTATAGTTCTTTAACTATTTCGTGCATCCTCTTTGTCGGTGAAATAAGTATTTAAACTATTCAAGAGGCTGTAGAGGATAGGTAGATAGTTTAACCATCTTATGCACTTCAAATTCACCAAACTCATTCTTCCTAAATAGAATAACATGCGCCTCACCACTTATCTTAACTAAAGAATCTCCAACAGTTGCAAAGCGGTGTATTTTATCGCCATAGGTGCCAAAGGAATGCCAATTCCCATTAACTCGAAAATAAAGGATTCCATGATTTTCTCGCCGTTCAATGTCCTCAATTATACCCCTAAACTCTAGTTCGATAAGTTTTTCCTTGAATGAATAATTATTTCTAATCAATAAGAAAAGAAATATGGTAACCGGGATAGATACCAAGACAAACAAAGTCACCTTTCTATTCTTCATAATAAAATCATTAAAAATCTGCAAATAGTCTCCCGTAGCGGGAGGTTCTGCGGAGACGGTAATTGGTTACATCACCATATAATTAACCAGTATATAATTTCCTTATTTCTACGATTCAAAATGCCTCCATTTGAAAATCCATGTCTCCATTGTTCAGGCATTTGTTCGTTGGCGTTTAAATTCTCGTCTGCTGTAAATTTCCCTGGCTTCGATTCAAATACTAAAATTGTACTTGTAGAATCAAACTTGGATTTCTTGAGGCAGTTAAATTGATCATACAAAGGAGGTAAAAAAAATAAATTCACTAAGCATTCTTTTTTTCTCAATCTAACAGAATCAAAAAGATATAAATTGCAGCTATCAAAAACCGAGGTTTCAAATTTACTTTGTTTTAAGAGCTTATCACTTTCCTTTTTAAATTCTTCGTCCGAAAATTCAATTGATGAGAATATTCCACAATAGCCTGAAGCGTATATCGCCTCTGGAAAAAGTATACACTGTGATTTGATATTCGAAATTTCCTTATTCGCAAATTGAAAGTTCAAAAAAACATCATTTGAAACTTGTTCTTTAAATTCTTTTACCTTGGTTTCAAAGGACTGTTTTTTCTCATTGCAAGAAAGGGACAGCGTCAACCAAAATATTATTCCCAAAAATCTATATGACATAAAACAATACTATTTATCACTTTCGTCCCCGCAGAGGTGTACTCATTTTTTGTTGGTATAATAAATCCTGTTTTCAGCGGAATAGTATATTCTAATTTCACCATTGCGCTTCACGTTGATGCCTGTAACAAATACAATGTCTGGCTGATTTGTGAATCCATCTTGATCATAGAAAACAAACCATCAAGTGAAATATCCCAATACTTACGATTAAATGTCCGTGTCCCCGAAGATCCATAAACCCTTCCATGAAATGAGTTTACCCTCTCATAATATTTCACATCTACATTGACCATTCAATTAAACTTTGATCGGATATTCCAAATGCATCCAATAGCTCATAAAGTTCCTTCTCACATGGTTTTTCATACAGGCACTGGACAACTAAATAGAGATATGTTTGATCGCAGCCTTCCTCAATTACTTCTGCAATTTTTTTTTGAATTGTGTCAGATAAAACATGTCTGATATTAAGGTCTCGAATCATATCGCCCTCGATTTTTATCTTTATTGTTTATTGTCGCTATCATAACTATTCGGGGTTTGTAAATCCATATACACCGGTTTCCATCCACTTAACAATATCAATTGGATGATGTCCAGCTCCAAAGGGAAGCGACTCATACTTCGATTTCATTTTACCAATCTTCAATCTAGGCTCACCGGCTCTCCATACTTCCCAATTATGGGATTTAACATTCAGTCCAAAATCAACAGTTGTTCGAAACATTGGTAGAACTAAATTTCTCTCAAGAGACACATTACCTATTTTCTTTCACCCACATAGTTTTATACCACCAATAATCATTGTATGAACATAAAATGTAATATCCTTCTTTACTAATTCCGCCAAATCTACCACTACATCTTTATGTGTTCTAAACTCAAACGCCCTAATTAGGTTTGCATTGAAAAGAGAAGAATCATTCATTACGTATTGTATAAACATTTTTTCGTTTCTAATAGGAAAATGTGTCTTTGCTCCAGTACTCGAGCTTCTAATTTACTTTGACCTGGACACAAATGGTTTTCCTCCGAAAAGTCGAGATAATCTTATCCAATTCTATACATGATTTCTTTATTCTCATGCCAAGTCCAATTATCCAATTATTGAGTATTAGTTCAATTTCCTTTGGACCATTAACCATTTTCATTTCCTCTGTCGTACATTCGTACACCTTAATTCGCCCGTCTTTAATAATATCAATGACTATCGGCTTTAAATAGTCTACTTTTTTATCCAGTTCTGTCATTGGTTGATTTTGAAAAACTTTATTTGTAACTGATATTATATCCCAAAGAGATATCCAATCTTCATCGATCTCATCTTTAAGGATAGCTTTAATTTTATCACTGAGCTCTTCCATTTTTTTACTATCTTCCTCTAAGGACTACGTTATATATTGTAATTGGGTTAATCCACAGAAGCCATATCTCTCCAGCAATCTTCCTAGAATTTGCATTTAGCACCATTCCTCTATTCTTCCAATTAGCTTTGCCTCATTTACACCCAAATTTTTAAATATCAGATGCATCTTAATATTTCCTAAAGCACCTTCGACTTTGAATGTAACTTCGTAGTCATTATTGAAATTTCGGAAACATGCTCGAAGGGGTCTGTATGTTCTTGAGAATCCAAATTTGTTTCTAATCTCAATGACATTTCTAGCTAGAAAAAATGGCTGTAATGTTGATTTAAACAAATAGGGAAAATCAGATCTTACCGTGATAAGTGCAAACTCTTCTGATAAAAAAATTGTACACCTATCTAATCCTGTTGGAGATGGGAAATTATTCTTCCATCCACTTTCCTCAGTACTAACAGTTCTGATATCTTTCAAAGTTGACTGGATACGCGGTTTGATTCTATTTACTAAAATTTGCTGTTGCCTGGAATATCCCATTGATACCAGATAGTAAATCACAAAAAAAATTGACAGAACCCCCAGCGTGGAAATAATTATTACTGCAATCATATTTCAAAAAACATTAATTTACTTTGACCCAGGACACAAATGGTTTTCCTCAGAAGCGGCAGTCCCCGAAGCGGGAGAGTCTGCGGAGAAGGGAGAAAAATTAGAAAGACGGTAAGAATTGTTTTTCCGATCATTCGTTTCATCTGTTCATTTTTAATTTATCTATTGATATGTATAGTTCTTTAACTATTTCGTGCTTCCATCTTTGACGGTGAAGAACATCGGAAAGGAACGTCGACAATGACGGCTATCCACTAAGACTTCCCTTTGATATAGAGTCTGCAACGATAAATGAATGTAGTATCAACTGGACTACTGTTTTTTTTAAAATCAATGTTGAAATCAGTCTGCCACTGATACTCAATTATTTCGTCTGATGACAAGTTGGGTATGTCAATTCCAAACTCAATAAGTGCTGTGTCACCATTCATTTTTGGAATTTTTGTAGCTCTTGAATAATAATCAGTTGGGTCCTTGTGCTCCGCATACCTTATATCCAAGTAGTCGTTAATACCGTTTGAGAGTGCAACCTTATAAAGGCTATCCCTGGTTAAATAGACTTTAGTTTTGAAAATACTTCCATTAAGAATTGTATCTTCATCATTTTCAACCACTGGCATTATGACCGCACTTTCTATAGCATCGGATTGCCTTATTTCATTTCTACTTGTGCAAGCAAATGTTACTATTATTAGTAACATAATAAAGTGATACTTACTCATTGTCATTCCCAATTAAGTTACCCCATTATCTATTTCTCTTCTGATAATTTTCCATTCAGTCTGACTTAATTTAACCGAATCTGTTCGATATATTTTACCCTTATCAAAGAATACTTCTTTTCTGATTTCTGCCTCTGCGCCATTTGCAGTTCTGTTCAATTTGTCCCATGCATCTATTAAGAAAACCGGCAATCCTATTCTGACTCCTCTACTCTCCTTCTTAATAAATCTAAACTTTCAACAGAGTCACTGCCCATTAGAAAATAATCATACAGCTCTTTATACTTACTTCTTTAACTATTCGTGCTTCCATCTTTGCCGGCGAAGAACACTGTAAGCACCCGACCAAGTACATTAGGGGCAAATTACTTCCTGCGGTAGCAGA
>CAZFRM010000054.1:0-4674 GCA_964521255.1 uncultured Roseivirgaceae bacterium
GTTAGCGCCCATTTTATTATTAGTTACAGTTACAATTAAAAGATAACTAAATATTGATTTGTAACTTATAAAATATCTCCCCGTTACGACTGACAAATACTTAACCATGACAAAGGAACAAGAAACATTTTTAGAGTTGGCTGTACTCGACCAAATGAAGTATGCTGACATCAGTAAAAAAATGAATGTCGACCAAAAAATATTAAGTACTTGGTGGGACGAACTGAAAACTGAAAGAGAAATACTGTCAAACCTTAGACAGATTTGGAAGAACAAATGTGATACCGCAAGTTTTTGGGACTTTAAAATGTGGTATGAATCGACTGAACGAAAATGTTACTACTGCAAAATAAATGAGGACGAGATTGACGAGTTAATAAGAAAAAATTTAATAACTACTAAAAGATTAACGACTCGGGGACGGAAAATGGAAATAGAAAGACTATCTCCAAACGAACCATACGACAATCTAAATAATTTGGTCTTCTGTTGTTATTGGTGCAACAACGCAAAGACTGATGAATTTACTTCTGAAGAGTTTAAATATGTAGGACAAGTAATCGGGACAATTTGGAGCAAGCGACTAAGAACAGCAAGGTTTATTAGTGACGGTTCAGAAATCACAATCATTAAAAAAGATGATAATTGACTCCGAGACCAATTTGCTTTACCTGTCAGATGTTCTTAAAGCTCGTGAGGAATTCTTTAACAACTTAACCTCACTTCTAATTAAGAATGGTGTAAAGTATAGACTCTTGCCTGAAACGAACGACATATGGGCAGTTGACTATATGCCAATTCAGACAGGGTTAACCAAATTCATCTGTTTCAAATATGAACCCGACTACTTGCAAAACGATGAATACATAATAACCCAAACAAATACAAAATCAGTTTGCAAAGCCATTAATTTAAACACGACTGACAGTGAAATAAAACTTGATGGCGGAAACGTAATTAAAGGCAAGAACTGGGTAATCCTGACTGACAAGATTTTTGACGAAAATGCAGGCTTTAAAAAGAATGAATTAATAAATGAATTGGAGGTTTTATTTAAAACCAAAGTCATCATTATTCCAAAGGAGCCAAATGATTTCACTGGACACGCTGATGGAGTAGTAAGGTACTACGACAATGAGACCGTTCTAATCAATAGTTATAAGCCAACCGACAAGAGAGAATTTCAAAATCGACTAACAAAGGAATTAAAAAATCAAGGACTTAGGACAATTGAAATTCCGTACAAACCTTACGACAATAAAAACTACGACATGGCTGACGGACTCTATATTAATTACCTCCAAATGGATAACTTTATATTACTGCCAACATTTGAGAAGAAAGAAGATGAAAGAGCTTACCGACAATTTGAGCAACTATTTCCGGGACAGACAATTGAGACCATTGACTCAAGGGACGTTTCAGTTGACGGAGGAGTATTGAACTGCATAACATGGAATATAAAAGAGTAGTCAAAACGGGCGCTAACAGCAGCTATTTGCAATGGCTGGGTGACGTGTAAGTAAAAAGCTTTATCTTCGCTATAACGTTTGGTCACGGTGGACAGATACGTTTTCAAAAGCCAGCCACTGCAAATAGCCAAACGTTACCGCCAATGCCCCTTTCGTTCCGCGGACAATGACGTTGTAAATTATAAAGACTCGTTCCGCAGACTTAAAAATTAACGGTTGACAACTCAACTAACGAAGATTCTCCACGCGGACATGAATGTGCTTCAAAATCAAACGTGTGGCAGAGAAAAAATTAACGGGTGACATCAGCCTAACAACGTGACGGTGGCTTCGAATGCCAACCGCACTGGCAACTTAGAAAGATTCTCACGCACCGCACATTTGGCACATGCCATAGCCACACAACCCACGCGACACCAAAGCTATGGCAAGAGCCAAATCCCTGCGCTCCGATATAGCACTGATTGAGATTTAAGTTTTAACTTTATAAAAACGACCATCCCATGTTGACAAACTATTTAAAGGCAACTTTTCGACACTTATCAAAAAGCAAAGTGAATTTCGTTTTCAAACTAAGTGGACTTACAATGGCTTTGCTTAGTTTTTTAATCATAACGATTTATGTTGCTTTTCAACTATCGTTTGACAAATACCATGAAGACTTCTCATCGGTTTATAGAGTCAATTCGATTCGAGACGAAGATGGTAAGTTAGCGACTTACGCGATGGTTCCCCCAGCCATTGGACCATCTCTAAAGTCTGAGTTTCCAGAGGTAAAAAGTTTTACCAGAATCAGCGAAGCGAGTCGTTTGCTTATCAAGTACAATGAAAACTTAGTGCGAATACGTGGTTTCGTGAATGCTGACAATTCCTTGTTCGATGTTTTAACTTTCAGATTCATTGCAGGAGACAAACGTGCTATTGACAGACCGGGAACTATTATTTTGACTTCGTCTATTGCTAAACAACTATTTGGAACTGAAGACCCCATTGGAAAGACGATTTCCTTTCCTGAAAAGAATAATAAATCACTTGAAGTAACTGCAATTATTGAAGACTTGCCAGCGAATACCCATTTATCAATTAGTGCAATAATGCCATTTAATGCCTTCGAAAATGCCGAAACGATGAATAGCAACTGGGAGATCAATTGGGACGGTTCAGTTTTTCTCTATGTCAGACTGGACACTCAAGCAAATCCAGATTTATTTCAAGAAAAAATACAAGCACTGGTAAAAAAGAATATTGCAAAACACGAGGATGGTCGAGAGAAACATTTTAGCATATTCATTCAACCAATTAATGAAATTTATTTAAGCTCAAACTTAAAGATGGAGTTTTTCAAGAAGGGCAACGGATTGTATGTTTATGTCTTCTCCTTACTTGGCTTCTTTCTTTTGGTAATTGCTTGTATCAATTATATTAATCTTTCAATCGCGGACTTTCACACTCGTGGTAAAGAAATAGGTATTCGGAAAATTTTGGGAGCACAAAGAATGCAAATTGTAATTCAAGTAACCATAGAGTCACTGTTCTATTGCTCATCTGCGCTACTAATAAGCCTTGTCGTTCTCTACATAATATTTCCTCAAGTAACGGCACTACTTGACCCAAACCTAAGCGTTAATATGTTACTTGACCCATCGGTTATAAGCATTCTTATTGTTTCCGTCCTTCTCATTGTAGTTTTAACAACTACTTATTCAGCAATCAAGCTTTCGATTAATAAACCAATTAACGATTTAAAGAAAGAGCTCGTTTTTGGAAGAGATTTATCAGTAGGAAAAGTTCTTTTGTTGACACAATTTGTAATATCAATTATCTGCATTGCAGTTACTCTAGTCGTTTCCAAGCAAGTTGATTTTATTGAAACCAAGGATCTTGGATTTGACCGCACTAATGTTATCTCATTAGTAATGCCTGAGGAATATCCTGCCGAAAAGGTAGAAGTACTAAAAAATGAATTGAAAGACCTAGCAAGAGTTGAAGACGTCTCTTATTCATACTACCTCGTGACAGGGGTTCCATACTTAAAGGACTGGTACAAAGTTGAAATTGGAAATACAATGAAGCAAGTTCAATTAAACGAAGTATTCGTTGACCACGGTTTTTTCAAGACGATGGGGATTGACATTCTAGCTGGCAGGGGCTTCGATATAAAAAACTCAACCGACTCAAAAACAGCATTCATTGTAAACGAAACAGCAGCCCGCGAATTTGGTTGGAATGACCCCATTGGTAAACGTATAAGCTATGGATATGGAGAAACAACTGAGGAAAAATGGGAAGGAACTGTTGTAGGTTTAGCTGAAGATTTCAACACTCTATCATTACATGACAAAATTGAGCCTTTAGTAATGCGTTTGCAATACGACTCATGGCCTGGCATGTTTCTTAATATTAAAGTAAAGGGTGAACCCAATGAAGCACTTACTTCTATAAAATCTGCATACGAAAAGGTTTTACCGGGATACTTAATGGACTACAAGTTGATTGAAGACGTCTATGACAATCAATACCAAGAGGAGACGAAGGCACTAAGCTCTTTGCAACTTGGGACATGGATTGTTTTACTAATTTCTTCTTTTGGTATCTTTTCCCTCTCCCTGTTTATGTCTCTAAAGAGAATGAAAGAATTTGGTATCAGAAAGGTTCTAGGTGCGACTGTAAGACAAATTGCATTTTTACACATAAGTTACTTCTTGCGTATTGCAATTATCGCTAGCTTAATCGCTTTACCTGTTTCATATTGGCTGACCGAGCAATGGCTTAACGGCTTTGCTTACCGAATCGACCCTAGTCCTCTGGTTTTTCTGATTGTAACAGTAATCTTATTGCTGTTAATTATTTTATCGGCAGCTTACTCAGCATTAAAAGCAAGCAAAATGAACCCAGTTGATGCAATAAAAATTGAATAACGTACACAATTACCGCAGCACACATGCCATAGCCGCGCGAACCACCGCGACACCAAAGCTATAGCAAGAGTGCTAAACTTGTGTAAATTATTAGAGTGGTAGAAATTAGTGTAAGCCGACAAAGTTCCCACAGTTGCCGCAACGCGCAAGTACGGTCGACAAAGAACAAAAAAAGCGGGACACGTTTGACATTTTTGTTTCACCCACGAGAGAAAAGGGGCACAGGCGGTAACATATAAGGCTTAAACGAAGTCCCCGCGCGCAGAGAATTGGCCACGAAGCTC
>CAZFRM010000055.1:0-4653 GCA_964521255.1 uncultured Roseivirgaceae bacterium
ATTTATCATCCGTTCCTCTTTTTTCCAAAAAAGATATGGGTATAGACAAGCTCCAGAGGAGAGGGGTGTGGAGAGGGGTGTGGAGTTTGTGCGGAGAATGTGTTTGTAGGCGCTCAAGAGGAAACCTGCTGTGCCACAGGCGGGGTCGAGCACGGTTTCATTTTTCTGTGGGTTCACACACGCGGTAACAAAATCAATAATGTGGCGCGGTGTGCGGAACTGTCCGGCATCGCCCTGGCTGCCCATTACGCTTAACAGGTATTCAAAAGCATCGCCTAACTTTTCGCTGTGGCTGTATTCAAACTCATTGATGTGTTTTAAAAACAGTTTCAGCGTACTGGGGTCGCGGTAGGGCAGGTAGGCATTCTTAAAAATATTCCTGAACAGTTCGGGTATGTTCGGGTTGGTTTGCAGCTTGTCTAATGCTTCGCTGTAAAGCTCCAGCATTTCTTTGCCGCCCAATTTCGGGTCAAACAATTTTCGCCAGCCGTATTTGGCGTAGTCAATCAGTTTCTTGTCAACTTTTAGGTCGCCTGTTTTTTTTGGCGGTGCAAAAAATTTGGGCTTGCCTTTAAATTTCTCTACAGCTTCTTTGTCCATGTCGTCCATGAACTTGTAGATAAGTGCAATGGTAATCTGCTCAATCTGGCTTTTCGGGTCGGGCACTTTTCCTACGAGTACATCGCGGCAATCGTCTATGTTTTTCTTGGTGAGGGCGTCTAACATTGTCTGGATCGCGGATTAGGCGGATTTATGGATTACACAGATTTTAATTTCACGGATTTGGTTTCGATGATTTGTGAGAAAGAATTAGTCGTTTAAACTCAAGGCTTTTTGAACCGAAGTTTATCAACAAACCTATCTCTAATTTGTATGCCTTTAAGTAGTTTAACGCCTGGGCAAGATGAACATCCTCCAGTTTTATCACAGCTTTTAACTCAACCAGGATTTTCCCCTCCACAACAAAGTCAGCCCTTCGTGTACCAATAGGCTCATCTAAATCCTTGTAAAATATATCCTGCTCTATTTCCCTGGCAAATTCCAACCCTGCCTTTCTCATCTCATACGCTAATGCTCTTTGGTAAATGACCTCTTGAAAACCATTACCCAGAAATTTATGAACTTCAAAAGAAGCTCCTATTATTTTTTCGGTGATGTCCTTATATTTTAATTCCTCCATAATCCGCGCAATCTTAATCAGTGTAATCCATAAATCCGCCTAATCCGTGATTCAGACGAATTTTTGCATGGGCACATATGCTTTAATGTACATGGGAAGTTTGGTTTTCATGGTATCGTCCACACGGTTAAAGTCTTCTACATTAAAAGTCGGGTTGTGGTAGAGTTCGGTAAAATCCTGCTGGTCTATAATTTCTCTTACACGAGGGTCGGTTATGTAAGCGTAAAAGAAATAGCGTAAGCCTGGCAAATCATTTATGTTGGAAACATTGTTGGTGCTGATGAACTTTTCAAATTCATCACTTAACAAATCATCTTTGCCTTTTATCTGGTTGCCAAAATAGATTAGTTCCAGCAATTCGCGCCAACTGATTTTGCGATCAATTTTTAACGCCTTGCGCAATTTCTCCAAATCAAAATATTCTTCCGGTTTGTTGTCGTACTTTTCTTTTGCCCGTGCAGTGGCCACTTCAACATCTCCGGCTTCCATCAGTTGTTTTATTTCATCATCGGTTTTCACCTTTTCTTCAAACTGCTGGAAGAACATGCGATCAACTTTCATTCCGGCATAATCAATTTGCTGTTCCTGGAGGGTTGCAATTTTGTCTGTGTCAGAATATTCGTAGCCTTCGCGTTTGGGTTTGAACGGATCAGTAAATGCCGGGACATCATCCCCGGTGTCCACATTGGCCGGCAGCTTTAGCACCTGGTCGTATTCGTACTTTTCTTCAAAATATTCGCACGTGGCAAAGAAGTCGAACAGTTTAAATGTTTTCTTGGCAACGGAAATGGTTTCCTGTTCGCTATCGGGACCATTTTTAAACTTATGCTCGAATGAATAGGTGCGTGTGCCGCGTCCTTTTATCTGGATAAATTCTGTTGGCGAAAATATCGGACGCATCAACCCAAGATTTAAAATATTGGGGCAATCCCAACCGGTGGTCATCATGCCTACCGTAACACAAACCCTTGCTTTGCTCGTTTTGTATGATTCCAAAATTTCATTTCCCTTTGCAAAACTACTGGCACCCAGCAAACGGTCTTTCTCACCAAAGTCAATGGTCATCTGTTGGGAGTCTTTCACATTAGAAGTAACCTGAACAGCAAAATCACTTTGATATTTTCCGGGAAAGTATTGATGCGCATATTCATTTAAAATTTGAGTAAGCCTTGCTGCGTGGTTTTGCGAAACAGCAAACACAAGACTTTTACCAAACTCGCCATTGATGGGGTCTTTCAATCCATTTTCAATAAATGTTTTGCAAAGCACACGGTTTGTTTCTTCTGAAAAGAATTTGCGCTCAAAGTGCTGTTGCTTGTAACTCACTTCTTCCAGCACATCTTCCTTTTCGGTTGAGGCAACGGTAACCATAATTCCATAGCCTTCCTTTGAAAGCAGTTTGGTGGTTACATCGGTGCGTGCATCAACAACGGTTGGCTGAATAAGAAATCCGTCTTTCGCTCCGTCGGTTAATGAATATCTGAACGTAGGCTGTCCGCTTTCACAACCAAAAGTAGTGTACGTGTCCAGCAACATTCTGCGCTCAAGTTCTCTTGGGTCGTCAATGTCGTCTGTGTCAACATTCTTTAAGTAATCTTTTGGTGTTGCTGTTAAGCCAAGTTTATAACTCAAAAAGTATTCGAATAAGGCGCGGCTGTTTCCACCGCCCAAAAGTCTGTGCGATTCATCTGAAATTATTAAATCAAAATCGGTGGGGGAGAAAAGTGTTTTGTACTTGTTGTTTACCATCAACGATTGAATGGTGGTAACTACAATCTCTGCTTTACGCCAATCGTTTTTCTTCTCTTTATAAACTACTGTGATTAAATCGTTCTTGAGATAGTTGGTGAAATCCTTTCGGGCTTGTTCCTCCAGTTCAAGCCGGTCAACGAGAAACAAAACACGTCTTGCATTTCCGGTTTTGTAAAACAGTTTGATTAACGCAGCGGCTGTCAGGGTCTTTCCAGTTCCGGTTGCCATCTCCAATAAAAAACGTTTCTTACCGTTCTCTACGGCTTGTTGAACTGCTTTGATGGCGTTTACCTGGTAATAGCGAAGGAAGCGGAGTTTTAGATTGATAATTAAGTCCTTCTTTTTCTTCTCATCATTGAATTCAGGTATGTCTTTATAGTTGGGAAGTTGTGTCAGTACCACATAGTCGCTTTCAACCTTTTCAGCCACTAAGTTTTTCGGTTCGGGATTAAACAGGTAATACTGCTTTATCGAGTCTAAGGACGGAAAGGATTGTATCTGTTCGGGGTTTCCGGTTTCTACATTCCATAAATAATGGAGTGTCCCATTAGAAAGGATTACAAATTTTACCTTTTGAGATTTGGCGTAATTACGAGCTTGTTCTTTTCCAACTAATGGATTGAGACTTTCTTTCTTGGCTTCTAATACGATGACAGGGTTTTGGTTTTCATCCACCAGCAAGAAGTCGATGAATCCGTTCTTTGAATTTTCGAAGTCGTCTCCGAGGTCGTCCAGTTTTATAGAAGACTCTAATTTAATAGTAGCCTTGCCGTGCTTGTCGCCTGCCTGTCCGGTAGGCAGGCCAAAGAAACGCCAGCCGGATTCCTCCAGAAGTTTATTAATCTTGATTCTTGCCTTAGCTTCTTTGTCCGCCATTCAGAGTCCATTTTTTAGACCATTTTTCAAATATAATCTTATTGGTCGTTAATTCGGAGGGGCGCGGTGGGTTTGAGCGCCTGCTTGCCAATAGGCAGGGCTATGGCATGAGTAGCGTGTCACTCATTAGTTGAATAGCTTGTCCGGCCACATTCCAACATTCACTCACTCGTCCAGCTTGCTAAAGTTGGTTAATCGTCTCTTCGAGATGTGTCCAGTCCCACTTTTTAGGATTCCTTGCAAAATAGGTAGGTGTTCATTTTTTAATGGCCTTGCTGCCAACTTTTGTGTATGTGATGTTGCAGGTATTTGAAATACAAAATTGTCCTACGTGACAAAGCGTTGTTTTGAAGTTAAACTACAAATCTACACTGCACCCAGCAATGGCACATACATTTTATTGTTCGTTCGGCATACCTTAGTACGCTAATTTTCTTTTATTCAACTCTACATTGAAAATTACTTTTGCGTCCAATGCTTTGAATACTTTCAAAATTGTTTCAAACCTTGCATCTGTCGCGCTGTTTTCAATTTTAGAAATTTGAGCCTTCCCTACTCCAACAAGTTCTCCAAGTTGTTCTTGCGTCAAGTTACGTGCTTGTCGAGCTTGTTTGATTGCTTGTCCCAATAAGTCAAGACGAAGTTCGTTTTCAAATTCGTTACGCTTTTTGGTTCCTTTTTTTCCGATGTACTTGTCGGTTAACTCTTCTAAACTATACGTTTTCATTTCTTTTTATTTTTGTCGCTAAAGTATTTTTTTCTCAATTTCTCAGCATGTTCAATTTCGCTTTTCGGTGTTTTGTCCGTTTTTTTGATAAGTCCATGAGTAGAAACTACCACTGTAT
>CAZFRM010000056.1:0-4211 GCA_964521255.1 uncultured Roseivirgaceae bacterium
GTGAGAGGCGCACCTCGCTGCGAGTAGTAGCGGGGCCGTCTACTCGATTGCCAGCTGTGGGTCTTGTCCGCTCTTTACTCGTGAAGGTGTAATTCCAATTGAGTAACTTTTGCTTTCTCCGTCAGCCCGTGGTTGTGCTGTCCAAAATTAGTTGTGTCAAAATTGCAAACAAGAGCCTCTACAACTGTCCGTCTGTTTTCAATGCTACCTCCATTATGATAGAAGTGGTCTTTCGTCACAATGTTAAATTTGCTCCAAAATCTTTTTATCATATCGTTCTCTCTCCAATCATTATGATGCCAAGTTGAAAGAACGAATTTTGCTTTTGTCTCGCTTAATAAGTTGAATAAAAGTTCTTCGTCTTGTTCAGTCCAGCCATTGTAGTAATCAACATGTCGTCCATAGTATGGTGGATCGCAATAGATAATATCTTCTGCTGTCGCTAAAGGAATAATGTCAGCAAATGATTTGTTGTAAAAAATCCAGTCAGGTTCGGGTTGAATAATTTGAGAAACTGTTGCAACCTGATTTGTTATTTTTGTTGTGTATGCTTGTGCAAATCTGTCAGGCTTTTTACAAAATGGAATGTTCCAATTCCCTTTGCCTCCAAACCTCATCATTCCATTGAATCCAGCGCGAGAAAGAAAAATGAAGTCGTATGGTGAGTGTTCTCCGCTATTAAATCGTGTCCGGATTTTTAAATAATGTTCGTAACCTTTGTTGTCAGCCTTACTTAAAAGTTCTCCTTCCTTTTCAAGATAGTTTTTCATCAAAGGCGCAGTGATAACCTTTTGCTGAACACCCTTATAGAAATTTATGATATGTGGGTTTGTGTCGTTGAGAATTGCCTTTTTGTAACCTGAATTAAAAGCGACCACACCAGTCCCAAGAAACGGCTCTATCCACTTGCCTGTTACTTTAGGAGCAAGCTCCATAATCCAAGGAACTAACTTGGTCTTTATGCCTTGACTTTTTATCGGTGGAACAATTACCTTCATTTGGTTTTCTTTTTAGAGGTTCTTGCAACGATCTTCTCCCAAAGGTCGGTTTTACCTTTGAACTCTAAGAAATCCTTAAGGGTTGTGATTTTTACTGCCTTGCCATCTTTAACCATCGTGGCCGAACCATGATTGATCCAGTATTCGTCAAACCACTCTTCACCTAATTGACTAAATATTCCATTTTCGTTCTTTAGGTCGGCAATGTCGAATATTGAACCAATGTTCGCGGTATTTCCAGAACCTTGTTTGTCACTGGCAATCTTCCACTTCTCTGCCGCGAAGAAGTCAAAGTCCTTAATGACTGAGGTTATAGATTTTAAGTTCTTTACTGTGGTAACTTTACGTTGACCAACTTTCTTATTTGGTGTTTCGTATTCTTCTTCAAGGTCTTGAACCTGAAAGATTTCTGTTTCGGAAAGGTCTTCGGTTACATCAGTTCTGGTGTAGATAACACCTAAGCAATAGTGTCCAGTGTATTGACTGTATGGAAATTGAATGTTTTTGCTTTTGTCACGTTCTTTAAAATAACCACCGTGACTGCCCAGGGTAAAACCAGCCGTCTTGTCGTTTCTTCTGAAAGTCGTTTTTATGTCAATGGCAAACTTTACCGCATCATTTTTCTTATTGACTAAAGTTAGATCAGGATACCAATTTTGTTTTTCAGCAAGGATAATCTTATAGTCTATACTGTCGGCAAACTGTAATATTTGGGGGAAAATATGTATTTCAAGGATTTTTGAAACGATTTTCGTGTCAGACGAGATGGTGTATATGTTTTTATAAACGTCTATAAAACCCTTTACAGTCCAGTCACCATTGTCAGTCGAAACGTACTTTTCTAATTTGTCTGCAAACTTGTCCAGTTCTTTCTTAAAGTCGGCTTTGTATTTGTTTTTCTCGGTCAAGTCCATCACTCAAATGTAACGAAAAAATCATCTTTTTTGAGTCTGAATTGATCCCTTGTCAGGGTAAAAAAACTTGTCTGTCGTTGATTGAAAGGTTGTCTGGTGAGAGTCTTAATTGGTTAACCGAATTTTTCCGACCCATTGCTGGCAACGTTTGAGTTTATGACGGCTGCGGTTTTCGAAGCGCGTTCTTGTCCCACGTGGCAGAACGAATTTAAGAAAACTAAACTTTATAACTACACGTCACCCGCAGCTGGCATAAACTTTTTGTTGTGGGTAGTTGGGCCTTCACGACTCTATGAGTTCAAGTTTATTAATGTCAACTGTTAAAGGTGTCGAGTATTTCTCAGTTACAAACTCTGTTTTCAATGTCTTCTTTGGTAAGAAAATTATTCGATGTCCGTCAACAGTGACTTTGTCCACCAAGAAGTAAATATCCTCATAATGATGTAAGTCAATCGTTGTGGTCAATTGTTTGTTACTTTTCTTTGATAAGTAGTCAACTACAATTTTTGATTTGTTGTCGGTTGGAGCAATTTGAAAACCAACATTAAGTTTATAGTCCTTGGTTTCTTTGTCCTTATAATTGATGATTATCTTTTTTCCTTCTCCCTCAATCAGTTTCTCAACGGAGTCAATCAGTTCCTTGTCATTATTGTTTTGTCCAAATTTATATTTCAGAACCTTAAAAGTCATTTCATTAATTCTTTTTTCTCTCTCGTTGTCTGTCAGACTGTTGAATTCGTTTACATTTTGCCCGAAGTCAAAACATTTCACTTGCTTATCGTACTCGAAGTCCCGTTCAATAATCGTCCCATTGTCCAATTTATCGTTTAGGTAAATGTACAAATGGTCAAAGTCGCCCGTGATAAACTTAAGCTCATTTAACTTTCTCGCGATTCTTTGTCCGATACACTTAATTTCAAATGACCCTTTATAAACATTCCCTAGTATACCGTCAAACTTACCAGTGTATTCGTCTGGTCTTAGTTCGTAATGTCGAATGTCTCTGATTACTCTTTTTTCCATTTTGTCGAATCTGTCCACGGAGGCGGCCCAATTACCCACAACGTCTATGTTTATGACGGCTTGGGTTTTCGAAGCGCATCATTGTCCCACGTTGCCGAACGAAATTAAGAAAACAAAACTTCAAATCTACGCATCACCCCAAGCTGGCATAAACATTTTGTTGTGCGCTGCTGCCCTTAGTCTACAAATTTTATATTAACCTTTGTTCCGTCAGGGAGGTCTTTGATTTGTCTGTGTATTTCTGCGGCAAAACGAAAATGAACTTCGATGTCCAAAGGTCCGAAATTGTCTACGGAATAGTCACCACCAATTACCGGAAGTTTTTTATAGGAGTAAATCTGTCCGTCTTTTAATTTATTGTCCGAAAGTCGTAGCTGTGTCGTCAGGTCAATCATGAACCATTCGTTTACTTGTTCAATGTCCGTCAGTTTTCTTTCAAATTCCTTTTTGTCCGTTGCGACCATTTCTATTTTTCCTTGTCCAACGTCTAACCAAATGATATTTCCATTGTCATTCGTTAGAAACATGTCACCAATAGCTGAAACTAAAATGACTTTTGTATTTGTCCCAATTAACCAAGTCCAGTCCTCGGTCAACCGGTCGGATATTTCAGTTTGAAACTTTATCGTCAAGTCGCTTAAGTCGATTCTCATTTTTCGTTCTTGGTCAAATCGTCAACGAGCAGTTGCGCACAACGTTCTGATGTATGGGCAGCAGCCGGCATTGATACCCGAAAGCTGTCCGCCGTAACCGAACGTCATAGCTAAGATAAAACTTTCACTTAACCCATCCCAGGCTGTTGAACATACATGTTGTTAGCAAACGTGCCGGGGGTTCGGTCCGCGTTTGTTAAGTGCCGTGCGGGCGGGAAAAATCCCTCATGCGAAGCGCCTATCCCGGCCAGTCTCCTGGGCGAATGGGATGAGCTCGGCGTATCCTTCCTCCTTCCGTTCCTAATCCCCCTCCATCAAATTTTATCTTCCGACTCCTCTGTCCTCTTTTCCCTTGCGGGTCGGCAGGCACGATATGGAAACCTCGCTTCACGCCAGGACGAAATGAACTTCAAAGACGGTCACGCGTGTCGGACTTGCGCGGCATGTTTGCTAACGTCGGTGTTTATGCAGTGGCGGGTTTTTGAAAACGTATCTGTCCACCGTGACCAAACGTTGAGCGAAGATAAAAACTTATAGCTTACACATCACCCCACCATTGCATAAACATTGTGTTGAACTAAACCTTCGGTAGTTTGCTCAACATTCCCGTTGCGTCAGTGACA
>CAZFRM010000057.1:0-3907 GCA_964521255.1 uncultured Roseivirgaceae bacterium
GAGCTTCGTGGCCAATTCTCTGCGCGCGGGGACTTCGTTTAAGCCTTATATGTTATGCACAGTGCCGCAGTCGACCGTTACTAAGCAGCACGGATGCCAAAGCTTTGGATGCGGGTTGGAGTTGTGCGGCTTTGGCATTGGTGCTGCTATTCGAAGCACTAATATCCTGTCGTCATTGTCACTCGAACCCATAAGTTAGTTCGGCACTGTCGGCTGTAAATTTCAAATTTATTCTTCATCTGTCACAGTTGTCATTTCATAGGCTTCACTAAATATTTCAAATTTCTCTTCAGATACCTTGTCCCACATGATAAGTCTCTCTCTGTCTAAGAGTCCAAGAATTTTTTTGTAAATATTTTGAGTGTTGTCAGTAAGGGCAATTATTAAAATACAGGATGTCCTTGTTATTATCGTGTATGTAAACTCAAAGACTTCATTTTCAAACTCAAGAGGTCTACTGGTAGACCAAAGAACGCATTCCTTCTCAAGTCCTTTTAAGCTTAGTATTGTATCTGTCTCGCATGTTATTCCCCGCTTAACAATTTCACGCTGTAACTCTAAATCTTTCTCCAAGATGGTTATTTGTTGAAGATCATAAATTTTATACTGCTTAAAAATTGCTGATACCTTATCCGCCAACTCAGAAGTTGTCTGGCCGAAAACTACGATTGGCCTTGCACCTGGTGGCGAACCTTTATAAGGGGTTATGTCATTAACGCCCTCATCATTGCCAAACCTTTGAACGATTGCGTGTGATAATCTTTTAATCGCCTCGCTTATTCTAACGGGAAGTCGATAAGAGCCATCTAGTCGATGAAATTGACGTCTATCCATTCTTTCATCTCTTGGAATTCTAGCTGCTGTTCCAAGATGAATAGATTGAGCTAAATCGCCCGCAATAGTAAAGTTGTTGGGGTTCTCAATCATTGAATAGAAAATTTCAAAATCGGCATCTGTGCAGTCTTGAAATTCGTCAACTAATATGTAGTCGTAGTTTAGCTGGAGTCCTTCAAATTTTAGTTTTGAGTATAAATATTGTCTACGTAAAGTAAAACTCTGAATACCCTCTTTATGCATTCTCTGGGCGTACTCTGTTAAACATTTCCAAGCAAGCTTTCTGCGGATACTGTTCGTGGGAAGGGAAGGATTATTACCTCGACCTTTTCTTTTAACTGTCATGTAGTTTTCTTCTCCTTTTGAAATACCCACCTGTAATCCATAAATGACTCGATGGTACTCTTCAAAAAGAAAATCGGGATTTAGTATGTTGTCATACTGATCACTGGTGATATTATCTTCTTTTTTTACTTTAAGAATAATCTCCTTCAGCAGGTTGTAATGTTGATCAATGTTAACAAGTCCTCTATATCTCACACCGCCTAGTAACTTTGGTAACATATCGAAGTGTAACAGCCGAATATTAGTGTGCGCGGAGTTTGTAAATGTAAAATGGCTTGATTTCTCATTGTAGCCATTGTAGTTTGTATCAAACTTAATACTGAATCTACTTGAATCTAATAAGTCTTTCAACCATTCAGCTAGCTTTCCAATTAATCCTTTGTTAAAGGTCGTTACAAGAATCCTTAGGTCTGTCGAGTACTTATGTTCTTCAACTATATTTTTTATTTTTTCTGTAATAACAATACTTTTTCCACATCCAGCAGGGCCAACAATTACCGATGGACTTTCACCTTTTCGGGCAGCCTTTAATTGCTTTTCATTCAGCACCACATCACGTCTTACTGTAATTGGCGGATTATAAATGTCCAAGTGCGAAATGGATCTTGAACCAGCGGTAAAAGTTATTTGTGATTGAGGTTTCTGAAGAATCAATCCAGAGTGACTATTATCAAACCAAGAAGAACCTCTTGAAAGCTCCGAAACACTAAGGGCATTACCAAGTTGGGTTCTAATTTTATTTATGTTTTGCAATGGCTTAGTGAAAAGCAAATTAGATTCGGTGACTCTTTGAGTATTATATCCTTGCGTTTTAAACTCCTTTTCTAACTCTGATAGAAAAACAATTTTCTCTGATTGATTTGAAGTTAAAAGTAGGACAGTATTGGGTTTGTACTTTTTAACTAGTGAGGAGAAATCATTTGCAATCTCCACTTTGTTATCCGAAGCATCAAAAAGGTAGCTAGCTGCTAAAATAGGATTCGATGTTTCAATACTCCTCTCATTATTCCATGAGTTTACCTCATATTCAGCGATGAAGTTTGAATCAATTTCAGGGTAAACTTTAATAAACTCTTTCCATAAATACTCTTTATTGTAGACGAGCATAAATGGACTTGTGTCGATATTAATCACACTAATTCGAGGTGGCTTTTTCCCCATTCGTTTGAAGCCAACGTAGATGAGTGCAAGTCCCCACTGAATTGCTCCAGTGCCAGCGCCTAAGTCAAAAATCTCAAGGTGTTCTCCTTGATGCTCAATTACTTTATTTAAGAAAAATGAGAGAAATGTATTTATGCGCCTCGGATGATACCACAAAGAATAGGCAAAGGCGGTATTAGGTCTATCATAGCATAAATCCTTTCCACGAACTAAATTGTAGCTTTCAATATGACATTGTTTAAGGTCATACTTGAAATTTGGATTTTCCTTATTAGCGTTATAGAAAGCAACAGAAGCTGTAGCAATGATTTTGTCAAGATTGCCTTGCTCTCCCTTTAACCAAGTTGCTAACTGTTCTTTCATAACTTTTAAATCGGAGCAAAACCATCTTTACCTTGTCCAAGCCAATGCAGTTCTTTTCTAAATACATTAACTACTTCCAAATATTTAGATTCGTCCCATTTCATCCGTTTTATTTGCGCTAATGCGTCTTCTCTTGTGCTTGCAATGAATTTTCCTTTGTCTGGATGAAATGGCTGAACAATAAATTTTTTTACACCCGTACTTTTTAACTCATGCGTAAATTCTAAAGCATTTGTAACTGGTAAAAGCGGTGTCATTGTAATGCAGGTTTGTATACCTGCTTCGGTCACTTCTTTTATCGCGCTCAGTCTTGTTTTGTTTGATGGACAAAGTGGTTCAAATGCTTTTCTAACTTCTTCACTGTCTGTAGTGACTGTCATGTTAACTTGGACAACATCAAAAGTTTTCAATAGGTCAATGTCCCTTGTCACCAGTGGGCTTCGAGTTTGAATAACAAGTCTTGGTTTATGGTAACTAGATAATTCTTTAAGTATTCCTCTGGTTAACTCAATTTGCTTCTCAATTGGCTGATACGGATCTGTAACACTGCTGATGTAAATCGTCTTGTTATATAATGGCTTTTTTCTCCATTTTAGAAGAAGCTGTAAAGCATTCTCCTTTACCTTTAACCAATGACCCCAATTATCTTTTTCCTCTGATGACCTGGAAAAGAATGCTGCATAGCAATAGTTGCAACCAAATGAACATCCTGAATATGGATTGAGCGTGAAGTCATATGCCCCCATAAAACCTTTGGCTGCGGTCAAAATACTAGCAGATTTTACATATTGGATTTCAGTCTGTCCAATTTTCTTCTTCTTGTCCTCTGTGTTATTTTGTTCTATATGGTCAAATAGTTCCAAAGTCTTAAAAGTTGTCGTTAGTCTGCCAATTTACAAAATCTGTCATTAGTTGTCGTGTCGTGCGGGTGGGAAGGTTGGCTCTTTTGCTTGCTTTGGTGTCGCGATGGAATGTGCGGCAAGCAAATGTGCCAATGCGCGGTGGCCACTACTCTGTCCGCGAGGCATTGTGCATAACGTTTGTACATATGACGTGCAGGGTTTTGAAACACGTCACTGTCCCACGTTGATATACTAAATTAGTTGATTACACGTAAATGGCAACACTAAACCCCTGCATGGCATATGTATTTTGTGTGCGCCCAGCATGGGCGAAGGTATTCGAAAGATACCGCTTTATTCCA
>CAZFRM010000058.1:0-3288 GCA_964521255.1 uncultured Roseivirgaceae bacterium
CTTCACTACACTTTAGCGACATAAACTTTTACGATAGATCAGGAGTTCTGAATTTTGGGAGCTAAATCCCAACGATCCGCTGGCAAGGATCTTACCACGTTCAATTTGTGCTTCCGCATAAAGGCACAGGAAGCATGCGGAAAAAGCAAGTGCAATTTTGTTCATGATATTTTTTCTGTTAAAGATTCGTTAAAGCAATCCGAATAAATTATCAGGACAAAGGTGAAGCCCTGACATAAAAGGAAGGGATACAATTATCCCAAAAAACAAAAACGGTGTAACATGGCAGAATTAAATTCAGCGCTTAAAAGGTATTTGAATGATTCAGCGCATATTCCTTGGGATTGGTGCCAAATTGTTTCTTAAAACATTTGGCAAAGTAAGACAGGCTGGTAAAGCCCGTCTGATAACATACATCAGATATATTGCTGGTCTTGAGAAGCATTTCGCTTGCACGGATCAAACGTTGAATGCGAATAAATTCACCCGGGGAATGACCGGTCAATGCTTTTAGCTTGCGGTGCAACTGCATTCTGCTCATCCCGACTTCCCGCTGAAAGTCATCCTGGGAAAATTCTGAGTCTCCCAAATGAACTTCAATTACCGACATTACTTTTTCCAGGAATGCCTCATCCGGAGATGTCAGCGCTATGTCTTTGGGTTTCAGCACAACAATCTGGCTGAACCGCGCCCTTAATTTTTCACGTTGGATGATCAGATTCCTCACCCGCGTCTGCAGTTCCCGGGCGTTGAAGGGTTTTGTCATATAATCGTCAGCACCCGTTTCAAGTCCCTCAAGGCGGCTTTCAATGTCGGCCTTCGCAGTAAGCAGAATAACGGGAATGTGACTGGTTTTTTCCTCTGATTTTATTTTCCGGCAGAACTCTACACCATCCATTTCCGGCATCATCACATCACTGATGATAAGATCAGGAACATACTGAACAGCACTGTCAAATCCCGCTACGCCATTGGCTGCCAGGAGAATTGAATATTCCGGCAAATGCTCACCGATATAATGCCCGAGGTCAATGTTGTCTTCTACAACCAGGATGACCGGATGATCGGGGTCAGGTTCGTGTGAACCCTGATCCGCTAGTGGTGATGATTCATAACTTTTTATTGTCTCCTTCTCCTGGTCACCTTGTTTCAAACCGGTTTCAGCGGAAGCATAGTATTTTTCATGGATTGGAATACTTACCGTAAAGACAGTTCCTTCTCCGGGCTGGCTTCTGACACTGATCTTACCATGGTGTAACGATACCAGTTCTTTTACAAGCGCCAGCCCGATGCCGGATCCTTCCTGCCGGCGGGTTGCTGAATCATCACCCTGGTAGAATCGCTCGAATATCCGGTTAATCTTGTCTGCCTGTATACCCTGACCACTGTCGGCAACATCGATCGTCAGCTCATCCGTATTCCATGTTGCGGAAAGGGAAACCTTGCCCTGGTGAGGTGTGAATTTGATTGCATTCGACAACAGGTTGTCAATGATCTTTTCCAGCACATCCTGGTCTACATGAGCCTGTATGTCATTCTCAGGGAGATCAACGGTTAAGGTTATATTTTTTTGCGTGGCCCAGGAAGAGAAGGAGGAAGTTATCGCATTCAGGAAACTTGCCGTATTTGTTGGCGTTACCTGCAACTGGAGCTTGCCGGCATCTAACTTGGAGAGATCAAGCAGTTGTTCGATGAGCTGATGCAGCCTCTTTGTATTCTTCTGCATCACAGCAAAATGCTTCTGCTCCTCTTCTTTAGTCATTCCATTATCGCTTAGATCCTCAAGAGAACCTGCTATTAAGGTAAGAGGAGTGCGAAATTCGTGGGAGATGTTGGCAAAGAAGTTTGACTTGACCCTATCCAGTTCACGAAGCTTTTGGTTGGATTTTAGTTTTATGCGGTACCGGCTCCACATCACTATTCCCAGCAAAAAGGCCAGTACTGCAAGCGCTATCAGATAGTTTCTCTCGGTCTTACTTTTCTTTAACTGAAGGGTATTCAATTGATTCTCCGTGTTAAGAAAATTGATCTCCTGTTGTTTTTTTTCGCTCTGGTATTTGGCATCAAGCTCTGCGCTGATGTTGATGATCCTTTCATCGAACAAACTGTCTTTTAAGGCGCTTATCACCCGGCTATGCTCGTACGCCTTGTCTATCTGACCCAGGGCAGCGTAATTTTCCGCCAATAAATACCGGCTTTTGATATCCATTTCAAGATCGTTGTTAAGCCGTGATTGCTTCATCGATTGTTCGCAGTAGAATAATGATCTCGTAAAATTCTCCCGTTGGAATTCATTCAATGCAAGGTTGAATTGTATCACATTGATTTCCCTGGGACTTACGACCTTCTCAGCCAGCGCCAATGATTCAAGGTATTTATCGTATGCCTGGTCGTATCTTTTTAATTCGCGGTATACGTTCCCGATATTGAGCAGGCCCCTGCATTCTCCCAGTTTATCGCCGATCTTTTTTTTGATTGATAATGACTCCAGCAGATAGGGCAGTGCTTTGTCGTATTCTTGTGTCTCAGTGAACATATTACCAATGTTCATCAGGCAGGCTGAAATACCAGGCTGAAAGTTAAGCTTGCGGACAATAGCCAGCGCTTCTTCGTAGTAAGCCAACGCCCTGTCATTCCGTCGCTGTCTTTTATACAGCGTGCCAAGATCATTCAGTACCCTTGCCTGAGAATTCTTGTCGTCAATGGATTCTAATATTTTCAATGCCTTTAAGTACACAGAAGCCGCCCTGTCGAATTCATTTCTTTCAATATAAACCTTGCCTAAACCGGAATACACGGTTGCGATATCCCCATCATCACGAAGGGATTCTGATAATGCAAGAGATTGCGTGAATTCTCTCTCCGCCATATCGAAATGACGAAGGTTTGTGTACGCCGCACCTAGCCTGTAGCATGCGTCTGCAAGCCCTTTGGCGAAATCCAGTTTTTCTGCCAGCGCTTTCGCCTGTTGCGCATACCCAATTGCCGAATCAGGATCCGAACGGGAGAATTGAAGATATAACGCGATGTAGGTGTTAACATGGGAAGTGTCAGGTTTTGTGCTGTTTAATTGCTGAAGCAAACTGTCGGTTATTGCCTTATTCTGACACAGTCCATTCCCATGGAAAAAAGTAAGTACAATTAATATAAAAATGAGTTTTGACACCGCTCTGTCTCCGTGAAGACTTGTTGAATCTAAGATAAGTATCTTCTGTTGAAATGACCATTAAAATGCATTCTGACTAACGTTTTCCAGTTCATTGAAAATCAATTGATTTGTAAGCCTAG